>CAXRAE010000010.1:0-345900 GCA_964229025.1 Limnobacter sp. | reverse complement strand
TGCTTCGGGCAGACATTCGTCAACGTTACTAATTCAAAGCTGATGCAAGAACAAGGTCACCAATAAATATGAAAATTGAACGCATTCGCGCCCTGCGCGGCCCCAATTTGTGGAGCAAAAACACCAGCATTGAAGCCTTGGTTTTTTGTGAAGAAAACGAACGCATTTACGACCGTTTTGCCAATGTTGAAATGCGTGTTCGAAGCTGCCTGCCCGGCTTGGGTTCGCTGCGTGCCACTGGCTTTGAGCAAACCAACATTGCTTTGTCGCATATTTTGAGTCGTGCAGCGCTGCGGCTGCAGGTTGAAGCAGGCTCACAGGTCACTTTCTCGCATGTCGCCGAGAACAGCAGCACCGGTTATTTCCGCGTGGTGGTTCAGTACGAAGAAGAAAGCCTTGCACTGGCCGCATTTGAAGCCGCACATCAAATGGTTCTTGCGGCGCTGGCGGGAGAAGATTTCGACACCCAAACCACCGTTGAAAAGCTGCGAGACATCTACGAAGACTGCAAAATCGGGCCAAGCACCGGTTCCATCGTGAATGCGGCCCTGCGCCGTGGCATTCCCGTTCGTCGCCTCACCCAAGGCAGCCTCGTGCAGTTGGGCTGGGGCTCCAAGGCGCGTCGAATTCAGGCCGCAGAAACCGACACCACCTCTGCCATCTCGGAAGAAATTGCACAGGACAAAGACCTCACCAAGACAATCCTGTCCGCCGCAGGTATTCCCACACCCAAAGGTCGGCTGGTGCACACTTTCGAAGAGGCCATTGTTGCCTTTCGGGAACTAACTCAAACAACCAAAAAAGGCGTGGTGATCAAACCCAGCGACGGCAACCAAGGCAAAGGTGTGACTGTCAATATCGTCGATGAAGAACACCTGAAGGTGGCATTCGACGCAGCCAAGAAATATGGCAGTGGCGTACCCATCGTCGAAGAATTCATACCCGGCCACGATTACCGCTTCTTGGTTGTGGGCGGCAAGCTCGTTGCAGCTGCCAGGCGGGAACCACCCTCTGTGGTTGCCGATGGCGTACACACCATCAAAGAACTGATCGAAATCGAAAACCGCAACCCGCTTCGCAGCGAAGGGCACGGCAGCGCGCTGAGCAAGCTCAAACTCGATGAAATTGCCATTGCGCGAATTAAAAAGCAAGGCTACACAGCCGAGTCGGTGCCGGAACAAGGTGTGAGAGTCGTTCTTCGCAACAATGCCAACCTGAGCACCGGGGGCACCGCAACCGATGTGACAGACAACGTACACCCCGAGATGGCCAAAATGGTTATTCAAGCTGCACAGCAAATCGGCATCGACGTGTGTGGCGTCGACGTGGTGTGCCAGCGCGTGGACGAATCACTTGAAGCACAAGGTGGCGGCATCGTTGAATTGAATGCAGCCCCGGGGCTGCGCATGCACCTTGAGCCCTCCATTGGCAAAGGCCGTGATGTGGGTGCAGCGGTCATCGACCTCATGTTCGACAAGAACGAAAACGGGCGCATACCCGTGGTTGCGGTCACTGGCACCAATGGAAAAACCACGACTGTGCGCCTGATCGAGCACATATTGCGCTACCACAACCTGCGCGTCGGTTACACCGGCACCGAAGGTGTGGTTGTAAACGGTCACCTGGTTGACACTGGCGATTGCAGCGGCCCCAAAAGCGCCCACAAGGTGCTGATGCATCCTGAAACCGACGCGGCCGTGCTGGAATGCGCTCGCGGCGGCATGTTGCGAGAAGGCCTTGGATTTGATTTGTGCGATGTGGGCATTGTCACCAACATTGGCGAAGGCGACCATTTGGGTTTGAACTTCATCGACAGCGTAGAAGACCTGGCTCTATTGAAAAGCATCTTGGTACAAAACGTTGCCAGCACCGGTTTGGCGGTTCTCAACGCCGACGACAAACACGCCGCTGGCATGGCCAAGCTCACTCAAGGGCGCGTGTTGTTCTTCACCAGCAACCCGGACAACGCCATCGTGGCAGCCCACCGCGCCAAAGGCCACCCTGTGATCATTCACGACGGTCGCGTCATTCAGATCTGCATCGACGACATCGAGCAAAGCATCGACCTGAAAGACGTGCCCTTGACCAACAACGGTCTGTTCACCTTCCAGGTACAAAACGTGATGTGTGGTATTGCGGCCGCCATCGGCTTGAAAGTGCCTTTCAACACCATACAAGCGGCCTTGGGCAGCTTCCAGTCCACACCCGACACAGTACCGGGCCGCTTCAATTTCTTTAAGCACAACAACGGATCTGTGATCGCCGATTATGGCCACAATCCAGATGCCGTGGGCACACTGGTCAACACACTGAAAACCATACCTGCCAGCAAACGCACGATTGTGATCAGTGCTGCGGGCGACCGACGAGACCAGGACATCATCGAACAAGGCCGATTGATCGGCGGCTTCTTCAATCACATTATTGTGTATGAAGACGCTTGCCAACGTGGCCGCCCCGACGGCGAAACACTCGCCCTACTCCAAGAAGGCATTGCCCAAAGCAGCACACCGACAGGTCAAACCATTGAAGAAATGCGTGGTGAATTCAAAGCCATCCAGACCGCACTGGATGCAGCCAAGCCCAACGAACTGATTCTGGTGTTGATCGACCAGGTTCAAGAAGCCTTGGCTTACCTGCAAAAGCACACCAAGCCCTGATTTGACAAACAAAAAACCACCGCAGCCAACGTGCTGCAGTGGTTTTTTGTTAAATACAATCAATTCGGAATCAAGACTGACCGCTGCAAATGGGCTTAAGCGGCTTTCTCGTCCAGCTTGAACTTGCCAATCAAACCAGTCAATTGATTGGTCACTTCTCTCAAATCCGTACTAACCTTGTTCACTTCTTCGGAAGCCGCACGGCTTTCTTCAGTCATTTGAGCAATGTGCTCCATCTTTTGCGCAATCAAATTGGCCGCGTTGGTTTGTTCGCCCAAAGCCACGCTGATCTCATCCACAGCATTTTCGGTTTCAGACGCATTGGCACTTATTTCCCCCATGGTTTCATCGGCCACGGTCGCATCATCAAGGCTGCGCTTCACCTTCGTGCCCCAACCACTGACTTGGGAAACTGCGTCTTGGGTGTCAGTTTGAATGCCGAAAATCAAATCAGCAATATTACGAGTGGATTCAGCAGTCTTCTCTGACAACTGTCGAACCTCGTCAGCCACCACGGCAAAACCCCGCCCCTGCTCGCCAGCGCGCGCAGCCTCAATGGCTGCATTCAGTGCCAGCAAATTGGTCTGCTCTGCAATGCCTTGAATCGCTTGAATAATCGAAGAAATACCCTCCGAACGTTGACCCAAAGAAGCGATTCGGCTCGACAGAGCCTCGGATGCATGGGCAATATCCACCATGGCCTCGCGTGTAGATCGCACCCTGGACTGACCCTCGTTTGAAGATCGTCCAGCCTTCACCGCCAATGCATGGGCCTGGCCAGCGTATTCAGACACCTGTGAAACAGACACCGTCAACTCTTCAACCGAACTGGCCACAGCCGATGCCGCATCGGCCTGCTCCGATGCGCCCACAAGCACCTGTCCTGTCGCCGTATTCACCACCGTGCAGCTTTCAAGCAATTGCTCTGACGTTTGACGCAAACCCGTCACGATTCTCGCTTGTTCAACACGAACTTTCTCAAGATCGCGCGACACAAGCCCAAACTCATCGTTGGACGCAACCACAGCGCGACTGGTGAGGTCACCCACAGCCAGCGCAGAAGTCTGTTCCGTCATCGTTTGAATATTGATTCGAATCGACTTGAAAATCATCACAGACAACACCGCTGCCAACATCGCAATCACAGCTGCCAGTCCCAAAGTGGCATACAAGGCTGATTGCTGCTCCGAATGTCGACTTATCAACGCACTCTTCAATTCACGCAGAATACTGTCTTGCAATGCAACCAATACATTGATGTGCCCAGTGAACTCATTAAACACCTGTTCCCCAGTCGTTGAGCCCATGCTGTTTTCAAGCCCTTTAACCATGCTGCTCATGTTGGTTAACACGTCTTGAAACTGACTTGCCTGCTGTTTCAAGTTGCCTTCAAACACTTCACCCGCCAACTCGGCCTTGTCAATGCTGTCAATGATGTCTTGCCCCAGAAAACGGGTTGAATTCAATAGGGAATTTGACATGCCCACTGTGTAAGGATCAAAAGCCGCTTTGCCCACCATGCCGGACAACGCACCTCGCATTTGACCCATGTTTTCAAGCACTTGAGGCATTTGAAAGTTGGCGGCGCTAACCAGATAATACGTACCAGGCGCAGGGTCAAAAGTCATGGTACTGTCATCGGCCGCCAGGCGAATGGCTTTGATCACCGAGGCGATCAGCTGCGAGTGGCGTGAAAAACTGTCTGCGCTGTTCAATGAACCAGCGCTGGAATAAATACTGTTCCAAACCTCTTTTTGCTCGCTCAGGAATTTTCGTGTCACAAACCAGTCGGCAGGCAAACTCTGAATCAAGGCCTGAAAACGCGTATTGACGTCTTGGCCAACCGCTTCACGCCGCTGCCTGACACTCTGATCACCTGCCAATTCGACCTGCATCAACCCACGGTGAACCTGTATTTGTTGAATCAACTCCATTTGAGGCTTGATGTAATCGGCCCCTTCGATTTCATGTGCGGTCGCATCAATCAAACTTCTGACCGTGGACACATACTGAAACAACAACACCGCCAAGATACACAACACCGGCACTGCAACAAAAGACAACTTGGTGGCCAAACGGAAGTTGGCCAATACCCGATACAGGTTCATCATTTTTTTGATCTCACACGCCCCAACGAAGGAAAACCCAGTGTAGAAGACAGATCTGTTACACAACCATCCTCCACACGAGTGACAATATCCGGGTAATGTATAGCTGTATCGAACAATAAGAATACCTTTCACATCGGAGTAAACGCGTTGATCCTCCTTCTAGCCAACCCCAAAGCAGGATATTTAAAGAATGAAAAGTCGGGCGGCACGCTGGCCAAGCTGCACCAAATTCTAGGCAACGCTGGCCATATCGAGTTGACCGATAATCTGCAAGCCCTGGAAAACACCCTGCAGCGGTATAAAGACAAGCCACCCACAGTTTTGGTGCCTTTTGGCGGCGACGGTACAGTCTCAGTGGTCATCGGCTGCGCCGCCAAGGTGTGGGGCGAAGCCAATGTTCCGCCCATTTTCCCGGTTCATGCGGGCACCATGAACATGATCGCCTGGGACGTATACCCCAACACGCCACCATTGAAAGCCATTGCCTGGCTAACGGCCAACCATCAACAACTTCAAAGCCACATGGGTGCGCGGTACCCCATTCGGACATCAACCGGTCAGTTCGGCTTTGTTTTCGGCTTTGGGGTTACTGTTAATTTTATGCACGCGTATTACGCCCTTGGCAGCGGCCCTTGGGCAGCGATGAAACTGATTGCCAAGCTCGCTATCGGCATCGTTTTGAATCGCCCTTCGGTCAAAGCCATGTTCTCCACAGTCAAAGGGAAAATGCAAAGCGACCACGGCCCAACAATTGCATTTTCCTGGCAAGCGTGCCTGGCACTTTCCATACGTTGCCTGCCATTGCGCTTCCGAGTATCTGACAGCGGTGGGCCCAATGCTCGGGCTCACATGTGTGTACTTGCGGGTGTGCCCAACAAACTGGCTTTGGTTGTGAACTTGTTTAATATTTGGCGCGGCCGCATGCCACACAGTGTTGGAATCGATCGATCAAGCAGCCAACACATGGCTTTTGAGTTTGAAGAGCCAACTGCCTGGCAGCTTGATGGCGACTTGCACCCACACACACAGCAACTCGAAGTTCGATCTGCGCCTGCAGTGCGTTTTATAGAAATGAAATAAGGACAAACGACGCGTATTGTTCAACGCCAATGCAAAAAAGGGACCCTTGTGGGGTCCCTTTTTAATTTGGCGGAGACGGAGGGATTCGAACCCTCGATGCAGTTTTTGGCCGCATGCTCCCTTAGCAGGGGAGTGCCTTCGACCTCTCGGCCACGTCTCCAGAACGCCGAATTATACACGTTTTCGGCTTCAATGTTGATTAACGGCGCAAATCGCCGAATTGATCAACATCAATCAAGCAGCAAGTCCTTCAAGGCCGAAAGCCTTGTGCAAGGAGCGCACTGCCAACTCCATGTACTTGTCGTCAATCAGTACAGACACCTTGATTTCAGAAGTTGAAATCATCTGAATGTTGATCCCCTCTTCCGACAGTGTTTTGAACATCAAACTGGCCACACCGACATGTGAGCGCATGCCGATACCCACGATTGAAACCTTGCACACATTGGTGTCGCCAGACACTTCACGCGCACCCACATTGGACTGGATCTTGTTCTTCAACAATTCCATGGCTTTGGTGAACTCGTTGCGATGCACAGTAAACGTAAAGTCAGTGGTGCCATCTGAACCCTGGTTCTGAATGATCATGTCCACATCAATATTCGCATCGGCAACCTGACCCAAAATCTGGTAAGCAACGCCGGGCTTGTCAGGAACACCACGAATGGTCACCTTCGCTTCATCACGGTTGAAAGCGATACCGGAAACAACGGCTTGTTCCATATGTTCATCTTCCTCAAAGGTAATCAGCGTACCGGACTCTTTTTCTTCGTCCAGCGACATATTAGGGTCGGTCAGGCTTGAAAGCACGCGGGTTGGAACCCGGTATTTGCCGGCAAATTCGACTGAACGAATTTGCAGCACCTTGGAACCCAAAGAAGCCATTTCCAACATTTCTTCAAAAGAAACCACACGCATACGGCGCGCTTCCGGCACCACACGCGGGTCAGTGGTGTAAACACCATCCACATCGGTGTAGATCAAACACTCGGCTGCGCCCATGGCTGCAGCGATCGCAACAGCCGAGGTATCAGAGCCACCACGTCCAAGCGTCGTTTGATTGCCCATCTCATCAATACCCTGAAAACCGGTGATGATCACCACTTTGCCAGCATTGAGCTGTTCTTTCACGCGGACGTCATCGATCGATTCGATGCGCGCTTTGGTGTGTGAGCTGTCGGTTTTGATCGGAACCTGCCAACCAGAAAAGCTGATTGCATCAAGGCCTTCCGCCTTCAACGCCATAGCCAACAAGGCAACCGAGGCCTGTTCGCCTGTGCAACAGAGCATATCCAATTCACGTGGATCGGGTTCTGCCTGAATTTCCTTGGCCAAACCAATCAACCGGTTGGTCTCGCCTGACATGGCAGACGGCACAACCACCATTTGGTAACCGGCGCGGTGCCACTTGGCCACTCGCTTGGCTACATTCTTTATACGTTCTGTGGACCCCATCGAGGTGCCACCGTATTTATGAACTATCAGTGACATAGTCAAATCGCCCTGCACAAACAAAAAGCGCGAACCATTTCGCGCTTTTTAATCAACAAGTTGAGTATTTTACCCGAAGTAGCCGAGCAAAAGCAGCCAAGATCGCATTTGATCCAAAACACATCATCACTGATTGGCTGAATAGCCAAGGTTCATTTGCAAGCCACCGGATTCAATCACTTCGGGGTGCTTGCGCATGTACTCCAGTCGATCGAGGTATTCAGTGGTCACATCACCAGTGATGTAATGCCCATCAAAACAGCTGGCATCAAAGGTTTGAATCTTTGGATTCAAATCACGCACAGCCCGCTTCATGTCTTCAATGTCCTGGTAGAACAAGGCATCCGCGCCGATTTCAGCGCAAATTTCCTCATCACTGCGACCCGATGCAATCAGCTCGTCTCGGGTGGGCATGTCAATGCCGTACACATTGGGGAAACGCACAGGTGGCGCAGCTGAAGCGAAGGTTACCTTCTTTGCACCGGCTTCACGCGCCATTTGTACAATTTCACGGCTGGTCGTACCGCGAACAATGGAGTCGTCGACCAACAACACATTCTTGCCCTTGAACTCCACAGAAATCGCATTGAGCTTTTGTCGGACGCTCTTCTTTCGAACAGCCTGCCCAGGCATGATGAAGGTGCGACCGATGTAGCGGTTCTTGATGAACCCCTCGCGATAAGGCACGCCCAAGCAGTTGGCCAACTCCAGCGCAGCCGGGCGGCTGGAATCGGGAATGGGCATCACCACGTCAATGTCCCCGGCCTGCATGGTCTTTCGAATCTGGTCAGCCAGATACTCACCCATCTTCACGCGCGCCTCGTACACACTGATGCCATCCATCACCGAATCGGGGCGAGCCAAGTAAACGTATTCAAAAATACAAGGGTTCAAAGAAGATTTTTCCGCGCATTGCTGAGCATACAATTTGCCATCGAGGTCTACAAACACAGCCTCACCAGGATCGATGTCTCGCACAAACTCAAAACCCATGCCCACCAAAGCCACTGATTCCGAGGCAAACATGTACTCAGTGCCCTGCTCTGTTTCAGCCTTGCCCAAAGCAAGTGGCCGAATTCCGTAGGGGTCGCGAAACGCCAAAATGCCGTAACCGGCAATTTGCGCCACACAGGCATAGGCACCGCGCGCACGGGCGTGCACACCAGCCACCGCACGGAAAATGGTCACCGGGTCAAGCGAATAACCCGAAGCGCTCGACTGAAGTTCGTGCGCCAACACGTTGAGCAGCACTTCGGAATCCGAATTCGTGTTGATGTGGCGGCGATCGTTCTTGAACAACTCAGCCTTCAAACGTTCGCTGTTGGTCAAATTGCCGTTGTGTGCCAACACCAAACCATAGGGAGCGTTCACATAAAAAGGCTGGGCTTCATCTGAACTGGCCGCTGATCCTGCGGTGGGGTAACGCACGTGGGCAATACCGATGTTTCCTGGAAGGGAGCGCATGTTACGCGTGCGAAACACATCACGCACCAAGCCGTTGCCCTTTGACATCGAGAATGAATTTCCGTGTGCCGTGGCAATACCAGCGGCATCTTGCCCACGGTGTTGTAACAGCAGCAAGCTGTCGTACAGCGTTTGATTAACAGGAGAAAAACCGGCGATACCGACAATCCCGCACATTGAAAGCTCCTAGTAACGCACCCACTTTGCAACCGATTCTGGTAAATGCGGCTTAATTTCACGCATTGCATCCACAGCCAAAGGGGAAAACGTGGCATCACGCCAAAATGGCTGCTCCGGCAACGAGGTGAACCCCGCAGCCGTGACCAGCACCAACACAATAAACAAACCACGGCCAAAGCCAAAGACGGCACCAAGCCCGCGATCAGCAAAACTTAAACCCGCTGCCGCGACAATCTTGCCCAGCAGTGAAATCAATACAGCCCCCACAATCATGGTGGCAAAAAACGCAGCCGCACAACCAATCAATGCTTTCATGGCTGGCGTCAGGGACTCGGCCCAATCCATATACACCGCCATCTCAGAGCCGTATCGATTGGCCACCCAAAATGCAATAACCCAATTGGCCAAAGACAACACCTCTTTGACCATGCCTCGAAACATACCCAGAATCACCGACAACACCAGCACGGCGATGACGATGTAATCGAACAATGTCACTTCACGACTCTCCCCGAATAGCCGGCTTTCGCAAGGTTTGCCTTGCTTTCATCGGCTGCGGGCTGACCAGCCAGGGGGCCCACACGAACCCTGTAGACCACACCATTGGCAGTGGTGGTGCTCTCTGTTTTGGCAGGAAAGCCTTTGTCACTGAGCTCTTTACGCAGCGCTTCGGCTCGGGCTTTGTCGCTCAAGGCGGTGACTTGCACCCAAAACACCTCTGCTTTGGCAAATTGGGCAATTGGGTCGTCCACTGATTTCGGAGCCGGCTTGGCTTCCGGTTTGGCTTCAGGCTTTGGTTCTGCCTTGCTTTCAGGTTTCGATTCGACTTTCGGTTCAGCCCTCACTTCTGTTTTGGACTCGATGGTGGGCTTGGCTTCATTTTTGATTTCAGGCTGCGGCTCTGGCTTGCTATCCTGAGCCTTGCCTTCTTCTTTGGGCGGAACAACCTGGGCGAGCGCCTGCGTGTTTGCAGAAGTGTCGGTTTCATTTTGCGGCTGATCTGCCACAGAATCGGCTCGATTCAGTTTAGGCGCCGTCAAAACAGGCGCCACGGTGGTTTGGGCATTCGGTCTGGCTGGAACGACCAGTTCGATGTCGCTGGGCGTTTGCTGCGGCTCTGTTTCAACCAAGGCGGGCACGATGATGATCGCCGCAAGAAACAATGCAATGGAGCCAACCAATCGCCTTCTGGACCTGCGTTTCAACTCATCAACAGGGTCATTGTTGATTTTGTTCTTGGCAGCAGAACGCGAATTTGAACTCACCAGCACTCCTAGAGATTTAAGCGGGACGTTTTCTCAAGCTTTCCTTCGCCTGCATCGCTTGAGCGACCACAAGGAAAGATCCGAAGACGAGAATTCTATCATTGGGCGGCACAGCCGAAGTGACCACAGCATACGCTTCACTCACACTGTTGTAGCTCTGCACCGATTTTTCTGGAGGCTGCTTGGCAATGCCCCCTTTCTGCAACGCTTTTGAATTGCCCTGCCAATCAAAAGGAGCGTCAGCAACGCCGGCTTGAGCCAACTGCGCCTGCAACTGCTCGGTGGATCGACCACGGTTTCCCTCAAGTGGCACCAAATGCCAATGGTCTACGCGGTCTTTCAGCGCATTGACCACTTCGACCGCATCTTTATCAGCCAGCATGCCAAAAATACAATGGGTGTAGGGGAAAAAACCCATGTTATCCAGGCTTTCGCGCAAGTGTGCAGCGGCATGTGGATTGTGCCCCACATCCAACACGACAGTCGGCTGACCGGCAAGCACCTGAAAACGACCGGGCCATTCCACCAGTAAAAAACCCTGTCTGATCGATTGGGCCGGCACCGGCAAACGGTCTCGAACCGACTCAAGCGCAGCCAATGCCGCCGCCGCATTCAATAGTTGATTGGCACCACGCAACGCGGGGTAGGCCAAGGCGGCGCGCCGCATGCCTCGCCCGCCATAAGCCCATTGCTGCTTGTCTCCACTGAAATTGAAATCGCGGGTGAACAGCCATAAATCGGCACCGATGGCATTGGCGTGGTCGATCACGCTTTGTGGCGGCGTGGGGTCGCTCACCACGGCAGGCTTGCCTGTGCGAAAAATACCCGCCTTTTCCCGACCAATGGATTCCCTGTCAGGGCCCAAAAAGGCCTGGTGATCAAGATCCACACTCGTGCAAATGGCGCAATCGGTTTCAAACACATTGACGGCATCAAGCCGCCCACCCAAACCCACTTCCAACACAACAGCATCCAGGTTTCGCTGGGAAAACACCCAAGCGATTGCAAGCGTGGTGAATTCGAAATAGGTCAGAGAAACCTCTTGGCCACCCAGGCAGCGAGCATTTTCCACCACTTCAAAAGCCGAGACCAGTTCGCTTTCCTCGACCTCCTCGCCATTGAGCCTTGCACGCTCAGTGAAACGAATCAAATGGGGCGAGGTGTACATACCAACTTGGTAACCTGCCTGCACCAAAATGCTTTCAAGCATGGCGCAGGTCGATCCCTTGCCGTTGGTACCCGCCACAGTAAACACCACGCCGTTCAAGGTCAGCTTCAAGCGTTGGCGCACCTGCTCCACCCTCTCCAAACCCATGTCAATGGGCTTGGCGTGAATGCATTCCAGATAATTCAGCCATTGGGTCAAACTGGCCTGTGGGCCTGGCGTTTCAGGCTTGTTGGGGGGTACTGCTTGATTCAAACCAACCTCAATATAAAACAGTCAACAACATGGGCTAGGCAGATGTATCCACCGGCTTTTTCAACAACAAAGACAACAAATCGGACAGGGCCTTTTTCATTTCCCTGCGATCGATGATGCAATCCAGGGCACCTTTCTCCATCAAGAACTCCGCACGCTGAAAACCTTCAGGCAAAGTTTGACGAACCGTTTGTTCAATCACTCTTGGGCCAGCAAAGCCGATCAATGCCTTGGGCTCGGCAACCACCACATCGCCCAAAAAAGCGAAACTGGCCGACACGCCGCCCATGGTCGGGTCAGTCAACACCGAAATGTAAGGCAACTTCGCCTGAGCAAGCTTGGCCAACATGGCTGAGGTTTTCGCCATCTGCATCAAGGAACCCAAACCTTCCTGCATGCGGGCACCGCCAGATGCGGCAATGCTCACAAACGGGATGTTGGCATCCAGCGCGGCTTGCACACCTCGGCAAAAACGCTCTCCAACCACCGACCCCATAGAGCCGCCCATGAAATCAAATTCGAAACAGGCGATCACCACGGGCTGGCCATTCATCACGCCTTTTTGCACAACCATCGCGTCTGTTTCCGAGGTGGATTCTTTGGCCTCGTTCAGACGTGCCGTGTAGCTTTTGCTGTCTTTGAATTTCAAGGTGTCCATGGGCTTGACTTCCTGCCCGATTTCGACACGCTCATCGCTGTCAAACAGCAAATTCAGGCGCTCGCGCGACCCAATACGCATGTGGTAATTACAAGATGGACACACCATGGCATTGCTGACCAAGTCGTTGTGATACAGCACGGCATCACAACTTTTACATTTGGCCCAAATGCCTTCAGGTACGCTTTTCTTACCCGCATCACCCGGTGTTTTGGATGAAATTCGAGGCGGTATGATTTTATCCAACCAACTCATGGAACGATCCCTTGATTTAATTTTTTTCGATTGCTTTTTATTCGCCTGTGTTGTTCGCCATCAAGCTTTGAACTGATCGTCCAGTGCGGCGCGTATCGGTGCAATGAACTCACGCGCAAGCTTCGCCGCATCGCGCGAATCACCCGACTCAAGTTTCTGGATCAATGCAGAGCCTATGACCACCGCATCGGCGGCCTGCGCCACGCGACAGGCCGATTCGGCATCACGAATTCCAAACCCGACCCCCACTGGAATACTGGTGTGCTTGCGAATGGTCGGCAGCTTCGACCCAACCGCAGCGGCGTTGAGGTTGCTGGCCCCGGTCACACCCGTCAGGGAAACATAGTACAGGTACCCGCAGGCCGCCTTTGCAACCTTTTCAATACGCTCGTCTGAGGACGTTGGTGCCAACAGAAAAATAGGATCCAAATCGGCCTCGCGCAGGCGCTGGGCAAATTCAATGGACTCCTCTGGCGGGTAATCCACCACCAGCACACCATCCACACCCGCGAGTTTGGCCTGCTCCACGAACAGGGCGGCACCCATGCGTTCAATCGGGTTGGCATACCCCATCAAAACCACTGGGGTGTGCTGGTTTGTTTTGCGGAACTCAGCCACATACTCGAGAATTTTTCGGGTACTCACGCCTTTGGACAGGGCACGCTCACTCGAACGTTGAATCACCGGGCCGTCGGCCATGGGGTCTGAAAATGGAACACCCAACTCGATGACGTCAGAGCCACCGTCTGCCAGCGCATGCATGACCGCCACCGTGTGTACTGGATCAGGATCCCCGCCGGTGACAAAAGGAATCAGCCCCTTGCGCCCTTCTTCTTTTAACTTTTTGAAAACACCTTGAATTCTTGACATGGTAATTGCTTTGTTATTGTTTGTTGCAGGCCATTTGCGCGCCCACTTTACAGTCGGGGTGACAATAAAATTCTGCGCCGCTGATGCGCGCAACGGTGTGCATGTCTTTATCACCACGACCCGATAAGTTCACCAAGATGACTTTGTCTTTGGACAGGGTTTTAGCCAATTTCGCGGCATGTGCCAAGGCATGGCTGGTTTCTAGCGCAGGAATAATGCCTTCGATACGACAACACTGGTTAAACGCGTCCAACGCCTCTTGATCAGTCACACCGACGTATTCGGCACGACCAGAATCTTTCAACCACGCATGCTCTGGCCCAACACCGGGGTAATCAAGGCCCGCCGACACCGAATGGGTTTCAATAATTTGACCGTCGTCGCTTTGGAGCAGATAAGTGCGGTTACCATGCAATACGCCTGGAGTACCTGCCGACAAAGACGCAGCGTGCTTTCCGGTCTCAATGCCCTCACCTGCGGCTTCCACACCCACCAATTGAACACCTTCAACACCCAGATACGGGTGGAAAATACCCATGGCGTTCGACCCACCACCCACGCAAGCCAACACGTAATCAGGCTGCTTGCCCGCCACCAAAGGCATCTGCTCGATGCACTCGCGGCCAATCACGCTTTGAAAATCGCGGACCAGCATGGGATAAGGGTGAGGCCCAGCAACTGTGCCGATGATGTAAAAGGTGTCTTCAACGTTGGTGACCCAATCGCGCATGGCTTCATTCAAGGCGTCTTTCAAGGTGCGCGAACCCGAGGTGACCGGAACCACTTCGGCACCCAACAATTTCATGCGGAATACATTTTGCGCCTGGCGGGCCACGTCTTCCTGCCCCATGTACACCACACACTTCATGCCGTAACGCGCAGCCACAGTGGCTGTGGCCACGCCGTGTTGACCTGCGCCGGTTTCAGCAATCACACGGGGCTTACCCATGCGCTTGGCCAACATGGCTTGACCAATGCAATTGTTCACCTTGTGAGCGCCTGTGTGGTTCAGGTCTTCTCGCTTGAAATAAATTTGCGCGCCACCCACCTGTTCAGACCAGCGTTTGGCGTGGTAAACCGGGCTTGGGCGCCCCACGAAATGTTTCAATTCATGTTCAAATTCAGCCAAAAACTCAGGGTCGTTTTGGTACTGGGCGTACACAGACTTCAATTCGTCAAGCGCGTGAACCAGGGTTTCAGACACAAAGGTGCCACCATAGGGACCAAAGTGGCCTGACGCATCGGGAAAATCATAGGGTTTGTTCATGTTGCTGCTCTAACTGGGGTTCACTTACAACTGCTTTGCATCGACTGCAAAAACCGCCTTGCAAAACGCTTCGATCTTGTCGATGCTTTTCACGCCGCGTTGCGATTCGATGCCACTGGAGACATCCACCCCGTAGGGCTTAATGCTTTGAATGGCGTTGGCCACATTGGTTTCATCCAATCCTCCTGATAATACCAAACCCTGCTTGAGTTCGCCTTCTTTGGGGAGCAAAGACCAATCAAAAGTGTGACCAGTGCCGCCATAAGATTCGCTCCAGGAATCCACCAGCAAAGCTTGGGCATTGGGAAACAGACGGGATTGTTCCAACAGGTTCACGCCCGCTTTCATACGCACAGCTTTCACGTAAGGGTGCGCGAAACCATTACAAAATTCCGGCGATTCGTCGCCATGAAATTGCAAAACAACCTGTGGAATGCGCTTGATCACGGCGTGAACCAACGCGGGCTCCGGGTTCACAAACAAAGCCACCGGGGATTGCCAGGCGCCCATGCAACGAACCAATTCGACCGCTTGATCCAGCTCAACATGGCGTGGTGACGGTGGGTAAAACACAAAGCCGAGCGCGTCGGCGCCTGCTTTGCTCGCTGCAAGCACCGTGTCTTGAGTGGAAAAACCACACAGTTTGATTCGGGTTCTCAAGAAAACAACTCCTCAATACCAAATTCGGCGGGGTATTCAATGTGCCACAACGACAACCCTTTTGCCGGATACGTCTTGGCGGCCTTACTGCGGTCCCTGGAAGCCAACACCTCAGCCAACCAGTGTTCTGGCTGTCGACCTAGACCCACCTCCATGAGGCTACCCATCAGGTTTCTGACCATGTGATGCAAAAATGCATTGCCGTGAATTTCAAAATAACAACAATCGACCTCTTCGACCAGATCAATTGAATAAAGCGTACGAATCGGGCTGCTGGCCTGACATTGGGATGCCCGAAAAGCACTGAAATCGTGGGTGCCCACCAAGCAGGCGCTGGCGTTGCGCATCGCCTGCAGATCCAGGGGGTAATGCACCCAGGTCATGAATCGATTGAATGGATTCACACACGGCGCGGAATAAAAATAATAGCGATATGTTCTTGAAACAGCGCTGAAACGGGCGTGAAAAGAGTCGTCAACGATCTTTGCACCCACCACCGACACGGTGTTGGGCAGCCAATTGTTCACGCCTTTCACCCAGGCAGACAGGGGGCGTTGAACATCGGTGTCGAAATGAACCACCTGTTCGCGCGCATGCACACCAGTGTCGGTACGCCCCGCGCAAGTCAATGCGATGGGCGTTTTTGCGATTTGCTCTATGGCTTGGGTCAGGCAATCCTGAACGGTTCGACCATGGGGTTGCGTCTGCCAGCCCTCAAAATCGTGCCCGTCATAACGAAGGGCAAGAACAAATCGACTCATTTAAAGCGTGGCCAACAACGCTTTGGCTTTCTTGACCTGCTCGGCATCGCCTTTCTTGATGATTTCCGTCAACAACTCCTTGGCGCCATCGGAATCGCCAATTTCAACATAAGCTCCCGCCAAGTCTAGTTTAGTTGCAACTTCTTGCCAGGTTGCATCATCCAGTTTGGGGCCAGGAACATCGACATCCAGTTCGACTGCCTCTTCTTCAGTTGAGTCTGCAGCCTTTTTCTCGGTTTCCTCTGGCTCATCTGCGCTTTCCTCAGATGGAGCGGGAGGCTGCTTGCGAAGCTCATCCAGCTCACTTTGAGCCGAAAGTGCGCCTTTCTCCAATGAATCCAGGTCATCCAGAATCGAATTTTCCTTAGCCGACGCAGGCTCTTCGTCAGGGAAATCCAGGTCTACATCGCTTTGCAGCGAGTCGCGCTGGGCAGCTGCTTCATCCGATTCGCCTTGCATGTCTGGAATTTTTGGGGCAGCGACAGTTTTTTCTGGCTCCGTTAGCGATTTTTCACTGACATCGCTTGAAGACCCGGCACCACCCGAACGTTCCTTCAACAACTCATCCAGATCAAACTCAGTGGATTCCTCTTGAGACACATTGGTGTCGCGCTGCGCCGCCATCTCGGCGCTGGCAGTGGCCACTGCTTCATCAAACTCATTGACTTCACTGAAAGGGTCTTTCTCATCCTCAGCCGCAATCGAAGACTGCTCTTCAGCTTGCTTGGCCTTGCGTGCACGTGCAACAAGGATAAACACCACCAACACAAACAAACCTGCCACACCACCCAGCACCCATGGCAGCCAGTTAAATGGCTGCTCTGCCGGGGCTTCTGGTTTCGCTTGCGCCTCTTCTTCAGGTTCTGAAGCTTCTACTTCAAGCTCGCCAGCTTGAGCCAACGTTTCGGAAGGCACATCCAACACAGGTGATTCATCGGGCTGAGGTGTCGCCGCCTCCTCGCCCGCTGGCTGAGTCTGTTCCCCGGTCACGGGTGCTGCATCAGGGGTTGCTCCCGCTTCTTGTTGCATTTCGAGTAAACGCTGCAGGTCGGTGACGTTCTTCTCAAGCAAAGCAATTCGCTCATTGGCTTCGGAAAGCGCTTTGGATTTGGCAAGCAACTCTTCAGCTGAGCTGTCGGCGGTATTTCCACCTTGGGCAGCCCCTGGAGCAATCTGTAACCGGTCTTCCTGAGCAGGCGCACTCACACTTTCAGCGGGCTTGGGATCGATTCGCCCCTGGCTTGCTGTGGGGTCAGCCGCTGAGGCGGTTTGCTGCTCCACGGTCAATAAACCAATTTGACGCGCGTACGCAGAGTACACATTGCGATCGTCGTTGTTGGCGAGCACCACAAGCGCCTCATTGGGCGACTTGGCTCGCAAAGCAGAACGGTTGGGTACCTGAATTCGGGCACCTTCACGGATCAGGTGAACACTTCCATTGATGAAAGCGTCCCGGTTTGCCTCATACAACGCAGCCATGGCCTGGTTCAAAGTGACACCATCGCCAACCAGGCCAATCGCCAGTTCGGACAAGGTATCACCCTTGTTCACTATCAAACCCTCGCCAGGCTGCGGCTCAGCTTTCGTAACCTCCGGCTTCTCTGCTGAAGGCTTAACATCGGGCTTTGGGGGTTCTACCCGGGCGGGATCTGCCTTTGGCGTTTGAAACTGTTCGCCTGCACCAGGCTTTGCGGTCAAAATGGGCGCTGTCCTTGGCGGACGTATTTCAGGCAAACTGCTTGAAGGCTGCGGCTTGTTTGTATCCGAAACCGGAATCGTCAAGGTGTATTCGCGGGCCACTCGACCACCGGCCCAAGTCAACTCAACCAAGGCATCAATAAAGCCTGCCGGAAGGGGTTTGTCCGCCTTGATGGACACAACAGCAGACCCCGGGCTAGAGCCATCCTGAACAGAAAAATTCAGGCTTTGCAGGTTGGGATCCATTGTAAGGCGCGCGGCACGAAATGCCTCGGGCGAAGCCAACTTGGCTTGAAGGCTTGCACGCTCCTCGGGTTGGATGGACTCGATCTGAATTTGAGCTGCGAAGGGCTCATTTGCGGCCGATAAAATTTCCAGCCTTCCCAATTGGGCCGCCTGCGCGAATGAACTGGCCAACAATCCAGATGCAAAAACCAAGGGCAATGTCTTTTTTGTGATGTGCCTCACCCGTTTACTCCATGAATGTTCCAGCCACGCGTCGCGGCCCAAAAGGTTAATTGGGAGTGTTCAGTTACCGCTCAATCAAAATACGCAACATGCGGCGCAAGGGCTCTGCAGCACCCCACAACAATTGGTCGCCCACCGTGAAGCCACTCAGGTACTGCCCACCCATTGCCATTTTACGCAAACGACCGACTGGTACATGCATACGTCCAGTCACGGCTGCAGGCGTTAAATCAGCCATCGATGCATCACGCTCGTTGGGCACCACTTTAACCCAATCATTGGCCTTGGCCAGCATGTCATTGATCTCATTCAACGGAATGTCTTGCTTCAGCTTGATGGTCAATGCTTGTGAGTGACAACGCATGGCGCCGACACGAACGCAAAGGCCGTCTACAGGAATACTGCCCGCTTCACCCATGGCTGGCTTACCCAAAATCTTGTTGGTTTCAGCGCCACCCTTCCATTCTTCCTTGGACTGGCCATTGCCCAAATCCTTGTCAATCCAGGGAATCAAGCTGCCACCCAGTGGCACGCCAAAATGGTCTTTGGGGTAGTCAGCGGCATTGATGTGCTCGGCCACTTTGCGATCAATCTCCAGAATTGCAGAGGCGGGATCAGCCAGAAGATCCTTGACGGAACCGTGAATGCTTCCCATCTGGGCGATCAATTCACGCATGTTTTGCGCACCGGCGCCAGAGGCGGCCTGATAGGTCATGGATGTAATCCACTCAATTTTGTCGTTCTGGAACAAACCGCCCAAGGCCATCAGCATCAATGAAACCGTGCAATTACCACCGACATAATTCTTGATGCCTTGGCTCAAGCCCTGCTTAATGACGTTCATGTTCACAGGATCCAACACGATGATTGCATCGTCTTTCATGCGCAAGCTTGAAGCTGCATCAATCCAGTAGCCATTCCAACCGGCTTCGCGCAGTTTCGGAAACACCGCATTGGTGTAGTCGCCGCCCTGGCAGGTCAACACCACGTCCATCTTTTTTAAAGCGTCGATGCTGTTCGCGTCTTCCAAGGGGCCTGCTCCGGATGCAAACCCCGGTGCCTTGCCCCCAGCATTGGAGGTTGAAAAGAAAATGGGCTCGAATTGCGCAAAATCGTTTTCTTCTTGCATGCGCTGCATCAGCACTGAGCCCACCATGCCGCGCCATCCAACCAAACCTACTTTCAACATAACAACTCCAATTGATTTAAAAATTCAGATCAGGACTGCTTGGCCAAGGCCGCAACAATCGCGTCGCCCATGCCAGCGGTACCCGTTCTCTCTTTGCCTTCCCGCCATATATCGCCTGTGCGGGGACCAGTTGCCAACACCGCTTTCACCGCTTGTTCGATCCGGTTGGCATGCTCTTCCAACCCAAAGGTGTAGCGAAGCATCATGGCTGCAGACAGCACTGTGGCCATGGGATTGGCCAGATCCTTGCCAGCGATGTCAGGCGCTGAACCATGAATGGGTTCATACAAACCAAAATTACTTTCATTGAGCGAAGCTGAGGGCAACATACCAATTGACCCCGTCAACATGGAGGCTTCGTCAGACAAAATATCACCGAACAAATTGCCGGTCACAATGACGTCGAATTGCTTGGGGTTTTTCAGCAACTGCATGGCGCAGTTGTCCACGTACATGTGAGTCAATTCAACATCAGAATACTCTTTGGCAACTTCAGTCACAATGTCGCGCCAGAACTGGGTCGTTTCAAGCACATTGGCTTTGTCAACCGAGCACAACTTCTTGCCACGCTTGCGTGCAGCCTGAAAGGCAACGTGTGCAATTCGCCGAATCTCAGTTTCAGCGTAGCGCATGGTGTCGAACGCTTCGCGTTCACCTTTGAAAGGACCATCTTCAGCAATGCGATTTCCTCGCGGTGTGCCGAAATAAATATCACCAGTCAGTTCGCGAACAATCAGGATATCCAGTCCTGCGACCACCTCGGGGCGCAGGGTGGAGGCATCCGCCAACTCCTCATAAACCATGGCTGGCCGGAAATTAGCAAACAAATTCAAAGCCTTGCGAATACCTAAAATGGCTTGCTCCGGGCGCAAATGGCGTGGCAGCGTGTCAAGCGAAAAATCGCCTACCGCACCGAACAGCACAGCATCCGATGCTTTGGCCAGTTTTACTGTTTCTTCAGGCAAAGGCACACCGGTTTCCCGATACGCTACACCGCCAATGAGCGCATGCTCAAACTCAATGGAGAGGCCATCACTTCTCAAAGCCTCCAAAACCCGAACAGCTTGGGCAGTAATTTCGGGACCAATGCCATCGCCGGGCATCACTGCAATTTTAATCGTCATTGTGTGTCTCAAATGGTGTTGGCCAACCATGGCTGTTGCGCCAGCCGTCTTTTCTCATAAGCTTGGATTTCCTCTTTGTGCTGCAAGGTCAAGCCGATGTCGTCAAACCCGTTGATCAGGCAATGCTTGCGAAATCCATCGACTTCAAAGTGATAAGACTTGCCCGCCACTTCCACTGTTTGTGCTTCCAGATTGACCGTGGCTTGAATGCCGGGTGAAGCATCAATGGCGGAAAAGATTTCCTTCACTTCTTCTTCTTTCAAAACAATGGGTAAGAATCCATTCTTAAAGCAGTTATTGAAGAAAATATCTGCAAAACTGCTGGAAATAACCGCCTTGAAGCCATATTGCTGAAGAGCCCACGGCGCATGTTCACGGGATGAGCCACAGCCGAAGTTCGGCCCTGCCACCAAGATGGTGCCTCCCTGGAACTCAGGTTTGTTCAACTCGAAATCCGGGTTTAAAGGGCGCTTGCTACAATCCATGCCGGGCTCACCTTCATCCAGGTAACGCCAGCCATCAAATAGATGCTCTCCAAAACCAGTGCGCTTGATCGATTTCAAAAACTGCTTGGGGATGATTGCATCCGTGTCCACATTGGCCCGGTTCAGTGCGACTGCGATACCGGTGTGGGTTACAAATTTGTCCATGGTCTAATCCGTTTGATTCGCTGTGATAACAAGGCAGTGGAAACCCGAAGGAAACCACCTCAAAGCTTGCATCACTTCTTGTTCTCTTCAGCTGAACGCTCGATGGCTTGTCCACCGGCTTGAATGTCTTTTCCCATGCCTTCAATCGTGTTACACGCCGAAAGGGATAAAACAGAAACAGCCAACACAATCATTGAATACAATTTCATGTCAAAAACTCCTTTCAAATGGATCGAGAATCGGTGAAATGACCTGCAATGGCAGCTGCAGCAGCCATGGCCGGGCTCACCAAGTGGGTACGTCCGCCAGCACCCTGGCGTCCTTCAAAATTGCGGTTACTGGTGGACGCACAACGCTCACCGCTACCCAGGCGGTCAGCATTCATGGCCAGGCACATTGAGCAACCCGGTTCGCGCCACTCAAAACCTGCTTCCAGGAAAATTTTGTCCAATCCCTCTTTTTCTGCCTGTGCCTTCACAAGCCCAGAACCCGGAACAACTATGGCCAGCTGAACGGATTCGGCCTTCTTCCTGCCTTGAACGACAGCAGCGGCCTCCCGCAGGTCTTCGATTCGGGAATTTGTACACGACCCAATGAATACCTTGTCAATGGCGATGTCTTCAATTTTCTGCATGGGTTTCAAACCCATGTATTGAAGCGCGCGCTCGTAACCCTGACGGCGCACCGGGTCTTTTTCTTGAGCAGGATCAGGCACAAAGCCATGAATATCAGTAACCATTTCTGGAGAGGTTCCCCAACTGACTTGTGGCTCAATGTCCTCGGCATTCAACTCAACCACCTGATCGAACTGTGCACCTTCATCTGAATGTAGCGTTTTCCAATACGCCACGGCCATGTCCCATTGCTCACCCTTGGGGCTGAAAGGACGACCTTTCACATACTCAATGGTCTTTTCATCGACTGCAACCACACCCGAACGTGCACCGCCTTCAATGGCCATGTTGCACAGGGTCATTCGGCCTTCCACAGACAAGCCACGAATGGTCGAACCACCAAATTCGATGGCGTAGCCAGTGCCACCGGCCGTTCCGATCTTGCCGATCACAGCCAAAATGACATCTTTTGCGCCCACACCCTTGCCCAAAGTGCCTTCCACGCGAACCAGCATGTTCTTTGCTTTCTTCATCAACAGACATTGGGTGGCCATCACGTGTTCCACCTCAGAGGTACCAATGCCAAAGGCCAAAGCGCCGATGGCACCATGGGTGCTGGTGTGCGAATCGCCACACACCACGGTCATGCCAGGCAAAGTAGCGCCCTGCTCCGGACCAATGACGTGAACAATGCCTTGACGAAGGTCTTTGATGTCAAAGTAAGTCAGGCCATGCGATTTTGCGTTCTTGTCGAGCGTTTCCACCTGAAGACGCGAAGTTGGATCAGCAATGCCCTTAGAACGATCGGTTGTGGGCACGTTGTGATCAACCACGGCCAAATTGGCGCTGTTTCTCCACAAATCGCGACCTGCCAGTTCAAGGCCCTCAAAAGCTTGTGGGCTGGTGACCTCGTGCAACAAATGACGGTCAATGTAGATCAGTGAAGTGCCATCGGATTCTGTTCGAACCACGTGGCTTTCCCAAAGTTTGTCGTAAAGTGTTTTTGCCATGTTTTGGGCCCTGCATCAGGCGAAATTGCCAAAAAATTAACCCCTAATTATGCCATACCCGCTCGCGCGGCGCGCAGTGGGGCAAACGCTTGCCTCGCTACAGATGCGCAAAACGACTGTGAACGCCTCAAATCACTTGCGCGTCTTGGCCTGTTGATACAACGGGTCTACACGTTCGCCGTAAACAGCCAGGTCACGCATGCGATTCTCGGGCGATGGGTGGGTTGACAACAGTTGAGGCGGCGAGCCGCCCCCGGCTGAGCCCATTTTTTGCCACACGCTGATTGCAGCGCGCGGATCGTAGCCAGCGCGCGCAGCCAACTCAACACCCATTCTGTCGGCTTCCACCTCATGCGACCGGCTGTAAGGCAGAGAAATGGCCACATTCGCCGCCATGCCGGCGAGGTCAGACGCACCGGGAGAAAGCCCAAAACCTGCGGCAATCAGATCCAGCCCCAAGGACGTGGCCATTTGCTGAGAAATGCGCTCACGACTGTGTTCACGTAAAGCATGTGCAATTTCATGGCCCATGATGGCGGCGATTTCCGCATCAGTCAGGTTGAGTTTTTCAATCAAACCAGAGTAAAAGGCAATTTTTCCACCAGCCATGCACCAGGCATTCAACTGGTCGGATTCCAGTACATTGACCTCCCATTGCCACGATGGTGCATCTTGTCGAAACACGGCTGTTTGTGGAATCAACTTGTTTGCAATCGCGCGCACGCGCGCCACCTGTTTCGAATCACGGTTCAACTTGCCCTCTTTTTGGGCCTTGGAAATCACATCGGCGTAGGCCTTCGCAGCCGCAGCATCAACCTCGGCTGAAGGCACCAGCACAAATTGTTGGCGTTCAACGCCCACAGCCCCACCAGACGTGGTTTGCGTGGTCAGGCAAGCGGAAACCACCGTACTGGACACCAACACAGTCAACACCAAACAAGCCTTGCGGCCTTCTTGAATCCATTTCATGTTCAATCACCCATCATTGCGCAAATCAGCGACCATCCGATTAAAACGCCATCAAACCACAGCTTGTTGACACCTTGCAAAACGATACCCAAACCACAGTGCCAAACAGGCACCAAACGCTGCAAGCCAGAAGGCTGCAGGCGGAGAACCCCATTCCCAGGCAAAACGCCCTGCGAATGTACCCGCTGAGCCACCTAAACCGTAAGCAATCGTTGCATACATGGCTTGCCCACGCACCACAAGATTAACCGGCAAATTCTCTCGAAGCCAAGAAATTGTTGCGGTGTGATGAGCCGCAAAAGTAAAGGCGTGCATGGCCTGCGCCAACAACATCACGGCCCACACCTGCGGGAAGGCAGCGGTCAGCGAAAACCGCACCACGCAGATGAAAAAACTCAGGCACAGCCAGGTCTGCAAAGACAAACGATGGAAAAATCGAGCCTGAAGGGCAAAAAACAGCACCTCGCAGATGACGCCAAATGCCCACAGACCGCCAATACTCATCTCGGCGTATTTGTATTCCATGAGGTACAAGGAAAAATACGCATAGAACACACCATGCGAGAAAATCATGAAAAAACCCGCAAGCCAAAACAATGGCATCGGCGCCGGTAAAAGCAAACGCCTTAAACCAACACCAGTCAACGTATTTTGCTCAACAGCGTGGGCACTTCGAGGATCATCAGGAGTAAACCGCAACGCAGCCACAAAACCCACCAACAACACCCCACAGGCCCAGAAAGGATAGGAACCGAACCCCCAGCGCTGGGCCACGGCACCAAACACCAACACCGCAGCCACAAAGCCAAGGGAGCCAAACAATCGCACCTTGCCGTAGTCGCCCGCATGGCCTTTGCAGCGTTCCATGGCGTAGGAATCCGACATGGGAACCAAGCCGGAAATACTTAAGTTCAAAAGGAGAATAAAAACCACCAGATGCACCGCTGAATGCTGGTTGGCAAAGGCCAACCCCGCAAACACAGCGCCACCCAAAGTGGCCGCTCGAATCCAACGCACACGGTTACCGGTGTGATCAGCCAGCCACCCCCAGGCAAAAGGCCCCAAGATGCGCATCAGTTGCATCATGCCCAGCGAAAGGGCTATCACATCCAGACTGTGGCCTAGCGTTTTGAGGTAAGGCCCAAGAAACGGAGAGTACAACCCCACAAACCCGAAATATGCGGCATAAAAAAGCGCCAGCCAGCCCAGTTGCAAAAAGTGGCCTGCTTAGTAGTTCGAAATGCCAGGGGCAATCCGGGGGGTGTCTACGTGGACGTCGCCGCACTGTGCGCGATGCAACAACACATGGTCGATCAAAACCAAAGCCAGCATGGCTTCTGCGATGGGTGTTGCACGAATGCCCACACACGGATCGTGCCGCCCATATGTTTCAACTTCAATCGGATTACCCGCTTTGTCGATCGATTTGCGTGGCAATCGTATGCTCGATGTGGGCTTGATGGCCATTCTCACTTCGATGTCTTGCCCGGTGGAAATTCCACCCAATACGCCACCTGCATGGTTCGAACCAAAGCCATCGGGCAGCATTTCATCGCCGTGCTCAGAGCCTTTTTGCGCAATACTCGCAAAGCCCGCTCCAATTTCGACGCCCTTCACGGCATTGATGCTCATCATGGCATGTGCAATGTCAGCGTCTAGTTTGTCATACAGGGGCGCACCCAAGCCCACAGGCACACCGGTGGCCTGCACGCGAAGCCCAGCCCCACAGGAATCTCCTGATTTACGAAGCGCATCCATATAAGCCTCAAGGACTGGTACCACCTGGGCGTTCGGTGCAAAAAACGGATTGTTCCCCACCTCGTCCCAGCTGGAAAAGGGAATGGCTTCTTCGCCAATGTGGGTCATACAGCCGCGTATCTGAATACCGAATTGTGTGTTAAGCCATTTCTTAGCGATTGCCCCAGCAGCAACCATGGGCGCTGTCATGCGTGCAGAGGAACGACCGCCGCCCTTGTAATCGCGAATGCCGTACTTGTGCCAGTACGTGTAATCGGCGTGACCTGGGCGAAAAGTATCCATGATGTTGCCGTAGTCTTTGCTGCGCTGGTCTTGATTACGAATCAACAGACCAATGGGCGCGCCAGTGGTTACACCTTCAAACACACCGGAAAGAATCTCGACCTGATCGGCTTCCTGACGTTGAGTCACATGGCGCGAGGTGCCTGGCTTGCGTCGATCCAGGTCAGCCTGCAAATCAGCTGCGTCCAAAGGCATCCCTGGAGGGCAGCCGTCAACAACACAGCCAATGGCAGGGCCATGGCTTTCACCAAAATTACTGACAACAAACAAGCGACCCAGGCTACTTCCGGACATGCGCACACACTCGTAGGAAAAACGCTATTTTAAAGGATATTCACACCGTTGAACGCGCCGAAAGCGATCACGCCTCGTTTGAGAGACGCTTTGGACTTATTGAACGGTGGAGGAATCAAAGACATTGAGCAATTGGTTGCCCAGGGAGTATCCGCTCATGAAAGCGTCTTCCACGCGCGCGCCGTTGAGCCAGTCACCGCATGCCCCCACTGTGCCTGCTTCGTTCAAATGAAATGGCATGCCCAAGGGGTTGATTGGCAGGGAGTAGAGCCATCGGTGAGCCACCAGGTCAAGCGGTTCCACCAGCTCACCGGTGACATTGCAAAACACATCAAGCAACATTTTACCAACTTCCTCGGGCGCATAATCCTGATGCAAATTCGACCAGTCAGCGGTGGCCTGTAACAGCCAGCGATCACCCATGGCGCGCCCGGGCTTGGACGAATCACGACAAATCCAGCCCAAAGGGCTATCCACAACAAAGGCGCCATCGAAGGCCACTTTCAGCGCCTCACGTGGCCTTAACATCACAGCCCACGTAACATTCGATTTAACCTGTGCAGCCAACTCAGCAAGCTGATCATCAACCCGATTGATGACTGGGCCCACCTGTTCAGCAGGAACGGCACACACCACGGCATCAAAGCCAGCATCGACATTCACAGTGCCGTCGCCCCGGTGAATAGTGAGCTGATATTGGTTCTGCTGAAAAACGACGTCAACCACTCTGGATTGCAAACGCACATCCAGACCTTGTGACATGAAACGCCCCAAACTGGCCATTCCTGGGGTACCCACCCAGCGCGTGCTTTGGCTAACATGTGGCTGAATCAGGTTGTAACCCAAATCCACAACTTTACCAACCCACGGCGCTGCAGCACCGGCCTTTTCTGCCTTGCGAACAAGGTCTACAAAAGAGGGAGTGGAGGCTTGAAAATACTGTGTGCCGTGATCAAAACCCACAGGTGGAGTGGCATCACGCTGAGTCCAGCGTGTTGGCATGCGACCGCCCGGCCCACGGCTTTTCTCGTAAACCACCAGTTCGTGCCCGTGTTCGGCCAGTTCACGGGCACAGGCCAAGCCGGCCACGCCCGCACCAATAATTGCCACTCGCTTTTTCAAAGTCATCACCTGTACTGCTCGGTTACAAACTGTTAATTGTTACTTTCTTCCATCGGCCAATCGCGGATGTAGCCCTTGAGCATTTTGTTTTCAAAACCCTGCTCTTCAAGAACAGCTTTGGCCACATCGTGAAACGAAATCACGCCGCACAAGGTGCCACCATCCATCACAGGCAGGTAGCGCTGATGGTTTTCCAGCATCAGTTTGCGCAGGTTGTCCACTTCCATGTCCAGAGTGGCCACCTTGGGGCTGGGGTTCATCACCTCGCGCACAAGAATTTCCGAGACCGGCGGCGTTGGGCCAGTGCGTTGTTCCTTTTGGCGCTTGGCCAAAATCCGAATCACTTCCCTAAAGGTGACGATGCCAGACAACACGCCCTTGTCCATCACCACCAGTGAGCCGACATCGTGTTCGGCCATCGTCACCACGCAATCGGACAACGAAGTTTCCGAGGTCACAGTAAACAGGGTGCTTCCCTTGACTCGCAGCACTTCTTTAACTTGCATCGCAAACCTCCTTGGTTATTCTTGTGGTGTCTTATTTATCCTACCCGAACTGGCACAGCTTTCAAATGAAAATTTCTCGCACAGATAGGCCATAAGCCAACAACGCGGTACACTATTCACAGAAATATACAATTCGGACAGGAGACAAAACCATGCCTAAAACAGGAAACCGGTTTCAGACATTTTCAGATTTTTACCCTTTTTATCTGGCAGAGCACAGCAATTTAACCTGTCGACGACTGCATTTCGTCGGCACCACAATCGCGTTGATTTGTTTGTTCATGCTGGTCAGCACGGGTCAACCCATGTGGTTACTCATCGGCTTGGTGCAAGCTTATGCATTCGCTTGGGTGGGGCATTTCTTTTTTGAAAAGAACAGACCCGCCACTTTTAAATACCCCCTGTGGAGCTTCATGGGTGACTGGGTCATGTACAAAGATATATTGACTCGAAAAATTCCGTTTTAATCTTTCTTGTCAAAAGGATTGACGTTGCTTCGGAATTCGACCCGAAGCGGCGTGCCTTCAAGCTTGAAGCGCTCGCGAATCCGAGTTTCCAAGTAACGTTTATAGTTGTCTGGAATGGCATCAAGCGCCGTGCCATGAACAATCACAATGGGGGGGTTTTGTCCGCCTTGGTGTGCGTATCGCAACTTGGGGCGGAAAATACCTTTGCGTGGTGGTTGCTGATGCTCCACACACTCTTGAATCAAACGAGTCAGCTTCGGCGTTGAGAGCTTGGCAAAAGCAGCAGCATGCGCATCATCAACCGACTTCATCATCGCACCCATGCCAAATGGACGAGTGGCTGAAACGTAATGGAATTTGGCGTAACTCAAAAACGCGAGTTTACGAGCAACCTCAGCCTTGATTCGATCTTTGCGATAATCATCAAGGCTGTCCCATTTATTCACGGCCAGCACCAGCGATCTGCCGGCCTCGACGATGAAACCTGCGATAGAGGCGTCTTGATCGGAAATATCTTGCTGGGCATCCAGCATCAAAATAACGACGTTTGCATCTTCAATGGCCTGCAAGGTTTTGATGACTGAAAATTTTTCCACTGATTCGAACACTTTGCCACGCTTGCGCAGGCCAGCCGTGTCGATCAGTGTGTACGGTTTGTCATTTCGCTCAAAATCAATGTAAATACTGTCGCGGGTGGTGCCGGGCATGTCAAAGGCAATCACACGTTCTTCACCCAGCAGCGTGTTCACCATGGTTGACTTGCCCACATTGGGGCGACCAGCAATAGCCACTTTGATTCGGCGACCACCCTCCTCGTCCTCAGGCAACTGCGGCAAACGCTCGCAAGCCATGTCCATCAATTGACGCACACCGTCGCCGTGGCTGGCAGAAATGGTTTCCGGCTCGCCAAGTCCAAGTTCGAAGAAATCAGCAGCGGCCACTGAGTGTGTATAACCCTCGGCCTTGTTTACCACCAAAATGACTTCCCGCTTGGCTTTGCGCAGTTCTGTGGCAATCACGTGATCGTGCGGGGTGACACCTTGACGGGCATCCACCAGGAACAAGACAAGGTCTGACTCCAGAATGGCTTGGCGACTTTGCTTAGCCATTTCGGCGAAGATGCCGTCTTTGGCCACGGGTTCCAAACCACCCGTGTCAACCACGAGGTATTCACGCGGGCCAATACGACCCAAACCATAGTGACGATCACGGGTCAGCCCTGGCTGGTTGGCCACCAACGCATCGCGGGTGCGAGTCAAGCGATTAAACAAGGTGGACTTGCCCACATTGGGGCGCCCGACCAGGGCAATTACAGGTTTCATGTTTCTCTTTTACTGAACGGTGATAAACGCCAGGTTCCCGCCTCGGGACTGGACAAGCACACCTTCGTTGTCTATTGCCACGGGTGGACTGGTGAATGGTTTGCTACCCACCCGGTTCCTGGCGATGGTTTTTCCGGTGTCGCGCTCAACAAAATGAAGATAGCCTTCAAAATCGCCGAATGCAGCCGCGCGGCCCACCACGGTTGGTGTAGTTGGGTTGCGACGCTCGAAGTTTTCACTGCGCCACACCTGTTTGCCACCACTGCGTGAAAATGCAAACAATTGGCCACTTTCATTCGGTGCAATCAAATATCGGTCATCAACAGATGTGCCACTGGGAGCGGAAAAATCAGCTGTCCAGACTGGCCTTGCGCTGACCGCATCCAGGCAGCCGAGCTTGCCTTGGAAAGAGGCCGCGCACACTTCACGAAAGTTGTAAACAGGCATGCCTGTGATGTCAGAAATGCGCTCGATTTCAGTGGTGCCTGTGGGTGCAGCCAAATTGCCCTCCCACGCCACAGAGCCATTGTTCAAATCGAGAGCCACCAAGCGTCCGCCGGGGAAACCTGCGTATACACGGGCATTATTGACATCCACGGGAGCGTTCACTCGCAAGGTTAAAGGCGGTAGCTGTCGAGTGTAGTTCCAGCGCTGAGCGCCGTTGGTGGTTGAGTATGCTGCCACCGAGAAATCAATGGGGCGAACCAAAATGGTTCCGGGTGCGCCCACGGGCACCGTGCTGACATCAGCGCCAAGCGCCACCTGCCATTTTTGCTTGCCTTCTACATCGAAGGCCAACAAGTTGTTGTTCGAATCCACCACCGCGAGCGTGTCAATCGTGGCTGCAACACCTGCTTTCAGCTTTGGGGCTGCCTTCACCTTCCACTTTAACTTGCCCGTCGCTTTGTCCACAGCCACCAACACACCCTCTTCTGAAGCGGCATAGACCACACCACCGGACTCAACCGGTGTGAAGGTGCCTTGGTCAGAATCACCCACATCGATCGACCACGCACTGTTGGTTTTCAAAGTCGCCGAGAAGGCCTGCAACTCCGCGGGTTGCAATTTACTGCTGAACGGGTTCAGCGAACTCAATGTGGAGCAACCGCCCAATAAGGCCAAGATGGCCACTGTCGCACTCATCTTCAATACAGGCGTCATGAAATTATTCTCCGGTTTTGGGCAGTGCGCTGATTTTGCGCTCCACCACCTGCTTCCAGGGGCTATCAACTTGTAGTTTGGCAAGCGCTGCCTCGTATTCAGTTCGAGCGGTGGCAGGATCATTCTCGGCTAAGGCAATGTCGCCCAAACGATCATGAAACAATCCTTCAAAACCAACGTACGATGTATCAAGCGTGTTTTTGGCGGCCGTGAAATCGCCTTCTTCCAGTTGAATACCCGCCAGCATCAGACGAGCAGTGGCTGCATATTCATCCAGCTTCGCCTCATTGGCCACCCACTGCAAAGGCGCCTTGGCTTCTTCCATCTTACCTTCGTCAAACAAGGCTTTGGCTGCCAGCAAGGAACCACGCGCTGCATAGCTGGTTCCGGCATGTTCGTTTATCAGTGTTTGTTGAATATCGCCAACCAGGGCAATGTCACCTTGCGAAATAGCAGCCTCCAGTTTTTCATATGCAGCAACAGCTTCCAGCGACTGACTGGACTGCCACCACTTCCAGCCATTGTTGATCGCAAAGGCCCCAAACACCAGAATCAACACCGTTAATATGAAATTGCCATACTTGGCCCAAAATGCCTTCAGTGAGGCCAGTTGTTCCTGTTCTTCCAGGCTATATCGACTCAAGATTCTTCCCCTTCTCCGTACAGCAGGCCGAAAATAGCCTCGGCCAAACCTTCCTGTTTGAATTCATTTTGTGAACTTTCGCCACGCAGCAGTTTCACAGCCGCCGTGCCCGCGTTCAGTTCGTTCTCACCCAAAATCACTGCGACAGCAGCGCCGCTGACATCAGCCCGCTTCATCTGACTTTTAAAACCACCACCACCGGCATGCAACAACACGGCGAAACCCGCATCACGAAGCTCTTCGGCCAGTGTAAATGCTCTGCGTGCCGTTCCCTCACCCTGATGAACCACATACACATCGAGGTCAGCGACATCGTCGGGTTGGTTGACTTCGAGGTAAAGTTCCAACAAACGTTCCAACCCGATTGCAAAACCAATGGCTGGAGTGGGTTTGCCGCCCAGTACTTCAATCAGACCATCGTATCGACCACCACCGCAAATCGTGCCTTGAGTGCCCAATGCATCAGTGATCCATTCAAATACCGTCAAATTGTAGTAGTCAAGACCACGAACAAGCCTTGGGTTTTCAATGTAGCGAACCCCTGCATCGTCGAGCAGGCGCTTTACGCCATTGTAATGCGCCAGCGACTCCTCACCCAGAAACTCTGACAACCGGGGCGCACCATTGACCATGGCCTGCATGGTCGGATTTTTCGTATCAAGGATGCGCAAGGGGTTGGTGTGCAAGCGACGCTGAGCATCTTCATCCAGCACCTCGCGATTCGCTTCAAAATAAGTAATCAAGGCCTGGCGGTGGGCCAAACGCTCGGGCGCCTCGCCCAAACAATTGATCTCCAGCCTCACATCATCCAGGCCCATTTCACGCCACAGACGCGACAGCATAACAATCAATTCCGCATCGATGTCAGGACCAGAAAAACCCAAGGCTTCCACGTCGAGTTGGTGAAACTGACGATAGCGCCCGCGTTGCGGACGCTCATGGCGAAATACCGGACCCATGGAGTAAACGCGCTGTGGCGAAGCGTAGGTCAAATTGTGCTGAATGGTGGCTCGTGCGATGCCTGCGGTGAATTCGGGCCGAAGCGTCAGCTCATCGCCATTGAGACGATCCACGAAACTGAACATTTCCTTTTCAACAATGTCTGTGACTTCGCCAATGCCTCTGCGAAACAACGATGTGGGCTCAAGCACAGGAGTTTTGATCAGGCGATAGCCGTATGCGGTCAACCACTCACGAAGCATGACTTCGAGATTTTCCCAATGGATGCCCTCTACGGGCAGCACATCATTCATTCCTTTGACGGATTGAAGCTTGCTTTGCTTTTTGGCTTTGGTGGAATTCGGCGAATCAGGATTGCTCATTGATGCGGTTAACTTTGTTTCTCAACCCGTTATTGTCGCTTATTCTTGCGCTACTTGTTGGTGCCCGCGTACCTTTGCTCTACATAACGCTGAACAATGGCCTGAAATTCCTGTGCAATGTTATCGCCTTTCAGGGTCACTGAGCGCTTCCCGTCCAAAAACACAGGAGCAGACGGTGCCTCGCCAGTGCCCGGCAAAGAAATACCAATGTCGGCGTGCTTGCTTTCACCAGGCCCGTTGACCACGCAACCCATCACCGCAACCTTCATTTCCTCAACACCGACATACTGATTCTTCCAGATTGGCATTTGGTCACGAAGATAAGTCTGAATTTGATCAGCCAATTCTTGAAACACTGTGCTGGTTGTTCGACCACAGCCTGGGCAAGCAATCACCTGCGGCGTGAAGGCACGCAAACCCAGTGACTGAAGAATTTCCTGAGCCACCAACACCTCTTTGCAACGGTCACCATTGGGCTCTGGAGTCAATGACACTCGAATGGTGTCACCAATGCCTTCCTGTAGCAGCACACTCAACGCCGCCGTTGAGGCAACTATGCCTTTGGTGCCCATTCCGGCCTCGGTGAGGCCAAGATGCAGTGGGTACTCGCTGCGTGTGGACAGCTCTCGATACACCGCGATCAAATCCTGAACCTGGCTGACTTTGCAGGACAGTACAATTTTATTGGCAGGCAAACCCAACTCAACCGCCTTGTTTGCGCTTCCTACAGCAGATTCGATCAATGCCTGATACATGAGTTGGTTCGCAGGCAGCGGCTGATCGAGCTGGGCATTTTCGTCCATCATGCGTGCCAGCAGACTTTGATCCAAGCTACCCCAGTTCACGCCGATGCGCACGGGTTTGTCGTATTGCACCGCCATGGCAATCATGGCGGCAAAGTTATCATCTCTGGAACGCGCTGACCCCACATTACCGGGGTTGATGCGGTACTTGGACAACGACTGCGCGCAATCTGGAAACTTTTGCAGCAGCAAGTGGCCGTTGTAGTGGAAATCGCCCACCAACGGCACGGGAATGCGCATCTTGTCGAGCTGTTCCCGAATGTAAGGCACGGCTGCAGCCGATGCCTCGTTATTCACTGTGATGCGCACGACCTCGCTACCTGCCAAATACAACGCCTTGACCTGCAAAGCCGTATTCAATGCATCGGCCGTGTCGGTGTTGGTCATCGACTGAACCATCACTGGCGCACCGCCACCCACAGAGACCACATGGTCTTTCCAGCTGACATTCACCTGGTGGGTTTTCTTACGGTTTAAAGGTGTATTGGGAATCACAATGCAGAAGTCAAAAAGGGAATTGGCCGATTATAGCGACATTCAAGCGTGGCGTCGCAGTGCAACGCACAGTGCAACGCGCAGTACAAAGTTGACGGGCCATCATGGTTTTTTGGCCCACACCAACATTCACTGCACAGTTAAACGGGCGACTTCACCACGGATAGACGGGCCCAAATCAACTGGCTTGCCGTTGTGGTTGAGCTTCACCGTTTGCGCATTGCCCACGATCAACTTGAAAGGCTCCTGCCCGGTGATTTCAATTTTCGTTCCAGCCTCATTAAGCTGGGAATGTAGAACTTTGTCATTGGCGTCACGCACAGTGACCCAGGATTGATCCTGGAAATCAAAACGCAACACGCCTTCGCCTGATGAAGCGGCTGGTGCACTTGTGGCTGCCGCATTGGGCGACACAGCGGGTGATGCCGCCGCTGCGGTATTGCCACTGCCGCCTTGCGCAGCGCCGCCTGATGCGTCAGCCGTTGTAGCCCCACCCTGTTGCAATGCCGGGAACACTGCAGCCGCATTCGAATCACCAGCAGGGTTTTGTGACGCTGCTTCTGTGGTGGAAGCAAGGGTTGCCGAATCGACGGGGCCTTCAACAGCACCTTGAACGGCGCCTGGGTCAGCGCCCTCAACCAAAGCCACTGGAGCTTCGTTTGGCAAAGGCTCAACCAGATCTGTTTCAACCACTTCAGCATTCTGGTTAGACATGAACACGGGGATGTAAAACACCGCCATGACCACCACGGCTGCAAGCACAATTCCGTAGCTCAGCGATTTCTTGCCACTCTTGCGGTCAAAGTTCAGGCTCGACAAACGCTTCGAGCTGCTTGGCATCTTGGGCTCGAATGGCTCGGCCCGGGCGCCTTCGGTTGAGGCACTCCGAGCGGCAGCACCATTGAATTGTGATTCCTGAAAACCAAAAGACGCAATGACGGGGGCTGCGTCAATTTTTAAAGCGCGACAATAACTTTTGATGAATGCTTTCGCGAATGTTTCCGGTGGCAAACGGCTGATGTCACCGCTTTCTATCGCCTCGAGCTGACGCTCATTGATTTTGGTCTGTGCGCTGATGTCGCTTCGCGAAAGACCCGCTTTTTCACGGGCAGCACGCAAGATTTCACCAGGATTCTGGCCAGACTCCAACAAAGTCAGGTTCGGGAATTTATCTGAACTCGATTGGGCGCCCTGCTCCACTTTCGAGTCTTGCCCCGTGCGAATGTCTGATGATTCAGTTTTGCTCATGGCTCGGTTGTCGTTCATTTAATCGTTCCAAACTTTGGCGACCAGCGATCCCCAAATGTGTGTTCATCATTGTTTCACGCCACCCACGAGCTCAAGCATAAGTCATGCGAGCCACTGTGTTCAAGCGATTTCTCAGGAAATTCAAGGCGTTGAGCAAACATTTCAGAAGATTTGCGAAGTTAAAACACAAATTTGTTGCTCAAGTTGCTTGCGACTTCAATTCCACTTCCGCTGTCGCCCCGTGTACAACATTCCTGACGAGCATTGTATGCCAAAGAAACCACCTATCCGGGTTAAACCTTACGTTTGGAGGAACCTCTCAGTTCTGAAATTGATACAACGCTTTCCATACGTTCCCTGACCTTGGTTCTGTCGCGCACTTCACCAGCGAGCTGACCGCAAGCTGCATCGATGTCATCGCCTCGAGTTTTACGTACGGTGGTGACCACACCCGCGTCACTCAATATCTGGCTAAACGTTTGAATCGCCGATGAGGTTGACTTCAACAGGCCCGATTGCGGGAATGGATTGAAAGGAATCAAGTTGAACTTACACGGCACGATTTTCGCAATGTCGAGCAATTGTTGGGCATGCTCGGGCTTGTCGTTCACCCCGTCGAGCATCACATACTCGAAGGTGATGAAATCCCTTGGGGCAAATTTCAGATAACGAAGACAGGCATCCAGCAATTCGCGCAGCGGGTACTTTTTGTTTAAAGGCACAAGATGGTCACGCAGAGCGTCGTTAGGCGCATGTAAAGACACAGCCAAAGCCACAGGGCAGTCTTGCGACAAACGATCCATAAATGGCACAACGCCAGACGTAGACACCGTTACACGTCGGCGCGACAAGCCGTACGCAACATCGTCGAGCATCAATTGCAAGGCGGGCACCAAGGCGTCGTAGTTCAGCAGTGGTTCGCCCATACCCATCATGACTACATTGGTCACAGGGCGCTCTTGCGCATACACGCGGTCGCCTGCTTGTTTCAACAGCACATTGGCTTTCCACAACTGCGCCACAATTTCCGAGGTGTTTAAATTGCGTGAGAAACCCTGCTTACCAGTTGAACAAAACCGACAGTTGACCGCACAGCCAGCCTGCGAACTGACGCACAAAGTGCCTCGACGCTCTTCTGGAATAAACACCGTTTCAACGGCGTCGCCATTGCCAACATCGAAAAGCCACTTGCGAGTGCCATCTTTTGAAATGTGATCCGAGACAATTCCGGGGGCGCTGACACAGGCCTTATTGGATAAATTAAGCCGAAAAGACTTGGCCAGATCGGTCATGGAATCGAAATCATCTACACCAGCCTGATGAATCCATTTGGCCAGTTGCTTGGCCCTGAAGGGTTTTTCCCCCATATCGGCACACCATTGAATCAGCTCGGGAACCGAGTAATTCAGCAGATTGTCGAGTTGTGTGCTCATGATGAGGCCCCTTTTCAAAACAAACGGGGACGCATGCGCCCCCGAACAATCACGCGTTCTGATTCAGATTAACGTGTAAACACTTGTGACGCAGGGAAAAAGTAAGCGATTTCCACTGCGGCTGTTTCCGGTGCGTCTGAACCATGAACTGCGTTGGCATCGATGCTGTCGGCGAAATCGGCGCGGATGGTGCCTGGTGCGGCGTCTTTGGGGTTGGTTGCACCCATCAATTCACGATTCTTGGCGATCGCGCCTTCACCTTCGAGCGCCTGAATCATCACTGGACCGGAAATCATGAAATCAACCAGATCCTTGAAGAATGGACGGGCTTTGTGAACAGCGTAAAAGCCTTCGGCTTCAGCGCGTGACAGGTGGGCCATGCGTGCAGCAACCACTTTCAGGCCAGCGGCTTCAAAACGGCTGTAAATTTGACCAATCGCATTCTTTGCAACGGCATCGGGTTTGATGATAGATAGGGTGCGCTCAATTGCCATGGTGTTTCCACTCCAAAAATTAAAAGACTGATTAAAAATTAACCCGAGATTATAGCTGGTTTACTTAAAAAACCCAATGAGGGAAGAGGCAAGGCTTGAATTGAAACTTTTTGCCACTACCATTACTCTAATTGCATAGCAATTCGCCATTTAAATAAGGAGCGAGAACACATGTCTGAGTTTGAAACAACAAGTTTTGGCCGTACAGCAGGTCGAGCATCGAGCGTAGAAACCAACCGGGTGCTTAGAAACACTTACTTCCTGCTATCGCTGTCAATGATTCCGACGGCCATCGGTGCTTTCTTGGGCGTACAGTTTGGGTTCTTCCAGTTGTTTGCTGGCAGCCCGATTCTTTCCTTCGTAGTGATGCTGGCAGCGATGTTCGGTTTCATTTGGGGCATTCAACGCAACAGGGATAACTCCTTTGGCGTGGTCCTGATGCTTGGGTTCACCTTCTTCATGGGCCTGATGCTGTCAGGCATCCTGTCGGTTGCGCTAAGTTTGTCCAATGGCGGGTCGATCATTATGATGGCTGCACTGGGTACTGCTGGTATCTTTTTTGGCTTGGCCAGTTACGCATCGGTGACTAAACGCGATTTCACCAACATGGGTAAGGGTTTGTTGATTGGTTTGGTGATGGTGATTGTGGCTTCCGTTGCCAACATTTTCCTGCAAATGCCAGCCCTTTCACTGACCATTTCCACGATCTGTGTCGGTCTGTTCTCGCTGTTCATTTTGTATGACCTGCAACGCGTGATGCGCGGTGGTGAAACCAATTACATTTCTGCCTCCCTGAGCATCTACTTGAGTTTGTACAATCTGTTTGTGAATTTGTTGCAGTTGCTTATGGTCTTCGCAGGTGGCAGCCGCGAGTAATTGATTGATCCTGCTGGGTTTTCATGACACATCGCAACATAAAAAGTGGTTGCACTGATCGTTGAAAAAGAGCAAGATTAAATCACAAGGATCGGTATCAATATCGATCGCCAGGTTGGTGGGGCAATCTACCAACGAAAACGGGGCCTGAACGGCCCCGTTTGTTATTTGTACTGCATTAGATTTATACCCATTTATTTCATTTCACAGCAGCACCATTCAAGGTGCCTGACAGCAGCTGCAATGTAATCGCCAATTCACGGTTGACTGGGGTCAACACGCCCCGCTGTACAAGAATTCCTTCTGTGCTGACCCAGCGCACTTCAGCGCCCAAGTCATCGGTGAGGGAGCGATCCAGAAGAAACTTGCAAGTCACGAATTGACCGGCTGGCACACTAACCTCTTCTCTTCCCAGGTAGGTGACTCGCTCGGTTTCGGTTGTTGCAAAACGAATATCGATGGGGTTGCCATCTGGCCCATTGCCATTTAAAAAGCGGGTGTTGTTCATCACGTACGACTGGGTTTGATTCACCGACAGCTGAAACTCGGTGCGCTCAACCACGGGGTCATAGACCAGCTTTTCAAACAATGTATTTGGTGATTCATCGGTGTTGTGTTCTTCATCGGCACTGGTCACCTGTCTCATTTGCCCATGCAAGGTGCGTGTGTTGTCGGTGGCTGTGTAGAAGTACTGAACAGATTCTCCCAATTCACTCACCACAGCTTTGACAGTGGCTTTACCTTCAAACATCGCAGGGGCGAACACTTCACGACGCTGATCGTAATCACCGATCAAATCGGGGTTCAAGACGTCGCGATAACGCAATTCAGACACAGTGCCCACTCGATCCAGCGATGGGTTGAAGCATGCCTGTGCGGTTTGTGGATTTGGATCAATGGTTGATTTGGGATCTGCTTTCAAAGATCGAAGATTATTACCCAAGGCCGCCAAAGCAGAACGGTCAGTCTGTTCAATCAGCCCTTGGGCGTTGAATGCACCACGTTCAGCGAGCAAATCAAGCAAGCGATCGCTCTCGCTTTGATCCAAGCCCATTGTGTTGGGTGGCACAATGGTTTCGGTCAGGAAGCTTGTGCCTACATTGATGCCGTAGGTGTCTCGAAGGTAGCGGGACACCACAAGGGCCGCTTCGCGCTGAAAATCAGGGTTGTTCAGCACATCCAGAAACAATTCGGAGTTGGCAAGTTCTGTCGAGGTCGTGGCGTTAAGCACGCCGGCCCGGGCCTTGAGAAAATCAACCATCAATGTGGTCAACGGGGTTAGGTTCGCTTGACTGTTGCCGGGCATCAACAACGACTGAAACAATAACCCAGAGGGCAAAGTAACCTGAAGCACACAAGGCGCGCTGCCTGTGACATTGAAATCAAATTGCCCCATGGCATTGGTGGTGCCACTGCCTCGCCCTCCTTGGCAAACTGCATCTACTGGTGCATTAACCAAGGGCGCGCCCAACGCGGCCACACCTCGCACTGACACGCTGCTGGGTGGTGCCGCTGGTGCGGATGAACCGCCGCCACCGCATGATGCAAGAAGTGGAAAAGCCACAACGACTAAAGTTGTTTTGAAACCTGAACTTAACATGAATACACGCTTTTATACCCTTTTCACAAATAATGAATTGAGTAAATTCGTGTGTCTTTTAGTTCAAGTCAGTTACTGACCTAATCTGGATCTGCTGTGTTCACTGATTGATTCATAGAAGAATCAAGGGCTGGAATGTGCGTGTCGTTTCGATCGAATACAGCGATGGATTCCACATGCGACGTGTGAGGAAACATGTTGATGACACCCGCACTGGACAATTGATACGCGCCGTTGCCGCACAGCAAGGCCACATCGCGAGCTAGGGTACCTGGATTACAGGAAACATACACAATGCGTTTCGGGCGAAACTCGATGCCTGCACCCACGATGGCTTTACACACCTCCATGGCCCCATCGCGCGGGGGATCGATCAACACCTTGTCGTGTTGCCCCCAACTTTCCCATTCGGCCGACTCTACTTCGAACAGGTTTCGAACGTGAAACTCAGTTTTATTCTGCAGGCCATTGAGACTGGCATTTTCAGCGGCTCGGTCAACCAGGTCTTGAGAACCCTCGAATCCTTTCACATGGCTGCTGCGCGTGGCCAAGGGCAAAGAAAAGTTACCCAAACCACAAAACAGGTCCAGTACGCGGTCCTGACGCTGGAGATCCAGGAGAGAGACGGCCTTGCTGATCATGGAATCATTGATCGCATGGTTGACCTGGGTGAAGTCAGTGGGCTTGAAATGCATGCGAACGCCAAAGCTTTGAATTGGATAGGTCAATTCAACAGGTTTGTCTGATTCCAAACGGTGGGCAGTGGCTGGCCCTCCGGGCTGAAGCCACCAATCCACTTTCCACTGGTGCGCGAATTGCCGAAGGATATCCAAATCCCCGGGCACGAACGGGTCCAGATGACGCAAGACCAATGCAGTCACACCATCACCGACGGCCAGCTCCACCTGCGCAACGCGATCATAAATACTGAGCGATTCAAACATGCGCCCCATGGGCACCAACATGTCAGACACGTGCTTGGGCAACACATGGCACTCAGTCATGGTCGAGACAAAAGACGACGCTTTTTCCCGAAAACCAACCAACATACCGCCTTTTTTGGCGACATGACGCACGCTCAACCTTGCGCGATGCCTGTAGTGCCAGAAGGGGCCGTACAACGGTGCCAACATGCGCTGAGGCTTCTGATGCCCGATGCGCTCAAGCAAGTCTTCCAGGGCCCGGTTTTTAATCGCCACCTGCGCGTTGGGCTCAATGTGCTGGACCGCGCAACCGCCACACACGCCGTAATGGGGGCACTTCGGCGTTACCCGAATCGAGGCGGGCTGACCCACTTCAATGGCACGCCCCTTGGCATAGCTGGTTTTATTTTTGACGATTTCCGCCACCACAGTTTCACCTGTGATCGCACCATCGATGAAATGCACCTTGCCATGTTCGTCGTGACCAACACCATGGCCATCGAGGTCGATGGACTCGATGTACAGTTGAACTTGAGGCAGAACAACTGGTTTTTTATTGCGATTTTTACTTCGGCCCATGGCTCGATTCAATCCAGTCAGGCGTTAACGGGCAGGAAGATAATCCATTGGATCCACTGGCTTGCCCTGCTTGCGGACTTCAAAGTGCAATTTGGGGCGGTCTGTATCTGACTGCCCTGCCTCTGCAATTTTCTGACCCTTCGTGACAGGTTCACCCTCTTTGACCAACAAGGTTTTGTTGTGTGCATAAGCGGTCAACAGGTTGTTATCGTGCTTAAGAATAATCAGGTTGCCATAACCTCTTAGAGCATTGCCCGAGTAAACCACTCGCCCAGCCTGAGACGCAATGACTGGGTCTCCTACCTTCGCGGCCAAATCAATGCCTTTGTTCACACCAGGTTTGTAAGACTGAATGATTTCACCCGGATGAGGCCAGATAAATCCGAAAGTCACCACCGTGGGTGATGGTGGCTTAATCTCGGGTTCAGGTTTGGTTTCCACAGGTTTGGCCCCGCCCGCTGGTGCAATTGGAGTGACTTCGACTGCTCCGCCCACCTCTGCGTTGGGCGCTGTTGCGGTTTGACTGGCTGCGCCATCAATGCGCAAACGTTGACCAATACTCAGCTTACTGGGATCGGCCAAGCCGTTGGCGCGTGCAAGTTCCCGCCAATCCAAGCCGTAATCAAGCGCGATGCTGTACAAGGTATCGCCTGGCTTCACCACATAAACACCATCAGCAGGCAGTGGAGTATCCATGGAGCGGGACGGCAGGCGGTCCACCACGGGGGCCTGGTTGCCAGTGGAAGTACATGCAGCCAAAAAGGCCAGTGCAGAAAATGCCAGTACACGGGTGCGATTGAACGAGAGCAATCCTTGAAGTACGCCACGGTTCATACGATGCGAGTTCCTTGTAACAGGGGGACGAATTTTACCAAATCTTTTTTCTCACGGTGCCATTGCTCAACACCGCGACGATCAACAATGATCAGATTCTGATGACCTTGATCTGCAACTGGCACAATCAGCCTGCCACCCACTTTGAGTTGCTTGAGCAGCGCCTGTGGAATATCCAGGCCGGCTGCGGCCACTATGATGACATCAAACGGGGCTTGAGCGGGCAAGCCCAGCAAGCCATCGCCGTGAATGACTTTCACTTTGGGCAACTCAGCGAGTTTCAAGTTGCGTTGTGCCTTGTCATACAACGCCTCAATGCGTTCTATGCTGACAATGCGCTTGCACAGGTGAGAAAACACGGCCGCTTGATAACCACAACCAGCACCCACTTCGAGCACATTACCCAGTTCGGTCCGACCTTCCAGTGCGTATTCTGCAAAACGCGCCACGGTGAATGGCCGGGAGATGGTTTGCTGGTGACCAATGGGCAAGGCTGCGTCTTCGTAAGCTCTCGAAGCGAACCCTTCATCCACAAACAAATGACGAGGGACTGTTCCGATCACATCCAGCACCCGCTGATTGGTGATACCCAAGGACTTGAGCTTTTGAACCAAGTGCGACCGGGCACGCTCGGACGTCAAGCTACTGCCACCAAGCCGTTCCGGGATTCGGTCCAGTTTGCGTGCAGACTGCGTGATTAAGGCAGGTGCGGGCCGATAGCGGGGTTTGCTGTCCATTTGTTTACAGCCAATCCGTCAGCAACTTCAGTTGATCGGTGTGCGTGAGGTCAGCTTTCAGTGGGCTGATTGACACTTTGCCTTGCTTAATGGCGTAAAAATCAGTGCCAGGGCCAGCGTCTTTGGCGCCTCCGGGAGGACCAATCCAGTACACCGTTTCATCCTTCGGATTTTTGGTGGGAATGACAGGCTCTGCATGGTGGCGTTTGCCCAAGCGTGTGCATTCATAGCCTTGCATGTCATCGTAAGCAATGGGGGGAATGTTGACGTTGAGCAAACAGTGCTCAAAGCCCTGCGCGCCATCCAGATAACGTTCCACGATTTCAGCGGCCACACGGGCAGCACTGTCCAGGTGAGCATAGCCTTTGCCAGCCAGTGAAAAAGCAATGGCAGGCAAACCACATTGAAAGCCTTCCATGGCTGCAGCCACGGTGCCCGAATAAATGGTGTCATCGCCCATGTTTGCGCCATTGTTGATGCCTGAAATGACGAGGTCTGGGCGGGCTTCCAGCAAACCGGTGACTGCAATGTGCACGCAATCAGTGGGCGTGCCATTCACATAACGAAAACCGTTGGCTGCGGTGCGAACGGTCAAGGGCCGATCAAGAGTCAGCGAGTTGGAGGCGCCCGAACGATCCTGTTCTGGAGCCATGACATCGATGTGAACGGTGTTGCCGAAGCGCTCAACCAATGCGCCATGCAAAGCCAGAATGCCCGGTGCGCTATAACCGTCATCGTTGCTGATTAAAATACGGGTCACGGACACGGTCAAACTTCCTTGCGGCGGAACACCCAGGTGTTCTCTGTAGATTCGTTGGCAACAAAGGCATAGCCTGCCACGTTGAACTGCTTGATCTGTTCGACATCAGTGACCCGGTGATCAACCACATAACGTGCCATCAGGCCACGGGCCTTCTTTGCAAAAAAACTGATGATTTTGTACTGGCCGTTTTTGAAGTCCTGAAAAACAGGCTGCACCACGCGCGCTTTCAACTGCTTGGTGTCCACCGACTTGAAATATTCATCGGAAGCAAGATTAAGCAAAACCGGATTTTTTTTGTCCAGATCTTTGTTCAAGGCAGGTGCCACCGTTTGTTTCCAGTAGGCGTATAGGTCTTTGCCTTGCGGATTGGGCAATTTGGTGCCCATTTCGAGGCGGTAAGGCTGCATCAAATCGAGAGGCCGCAAAATGCCATATAAACCCGACAAAATACGCACATGCTGTTGCGCGAAAGCCAAACCTTCTTCATCCAGGCTTTGGGCATCGAAACCATCGTAAACATCGCCATTGAAAGCTAACAAGGCCTGGCGAGAATTTTTTTTGGTGAACCTGGTCGACCACTCGGAAAAGCGGGTTGCATTCAACACCCCAAGCTTGTCGGAAATCGACATGAGTTGGGATAAATCAGCGGGACTCATCGGTTTGAGAATATCCACCAATTGCGCTGCCTGTTCAACGAACTGAGGTTTGGTGCTGGCGGAAACCGACAAGGGTGTTTCGTAATCGAGCGACTTGGCTGGGGATAAAACAACGAGCATGGCTTGCATCACTTGGTGGTTACTACCCAGCTATTATCGCAGGAACTGACAGTCGATTGACCCCATGGGGCAGGCTGTAAGGAAATTTTAGGTGATTTGAGGGTGGCCGCGGATGCAGCAGTGCCGCTCCGCTTGTGGCCGTGTCTCCCAGGCTGTCTCTCCCGAAGATGCATCTTTTACTGCGCATCCAGTCGATCGGATTCAAACAAAACCCGTTGGCAAGTTTTCAATTACTGTATATAATCACAGCATGTTCATTGAAGGTTGAAGCCATGAAAGGTTTAACTGCACGTCAGCAAGAAATTCTGGATTTAATTCGAGAGCAAATCAGTCAATTTGGCCGCCCGCCCACACGCGCAGAAATTGCCAGGCAGTTGGGCTTTCGGTCAGCCAACGCAGCAGAAGACCACCTGCAGGCCTTGGCCAAGAAAAATGTCATTGCACTGGATGCAAGCACCTCTCGCGGCATCCGTTTGCTTGGTGAGTACGCAGAAGGTCTCGAAGACAGCATGAGCCGGGTCACAGACGCACTGATGCAGTTGCCTTTGATTGGACGCGTGGCAGCCGGCAGCCCGATTCTGGCCATGGAACATGTGGAAAAACAGATTCCAATTGACCCCGCTCTGTTTCCGGACAAGCCCGATTACCTGCTCAAGGTAAAAGGCATGTCCATGAAAGACATCGGCATCATGGATGGTGACTTGCTGGCTGTGAAAAAAGTAGACAGCGCACGTGCGGGCCAGGTCGTGGTTGCACGCGTGAACGACGATGTCACGGTGAAGCGTTACTTTCAAAAAGGCCACATGGTCGAATTGCAAGCTGAAAACGCCGAGTTTGCTCCCATTGAGGTTGACCTGCGCACCGAAGCGTTCGCCATCGAAGGACTGGCGGTGGGGTTGATTCGTCAAGGTCAATTGCACTAAGTGTGCACTTAAGTGCACTGTTGGGTGCTTTGTTGTCATTTCATTCCAAGAGGGGGCAACCGTGTCTGTGTTTCCCAAGACCCCCATCGAACCTGGGGGGATCCACCCTGCCCTGTGGCGGGCACACCAGTTAGGCGACGATCGCAGTGCCCGAATACCCAGTGGCTTTTCAGCCCTCGACGCACAATTGCCAGGCGGTGGCTGGCCTACTAAAAACCTGATTGAGCTGCTATTGAAGCATTCAGGCATCGGCGAGTTGCGCTTTTTAATGCCGGTGCTCAGGCGCCTGTCGCTGGAGCACAAGAAGCTTGTTTTCATTGGCGCCCCCATGCTGCCATTAACGCCCGTATTTGAACAGTACGGCATCGCGTTGAGCCAATTGAATCTGATTCAAACCGACAAGCCACAAGACCGCTTGTGGGCCATTGAACAATTGTTGCAAAGCGACTCTTTCGGTGCATTGCTGATGTGGTTGCCCGAAGAGAAAACGCTGAGCAACCCTTTGGTGCTAAGGCGCTTGCAATATCAGGCAACGCGAGCCAGCGGTTTGAGCTTTGTGTTTCGACCCAGCAGGGCTCAGCACCAACCTTCGCCGGCATCCTTGCGATTGTGTTTAACCGCTCGAAGTCCAAACAGCCTGCGTGTTCATTTGATCAAACGCAGGGGGCCTGCCCTTGAAGAACCGTTGAACATCGATTTACCAACGCCGCAAAGCGCCTTGCCCGGTTTGTTTTTCGAGCGTGAATTTAGTCACCCACACTCACAGGAGATTGGTCGTGCGTTGGATCGCCGTGAGTTTCAAACCAACACAGAGCCCACAGGAAACAGAACCACCATTTGATTCCGAGCGTCTATACGAACTGGCTGCTCAATATAGTCCAACTGTGTGCTGGAAAGAAGATGTGCACACGCCGTGGCGCGGTTGGCTCATCGAAGTGGAAAGCTGCTTTCGATTGTTTGGTGGGCAACACGCTCTGCTCAGCCATGTGTGGGCGCATTTCGAACCGTTCATGCCCGCGCTTGGTCTGGGTACATATTCCACTGCAGCCGGGGCATGGTGGCTTTCCAAATCAATACAGACATCGAACCAGACCGATTTTCTGAGCATGTTGACACTTCATGAGATCGCACTGCTTCAGTTGCCCCTGAGCGTACTGGACGCTTCGCCCAAAGTGCGCACGACCTGGCAACAATGTGGCTTCTCCACACTGAATGATCTGAAGCAATTGCCTCGCGACGGGCTGATTCGACGCTTCGGTGTTCAAACGCTGGAAGAACTGGATGCGGGGTTTGGCAACACATTTACCAACAACAAGGGCCCTGCGACACACCAAGCCGCAGAAACTTTTGAACTGGAAGTGGAATTGCCTTTTCACACACAGCAATTTGAGTTGATTGAGAACCATGCAAACACCTTGCTGGAACACCTGTGCAAATGGCTACACCAGAAAAAGCGAGGCACACGCGAATTGAATTGGTGTTTCAAACAGGCGCATGAAAACACCTCAGTGACCTTGCGCAGCGCCAAACCATGTGCTGATTTAAAAATATGGGAACGATTGTTTCACCACAAGGTTCGACAACGGGAATTCAAAGACGACGTGCGCAGCCTAAGCTTAAGTTGTATGCACACGGAAGTTTTGGCAGCGAACAATAGTTCGCTGTTTCCCAGCAAACAGGATCAACACAACAGCTGGGAGCAAACCTGTGATCTGCTTCGTGCACGCTTGGGCGACCATGCCATTTTGTTTGCAGGTGCACAACAGGACCCGCGACCCGAGTTCAGTGTTTTGCTGGAAAACAAGCCAATTCGCACGCCAAACAAAACAGTCGACAAAACGCACGCCGTGCAACTGCCGCAAGGCGGCATTCAAGCGAGTAGCCCAAGGCCATTGTGGTTGTTGCACAGCCCATTGCCATTGAAAGGAAAGCCACCCAATTGGGCTCAGGCAGGCCCCTGGCAATTGGTGTGCGGCCCTGAGCGCATTCAGTTCGGCTGGTGGGACAATGCAGCCTGCCAGCGCGACTACTATTGTGCAATCGACAGCAATGGTCGAATGGTGTGGCTGTATCAAGACTTAAACAGCGACAGCGACAGTCAGCCCGACTGGTTTTTGCACGGCTACTTCGCATGAGTCAACGCATGAGCCAACAAGCACAAGGCGCGCCATCGTTTGCTGAAACACTGGCCTTGAGCAATTTCAGTTTTTTGAAAGGCGCCTCGCATCCGGAAGAAATGGTTCAACAAGCGGCGCGTTTAGGCTACCAAGCGCTTTGTCTTGCTGATGAATGCTCGCTCGCTGGCATTGTTCGGGCTCACCAGGCAGCCAAAGAAGAAGGTCTTCAGTTGCTCGTGGGGGCGCAATTTGTGATGGCGCAGCACAGCGAATTTGCATTACAACGGCTGGCTTTGATCGCAAAAAACAAAACCGGATACACCCATTTATGCCGCTTGATCACACAAGCACGAACCCGTGCGCCCAAAGGCGACTACCTGTTCACTGCGCGCGACCTGGCCGACATTCCGCCGGGGCTGCTGGTGGTGCTGGTGCCCGAGGAACCCACCAAGAGTGATTTTTCCGCCTTATTGGGCTGGTGCGCCAAGCGTTTCACGGGGCGGCTTTACATGGCTTGCGGTCTGCACATGAAAGGCTATGACGAAGCTTGGCGCCTGCATTTGCAGGCCATGGCGCAACTGCATCAAGTGCCATTGATAGCCAGCAACTTGCCGCTGATGCACTGCGCACAACGCAAACCGTTGCACGACGTACTCACCGCCACTGCCCTGAACTGCACACTGGACGAGGCCAAACCCTGGTTGCACAGCAACGCGCAACGTTGTTTACACCCGATTGACAGCCTTGCACTGGTGTTTCCCGACAGCATGCTGCAAGCCAGTTGCGACTTGGCCAGGCAGTGCACCTTCTCGCTGGATGAATTGAAGTACCAGTACCCCAGGGAAATCAGCCCGACTGGCCTGGAGCCCATCGATTACCTGGCTCAATTGGTGCAAGAAGGCGCCCGGGAGAGGTTTTCCAATGCAGTGCCGCCAGCCATTGAAGCGCAAATCAAGCATGAACTGAACTTAATTCAGGAAATGAATTACGAGGCTTATTTCCTGACGGTGTATGACATTGTGCGTTTTGCACGCTCGCAGCATATTTTGTGCCAGGGTAGAGGCTCAGCCGCCAACTCCGTGGTGTGTTTCTGCTTGTTTATCACGGAAGTAAACCCAGCTCAAATGCAAGTGTTGTTTGAACGATTCATCAGCCGCGAACGCAATGAGCCGCCGGACATCGATGTGGATTTTGAACACAGCCGGCGTGAAGAAGTGATTCAGTACATCTATAAAAAATATGGGCGAGATCGTGCAGCCTTGGCTGCCAGTGTGGTGGTGTACAGGCCACGTTCAGCGCTGAGGGATGTGGGCAAGGCCCTTGGCTTGAGCGCAGCATTGCTCGACACCTTGTGCAAATCCCAAGATGGCGGATACAGCCGAAGCCTGAACACTGAACACATGACCCAGGCCGGTATCGATTTAAGCGATTCACGCTTGCAACTGTGTGTACACCTGGCTGATGAACTACTGGGGTTTCCTCGCCATTTGTCGCAGCACACGGGTGGTTTCGTGATTGCCCGCGACAGCCTGACCGACCTGGTGCCGATTGAAAATGCAAGCATGCCCGAACGCAGCGTGATTCAATGGGACAAAGACGACCTTGACGCGATGGGTCTGTTGAAAGTGGATGTGCTGGCACTGGGCATGCTCAGTGCAATTCGCATGACACTGGAACAACTTGAGCACAAGCCAAATACGCCACGCTGTATACAGGACATTGAGGCAGAAGACCCAGCAACTTACCGAATGATCAGCCAGGCCGACACAGTGGGTGTTTTTCAAATCGAAAGCCGAGCACAAATGGGCATGCTCCCAAGGCTGCGACCCAACACTTTTTATGACCTGGTTATTCAGGTTGCAATTGTTCGGCCAGGCCCCATACAAGGTGGCATGGTGCATCCGTTTTTAAAGCGTCGCCAAGGTATTGAACCAGTGAAGTACCCGTCAGCCGACCTTGAAAAGGCCCTGGGGCGCACATTGGGTGTGCCTATTTTTCAAGAACAGGTGATGCAGGTGGCCATACTGGCAGCAGGCTTCACGCCGGGCGAAGCAGACCAGCTGCGCCGAGGGATGGCCGCCTGGAAACGCAAAGGTGGTTTACACCATTTTTATGAACGAGTCATTGGTGGAATGACGGCACGCGGCTATAGTCAGGCTTTCGCAGAAAGTATTTTCCGGCAAATGGAAGGCTTCGGCGAATATGGCTTTCCGGAAAGCCATGCAGCCAGTTTTGCAGCCTTGGTGTATGTGTCAGCCTGGTTGAAATGCCACCACCCAGATGCTTTTTTGTGCGGATTGCTCAATGCACAGCCCATGGGTTTTTACGCCCCAGCGCAATTGATTCAAGACGCTCAAAAGCACGGGGTCCTGGTCAAGCCCGTCGACATTCAACACAGCCATGTATTCAGCGTTCTCGAACCGCAGAAGCCCTCGCCCCTGCCAGCACCACTGCTGCCCGTGCGCCTGGGGTTAAAGCTTGTTTCCGGCTTGAAGCAAGCGTCAGCCATTCGAATTGTGCAAGCCCGGGAACAAGGCCTGTTTCAATCGGTTGAAGACTTGAGCAAACGAGCTGAACTTGATCGTGGGGATTTACTCGCATTGGCCGACGCCAACGCACTGGAACAACTTGCAGGGCACCGCCGACAAGCGGTTTGGCAAACCGCTGGTACGCACAGGGACAACGACCTGCTGAAGTTGACCAGAACCGAGGAGAGCATGCCTGTGCTTGCGCCCAGCAGCGATTTCGAAAACATGCTGGCCGATTACCGTTCAACAGGGGCCAGCATTGATCACCATCCGATTCGCTTTTTGCGCCCACAACTGGAGCAATTCAAAATAAGGCCGGTCAGTGAGCTGCGCACTTACCCAGACGGCCGCTTGGCCCGAGCATGTGGGTTGGTCACTCATCGCCAGCGCCCCGGCACAGCGCACGGCACCGTGTTTTTAAACCTGGAAGACGAAACCGGGCAAGTGAACGTGATTGTGTGGAATCAACTGGCTGAACAGCAACGCCAGGTGCTGCGAAACGCGCAGATCATGGGTGTGTTTGGCATTTGGCAGCGCCAAGGCGAAGTGTGCAACCTGGTGGCACGGCGCCTGGTCGATTACACCCCGATGATTGAAGAATTGAAAACCAGTTCTCGCGATTTCAAATAAAGCGTGCAGGAACTCACAAAGCCTTCATCCGCACGCAATTGAACGGTGGAGTCACCCCACTCCTTTAGATATCGACTTCGACCAGGTTGCCTTTTTCTTCCAGCCAACTGCGGCGCGAACTACTCTCGGTGCGCCCCATCAGCATGTGCATCATTTGATTGGTGGCCTCGGTGTCCAAGCTACCCAGTGTCACGGGCAACAGGCGGCGAGTGTCTGGGTTCAATGTCGTTTCCCAAAGCTGTTCCGCGTTCATTTCACCCAAGCCCTTGAAGCGAGACACCTTCACATTGGTTTCCTTGATGCCCTCTTTACTCAACTTGTCGCGAACAGCAAACAGCTCAGCCTCATCCAGGCAATACATTTTGCGCGCCGGCTTCTTGCCTTGGGCAGGCACGTCAACCCGAAACAAAGGAGGCAGAGAAACATACAGGTGTTTGTTTTTGATCAACGCCGGGAAATGGCGATAAAACAAAGTCAACAACAGCACTTGAATGTGCGACCCGTCCACGTCGGCGTCTGACAAAATGCAAATTTTTCCGTACCGCAGCCCGGAAAGATCCGGAGTGTCATTCACGCCGTGAGGGTCTACGCCTATGGCCACCGCAATGTCATGAATTTCCTGATTGGCAAACAGACGGTCTTTGTCGGTTTCCCAAGCATTCAACACTTTACCGCGCAACGGCAGCACGGCTTGAAATTCTTTCTCGCGCCCCATCTTGGCAGACCCACCGGCTGAATCGCCCTCGACCAGAAAAACCTCGTTCAAGGTCAAGTCGGTGCTTTCACAATCGGTCAGCTTGCCGGGCAAAATGGCCACTGAAGAGCTTTTCTTTTTCTCAACCTTTTGTGCGGCACGAGAGCGTGCCTGGGCCTGTTTAATGGCCAGCTCGGCAATTTTTTTGCCGTCTTCTACATGCTGATTCAACCACAACTCAAAGGCGGGCTTGACCAACGATGAAACGAGTTTCACCGCGTCGCGGCTATTTAGCCGCTCCTTGATCTGCCCCTGAAACTGAGGGTCAAGCACCTTGGCCGACAATACAAAACTGGCCTTTGAAAAGATGTCATCGGGCATTAATTTGATGCCTTTGGGCATGAGTGAATGCATTTCACAAAATGCCTTGATGGCCTGAAAAACCGCCTCGCGAAGGCCCGATTCATGCGTGCCGCCAGCCGAAGTGGGAATCAGGTTCACATAACTTTCGCGAACAGGCGCACCTTCAGCAACGAAGGCCAAGGCCCAAGCCGCGCCCTCGCCCTCTGCAAACCCTTCGTCACGAAGCATGTTTACATTCAAATCACCGGAAAACATCGGCGCCACAAGTTCGCGATCCAGCAACTCCTCGCGCAAGAAACCACTCAGGCCATCATCAAATTTCCAGCGCTTGGTTTCGCCTGTTTTCTCAGAAACAAGGCACACTTCAACACCTTTGAGTAACACGGCTTTGCTTCGAAGCAAACGATCCATTTCAGTCAGAGGCAATACAGGTGAGTCAAAATACTGAGGATCAGGCCACACGCGCACGGTGGTGCCTTTTCGGGGATCGGAACTGACTTGCGGCCGAACCGACAAGGGTTCAACCACATCGCCACCGCTAAACACCAGCGTACCCACCTGCTTATCGCGTACAGAAGTGACCTGAAGCCGTGTAGAAAGCGCATTCGTGACAGACACACCCACGCCGTGCAGGCCACCCGAGAAGCGGTAAGCCCCGCCATCGGCCTTGTTGAATTTCCCCCCTGCATGCAATCGCGTAAACACCAATTCGATGACTGGCACCTGCTCCTCGGGATGCAAACCAATAGGTATGCCACGCCCTTCATCTTGAACTGACACGCTGCCATCGACATGCACAGTGACAGTGATGCGGGCACCAAACCCGCCCAAGGCTTCATCAGCGGCGTTGTCAATCACTTCCTGAATGATGTGAAGCGGGCAGTCGGTTCGGGTGTACATACCCGGGCGCTGTTTGACGGGTTCAAGACCTTTGAGTACACGGATGGAGGATTCTTGGTACTGGCTCATGGCTGCTTGTGAATAGATGGACCGCACGATCATACCAACAAATGGATTGTTTAATGGCCAAGGTGGAACCATCACGACGGCCGATTGCACACAGAAGGGTGAAAGAAAAACCACCGAGGTACCACAAAATAAAAGAACGGTACAGAAGTGCCTTCCTTCACACCCACCATTGGTGACACCTTGGAGTGAAACTGCCCGAGCTTGATAGTCTAGTGCCGTCGCTCAAACATCACCCAAAGGCCATCCATGACTGCTATACCGTTTCAAATAAAGAGGCTGGAAATAAAAACCATGGTTCCAAAACTCAAGATCAGTGCCGTACAAAAAAAAGCGAGTGTGCCATTTGACAGCACGAGGTCTGACTTCGAACTACTGGTCGCCCAGCAAGAACGCAGACTTAGAAATTTCATCATCAAACATTTTCGGGATGAAAATGCTGTTGAAGATATTTTCCAGCAAACCCTGATTGAAGCGTATTGCTGCTGGGATAATTTTCGCGGTGATGCAAAGCGCGCCACTTGGTTATTCGGGATCGCACTGAATATTATTCGGAACACAGCCAGAAGATCACCTCAGTACAAGTTTCACTTCACGTCCGACGATGAGCTTGAGCTTGAGCAGGCGGTGGGATCTGACCCCATGCAACACTGCATGAAGAACGAATTCAGCATCAAACTGGAATCAGCCATCGAAAAGCTTCCGGCCGACCTCAAAGAAACTTTGAAACTGGTCGTTCAGCACGGCAATTCATACCAAGAGGCGGCTGATACCTTGGGCATCCCGATTGGTACCGTTCGATCACGAATTTCACGCTCGCGCGCACAACTTAAATCGATTTATGACCTTTACATGGATTGAAAACGAAGGGCAATTGGTGACAAACCGTATTTTGACCCGCATTGTTGAGAGTTTAGGACTCACTCTCGGCGATTTGGAACCAACCCACGGCACACCAGGTTATCGAGTTGCATTCGAGCAAAACTTCTTCATTGAATTGCATGAGGCCATTTGTCATAAGGGGATAAACAATCCAATCTGCAGAGCCAGTACCCGACTGAGCAAACTCGGACACTCTTTAACCACCCAAGAACTGCAGGTACAACATGCGATGCGGCTTGCTGCCGAGGTACAAGAAGACATTCCTGTTAACTCAAGTTTAAGTATTTCAAATCACGACAATTGCTTGCGCCTGTGCATGGAAATTGATCAAGCACCAGATGATGAACTTCTCTTGGCATTTCAGTCGTTTGTCGATTTTTCTTTTGCTTTCAAGCAGATGTATCTAAAGTACAACTAAGTAAACAACAAATCTATTACAACATTGTTAGCTGCAAATCAATATTAAAAATATCTGTCGATGAAAATTGTTGATACTTAAATTCTGGCGTTTCTGGCTTTTTCAATTTCCTTCACAAGCCCTTCAAGCCAGCATTCATGAAAATCTATCGCACTGGAAGAGTCGGATGCGGAAAACGGTCGCTTGAGCACCAAGGACATGCTTTCATTGCACACGATTGACACAAAACACAATGATTTAAATTGCCAACGCCTCGCCAACCAATCACGTAAGCATCGGCTTTCATAAGGATTCAAGACCAATTCGATTTGAAACAAGGAAGGCGTTGAACCGGAGTACCATAGCTGAGAAAAACCGAGGTTGGCGACTGGTTTCTCATTGCCGAGGATAATCCATTCATGTGCCATGAATAATTAGGCACTCACGACGTGCGTGATATTGAAAGATCGTTTTGAACTTGTTCATTCAATGACCTTGGGGCTGCGCTGGTGAAAGGCTGCGCTTTCAAGGGCTTTAATGGAAAGCTTTTCGATCTGAGCAGCGCCGCCTTGAAGTCGGATCGAAAATTGCTTAATTTCGATGCATCGGCAGAACATGCAAAGGAGTTGGGAGCGACCACCATACTGTTTTGGATAGACATGATTAACCTTTCCGTTATATTAAAAATAGGTGCCAGAACTGACGCAGGAAGTTCCATTAATTTTCCAGTAATTCAAATCGCTTCAATCGATAATACAAAGAATGCACGGGTATACCCAATTGCTCACTGGCGGTTTTCACACAACCTTTGGAAGACTCAAGGGCTTGCTGAACCAGCACCTTTTCAAAAACAAGAAGCCGCTCTTTTAGCCCACCAGAGCACGCAACATCGCAGTTGTTGGTGCAAGGCGCGCCCAGTCCCAACACGTGCCGTTGCGCATGTGCATGCAACTCCCGTACGTTGCCACGCCACGGGTTGCTCAGTAACTCATCAACCTCTTCAGTATCCAAACTGGGCACAGCCATTGAAAACTGGTCAGCGACTTGCTGCAGGAAATGCAGATACAAGGGCAAAATATCCTCGAGACGATTTGCAAGGGCGGGTATATTCACCTGGGCCACGCTTAACCTGAAATGCAAATCTTCCCGGAACTTGCCAGCCTGAACCAGATCCGGAAGACTGACCTTTGTCGAGGCGATGACCCGAAAGTTGGATTGAAAGAATATATGTCCCCCTAAGCGAGGGGCACCACGATACTGCAATGCATTGAGCAATTTCGCCTGACAGCTGAGGGGCAAACTGTCTATTTCGTCCAGATACAAGGTGCCTTGATTGGCCAGTTCCATCTTGCCTGGCCTGTCTTTTTGAGCGCCTGTGAATGCACCCGCGGTGACACCAAACAATTCGGCCTCGAACAACTGTTCGGGTAAAGCCGCACAATTGATATGTATGAAATTCCCCTTGCAACCAGATTGTTCATGCAGCCATCGGGCTGCAGTGTCCTTGCCTGCGCCAGTGGGGCCAAGCAACACCGTATCCACCGGCAAATGCTTCAACACTTGCAATTGGTCCACCGCGGCAACCATTGGCGCCGACCGCACAAACTCTTTGGCATAAGGCCCCAAGGCGTCGTTTCCCGGTGTTGTGCGGCTGGCAGACAAAGGCTTTGCGTTGATCAATCGCTCGAGAATTCGAACCGCAGCCAGCGGATCCGCCGGCTTCACAATCGAAGCAAAGATTTCAATGTCGTGATAAACGTATTCCTGCCAGGCCTTCTCAATAAAGCGGATGATCTGCCCTTCCGGGCGTTTTCCCATTGCTTTGAAGTGGTCAACCAGCTTGCCGATGCTGTCAAGCTCTTGGTCCACCAACACCCAATGGGAAGGCAAACGTCTTTTTTCAATCAGTTGATCCAGACTCATCTCGTGTACATCAGCCTGCATCAAAGCTGCTGCGGCACGCAAACGGCTTTTCAATTCATCGGAATCAATGCACAAGGTGAGTTCAGTCATGAAAAGTCAGGCCACTTAAACGATACTTTTCATTGTGCCGCGTCTGCTGAAACTGACAATCACCCCTTGGAACTAGTTCAAGCAAACGCGGTTTGCAAATGGCCTATCAATGCGCTTGATTGCTCACTTCAGCGCGAAGCATGTCACGGGCTCGAGACAGCCGAGAACGCACAGTTCCAATGGGCAGGTCCAGTTCCATGGCGGCATCTTGATAGGTGAAGCCTTCCAGCAACACCAATTGAACAACGTGCTGCATTTTGCTGGGCAGGTGATTAATGGCCAGCTTCAAGCAATCCATGCGTTCTTGAAGCATGAGCGACTCCTCAGGCTCACAACTGGAATCAGCTGCGATCACAACGAGTTGGTCTTCAAAGTCTTCGTCATCAAAACGGTGGCTGTTGTCTCTAAACCGAAAATTTTTCACCAAATTTAAAGCAATGCCAAAAAGCCATGTTTCGGGCTTGGATTCACCTCGAAAGCGTGCCCAGCAACGAAAGGCTGTCAGGTGGGTTTGTTGCAACAGGTCGTCAACATAATCCTCCCGACGAAGATGTTTGCGAATGAAATGAGTCAATCGACTTTTCTGTGAGACCAACAATGCTTCCAGCGCACAGAGTTGCTCGGGGCTGAGCACCTCTAACTGATCATTACCGGTTTCAATATTGATTTGAACAGAGGCGGATACTTGTGGCTGGGTCATGGTCTTGTCCTTGGTTCAGGGTTGCATGACCTATCCAATGCATTCGCTGTGCCAGGCGACAAGAAAAACCAAGTTATTGAAATCACAAAGGAAAAATGAGTTAACTCTTTCAAGAATTTATAAAAATTGCGAAAGAGTCTTAAAGCGGGTGTGAATTATTGAAATGGAGTCCGGTCGAAAGCGGCGAATATGTCAGATGCCGTGTAAAATGCGGTGCATCCCGCCGTAGTTCAATGGATAGAACGAGCGCCTCCTAAGCGCTAGATATGGGTTCGATTCCCGTCGGGGGGGCCAAACCAAAAAGAGATTGGGGCTTCGTTTCACCGAAGCCCCATTTCATCATCAGTTGCTTTGCTCAGTGATGATTCTCCAGCGATCGTTTTCTTGGACCAATCGCAGGGTTTTGACCACTCGGTCGCTGTAGCTGTCTGCCCGGTAGGCTTGATCAAATTCCACAGTCGCCTCTTGACCATTGGGTTGAATGCTCAAGTTGCTGATTTCTACTTCAATGGTCTTTTTGTTAACAATACGGGCTCGGCGCTGGCTTTCCCATTCACTGCGGCTGAGTTGCCCCGGCAATTCAAAACGGCTGGAGTAGAAGCTTAAATAGCCCTCTACATCGCGCGCGCTCCAGGCGGCTGCCCAGTTGCTAACCATTTCCGAAATTTCAGTTTTCGTCTTGGCATCGTCATTGACCACAGGTGCCGGAGCCTGCTCAACCACTGGCACCGCGTTTTCTACAACTGGCTGCGCAGGGTCCACATCGAGCGCGGCTCCCGTGTCAGCCGGCAACAGATCACTGGCACTTTCAGCTTCTGGCGCGACCTCTTCGATCGTAGGCTCCTGGACGTCAGGCGCAGGCGCAGGTGGTGCCGCAGGCACGTTGCCAAGCACCGCTGGGCGTAGCTGGTCCAGACCGAGGAAGTGACTGACCGGCTTTAGATTGTCGGCGTTGTTGATCAAGGTTTGGCCACCATAGGTCACAATCAACAGGCCAATGAACAGGGTATACACCGGAAGTAACCAGCGTTCGTAACGGTAGTAGAACGGCTTAAGCTTGGTTTCTTCCTTGGCTTTGTCCATTTCCGCTTCACCAACAACCTGCCTGGCAAGCAATTGGTTCAGCGCCACCGGTGGTGACAAGTAACCCAGTTCAAACGCGGTGATCACGATCATCCAGAAGTGCACGGGATGAATGCCGTTGCTGTACGCAATGGGCGCCACCGTGGCAGACACCAAAATAACCGCGCCAAACGGATCCATCACCATGCCGATGAAGACCATCATGAACATGAACAAGGTCAAGGCAACCCAAATGCTGGCCATCTCGGAAGGCACAATACTCATCAAGCCTGAACGTTCGATCATGCCACCCACGCTGATGGACAGAGCCATCAACATGATTAGCGCACCGATGTGCCCAATGGTTTCATTGGTGGCACTTCGAACGGCTTTTTCCAAGCCTTCCTTGTTTTGCTTTTTCTCTGCAGGTGTATCGCCACCAATCTTAGTGGGGCCGCCACGCAATTTGTCAAAAATGATCACAAACAACATGATCACTGGCAACATCACGGGTGCGGTGAACTCGTCAAGCTTGGTGTCGAGCAGGTACTCGTAGCCGTAAATCACCAACATCACGATCACGATGTAGGGCGACACGGGCACCAAAGCCCTCAAGGATTGCGGCAAGGCATCCTTGACTTTGGCACGCTCAGTTACCCTGCCCTCTGCTTTGAGCAAGGCGATGATCATGAAGATGGTGGATGTCAAAATGAATACAAACAAGCCCCATCCGTATAGCTCGCTGGTGGTGACTTCCTTGTTCAAAGCGGCAATCACGACAATCAACAAACACGGGCGCAATACAACGCCCAAGGAACCGGACATTGCGGTTGCAGCCAGGGCAAAGTGGCGACGAGCGCCCACCGCAAGTACCTCACGGTACACAATGGCACCCGCTGCAATCACGAAAACACCGGATGCGCCAGTGTATGCAGTTGGCACTGCAGCAGCCAGCAATACAATGTAGGTGAACACTTCAGGCGGTAGTTTCCATGGACGTAAAATATCCATGAACAACGACACCACCCTTGTTTGCTTAAGCAACATACCAGCCCACAAATACAGGGCCAGGTTCAGGAAAATGCTGGACAGCTCGGTGATTTGCCCGAAGTAAATCGCCAAACCAGCGACGTAACCATCCATGAAAAAGCTGATTCCCGCATTCAAGGCCATGATGGCGTACAACGGAATACTGAGTAAACCGAGACCGTAGCTTCCGCCCTCCTCGGCTTGAGGCGGTACTTTCAGCACATCACGAAGACTGATCAACGACAAACTGGCAAACAGCAAAATGGCAATGATGCTAATCAACGGATTCTCAACTGCCACACCGGAATCGTATTGCAGCTTCAGGTAGTAAGTCGCTGAAATGGTCATCAACAGGTTGGCGCCCAACATGGCCAGCGCATACACCTGAAAATCTTTTCGGGTTCGCGGCGGGCGCAAGCTGATGTGATGGAATTGACGGGTTGTTGAGATGGCGGCAATGGCCACCATGATCAACAACAGCAAGGGTCTGTTTTCAGTGCCAAATTTGAAAATACCAAAGAAACCAGTCTCGATTTCGCGGAAGATTTCTACCTCTGGCGTGATGGCTTGACTCACGCGTTCATACACGTCGTACCGCTCTCGGCATTGGGCACGCGCGGCCTCCAGTGACATGCGGATTTCATTGGGGTCAATGGCCACGTCACCAAACAACAAATCCAGGTCTGATTTGGGCGCTGACTCAGCCTCACGCACCTGTTTCTCAACAAGGGCATCGATATCAGGATCGGGATTACAAGTGGGTGCAGACGGATCCGCGCGCAGCAGGAAGTATTGAACCTGCTTCTCAGGATCGCCGAACATGCGCTCGCCCAGGCGAAGCAACTGGCCATGAACCATTTCACCCGTGCCAATAATCAGGGTGAGGAGTAACAAAGAAAAGATAGGCAGGCTTGACAACCATTCAGACGCGGTGCGTCCAAACCATTTTTTGCCGGAGGAACTCTGCATGACGGATCCTTTTCAGCGCAAACAAACGTTAGCTGATTAAATTAGCAATGTATAAGTAATAAAAAGGGGGCAAACTAAGCCCCCGATACTGCTAGGCGGCCCGCGCCAGTGGACAGGGCCGCCTGTTAACCATGGGTTACAGCTCGGTCTTGGTTGCACATTCCGAATCAGCACGGTTCACGCTGCAACGAATCTGCTTCATGATGTTCAATGCCTTGGGGTCGTAAGAACCACCTTTGGCCAGGCTCACGCGAGATTCACGCAGCAAAATGGTGTATTTCACTGAATCTTCAGCAGGAATATCCATCCAGGCGCCATTGGGAATGCCTTTTTCGGCGTTGTTGATCAACTGCATGCCCGCGGAAAACTTCTTGAACCAATATTCGCGCGACTTTTGCGCAAAACCTTCGGGGAACTTGTTTTTGTTGACAACCACTTGATACGTCAGAACGGCCACGGGAAAGCGAACGATTGCGCCTGAATTGCCCAAGCCTTTATACAGTTCGAGTGGCTTGTAAGCTGCCGCGGGCGCTGCAATGATATCCACCGAACCGTTGTTAAACTTCGCACCAAAGTTGGAAATATCCGCTGAAACAGGAGAAGCGCCCACCTTGGAAATCATTTCTTTCTGCGCTGAGTCGTAATCAAACGAGGCGATTTTCTTGCCGGCCAGCTTTTCGACCGAGTTGATGGAACGGTCTTTCACGTACAAGTAAGCCGCACCAAAAGGAATGATGCCAGCCACCTGGAAATTGCCACTGGTCATCAAGGCGTCGGCCTTCTCGGTGGCAAACAATTGAATGGTGCGCTTGACGACCTCGTAGCTCAACCCCATGTCAACTTTGCCATCTTTCACGATGGATGCAGCACCCAAAGCGTCGATTGAGCCCGCAACGGAGTTGTAGCTGCGCGTGCGAAATGAAGTTGCGATCAACATGTCGCATTGCCCGGTCTTGAAGTTCTCAGACGCGATTTTCTCATCGGTGAACGCCTCAAGCTCAATATCAGCGCCAAAGCCTTTGGCCGCCAATACATAATCCTTGCTCAGATTGAACACGTCGCCACCCGCACCCAGGATATCGAATACGCAAGCTTTGTTTTTGGCCATCGCAGGGCTCACTGTGCCCATCAACGCGAGCGCCAGCCCGGTGGTAATCGCTTTCATTTTCAACTTCATGTCGGTCTCCAAAATTGTGTGTTCTTGCGTGCTACAGGGTCGGCTAGAGGTGCCCTGCTTTGCTTTTGTCAACAAAAACTCAGTTCAACAAGTCATCTACGTTCAAACCTTCGGGCATTTTTGCCTCTTCATCCCAATACTTGCCCATGCCATTGATGGGTGTCCGGGTACCCACGTTTTCTGTCCAGTACCGGTCTGACAAGTTGGTCATTACCGCAACTGAAATGCCTTCAACCAAGGCATAAGGCTCACTGGGTTTGTAATCTTTCACATTGGCAAAGCGCTTGGTCGAATCGCGAAAGCGTGTCTGGTCATTCACAGCCAAAGCGGACAAACCGTACAACACGTGCGGCAAACGAACGCCCTGACGTTCACCGATCAGCATGGACAGGCGGAAAGTGCCCCAAACATCTTTGCCCTCAGACGCACCGGGCAAAATACTCCACACTACAGCACGTGCCGCGTTGGGCGCACCCCACCATTTTGCGTTTTGAAGACAAGTCAAGGCGCGCTCGGATTTTGGCGCGATGTCAGTGGGTACACCCACCATCTGCTGGGAAGCGATGTCATTGACCACAGCTTGCAAGCCTGCAATGGTGCCCAATAGATACACAAGCTCGTCAAAATCACGGGTGAATTCGGGGCAGCCCTCGCCATATTCAAAATAATATTTTTCTTCGAGTTTCTCGCGCATGGATTCGAAGGCCTGCAGTTGGCGAGTGGCCGTTATTTCCAACAAACGCTTTTGAGCGATGCGGGCATCTTGCGCCTCTTCGATCCGGTTCTCTTTAGAGGCTCTCAGATAACGAAGTTCCTCTTCCACCGCGCGTTGCTCGACGCAGGCGGCAGAAGACACCAACAACAAAGATTCAAGCATGCGAGGGTCGCCATGAAAGGCACGGGTACCGCCGGAGATCAATGGAAAATTACCGGTGGCAAATCTACAGGCCATGTCAACGTCAGCCAATTCAAGCTGGGGTGGAATCACGCGGCGCTCAATTAAATTGATGGCCAGGTTGGTTGCGCCACGCTCAATCGATGCGCAACCTGCCACAAGGGCTGATGCCACGACTACCCCACACATGGCAATACGTTGCCACGATCCAGCATTGATCATTGTTGTCTCCGTCTATATATATTTTTTTATACCTTGCGTAGTCAATTTTTGGATTTGACTGAAGAGTAACAAGGTTAGCGTGTGCCATTAAACCATGAAAAATTATGTCATCCAAGGGGAAGTTTACAGTTGTAAATAGAAGCACTCTTCTATTTACGCGCTCAAAAGGAGAACAACGCAACAAACTGACCCCTTTTGCAATTAACACTTTCAGGTGAAGCGAGGACAATTATTAATTGATCAAATACATGGAGACGCAGTCATGCCATTAATCAGAGCCCCAGGAGACTGCACACAAGACGTCGAGGACCAGTCTAACCGGATCATCAACACCATGAAGCAAGCTGTAGAAGAACTCACTCCACTGAAAGACAAAAACGCCTTGGTGGTTGATTCTGCCCTGGCGACAAGGCGCACCTTGCAAGACCAGCTTTCCCAGCTGGGTGCGAAGACAGTGGTGTTTGCTGGGTCGGTCTCCGAAGTGGAACAACAATTGGCCGCGCGCGACTTTTCATTGATTGTGTGTGAGTATCAATTGGAAGGAGAACGCAACGGCCAACAGTTGCTTGAAGAACTTAGAATCAGCAAAAATTTAAGTTGGGCAACCGCCTTCATGATGGTCACCGGTGAACGGGTTTACAACACCGTGGCATCGGTGGCTGAATTCGCACCCGATGATTATTTGATCAAGCCATTTACGTCCTCCACACTTTCTGAGCGCATCGTTAAAATTTTCAATCGCAAAATCAGACTGTCTAAAATTTACAAAGCCATATTTGAGGGACGATTTGAAGAGGCGCCCGCACTGTGCGAGCAATTGATTCAAGAGCACCCTGCTTACAGCAGCGAACTAGAACGTTTATGGGTCGAATCCTATTATTGGGCTGGGGATTACGCCAAAACAGAAAAGAAATTACTTGAACGCATGGCTGAAGCGCCCAAGCCCTGGATGTATTTACTGCAAGCCAAAGTCAAACTGGGCAACAAAGAATTCGCCGAGGCCAATCAACTGCTGAACACCGTGGTTGAGAACAATCCGGAATACATGGCGGCCATTGATTTATACGCGGACGTACTCTGGGAGCAAAACAAACCAGCCGAGGCATTGGAGGTTCTGGAGAAAATGGGCGCACGCGCCATGAATTCCACCACCCGCTTGCGAAAGCTGGCTGATTTGGCGGTGCGGGTTGGCGACCCAACCAAATCCAAGACCTACCTGAGCAAAGTAATTGAAAGATCGCGCAACACATCGCTTTCGCAAATGCATGATTACCTGCAACTTTCAAAAATCTACATTCAGGAAGGAAAGATCGATGAAGCCGAGAAGCTGACTGCCAAGTTGAGAACCACGGTGAGTTCAAGCGACCTGGACCTTGCACGAACCATGATGAGCATCCAGAAAGAATTGTCAGAACACAAGCCTGAAAAAGCCGAAATTCGTCTTCAAGCGTTCTACGATGAATACGCTGAGACCGTGCCCACTTTGGAGCCTGAAACCCTAACCAGCTTGTTGGAAATGAGTTTCGCCGCTGGCATGGAATCAAAAGCTTATGAACTGGCTAGCCACATCAGCAAGAAGAAGCCGTCGAAAGCCCTGCTCGACCGAATTCGAGTCGCCATCAATGACCATAAAAAACAAACAACCCCTGCCACTTGAGTTGCGAAGGTGACGTGTTTGATGCTAATTGGAATGAGACCAGGCAAGCTGAATCAACTCATCCAGATAAGCACCATAAAATTCGGCAAGCCCTGCACCAAGCAAAGGCTTGCCTGCCACTTGCCCCTGCTGGCTAAACACCAGCACTGTGGGTGAAAAACGCACACCTATTTTTGCGGCAAGCTCAGCTCCTGTGTAAGGGCGCGAATCAAACCATGTGACTTTGGTGTTTGTGTTTTCACCAAAATTGATTTCATAGGCTTTTAATTTTCCTCGATAACGCGGATCGCTTTCTAAATGCATCAAAGTGTGTTTGCGCAGCTGCACGCAATACGCACAATCCGGTAGAGAAAAAAGAATGACCACAGCCTGGGCCTGATTTCGGCTTAAATCAGGCGGCCAAGGCAAGGGGTTTTTGCCCGATGCGATAGCCTGCAACTGAACAATCAGGAAAGCACACAGGCAAAGCAGCTTTTTCATTGAAGTCAGGCCGCAAAACCCGGGTTGCTTTTCACGCCCACGAGCTTGGGCGTGTATGGCGTGTTGCTCGGTATGACTTTTCGGTCTGTCAGGTAAGTTTCAATCACATCCCAAATAGGAGGTTCACCACTGTTGCGCGTTTCCTCAGACACAGGCGCCCAGCCGGCCACCTTGTAAACCTTGTCCGCTTCAATCAACTTGCCGTTCAAACGCATGTCGGAAATTCGGCTGCCCATGTCGGCGGTTGGGTTGCAGGTGTAAGTCATTCCGCCCACGCGCACCATGTCCCCACCTTGTTGATAATAAGGATCCGGATTGAACAGGTTGTCCGCTACATCTTCAAGCACCGTTTTAATGAAAGAGCCTTTCATCTCCGATAAGGTGGTGTAGGGGTAAGTGATGGCGGTTTGATCCATCAGGTGCTCCCGGGTCAGCGTTTGGCCTGGCAGTAGCGTCGTGCCCCAACGAAAGCCCGGGGAAAATGCAATGTCAGCGCCGCGCACTTGCATAAGGCCATCTACGATCAATTGGTCCCACGTGCCATTGAAGTTGCCACGGCGATACAACAACCCTTCAGTGACGGCCAAAGGTTGAACCAACTTGTCAAGATACGGAGCACGAATGTTGTCGATCAATGTTTGCATGGCTGGGTCGGCAGGCAACACATCGGCAAACACAGGCAATAGCCGGTAGCGGAAATCCTGCACCTTGCCACCACGCACATCCATGTCCAACACACCCAGAAACTTGCTGTTGCTGCCCGCGTTGGTAACATGGGTAACCCCGCCAGCGTTTTTCACGGCGATGGCGTTGGGCACGCCGTCGTGCGTGTGCCCGCCCATGATGAAATCGATACCAGTCACTCGACTGGCCATTTTCAAGTCAACATCCATGCCATTGTGAGACAGCAAAACCACTGCTTGTGCACCTTGGGAACGCACTTGGTCCACCACCTCCTGCATGTTTTCTTCCTGAATGCCATAGGACCATTCCGACACGAAATAACGCGGGTTTGCAATCGGGCTGTATGGAAAAGCCTGTCCAATGATGGCCACCTTCGCGCCGTTGATGTTTTTCATGACATGGCTTGGAAACACCGGGTCGCCAAAATCAGTGGTCTTGATATTCTGGGCGATCATGTCGATTTGCCCTTTGAAATCCTTCTCGACCACTTCAAGAATGCGTTGGCTGCCAAACGTGCATTCCCAATGCATGGTCATGACATCAACACCCAGCAGTTTGCTGGCCTCAACCATGTCTTGGGCGTTGGTCCACAAACTGGTGGCAGACCCCTGCCAGGTGTCGCCACCATCGAGCAACAAGGCGCCCGGGCGATTGGCCTTCAACATTTTGACCAATGTGGCAAGGTGTGCAAAACCACCCACTTTGCCGTAGCGGCGCGCCGCCTCTTCAAAATTCAAATAGGTGAACGCGTGAGCCTGAGCGGTACCGGGTTTGATGTTGAACTCTTTCAACAAAGCCTCGCCAACCAGGTGGGGTGCTTTGCCAAAGGCATCGCCAAAGCCCAAATTCACATTGGGTTCGCGAAAGTAAATGGGCAGCAATTGCGCGTGGCAATCGGTCATGTGCAGCACACTGGCATTGCCAAACGGCTTGAAATCATAAAGTTGCTCGGGCGTAGCAGACGCCAAAGCCAAGGGACTATCGATTGCCATGCCAGCGGCCGAGGCGGCAGCCAACACGCCCATGAACTCTCGACGATTCATTTGCATTGAATTATTCGCTTAGAAAAACGCAATCGACCCTTGCATACAGTGGGTACCAAGGGCCGGATTGCTTATTTGTTGACTGGAGAATCAGGAGACAAGAGAAGCGCCATCACATCTTTTAGCTGTGTTTCAGTCAAGATACCTTCCGCGCCGAAACGTGGCATATTCGAGCAGGCGTTGTAAGCGTGTGAATTCCAGATTTTGACCCAGGTGTATTTCATGATTTCTTCTGAATTACCACGCAACTTGCCATACTGATACAAGGAAGGCCCCAGGTTACCGTAAGACAACTCTTGCGGTGCCAACTGATGACAGGCATAACAGTTGCCACCTGCAGGGCTGCCGGCTTTGTCGTTGAATTGAAATCCTTTGCCGGTTTGAGCAATTTCCTCGCCCTCTTTCCAGTCACCCAAAAACTTGCCATCCGCAGGGAACTTGACGGCTGCCAATGCGGCTTCCTGCAATGCGGCTCGCTTGGCATTGGGCAAATCCCCCAGCTCGCTTGCCGCCAGTGAACAAGCCAATTGAAGTTCAGTCTGATCCAGGCGATCCATTCCGGCTTGCCCTTTGGCTTTGAATGAGGCCTTCATCACTTCCAACACCTCAGCCTGTGAAGCCTCTTTCTGTTGAGGCACTTGCTCGGTGTTTGCACAACCCGCCAAAGCAAAGACACTTAGCAAAGCGCTGGCAATCCATGTGTTCTTGATTTTCATGCGTATATGCTCCAGTTGTAGTTAGCGCTTCAGTGAGGTAGCTTGCATCGTGCCGCCGTTGGCTTTCACGCCAAGGAAGGTGATCAAGTCCACAGAAGCTTGTGAGCCATATTGCAACTCAGGAAAACGCTGTTGACGAAAACAATCGTACATGCGCCATTGCATAGTGCGCACCGCTCCTTGCGACACACGGTAAGCTGGCCACGCACCAAATGCCGCCTGCGCAGGTTCGGTTTTAGTCAGGTTGGGTAACCCCTGCAAGCGAATGCGCTGGTCATCGGCTGAATGACAACTTGCGCACGAAAAATCGTAAGGACCACCGCGGAAAAAGAAAATCTTTTCGCCCCGGGCGCGAGACGCAATTTCCTCTGGGTGCGTTTGCGGAACATTGATGGTGGTTCCGCGAGACTGCGCGTAAATGTAAGCGACGAGCGATTCAAGTTCCGTGGGTTTTTCTCCGGTGCTTGAATAAGGCTTTTTGGTCACCTCAGCCGCGTCGCGGCCATGCAGGCTGACCATGCAGTGAACCAATCTTGACTCCACATCCATAACCCGGCCAGTGTCAGCAAAGAAGCGTGGGAGGTTACCCACCGCGCCCTCAAGTTTACCCGGCCCTTTGCCAAAGTCGCATTGTTCAAGCGATGCCTTTTTCGGGCCTTGTGGCTTCTTCCAAAGATCTTCACCGCGCAATTCGACCAGTTCAGCCGGGTTTCCATCGGCCAACATGTCACGGTATTCCTGAATGCCATCTTCAATCGACTTTTGAGCGCTCGCATTGAATGCACTGAAGGCCAATGCCGCTGCACCGGCCAGCGCAACCGCTTTCACGGTTGGCTTGTTCATGGCTTTTTGACTCATCGTTCACCCCTTTTAGTTGTTGTGTAGTCAGCGCGACGTGGCCGCGAATGATCAAGACACTTTTGTGGTATCGGTTCGTGAATCGCCTTTGTTGTCAGTCCAGGTGATTTCGATCGTATCGCCCGGTTTGCCACCTTTGAATGAGAAAGACAAAAACGGATTCTTCGACACTGCAGGGCCCCAATTGGCCTGCAACACCACTTTACCATTGTGTTTGGCGGTTACGTTTTGAATAAACCAGGCCGGCACCAAGCTACCATCGGAGCCTTTGCGCTGGCCTGTTTCCATTTCATGCGCCATCAATACTTTCACTTCAGTTTCGTCACCAGTTGCCTTGGCGCGAATTTTCATTGGATCACCCATGTTTTTCTCCTTGCTGATTCGATTAACCGCCACATCCACCGAGGGTGACCTTCACTTCTTTTTTCGCGTAGTAATACTTGCCGTCGGCCTTCACCAAGGCGTACACATCGCTAGACTTACCCATTTTCACGCGAGTATTCACCTTTGCTTCGGTGCCTGCAGGGATCATGAACTGCGCCGACAACATCGAAGGATTGTTGGCCACCAACAGCGAAATTTCCGACGTGTTGGGCAGCTTGCTGCTTGCACCCACTGGCACCACTGCGCCATTTTCGGCAATATCAGGCGCAATCACGGTGATGTCGGCTGTCTCCGTTGGCATACCCCCGCCCATCGCCTTCATCAAATCTTCAAGGTTTTTGGCAGAAAAAGCCTTGTCTGGATAACCAGCTGCGGCGAACACCTCACGGGGATTGATCAATCCAGCCGCAACAGCCAAACCAAGCACCGTCATGCCTGAAGAGGCTTTCAGCAGGGTGCGTCTGTTTTCATTCATGGAATTACTCCTTGTTTCACCAATTGTTTACTTCTTTTTTGACAAAAACCAGCTTGCGAGCACATCGATTTCCGCATCTGACAAATGCCCCTGTGCAGGCATGGGCAGTTCACCCCACGCGCCAGAACTGCCTTGCTTTATTTTACTCGCAAGGTAAGCCTGGGCATCGTTTCTTGCTGCATATCGACCGGCCACAGCCAAAACAGACGGACCAAGTTTCTTTTCCGCAACGCCGTGGCAAGCCACACAGCCTTTGGACTGAAATAAAGCCTCACCGGACAACGGCGACGGCGTTTGCGACTGCGCCAATACCACCGAATCGACTGTCACTTGCCCCCGCACTGGCCCAACCAACCTGTTCTGGTCAGCCAGGTTGCCGTGTGCATCACGCGCATACTCGGGAAGATAAGACGTGACGCTGACAGATGGCTTGCAGTTTGCCATGCAACGGGGTTCTTTCACATCGGGTTTACCCGAGGCGAGCCACATGCCATGCTGTTGCTGCATGCCATTGCGGTTTGGCATACGCGCCTGAACCTCAGCGATGTTGTTGTTACTCAAGACAAAATCATCGTCCACAATTTCGCCCAGATTCAAAATGTAAGCGGTGACGGCGTACACCTCGTCAACACTCAGAGTTTTCGGTGCATTCCAAGGCATGGCCCGATTGATGTAATCCCACAAGGTCGACACCGTGGGCACTTTCATCAAAGTGGTTCGTTGGGGCACACCCCCAGTCACAAAAGCCTCCACGCGACCTGTTTCAATGTCTTTGGCGGTGGTGCCACCTACAATGGGCGTGAACACTTCATTGCTTTCCCCAAATACACCGTGGCACGACGCGCATTGCGCTTCCCACACCTTCATACCCTTGGCCACGCTACCCTGCCCATTGGGCAGACCTTTGAAATCCGGGCGTACATCAATATCCCAGGCCTGAACCTCGGCTTCAGTGGCCACACGACCAAGGCCCCAGTCTTTTGAATGTGCAGGCACGCTCACCAGCAACGCTGCGCACAGAATGGCTCCATAAAAACCCAACCCTGTCCCGCGCTTCATGACGCCACCTGCACATTGTGAACATGGCCTTGCTCATCCACACGCCAAGTCTGAATGGCGTTGTTGTGATAAATGCTTTTTGTACCGCGCACTTCCCGCAGGGTGCGAAGTTGCGGCTGAACATAGCCAGTGCTGTCCACAGCCCTGCTTTGCAGCAAAGCCGGTTTCCCGTTCCACACCCAAGGCAGGCTGAACCGGGTCAATGATTTATCAAGTACAGGCGTTTGAAGACGGGCCTGGGACCAGTTTTTACCGCCATCCACAGACACATCCACCGCCTTGATTGAACCGCGTCCGCTCCAGGCCAACCCGGTGATGCTGTAAAACCCGGGCGTGAGCAACGCTTGCCCGCCCGATGGCGTGGTGATGACCGATTTACATTCCTGAATCGAGGTGTACTGGCGATGAGTGCCATCCGGCATTAAATCGACGTAATGAATCGCCTCGTCTTTGCTGCCGTAAGGTTTGTCACCCACCTCGATTCGCCGCAAGTACTTCACCCAGCTTACGCCTTGCACACCGGGAACCACCAAGCGAAGCGGGTACCCGTTCTCGGGGCGAAGCATTTCACCATTTTGTCCGTAGGCGAGAAGTACCTCTCCGCTTTCAACCATTTCCATGGGAATGGTTCGGGTCATTGACGAACCATCGGCACCTTCAGCCAGAATATAGCGGCCCTTTTTCAAATCAACGCCACAGTATTGAAGAACCTCGATCAAGGGCACGCCCGTGAATTCAGAGCTGGACAACATGCCATGTGTGTACTGCACCGTGGGCACCGCCACATTGCCCCATTCCATACCGGTGTTTGCACCGCACTCCACAAAATGAATGCGCGACACCGATTCCATCCGCATCAATTCATCCACGGTGAAGACCATGGGCTTTTTGACCAAGCCATTGATCATCAAACGGTGTGCCGTGGGGTCAATGTCCCACCAACCCTGGTGATGTCGCTCAAAATGCAAGCCAGATGGGGTGATGATGCCAAACAGGCCTTGCAAGGGGCAAAACGACACTGAAGCACCACCGACTCGGGTCAAGCCCGGCGATTCGCGACGTTGCAGATTCGATTCATATTGGGATGGCAAACCATACGGACGGGCCGCCACCGGCTGCCCCAGCCCAGTGCTGTGCGCAGGCAGGTTCAAAATGGCCGGGTCGCCTGCAACACCCTTTACGAACTGGTTTGCAGCCATCACAGGCAGTGAAGTTCCGGCGAGCGCAACACCAAATGCGGTTTTAAAAAACTGTCGGCGGGCCACGGGTTCAATGCGGCCAAGCTCGGCTACTTCTTGCTGGGTAATGAAATTTTCAGGCGCCGGTCTGATTTTTCCCGGTGGCGCACTGACCTGTAGATTTGAAAGCACCGCTTGTCTCCTGCTTATATGCGCATACACTCATAATTAGAATGTACTCTCTAAGCGGGAAATCAGGCAAGTGTTATTTCATTTGCCAGGTTTGCTCTTTTTTTGCTTGCGCAGGGTGTCGTGGTCAATCCGGTATTCCGGCATGGAAATGCCGTGGCTTGCCGGGTCCGTGGGCAACGCGTTGTGTACGGCTTGCGCCCCCACTTTGGCAACAAGACGCACTGTGTCGTAGGCTGAATGCGTAATTTTACGTTCCACGGTGTGAACCACAGAACTGATGGGGGCAATGGGTTTGATGCGTTTCAAGGCGTTAAATGGAATGTCGGCAATTCGCCGGTGCACGCCTTCGACCGAGCGTGTGCCTTGATCCAACGATGCGGATATCAAGTCAACTAGGCCGCGCAAATGGGGTTCGATTGACTTTTTCTGTGACATACCAACCTCTTTGGGTTTTAAATATTGTTGAACACTATTCTAGAAGAGATTCGATGCGCGCAGTAGACAATCCATTCCACTGTAAAATAGCGAACCTGAGTAACCGCTTTACATTGAGTAGCAATGATTATTTATGACTTGGAATGCGAATACGCCCACCGGTTTGAAGGTTGGTTTCGCACCGGCGTCGACTTCGATACACAGCGCGAACAAAGGCTATTGACCTGCCCGGAATGCGGAACCTCGGCCATTCGCAAAGTGCCTTCGCGCATCAACATTGGCGGAAAGACTGCTGAGCCAGCCAAGGCCAATGACGCGCTGCCAACTGATGCGCCTGCAGCCGCACCTGCAAAAGAACACGAGCAGGCGCCCACCAGAGCCAATTCAGTGGACGTGGCCACGGCCTTTGTAATGGCCAAGCAAGCCATTCAGGCTTTGATCAGCCACTCTGAAGACGTGGGTGAGCGTTTCGCTGAAGAGGCCAGAAAAATTCACTATGAGGAAGCGCCCATTCGTGCCATTCGTGGCCAGGCCAGCGTGGAAGAGTTTGAAGAATTGCGCGATGAAGGCATTGAAATCATCGCGCTACCCGTGTTTCCAGCCGAAGACGAGCTGAACTGAACCGGCGGTTTAATTGGGCCTGTTATAGCTATAGCCCCATGTTGCCCATCAAGCCGGGCTGCACGATCTCAATCCAATAACCGTCAGGGTCTTTGATGAAGGCGATGTCTTTCATCTTGCCCTCGCCCGGGCGCTTCACAAACTCCACCTTGTTCTCATCAAACCATGCCGTTGCTTTTTCAAGATCGGGCACGGCAAAACAAATGTGCCCGAAACCTTGAGGCTTTGCATTACCGTCGTGGTATTTGAAATCCGGATCCTTTTCAGTGCCCCAGTTGTGGGTCAATTCCAGCACACCGCGTTGGGCGAAAGTCCATTGTGTACGTGCCGGTTTTTCGCTGGGTGGTTGCTCATTCGCATTCAGTTTCCCAAGAAAATACAGGCTGAATTCCATGGTCTCGAAATCTGCCTTGTGAAGCAAGGTCATGCCAAGCACTTCTTCGTAAAACTTCAGCGACACGGCGGGGTCTTTGATGCGCAACATGGTGTGGTTGAACACAAAGCCATCGTGGGGTTGTTGGGTGTTTGTCATTGTCACATCCTTTTATTTAACCCGTCTTTTCTCAAGCTTGCGCGCCAAGGTGCGGCGGTGCATGCCCAAGCGGCGGGCGGTTTCAGAAATATTGAACTCGGTTTCGACCAGCACTTCGTGAATGCGCTCCCACTCGAGGTTTTTGATCGAGGTGGTGCGGTTGGTCAGTTCAACAGGTTCACTACCGGCAACATGCCCGAACGCGGCTTCAATGTCATCGGTGTTCGATGGTTTGGCCAGGTACTGGCATGCGCCCAGCTTGATCGCCTCGACTGCGGTGTTGATGCTTGCAAAACCCGTCAACACCACAATCAACATGGCCGGGTTGTGCGCATTCAAAGCCTGCACGCAACTTAAACCTGAGGTGTTTCCGTTCAATTTCAAGTCCACCACTGCATGGGTGGGGTTATTTGTTTTCAAGAGCGAAGTCATTTCATCCTGACTTCGTGCGGATATCACCTTGTAGCCGCGACGCTCGAACGATTTCCGAAGAACACGTGCAAACGCCTCATCGTCCTCGACCAGTAATAGCAATCGGTCTTCAATGTTCATCGCGTTTGCCCTCCTGCAACAACATGGCGTGCAAGGGCAGAACCATCTCGATCAGCGCCCCACCCTCGCTGCGATTTTTGGCTTGAACGGTACCACCCAGCGTGCGCGCTACATTGACAACGAGAAACAAGCCCAAGCCACCGCCGGGTCTGCCCTTGCTGGAATTGTAAGGGCTGCCAAAGTTGGCCAAAATATCAGGCCTGAAACCAGGCCCGCGATCAGCTACGCGCATCACCAAATCATTGCCATTCAAATTCACATCGAAACGAACCCAGCCAGGAGAAGCCTCCAGGGCGTTGTCCAGCACATTGAAAATCATTTGTTTCAAGGTGTTGTCGAAGGCCACATACAGGTTTTCAGGCACTGCATTGTGATAGTCGAACTGCTGGATGGTTCGAGAGTTGGACCACTCGTGCGCCAGGTCGTTCAAAAACTGCGCAAGCGAAGTTCGGCGTGATGATTCCCCTCGTGTTTCCCCGGCCGACAACAAAATGCCACTCACAATGCTTTTGCAACGAAGCAACTGCAATTCCATTTCCTCAAGCTCTTCGAGCAAATCCGGATCACCTTCGAACTCTGGCATGCGCTTCCAGTCACTCAAAACCACTGACATAGTGGCCAGTGGCGTACCCAATTCATGCGCCGCGCCAGAGGCGAGCAAACCCATGCGCACAATGTGCTCTTCTTCTGCAGCGCGTTGACGCAGCGCTGCCAAGGTGGCGTCACCTGCCCGCAAATTCCGACTGATCCGGGTGATGAATATGACCAACAAAGACGCATTCAACGCGAAACAAACCAGCAAACCATGGGCATACAATTCGCTCAATTGAAACCGGCTGTCGCTGGGTAGCGCCAAGGGTTCGTAGCAAACCGACAGAAACGCCAGGCACAAGGTGGTGATGGCCACCACCAACCACGTGCTTTGTGAACGCAACAACACCGCGCTCAAAATGACTTGCAGCAGAAAAAGGAATGCAAAGGGATTTTCAATGCCGCCAGTGAAGTACAACTGAGTGGTGAGCGAACCGATGTCGACCAACATGGCGAGAAAAAGCTCGCGATTGCTGACCTGGCGTTCTTCATGCCAGCGCAGGTGACTACCGATGTTAAACGCGATCAGGCACACCATGACCGACAGCATCTCGAACAAGGGCAATGCAATGCCAAAGCCCAAAGTCGCCACCAAAATGGTGGCCATTTGTCCGCCCACCGCGAGCCAACGCAAATGGATAAGGTGCAGCATGTTTTTGTGGCCAGTTTCCTGTTGCAGATTCAACTCTGCAAAACCGGCGTCAACGCCTTTTCGTTTGGAAACAATGTCCGTATTGACTGCCATGGAACTGAACCCTGAAGTAAACCTGTGCCGCATGTTGGGCTTATTCGCGCTTTTGCCTTCGGCTCAGCCACACGGTGATGCCCAACACCATCAAGGCCAAAGCATACCAAGTGACGGCGTACACCACATGGTTGTTCTTGAACTTGATGACTGTTAATCCATCAACCGGGTAGGTTTCCGGGGTAAACCCCAAGATTTCCTCTCCCAGGTTGCGAGGCCGACCCGCATCCACGAAATAAGGTGCAGCCCGTTCAAGACCATGATGTTGGTTCAGTGCGGCAATGTCGCGCGAGTACCAACGGTTGCCTTGGGGATCGTTGGTTCGTAAAAATGCGCCTTCCGGCTCGGTGATTCGCAACAAACCAGACACTGAATATTTGGCGTTTGGGTCACGTTCACTCAAGGCATCAATTTGATTGGGTGCGATGAAACCACGATTCACCCAAATCGCCGTGCCTTCGGCGGTGCGCAACGGGGTCAATAACCAATGGCCTTTGCCCAGTGCCGTGGTGGCTTGCACGCGGGTGGTCAGATCCATCAAAAACTGACCTTCAAACCGAACAGGCAGGTATTCATGGCTTGCTTTGCTCACCAAAGGCCAATCGGCCATCGGAGGCGGTGCAACCGCAGGCGCATCAACCCGCGTTTCGACGCGATCAATCAGCTCAAGCTTCTCGCCAAGCCGAAACACCTGCCAGGTGCCCAAGGCCAAAAACCCGAAAAGCAAAACGGCCGCAAGGCCATAGCCCAGCAGCCGCTTCCAGGTTGAAGCCACAGGCAAGGGTGTTGGTGTGTGTTCCACATGTCCCTGCACTGCTGCCTCCCGCTTACTTCAGTTGTTGAATCGACTCAATGGCCTCGTGATTCATGCCTGGCATCATGTTTGTGTTCAAATGGTACATCACCCAAATTGAACCCACCAAGGTGATCACCACCAGAATCAGGGTGAACATCAAAGCCAGCATGTTCCAGCCACCCTCGGCTTTCGCATTCATGTGCAGGAAGTAGACCATGTGGACCACAATCTGTACTGCTGCGAAACCGAGAATGACCAAGGCCGTGGTGGCTGAGTCTTCAAATACATTGCCCATGACCAAAGCAAAAGGAATGGCCGTGAGTATCACCGACAGGATAAACCCAACGGTGTAATCACGCATGGTGCCGTGTACGCCCTCTTCTTCGTCATGATGGTCATGGTGGTGTGCGTGAATGTCGCTCATGGCAGAACTCCCATCAGGTAAACAAAGGTAAATACGCCAACCCAGATCACGTCCAGGAAGTGCCAGAACATCGACAGGCACATCAGGCGGCGGCGGTTTTCAACAATCAGTCCGTGCTTTTTCAGCTGGAACATCAGCACAACCAACCAAATACAGCCGAACAGCACGTGCAAGCCGTGGGTGCCGACCAAAGCGAAAAACGAGGTCAGAAAGCCACTGCGCTGCGGGCCGGCGCCCAGCGAAATCAAGTGCCAGAATTCATACACTTCAAGCGCCAGAAAGCCCACACCCAACACGCCGGTGACGGCCAGCCACTTCATCGTGCCGCCAAGGTCTTTCTTTTGCGAAGCCAGCATCGAAAACCCGTAGGTGATCGAGCTGACCAGCAAGATTGCAGTGGCAACGGCAATCAACCTTAGATCAAACAGTTCCGCACCAGTGGGGCCGCCCGCATAGTTTCGGCCCAACACTGCATAGGTTGCGAACAGGCAAGCGAAGATCAAACAATCGCTCATCAGGTAGATCCAGAAGCCCAACAAGGAACCGTTCTTTGGGTGGTGCTCCTTGACGTAATAGCGACTGCTTGGGTCGCTTGGAGCGCTTGATGCGCTCTCACCCATTGCCCCACCCGGGTTTAAAGTCATCTCAGACATGAGCTTGCTCCAGTTGTGTACGCGCGGTTTCCTGCTTGTCCACTTCAGCGGCAGAAATGTAGTAATCGCGCTTGTAATTGAAGGTGTGGATGATGATCGCGGCCATCATGGCGGTGAAACCACCGGCTGCAAGCCACCAGATGTGCCAGATCAAGGCAAAACCAACCACCGCACTCAGGGCAGAGATGATGAAGCCAGCTGCCGTGTTCTTGGGCATGTGAATATCCACAAAGCCTTTCTTCGGGCGAACATAGCCGTTTTTCTTCATATCGGCCCAAGCGTCGTTGTCATGCACCACTGGGGTGAATGCGAAGTTGTAATCGGCCGGTGGGCTTGAGGTTGCCCATTCCAGGGTGCGGCCATTCCAGGGGTCGCCTGTCGTGTCGCGCAGTTTCTCGCGATTGCGAAAACTCACCCAGAACTGCATCATCATGGCTGCAATACCGATGGCGATCATGAAGGCCCCCACGGCTGCAATCTGGAACCAGATTTGCAGGCTCGGGTCTTCAAACTGGCTCATGCGGCGGGTTACACCCATCAAGCCGAGAACGTACAGCGGCATGAAGGCAAAGTAGAAGCCAATCACCCAGAACCAGAAGGAAATCTTGCCCCAGAACTCGTCGAGCTTGAAACCAAAGGCCTTCGGGAACCAGAAGTTGATGCCGGCAAACAAACCAAACAACACGCCACCGATGATCACATTGTGGAAGTGAGCAATCAGGAACAAGCTGTTGTGCAGTACGAAGTCAGCAGGTGGTACCGCTAGCAACACACCGGTCATGCCACCGATTACAAAGGTGATCATGAAGGCAATGGTCCACATCATGGGCAATTCAAAGCGGATGCGGCCTTTGTACATGGTGAACAACCAGTTGAATATTTTCGCACCCGTCGGGATGGAAATAATCATGGTCGTGATCCCGAAGAACGAATTCACGCTCGCGCCACTGCCCATGGTGAAGAAGTGGTGCAACCACACCAGGTAGGACAAAATCGTAATCACCACGGTGGCGTACACCATCGAGCTGTAACCGAACAGGCGCTTGCCGCTGAAGGTCGATACGATTTCCGAGAACACGCCAAACAATGGCAGGATCAAAATGTAAACCTCGGGGTGACCCCAAATCCAGATCAGGTTCACGTACATCATGGAGTTGCCGCCAAGATCGTTCGTGAAGAAGTTGGTGTCCAGATAGCGGTCCATGGTCAACATGCCCAACACAGCAGTCAACACAGGGAAGGCAGCCACAATCAGCACGTTGGTACACAGGGCTGTCCAGGTGAATACGGGCATTTTCATCATGGTCATGCCGGGTGCGCGCATTTTGACAATGGTCACAACCAGGTTTACACCCGATAGCAAAGTACCCACCCCGGCAATTTGCAAGGCCCAGATGTAGTAATCAACCCCCACATACGGACTGCTGGTGATGCCTGACAGCGGTGGATAGGCCAACCAGCCTGTGGTTGCAAATTCGCCCACGAACAAGGATGCCATGATTAAGGCTGCGCCCATGGCAGTCATCCAGAAGCTGAAGTTATTCAGGAACGGGAAAGCCACATCGCGCGTACCAATCTGCAATGGCACGAGGTAGTTCATCAAACCGGTAACCAATGGCATGGCCACAAAGAAGATCATGATCACGCCGTGGGCCGTGAAAATCTGGTCGTAATGGTGTGGAGGCAAAAAACCTTCGTTGCCATTGAACGCCATGGCTTGGTGCGCCCGCATCATGATCGCGTCGGCAAAGCCGCGCAGCAACATGACCAGGCCCAGCACCATGTACATGATGCCGATCTTTTTGTGGTCAATGCTGGTGAACCAGTCGTTCCAGATGGTGCCCCACAAACGGTACTTTGTGATCAACGCCAACAGCGCTGTACCGCCAATAAGCACCACAATGAAAGTGCCCAGAATAATGGGGTCGTAGAACGGAATTGCGTTCCAGGTTAGCCGCCCGAATATCGGGCTTGTTTCAATTGGATACTGAGTCATAGCCATCCTTCGATGAAGTGATGAGAGGGAGTGCGTCATCGTTCGGTGCGATGCGACACATGGCTTCATTGATCAAAATTGCCAACTCGTCGGCTGACAGGTCTGTTCGGTTGCGCATGGCATCAGCCATCATTTGCGTGTCCATGCAGACCGTGCCTTCTACCACGCAACGGTTCACAATTGCGTGAAACAAGTCGGGCTCAACGGTGCCAAAACGGGTGACTGGGTGCTTCACCGTGGGCTCTTCGAGCTGGATGTATGCATCGCGCCCAAGCGAGCCATTGGCTGCCTTGGTGTTTGCCACCCAACGGTCGAAATCAGCCTGGCTCATGCCGTGATATTTAAAACGCATGTGAGAAAACCCTGCGCCACTGTAGTTCGCCGAGAAACCCTCGAATTGTCCCGGCTCATTGATCACCGCATTCAAAGTCGTCTCCATACCAGGCATGGCGTAAATCTGACCTGCCAAGGCTGGAATGAAAAACGAGTTCATCACGGTGCTCGATGTAATTTTGAAGCGAACAGGCACGTCCACCGGTGTAACCAGTTCGTTCACCGTTGCAATGCCTTGCTCCGGATAGATGAACAGCCACTTCCAGTCCATCGCAACCACTTGAACGATCAAGGGCTCGTGGTCTTCTGCCAAAGGTCTGCTCGCATCAATGCGATCTAGCGGGCGGTATGGATCCAGTTTGTGTGTACTCACCCATGTAACCAGGCCAAGTACGATCACAATCAGCAATGGGGCACCCCAAATCACCAATTCAAGCTTGGTGGAGTGGTCCCACTCGGGGTCATACTCTGCTTGCGTATTGGCTTGCCGATATTTCCAGGCAAAGAAGAAGGTTAAGAAGATCACCGGAATAATGATGATCAACATCAACACGGTGGCTAGAATGATCAAATCCGCCTGTTGAGACGCAATGTCTCCAGACGGGTTCATCACCACAGTGTTACAGCCCATGAGTAATAACAAAGGCAGCCCCAAGGGAAGACTGCGTTTCAGTAGCTTTAACATAAGATGCCGCTCTACTCCATTAAGATTCCATGCTAATTTACTGATGCAGGGCGGCTTTGTGGATTGGACATATTGTCCCAGTGCGCAGGAAACGCTTGTAAAAGGCTGATAATAAAAATAAATTTTAGGCTGCAAAAGTATTAGGAGAATTACAAATGTCGGGTACAGGTACCTACAACAGCGAAAACGCGGCAACGCCCGGTCATCACGACAGCAACAGCGTTGTTTCCCCGGGTGAAATTGCCATTGGCGTGGTCATCGGGCGCGCGTCTGAATATTTCGATTTTTTTGTGTATGCCATTGCGTCTGTGCTGGTGTTTCCAAAGGTGTTTTTCCCTTTTGCAGACCCATTGACCGGCACCTTGTATTCCTTCCTTATTTTTTCGTTTGCGTTCGTTGCACGCCCCGTAGGAACCTTGGCGCTCATGAAAGTTCAGCAAAAGTTCGGGCGAGAAACCAAACTTACCGTCGCGCTGTTCATGTTGGGTATTTCGACAGCGGGCATCGCATTCTTACCGACGTACGCCAGCATTGGCGTGGCAGCCATTATCATTTTGTCCATTCTACGAGTAGGTCAAGGCTTGGCCTTGGGCGGTTCATGGGACGGTTTGCCCTCACTGCTGGCCTTGAACGCGCCTGAAAAGAAGCGTGGTTGGTACGCCATGTTGGGTCAACTGGGCGCACCGCTGGGTTTCATCATTGCAGCGGGCTTGTTCGCCTACCTGCTTGCCGCCTTGTCTGAAAAAGACTTTCTGGCTTGGGGCTGGCGCTATCCTTTCTATGTGGCGTTCGCAATCAACGTGGTTGCCTTGTTTGCCCGTTTGCGACTGATTGCCACCAACGAATATTCCAGATTGCTTGAGGAACGTGAACTTCAGCCGGTGAAGGTCCGGGAAATGGCCACGCAAAGCCGCAATATTTTGGTGGGCGCGTTGGCTGCACTGGCCAGTTATGCACTGTTCCACGTGGTGACCGTATTCCCTTTGTCGTGGATCGCGCTGCATTCCGATCGATCCATCTCAGAATTCATTGTGATTCAGATCATTGGGGCCGCGTTGGCAGCAGGTGCGATTGTTCTCAGTGGTGTAATCGCCGACAAACTGGGTCGACGCAACACCTTGGGTGGCTTGGCCATGCTGATTGCGCTGTTTAGCTTCTTTGTGCCCAGCATGATCGGTGGCGGCGACGATGGTCAAACCATCTTCATTCTGATCGGTTTCGTGCTGCTTGGGCTGTCTTATGGGCAAGCCGCGGGCGCTGTAACTGCCAACTTCAAGCCGCGCTACCGTTACATGGGCGCAGCACTGACCGCCGATTTGGCTTGGTTGGTGGGCGCAGGTTTCGCACCGTTGGTTGCTCTGGCTTTGGCCACCAGCTTTGGCTTGGAATATGTGAGCCTGTATTTGTTGTCTGGTGCAGTGGGCTCGCTCGCAGCGCTTAGCCTGAACCGCGCACTTGAATTGAAAGACTAAGAATTGCCCGAAAGCCAAGGCTTGCCATATCAACGATGCGGCAGGCCTTGGCTTTAATTTTTGGCTTTTAATCTTGTATTAGACACGTTTCGAATAGTCAACCTGACTGGCAACCGGCTGAACAGGCTCGTAAGACTCGCGCCGCTTCACCAACGGCCACAAAAGCTGCTCCACGGTGTCAGTGGGTGGCAGGTTTTCAACCCCGTATTCCGCTGGGCGCTGGCGTGTAATTTTCGCAGTGCCAAACAACACATCCCAAAAAAACAGCAGGTTTCCAAAATTGCCTTTGTAGTGCGTAATGCCATCGGCCATGTGCTTGCCATGGTGAGCGGAATGGGTCGATGGCGTGGATATGAGTCTTTCAACAACCCACATCAATGGCGACAACGCCTTGATCCGATACAGCTTCGCATCCCAATGCCAATCACAATGCGCGCCCGTGATCACCAGCATCTTGACCACGATGTAGAACGCGTAAGTCCAACCCAGCCCCAGGTAAATCAGCACCGCTGAAAACCAGATACCGGGCATCATGGCGTAATACACGATGCTGTTGCGATACACCAAGCGAACACTCATGTAAGCGGCGTTGTGGTGCGGCCTGTGCATTTTATAAAGCCAAGGCACTGAATGCGACAAGCGGTGCCACCAGTACTGCATCATGTCATCGAAAACCAACAACAAAAGCACATGGCTCCACCAAGGCCACTGCGCCAAGGCATTTTGATGCTGTGGAATCAGGGCCAACAAACCGACATTGACCAACAGCAAAATACCAGGCTGGGTCACCAAACCCAACACCCCTGCACTGATGCCTTCCACCCAGGCATCGCCAGCCACTTGTCCGCGCTTGCCAAACAAACCTGTGTGGTAAGCCTCCAAACAAGCAAACACCAGGAAAATGCCGAAAATCACCATCAGTTCTGGTCGCATGCAAGCCCCTTTTATTTAATCCTTTCTGATTAAACAGGTCTACTTTTGCTTTGTCTAGTCGCAGTGCAGCACAAAAAGACTGAAAAAGACAAACTCAGTGAACACCCAAGCAGAACAATAAAGACAAATAAGAAAAATGAATCACCTCAAATAATTATAAAAAATACTCATTAAAAACAATAATTTATAACATTATATAAGTGTACAACTGTGCACTTTAGTGGACAATTACTAAATTTTAACGCGGTAAAAGCTTGCTAAAAATCATCTCTTTTGCCTAAACTAGTGCACAAATGTTCACAAAGGTGATGACATGAAAACGTATAAGCTACTGGGTAACAAAGCAATTCGCGGACTTTCGAAAATTCTGGGTCAAGAGCCTGTTGAGTTTTGGCTTGATCTGGCGGGAAGTACCCAATCCACAACGCGCTGTTTGGCCGAAGTGGTACGCATTGATCATGAAACCGCCGATGCCTGCAGCATTTGGCTCAAGCCCAATGCCTTGTTCAAAGGTTATCAGGCTGGCCAACACGTGAACCTGAGTGTTGAAATCAACGGCGTGGTGCACACCCGCTCCTACAGCTTCAGCAACGCACCGAACCCTGAGGGTTTGCTGCGCCTGACCGTGAAACAAACTCCCAACGGTTTGGTCTCGCGCTATCTCGTCAACGACTTGAAAGAACGCGCAGTGCTAGAGCTTGGCGACGTGTTTGGTGAAATGACCCTGCAACACACTCAACCGAATTTGAACGAAGACCGCCCCAACCTGCTGTTGCTGGCGGCTGGTAGCGGCATCACACCGATGATGAGCTTGATCGAATCGCTTGAGCAACAGCAATGGCCAACACCGGTCACATTGATTAGCTGGGCGCGTAGCCCAAGCGACCTGTTGTTTGACAAGGCCCTGAAGGCCAAAGTCGGTGAGCACTTCCGCTACGTTCGTGTGGTGGAGCAAGGAACCGAAGCCGACCCGGGCGACTTCCAGGGTCGCCCCAGTGCAGAACAATTCAGCGCTGCGGTTCCCGCCCTTGAGGAACAACACGTGTATGCCTGCGGCCCCGATGGCTTCATGAATGCCTTGGCGCCCCTGCTTGGCAAGCGGCCTGCAAGCTTTCATGCAGAATCATTCACGCCGCAAGTGTTGAAAGCCGCTGACCCCGCTGACATCAAAACTTTCCCCGTCACTTTGACCAAATCCAACCGGGTGATCGAAGTCAGCAACGACAAGCCGCTACTTAAGGCACTTCAAGAGCAGGGCATCAACCCGCCCCACGGTTGTGGCATGGGTATTTGCAACACCTGTTCCTGCGAAAAGATCACGGGTACCACCCAGAACATGCAAAACAACGCAGTGTGCGGCGCCAACAATGCTGCACTCAGGCTCTGTGTGAATGCTGCGCAAAGCGCGCTTGCACTAGACCTTTAATAGAAATCGAAGAAATCAGGAGAATCAACATGAGCAAACTGAGCAAAACACTAAGCCCCCAGGAACTTGAACAGTTCGGTGCAGAAATTGAGGCGATTCGTCAAAAGCACTTGGCCGACATCGGCGAGCGCGACGCCAAGTACATCACGAAAATTGAAAAAGCGGTGCGCTACACCGAAGTGGCAGGCCGTGGCCTGTTGATGGCCGGCATTTTCCCGCCTGCTTTCATTCTGGGCACCTTGACTTTGGGCGTATCCAAAATTCTGGAAAACATGGAATTGGGCCACAACGTGATGCATGGCCAATACGACTTCATGCAAAACAAGCGCCTGATGGGCCAAACCTACGAATGGGACACGTGGTGCACCTCAGAGAACTGGCGCTACAGCCACAACTACCGCCACCACACCTACACCAATGTGCTGGGTGAAGACCACGACATCGGCTACGGTGTGCTGCGCTTGTTCCCCGAGCAGAAATGGGAACCACGCTTCTTGTTGAACCTGCCGCTGATGGTGACACTTGCGGTGTTTTTTGAAAACTTGCTGGCCCTGCAAACGCTTGAATTGGAAAAACTTCGCACCGGTGAACGCACGTTCAAGGAAGTTCGCCAACGCTCCAAGCCGATCTTCAAAAAAGCAGGCCGCCAAATGCTGAAAGACTACGTGTTCTTCCCTTTGTTGGCGGGCCCGTTTTTCTTGCCGGTGCTGGCTGGTAACTTCATCGCCAACATCTTGCGCAACCTGTGGACCTTCACCATTATTTTCTGCGGTCACTTCACAGCCGATGCCGAAGTGTTTGACAAATCAGTGTTGGAAAACGAAAGCCAGGCACACTGGTACCTTCGCCAGCTGAAAGGTTCATCGAACCTGACAGGCGGCAAGTGGTTCCACATCATGTCGGGCAACCTGAGCCATCAGATTGAACACCACCTATTCCCCGAGGTGCCTGCACACCGCTACGCTGAAATGGCAGTGGAAGTGCAAGCCGTGTGTGAACGTTATGGCCAGCACTACAACAAGGCCTCCATCGTGAAGCAGTTTGCCACCGTGGTTGGCCGTGCGTTCAAGTACAGCTTGCCCAGCTTCAAGTCAAAAACACAGAAACTAAGCACAGTGTCTTGAATTTGACTGACAAAACACGCCTGCCCCTTTAAGGTATACAAAACCTATAAAGAGGCAGGCATGCAAGCAGTAAAAATAACCATTTTTGGCGCAGGCAGTATTGGCTGCTACGTGGGCGGCTGCCTCGCGGCCGCAGGCGCCCACATCACACTTGTTGCGCGTCAACGGGTAATCAGTGACATTGAAAAGCACGGCTTGACTGTGACCGACTACCAGGGTCGAAACGAACATGTGCCGGCTGATCACCTTGAACTTCTCACCGAACTTCCCCCTGAACACGACTGTGACCTTGTTCTCGTTACTGTGAAATCGGCTGCCACCCAAGATGCAGCCACAGCCTTGAACGGTTGTATCGCCCCCCATGTACCCGTCATCAGCTTTCAGAACGGCATACACAACGCCGATGAATTAACCGCCCACCTCAATGGCAACCCGGTGCTGGCCGGCATGGTGCCATTCAACGTGATTGGCCCAGGCCAAGGCAAATACCACCAAGGCTCTGCGGGCAAACTTGAGGTGCAGGCCGCCAAGCTGCCCGAAGGCACCCAAGCTGCATTTGAGAAGGCCCGGCTTGCACTGACCCAACATTCCGACATGAAAGCCGTGCTGTGGGGCAAACTGCTGCTGAACTTGAACAACCCAGTCAATGCGCTCTCCGGCATTCCATTGAAGGAAGAACTTTCACAACGCAATTACCGACGCTGCGTGGCATTGGCCCAGCGCGAAGCCTTGGCCATGATGCGCCTGGCCGGCATTCAACCCGCCAAGGTCACCCCCCTGCCCTCGCGCCTGTTGCCCGTGCTCATGAATGTGCCAGATTGGCTGTTCACCCGCGCAGCACGCAAGCTGTTGGCCATCGACCCACTGGCGCGTTCATCCATGTGGGAAGACCTGGAGGCTGGTCGCACCACGGAAATTGACTGGATCAATGGTGAAGTGGTGACACTGGCCAAGCACCTGGGCAGAAACGCACCAGTCAACGCCAAGCTGGTTGAATTGATACGTGCGGCCGAACAAGGTGGCAAACGCGACTGGAGTGGCCAAGCGTTGCTGGCGCAATTGTCAAAAGTGTGAACGGCTAAGAAGCTTGTTGCTTTAACCAGTTCAACACCCCATTGCCTGCATACAAGCCAGTGGCCCAACAGGCATTCAGCAGGTAGCCACCGGTTGGGGCCTCCCAATCCAGCATTTCACCGGCCACAAACACGCCAGGCTTGTTCACCAGCATGTAATGCTCATCCAGATTGGAAAAACAAACCCCACCTGCGGTGCTGATGGCCTCTGCAATGGGGCGTGTGGCGTGCACTGTGATCGGCAGGGCTTTCATGGTTGATAGCAACTTCTCCGTATTCTTGAATTCATCCTTGCTCAACACTTCATGCAGCAACGCAAGCTTCACTCCGGTAATGCCCAGCTTGCTTTTGAGATAACCCGGCACAGAATGCCCACTGCGCGAAAGTCCTTGCAATTCCTTGCGTACCCGTTCGTGTGTTCGCCCCGGCAACAAATCGAGTGTGAATGTTGCAGTGCCCTTTGCATTCAACCATTGCCGTATTTCACGGGAAAACGCATAAATCAAACTGCCTTCTACCCCGTGTTGGCCAATTACCAGTTCACCCGGTCGTTGCGTGGTGTCGCCCTGTAGATTGGTGAAAGTCAATGCGACCGATTTCAGTGGCGAGCCTGCAAACTTGTCTCGCAGGTAATCACTCCAATGCACATCAAATCCACAGTTGGCGCTTTCCAGTGGGGCAACCTGTACGCCTTGCCCGCTCAACCAAGGCACCCACGCACCGTCAGACCCTAGCTTGGGCCAACTTGCGCCACCAAGCGCCAACACCATGGCCACAGGCGTTTTCACCAAAGGCCCTGCCTGTGTGCTGAACAACAATTCCCCCTGCTCTCCCCAGCCCTGCCACTTGTGGCGCACGTGCAGGCGCACACCACGGCTTCGCAAGCGGTGTAACCAAGCACGCAGCAAGGGGGCCGCTTTCATTTCCTTGGGAAACACGCGCCCAGAACTGCCCACGAAGGTGTCTACACCCAAGCCATGCACCCAATCGCGCAAGGCACCGGGTGGCATCGCATCCAGTGCAGCCTGAAGGTGCGGCTGCTTCTCGGCATACCGTGTGCAAAAACGCGTGTAATCTTCACTGTGGGTGATATTTAACCCGCCGATGCCGGCCAACAACAGTTTTCGCCCCGGCGAAGGCATGGCATCAAACACATCCACCGGCACACCAGCGTTGCTCAGCACTTCAGCGGCCATCAAGCCAGCTGGGCCTGCGCCAATGATTGCAACACCAGAAAGTGAACCGTGGCCCATGTGAACTCAAACGTGGATTGAACAAGTCGCAAAGTATAAAGCACCACCTGGTTTTCATTTCTAGAAAGGGGTGTGGCCACAGCGAAAGAAGTACCGCAATGTGTCAATTTGTGCAGGCGGCGTGAGTTACGAGTTGGGCGCGACAAGTTACACCAAGGTGAAACAGTGCAGCGGTTATACTGCCGCATGAACGAATTACTGCTGCGCCTGAAGCTGGCTGTTGAACACCCCCACGAAGACCGGGTTTCCGTGCGCTTTCTTGCTGAAATGCACGGCGAATCAGCCCACGGCGCACTGCTGCTTTTTCTGGCTGTGCTGACCATGCTTCCGATTCCCTTTTCCGGGTTTCTGTTTTCATTTGGAATATGGTCTGTCGCACACATGATGTGGATCCACGGCACTGGCCATGGCCTACCCGAGAAGGTATGCCGTGTGGAATTGTCCAAGGCCACTGCCACACGCCTGATCAAGATTTTGAGCTGGATTTACACCAAGGCAGACCGCATTTGCGCCCCAAGGCTTGAATCGCTTGCAAGCACCAAACACCGTGGCTGGTTGGTACCCTTCATCGCACTGATGGGTTTCATCATTTTTCTACCGATACCGGGCGGCAATGGCGCGCCCGCTGTTGCACTCATCTTAATTGGGCTTGGGCTAATGGCACGCGACGGCTTGGCAATCATCGCAGGAATTGTCACGGGCCTGGTGGCCGTGGGGATTTTGACATTTTTGGTGTGGATGATTGTAAGGATTGTTTAGGGGCGCTTGCCCACAAAGGCCTGAAAAACAAAAAGGCCCTGGATAAAAACCAAGGCCTTTTTAATTTTTGGTCGGAATGAGAGGATTCGAACCTCCGACCCCTTGCACCCCATGCAAGTGCGCTACCAGGCTGCGCCACATTCCGAGAAGGCTGGATTATACCCAGAAAAACTCAAGCTTTCAGGGTTTCGCGCAAATTTAGCAATTGTTCTTTCAAAACTTCCCGATCAATCAAAATTGGCAGAGGTGCATCACCCGCTGGGCCATTTTTCTCTTGATCCAATCGGTTTCGTGCGCCATTGATGGTGAAGCCGTGCTCGTACAACAGCTCACGAATTCGGCGAATAAACAGCACCTCATGATGCTGATAATAGCGCCGGTTACCACGCCGGGTAATGGACTTCAACTGCGTGAATTCCTGTTCCCAATACCGCAGAACATGTGTTTTGACGCCACACAATTCAGACACTTCACCAATGGTGAAGTAACGCTTGGCCGGAATAGGAGGCAAGCTGGCTGTGGAGGGCGCTCCGTCTGGGTTTACGGTTTTTTGCATTGAGTAATTGGTATGTACTTAAATAATTTAGTGAAAATTATTCAACCAAAGCTTTAAGTTTCTGGCTGGGATGAAAGGTTACCACTCTACGCGCTGCGATGGGAATTTCTTCGCCAGTTTTTGGGTTTCTTCCCGGGCGTTGTGGCTTGTCACGCAGCTGGAAATTACCAAAACCAGACAATTTCACAGAGTCCCCGCCTTCCAGTGTGGTGCGTATCTCGTCAAAAAACGCATCAACGAAATCTTTCGCTTCACGTTTGTTCAGCCCAAGGCTGTCAAACAACATTTCTGCCAGTTCAGCTTTGGTCAGAGACCCCGACGCCAAACCATCCTCAATCAGGTCCATGCGGTCGGAGCGGGCTGTTGTTTCATTACTTCGGTCGTCGTTCAACACAAATTGATCCACAGTGAGTTCTACCTATTAACCAAATATATTTTTATCGCAAACGCGCCGCGCAACGCTGGCTGGCTTGCTCAATCATTTTCTTTAACAAAGGCTCGATGTCTGCATCCGTGAGGCTGCGGTCTGCTGCCTGCAAAGTCAACCTGAAGGCTAAACTTTTCTCATTTAGATTCAGGCCCTTACCTTCTTCTTTTGGTACGAATTCATCGAAAAGGATAACCGATTTCAACCAAGCAAGGTTGTCATCTTTCACTTCGGTGAACGCTTTTTTTAGTTGCGAGGCTGCAATGGACTGCTCGACCACAAACGCGAGGTCGCGCACCACCACGGGTTGCCTGGAGACCTCTTTGAATGCGGGCAGTTTGCGCGTGTTCAAACCATCAAGCAGCAATTCAAACACGATTGGCGCTTGGGGCAAGTCGTATTCTTGCGCCAACTTCGGGTGCAGCTCGCCAATGAAACCGATGGGCTGCCTGTTCACCAGCACACGGGCACTTCGGCCCGGATGAAGGGCTGGGTGCTGACTTGTTGAATCAAACACCTCGAAATCCACTTTGCGACCGTGCAACAATTGCTCCACATCGCCTTTCACATCAAAGAAATCAAGCGCACGGTTGTTATTGGCAGCCCATTGAAGCTGGTCAGCCAAACCGTAGGCCAAGCCACCCACTTTCCATGTTTGCTTGAAACCGGCCACGGTTTGCGCACCATCCTGAATCTTGTCGTCTTTCTCGAACACGCGCGCCATTTCAAACACACGCAGGCGGTCAACACGGTGGCCCAAGTTGTGCCTTAACACACCCGTAAGGCTGCCAATCAAGGTGGAACGCATCACACTCAGGTGGCTTGCAATCGGGTTGAGCAGGCGTACAGGATCGTTGTTGGCGTTGAAATCATGTTCCCACTGCTCGGGTGTGAAACTGTAGCTGACCACCTCTTGATAACCCAGCGCAGCCACCTGGCGGCGAATGGCGTGGCGGCCAATTTTGCCTTCTGCGGCAGGCAGCATGGTCAGTTTACCCATGGGCGGGCGCAAAGGCAGGCTGTCATAGCCCACAACGCGGATCACCTCTTCGATCAAATCTTCTTCAATATTGATGTCGAAACGATAGCTCGGCGGGCTGACCACATAACGGGTGGCAGCCGTTTGTCCATCTTCACCCTGCCCTTCAATGCTGAATTCAAAACCCAGCTTTGTGAACACGTCAGTGACTTGCTCAACGGTGAACGGCATGCCAATCACCATTTCTGCACGCGCATGGCGCAGCGTGACAGGCTTGCGCGCAGGCAAGCTCAAAACCTGATCATCCACAGGGCCAGCCTGCCCACCACAAATTTCAAGAATCAAGGCGGTGATCCGCTCAATGTGCTGGGGAATGGTTTGGAAGTCCACGCCACGCTCGAAACGATGTGACGCCTCGGATGAAAAATTGAATTCCCGTGCGCGCCCCACAATGGCATCGGGGTGCCAAAATGCAGCTTCAACAAAAATGTTGGTGGTTGTCTCATTCACAGCTGTGTGGTCGCCACCCATGATGCCTGCCAACGCTTCGGGGCCATTCGCATCACAAATCACGCCCATGTGCGGCTTCAAGGCCACAGTCATCTCGTTGAGCAGCTTCAGTGATTCACCATCGCGTGCCCAACGCACGGTGAGCTCACCCTGCACTTTATCCAGATCAAACACGTGACTGGGGCGGCCCAATTCAAGCATCACGTAATTGGAGATATCGACCAACGCATTCAAGCTGCGCTGGCCTGCCCCCTCCAGGCGGTCTACCATCTACTGCGGCGTTTTTACTTGGTTATTCACGCCACGAATCACACGCCCAGCGAAACGACCGCACAGGTCAGGGTTTTCAACTTTCACATTCAATGTGTCGCCGATGGTGGCAGGCACAGGCTTGAATGATGGCGCATTCAATGCCGCACCTGTGAGCGCAGCGACCTCTCGCGCCACACCCCATACGCTTAGACAGTCTGCGCGGTTGGGCGTCATTTTCAGTGTGAATCGCATCTCGTTCAAGCCAAGCAATTCACGCACATTGCCGCCGACTGGCAAGTCGTCACTTAAAATGTGAAGGCCATCGACATCGCTGGGCACGCCCAGCTCTTTGCCTGAACAGAGCATACCGCCGCTTTCTACGCCGCGCATTTTGGTGGGTTTGATTTTGAAGCCACCTGGCAACTCGGCGCCAGGCAACGCGCAAGGCACTTTCAGGCCTTCAGCCACGTTGGGCGCGCCACACACGATTTGGCGCACATCACCCTCGCCCACCTGCACTTGGCACACACTCAGGCGATCGGCATCAGGATGCTTGTCTTTTTTAACAACCAGGCCCACGACCACGCCAGAGAACTCGGGGGCAAGAGGCTCAAGTTCTTCAACCTCCAAACCCGCCATGGTGAGCTTGTCGCCTAGCTCTTGGGTGCTTAAGGGGGTGTTGACGAGCGACTTCAACCAGGATTCTGTGAATTGCATCTTGAAATGTCCAAAGCTGGCTTGATTAAACCGAATTAAACTTAATTGAATTGCTGCAGAAAACGAATGTCGTTTTCATAGAACAGGCGCAGGTCGTTGATACCGTAACGAAGCATGGTCAAACGATCGGGGCCCACGCCAAATGCAAAACCCGTGTATGTTTCAGGGTCGATACCCACATGGCGCAACACATTGGGGTGTACCTGGCCGCAGCCTGCAATTTCGAGCCACTTGCCCTTGTTGGGGCCGCTGGTGAATGCCATGTCGATTTCCGCAGACGGTTCTGTGAATGGAAAAAACGAGGGGCGGAAACGAATGGTGATGTCGTCGGTTTCGAAAAAGGTTTTCAGAAAATCCATGAACACCGCTTTCAAATCTGCAAAACTGACACCTTCATCAATCCACAACCCTTCAACTTGGTGAAACATCGGGGAGTGGGTTGCATCGCTGTCGACACGGTAAACGCGGCCCGGTGCAATGATTCGAATCGGCGGCTTGCTGGTTTGCATATATCGCACCTGCATGGGCGAGGTGTGTGTGCGCAGCAGGTTACCGGCATTGCCTTCTACATAGAAGGTGTCGTGCATGGAACGCGCAGGGTGATTTTCCGGCGTATTCAATGCAGTGAAATTGTGGAAATCAGTTTCAATTTCAGGGCCATCAGCCAGATCGAAACCGATGGTGGTGAAAATGTCTTCTATTCGCTCCAGCGTACGCATGGCTGGGTGCAAACCACCTGTGCCTCGCAAGCGGCCTGGTTTGGTCACGTCGATGGCCTGCGCCTGTAGTTTCGCTTGCATGGCTGCATCGGCGAGCGCCTGGCGCTTGGCATTCAACACAGCCTCAACCTGCTGCTTCAACTGGTTGATTTCTGCGCCACGGGTTTTTTTCTCTTCGGGCGACAAAGCGGCCATGCCTTTGAGCAGCTCCGTGACTTTGCCCTGTTTACCCAAAAACTGGGCTTTGATGTTCTCAAGGCTGGCAGGATCTGTCGCGCTGGACATGGCCTGATCGGCCTCATTGAGAATGGCGAAAAGCGATGCATCCATGGGTTTTGACTCGATTGTTTCTTAGATTTGAACTGCTTTGAGTTGAGCCCTGAATTGTACCGCCTGAAAACAAAAACGGGACCCGAGGGTCCCGTTTTTGGCTTGGCTAAAAAAGCTTTTGAGCCTAATTTAACCTTGTGCAGCGCGCACTTGGCCAACAATGGCAGCAAACGCTGCTTTGTCGGTCACGGCCAGGTCAGCCAACACCTTGCGGTCCAGGCCGATCGCGGCTTTTTTCAAGCCGTTGATGAACACGCTGTAAGTCATGCCGTGTTCACGCACAGCTGCGTTGATACGGGTGATCCACAGGGCGCGGAATACGCGCTTCTTGTTGCGGCGGTCACGGTATGCGTACTGGCCAGCACGCATCACCGCTTGCTTGGCAACGCGGAATACATTATTACGACGACCACGGAAGCCTTTGGCTTGGGCGATTACTTTTTTGTGACGGGCGCGAGCCGTTACACCACGTTTTACTCTAGGCATTTTTCAATCCTCCCAATTACGCGTAAGGCATCATGTCGCGCACGCGACCGATGTCTGATTTGTGAACCGTTTCCATTCCGCGAAGCTGACGCTTGCTCTTGGTGGTTTTCTTGGTGAGGATGTGGCGCTTGAAAGCGTGGCCACGCTTGATCGATCCGCTTGAGCGAACCAAGAAACGCTTGGAGGCGCTCTTTTTGGTCTTCATCTTGGGCATCTGGGTGCTCCTAATACAGCTTGGTTTTCACCAAACCTGCTTGCAGGTGGTTTCGACGAAACACTTTCTTAACCTGGTTGCAGCCTTTACAGGCAATGTTTGCGCGTGTGCAAAACGCACACAACAGCAAGCCCGCGATTATAGCGCGGGTTTGCTGCTTTGGGCAATCTACTTTTCAGAAATTTTGCGGCAAGGGCTATTTCTTACGCGGGGCAATCATCATGACCATTTGCCGCCCTTCCATCTTTGGCATTTGTTCGACCTGACCAATCTCTTCGAGGTCATTGCGAACACGCTCCAACAGGCGGGCGCCGATGTCCTGGTGTGCCATCTCACGACCACGGAAGCGCAAAGTGACTTTGCACTTGTCACCGTCTTCAAGGAATCGGGTCAGGTTTTTCAACTTCACGTTGTAGTCGCCATCATCCGTCCCAGGACGGAATTTGATTTCCTTGATCTGAACCTGCTTTTGCTTGGACTTTGCTTCAGCAGCCTTCTTTTGCTCTTGATAACGGAACTTGCCGTAATCCATGAGCTTGGCCACTGGCGGGGTCGCCTGCGGTGCTATTTCAACCAAATCCACATCGTTTTCTTCGGCCATCCGAATGGCGTCCAGAGTTTTAACGATGCCTAGCTGTTCTCCCTCAATTCCGATGAGGCGCACTTCAGGAATACGAATTTCTCCGTTGGTGCGATGTTTCTTTTCCGCTACGATATTTAGCCTCTTTTATCTAGTTAAAAAAATCAGGTCCGGCTTGCGACTTCGTCCAGCAAACGCTGAAGGAAAGAAGCCACAGGCAAGGACCCCAGGTTTTCATTGCCACGCAAGCGCACGGCAACTTGGTTTGCATCACGCTCCTGATCACCAATCACGGCGATGTAGGGCACTTTCTGCATGGTGTGCTCACGGATTTTACGATTGATCTTTTCATTACGCAAATCAGCCTCAACCCTAATGCCTTGTTTCTTCAACATTTGCACCACAGTGTTGGCGTATTCATTGTGCGAATCGGTGATGGTTGCAACCACCACTTGAACGGGCGACAACCACAAAGGCATGGCACCGGCGTGGTTTTCAATCAAAATACCAATGAAGCGCTCCATGGACCCGACAATCGCTCGATGAAGCATCACAGGTGTATCACGGCCATTTTCCTCGGTGACGTACTCAGCACCCAGTCGACCGGGCAACTGAAAGTCAACCTGAATGGTGCCGCACTGCCAGGAACGGCCAATCGAATCCTTCATGTGGTATTCAATTTTGGGGCCATAAAATGCGCCCTCGCCCGGCAGTTCAGTCCACTGAACATTGCAGGCACGAAGGGCCGCGCGCAAAGATTCCTCTGCTTTGTCCCAGGTGTCGTCACTACCCAAACGCAAATCGGGGCGCAACGCCAGCTTCACGTTGATTTCATTGAAACCGAAATCGGCGTACACCTGCATGGCAACCTGGTTGAACAAGGTCACTTCGTCTTGAATCTGATCTTCCGTGCAGAAAATATGGCCGTCGTCTTGGGTGAAACCACGCACCCGCATGATGCCATGCAAGGCACCCGAGGTTTCGTTGCGGTGGCATGCACCGAATTCACCATAGCGCATCGGCAAATCGCGGTAACTGCGCAAGTCGCTCTTGAATACCTCGATGTGGCCGGGGCAGTTCATCGGCTTTAAGGCGTAAGTGCGCTTTTCCGATTCAGTGGTGAACATGTTTTCTTTGTAGTTTTCCCAGTGGCCCGATTTTTCCCACAACTTTCGATCCAGAATTTGCGGGCAACGTATTTCCTGGTAGCCACCATCCACGTACACCTTGCGCATGTACTGTTCAACCTGCTGCCACAAGGCCCAACCCTTGGGGTGCCAAAACACCAGCCCTGGGGCCTCGTCTTGCATGTGAAACAAATCGAGCTGCTTGCCCAATTTGCGGTGGTCGCGCTTCTCGGCCTCTTCGATGCGGTGCAAGTAGGCGGCCAAATCTTCTTTTTTGGTCCAGGCGGTGCCGTAAATTCGCTGCAGCATTTCATTGTTGGAGTTGCCACGCCAGTAGGCGCCAGCAACCTTCATCAGCTTGAAATGTTTCAGCTTGCCGGTGTTGGGCACATGAGGGCCACGGCACAGGTCAATGAACTTGCCTTCGCGGTACAGGGAAATTTTTTCATTGCTGGGGATGCTGGCAATGATTTCAGCTTTATAGTGCTCGCCTTGCTCTTTGAAAAACTCAACGGCGTCATCGCGCACCCATTCTTCACGGACAACCACTTCATCAAGCTTCGCCAGCTCGGCCATTTTCTTCTCGATTGCTTCCAGGTCTTCAGGGGTGAACGGGCGCTCGTAGGAAAAGTCGTAGTAAAAACCGTCTTCAATCACCGGGCCAATCGTAACCTGTGCTGTGGGAAACAATTCCTTCACTGCGTAAGCCAACAGGTGTGCAGTGGAGTGGCGAATCATGTCCAGCCCGGCATCGTCTTTTTCAGTGACAATCGCCAAATCCGAGTTTTCCGTGATGGTAAATGAGGTGTCGACAAGAGTGCCATTCACTTGGCCGGCCAATGCCGCCTTGGCCAAGCCGGGGCCTATGCTGGAGGCCACTTCAGCCACTGTCACAGGCTTGTCAAAAACACGTTCAGATCCGTCAGGCAGGCGGACTACTGGCATAGGTACTTCCCTTTGATTGGTATTTGGTGAAATTTAGCAATGTAACCTGATATTTTAACCACTGAATGTCGTGGTGAGAATATCAAGTAGGTGAATAGTCAACAAAAGCTCGCATGAGGCGACACAAAACTCACACAAATTCAAACACTTTGTGAGCAGATCGGGAAAATCCGTAGAGATAAGTGGCATGTGACAGAGGCGTACATGCGGAATTGGTAGGACCGACTGGAATCGAACCAGCGACCTCTGCCATGTCAAGGCAGCGCTCTAACCAGCTGAGCTACGGTCCTGTGAGGGGGTGAAATATACACCAGCCTTTCTCGGGGGGCAAGTGTATTTGAGTGGAATTTGCACTTGACATCAATTCTGACAAGAACTATTGTCATTTTCTTTCCACTACAGCGAGCAAACCATGGCCATTGATGTGAACCCACAATCGTTTGAATCCATGCGAAAAGTCATGAACGGCTTTTGGATCGTGGTCCCCGCTTATTTGCTCATCAGCTTGGTGATGCCATTTTTATTGGCACTGGCCGCGCTGCTGTTGGCCCTTCATGCACTGGAAATTCCTTTGGCCTTTTTACGGCTGAAAGGCAAAAACATTCCTGCCCCGGAGGTGATTTCAAAAACACTGCTTTACGGCTTCACCTGGTGGTTGCCGAAAAGCCTCGAGGCAAAGTAAGCAGAAATGGGCGGCCCGGCTGGGTCGCCTTGTCAAAAAAGTGTCATCGCACTGTCACTGGCTGGTCAAACTAAAGGCGTTTAATGGGTTCCATGATAAAAACATGGACCGTCACAATGCGAGCCAAGCCACTGAGCCTACCCAAACACATTGCCCAACAATGGTTTGCCAAAACCCCGGCCGGTGAACTGGTCTCTGGGCCAACAGAAACTCCAGCGAAGCCGACTGGTACTGAGACAGAACAACCCACCCAGCACTACCGAACCATCTGGATCTCTGACATTCACTTGGGCACGCCCGGTTGCCAAGCCGATGCCCTGTTGCACTTTTTGAAACATCACGAATGCGAAACCCTGTATTTGGTGGGCGACATCATTGATGGCTGGCAGCTGAAAAAGAACTGGTATTGGCCTCAAAGCCACAACGATGTCATTCAAAAAGTATTGAGAAAGGCACGCAAGGGCACGCAGGTGGTTTTCATTCCGGGTAACCACGATGAGGCTGCACGACAATTCAATGGCATGACATTTGGCGACATCCCGATCATGCAAAGCGCAGTTCACTTGACTGCCGATGGCAAACGCTTGTGGGTGGTGCATGGCGATGAGTTCGACCAGGTTGTGCGTTATGCGAAGTGGCTGGCTTACCTTGGCGACACACTTTACAACTTCGCGCTGGCCTTGAACCGAACCCTGAACCGGATCCGCATCAAGTTGGGCTATCCGTATTGGTCTTTGTCTCAATACCTGAAGCATCAAGTGAAGAACGCGGTGAATTTTATTCTGGAATTCGAAAACGCGCTGATTCATGAAGCCAAACAACGTGGCTACGACGGTGTGGTGTGCGGTCACATTCACAAAGCTGAAATCAAGGAAGTTGACGGCTTGCTTTACTGCAACGATGGCGACTGGGTGGAAAGCCTCACCGCGCTGGTTGAGCAGCCTTGCGGTCAGCTTGAAATCGTTCACTGGCCTCACCGGGATGCACCCGTGAAGCGCAAACAGTTGTCCCACACCTTGGCGGAGTAAGTAACCATGCGAATTCTTTTGGCAACAGACGCTTGGGCGCCACAAGTAAATGGCGTGGTTCAAACACTGGGAGAAGTGGTTCAGCAATTGCGTGCACAGGGGCATGAAGTCGAAGTGATTCACCCCGGTTTATTTAAAACCATACCCTGCCCCAGTTACAAGGAAATCCGATTGGCTTTGTTTCCTTGGGCAATCGTTCGACAAAAACTGAATCAGTTCAAGCCGCAGGCTGTGCACATCGCAACCGAAGGGCCAATTGGTCTTGCAACGCGTTGCCTTGCGATTCGCATGCGAATGCCATTCACCACGGCCTACCACACCCAGTTCCCTGAATACATCAAGGCAAGAACGGGCATTCCGGTGAGCTGGACAGCCAGGTTGTTGCGCTGGTTTCATCGCCCGGCCAAAGCAGTGATGGTCCCCACGCAAACGGTGATCAGTACGCTGGAAAACCGAGGCATGACCAACTGCGTGCTTTGGCAACGTGGCGTTGATTTGAGCCGATTTAACCCGCAGCCCTCCTTGGCCCGACAACATTTGACCTACAGCCCCAAAAGCCTTGCGAACGACGATTCGCAGCAGTTGGAGATCATTCGTAAACTCTATTCCATCGCAGTTGAGAAACCGGTTTTTCTGTATGCAGGACGGGTTGCTGTTGAAAAAAACCTGTCTGCATTTCTAGAACTCGATTTACCGGGTGAAAAATGGATTGCAGGCGATGGCCCCGCTCGAAAAGCATTGCAAAAACGTTTTCCAAATGCACGTTGGTTCGGCATGCTGAATCACCCCGCATTGTCTGAACTTTACAAGCACGCCGATGTGTTCGTGTTTCCAAGCCAGACCGACACATTTGGATTGGTCATGCTCGAGGCGATGGCCAGCGGTTGCCCGGTCGCAGCGTTCCCGGTTCCCGGTCCTTTGGATGTGGTGGGTGATTCGGGGGCAGGCGTGCTGGATTGGGATCTTAAGGCCGCCGCACTCAAGGCCCTAAGCATCAGTCCGGAAACAACGCGCAAGCACGCCAGCCAATTTACGTGGCCTCAATGTGCCCGACAGTTTCTGGGCCACTTGGCGAGAATTGACCACAACATGTTGCAAGGCGCGCCCAGTCATCAGAACAAACTCGCCAGCGCCAAGCGCACCTGATGCCAGCTTCACGAAGGCACCGCGTATGCGAATTGCCTATAATAGGCAAAAAATTCACATTCATACGCACACTCAGGAGCATACAAATTGGGATTCCTCGCAGGTAAAAAGATTTTAATCACTGGTTTGCTATCGAACCGCTCTATCGCCTACGGCATTGCCAAGGCCTGCCACGCGCAGGGCGCCGAACTCGCATTCACTTATCAAACAGAACGTTTCATCGATCGTGTCACGGACATGGCGGCCGAATTTGATTCCAAACTGGTGTTCCCTCTGGATGTGGCTGAAGACGCGCAGATCGAGAACCTGTTTGCAGAATTGGGCAAGCACTGGGACGGACTTGACGGTTTGGTTCACGCCATCGGCTTTGCCCCGCGTGAAGCCATTGCTGGTGATTTCCTCGAGGGTATTTCACGCGAGGCCTTCAAAATTGCCCACGACATTTCTGCTTACAGCTTCCCGGCGCTGGCCAAGGCAGCCTACCCCATGATGCAAGGTCGTGAAGGTGCATTGTTGACGCTCAGCTACTTGGGCGCAGTGCGTATGGTGCCCAACTACAACACCATGGGGCTGGCCAAAGCGTCACTGGAAGCATCAGTGCGCTATCTGGCGGAGTCACTTGGCCCCAAAGGCATTCGCGTGAATGGCATTTCTGCTGGCCCGATCAAAACCCTGGCAGCCGCCGGTATCAAGGGCTTCAGCAAAATTTTGCACGCTGTTGAAGAAGCCGCGCCTTTGCGCAGAAACGTCACAATTGACGACGTGGGCAACACCGCCGCATTCATGTTGTCTGATTTGGCACGCGGCATCACCGCCGAAATCACCTATGTGGACGCAGGCTACAGCACAGTCGTCGGCGGCATGGCAGAATAAAGGATCCTATTCGTTTCACCAACAGGCGGTACTTGGGTGAGCAAGACGCAGCACAATCAAGCAACCCTGGCCCTGGCCGGGGTTTCAAAGTCTTTGGGTGGAGTCAATCTGTTCTCAGATGTGCACCTCACCCTGCCCCAAGGTCAATCTTTGGCGGTGGTTGGTGAATCAGGTTCTGGTAAATCCACACTGTTACACCTCATGGCCGGGCTTGAAGCCCCAGACCACGGCGAAGTGTTTTGGGAGGGCCAGTCCATCACTGCCTTGCCTGCCAAGAAAGTAGCGCCTTTTCGCTTGAAACATGTGGGGTTGGTGTTTCAGGCGTATTACCTGATGCCACACCTCAACGCCTTACAGAATGTGCAATTGCCTTTTTTATTTGCAGGTCAGAAGCCCGACACCGCACGGTGCGACACATTGCTTCAACAGGTGGGCATGGCTCACAAAGCCAACAGCTTTCCACGAGAGCTGTCGGGCGGAGAGCAACAGCGTGTAGCCATAGCGCGTGCGCTGGCGCTGAACCCACCATTGATTCTGGCAGACGAGCCCACTGGCAACCTGGATGAGGACAATGCCCAGCGCGTACTGGAAATGTTGTTACAAACCTGCGCAACACAAGGTAGTTCGCTGGTGATGGTAACCCACTCCGAGAAAGCCGCAGGGCACCTGCAACAGCGACTTAGCCTGGCCCAGCACCAACTGGGCCCCATCACCCAGTGAAGGCGTCGTGGATGGCCCCCACCCTTGCCTTGCGCCTGACTCTTTTTTACGGCGCACTGCGAGAACAGCCCGTGAAATGGTTGATCGCCACACTCGCCATCGCAGTGGGAGTGGGGCTAGGGTTGGCAGTTCACCTCATTCATCTTCAAGCGTTAACACAGTTCAACAGCGGTGTTCGCCAATTTTCAGGACAGGCGGACATCCAGTTTTTACCGCACAGTCAGTCATTGCCCGACGAAGCCCTGGAATTGATCAGTTCATTGCCCGCCGTGGCGGTTGCATCGCCAGTTCTTGATTTACAGGTTGAAATCAACGGCGTGACCAACACCGTGCGCTGGCTGGGGCTCGATGTGTTCACCGCTGCACAAGTCACGCCCAATCTCATCGGACAAGCCAACGAGGCCGGTGATGCCAGTCTGGGTGACATTCCTTTTTTAGACAGCAACAATGTGTTCATCAGCCCTGCATTAAAAGAGCAACTGGGCCGCATCAAGGATGAGTTGTTTGTTCAAATCAATGGCAACGCATCGACATGGAAGATTGCAGGCGACGTGCCTGCAGCAGGCGCGGGGCAATTGATTGCAGTGGCTGACATCGCAGCCGTGCAATGGAAAATGGGGAAGCTGGGCACTCTTTCACGGGTCGATTTGAAGCTGCGCGAAGGCGTGTCGCCACAACAATTTCAACAAGAGATGAACCAAACACTGGCTCAATACGGCCGTTTGGAAACACCTAGCGAACAGGGTAGCCGGGGTGCAAGTGTATCGCAGGCTTACCGGGCCAATTTGTCCATTCTCGCCATGGTGGCTTTGCTCACTGGCGGCTTTCTGACTTTCTCCACCCAAATGCTTGCGGTGGCCCAACGCGCACGGCAATGGGCGTTGCTGGCGGCCATGGGAGTTGCTCCGGGCAAGCTACGCAGGCAAGTGTTGTTTGAATCGGCATGCTGCGGAGTGGTTGGCGGCGTTTCAGGTGTGGCCTTGGGCTGGGTGCTGGCCAATGTGATTGTTTCCACTTTGGGTGTAGACCTGGGTGCCGGCTATTTTGAATCGGCACGCAGCCGCATTGCGTTGGCACCACTGGATGGCGCACTGTTTGCGGCTTTTGGTTTGGTGGCCACTGTGCTGGGTGGCATTTCCCCTGCACTTCAAACCGGCAAACTGGCTTTGGCCCAACGTTTGCGCGCCGGGCATGAAGAAGCGGGATTGCGGTTCGCCAACCAGGCACATTGGCTCGGGCTGGTTCTGTGCATCCTTGCCTTGGGCAGCTTGTTCATTCCACCGCAAGGCAGCGTACCTGTGGGTGGTTACCTCGCAGTGGGTTTGGGCTTGTTCGGTGGCATTGCCCTGATCGGCCTGTTTGTGCGTTGGTTTATACCCCACCCAAAAAAGCTAAACACCCTGACCGATTTGGCGCAATCCCGTTTGGCCAGCACGCCCAATTTGCTGGCTGTTGGTTTATCCGGTGTGGTGGCCAGTTTCGCTCTGGTCATTGCCATGCATGTGATGATTTACAGTTTCCGCTTTTCCTTAGACGACTGGTTGAATCAAGTGCTGCCAGCGCCGCTGTACCTCAAGGTGAACAACACCCAGGTGCAATCTTTTCCGCCTGAATTTCAAGCCGACATCAGGCAACTGCCCAGTGTTGGCGACGTTGAATTCTGGGGCCAACAACCACTGATTGTCGACCCCTTGCGGCCCGCTGTTGAAATCATTGTGCGGCCCTTGACCCCCAGCACCGCAAATGAACGCCTGCCCATGACCGGGCGGTTCGACAGCAACACCCCCACGCAAGCCCTGCCTGCCTGGATCAGCGAGCCGGTGTCTGACCTGTATGGCAAAGAAGTGGGTGACACCATGCAATTGCGCTTAGACCAAGGGCGGGAAATTGACATCGCAGTGATGGGAATTTGGCGTGACTACACCCGTCAACATGGCGCCATTGTGTTGCCCAAAGACCTACTGGCGAGCCGACACAATATTCAGTTTCGCGACACACAAGCGGCCATTTGGCCCGAAGGCGAGCGAACCGTCCCCGAAGTGATCCAGGACATTGAACAGGCTGCCATCGGGGGGGCTCTGCGCGATCAACTGTCATTTTCACAACCGGGCGAAATTCGTGAACTCAGCCTGGATATTTTTGATCGAAGCTTTGCAGTTACCTACCTGCTTGAACTGGCAGCGGTGGTCATCGGTCTTTTTGGTGTGGCGACCACTTTTTCTGCCATGGCCATTCAAAGGCGGCGTGAATTTGCCTTGCTGGGTGCCATGGGTGCAAGCCGCAGTTGGTTGCTGCGCCTGATCAGCATAGAAGCATTGAAAGCCTCGACTTTGGCCGCCGGCATTGGGCTAACTATTGGTTTGGCCTTTGCAGCCATTCTTATTTTTGTGGTGAATCCGCAATCGTTTCATTGGACCATGCAATGGCACACACCGTGGCTTGATCTGGCCTGGATGTCATTGATCTTGATCGGCACCTCAGGGCTGACCGTGGTTTTGGCCTTGAGAAAACGATTGAGTACTGGCTTGATTGGCCAATTGAAGGAGGACTGGTCATGAAGCGGCGCGACCTTCTGAAAGCGGGTGTCAGTGGTGGCGCGCTCGCTGGCCTGGGCGCATTCGAGCCCTGGATACCAATGGCAAGCGGCGTACTCGCCCGCAAGGCTTACGCAAAAGGCCTTGAGCGATTGTATTCACAGCCAAACCCTGCAACACCGCCCGTGTTACCAAGGGATCACGGCGCACATCCGGATTTCCGCACCGAGTGGTGGTATTTCACGGGCTGGTTTAGCAGCCCCGATAGCGCTGAGCCCATTGGCATTCAAATCACTTTTTTCAGGTCGGCACCACAAGTAGACCTGCGCAACCCCAGTGCTTTCACGGCCCAACAATTGTTGATTGCGCATGCTGCCGTGGCCATGCCAAGCGAGGGGAAGTTGCGCCATGAAGACATCATTCGACGAGCAGGCACAGGCTCAACCCATTTTCAAAGCGACCAACATGTACTAGACCTTCAGCTTCCCCACTGGCGCTTAAGCAGCAACAAGGGTCAGCGCTGGAACTGCAGCATTCGCACCACTCAGCTGGACATGGATTTGCAAATCGAAGCCACGCAAACACCATGGCTACAGGGCCAAAATGGTTTCTCACAAAAAGGGCCTTTGCCGGAACAATCCAGTTATTACATCACCCAACCCCACATGGATGCCAACGGCGAGGTGCGGCTGGGCGGCAAGCGCTTCAAAGTCAACGGTCAATTCTGGATGGACCATGAGTGGTCAAGTACCGTGTTGGCCCCAAACGCCCAAGGCTGGGATTGGGTCGGATTGAGTGGACCGCAAGGGCAATCGCTTCTGGCCTTTCAAATTCGTGATCGAGATCCGAAAAAAAACCCTGTGTGGACCCACGCCGCCCTGCGTCAAGCCAATGGACAGACAAAAACATTCAAATCAGTTCGTTTTGAAACCCTGCGGCAATGGACATCACCTCGAACCGGTGTGACCTACCCCGTAGAACAAAAGATTGTGCTCGATGGCCAAAGCTTTTCACTACACACGCTGATGGATGATCAAGAACTGGATGCGCGTGCCAGCACCGGCACCCTGTACTGGGAAGGTGCCGTGCGTGCAAAAACAGACGGTGCAAACCCATGGGGCCAAGGCTACCTGGAGATGACGGGGTATGATCGGCCCATGCAACTTTAAGCAGTCCACATGAGCAATACCTCCAAATTACAAACACTGGGAAGCACCCTCGCCTCCTTGACCAAGCCCCATACGGCCTGGGCGGTCTGTGCCCTGCTGGCTCTGTTATTGGGGTCAGCCATGTCATTGACCCTGCCGGTGATGTTCCGCTGGCTCATCGACAGCGGCTTTCTGGCGGGTGAAAACCCTCAAGGCTTGAACACAGCCTTTGGCTACTTGTTGTTGTTGGTGTTTGTACTTGCGATAGCCAGTGCGGTTCGGTTTTACTTGGTGACAACACTGGGTGAACGTATTTCGGCAGATCTTCGCAATCGTGTGTACACCCATTTGTTGTTGCAACGCCCGGAATTTTTCGAAACGCTGAAAGTGGGTGAAGTGCTTTCTCGACTAACCGCCGACACCACCTTGATTCAAACCTTGATTGGCAGCAGTTTGTCCTTTGCCTTGCGCAACAGCCTGACCACACTGGGCGGGCTGATCATGTTGTTGCTCACAAGCCCACTGCTTTCAGGGGCTGTGCTGTTGCTTGTTGTTGTGGTGATGGTGCCGGTGGTGGTGCTGGCTCGAAGAGTCCGAAAGCTCTCCAGGGCCAGTCAGGACAAGCTCGCCGACAGCAGCGCAATTGCACAAGAAGTGCTGAATCAGATCACCACGGTGCAAGCCTTCAATCAGGAACACAGTGAAGCGGCCAAGTTTTGTGAATCCAGCGAAAAAACCTATCAAACCGCTCGCCGGCGCACTGTGAACCGCTCTGCATTGTTGTTCGTGGCCATTGGTCTGGCTTTTGCGGGCTTGGTTGCGGTGTTGTGGATGGGTGCCAAAGCGGTGGCTTCTGGTCAAATGACCGGGGGTGAACTCGCTCAGTTTGTGATGTATGCCGCCTTTGTGGGCGCAGGTTTCGCAGCCTTATCCGAAGTGTTGGGTGAATTTCAGCGCGCAGCTGGTGCAGCAGAACGATTGGTTGAACTGTTAAACCTAAATACCACCATTCACGCCCGTGGGTTGCCGCCACCACCCAAACAAGGCGGTTATGTCATCGACTTCAATCGGGTTGATTTTGCCTATCCTTCAGCGCCAGACAAACCCGTACTCAATGACTTCAGCCTGAATATTCAACGCGGAGAAACAGTGGCGATTGTTGGGCCCTCCGGAGCGGGAAAATCCACCCTGTTTAACCTGCTGCTGCGCTGGTACGACGTGAACCAAGGCCAGGTACTTGTGGAAGGCCAGGCCCTGGAAACACTGAACCTTGAACAATGGCGAGCCAATTGCGCCTATGTGGCCCAAGACGCTGTGGTGTTCTCAGGCAGCTTGCTTGACAACATACGCTACAGCAAACCCAGTGCCAGCCGAGAGGAAATCGACCAGGCATTGGCCGACGCCGCTGCAAGTGGCTTTGTGGGTAGGCTGCCCGACGGGCTGAATACCAACGTGGGCGAAAAAGGGGTTCGACTCAGCGGCGGGGAACGCCAGCGCGTGTCTATTGCGAGGGCGATTTTACGCAACGCTGGCTTGTTGCTTTTGGATGAAGCCACCGCCAGCCTGGATGCCGAAAGCGAACAATTGGTGCAAAAAGCAATTGAGAAATCCCGCCACGGGCGTACCACACTGATTATTGCCCACCGCTTGGCCACGGTGATGGCGGCAGACCGAATTGTGGTCATGAATGAAGGCCAAATTGTCGAAATGGGAACGCACCAAGACCTGATGAAACGCCAAGGCCTGTATGCCAAGCTGGCTGGTCTACAATTCATCGATCAGCATGCGCAAAAAACCATGGCACCCGCCTAAAGCACCAGGAAAGATCTACCGCAAGGCTGCACCCATCCAAAGCAGGTTACACTTTGAACGACGTTCAAACACAGCATTCAGACACGCAAACAGCATGCAACAGTATCTTGACCTGATGAAACACGTGCTGGCACACGGCACCGACAAAATGGACCGCACCGGCACTGGCACCAAGTCGGTGTTTGGCTATCAAATGCGGTTCAACCTGCAAGACGGCTTTCCGATGGTGACCACCAAAAAGCTTCACCTGCGCTCCATTATTCATGAGCTGCTGTGGTTTTTAAAAGGCGACAGCAACATTGCCTATTTAAAAGAAAACGGCGTTAGCATTTGGGATGAATGGGCCGATGAACAAGGCAACCTTGGGCCCGTGTACGGCGTTCAATGGCGAAGCTGGCCAACGGCCAACGGCCAGCACATTGACCAAATCAGCCAGTTGATGGAACAGCTGAAGAAGAACCCGGATTCCCGCCGGCATATCGTGTCGGCCTGGAATGTGGCAGAAATCAACAACATGAAACTGCCCCCCTGCCACGCGCTGTTCCAGTTCTACGTGGCCGACAACAAGCTTAGCTGCCAACTGTACCAACGCAGCGCTGATATTTTTCTGGGTGTGCCATTCAACATCGCCAGCTATGCCCTGCTCACGCACATGGTTGCACAACAATGTGGTTTCGACGTGGGCGACTTTATCTGGACTGGCGGTGATTGCCACCTGTACAGCAATCACCTTGAACAGGTGCAAACCCAGCTGGCGCGCGAACCATACCCTTTACCCACGCTGCACATCAAACGCAAGCCAAGCAGTATTTTTGATTATGTGTTTGACGATTTCGAAATTCAAAACTACGTGAGCCACCCTCACATCAAAGCCCCCGTGGCCGTGTAACCCCCATGAAAGTATCCATGATTGCTGCAGTGGCCCGTAATGGGGTCATTGGCAAAAACAATGCCCTGCCCTGGCACCTGCCCGAAGACCTTGCGTTTTTCAAACAAACCACGCTGGGCTGCCCAGTGTTGATGGGCAGAAAAACCTATGAATCGATCAATCGGCCATTGCCAGGCAGGCTCAATGTCGTCCTTAGCACGCAGAGCAATTGGCAGCCACAGCCAGCCAAAGATGGCACACCACGCGCCGTGATTGCCTATCCTGCCCCGCTACCGCAGGGCGATAAAACGCACATTGCAAAAGCCACCAACCTGGCCGACGCAATCAAGTGGCTACACAACTTTGAGCAGGTGTTTTTAATCGGTGGAAGCCAGTTGTACCAACAGGCACTTGAACAAGACCTGGTGGATGAGCTTATCTTGACTGAGCTTGCAGTCGACTTTGATGGCGACGCATGGCTGCCCGCTTGGGACAAAAACCGCTTCAAAGAAGCACAACGAACGCCCAATCCGGCCACCGAAGACCGTGATTGGGGCTTTGATTTTGTAAAATACGTGAGAACGACGAATCAATAAGCCGACAAGGAGTCAACATGGCACGCACCGTGAATTGCATCAAACTGGGCAAAGAGGCCGAAGGCTTGGACTTTCCACCTGCCCCGGGTGAACTGGGCAAGAAAATTTTTGAAAACGTGTCCAAGCAAGCTTGGCAAGACTGGCTGAAACATCAAACCATGCTGGTCAATGAAAACCGCCTGAGCCTGGCCGACGCACGCGCCAGAAAATACCTCATGGAACAAATGGAAAAGCACTTTTTCGGGGATGGCGCTGAACAAGCCGCGGGCTACGTTCCTCCACAATCCTGAGCAACAGCCAGACACTCAAAAGCCCCTTTGACGAGGGGCTTTTTTTATTGGAATGAACGTTGCATACTGGATTCTTGTGAAGGAGGAATCCACATGCTCGACCTCAACGACAGCGTGTATTTCCGATACTTCTTCTTTCAGTGGTTGTTCAAAGACGCCAGCGTGAACGAGTTGTATCAACGATCAGCCGCAATTGCACACAACAGGGCGAATCGCCACCACTTAATCGCCTATCTTCGGCGGTGGGCCATGCTGGCGTTGTCAATGTACCTCGCAGGTGCCGGGCTCGAATATTTGAATTCAATGGCCTGCGTGTTTTTTTACACGCTGGCCTCTTTGGCTGGCTGTACCATCGCAAAAATCACTGCGGCTTACTTTTTACTGGGCCGTAGTGATCTCAGGTGATCAATTAGACAAGAAAAACCGAATTGAATCAGTTGCTGGACGCTTCCTGGGCAATCGCTTCTGGTCCCTGATGACGCACATCACGCCCTTTGACCATGTAAACCACATGCTCTGACATGTTCTTGGAGTGATCACCAATGCGCTCAATGGCCTTTGCAATGAACAGAATTTCAATGGAACGGGAGATGGTTCGGGGGTCTTCCATCATGAAGGTGATCAACTGGCGCAAAATGGCTTTGAACTCGTCATCAACCTCGATGTCTGCACGCACCACCTCGGCTGCCGAAACCGCATTGACGCGCGCATAGGAATCGAGCACCTTACGCAACATTGCAATGGCATTGCTGGCGATGCGTTGCAAGTCCACTTTCGGCACAAAGTTTTTACCTGCATCAGCGATCATCATGCCCATGCGTGCAACCTTCTCAGCCTCGTCGCCAATCCGTTCCAGATCACGAATCATCTTGATTGCCACGATGACCGAGCGAAGGTCTATGGCCGCTGGCTGTCGACGCGCCAGAATGTGATTGCACAACTCATCAATTTCAAGTTCGATGGAATTCACCTGCTGTTCTCGGCGAATCACCTCTTTGAAAATCTCGGTGTCCGCTGCACTCAAACCTTCGATGGCCGACACAATCTGATTCTCCACCAAGCCACCCATCTGTAAAACCCGGGTGCGCAGCGACTCCAGTTCCGCGTCGTATTGTTTGGAGGTGTGTTCAGTCATTTGTTTTCCTTGGCCGAATGGTGGACGTAACTTTTAACAGAATATGACACATGCGCATGACAGAAATTTGTCAAACACCGCACGCTAACTTTATTCTGCCACGATCTACTCCATTATTCAGACATTGCCCCCTTCTGAACTAGTCAATTAGCGGGTTTTTATGCCGTCTTCTGTCGCGATCAAGACCACATCGGCTTTTCGTAGCGCGAAAAGCCCATTCGTCACGACGCCTGGCCATTGATTGATGGTTTGCTCAAGCCCAACAGGATCAGTGATTGACAAGCCACTCACATCCAGAATTTGATTGCCATTGTCGGTCACAAAACCTTCACGCAATTTCACATGCCCACCCAGAGCAGCAAGCTTGCGAGCGATCGCAGCGCGCGACATCGGTAACACCTCCACTGGTAGGGGGAACGATCCAAGAACATCAACCAGTTTGCTTTGGTCAGCAATGCATACAAACTGCTCAGATATATCAGCCACGATTTTTTCGCGGGTCAGTGCGCCACCACCTCCTTTGACCAAACAATTGGCAGGGTCGATTTCATCTGCACCGTCCACGTACAAAGACAAACGTTCGACATCATTCATATCAACGATAGGCACACCGATTTCTTTTAATTTTTTCTCGGACCGAACGGAAGAAGACACTGCCCCACGCAATTGAATACCTGATTCTGCCAAGGCATCAATGAAACAATCCACCGTAGAACCAGTACCCACGCCCAGCACCGTGTCGGGTTTGACATGTGCCAAAGCGGCTTTGGCCACCATTTTTTTTAAAGTCAAAGCGTCCATTGCTGTGTATTCCGTTCTGTTGGTTTGTTCAAAAAAGAGCCATTATTTTAAGGGCTTTCAGGGCATGCAAGTCGCAGCCTCGACACCGCAGCTGGAAAAAGAAAAACCAACTGGATTCAGTTGGTTTTTCTATGTTGATCACACTCGGGTTGATCTACTTCTTTTTCTGGGCTGGCAAATCAGTACACACGCCTTTGTACACTTCCGCGGCCATGCCCACACTTTCACACAGGGTTGGGTGCGGGTGAATTGTTTTACCAATATCAACTGCATCAGCGCCCATTTCCACTGCGAGACAAACCTCGCCAATCAGATCGCCCGCATTCATGCCGACAATACCACCACCGACCACGCGTTTGGTTTCTTCATCAAACAATAACTTGGTAAAGCCATCGTCAGCGTTGTTGGCGATCGCACGCCCTGATGCAGCCCAAGGGAATACCGCCTTGCCCACTTTGATACCCTGGTCTTTGGCTTGCTCCTCGGTTAAACCAACCCAGGCCACCTCAGGGTGGGTGTAAGCCACGCTTGGGATCACCCGTGCATCAAAAAATGCTTTTTCATCGGCTGCCGCTTCGGCTGCCACATGCGCCTCATGAACAGCCTTGTGTGCCAACATCGGCTGCCCCACTACATCGCCAATGGCGAAAATATTGGGCACGTTGGTGCGCATTTGCTTGTCTACAGGAATGAAACCGCGGTCTGTGACCTCCACGCCAGCTTTGTCAGCGGCAATTTTCTTGCCATTGGGTGTTCGACCCACGGAAACCAGAACCATGTCATACAGTTGTGGCTTATCCGGGGCCTGCTCACCCTCGAAAGTGACCTCGATGCCTTTCTTCTTGGCCTCGACTGCCACTGTTTTGGTTTTCAGCATGATTTTGTCAAAACGCGGGGCATTTCGTTTTTGCCAGACTTTCACCAAATCCCGGTCTGCACCCTGCATCAAACCATCCAGCATTTCGACCACTTCGAGACGAGCACCCAAAGCGGAATACACCGTGGCCATTTCGAGGCCGATGATGCCACCGCCAATGATCAACATGCGCTTTGGAATGAAAGGCAATTCAAGCGCACCTGTTGAATCAACAATACGCGGGTCTTCTGGAATGAATGGCAGATGAACCGGTTGCGAACCCACAGCGACAATCGCCTTGGAAAACTCGATAACCTGCTTGCCTCCGTCAGCATCAACCACCTCAATATGATTTGCGCTCAGAAAAGAGCCCACGCCTTGGAGTGTTTTGACCTTGCGCCCCTTGGCCATGCCCGCCAAACCGCCTGTCAGCTTTCCAACCACGGTTTCCTTGTGGGCACGCAGCTTGTCCAGGTCGATTTTGGGGGCGGCAAAAGCGATGCCGTGCTCGCCCATGTGCTGCGCCTCTTCAAGCACTTGCGCAGTGTGCAGCAGGGCTTTGGAAGGGATACAGCCCACGTTCAGACAAACACCACCCAATGTGGGATAACGCTCAACCAAAATGGTATTCATGCCCAGGTCGGCGCTGCGAAAAGCCGCTGAATAACCACCGGGGCCAGCACCCAACACCAACATATCGCAGGTGTGGTCGACCTTGCCACTGTACGCACTCGATTGAACCGATTTGGTTGCACTGGCTTTGGATGAATCTGCTTTGGATGGCTCGGAACTTGACGCTTCTACCTTGGACGGCTCAGCCTTTGAAGTCGCAGGCTTGCTTTCTTCTGCAGGCTTTGAGGCAGCGGAACCATCGGCTGCTTTAACCTCGCAAATTTCAGTGCCCTGCTTGACCTTGTCACCCACTTTCACCAACAACTTGACCACCACACCATCATCCGATGCCGGAATTTCCATGCTGGCCTTGTCAGACTCAACCGTGATCAACGATTGCTCTTTCTTCACAGTGTCGCCTTCTTTGATCAACACCTCAATCACTTCAACGGAATCAAAATCCCCAATGTCAGGAACAATTAGTTTCATGGTTCGCTCCCTTTACAACAGCACTTTGCGCATGTCGGCCAACACACCAGCCAACTCGGTGGTGAAACGCGCAGCCATGGCTCCATCGATGACTCGATGGTCGTAGCTCAAACTTAATGGCAACATCAGGCGGGGCTCGAATTCCTTGCCATTCCACACGGGCTTCATGGCCGATTTCGACAAACCCAAAATAGCCACTTCAGGTGCATTGATGATAGGAGTGAACATGGTGCCACCGACGCCACCCAAAGATGAAATCGTGAATGTGGCACCCTGCATGTCGCCGCCTTTGAGCTTGCCTTCGCGGGCCAAAGCCGACAGCTCACCCAACTCGTTGGCTATTTGAGAAAACCCTTTTTGATCCACACCCTTGATGACAGGCACCACAAGGCCATTTGGGGTATCAGCCGCAAAACCGATGTTCCAGAATTTTTTCAGGATCAATTTGTCGCCGGCTTCATTCAAAGAACCGTTGAATGCGGGGTACTTCTTCAACACCGACACGCAGGCCTTCATGACAAAAGCCAGCATGGTCAGTTTCACACCTTGTTTGGCCAAAGCGGCGTTGGTGTCTTTGCGGAATTGCTCCAGGTCTGTGATGTCTGCTTCATCAAACTGCGTGACGTGCGGGATCATGACCCAGTTGCGGTGCAAATTTGGGCCTGACAGCTTTTTGATGCGAGACAACTCTTGCTCTTCAATTTCACCGAACTTGGAGAAATCAACCTTGGGCCATGGCAACAGGTTCAAGCCTGCGCCGCCACCACCCGCAGCAACTGGAGCGGAGCCAGCACCAGCCACAGCCGCTTTCACGTAGTTGCGGACATCGTCAGGCGTGATACGCCCTTTCGGCCCTGTCCCGGTGACTTTGACCAAATCGACGCCCAGCTCGCGAGAAAACTTGCGCACAGAAGGGCTTGCGTGAGGCACATTGGTCGCTGGCTTGCTGGGGTCGTGCGCCTCCACCGGCTTGCTGTCGATGGAAGAGGACACAGCCTGCGTTTTGGCGGGTGCGTCATCTTTTGGAATCGACGCTTTGGGCTGACTATCCTCAGCCGGCTTTTCGGCGGTTTTTTCAGCGGGCTTATCGACTGGTTTGTCTGCAGCTTTCTCGGATGAATCAGAGTCGGCCTCCAGAACCATCATCAAAGTGCCTTCAGCCACGGTGTCACCCACCTTGACCTTCAACTCTTTGATCACACCTGCCTGCGGGCTGGGAATTTCCATGCTCGCCTTGTCTGATTCAACCGTGATGATCGATTGCTCTGCGGTGACTTTGTCGCCCACCTTGACCAATACCTCAATCACTTCCACGCCTTCAAAATCGCCGATGTCGGGTACTTTGATTTCGATTGTCATTTCTTGTCCTTTTTGTCTTTATGCGTAGGCTGGGTTCACTTTCTTTGGATCAATGCCGTACTTCTTGATGGCTTCGCCCACTGTACTCAAAGGAACAACGCCTTCATCAGCCAACGCCTTCAACGCAGCCACGGTCACAAAGTGACGATTCACCTCAAAGTGCTCACGCAACTTGTAACGGAAGTCTGATCGACCAAAACCGTCGGTGCCCAGCACCTTGTATTCACGCCCCTTCGGGATGAATGGGCGAATCTGGTCGGCGAACAGTTTCATGTAATCGGTCGATGCAATCACTGGCCCTTCGGTTTTTGACAGCACCTTTTCGACATAACTTTGCTTGGCCTTCTTCGTAGGGTTGAGCATGTTCTCACGCTCAATGTCAAGGCCTTCGCGGCGCAGTTCTGTAAAGCTGGTCACAGACCAGACATCCGCAGCCACCCCCCAATCACTTTCGAGCAACTCAGCCGCTTCAAGTGATTCGCGCAAAATGGTGCCCGAGCCCAACAGCTGAACACGCTTCTTGCCTGATTTTTTCAATGTGGACTCGCGGCAGGTGTACATGCCTTTGATGATGCCCTCTTCGGTGCCTTTCTTCAGCCCTGGTTGAGCATAGTTTTCGTTCATCACCGTGAGGTAATAGAACACGTTTTCCTGGTCTTCAACCATGCGCTTTAAGCCATGCTGAATGATCACAGCAAGCTCATGCGCAAAAGTGGGGTCGTAGCTGACGCAGTTTGGAATGGTCGACGACAAAATATGACTGTGGCCATCCTCGTGCTGCAAACCTTCACCGTTCAAGGTGGTTCGACCAGCCGTGCCGCCCAACAGGAACCCGCGCGCCTGCATGTCACCAGCAGCCCAGGCGAGGTCGCCAACGCGCTGGAAACCAAACATGGAGTAATAAATGTAAAACGGAATCATCACACGGTTATTCGTAGAATACGAAGTGGCCGCAGCAATCCACGAACTGAACGCACCGGCCTCGTTGATGCCTTCCTCAAGGATTTGGCCCGCTTTGTCTTCGCGGTAGTACATCACCTGGTCTTTGTCGACTGGCTCGTACAACTGCCCTTGCGACGAATAAATGCCCAGTTGACGGAACATGCCTTCCATACCAAAGGTGCGGGCTTCGTCTGGCACGATGGGCACGATTCGCTGGCCAATTTCCTTGTCACGAACAAGGGCAGTTAGCACACGAACGAAAGCTTGGGTTGTTGAAATTTCCCGACCCTCTTTGGTTGGCTCCAGAACGGATTCAAAAGCCTCAATACCGGGCACCTTCAGTTTCTCGTCGGCCTCGCGACGACGCTTGGGTAGATAGCCCCCCAAGGCCTGGCGACGCTCGTGAAGGTATTTGATTTCCGGTGCATCGTCGGCGGGCTTATAGAAAGGCACGTCTTCAATGATGTCATCAGACACAGGAATATTGAATCGATCCCTGAATTCCTTGATGGATTGGATGTCCAGTTTCTTTTGCTGGTGGGTGGTATTTTTACCCTGCCCCACTTTACCCATGCCGAAACCTTTCACGGTTTTCGCCAAAATGACCGTGGGCTGACCTTCGTGCTTCATTGCTGCGTCATAGGCGGCATGCACTTTGTGCGGGTCATGGCCACCGCGATTCAAACGCCAGATGTCTTCATCGGTCATTCGTGCGACCATTTCAAGCAGCTTGGGGTGCTTGCCAAAGAAATTCTTGCGAACATAAGCACCATCATTGGCCTTGCAATTCTGGTATTCGCCGTCGACCATTTCATTCATGACCTTGCGTAGCAAGCCATCTTTGTCACGAGCCAACAGTTCATCCCAGTAGCCGCCCCAAATCACCTTCAACACGTTCCAGCCTGAGCCGCGGAACTCGCCTTCCAGTTCCTGAATGATCTTGCCGTTGCCACGCACCGGGCCATCCAAACGCTGCAAGTTACAGTTCACAACGAAAACAAGGTTATCGAGCTTCTCGCGTGCGGCCATGCCAATGGCACCCAGGCTTTCAGGTTCGTCCATCTCGCCATCGCCACAGAACACCCAGACTTTGCGCTTGGAGGTGTCGCAAATACCACGTGCATGCAGATACTTCAAGAAACGCGCTTGATAAATACCCATCAATGGGCCCAAGCCCATAGACACAGTTGGGAACTGCCAGAAATCAGGCATCAACTTGGGGTGTGGGTAGCTCGACAAGCCCTTGCCATCGACTTCCTGACGGAAATGATCCAGTTGCTCTTCCGTTAAACGACCTTCGAGAAAAGCACGGGCGTAAATACCGGGTGACACATGGCCCTGCAGGTACAACAAATCGCCACCGTGGTTTTCATCTTCAGCATGCCAAAAGTGATTAAAACCCACGCCAAGCATGGTGGCAAGTGATGCAAATGAAGCAATGTGGCCACCCAGATCGCCGCCATCGGGCGGGCTTTTCTTGTTGGCGCGTACCACCATGGCCATCGCGTTCCAGCGCATCCAGCTGCGCAGGCGCTCTTCGTACTCCATGTTACCGGGGCACCGTGTTTCAAGGTGCACAGGAATGGTGTTCACGTATTCGGTGTTGGCCGAGAAAGGAATGAAGGCACCGCTGCGGCGCGCCTTGTCAATCAGTTGCTCAAGCAAATAATGGGCGCGGTCCGGGCCTTCGCGTTCAAGCACTGCTTCCAGCGCGTCTAGCCATTCTTGCGTTTCTTGGAAATCTGGATCATCCGATCCCGGGAATTCGAGTTGAGCTGACATTCTTTCCTCCTGAGGTCTCTAGGTTTTGTTTTGCTAAGAAGACTGTGCCGATGGACGCACCTCTTATACATATTAGAGTATCACACCTAATTATGAAATTTTCAAAATGTGATTTGCAATTTCATATTGTGCAATATCTACGGATTTTCCCCTAAGCCTCTCCTTCAGATCACCTGGCGCTCAGCTAGTTTTGTACACTGTTGCCATTGCGACCTTTTACAAGATTCACTCGACCTTGCGCCTTCGCGACCAACACCGTACCAGCCCCTTGTTGTGGGCCACACCTTTGGTGGGCATTATTTTATTCGTGCTGGCCATGGGCGCGTTTTTTTACACGCTGCATTCCGAAGACCAGAATCAGGCTCAGTTGCGCGTGATTCGAGACGTTGAGCTGGCTCGTCAAACCATTCGTACACGCTTGTTGAGTACACAGGAACGGGTTAATCAGATTGCCCGCGGGCTTGAACAAGCCAATCCGGACACCGAAAACTTCCGTGCTTCTGCCCAATCGATTCTGAATGAATTTCAGGAGGTGTCATCGGTCTTGATCATCGACCATGAGCGCCGAGTGACAAACCTCGCCTTACCGGCCTTGCGGTCTTCCGAAGTGCTGCATCCGTTGTATCAAACAGTCGAAGATGCAGAAAGTTATTGGGCTTTCAATGCGGCTCGCGAAACCAGATTGCCGGTTTTTTCGCGGCCTTTTTTGGGTAATTCTGGAAAGATTTATCTGGAAGTACACAGTCCAGTCATCTACCAATCAGAATTCATGGGCACCGTGGTGGCCACCTTGCCGATGAGCTCTTTGCTCAACGACGCCGTTCCCGATTCTTTCGTTCAGTTGTACCTCGTCAGCATCGTTGACGGGGGCGGCAATCCAGTGGCTTCCAATGTCAGCCGCTCGATTGACAATGCAAAACTCAGCCACGAGGTGCCACTCGACCCCCCGGGTCATGGCCTGAAACTGCGAGCCGTTCTGTACAAAACCAACACCGAATTGTTTTCCAACATGTTGGCCTGGACTGTGATGGGTTTGTCGCTGGTGATCATCTGGAGCTTTGTCTTGTTGTTCCGCCACGCGAAATTGCGCAGTGAGGCGGAAAAGCGGCTGCTGGCGGAAACGAAATTTCGACGGGCTATGGAAGACTCTGTGATCACGGGCATGCGCGCCATCGACATGGATGGGCGAATCACTTATGTGAACCCCGCTTTTTGTAAAATGACCGGTTACCACGAAAACGAACTTGTGGGCATGCTACCCCCGTTTCCATACTGGCCAGACCGCTCGTATGAGGCACAACAGGCCAATCTGGATTTGATTTTGTCAGGCCAAGCCCCACAAAAAGGCATCGAAGTGCAGGTGCGCCGGCGCGATGGCAGCGTGTTTGATGCGCGCATGTACGTGTCCCCTTTGGTTGACAGCGAAGGCGAGCAAAGTGGCTGGATGACCTCCATGACCGACATCACCGAACCCCGCCGGGTTCGTGATGAATTGGCCGCGGCCCACCGCCGTTTTGTGCGAATTCTCGAAGAGCTTGACGCCGCAGTGTGTATTCAAGGCCCGGACGCCGGTGCAGATGAATATATTTTTGTGAACCGCTTGCATCGGGAATGGTTTGGCGGCGTAACACCGCCCAAAGCGAACCACAAGCGTCGCTATCGCAGTAACCTGTACGAGCCATTTGAGTGGCTCAATCCGGTTTCTCAACGCTGGTATGAAGTGCGCAGGCGCTCCATTTCCTGGGTGGATGGGGCCACCGTGGTGATGCAAGTGGCCACCGACATCACCACCCGCAAAGAAGCTGAAAACATGTCCCGCCAGCAACAGGAAAAGCTTCAGTTCACTTCCCGCCTCATTACCTTGGGTGAATTGGCTTCGTCCCTGGCGCATGAAATTAACCAACCTTTGGCAGCCATCAGCAATTACAACATGGGAAGCGTAAACCGGCTTCGAAGCGGGAAGGTCAGCCCTGAAGAGCTTTTGCCAGTGTTGGAAAAAGTCAATATTCAAGCCAAACGCGCGGGTGACGTGATCCGTCGTATTCGAGAGTTTGTCAAACAGCAAGAGCCCAAGCGCAGCCATTGCACGATAGGGAAGATCATTGAAGACGCCATCGGGTTTTCCCAACTTGAAGCTCGTCACCAGTCTGCTCGCATTGAAATGCACATTCCCGATGCCTTATTGACTGTGGTGGCCGATGCAGTCCTGATTGAGCAGGTGCTGATGAATTTGATCAAAAACGGTCTGGAAGCCATGGGGCACTTGCCACCCGAACAAAAGCGGATCGAAATTCGTGTGGGTGAAACTGGCACTTTCGCACTGATTGAAGTTCGAGACCATGGCTTGGGTGTGCCCGAGGAAATTCGTCAACGTTTGTTTGAGTCGTTTTTCACGACCAAATCCGATGGAATGGGCATGGGCCTGAACATCTGTCGTACTATTATTGAGTATCATCAGGGCCAATTGTGGGTAGAACCTGCGCAAGGGCAAGGCAGTGTGTTCAAGTTCACCTTGCCACTGGCCCCCAATGTGCAGTCAAACAATACGCCCTCACCTGTCATGGAATAACGACAATGCTCCACACAAACCATCGCCCTGCAGAAATGAAAGAAACCGTGTTCATCGTGGACGACGATGAAGCGGTTCGGGATTCGCTGCAATGGCTGATTGAACCCGAAGGTTATCAGGTGCAAACCTTCGAAGACCCCATGCTTTTCCTCGATCAGCTTCAGTGGCCCCAAACCTGTGTGCTGCTTCTTGATATCCGCATGCCCAAACTGTCGGGCCTCGAAGTGCAAAAAGTCCTGAACAAGAAAGGGATCGCTGTACCGATTGTGTTCATCACAGGCCACGGCGATGTCACGCTGGCTGTTGAAACCATGAAAAGCGGTGCTGTCGATTTTCTCGAAAAGCCTTTTGATGAGGCGAAAATCAAGGAATTGATTCAGGTACACATGGAAAAGGCACGCGAACTGGTCAAAGAATACAAAGTGGATGAACAGATCAACCGCCTGTACTCCAAACTGACCACCCGTGAATTGCAAGTGTTGGAACGCATTGTGTCTGGCCGATTAAACAAGCAAATTGCCGACGACCTCAGCATCAGCATCAAAACGGTGGAAGCCCATCGAGCCAACATCATGGACAAACTACAGGTCACCACCGTGGCCGACCTGTTGAAAATTGCTCTGAGAAAATCGCCAGAGCTGGCTCAACCCTGATTTCCGGCCAAGCCGATCGGCTTGGCTGAACCTTTTTTTGATTTGAAAATCCTATCCATTATGTCTGCACAACTGATCAGCGGCACCGAACTGGCCGCATCCATTCGCCAAACCATTGCCAAGCGCGCAGCCGAGCTGACCGAACAAGGCCACAAGCCCGGGCTGGCAGTGGTGCTGGTGGGCGAAGACCCTGCATCACAGGTTTATGTGAAAAACAAAGTGTCTGCATGTGAAAAAGCGGGGTTTCATTCCGTGATGCACACACTTCCTGAGAACACCAGCCAGGATGCGCTGGTTGGCTTGGTGGAACAACTCAATGCCGACCCCGCCATTCACGGCATTTTGGTTCAACTACCCCTGCCCGCACATCTTGATTCGCATTTGGTGATCGAATCCATCAGCAGCGAGAAAGACGTGGATGGGTTCCATGTGAGCAATGCGGGTTTGTTGATGACAGGCAAGCCGCTTTTTCGCCCCTGCACCCCTTATGGTGTCATGAAAATGCTCGAGCTGACCGGCATTGAGCTGCGTGGAGCCGAAGCGGTGGTCATCGGCGCCAGCAATATTGTAGGCAAACCCCAGGCCATGCTGTTGCTTCAGCAAGGTGCCACCGTTACGCTGTGCAACAGCAAAACCAGGGATTTGAAAGCGCACTGCCAACGAGCCGATGTACTTGTAGTAGCGGTAGGTCGCCCCAATATGATTACGGGTGACATGATCAAACCCGGCGCTGTGGTCATCGACGTGGGCATCAACCGCCTGGATAACGGCAAATTGTGTGGCGATGTCGATTTTGAATCCGCCAAAGAAGTAGCAGGCTGGATCACCCCGGTGCCAGGCGGCGTTGGCCCCATGACCATCACCATGTTGCTTCAAAACACCATTGAAGCCGTAGAACGTAGTGTGAACTGAACGCCCAGTTCATTTTGAAAACACCCAAGCAGGACCCCAGTATGACGAACGACAACCCCCTACTCGACTTCTCAGGCCTTCCACGGTTTTCAGACATTTTGACCGAGCACGTGGAGCCAGCGATCGATCAGCTATTGGCCGCCGCCAAAGCGCAACTGGAAATCACCGCCAACACACCACCCAGTCAAGCGACGTGGGAAGACACCCTACTGCCTTTGGATGTGGCTTGTGAGCAACTGGGCAGGGCTTGGGGTGTGGTGGGCCATTTGCACTCTGTGGCAGACAGTGAAGCACTGCGCGCTGCATACAACGCTTGCCTGCCGAAAACCACAGAATTCTGGACGATGCTTGGTCAAGACGAGCGGCTTTACGCGCTGTACAAAGCCATCGAGCAAAGCGACGCTGCGAAAACTTTCACCACAGCACGTCTGAAGGTGTTGGCCAATTCCATTCGAGGCTTCAAATTGGGTGGCGCAGAACTGCCCGCCGACCAGAAGCCCAGATACGCCGCCATTCAAGACAGGCAGGCAGCCATCACAGCCAAATTTTCCGAAAACGTGCTTGACGCCACCAATGCATTTGAATTGCTGGTGACCAACGAAGCCGACCTCGACGGCATCCCCGAATATGCAGTTGCAGCTGCGCGCGAACTGGCGCAATCAGAGGACAAAGAAGGCTACAAGTTCACCTTGCAATTTCCATCTTATTTTCCAGTGTTGCAGTACGCAAAAAAACGTGAACTTCGCGAAACACTGTATGAGGCATACGCCAAGCGAGCTTCGGAATTTGGCCCGGCAGAGCTGGACAACACCGCTTTGATTCGTGAACTGCTTGCGCTGCGCGAGGAAGAATCCAAAATGCTCGGCTATGCCAATTTCGGTGAGTTGTCACTGGTGCCTAAAATGGCCAACAGCCCAGAGGAAGTGATTGCTTTCCTGCGTGAACTGGCGGACAAGGCCAAGCCTTTTGGCCAACGTGACTTGAACGAGCTGACCGACTTTGCCCGAGACGAGCTGGGCATGACCAATCTCCAGAGCTGGGACATCAGCTTTGTCTCAGAGAAGCTGAAGGAAAAGAAATATGCCTTCAGCGATCAGGAAGTTCGCCAATACTTTCAGGAAGACCGGGTGCTGGATGGCCTGTTCAAACTCACAGAACGACTGTTCGGCGTCAGCATTGTTAAAGCCCAGGCCGACACTTGGCATGCAGATGTCCGCTTCTTTGAAGTGCAAAAAGATGGCCAAGCCATTGCCCACTTCTTTCTCGACCCCTATGCACGGGCCAGCAAGCGTTCAGGGGCCTGGATGGATGACGCCCGTGGCCGCAAGCGAACCTCGCAAGGTGTGCAAACCCCAGTGGCTTACCTCACTTGCAACTACACTAAACCTGCAGCAGGCAAGGCTGCGCAGTTGTCTCATGACGACGTGCAAACCCTGTTTCACGAATTTGGTCACGGCATTCACCACATGCTGACCCAGGTGGATGAGTTGGATGTGGCGGGCATCAATGGCGTGGAGTGGGATGCAGTCGAATTGCCCTCTCAGTTCATGGAAAACTTCGCCTGGGAATGGAGTGTAGTTGAATCATTGACTGCACATGAGACCACCGGCGAGCCCATGCCAAAGGCATTGTTTGACAAAATGGTGGCAGCGAAAAACTTTCAAAGTGGCTTGCAAACATTGCGTCAAATCGAGTTTTCTTTGTTCGACATGCTCATTCACACTGATTTCAACCCCAAGGGCAAACAAAGCATTCTTGACGTATTGAAGGGTGTGCGCAACGAGGTTGCCGTGCTTACGCCACCCGACTACAACCGTTTCCCGAACTCCTTTTCCCACATTTTTGCCGGTGGTTATGCTGCGGGTTATTACAGCTACAAATGGGCCGAAGTGTTGTCAGCCGACGCCTTCGCCATGTTTGAAGAAAACGGCGTGGTAAGCCCCGAGACAGGCAAAAAGTTTCTGGAAGAAATTTTGTCGGTTGGTGGAAGCCGCCCGGCTGCTGTGTCGTTCAAAGCCTTCCGTGGACGCGAACCCAGCATGGACGCTTTGCTTCGACACACGGGCATGACCAATGAACAACAACAGGCCGCTTGACCATGGCCGTTGTGAATTTGGCAAGCTGGAACGTGAACTCGCTGAAGGTGCGCTTGCCGCACCTGCTTCAGTGGCTTGAAACAAACCCGGTTGACTTACTGGGTTTGCAAGAGCTGAAGCTGACCGATGACAACTTCCCGGTCCAGGCACTGAACGAGGCTGGCTATGGTGCTGTGTATGCCGGCCAGAAAACGTACAACGGCGTGGCCATTCTGTACAAGAAAAGCAGCATGCCAGAGCCCACGGATGTGCAAGTGAACCTGCCCTCCTATCCAGATGAACAAAAACGGGTGATTGCGGCTACCTTTGGGGACCTGCGCTTTGTCAGCGCATACGTGGTCAATGGCTCCGAAGTGGGCTCCGACAAATTCGAGTACAAAAAGGCCTGGCTTGATGCACTGTTGAAAGATTGTGCACAATGGCTAAGCCAATACCCTAAGTTGGCTTTGGTGGGTGACTACAACATCGCCCCCGATGACAGGGACGTTCACGACCCCAAAGCCTGGAAAGACCAGGTGTTGTGCTCAGAAGATGAAAGAAGCCGGTGGCGAGCCCTGCTGAATCTGGGATTGATCGATAGCTTTCGTTTGTTTAAACAACCGGAAAAAACCTTTTCCTGGTGGGACTACCGGATGCTGGGCTTCCAGAAAAACAAAGGGCTTCGCATCGACCATGTGCTACTGAGTCAAGCCCTTGCAAGCCATTGCACAGCCAGTGTGATAGACAGAGCCCCAAGAAAATGGGAAAAACCATCTGACCATGCGCCAGCAATCGCCACAGTTCATATTTAACGGTTATTTACCCCTCTAATTAGGCAATTAAGCCGGGGGATGCGGTGGGAAGATCAAGACATTGATCATTTCGACAACTGCGCCCTCACCATGAACCTAAAAACGCTTCCTCTTTCCAAACAGATCAGTTTTGTCAGTGCCACCCTGGTTGCACTGATTGTGCTTTCTTTGGTAGGTACTACAGCCTGGTTTACTTCCAATGAAGCCAAAGAGCGAACAGAACGCAATGTGTCTGAACAGGCCAACGGCTTGATGCGATCCATTGAAACCGCTTTCCTGCTATCCGAAGAATCATCGACGCGCTTGTCTGATTTGTTCGAAAGCTGGTTTCGCGGCAATTTAGTCATGCTGCCCGACCAAACTTACAACGTGGCTGGCGTTGAGTTGCCGCGTGTGTATATCAACTCACAAGCCATTACGGGCGATTATCAACTGGTCGATGACTTCACGGAAACCACCGGTGGCATTGCAACTGTGTTTGCCAAGGTGGGCGACGATTATGTGCGTGTGTCTACAAGCTTGAAAAAAGAAGACGGATCACGGGCTGTGGCCACCAAGCTGGACCGCAACCACCCCGGGTTTGCCGCGGTGTCTCAAGGCAACACCTACATTGGCGAAGCCGTGCTGTTTGGCAAACGCTACATGACCAAATACGTGCCCATCAAAAGCACTGATGGTCAACAGGATCTGATTCTGTTCATCGGCTTTGACATGACCAAACTCTTTGGTCGCATTGAAGAGACTGTTTTGAACACCCGTGTGGGCGAATCTGGCGTGCCCTTTGTTCTGTTCACCACCGGTTCGCGTGCAGGTCAGGTGTTGATTCACCCCAGCTTAAAGGGCGACGCATTCATCAAAATGGCGCAAACCGAGACAGACATCGCCCGATTGCTCGAACGTGTCAAAACCAACGAATCTGGCATTGAGCAGGTCACCTGGAAAGATCCCAACACCGGTGCCACCCGCGAAGAATTCATGGCATTTAGCAAAACCCCATTGTGGAATGGTGCCGTGGTGATCGCCCCGGCGATTAAATCTGAAGTGTTTTCGACCGTGTATCAAATGACCACGCTGATGATCATCATGGGTTTGATGGCCACAGTGCTGATTGCATTTGCCCTGTATTGGGTCACCAGCAAACTGACCTCTTCAACAAAGGTACTAACCAACCTGGCCTTGAAACTCGGCAATGGTGACATGACAGCGCGAGCGCACGACGACGTGACCAATGGCAGCATCAGCACGAAAAACGAGATCAGCTTGTTGGCGCGTAGCATGAACCGCATGGCCGAAAGCATGGAGCAGGCTTTGGGTGCGGTCAAACGCAGCACACATCAGGTTCAGGAGGCCTCAGAAGACCTGGTGCACACCAGCGAGGAATTGAACCGAGGTGCAGCTTCAGGCAGTGATGCAGCTTCGGGCATGGCTGCGGCAGTCGAAGAAATGTCGTCTTCAATTTCCAGCGTGGGTGAGTCTGCCGGTGAAGCGAAAAACGTCAGCAACAAAGCGCGTCATTTGGCCGACGAGGGCTACGGTGCCATCAGTTCTGCCACACAACAAATGCACAAGATTTCAGAGAATGTATTGGGCACAGCGGGGGTGATCAAGCAGCTGGGCGAACAGTCTCGCGAAATCTCTGAAATTGCCCTGATCATCAAAGGCATTGCTGAACAGACCAACCTGCTGGCGCTGAATGCCGCAATTGAGGCTGCTCGCGCTGGTGAGCAAGGCCGCGGTTTCTCGGTTGTGGCCGATGAGGTGCGCAAACTCGCAGAACGAACCAGAAAGTCAACCGACGACATTCACGGCATGATTGAAGCCATTCAGAACAGCTCTGGCGTGGCGGTGAACAACATGGACATGGCTGTTGAAAGCGTGAAAAAAGGCGTAGAACTGGTCGATCGGGCGGGTCAGGCCATGAATCAGATCAATGTGGATTCCTCCGCTGTGGCACGCTCAGTCGAGGACATCGACGCAGCACTGCTGGAACAGAAGCAGGCTTCAGAAAGCATTGGTCACCAAGTGGAAGTGGTGGCGCAATTGTCTGAAGGAAACCTCGACATGGCACGCCGTGCGGCCAACGCGGTGTCTGGCCTGCGCGGTGTGGCCACCGACTTGTCGAATATTCTGAAGAAATTTCAAGTGAAAGACTAAAGCATGCTTGGGGTGCCGATCCACCCCAACAAGGTTGAACCATTAAAAAAGCCTCAGCATGCTGAGGCTTTTTTAATGGACTTCTATTTAACAAGCACACGAAGCACCAATTCAACCATTCAGTCCAGGTCTTTCACATCAATATTCAAGTCCTGAATTTTCCGTGTGATGGTGTTTCGGCCTATACCCAAACGCTGTGCCGCCTCAATTCGTTTGCCGTGGGTTGCTTTCAAGGCAGCCTGAATCACCGCGGTTTCGAACCGGGCAGTCAATGCATCCATGACATTGGGTTCGCCGGTTTCCAACGCTTTCTCCGCTTCCATAAACAGAAGCTCAATCCAATTGGATTGCACCTGCGGTGTATTAGCCAAGGGCATTTCAACTGGATAGCGACCGGCAGACAAATGAGGGGCACCAACCAATTTTTGTTCAGCAGGTGGAGCTGTTGGCTCAGCAAGCCCAACTTGCGCAGGCACTGAACTTGATCCATGCCCACCGGTGTTGGTGTGCCCGATCGACTCACCAGAAGGCGCGACTCCACTGGCTTGAAACGATTTGAGTTCTGGCGGCAAATCGTGCGCTTCTACAATCTGCGCAGGGGCCATCACCGTGATCCAGCGGCACACGTTCTCAAGCTGACGCACATTGCCGGGAAAAGGAAACTCGCTGATCATTCGCACGGCTGCGTCTGATAGGCGCTTGGTTTCAGTGCCCAGTTCCTTGGCTGATGCGCTCAGGAAGTGTTTGGCCAACAAGGGAATGTCTTCCTGACGTTCACGCAAAGGCGGCAGACGCAAACGAATCACATTCAAACGGTGATACAAATCCTCGCGAAACAAACCCTGCTTCACACGCTCATCAAGATCCTGATGGGTGGCCGCAATGACACGCACATTCGCCTTGATGGGCTGTTGACCTCCCACTCGGTAAAAATGCCCGTCCGATAGCACGCGAAGCAGGCGGGTTTGAAGCTCCGAAGGCATGTCACCGATTTCATCCAAAAACAGCGTGCCGTTTTCAGCCTGTTCAAACCGGCCACGCCGCTGTGCTTGCGCGCCGGTGAATGACCCACGCTCATGGCCAAACAGTTCCGATTCAAGCAAATCCTTGGGGATGGCAGCCGTATTCAGGGCAATGAAAGGGTTTGATGCCCGCGGACTGTGGCGATGCAAGGCACGCGCAACCAATTCCTTACCCGCGCCCGATTCGCCCGTGATCAACACAGTGACGTTGGACTGCGAGAGCCGGCCAATGGCTCGAAACACTTCCTGCATGGCAGGCGCTTGCCCCAGAATTTCAGGAGCTGCGCCTTCAGCCTCTTCAACAAACTCCTCGGCTTGCGATTCCCGCACCGCGCGAAGTATCAGTTCAACTGCCTTTTCAATGTCAAAAGGCTTGGGCAGATACTCAAAAGCGCCACCCTGAAAGGCAGACACGGCGCTGTCAAGATCGGAGTAGGCCGTCATGATGATGACTGGTAAATCCGGATGGGATTCCCTCACCTTGCTCAACAGGCTTAAACCGGTTTGCCCGGGCATCCGAATATCGGACACAAGCACTTGGGGTGTTTCAGTCTCTAGCCGCTCCAGCACCTCGCCGGCGGATGAAAATATCTCACATGGGATTCCTTCGCGAGTGATGGCTTTTTGAAGCACCCAACGAATGGAATGATCATCATCGACAACCCAAATAGGACGCATGAATACAGGTTCCTTCAAACCGCTCAGTCGACCTGTTGCTCGAACTGTAACGGCAATGTGACTTTGAATAGTGTTTTACCCGGCTGCGAGCTGCATTCAATGATGCCCTCATGCTGCTGAACAAAGGTTTGAGCCAATGTAAGGCCCAAACCGCTACCGCCCTCCCGACCAGACACCAAAGGAAAGAAGATTCTTTCCATGATTTCTTCGGCAATGCCGGGGCCGTTGTCTATCACTTGCAAGTCTAATGCCAGCCTGTGTTGCTTGCGGTTTAAGGTTACTCTACGCACCACTCTGGTGCAAAGAGTGATTTGAGCTGTGCCCTCGCTGATTTGTGGGGCAAGCGCCTGTGCGGCATTGCGCACAATATTCAAAATGGCTTGAATCAACTGCTCCAGATCACCCAAAAACTCAGGCAATGAGGTGTCGTAATCTCGAATAAACTTCAAGCCCTTGGGATGCTCCGCCAAAATAACAGAGCGAACACGTTCACAAACCTCATGAATGTTCATCATGCTGACAATGTGTGGCTTGCGGTGCGGGGCCAGCAAGCGATCGACCAGGGTTTGAAGGCGGTCCGACTCTTTGATCACCACCTGTGTGTATTCCCTCAACTCAGCTGAATCCAGCTCCACTTCAAGAAGTTGTGCCGCACCCCGAATGCCTCCAAGCGGGTTTTTGATTTCATGTGCAAGGTTACGAATCAGCTCCTTGTTGGCCAGAGATTGATCCATCATTCGTGCCTCTCGATCCACTTTCAGCTGTTGCTCAATCTCGCGCAATTCAATTACCGTCACGCCATCCGCACCGTCTGGGCACGACAAGGTCACGTGCACATGCTCGGTGGTGCCATTGAGGCGGATCAACTCAAAGACCTGCCGCTGAACCCCGAAAGGATCAGCCTGCGATCGTTGCAGGAATTCCCGGAAACTGTCGGCTTCAGAGAACAAAGCTGCCAACGCTTGCCCATCCAGGCTGCGCCGCGACACTTCCAGGAGGTTTTCAGCAGCCATGTTGGCATGCAACACCACACCCTCAGGGCTACTCACCACCACGGCCGTTGCCAATAGTTCCAAACCCTGAAATGCTTCTTTACTCACAACGACTCCTCTATGGATTTCATCACCTGGACAAGCGGATCAACTCCGCTTTCAATATGTCGATGTTGTCCTTGGTGACCATGATTTCCTGTTCAAGACGGGAAACACGGTCTAAGTATTTTTGATAGTTTTTCTCACTACCCAACCGATCAGGTTGACCATTTTTGTATTCTTCCTGCAGTGACTTCAGTTTGCTTTCCTCGATACGAAGCTCTTCCTGAAGAATTTTCATTCGATCGTCTTTCGCATTGAAATCTGCTGCAGTGCGAGTGTCTGACCCACTGGGGCGGCGCTCAAAATTGGGTTCACTGCCAGTGGAGCCAGCGCTGTATTTCGGTCTGGGCACAATGGTGATCGGGTTCAAGTTCAGCGGAACGCAACCCGCGCCACCATCGGAATTTTGATAAGTGCGCACTCCATCAGCACCGGTGCACACAAACATCTCGGTGCCCTTTGCCGCAACAGGCTGCAGGGATGGCCACGCCATTAAGCCCAAAACCATGGCTGCTGCCGGATAAACGCGTTTTAAATGCATGGCTGTTTCTCGAAAAACAATGAACAACCCCTATGATAAACAATCCACTGTGACTAACCCTCCCCACTCAAGGCGAGTAGCGATACCAGATGAGGTAGGTGCTTTACAAAGATTGAAAAATAAAAATGGCCCTTTGCAGGGCCATTTTCAATCGAAACACACAACAGACTAATTACAGACCGTAGTACATGTCGAATTCGATGGGGTGTGGTGTCATGCGCATGCGCTGAACTTCTTCCATCTTCAATGCAATGTACGCATCGATCATTTCGTTGCTGAACACACCACCACGGGTCAAGAACTCGCGGTCCTTGTCCAGGTGCGCCAATGCTTCTTCCAAAGATGCGCAAACGGTTGGGATCTTCGCGTCTTCTTCTGGAGGCAAGTCGTACAGGTTTTTGTCAGCCGCTTCACCTGGGTGAATCTTGTTCTGAACGCCGTCCAGACCAGCCATCAACATGGCTGCAAACGCCAGGTATGGGTTGGCCATGGGATCAGGGAAACGCGCCTCAATGCGGCGACCTTTGGGGTTTGCCACGTGAGGAATGCGGATTGAGGCAGAACGGTTACGGGCTGAATAAGCCAACTTCACCGGTGCTTCGAAACCTGGAACCAAACGCTTGTAAGAGTTGGTAGACGGGTTGGTGATCGCGTTCAAGGCACGAGCGTGTTTGATGATACCGCCAATGTAGAACAAAGCAAATTCAGACAGACCAGCGTAGCCGTTGCCTGCAAACAGGTTCACGCCATCTTTCCAGACCGACTGGTGAACGTGCATGCCAGAGCCGTTGTCGCTGTGCATGGGCTTGGGCATGAATGTGGCTGTTTTGCCGTAGCTGGCAGCCACGTTCCATACCGTGTATTTCAGAATTTGTGTCCAGTCAGCGCGCTTGGTCAATGTAGAGAACATGGTACCAATTTCGTTTTGACCTGCACCGGCCACTTCGTGGTGATGCACTTCAACGGGCACGCCCTGCTGCTCCAGCAACAAACACATTTCAGAACGGATGTCCTGGAAAGAGTCAGTTGGAGACACTGGGAAGTAACCACCCTTCACTGTGGGGCGGTGGCCCAAATTGCCGTGCTCATAATCGATGCCGGTGGACCAAGAGGCTTCTTCAGACTTGATCTTCACGTGGCTACCAGACATGTCGTCGGACCAGGTGATGCTGTCGAAAATGAAGAATTCTGGCTCTGGGCCAAAGTAAGCGGTATCGCCCAAGCCAGAGGACTTTAGGTAAGACTCGGCGCGGCGAGCGATGGAACGTGGGTCACGGTCATAGCCCTTGCCATCAGATGGCTCAACCACGTCGCAAGTCAAAATCAATGTGGGCTCTTCACGGAATGGATCCATGCGAGCAGATTCGGGATCGGGTACCAACAACATGTCCGAGGCTTCAATGCCCTTCCAGCCCGCGACAGATGAACCGTCAAATGCGTGGCCTGACTCAAACTTGTCATCGTCAAACATTTTTACCGGCACAGAAACGTGTTGCTCTTTGCCTTTTGTGTCGGTGAAGCGGAAATCAATGAACTTGACTTCGTTTTCCGCAACCATCTTCATTACATCTTGGGCGGTCGCCATTGAAAATCTCCTGGTACATGAGGTGGATAGTGATTAACAAACTCCGAATTGAACCCATTCGGTTTAGCGCAACAATAGCACGATCGATGTTGCTATATATGACGCTCGGAACGAATTCAATCATCATCTTGAGCGATAAAAGCAAGCTTCATACCAACTTTAAAAATCCGCGTTTCAAGGCCTTCGCACACTCCCGGAGCATTCATCGAACACACACACCGCACAATAATGGTGCGCATGCCCCTTTATTGTGCATCACTTCATTTATGATGGCTCAATTCAATGCTTGTATTACAATATGCGCATCTGCAAATCTAAAATCACGAGAAATCATGTCGGCTGCCGCCCAAAAGCTTATTGAAATTGCCAAATTACGCGCCCAAGAAAAGGGGTTGGACTACCTGGGTGCGTTAACACCCCAAGAAACCTGGTCACTGTTGAATGAAGACGAAAATGCGGTTCTGGTGGATGTGAGAACCCACGCTGAGCAAGACTGGGTAGGGCAAGTCAGCTTCTCGCCCGATCGATCTTTTCATATTGAATGGAACAATTACCCGGATGGTGAGCGCAATCAGGAATTCATCGCGCAGTTGGCTGCACGCGTTCAACAAGATCAACCCGTGCTTTTTATTTGCAGAAGTGGCGCGCGCTCACACCACGCAGCCAGCCTGGCAGCGAAGAATGGCTTTCCAAATGCCATCAATGTGCTGGAAGGCTTCGAAGGCGACAAAAATGATGACCACCAACGATCAAGCGTGAATGGTTGGCGATTTCACGGCTTGCCGTGGGAACAACACTGAGAAAAAATCAGGAGTGCGTTGCGTTGACCTGCTCCAGACTGACTGTGAAGAACCAGTTCAATGTGCCAGCGCAGCAACCAACCTGCCCGCCAGGTAAAAAGCAAACAGACAAACAAGCACATGGGTGGCCGCATGCAACAGGGCCAACACTGGTTTATCAAGCAGCAGGGCCACGCCTTCTGCGGTGAATGCGGAAAAAGTAGTGAAACCGCCCAGCAAACCCGTCATCAAAAAAAGGCCGGCCGGGTTGCTTTTCAAAAACACAGGGCCAAGCAGGGTGAACAACACGCCAGCCCCAAAACCACCAAGCACATTCACAGCCAGGGTCGAAACCGGCATGGGAAGCCAAGCAGGCTGGGCCAACAGCAAGCCCATGGCATACCGCCCCGCCCCACCAAGCCCAGCGCCCAGAAACACCATCAACAGGTGCAAACCACTCACTGGGCAGACTCCCAGCGTGCCTTGGCTGAATCGTCGCTGTCGCGCGCAGACACCCAGCGAGAACCTTGCGGCGTGTCTTCTTTCTTCCAGAAGGGCGCCTCGGTCTTTAAATAATCCATGATGAACTCACAAGCGAGGAAGGCTTGTTGCCGGTGCTCACTGGTGGCTGCGGCAAACACGATTTGATCTTCGGGGTAAAGTGGCCCGACTCGATGAATGATGGCGGCTGACACCACATCGAAACGTTGCGCCGTCACATTTAAAATGTTTTCAAGCGCTTTTTCGGTCATTCCCGGGTAATGTTCCAAGGTCATGGACTTGACCGAGCTATTCTCGTTGATGTCGCGCACAGTACCAACAAAACTTGCGACAGCACCGATTTCAGGCAGGCCTTCACGCAACCACTTCAATTCGGCCGATACGTCAAAATCAGCTTCCTGAACAATCACCTTTGAGCGTTTCATTCAACCCCCGGTTACAGGTGGAAAAAAGGCCACTTCGTCGTTATCGGACAACGGCGATTGATCATTGGCCATTTCCTGATTCACAGCAGCCCTCAAGCGCCCCACTTCCGAAATGGCCCTGGCAAAAGTCGGGTTGTTCTCGCTCAAATGCTGTTTCAAGCCCGCGACTGTGGGCGGAGCCAACTCACCTTCGACCGCAATGGCATCACAGGCCATCAATTCTTTTAAACTGGCAAAAAAACGCACATTCAACTTCATCGCATCAAGTCCTGATAAGACACATAGTCCAGTTCGTCGCCTGGATTGACCACAACTCCCTTGGGCACTCGCACCAAACCACTCGATTGCGCAAGCGAGGTGAGCACTCCAGAGCTTTGATTCGCAAACAAGCGAGCTTGGTTGGATTGTACATCCACCCTTAAAAACTCTTCACGGCGGGAATCGGGCTTGGGCCATGAAAAATCGGCTGTAACCTTGCGCATGCGGTTGCGCCAATCCACATGCTCTTGTCCCTGTAAAGCCGCTAAAAACGGCTTCACGATGAGCTGGAATGCAACTGCACTGGAAACCGGGTTGCCTGGCAAACCGAAAAACCAGCACACACCGCCACCAGTGGGTTGATCAAGGTGACCAAAAGCAATTGGCTTACCCGGTTTCATGGCGACTTTCCACGACCTTAAGGTGCCAACACGCTCCAGGGCGGGCTTCACGTGATCTTCTTCGCCCACCGATACCCCACCTGAGCTGATGATGGCATCGCAATCGGCCAGCGAGGCCAAGGCCTCACAAGTGGCTTGAAAATCATCGACTACAATGCCGACAGACTGAACGTCAATGCCCAAACTGGCCAATAAGCCACACCAGACAAATTCATTGGAATTGTAAATTTGCCCCGCACCCAACGCGTCGCCCGGATTGCGCAGTTCACTGCCCGTGACCATCACGCCCACCTTCAGTCGCCTGAACACTGGCACCTGCGAAATGCCAATAGAGGCGAGTAAACCAATGTGAACGGCACTTAACACCGTGCCTTTGCTCAGTACAACTTGCCCGGCAGCGATGTCTTCACCCGCTTTGCGGATGAACTGCAAAGCCCGGGGGTGGCTGGAAAAAGACACTTGTGCGTTGTCGTGAAGAGTGGCTTCTTCCTGCATGATCACAGCGTCAGCCCCGGGCGGAATGGGCGCACCCGTGAAAATTCGGGCGACGGTGCCTTCCTGCAAAGCCGCTGGAGAACTTCCAGCAGGCACGCGTTGGGAGACTCGATAAGGCTGACCAAGTCGCAGTTGCGCTGCCTGCACTGCATAGCCATCCATGCCGCTGTTGTCGTGCTGGGGCACATCAATGTTTGAGCACACATCGTTGGCTAAAACACGCCCCAAAGCCTCTTTTAGCCCGACTGTTTCTGAACGTGCAGGGGCTTGAGCCAACGGCCAGACCTGTTGTAACAAATCATCTAAATCAATCATGAACAAATCGCTTCACAATGAATTGAACAATAGCGGGCGGGTCATTCAAAGGCAAAACAGGCAAGGCGCCAAATTGCATCGTCGGATCATCGGTGGCTATTGCAATGATGTCCGGGTCTTGCGGATGCAAAAACGGCTTTCCATTGGCCTCACGCCAAATCTCTATTTTCGGAATGTGGGATCGCTTAAAGCCCTCCACAATGACCAAATCACAGGGCGATAAGCGGGGTAGTTGATCTTCCAGTGTTGGCTCTTCCTCGTCTCGCAACTCGTGCATCAGCACCCAACGCTTGTTGGCGGTGATCAACACCTCGTGCGCACCCGCTTCTCGATGTCGGTAGGAATCCTTGCCGGGAATGTCGATGTCAAAATTGTGATGGGCGTGTTTGATCACAGACACGCGTACACCGTGCTGACCCAGCAAGGGCAACAACTGTTCAATCAATGTGGTTTTACCCACGCCGGAATAGCCGGCAAATCCAAACACCTTGGGCACTTCAACTTCCTTCTGACAGTTGTTTTTCGATCAGCAACACCTGCTGACCCGATTCTTTCAAAATATCGGCCGATGGACGGGTTTTACAGCGCAAGGCGATTTCAAAACGTGCACCGGTTTGAGGCTGATTCAATGGCAAAACCGGGCTGACGACGCCAAGGTCTCCACCGTAGCGTTGCAACAGCATGCGCGACACGGGCAGACCAAGGCCTGTTCCTTTGCCAGCCTGTTTGGTGGTGTAAAACATTTTGAAAATCAACTGCAACTCATCGGCAGGAATTGGCATCCCATTGTTTTGAACGTGAATGCTGACAGCATCCTGACCATCAGGCAAGGTCACATCGGCACTGTTGATTTGAATGGAGGGCTCACTGATCTGCCCGTCCAGCGCATGTGTGGCGTTGATCAACAAATTCACCATCACTTGCTGCAACTCGGTCCTGCTGATTTGAACCCCCCGACTGGCATTGAGGTTCAATTCGAGGCTTGCCCCCACGCTGTCGATTTCTGCCCGGGCAAACAGAATACTATCCTGAATAACCTCATTCACATCGACGGCTTCGGTATAGGACGCAAACTCGTCGGGCCGACAGAATTGCAGAAGTTTTTGAACAATGTTGCGCATGCGGTGCAATTGTTCATCAAGCATGCGAAGGGTTTTCTGGCTTTCAGCATCGGTCAATGTCAACCGAATCAAATCGAGGTGGCCCATCATGATCGCCAAGGGGTTGTTGAACTCATGCGCCAGGCCCGCCGTAAGCTGCCCCATCACCGCCAGTTTTTCAGAAGCCAGCAATTGCTCGACCGCCTGGTGCAGTTTGTGGTTCGTGGCCTGCAAATCGGCCGTGCGTTGTCGAACACGTTCATCCAGCTCGTTGTTCAAATCCTGAAGCTCTTGACGACGCGCTTCCAGTCGGTCCAGCAGCACATCAAAGTGCTGCGCCAGATCAGCAAACTCGTCAGCCCTGCGCAAATCGCCCACACGGGCAGCAGAATCGCCACCCTCTTGTCGGCTCATGATGAAATTCATCCGGCGAAGCGGATAGAAAATTCCAGAAGTCAATCGCACAACCATGGCCGCTCCAAGCAGCATGGCAGCACCCACCGCGAGCAAAAACAGAATCAATAATTGTGTTTTGATGTTGGCATACGGCGCTTCAAGAAAACCCACATAAAACATACCGATGCGCGCACCCTGCGGGCTTAACAAAGGTGCATAAGCAGCAACGTACCAATCATTGACCACGAAGGCCCGTTCCAGCCATACATCACCACGGCCAAGCACTGTTTGTCGCACCACCTCGGACACGGTGGTACCCAAAGCCCGGGTCTCGCCTTCAGCACGCACAGTGGTGGCCACGCGCACATCTTCAAGAAACACTGTGGTGGTGCCCACCGATCCTTCAAGCAAAGTGTTGGGCGAATAAATGAGATTTTTGATTCCGTCCACCAGGGCCAGGTTGCCATTGAGCATCACCCCTCCTTCCAGTAAACCGAGGTAAGCACCATCGTAATAAAGTGGCTGCACAACCTGGGTCATCAAGCCACGGTCCTCTACACTTTTCGAAGAGGGTCGGGCATTGGAAGTGGGTACGATAGGTTGCAAGGCTGCGCCTGCCAACACCGGCGAAATATCAAGCAGCTCTTGACTGCTCAATAACACTGTGTAACTGCCAGGGTCACGCTCTTTCAAGGCACCGTGCGCATTCACAGGCAACATGTAAGGCAAGCGCGAGGGAAATGAATGACTGACCAAACCGGTTGGACTGATGAGCCGCAGGTAACTGAATCCCAAAGACTCAGCCTGCCGAGCCAGCAAAGCATTGCTCAGGCGCCCACCATTGCGCTGAATCTGATTGCGCAAATTGGCGCTTTCCGACCAGGCCTTCAGTGCAGTGAACTTGCCGTTTTGAACATCGAGAAATTCCTGTTGCGCCAGCACCAAATCGCTGCGCACCTTGGAAATCAATATTTTGGTGTAGGCCGCCTGCCCCGCCGACCACACCAACATGGCCACCACTGGTATCAGAACCAGCAGCGGAATGCAGGCTGTGATCACCAGTTTTGTTTTTACCGTCCAATGGGCGGGCCAGAAATGACCTTTCGACGGGAAAGGCCGTTGATCTACTCTTGGCTCCATGCCATGCACTTGCGTTCTAGGGTTTTTCTGGAAACGCCAAGGCGCCTGGCCGCCTCCGATTTGTTGCCAGAGCAGGCATTGAGTACTCGCAAAATATGGTTGCGCTCTACCCGTTCCAGCGACTCATCCTCCTGGTCATCAATCGGCTCGGATTGATCATCCAGGTTTAAATTCAGGGGCAGGTCTTCTTTCGGAAAATAGCCCAAAATCAAGGATCGTTCGATGAAGTTACGCAACTCACGCACGTTACCGGGCCACTCGTAAGCCTGAAGGCGAGCCAGAAGATCAGGGCTGATTTTCAAGGCATCGATTCGCAGCTTGCGAGCAAAAACCTTAATAAAATAATTGGCCAGCAGTTCGACGTCTTCGGGGCGTGACCGAAGTGGCGGCATTTCAATGGGCATCACCTGCAACCGGTAAAAAAGGTCTTGGCGAAAACGCCCACGCTTGACCTCGATATCCAGGTTCACGTTGGTGGCGGCCACAATGCGTACATCCACATCCACTTCTCTATTACTGCCGACAGGACGAATCCGCCTGTCTTCCAACACCCTAAGCAGCTTGGTTTGCATGCTCAAGGGAAGCTCCCCGATTTCATCGAGAAACAAAGTACCGCCCTGGGCGTAATAAAACAGACCTTGATGGGAATTGGTGGCCCCGGTGAACGCACCCTTCAGGTGACCAAACAACTCACTTTCAATCAGCTCGGGGGAAATGGCACCGCAATTCACCGGCACAAAAGGTCGCTCGGCTCGAAGGCTCATGCCATGTAGGGTTCTTGCCAGCACCTCTTTGCCGGACCCAGATTCACCGGTCAACAGCACAGTGGAATCAGTCGGAGCGACCTTGGCAACCAACTTGCGCAATTGCCTGACAATGGGGCTTTCACCGACCATTACCTGCTCATTTTGCTGCAAATTAGACACCGCACGCTTCAAAATAAAATTCTCGCGTTTCAAGCGGTTTTGATCGGCTGCACGATCAAGTGCATACCAAAGTTGATCGATTCGAAATGGCTTTTGAAGAAAGTCTTGGGCGCCTGCGCGAAGTGCACCGATGGCTGTATCCATGTCGGCGTAGCCAGTGATCAAAATAACATCGCCTTCGAAACCGCCAGCCCGAAGCTCATTGAGCCACTCCAAGCCAGTTTTTCCGGGCAAGTTGTTGTCTAGCACAATGGTGCTGTAGTCGTGCTGCTCGAACAAGGCCTGTGCCATTTCAACCGAGCTGGCGGCGTCGACCCTAGAAAACCGGGACTCCAGGGCTTTCTCAAGAAAATTACGCATCCCTGGTTCGTCATCAACAATCAAGGCTGACAAACCTTTTCTAGGCTGCGCGTCTTTTCCATCCGCTACAGTCAAAAGGGAAGGGTCTGCAATGTCAAAAGAAGAATTCAAAACGGCTAGGCGATGACAGGGTTACTTAACCCGATCATTGTTCACGATTGTGCGGATCGACGCAAGTTAGGTAAACCCTATTGCAATTACAAAAGAATTGCTTATAGCAATCGAAAAAAGGGCCTGAAACCAAGGCCCTCTCGAATCACAAACCCGTGTGCTCAACGATAAAGGCCTTGACCTGTTCAACAGAAATAGGCATTTCAACCACGCGCTGTGGTAGCTCCTCAATGCCCTGAAACGCTGCAGGTACGGGTGGTTTTACACCCGTGGCTTCTTCAATAGACTCTGAAAACTTCACAGGCAATGCCGTCTCCAAAATCACCATGGGCACACCGTCTTCTTTCAACTCGCTGGCCACCTTCACCGCGTCAGCAGTGTGGGTGTCGATCAGCGTACCGGTTTTGGCATACACCGACTGAATGGTTGTCATGCGGTTTGCATGACTGGAGGAACCTGACTGAAAACCATAATCCGTTTCGATGTGCTTAAAGCGCGAATCACCAGACAGATCAAAATAACCGTCTTTGGCCAAGCCTTGCCACAATTCTTTCAAGGCTTTGGGGTCGCGACCAAGCAAATCGTAAACAAAACGCTCGAAATTGGACGCCTTGGAAATGTCCATCGACGGGCTGGAGGTGATGTAGGTTTCCTTGGAGGCGCGTGGGCGATACACACCGGTGCGGAAAAACTCATCCAGCACATTGTTCTCATTGGTGGCCACGATCAACCTGCGAATCGGCAAGCCCATTTGCCGCGCGATATGACCGGCAAGTACATTGCCGAAATTGCCAGAGGGCACTGCAAAACTGACGGGGTCACCGACGTTTTTTGCAACACGCAGGTAAGCATTGAAGTAGTACACCACCTGGGCTGAAATGCGCCCCCAGTTGATCGAATTGACTGTGCCAATTTTTTGCCTGTTCTTGTAAGGCAAATCTTCACTGACTGCTTTCACAATATCTTGGCAATCGTCGAACAAACCTTCCACCGCAATATTAAAGATATTGGGGTCTTGCAAACTGTACATTTGGGCACGCTGAAACGCGCTCATTTTTCCTTTCGGGCTGAGCATGAACACTCGCACACCCTTCTTTCCACGCATGGCATACTCGGCCGCCGAGCCTGTGTCGCCCGATGTTGCACCGAGAATGTTCAACTCTTTACCGGCACGTGCAAGCTGGTATTCGAACAAATTGCCCAGCAGTTGCATTGCCATGTCTTTGAAAGCCAACGTAGGGCCGTTAGACAACTCCAACACATGCATGCCGTCAAACAACTCACGCACCGGCGTAATTTCCGGTGTGCCATACACCTGCTCGGTGTAGGTTTTGGTGGTCAACCGCTTCAGGTCTTCTTCAGGAATGTCCGTGGCGTAAGGGCGCAACACTTGAAACGCCAACTCTCCATAAGTCAAACCCTTCCAGCTTTCCAGCACATGCAAGGCCACCTGTGGATAAAACTCAGGAACGGCCAGACCACCATCGGGGGCCAAGCCTTCCAGCAGAATTTCAGAAAAATCTTGGGGGTCCATCCCCCCGCGGCTGCTGAAGTATTTCATTTCAGCTCAAGTCCTCTACGCGAATTCGAACCAAGGAACCATGCACACTGTCCAGGGCCTCAATTTTCTCGATGGCCTGGTTGACATCGCCTTCGACACAGCGGTGGGTCAGCAACACAATTTCCGCTGTTTCCTGCTCGCTGGCGGCCTGACGCTGAATCATGGCCTCGATTGAAATTTGATGATCCGCCAACAGGCGGGTTACTTCGGCCAACACGCCCGGTCTGTCATCGACGGCCAGGCGCAAATAGAATGCAGTGACCACTTTGTCCATGGGCAGCACTTCCAACTGCTCAATGCCCTCTTTCTGGAATGCCAACACCGGCACTCGGCTTGCCAAAGGTGCCTGGCCAGACCTTGCAATCTCGATCAAATCTGCAACCACCGCCGAGGCAGTGGGCATGCTTCCCGCACCGGCGCCATAGTACAAGGTGGGGCCCACTGCATTGGCTTTCACCAACACTGCGTTCATGACACCCTCCACATTGGCGATCAAGCGACGGCTCGGAATCAAAGTTGGATGAACGCGTAGTTCCACACCTTGCCCGGTTTTCTTGGCGATCCCAAGTAACTTGACACGGTAACCAAGCTGCTCAGCAAACAGAATGTCTTCACGGGTCAGCTGTGTAATGCCTTCAATGTACGCCTTTTCAAACTGGACTGGAACACCAAAAGCCATGGAGCTGAGCAGCGTAATTTTGTGCGCTGCATCTACACCTTCAATGTCGAAAGTAGGGTCTGCCTCTGCATATCCAAAAGCCTGCGCTTGAGCCAATACCTCTTGAAAAGGCAGGCCTTTGTCTCGCATCTCGGACAAGATGAAGTTACAAGTGCCGTTGATGATGCCCGCCACGTATTCAATCTGATTGCCGGCAAGGCCTTCTTTCACTGCTTTGATCACAGGGATGCCACCGGCAACAGCCGCTTCGAACGCGACCATGACATGCTTGGCCTCAGCGGCCGCGAAAATCTCGTCGCCGTGCACAGCCAACAAGGCCTTGTTGGCGGTTACCACATGCTTGCCAGCGTCAATGGCGGCCAGCACCAGTTGTTTGGCAATCGTGTAACCACCAATGAGTTCAACCACCACGTCCACGTCGTCGCGCTTGATCGCTTCAAACGCATCACCAAGTACTTCAATTCCGGGGCCGGCCATTTCACGGGCCTTCTCGGTGTTTAAATCAGCGATCACCGTGATCTGAATGGGGAAGCCCAAACGGCGTTCAATTTCACGTCCGTTTTCTTTAAGTACGTTGAACGTACCGGAACCGACTGTGCCCAAACCCAACAGGGCGACTCGTAGAGGTTTAATCATAGTTTGCTTAGCCAAGGTGTTGTTTTCGGTAACTTTCCAGGAAACGTGCAATTCTACCCATTGCATCGGTCAAATCATCGGTATTGGGTAGGAAAACCACCCGGAAATGATCCGGACTGGGCCAATTAAAGCCAGTGCCTTGCACCACCAACACTTTTTGAGCTTCCAACAACTCCAAAACAAAGCGTTGGTCATTTTTAATCGGGTATACCGCAGGGTCCAGCCTCGGAAACAAATACAAGGCGGCTTTGGGCTTTACACAACTCACCCCGGGAATTGAGGTCATCAAATCGTAAGCCAAATCGCGCTGTCGCGTTAGGCGGCCAGCGGGGCCGACCAGGTCTTGAATGCTTTGGTAACCGCCCAATGAGGTTTGAATGGCGTATTGCCCCGGTACATTGGCGCACAGCCGCATGGACGCCATAATACCCAGCCCATCGATGTAATCTGTGGCGTGGCGCTTGTCACCTGAAATGACCATCCAGCCCGCGCGATACCCACAAGCCCGATAGTTTTTCGACAAGCCGTTCATGGTGATGAACAGCACGTCATCGGCCAACGATGCAATCGAGGTGTGTGTTTCACCGTCAAACAGCATTTTGTCGTAAATTTCATCCGCAAAAATAATCAGCTGATGTTCACGGGCAATCTGGATCATCTCCTGCAACACGGATTCCGGGTACAGGGCGCCAGTCGGGTTGTTGGGGTTGATGATTACCAAGGCGCGCGTTTTTTCAGTGATCAGGCTGCGAAGATGCTTCATGTCAGGGTACCAATCCGACTGCTCATCGCACAGATAATGGCGTGGTGTACCGCCGGAAATACTCACGGCGGCGGTCCAAAGTGGATAGTCCGGCGCTGGCACCAGCACCTCGTCGCCATTGTTCAGCAAACCCTGCATGCTCATCACAATTAGTTCAGACACGCCATTGCCCACAATGATGTCATCGAGCTCCACGCCCTTGATGTTTTTTTGCTGTGTGTAATGCATGATGGCTTTTCGAGCCGCAAACAAACCTTTGCTGTCGCTATAACCCGACGCATCACCCAAGTTCAAGATGACATCCTGACGCACTTCATCTGGGGCCTCAAAACCAAAAGGCGCAAGATTACCGATGTTAAGCTTCAGGATGCGGTGCCCTTCCTCCTCCAGTTGACGCGCTCGCTGCATGACGGGACCGCGGATGTCATAGCAAACATTGGCCAGCTTGGCAGATTTAAGGATGGGTTTCATGTCGACCTGTGTGTGGGTTGTTAGAGTAGAGGGTAATTTGCGCGAGGCAAAGTCTTATAATTTAACCGTTTAGACCGCAACCTGCAAAGGTTTGGCAGCAACCTGGAGTATCTTTCGAATGAAATTTCAACCTGAATCCCTGGACAATCAATTCATCGTGCAACGCTACGATGAAGAAGGCGTCGTCATCAGCGGCAGGCTTCAAACAGAAAGCGTGGTGTTTGGCTCGGATTTCACGCCACAGCCTTGGCCCGATGCGGGCACGGGCCCGTTGACTCTGGAGCAGTGCGAATGGCTATACGAACAATGCCCGGAACACATGGAAGTGTTGTTGATTGGCACCGGCCCCAGACAAGTGTTTCCTGACATGTCCATACGCAAGTTTTTCGCCAACAAACGCTGCCCCGTCGAGTACATGGACAGTCAGGCCGCTTGCCGAACCTACAACATCCTGATTGGCGAAGGCCGGCAGGTGATTGCAGCGATTTTGATTTAACGCACAACGTAACCTCTTTTCTGGCAAAGGCCAAACAACATGACCATCTACGCTGCTTTTTTGGTGCTCACCGGGGTCGTACTCAACGCCCTGGCGCAGTTTCTTCTCAAAATGGCAACCAACAGGGTGGGGGTCATCGAAGTATCAAGCGCTTTGAGCCTAAGCGCCCTGTCAGCCTTGTTTTTGCAATGGCCAATGGTATTGGGCCTGCTTTGCTATGGGGTTTCTTTGCTGATCTGGCTCATGGCCTTGTCGCGGGTTGATGTCACTTTGGCTTATCCCATGCTTGCGATCGGGTATGTCATCAATGCCTTGGCCGCGCAACACTTTCTCCAGGAGGTCGTCAGCGTACAGCGCTGGGTCGCCATTGGCATCATTATTCTGGGTGTGGCGCTTTTGGCACGATCCTGACACTGGCCCCGTCCACAGCCCAAAAGCTGTGGTTATACTGAATCGAAAGTGTTTTATCCAAGACCCAAAGGAGCAGTGAATTGTCCATTGAAGTCAACAGCGAAGTGCCCAATTTCTCGGCCTCTTGCACAAACGCCGAATTCAAACTGTCAGACCACATTGGCAAAAACCTGGTGATTTACTTTTACCCCAAAGACAACACGCCCGGCTGCACCACCGAGGGCGAAAACTTCCGCGATTTGTATCCAGAATTCAAAGCCGCCAACTGCGAAGTGTTCGGTGTGTCTCGAGACTCCATCAAATCCCACGAAAACTTCAAAGCCAAACTGGATTTGCCCTTTGAATTGATTTCCGATCCCGATGAAGCTGTCTGCACCTTGTTTGATGTGATGAAAATGAAAAACATGTATGGCAAACAGGTGCGTGGCGTCGAAAGAAGTACCTTTGTAATCAACAAGAAAGGCTTGTTAGCCCAGCAATGGCGCGGCTTGAAGGTACCGGGTCACGCACAACAAGTTCTTGACTTTGTCCGCAGTATTGAGGACTAATAAACCCACGGGCGCGGGAGTGACGACCCCGTGCAATTGATAAGCCTCTTATTAAGATCGTTGACATGCCTCTTCCCAAAGAACCCAGCAAACTTGCAGCCACTCTGAGCGAAATCCCTCCCCTCACCACGCCTCGCGTGAAGAAAAGTACGGCGAAACCTGCAGCACCTGAAGCCGGTACTGCACAGGCAAAACCACCACTGACCTTGGCCACCAACAATAGCATTGAAGCCAAGGCGCCGCAAAGCAGACAGGGCAATGTGCCCACCGGGAAAAAAACCGCTCCGAACAGGTCTCGGCAAGCCAATGCCACACCTGTAGCAAAAAGCAAAAGACAGGTTAAAGACGGTGGCAAAAAGATATTTGTGCTCGACACCAATGTGTTGATGCACGACCCCATGTCTCTGTTCCGGTTTGAAGAGCACGATGTGTTTCTGCCGCTGATCACACTCGAAGAACTGGACAATCACAAAAAAGGCATGTCGGAGGTGGCTCGCCATGCCCGTCAAGTCAGCCGCTCACTGGATGCCTTGATGGAAAACATCGAGGACATCGAAAAAGGCGTGGCGCTGAACAGGCTGGGCAATGTCGACGCTTTGGGCCGGTTACTGGTACAAACCACTGAATTGACTGCAGAGCTGCCAAAAACACTGCCTGTGGGCAAAGCTGACAACCAGATTCTGGGCGTTGTGTTTGCCTTGAGCAAGCAATATGTTGATCGTGAAGTGGCGCTTGTCTCCAAAGACATCAACATGCGAATCAAGGCACGCGCCTTGGGCTTGCTGGCTGAGGATTATTTCAACGACCAGGTGCTGGAAGACCGCGACCTGCTGTACTCAGGCATTCTGGAACTGGCTGGTGATTTCTGGGAGAAAAACAGCAAAGGCATTGAAAGCTGGCAGCAAGGCGGCTCCACTTACTATCGAATCAGCGGGCCAGCTGTCAAAGACATGATGGTCAACCAGTTCGTGTATTGCGAAACAGGAATCCCCTTGATTGCGCAGGTGATCGAGGTGAACGGACGCACCGCAGTGCTTAAAACACTGCGTGATTTTAGCCACACCAAAAACAGCGTTTGGGGCATCACTGCACGCAACCGCGAGCAAAATTTTGCATTGAACCTGCTGATGAACCAGGAATGCGATTTCGTAACCCTGCTGGGACAAGCCGGCACCGGTAAGACTTTGCTCGCATTGGCAGCGGGGCTTTCCCAAGTCCTTGAAAGCAAGCAATATTCAGAAATTATTGTGACCCGGGCAACCGTGCCTGTCGGCGAAGACATCGGCTTTTTGCCCGGTACCGAAGAGGAAAAAATGGCCCCTTGGATGGGCGCCTTCGAAGACAATCTCGAAGTGCTGAACAAACCCGACCCAAGCAGTGGCGAATGGGGGCGCTCTGCCACAACCGATTTAATCCGCACCAAAATACGCATTAAATCCATGAATTTCATGCGAGGCCGCACCTTCATCAACAAATTTTTGATCATTGATGAAGCTCAAAACCTGTCGCCCAAGCAAATGAAAACCTTGATCACACGTGCAGGCCCCGGCACAAAAGTGATTTGTTTGGGCAACCTGGCGCAAATCGATACGCCTTACTTGACTGAAGGATCTTCGGGCCTAACCTACGTTGTTGACCGTTTCAAAGGTTGGCCACACGCCGGGCACATCACCCTGCAACGTGGTGAACGTTCCAGATTGGCAGATTTTGCGTCGGATAACCTGTAACACGATGACAGGCATGTAGAAAGTCTCATGCCTGTCTACTTTTTTGCGAACTTTGACTCATTGCAGCTTTCCGCACGGCCAAGGCAAACAACCCAGCCCCCCCAAACGATGGCAGATGCATGAACGCCCGCCGAATCAAAGGTAGGCATCAACAAACCCGTCTACTCCCCCTCGGGTTGCATGCCTGCGTAATTTTCAAACTTCGTGTATTGACCAAGGAAGGTCACGCGAATGGTTCCAATCGGGCCATTACGCTGCTTGCCAATGATGATTTCTGCAGTGCCTTTGTCCGGTGAATCCGGGTTGTACACCTCATCGCGATAAATGAACAAAATGACATCAGCATCCTGCTCAATCGCGCCCGATTCTCGCAGATCACTCATCACCGGGCGTTTGTTGGGTCGTTGTTCCAGCGAGCGGTTCAACTGCGACAAAGCAATCACCGGGCAGTTCAGTTCTTTTGCCAAACCCTTCAATGAACGTGAAATCTCTGAAATCTCCGTGGCACGGTTCTCGCCCGGGGAGGATGAACCCATCAATTGCAGGTAATCGATCACCACCAAACCCAACTGCCCACACTGGCGTGCCAAGCGCCGACAACGCGCGCGCACCTCCATGGAAGAAAGCGCTGGCGTTTCATCGATAAACAACTGAGCGTTTTGCATTTTTTCAACGGCGTAGGTCAAACGAGGCCAATCCTCGTCGGTCAACCGCCCTGTTCGAAGCCGATGCTGATCCAGTCGCCCAACTGAGCCCAACAAACGCATCGCCAGCTGGGTTGCACCCATCTCCATGGAAAACACGGCAACGGCGTGCCCCTCTTCCACGGCCACGTGCTCGCCAATATTCAAGCTGAAGGCCGTTTTACCCATCGACGGCCGGCCAGCGACAATGATCAAATCGCCCGGCTGAAGGCCCGATGTTTTGCCGTCAAGATCGATAAAACCAGTGGAAATACCAGTGATGTCGCTGGTGCTGTCGCGATGATACAGCTCGTCAATACGCTCTACGACCTTGCTCAAAACAGGCTGCAGGTCTTGAAAACCACCGGCACCCCGAGCACCGTCTTCTGCGATTTTGAAAATCTTGCTTTCAGCCTCGTCCAGAATCGTTTTGGTGTCTTTGCCCTGTGGGTTCAATGCTGAGGTGGCAATATCGTCGCTGATCGTGATCAACCTGCGCAGCACTGCACGGTCGCGAACAATTTCAGCATACCTGCGAATGTTCGCAGCCGAGGGCGTGTTGGTCGCCAGGGTGTTCAGATAAGCCAGCCCGCCCACATCTTCAGCCTTGCCGGAAGATTGAAGCGCTTCGTACACCGTGATCACATCGGCAGGCTTGGAATTGTCAATCAGCTTGGCGATGTGTTCGAAAATGACCCGGTGATCGTATCGATAGAAATCATCGGGGCGAATGACGTCGCCAATCTTGTCCCACGCCTGATTATCGAGCAACAAGCCACCCACGACAGACTGCTCTGATTCGAGTGAATGTGGGGGAACCCGAAGGCCGGTCATTTCTTGGTCAGTGATGTTGAAGTCGGACATAGCTCACAATGAAAAAAGGCCACCCTGCGGTGACCTTTTGAGGTTCAGGCAGTCGCAAAGTATACCTCGATGAGGTCAACCTTGCGACGTCGGAACGCGGTGCTTTGGGTCGAGTAATGCCTACTTTGAAGTCGACAAAACGATCTGACCTTCAGCGTACTTAAGCCGCTTCGCCAGCAACAATCACTTTGACCTCAACGACTACGTCAGGGTGCAAAGCAATGGTTACAGCGTGCTCACCAGCCACTTTGATGGCGCCGTTGGGCATGCGAACCTGTGATTTCTCAACGTTGATACCCTGTGTAACCAACGCGGCAGCCACGTTGTGAGTTGTCACTGAACCAAACAAACGGCCGTCAACGGCTGCTTTCTCGCTCAACTGGACAACAGTGTTGCCCAACAATGCGCCCATGGCTTGCGCTGCGGTCAACTTCTCGGCAGCGGCCTTTTCCAGATCGGCACGGCGAGCCTGGAATTCAGCAATGGAAGTTTCCGTAGCGCGCTTGGCTTTGCCATAAGGAATCAAGAAATTGCGTGCATAGCCGTCTTTGACACGAACCACGTCACCCAACTGGCCCAGATTGGGCATCTTTTCAAGAAGAATTACTTGCATGATGATCTCCAGTGCTGCTTAGTGGTTGTCGGTGTATGGCACCAAGGCCAAGAAGCGGGCGCGCTTGATCGCTGTGTCCAACTGGCGCTGATAGTTCGCCTTGGTACCAGTGATGCGAGCAGGCATGATCTTGCCGTTTTCGCCGATGAAATCTTTGAGCGTGTCGATGTCTTTGTAATCGATTTGCTCTACTTTGCCCACTGTGAAGCGGCAAAACTTCTTGCGCTTGAACAACGGGTTCTGTTGTGGACGACGTCCCTTGCGATCATTTTTACGACCAAAAGCCATAATGTTCTCCAACTATTGAAGCCCTCAGCATTCGCGCACTGCGCAAACATGAAACCGAAGACTTTTTGATTTGTGCGAACGAAGAGCAATAAAACCAGACCAAACTTTCAAACCACCCATTTCAAGTGCCGCCACCTGATTGGCTGCCACGCCCAGCGCCATCGCTGAAATCGTGCATTTAACCAATCTTGATTTGGACGCTTCAAGCTGTTCACTTTCGTGCTCAAGCTCGAACTCGCATATTGGGATGCCTGCCGGGGTGTATCGCAGCACTGATTTTTCAACCAGCCTGGCTGTCAACACGAATTGGTTTACACCTTCATTCATATTGCCTAGCCCCGTTTGATCCTGCCTGTATTTCTCTTCCTCCTGATTCATTGATTCAACTTGAACAGCTGCGAGACTTACTCGTCGTCGCCGTTGTCGTCTGAATCAGAACTGTCATCGTTTGAAGATGTAGTAGCGGCAGCGGCTTTACGCTCTTGCTCGCGCTGCACTTCCTTCATCATTGGAGAAGGTGCAGTTTCCGCTTTCTTCATTTTAACGGTCAAGTGGCGAAGCACTGCATCGTTAAATTTGAACGCTGTTTCCAGTTCTTCCAGAACGGTCTGGCTGCACTCGATGTTCAACAGAACGTAATGTGCTTTGGCCAGCTTCTGGATTGGGTAAGCCAATTGGCGGCGACCCCAGTCTTCGTGGCGGTGAATTTTGCCGCCGTTGGATTCGATGATTCCACGATACTTCTCAACCATGGCAGGCACTTGCTCGCTTTGGTCGGGATGCACGATGAAAGCAATTTCATAGTGACGCATTGATAACTCCTATGGATTTTCCACAATTGGAAAAGCCAGCACACCCCCGTGGTGAGCTGGCAGGTAACCCGCAATTATATTGGATTCATTAAACACAGGCAACAGAAAATGTATTTTCTTCAGGCCGCCTGCTCCAAAGAGCGTTTTTTCTCCAAATCACGAAGCTCACGGCGCAACACTTTCCCGACCGGGCTCTTGGGCAGCTCTTTCATGAATTCCACATGGCGAGGAATTTTGTAAGCAGTCATGTGCTTGCGGCAATGCTCGATCACAGCCTCTGCTGTGAGCGCATCGTCTTTTTTCACCACAAACAGTTTCACGGCCTCACCTGTTTTGGCGTCTGGAACACCCACCGCCGCCGCTTCGAATACCCCATCCAGCAAGGTGGCCACGGCCTCGATTTCTTTGGGGTACACGTTAAAGCCGGACACAAGGATCATGTCCTTCTTGCGATCCGTAATGTAAAAGTAACCTTGCTGATTCATGTAGGCAATGTCGCCTGTCTTGAGCCAGCCATCCTGAGTCAGGATTTCAGCCGTTTCACGTGGCTTATTCCAGTAACCACGCATCACCTGCGGCCCTTTCACGCACAATTCACCTTCTTGACCAACCGGCAGCTCATTGAAATCATCATCGCGAATCGACACCTGGGTAGAGGGCACCGGCAGGCCAATGGAGCCGTTATATTCCTCATGCAAGGGGTTGATACACACTGCAGGCGACGCCTCGGTCAGGCCATAGGCCTCAGACAAGCGTGTGCCCGTTACCTTTTTCCAGCGCTCCGCCACTGAAGGCTCGATCGCCGCACCACCACCCAACACCAATTTAACGTGCGAGAAATCAACTTGCTTGAACTCAGGGGTATTCAACAAGCCATTGAACAATGTGTTCACACCAGTCAAGGCGGTGAAAGGCACCGCCGACAGTGTTTTCACAAAGGTTTTCATGTTGCGCGGATCCGTGATGAGCAAACAGTGACCACCCACCTTGATGAACACCAGAATGTTGGCTGTCAAACAAAAGATGTGATACATCGGAAGCGCGGTGATCGCGATTTCCTTACCCTCTTCAATGTCGTGGCTCAGCCAGGCACTGGCCTGCTGCAGGTTGGCCACAATATTTCCGTGGGTGAGCATTGCACCTTTGGCCACACCCGTGGTGCCGCCGGTGTATTGCAGAAAAGCCAAATCATCTTGCGTGATATTGACCTTGCGCAACTCATTGTTGCGCCCCAAGCTCAGTGCTTTTTTGAATGTAATTGCGCCCGGAATATGAAATGAGGGCACGAGTTTTTTGACGTAGCGCACTACGAAATTCAACAGCAGACGCTTGAAAAAACCGTGCATCTCCCCCATAGATGCAAGCACAATGTGCTCCACCGGGGTGTTTTTAATCACTTTTTCCAAGGTGTCGCCCACATGCTCAAACACCACAATGGCCTTCGCACCAGAATCCCGGAGCTGATGTTCCAATTCAGTCGGTGTGTACATGGGATTGACATTGACCGCGACAAAACCGGCACGAATCGCACCCAACATGGCCACGGGGTATTGCAACAGATTAGGCATCATGAATGCCACACGATCGCCCTTCTTCATGCCCGGCAGGCCTTGCAGGTAAGCGCCGAAATCGCGTGTGAGCGAATCGAGGCGCTTGTAGCTCATCCCGGTTCCCAGGTTACTGAACGCCGTGTTCTCGCCAAATTTCGAACACGCTTGCTCAAAGATATCTCGAATGGATGGGTACTGACCAAGATCAACCTCTGCGGACACGCCGGGTGGGTAGCTTTGAATCCATGCCTTTTCTGTCACCTATGTCTCCTTTATCAGCGCGAACACGCTGCACAACGTTCAAACTTGCCGAACCTTACCGCATTCTGAAAGAGAAGGGATTCTAAATCACTCAGCCCTGAAATTGAATGCATCTAAACCAATCTGCCCAGGGTGCCCGCCTTCATGGCCTCAAGCAGCGCCATTTCCTCCCTTTCGATGGCCCGAAAAAAATCCCCGGGTCGCTTCAGGGTAGAAAAGGCTTTTAGCCCTTCAGTTAAAAAATCGTGGAAATCCTCTAAATTTGCCTTTTGCGCTGCACCACGAGTCATTTTCAGCAGGCCATTTAAAAATGGAAGCCGCAGCAGTTTACGCAGCGACTCGCCCACCTCGACGATCAACTTGATTTGTGCCTCTCGTTCGGCCCATCTGTTCTGCCTGCAAAACCCCTGCACGTACAACTCCTGATTAGAACTTACTTCAACCAAACCGTGCACACTCATGATTTGATGGGTTAATTCATCATCAAGATACTCGGCCAAGTAATCCATGTAGACCACTTTGGTCAACACCAGCAAAGCGGCCGATGGAAGCAACTTTTCCAGTTTTGGCAATACCCGCTCGGTTTGGTGGTCTCTCGCGCTCACATCGCCAGTGCAGTACAGCTTGTCCAAAAAAAAACGAGCGGCGCAGGCGGTTGACTCATCTTCAATTAACTTATTATGAGTTAACTCCAACCTTCTGTTTTGAAATGATTTTATTCTATTCTTCAGCACAATGAAATCAGGACTTCTGGCAGCGCCTTGACGCAACTCAATGATGGCTGTCTGTAATTCAATCGTGCTGGTTTGTGGGCTGAGCATGGGGACAAAAAGTTGAAAACAAATCAAAAAACCAATGAACTTGTTGCAAAGCAGCAAGTTTCGGACATGGCAAATAGTCAGAATCTATGTTTACATTCGTTAATGTTAATACGAAGAGCGAGACAACAATGAATGCCCCATCCAAAGAGCATGGACAAGAATTGACAGCGGCAGAACTGAAAGCCACTTTGGAGGCGTTGAAACAGGCGTATCGAATCAACCCCTTCCCCAGCTGGAACCAGCGCAAGGCGTGGTTAAACCAACTTGGCGACATGATCTTCGAGAATAAAATGCGTTTCGCGCAAGCCATCTCGGATGATTTCGGTTACCGCTCACCCAACGACACTTTGCTGGCCGAGGTATTCCCAAGCCTTGAGGGTATTCGACACGCATTGAAACATGGCAAAAGCTGGATGAAAACACGCAAGCAGGGTGCGAGCATTTGGTTCAAACCAGCCTCCACCCAACTGATGCCTCAACCGTTGGGCGTGGTCGGCGTGATTGTGCCTTGGAATTACCCGCTGTTTTTGTCAGTGGGCCCCATGATCGCAGCGTTGACCGCCGGCAATAAAGTGTTTATCAAAATGAGTGAGTACACACCCAGGTTCAGCGCCGTGTTGGCCGAGCTGGTGAACAAGTACTTGGGCCGTGATGTGGTTCAAATCATCAATGGCGGCCCTGAAGTGGCTGCCGAGTTTTCGCGCCTTCCCTTTGACCATTTGCTGTTCACGGGCTCAACACCTGTTGGCAAATTGGTCATGAAGGCGGCCAGTGAAAACCTGGTTCCTGTGACACTTGAGTTGGGTGGAAAAAGCCCATCGATCATCACCGCCCCGACTGTGGCCAACCCATCACGATTTAAAAACGCGGTGGCCCGTACGTTGTCCGGCAAATCCATCAATGCCGGCCAAACTTGTATTGCACCTGATTACGTGATGATTCCAGAAGGCAGCGAGCAGGCATTCATCGACGCCGCCCGCACCATCATGGACAAGCGCTTCCCCACGGGCGTGCTGTCCAAGGATTTCAGCGGCATTGTGTCTGACAGGCACGCCACCCGGCTTCAGCGCCTTTTGGACGAGGCAGCAGAGCAAGGTGCACAAATCGTTACCTTGATGAAAACCGCCGACAGCCCCGGTCGCAAAGTGCCCATGACCTTGGTCTTGAACGCCAAACCTGACAGCATGCTGATGCAGGAAGAAATTTTTGGACCTATTTTGCCGGTCGTGACCTACAAGCGTCTGGATGAAGCGCTGGATTACGTCAGCGACCGCCCTCGTCCACTGGCCTTGTACCTATTTGATGACGACGGTAAAACACAACAAATGGTGATGGAACAAACCATTGCCGGTGGCGTGTGTATCAATGACACACTGTTTCACATTGCACAGGAAAACCTGCCGTTTGGTGGGGTTGGCGATTCAGGTATGGGTCACTATCACGGTAAATTCGGTTTTGACACCATGTCCAAACTCAAACCCATTTTCAAACAAAGCCGTTTTCATGTGATGGAGAACCTTTCTCCCCCTTACGACAACAAAATGTTTGCCTTCATGAGCAAACTTCTGACTCGAAAGGTTTAAACAGGCGGATCATGAATCGACGTTCATTCATTAAATTGGGCGCAGCCAGCGTTCTGATTGCTGGCGGCCTTGGCTGGCTGGGCAAGCAATTTGCAAAAGTGACTGTGGTGCAGGGCCAGGCGGTCGTTCAGACCGAACACCTGCCCTTGTTACGGGCCATTGCACACGGTCTTCTTGAACCTGCGTTGCCACAGGCCAACCTTGAAGCGTCATTGGACAATGCGGTCAAGGCGTTCATTGATTCCAGCAAAACCCTGTCGGCTTCGGCTCAATCTGAATTGGGACAATTGCTGAATATTCTGTGTAACCCCGTGGGTCGAAGGCTGATTGCTGATTTGGGAACTGATTGGGAAAGCGCCACGCCGGCCCAAGTTCAATTGTTTTTAAGCAATTTCCGAGACCATCCAATTCCAGCTTTGCAGCCGGGTTATCACGCCTTGCACGACCTCACCATGGCGGCCTGGTACGCGCAACCCGCACAATGGGCGGGCATGGGCTATCCCGGCCCACCCTACGCCTTGGTTTAAACACATTTCCCCCTTTGAGCACATGACTGAACAAGTAATACAACCCATCGCGGCTTTGGTACCTGACCCCATTGCTTTGGGCATCGCAGGTGGCTGGAATGCCTATGAGGCGCATGCACGCGCCATGCCCAAACAATTGGTGGCCGACGTGGTCATCATCGGCACAGGCGCTGGTGGCGGAATCACCGCTGAGATTTGCGCAAAAGCCGGTTTGAAGGTGCTGATGATCGAGGAAGGCCCGCTCAAAAGCTCCAATGATTTCAAGATGTTGGAGTCTGAAGCCTACCCCACTCTGTATCAGGAAAGTGCGGCTAGAAAAACCGCCGACAAAGCCATCAACATCATGCAGGGCAGAACGGTGGGGGGATCCACCACGGTGAACTGGACTTCGAGCTTCCGAACACCGGAAGACACCTTGGCCTTTTGGCAACAGGAATTCGGCCTGCAAGAACTGACCTCAAGTCAGATGGCTCCCTGGTTTGAACAAGCCGAACGTCGCCTGAACATCAGCGATTGGCAGGTACCCCCCAACGAAAACAACGACATTTTGCGCCGTGGCGCTGAAATCAAGGGCATTTCATGGGGAGCCATTCGACGCAATGTGTCCAATTGCTGGAACCTGGGTTATTGCGGAATGGGCTGCCCCACCAACGCCAAACAATCCATGTTGGTTTCCACCATCCCGGTGGCACTGGAAAACGGAGCGGAATTGGTGGCTTCACTGCGGGCCCATTCTTTTAAAATTGAGCGCGGTCGCATTCGCAGCCTGAACTGCCAGGTCATGAACCCGGATGGCATTTTGCCTTCAGGCCAGCAAGTCGAGGTGATTGGCCAACATTTCGTGCTGGCCGGTGGCGCCATCAACAGCCCGGGCGTGTTGTTGCGCTCCAAAGCGGTCGACCCCCACGGTAGGCTCGGTGCGCGTACATTCCTTCACCCTGTCGTGATTTCCGCGGCCACCATGGACCACGAAGTTCGGCCCGATGCCGGTGCCCCACAAACCATCTACAGCGATCATTATCTGCACGTAGACCCGATTGATGGGCCTGTGGGTTTCAAGCTTGAAGCCCCACCCTTGCACCCTGTCATATTTGCTTCCACCCTGCCCGGGTTTGCAAAGAAGCATGCAGACATCATGAGCAATTTCTCAAAAACGCACATGCAACTGGCCCTGCTTCGCGATGGTTTTCACAGTGACAGTGTGGGGGGGCGTGTTCGCTTGAACAGCGACGACACCCCTTTGCTGGATTACAAACTGACTCCAGCGATTTGGGACGCTGCTCGCCGTGCACTAACAGCCATGGCCGAGCTGCAACATCTTGCGGGCGCTAAAAACACCCTGCCCATTCATGAACATGCCCAACGCGTTGACAACATTGACGCCGCCTTGGCGCAAATCAATGCCTTGGACATGAAGCCTTTGGCCATGAAGGTGGTGTCGGCTCACGTGATGGGGGGCTGCGGCATGTCTGGTGATGAACAGAAAGGCGTGACACGGCCTGATGGTCGCCACTGGCAAATTGAAAACCTGTCCGTGCACGACGGGTCTTTGTTTCCAACCAGTATTGGCGCCAACCCACAACTGTCAATTTATGGCTTGACCAACAAACTGAGCCAGCAACTGGTGAAAGAACTGACAGGTCAAGACGCCAAGGCACTGGCCTAAGGCTTGCCATGATACGCAATCTGAACCGGCTTTATTGGATCGCTTATCTCAGCGTGATTTATGGCCTGTTCTGGTTGCTTCACCATGTCTTCGGGCTGCGAATGGACAATGCCGCCATCGCGGCGTTTTCCAGTGTCGTACTGGTTCTTTTCATGGCTCATCTCGGTTTTAACGCCTCGGGCTTTGCCCTCTCCTACAGCGTGCGCCAACTGCCTCAGGTCAAGGAATTAACACTTCCATTTCAATACGACGCAAAAGAACCACCAGTCACAAAAATGAGCACCTGGTCATGGACCAAGGCACTGTTGAATGAAAGCTTTGGTTCGCTGAAATTGATCACCTTGCTTCAACCTTGGGCGCCCAATCCCGAAGGAATTGAAGTGGCTGGCAAGGCTTGGAGAAAACAAAAGCCACTACCGGTTTTACTTGTTCACGGCTACCTGTGCAACGCCGCGGTGTGGTCCAGCACGCGCGCCTTGTTGAACAAAGCCGATGTCAGCAGCCATGCCATTACGCTAGAGCCAGCAATAGGTTCTATACGGCGCTATTCCAAAGCAATCAACACTGCCATCGACGATTTGCTGGCAGCAACAGGAGCACCCCAAGTAAAAATCATCGCGCACAGCATGGGTGGTGTCGCCGTGCGCTATCACGCCATTGAGTTTGGGCACCATCGCATAGCCGGGCTCATGACCTTGGGTAGCCCGCATTACGGAACTGCGTTGTCATCGTTGGGGGTGGGGAAAAACGTCAAGCAAATGGCCTGGGGCAGCTATTTCGTGAAAAAGCTTCGAGAAAATCCGATCGACCAAGAGTTTCAGCACAAAGTATGGTCCGTGTGGACCCCGCAAGACAACATTGTATGCCCGCCTTGGTCAAGCAAGCTGGAGTTTGGAAGAAACACCATGGTGCCCGGCTGCGGGCATGTGTCCATCATCAGCGACCCCACCACGGAAGACTTGATTCTCGACTGGCTTGCGCAAGACCAGCAAGCCTATCCGTTGGCGGATAACCGCGCTTGAATACCTGGAAACAAGCGCGGTCGGTTCTTAGAAGTGAATGCCCTGCAAAAGCGTAGTGAATGCCACCTGGTCTGCTGTCGGCCCACTGCCCTTTTTCCCTTTGGCTGCCGATTCGGAATCCGGGAACATACGGAAACTGGTGTTCATCAGGATCTGTGCTGGCTTTGGAATCAAAGCGTGCATCACCTGACCCAACACACCCAAACGTGTCGCAATGCGAACTGGCTTGTGAATCACCGCTTGCGCAATCAAATCAGCAGCCTGCTCTGGGCTCAACGTTGGCACATTGTTGTACAGTTTGGTGGGCGCGATCATCGGTGTGCGAACCAAGGGCATGTTGATTGTCGTGAAGGTGATATTCAAATCCGCAAACTCGGAGGCCGCACAACGAGTCCACGCATCCAGCGCCCCCTTGGAAGCCACATAAGCTGAAAACCGCGGCGCGTTGGTCAACACACCGATTGAGGAAATATTCACCACATGGCCTTTTCGACGCTCCATCATCTTGGGCAGGAAACCATAAGTAACCCGCAGCGCGCCGAAATAATTCAGTTGCATGGTTCGCTCAAGATCATGAAAGCGGTCAAAACTGTTTTCGATACCACGGCGAATCGACCGGCCAGCGTTGTTAATCAGTACGTCTACACCACCGAAATCCTGGGTCAGTTGTGCAACAAAGCGGTCGCAATCTGCCATGTCAGCAATGTCCACCGAGTAAGTGTGTAGCTCATTACCCTCTGACTTGATCAACGCCTTGGCTTCAGCCAGCTTTTCCTCGTCGCGACCACAAATCACGGTGATGGCACCCGCTGCTGCAAATTTCTGGGCAGCCGCCAAACCAATACCGGACGAGCCGCCAGTGATCAAAACCACCTTGCCCTTCACCTGCCCGCTCAGGCTGCGATCAACAAACAAATCGGGATCGAGGTGACGCTCCCAATAATCCCAAACCACCCAAGCGTAATCTTCAAGCGCCGGGCACTGAATACCGCTGCCTTCAAGCGCTTCCTGAGCGCCACGGCAATCGTAGCGTGTTGGCCAATTGATGTAACCAAACACCTCTTCGGGCAAGCCCAGGTCTTTCAACAAGGCATTGCGGATGCGGCGCACGGGTGTCAGGCTCATCAAGCCTTTCTTCACCGCACCCGGAACAAAACCGAACATGGCTGCGTTAATGCGCATTTCCATTTTGGGGGCATGGGCAGCACGGGCAAAAATGTTCAGCACATCACCAATGCGGTTTGGTTTCGGATCAACCAAGTGAAACGCCTTGCCATCGTGACCTGGCTGATGCGCGATGTGATCCATGGCATTGACCACAAAATCCACAGGCACGATATTGAAACGACCGCCTTCCAGGCCCACAGTAGGCACCCAGGAAGGCAGCAATTTGCGCATTTTCTGAATGAGTTTGAAGGTGTAGTAAGGACCGTCGATTTTGTCCATTTCACCTGTTTTGGAATCACCCACCACAAAGCTTGGACGATACACGCGCCAGGCACCCTTCACTTTCTTGCGAACAATGCCCTCGGAATCGTGTTTGGTGCGGAAATATGGATGATCCAGATTCTCGGCTTCTTCAAACATGTCCTCACGAAATACACCTTCATACAGGCCGGCTGCTGCAATCGAAGAAATATGCTGGAAACATCCTGCGCCAATCGCATTGGCCAGGTCAACGGCGTGTTCAGTGCCCTTGATGTTGGTTTCATGTTGAGCTTCAGCACTGGCGGCCAAATCGTAAATAGCGGCCAAATGAAAAAAATGCGCCACATTCTTGGTCAGGTCTTTGATGTCGCTTGCTTTCAAGCCCAATTTGGGTTTGGTCAAATCCCCAACCACCGGCACACATTGACCTTTCTTTGCGCCCCAGTATTTCTGCAGCTCTGCCACTTTGTCCTGACTTGACTCTCGAATCAGAAAGTAAATGGTGCCCTTGCGTTTCTGATCCACAAGGCGCTTCACCAACCGTTTTCCAATGAAGCCTGTGGCCCCGGTAACAAAATAATTCATCGTATGTCTTCTCCGCTCTGGATTGATATTTTTGGAAGATGGCTTTCAAGAAGGCTTACTATAACTGCCGATTGCACTTTCGCAAACACCCGAAACACCAGCGTGTGCCGTTGTCAGTAAGCTTTCTAAGTGTAAACATGGGGCCAGGTTTAGTGTGCCTTCTCTAGTAGGCGATCGATACACTATAAAATTACTAGAAAAACACCGCGCCACAGCAAGCGCAAAGAACCATCCACTTGGAGACATCAACATGGCTGACAAGAAAAAGCCCATCAAGGAAGCAGTCGACAGCGCACAACAGCTGTGGAATGCCGGTTTGGGCGCCATCACCAAAGCGCAAGAAGAAAGCAACAGAGTGCTGGAAAACCTGGTCAAGGAAGGCCATGACATGCAGGAGAGAACCGTGAAATTCGCAGATCAAAAAGTAGGTGAAGTAACAGGCAAGGTCAGCAAGTTGGCTGGCTCCGTATCCAGCAAGGCCACCCAGCAATGGGACAAGCTCGAGCAAGTGTTCGAAGAGCGCGTTGCCCGTGCCCTGGGCCGCCTTGGCGTGCCGACCAACAAAGACGTGCAGCAATTGTCAGAGCGAATTGATCAGTTGTCCGCCGTCATTCAGGAATTGACTGGCAAAAAACCTGAAGCCAAGAAGGCCGCCGCGCCCAAGCGCACCACCCGCGCCAGGAAAACTGCTGAATAAGCGCTTTGCAGCGGAGTCACTATCAGCTCCACTGAATCCTCATTCACAGGCTTGGAGCGCAATCGCAGGATGAATACGATCAAAACCGGCCCAAAAATCGGGCTTGCTTTGGCTGGCGGAGGTCCGCTGGGCGCCATCTACGAAATTGGCGCCTTGGTGGCGTTGTCTGAGGCCGTCGAAGAACTCGACTTCAACAACATGCACGTGTATGTTGGTGTGTCTGCGGGCGGCATTGTGGCCACTGGCTTGGCACATCAGCTGACCCCTCATCAAATATACAAACTGTTCATTGAAGGCGAGCCTGAAGAGTTTGCCTTTGACCCATCTGTTTTGTTGCGCCCCGCCTGGAAAGAATACTGGACGCGCGCCAAACGGATACCAAGCCTTCTCAGCACAGCCATCTCTGACTACTTCCTACGCGATGACAGCACCTGGGTCAGTTGCATTGAAAGGTTGGGAGCTGCCATTCCAGCGGGCTTGTTCAATGGCGACGAACTACATGAATGGATGGCTGACCTGATTGCCAAGGGCGGTGGCACCAACGATTTCCGCTCATTGAGCAACCGTTTGATCCTGGTCGCAACCGATCTCGATTCCGGTGAGTCCATCCCGTTTGGTATGCCCGGTTTTGACGACGTGCCCATCTCAAAGGCTGTTCAGGCTTCGGCATCCTTGCCCGGTCTGTTTCCGCCCACACGCATTGCCAACCGACACTATGTAGATGGCGCGTTGAAAAAAACGCTGCACGCGTCAACCGCACTGAAAGAAGGCGTCGAATTGCTGATCTGCCTGAACCCACTGGTGCCCTACGATGACCGCTTGAATCCCCAAAACCACCGAAGGCGCGCCAAGGGGAAATCATTTCAGCCCGGTTCACGCCTGTATGAAGGTGGCCTGCCGCTGGTGTTGTCACAAACATTTCGATCCATCATTCATTCACGCATGGACATTGGCATGGAGCGCTATGCGCACCTTTATCCGAAATCAGACATTGTGTTGTTCGAGCCTCAACATGGCGACGGTGAGTTTTTCTTCACCAACCCCTTCAGCTACGCCAGCCGGCGCAGGCTTTGTGAACATGCATACCAGCGCACCCGGGAAGAATTGTGGGCACGCCGTCATGACCTGGGTGAAAAGTTCGCCAAGCATGGCTTGACATTGAACCTGGAAATTCTCAAAGACCCAGCACTTCGACTCACCGACGCACCCAACAAAAAGAAACCAGCACGCGCAGGAAGCATGGTGTCAAAGTTCGACCAACTGGAAGATTCCTTGAACGAACTGGACCGCTACTTGCGCATTGCAAAAGCGCGAAACGCAGCCTGAATTCGAGCAAATCCACGGATGCAGCAATCGATCAAACCACGAATACACAAAATTGTGATTTTCGTTTTGTTGCAATAGTGAAAAACACGTAGACTAAGGACATTAAAAAAACCAACAAGCACGCGCTGAGGCAAGTCTGGCTTATTGCACAGGCTTCTTACAGTCAGGGGACGATTCGAGCATGGAACGCAAGCCTCCAAGAAGAACAAGAGAACGAATATTGGATTTGTCTCTACGACTATTCAATGAGTTCGGCGAACCCAACATCACCACGACGGTGATTGCAGATGAAATGAACATCAGCCCGGGTAATCTTTACTATCACTTCAGAAACAAAGACGACATCGTCAACAGCATCTTCGCGAGCTTTGAAAAAGAAATTGACGGGCTACTCGATGTACCGGGCAATCGACAAGCCAACATCGAAGATGCATGGCTGTACCTGCAGGTTTCATTTGAACTCATTTGGCGCTACCGTTTTCTGTACCGTGATTTAAACGATTTGCTGTCTCGAAACCGAACACTTGAAATTCACTTCAAACGAATTTTGAAACACAAAGTGGATGTGGCACGCCGACTGTGTGAGGGCCTCGTTGAATCAGGCGACATGATGGCCAACCAGCCACAAATCAACGCTTTGGCCACCAACATGGTGGTGGTTGCCACCTACTGGCTGTCCTTTGAGTATGTTCGTGATCCACGCCACTTCAATGACGAAGGAACCATGAGCGCGGCCTTGGCCAACGGTGTATACCAAGTCATGTGCCTGCTTGCTCCTTATTTGCAGGGCAATGCCAAAGAACTCTTTGAAAGTTTGGCACAATCATTTATCACTGAAGAAAACACATAAAACCAGGAGAACACATGAGCGATTTGAAAGCACGTTTTGAAAAAGCCCAGGCAGAATCCAAAGGCCTATCAGAGCGCCCCGACAATCAAACACTGTTGAAAATTTATGCCTTGTTCAAGCAGGCCACAGAGGGCGACAACACCGGCAAGCGTCCAGGTTTCACAGACATCGTCGGGCGCGCCAAATTCGATGCATGGAAAGGCCTTGAAGGCACCAGCAAAGACCAAGCCATGCAAAACTACATTGATTTGATTGAATCGCTGAAGTAAGAACCTGCAAAAAAAACCGGCTGAAAGCCGGTTTTTTTATGGTTGCCTGAAAAAATCAGGCAATGATTTGGATTCGTTTGGCACCTGGTCCATTTTCGCAGCCACATGCACGCACACGGTTCTACACAACTCCACCACGGTCGGTTCTTTGACCTGATACAGCACCAGTGTGCCCTCCTTTCGCCTTTGCAATACGCCAGCACGGTACATCAGGTTCAGGTGTCTTGATATGTTGGATTGAGTCGAGTCGACTTCCTCAACGATGTCATTGACCGACTTTTCTCCATCACACAAGGCGTGGATGATCTTCAATCGGGTTGGCTCGGACAGCACAGCGAAGTAACCCGACACCTGTTCAAGCAACACATCCAGTTCATTCATTGATGACACAGCCCGAAGAGTGAAAACATCACGCGATTGTACGACGGAATCGGTCCAGAGACGTAATCATCTCTTAATGCCTGGCCAATAGTAAACCCGCATGCTCACGCATCGGGTGAAATTCAATGGTTTCCCAACGCTTTTGCATGACATCCAGATCAAACCGGGAAGTTGCAAGGAATGCATGGGTATCGGCAGCGTCAGTGACCATCCGCCCCACGTTGGCATCCATGAAACGGCGTAAATCATTGGCATTCTTGCTGGTTACCCAGCGCGCGCAGTTGTATCGACTTGGCATCAAACGCACTTCAACTCCGTATTCACCCTTCAAACGAGCAGCGACCACTTCAAACTGCAATTGCCCAATGGCACCCAACAGCATTTCCGAGCCCATGAGCGGCTTGAACACCTGAATGGCGCCCTCTTCACCCAGTTCAGTCAAGCCTTTTTGAAGCTGCTTGCTGCGCATGGGGTCTTTCAACTCGACTGCGGCAAACAACTCAGGCGCGAAAAACGGCAAACCAGTGAACTGGAGTGACTCCCCCTCACTGAGCGAATCGCCCAGCTGCAGGCCACCGTGGGTGGTTAGGCCAATGATGTCGCCTGCATAGGCTTCATCCACGCGATCTCTGCGCTGCGACAAAAAGGTAACCACACTGGTGGGGCGAAAGTCTTTGCCTGTGCGCAACACCTTGAACTTCATACCGTGCTCAAAACGACCTGACAACACGCGAACAAACGCGATGCGATCGCGGTGAGACGGGTCCATATTGGCCTGAATCTTAAACACCACGCCCGTGAATTTCGGCTCAACGGGCATCACCTCCCGTTCAATTGCCTTTCTGGGACCTGGATGTGGCGCCACGTCGACCAAGGCATCCAGCACTTCACGCACACCAAAGTTGTTCACGGCAGAACCAAAAAACATCGGTGTTTGCTGCCCTTTCAAGAACTCCTCGGCATCGAACTGGGGCGCAGCAGTGGTCACAAGGTCGATTTCTTGCTCAGCGGTGGCAAATTCTGCGCCAAACCGCTTACGAAGCAGTTCCTTCTCGTCGCCATTGATCACCTCGTCTTCATCTCGACGACGATCTGCCCCCGGCGTGAACACACGCATGTGATTTTTGCGAATGTCGAAAATTCCGTGAAATAGTTTGCCCTGCCCCACTGGCCATGCGAAAGGCACGCAAGGGATGCCCAAAGTGCTTTCGATTTCGTCCATCAGCTCCAAGGGATCCCGCACTTCGCGGTCCATTTTGTTTACAAAAGTAATGATGGGCGTGTTGCGAGCACGGCAAACCTCAATCAAGCGCAGAGTCTGTGGTTCCACACCATTTGCAGCATCAATCACCATCAATGCAGCATCAACCGCAGTCAAAACACGGTAGGTGTCTTCCGAAAAATCCTGGTGACCGGGGGTATCCAACAGGTTAATCACCTGGTCCCGATATTCCATCTGCATCACCGAGCTGGCCACCGAAATGCCACGTTGCTTTTCGATCTCCATCCAGTCCGAAGTGGCGTGGCGCGAGGCTTTACGAGCTTTGACGCTACCGGCAATCTGAATCGCGCCTGCGAAAAGCAGCAACTTCTCGGTCAGCGTGGTTTTACCTGCATCCGGGTGGGAAATGATCGCGAACGTGCGTCGACGTTTGACTTCAGATTGAATTGACACAACAGCCCTTTGTGGCGCAAAACCGAAGATTTTACACGGTCCACCTCAAGAAGGCACGGGTATCTAAAAAACCTTCGATCTGCAGAAGCAATCGATACGCGGGAAACCCCTATGTGGACATCCCTTATTGCCCATTAAAAGCACCAAAGCGACATTACGGGGGTGTTGAAAAACACCTTTCACTCGTTTATTCGATAAACGATCACTGATGAAATGCCCTCACCAATGCGGGCAAGGTACTTATCAAAAAATAGGGGATGACAATGAAAGCATTATTGGCTAAATCAGCCGTTGCAATCGGCTTGGCCGCAATGTCTTTGGGTGCAGCACACGCTGACAAATCCAACTGGCCCAAAAGCTTCACAGTCGGTACAGCCTCCCAAGGCGGTACATACTATGCGTATGGCGCAGGCTGGGCCGGAATGGTCGCTGAGGCAGTTGGTGTATCTGGTGGCGCCGAGGTAACCGGTGGCCCCACACAAAACCTGGCCTTGGTGCACACAGGCAAGCTTGCCTTCGGTATGACCACCATGGGCCCCGCCCGCGAGGCACTGGAAGGCAAAAGCCCACTGGCACCTGGTTTGAAAATGAACAAGGTGTGCGCCATGTTCCCAATGTATGAAACACCGTTCTCTGTGACTGTGCTTTCATCCAGCGGCGTGACCAAAATCTCCGACATCAAGCCAGGCTCAAAAATTGGTTTTGGCCCTGCAGGTTCTACATCGGACACTTACTTCCCGAAAATGCTGGAAACCTTGGGCGTGAAATTTGAACGTCGCAACGGTGGCTGGAGCGATTTGGGCAGCCAGTTGCAAGACGGACTGATTGACGTGGTTGCGTTTGCCGCGGGCGTGCCGATTCCCGCTGTTACACAGCTGGAAGTGCAAACCAAAATCAACATCATTGAGTTCACCGAAGCAGAACAAAAGAAGCTGATCGATGAATATCCGGTGTCTGATTTCCCAATCAAGGCGTCTACGTACAAAACTTTGAACAAAGACGCACGCGCGGTGGCCATGTGGAACTACTCCATTGCCAACTGTGACCTGCCAACTGATTTCGTGTATGAAGCCACCAAGGCCGTTTTGGACAACAACGCCAAAATGAAAACCGTTCACAACAGTGGCGCAACCACAGTGAAAGAGAACTGGAACAAGAACACCTTCATTCCATTCCACCCCGGTGCTGTGAAGTACTACGAAGAAAAAGGAATCAAGATTCCTGAAAACCTGAAATACAAGAAGTAAAACGATGGGCAACTTCGGTTGCCCATGATCACGCCGAGCCCTTGATTCAAACAGGGTTCGGCGTTTGCCTTTCAGCAAAACACCTCTTTACTGGTTTCTATTATGGCGAACTCCCAAAATTCCAACCCAAGCGCAGAAGACGATCTGATCATTGCAAAGGGCATTGACGATGAGCCCCATGCAGGCAATCAACGTACCTTTTTAAACAAAGCCGCGATCTTTGTCTCGTTCCTGTCTGCTGCCTACGCATTCATACACGTGTATTCGTTGAACATCAGCCCCATAGAAACATGGGCCTTCCGAATTTCGCACGTTGCAGGTGCACTCATTTTGGGCTTTCTCGCCTATGCCTCTGGCAACCTGAGCAAACCTGGGCGAGGCAATGATCACTTGATCAAGGGCCTCGCTGTTGCTTTGGCCTTGCCGGGCTTTTATGCGCTCTATCAAGTCTGGATCATGAGTGGCATGATCGCTGCGACGGAAATGATTCCCCCAGAACTTGAGGTCAACCATTTCGGCATACCACTGGCTGTGTGTGCCTTCGGTGCCATATTTTTCTCATGGGTGTTTCGCCCCAGTGAAGGAAAATTCAACTGGCTCGACCTCACGCTCATTCTTGCAACGATCACCAGCACCGCTTACCTGCTGACTCACTTGGATGGTACCGCACTGCGTATGCGCGCAGGCACTCCTTTTGCCTCCCCCGGTAACTCTTGGGCAGCCTTGGTTGGCATGGCGCTGATCCTTGAACTGACACGTCGCGTTGCCGGGTTGGCATTGATTGTCATATCGCTGATCTTCGTGGGTTATTCCTTCGTGGGGCCGCACCTGCCAGGCTTTCTAAACCACAACGGCTTCGACTTCAGCCGTTTCTTCTCTTACATTTACACAGACGCTGGCATTCTGGGCGACACCACAGCGGTGTCTTCAACCTACATCATTTTGTTCATTGTGTTTGCAGCCTTCCTGCAGGCATCCAAAGTGGGCGACTATTTCGTGAACTTCGCTTTTGCGGCGGCTGGTCGCTCGCGAGGCGGCCCCGCCAAAGTGGCAGTATTCGCTTCTGGCTTGATGGGCATGATCAACGGCACCAGTGCAGGCAACGTGGTTGCTACGGGTTCGCTCACCATTCCCTTGATGAAGAAGGTGGGTTACCACGGCAAAACTGCTGGTGCAATTGAAGCTGCAGCCTCGACCGGTGGGCAGATCATGCCCCCCATCATGGGCGCAGGTGCGTTTATCATGGCGGAGATCACTGGCATTCCCTACTCCGACATTGCTATTGCGGCCATCATTCCCGCGGTGCTTTACTTCCTGTCAACCTACTTGATGGTCGATTTTGAAGCGGCCAAGCTCGGCATGCGCGGCATGTTGCCCGAAGAATTACCCAAGTTCAAAAAAATGGCCAAACAGGTGTACCTGTTCATCCCGATCATCATCTTGATTGTGGCCCTGTTCATGGGTTACTCGGTTATTCGTGCCGGCACCTTGGCCACAGCAGCGGCTGCGGTGGTCAGTTGGCTTTCACCCATCAAGATGGGGCCCAAATCGATCTTCAAGGCATTTGACATGGCTGGCATCATGTCAATCCAGATCATCACGGTGTGTGCCTGTGCAGGGATTATCGTGGGCGTCATTGCCTTGACAGGTGTGGGCGCACGCTTCTCATCCATCCTTCTCGACATTGCTGAAAACTCACAGTTGATTGCTCTCTTCTTTGCCATGTGTATTTCGATCATGCTGGGTATGGGCATGCCAACCACGGCTGCCTACGCTGTTGCAGCATCGGTTGTGGCCCCTGGCTTGGTTGAGCTTGGTATTCAGCCGCTGGTGGCGCACTTCTTTGTGTTCTACTTCGCTGTAATTTCAGCCATCACCCCCCCAGTGGCGCTGGCTTCTTACGCGGCAGCGGGCATATCGGGTGCAAACCCAATGGCCACTTCGTTCACATCGTTCAAGATTGGCCTGACCGCATTCATCGTGCCGTTCATGTTCTTCTACAACGCAGCCTTGCTGATGGAAGGTGAATGGTTTGTGATTCTTCGCGCATTTACAACAGCTTGTATTGGTGTATTCTTCCTGGCCTCTTCCATTCAAGGCTGGTTCTGGGGATCAAAAGCCAACTGGCTGGTGCGCTTCATCTTGTTGGGTGCAGCGTTGTGTATGATTGAAGGTGGCTTGTACACCGACCTCATAGGCGCTGCCTTGGCTGTTGTGTCTGTTGTATTGAACAAATTCTTCAAAGACAAACTGCCACCAGATGCCATGGTTCCTGCACGCGGCATGGACTAAAAACCGCATCACCTGAGGCTCTTCAAGACTTTTTTAGTGTAGAGCCTCAGGTTCAAACCCTTTCAATGCGCAAACGATTTCCCTATAGTGCGAAGTGTCACGAAATTGACCTTCCGCTACCCCTAGGAGATTCACACATGTACGCATTCGAAAAAACAGCAGAATTGCTGACCAAAACAAATTCAGAACTTAAAACTCAACACCAGGCCGCATCCAAGGCATTGAACAGTTTGGTGCAGGCACAGTTTGGCTTGTTGTCCCAAGGCTTGGGCAACGCTTTCACCGCCGCTGAAAAGCTGCCATTGGCAGACAAGCCAGTTGTTGTGAACGCACGCACTGAAATCAAACAAGGTTTGGAAAAAGTGGTCGGTGTGAGCCAGGCTTACACTCAAAAAGGCGTTGATCTGTTTGAAACCCAGTTGCCAGTAGTGATTGACAAAGGCTTCTCCTACGCCGCTTTGGCCCTGTCACAGGCAGAGTCCATCACTGAAAACGCGATCACCATGAGCGTTTCAGCCTACGAACAAGCCAAGAAAAACGAAACACTGAAGCCAGCACTGACTCAAGCAGAACAGATCGCTGAACAGCTGTTCAAGAAAATTGGTGTGAAAGGCGAAGCCGCTGAAAAGCCAGCCAAGAAGACCGCTAAAAAAGCCGCCCCACGCGCCAAGCGTGCCGCAGCAACACCAAAGGCTTCTGTTTAAGAAGCGATCAGGTGCAGGCTCAAAGTTGAGTCTTCATAAAAAACCCCCGACCAGTCGGGGGTTTTTTTATATCGGACCTTGGCACAGCCACAAAATCAAGCCATAGCACACGCCACCGCCCAATACACCCACAAACCATTCACGCTTGGCTTCGAACTCATTCAAAGCCCGCACCCCAAAGCTTTCTTCTTTTAGATCGTTCATTCTGTTTACTCCCGCAGAAAAGCAACGCACAATATTCACAGTTCAATTAAAGCTGGCATTCTAGGCAATGTCTTTACCGCAAAGAGGGTTCTCCAAAACGACTACCCCAATCGGGGTTGAATTCGACTCATCAGTTCAGTCAATGCCGCACCATGATTAAGCAACGTTCCTATTTATTTCTTCTGTTGGTCAGCCTTGTGATCTTGGGTTGTGCAGCAGCGCCTAAAGCCGCTGACACCTATTCGGTGAAATCGAACTGGACCAGTGCCTTCCTCAGCCATGTGATCATGGGTCAAGACATGCCTTCCGGCGTGAACCAATGGTCGTGCCGACCCCGGGACAATCAATACCCGGTGGTGTTGGTGCACGGTACTTTTTCAAACAGCATGTACTCGTTTGGCGCACTTGGGCCGGCACTCGCCAACGAATCTTTCTGCGTATTTTCTAGCGACCTTGGCGAATCAAGCCCCACAGACTGGTTCAAGGGCGTGGCTGCTGTCGATGAGTCGGCCAAGGACCTGGCTGCATTTGTCGACAGAGTGAAATCCCTTACTGGCAGTGACAAAGTGGTGCTGCTTGGCCACTCCCAAGGCGGACTGATCGGTTTTTACTACTTGAAGTTTCTGGAAGGGTACAAACAGGTCGATCATTTTCTGGCGCTTGCTCCCAGTGTCAATGGCACCACACTGTCAAAAACCCCAAACCGCGACGAGGTCTCTTATTGTGTCTCCTGCGCGGATCAACACCCTGACTCTGAACTCATCCGAAAACTGAAAGATGGCAACATCACCATGCCCGGGGTGCGTTACACCGTGCTGGCCACTTTGAATGACAAAGTGGTGATTCCGGTCAAAAAACAATTTGTGAACGAGCCGGGGGTACTGAACATGACCATACAAGATCGCTTTCCTGACAAACGGGTTTCACACAGCGGCATGCTGTACGACACAGACAGTGTAAATTTAATCATCGAATTGCTGAAGCGCCGCACAGAAGTGCATGGTCAGGGCGATGAAACCGCGTCGTAGGTTTGCGTTGCCCAATTTAAAGTGCGCAAGGTGTCACTGAAGCGCTGCTCGTCAATTCCTTCTTGCTTCAACCTCACTTTGTTGTACTTAAAAGTGCCAGTGGTGTCCATTTGAGCTGGCAGCCTGACAAACAAGGGCACTGCATAAGCAGGCAGCTTCTCTATCATCCATTTGGCCAGCTCATTCAAATTTTCTCGCTTACCCGGTTTCACGATGATTGCAGCCATGCCCGCTCGCCCATCATGACCGGGCACTTGAACGCCATACACAATCGCATGCTCAACCCAAGGAAGCTTGGCAATCACCCCTTCTACTTCCAAGGTGGCTACGTTCTCCCCTTTCCAACGAAAGGTGTCACCGAGCCGATCAACAAACTGAACATGGTGCCAGCCCTGTCGGCGAACCAAATCGCCTGAATTGAACCAGCAGTCGCCTTGCTTGAAAACATTGCGCAACAGCTTTTTTTCGTTGGCGCGAGGATCGGTGTAGCCATCAAAAGGCCGCAAGCTGGTCACCTCGCTGATGAGCAGGCCCACGTCCCCCCGCGCCACTGATTCACAGCGCCCCTTGTTGTCTCGATGGATTTCCTCCGTTTCTGGATCAACTTTGATCACCTCAAATGGCATTGGGCAAAAGCCGACTGTCTCGCGCAGACCAAACGCATTCATGAAACCCAGGTTTGATTCGCTGGCCCCGTAGAACTCAAAAATTTGTTCAATGCCAAATCGCGCCTCAAAGTCGCGCCATATCTCGGGCCTTAAGCCATTGCCAACGATCAATCGAACCTCGTGATTCTGGTCGTTCATGGTCTCAGGCTGATTCATCAAATAACGCAACAATTCACCGATGTAGGCAAACGATGTGGCCTGGTAATGCTCGATACGCGTCCAGAATCTGGATGCACTGAATTTTTCATCCAGAGCCAGGCAAGCGCCAGATGCAACAACCAAGCCCAGGCATACAGTCAATGCATTGTTGTGATAAAGCGGCAAACAACAATACAAGGTGTCAGTGTGGGTGAGTTGCACGGCCGCATTCATCCCACTGCCAGCCTGCAGCCAGCGGTAGTGGCTCATCACGGACGCCTTGGGCAAGCCTGTGGTTCCCGATGTGAACACGTAAAAACACGCGGTATCAGCCTTGATTTGATGAGTCTGAAACAGATTTAGGTCGCTCTGGGCCGTCCACGCGCTCCAAAAACACGAGTGCGGCATTCGGCTTGGCCTGGATTCCAAGGCCAACACCTCCAAACCTTTAACCACCTGTGGATCGATCGCGTTCAAATCATTGAGACGTTCCAAACCCTGGTCGCAAGCCAACAACAAACGTGGCTTCACAACATTCAGGCTGTGAATCAAAATCTCGCCCGTTTGGTTGGTGTTGAACAAGGCCGCCACTGCACCAATTTTTGCGCAAGCAATAGTGGCAAGCAGGGTTTCTGCCCGGTTCAACGACAACACACCGACCACATCACCGACCTGAATACCCATCGCCAAAAAGGCTCTGGCCATTTGGTTCACCACACCATTCGCTTTGGCGTAACTCCAGGAATCATCGCCACACTTGAGGAAGGTTCGTTCGGCATGTCGGGCCGCTGTTCTCTGGAACATCAAGCCCAACGAGTGCCTTGAACCCGGTCGAAGCAAAGCCAATCGAGCCAGCGAGTACGCACGATTGTGTGCATCGGGTAGTAATCCAATTGCACCCCGGGCAATGTCGAAGATTGACACTGTTTTACCGTCTTCACTCATTTTGTGAGGTCTCCTGAGCCATCGTCGGTGTTTTCTCATGAAGAAAAAGATACACTCAAAGCGTCAACGAATTTGCATCGCCCACCGTTTTACCCATGTCTTCAGGCTTATCGTCTACACATTTTTCCATGTCCTTTGAACCTGTCCGGGTCCGTGTCGTGTTTTACATGCTTGCATTGGCTTTGACAGCCATGTGCCAACCTGCGCTTGCCCAGACATTCATCGGATACACCGGCAAGCCTTGGGCCAATGATTTCGGGGTGTTACGCGGTCAATGCCAGGTGCAAGACATTCAAGCCAGCGTCTTGAAAAGCGAATTTACAAACAGCATGGCGCAGGTTGAGCCGGGCGATCTGTTTACGGCCATCTTCCCATCCAGCAGCTTGATTGATGCGTTCACTATTGATTCTCACTGCTTTGGCCACACGCTTGAGTTGGTTCCCTCTGGCCAGCCAGTGCGCTGGTTGAACCCGGCCAGTGGCATTGGTGTGTATTTGTCTCCCGGCCAGAAATCGGATTCTTGCCGAAGTTTTCTCGGCGTGACTGTATTCAACGGCGAAAAACGCAAATTCCGGGGTGAAGCCTGCTCGCCCTCCAAAGGCATTTGGCGCATTCTCAACTAACATTCGAACCAACGGTTCAGTCAGGCAAATCCTCGCTGAATGCGCCCCAAGCGGCTTTCAATGTTTGAGTGGTATTGACGTACCCGACAATCACCAGCATCAGCTTTGCACGGGTCATTGCAACAAACAGCTTTTTGAAATCGCTTTCATTGAATTCTTCCAGTGCCAACTCGGTAACAACCACAGCTTGGGCAGACTGCCCTTTAAAACGGTAAACCGACTCGGCATGAATGGACCCCTCCGTGAACAGCTGCCCACCTTTTTCATCATACTGACCAGTGAAGTGTCTCAGGGTGTGGGGCCCCAGGGCGCTTTGTGTCAACACACGCGATTTCTCGTGACCTCGCATGCTCAGCACCACGATTTGTTCCCGGGTGAAACCTTGCCGCAAACAAGCGGTGATCGCCTTGGCCGATTGAGTCAACAATGCCTCGGGTGAATCATAAGAGAACACCTGCAATGGCAGGCCTTCCAACGGGCAGGCAGGCTGGATATCCAGCACCGCGTTGCCCACGCCGTTGAACAATGGCTGCACTTGTTGCAAGGCTTCGATCACGCGCCTGGGGTTTCGATAGTTCACTGGAGTACTCAAGCGAACCCAACCGGGCAATTCAACCGCCGGTTTGTTGTACAAGTTTTGCAACGGGTCTTCAAGCCACAACCAGCGTGTTGAAGCGTGTGCACAACGGCGCAGTACGTCTACCCATGTCTGTTCGAAATCCTGACCTTCATCGACCACGATCAAATCAAACACCCATCGCTGATCGGTTGGCAATGCGAGCACTTGTTCAGCCAAAGTGTCAAACACTCCGGGTTGAGAGTAATCGATGTCCTGGCCAGAATCACGCAGCATCCGATCGCACAAAGCGTGAAAGTTATGGGCCTGCGCCCCCTGAAGGCTTGCAGAGCGCACCTGCCTGCCCATGTGGGAGGCCAACGGCCTGTTGTAACACACATACAGCGAACGCGCTTTCAGGTCGTGGTTGCGTCGAAGCTCTGCCAACGCCAATTGGGATTTTCCACTGCCAGCCGTACCGCTGACACGCAATCGAAAAGGCTCGAAATGCAAACGCTCAACCCATTGCTCCAGGCCATGCGCCATCCGGGTAACCAGTGTTTCAGCCGCCTCAGACAAAGCCCCCACTTCAGGGACCAAATTCAATTCGTTGCATAAAAACCGGTGAATGTGTGTGGTTTGTCTGGCCTCGCCAGGCGACTGCACCAGCGCATCCAGTTCAAGCAAGCGGCTGGCCAGCCTGTGCTTTTCGGTTGCATCCACGACGCGCTGCGCATCCACGGTCAGGGCAGTGCCATTGGGCACTTTGAAATCCGGACAGAAAAATACAGGTTCAATCTGCAAATCCGCTTTGTTGGCCCCACGAAATTTCAGCTTCAACAATTCGATTTGTTCAGCCAACGCATGAAATACATCCTGCCGTTGTTCACCCAACTGTTTGATCAATCGACCGCCATCGGTTTTCACCAAACCGGTCTTCATCAAAATACTATAGAGCACTGCCTTGGGGCTTAGCACGAGAAACTGAATTCGCCCGGTGACGGTCAGCCCATGCTCAATTCTGGACCAGTGTAGACCGTGGTAGATCACAAAATCATTTGGCAACCTGGCTTGTAAATCCAGCAATACGTCGCGTTCACGAACCTGCGCACCGTCCAGCATCAATTCACTGTATTCAGAGGGGTAGACCTGCGCTGCCAATCGCTTAAACCTCTTTGAACTGTTGCTTCAATTCAACGCCGGAGTAGCGTTCGGTTCCCGTCTGAATCCGAAAACCCAGCATGATTTTATTGGTGGTAACGTACACCTGCTCGCGCAGCCATTCGATCACCTCTTTGCCTTCCGAGAACCCCACGGCTTCGTATTCCCACACTCGATCATCCGGATTCCACCGAAAGCCACGCGACTTCAACAAGTCCTTTTTCTCAAAGGGTGCCTTCAACGCAGCGATTTGATATATCGACTCGTTGGCACTTTCAAACAAGATTTGGAACGGCATGCGCTGTGAAGTCTTCATGGGGTACGACAACACATGCGCCAAAGCGTTGCAGTCTTCGACCGCGCGGTGCGCGTCGTGAAACAAATGGTATTCGGCCAACAACTGTTCCAGTTTTCGGGCCGAGTAGTTTTCTTGTGTCCAAGGCAGTTCGCGAAAACTGCACACCCACATGGTGTTTTCCAGCCAGGGAAACCGACGCAACAAAAATGGCTTGTCAAACCCTGCATTGTGCGCAATGAACAAATGCGCCCGATCACACAGGCTTTTGAAGGCCTCCTCGTCGAAACGCTGACCCTTGACCATCTCATTGGTGATGCCATGAATGGCTGAATTTTCTGGTGTAATCGGTACCTTGGGCTCTTCAAGCCCGCCAAATTGACCCAACATTGCACCCAGGGCACCAGTTTCATCATCCACTTCGATCAACAAGGCCCCCACCTCGATCAATTCGGAGGTTTTAAAATCAAGGCCTGTGGTTTCGGTGTCCAGCACCAACACATTCACGGCTTTGTTGACCTGGCCGCCAAAGTGCTCTTTCATTTTGATTCGACGCATCACCTTGTAATCGCCGCGAGATTCCAACCACTGTGCGACAGTTTCCGGATCTATGTTGCTGAAATCTTGATGAGTCAAATCGGTGTCCTATGAATGAGAAAATTCAACACTGGCCACGTTGCGCTGCACGCGCACGTTCCAGCCTTTGGCGACAGTGCGAACGCCTCCCTGGCTTTTCTGTAACTGACAGGCCAACTCCTGCAACTTCGCCTGGCCACAACGCACACCCTGCTTACGCAGCCATTGATGCAATACCATGGCCTGCTCAGTGTCTGCGAGGGTACGCCAAGGCTTTAACAGCAGCAGCCCATCCGCACTGATCAGTTCAACCGCCAAGCGTTCGTAGGCTTGGTCTTGGTCGTCATAGTATGTCTGAAAATGTTCGGCAAGGCGCAACAAAGCCTGCGGAGTTTGAGGGTAGTGTGAACACATGCTGGGCAACAATTCTTGGCGAATCCAGTTGCGTCTGAATGTCGTGTCAAAGTTGGTTGGATCTTCAACAAACCGCAAACCATGGTTGTGGGCGTAGGCCAACAGGGTTTGTTTGCTACAACGCAACAGTGGCCTGAGCACTTGAATATCGGGATACAAATGCCCATCCACCCCTGCAGGTGCCAACACGCGCATGCCACCCACGCCTCTCAGCCCCGACCCCCTCAGGAGTTGAATCATGATGGTTTCAAGCTGATCATCAAGATGATGGGCACACATCAAATGTTTATGGCCGCGCGTTTTCATCCAATCAAACAGGGCGCGATAACGCGCCTGCCGGGCTTGGCCTTCAAGGCCCAAACCCTCGTATCGGCGCACATCAACCTTCAATGCCTCAAACGGAACACCCAATTGCGCGCACACCTGCTCACAATGTTCTGCCCATTCATCCGAAGACGATTGCAGTTGATGATTCACGTGAAGAGCGTGAAACGACACGCCACGATGCTTCAGTGCATGCAACAAGCAGGTAGAGTCTACTCCACCCGAAAACCCAAGAACCAGCGTTTCAGGTTGAGCACCGGTTTGATCAAGCAAAGAAAGGCAGACACTTAGCGCTTGGTCAACGCTTTGCACCTGCCCGGGTCGTTGACCACTCAATTATTTGCTGACCTTGAAGTGACCGTAGCTCATGAGGCGGTCATGACGGGCGTCCAGCAAAGTGCTGGGCTTGTAGGTTCGAAGCACTTTCAATGTGGCTTGAACAGAGGCTTTCAGGTTTGCAGCCGTTTGAGCGTGGTCTCTGTGAGCCCCGCCAAAACTTTCTTTCACGATTTCCTGAATCAAGCCCAGTTCGCGCAAACGTTTGGCTGTGATGCCCAGGGCTTCTGCAGCGTCAGACGCCCTTTCAGCGCTGCGCCACAAAATCGAAGCACATCCTTCAGGTGAAATCACCGAATAGGTGGCGTTCTCAAGCATGATCACATGGTCGGCCACAGCCAAAGCCAATGCACCGCCAGATCCACCCTCTCCGATGATCGCGCTCACAATCGGCACCTGGATTTGAGCCATTTCAATCAGATTTCGACCAATCGCTTCGGACTGCCCACGTTCCTCGGCATCAATACCGGGGTACGCACCTGGAGTGTCAACCAAGGTCACAATCGGAATGCCAAATTTTTCAGCGGTTTTCATCAAACGAAGTGCTTTCCGATAACCTTCAGGGCGAGGCATGCCAAAGTTGCGCAAGGTGCGCTCCTTCACATCCCGGCCTTTCTGATGGCCAATCACCATGACACTTTCTCCGTCGAGACGGGCCAAACCGCCGACGATCGCAGGGTCATCTGCAAAATGACGGTCGCCATGCAATTCATGAAAATCAGTGAATGCATGGGCGACATAGTCCAGGGTGTAAGGGCGCTGAGGGTGTCGCGCCACTTGCGACACCTGCCATGGGGTCAATTTGGCGTACAGCTCTTTGGTGAGCGCATCGCTTTTTCCCTCCAGGCGGCGAATTTCCTCGGACAAATCAACGGCTGAGCCATCTTGAACCAGGCGCAGCTCGTCAATTTTGCCCTTCAATTCGGCAATGGGTGCTTCGAAATCCAAAAATGTTTGCTTCATGAGGTTCTCTTAATAGTCCACCACGGCTGGGTCGAGGCTTCGCCACAAATACCAGGCTGCCACCGTCCGCCAAGGTTTTAATTTTTCTCCGAATTGTAGTGCTTCTTTGGGGCCGATGGGCTGATCTGCGAAAAATTGGCGCGAGATGCCTTTTTGTACCCCGATGTCATCCACAGGCCAAACATCGGGCCGACGCAAACAAAACATCAAAAACATTTGGGCGGTCCAGGGCCCAATTCCTTTCACCTGGCACAGATGTCGAAGGCAAGCCTCGTCATCAAGCCCGGCCAGCACATCCTGTTTTAATTGCTGCTGTTGGTCAAAGTCGCTCAAAGCCCTGGCATAAACCACTTTCTGGCGTGACAAACCAGTTTCACGAAGCGCTTGGTCATCAAGACGCAACAACACATCACTGTCTATCTTGCCACCCAGGGCATTGACCACCCTGTCCCACACCGCCTGAGCCGCCTTCACGGAAATTTGCTGCCCAACCAATGAGCGCAACAGTGTTTCATAGGGCGCCCCCCGGGAGCGGAGTGCTCGGTCTGGATACTGGCGAACCAGATTTGCCCAAACCGGGCATTGCTGAACCAGAAACTCGCAAGCTTCCTGCCAATAGGCAGGTGCCTGCGGGTCGTTGTTCAGGCTCGGCGCCATTCGGTCGCCCCGCCCCGTTTGTCCTCAAGCACTACGCCTTGCGCCAGCAAAGACTGACGAATCTCGTCTGCCTTGGCGAAATCTTTGTCGGCTTTGGCTTGCGCCCTGGCTGCGATCATCGCTTCAATGGCCGACTCATCCAGTCCGGATTGTTCGCCCACAGTGGCTTTCTGGAAACTGGATGCGTCGCGTTCCAACAAACCCAGCACCTGCGCAAGCGCTTTCAGACGCCCTGCCAGTGCGGTGCTTTGCGTGCGGTTCACTTCATTGGCCATTTCAAACAACACAGACACTGCAATCGGTGTGTTCATGTCGTCGTTCATGGCTTGTGCAAAGCGCGATTCGAAATCCTCGTCCCAATTCAGATTAGAAACAGGCTCAATGTCTCCAACCGCGGTGTACAAACGACCCAACGCTGACTTGGCATCTTGCAGGTGGGCTTCTGAGTAGGTCAGTGGGCTGCGATACTGTGCGCGCAAAATGAAGAAACGAACCACTTCAGCGTCGAACTCTTTCAAAATGTCGCGAATCGTGAAAAAGTTGTTCAGCGATTTCGACATTTTTTCAGACTGGCCGTTGTTGTCCACTCTGACAAAACCGTTGTGCATCCAGTACTGCGCGAAACTCTCGCCTGTTGCGCCCACACTTTGCGCGATCTCATTTTCATGATGCGGGAATTGCAGGTCAGCCCCGCCGCCATGAATATCAAAAGTATTGCCCAGAAGCTGACAACTCATGGCTGAACATTCAATATGCCAGCCTGGGCGCCCCACTCCAAATGACGATTCCCATTTGGCATCCTCGGGTTCTTCGGGCTTTGCGCTCTTCCAAAGCACAAAATCCAGGGGATCTGTTTTGTTGCCGGACACGCCAACCCGCTCCCCAGCGCGCAGTTCATCCAGGCTTTTGCCAGACAAACGCCCGTATTGCGGAAAAGAGCGAACGGCGAAATTGACGTCTCCCGAGTCATCGCGATAAGCCAAACGCTTGTCCATCAGGGTTTGAATCATGGTTTGCATTTGCGCCACATATTCAGTGGCGCGAGGCTCGTGGTCTGGGCGTTCAATGCCCAAAGCGTCAGCATCTTCGTGCATGGCTGCAATGAAGCGGTCGGTCAGCACACGAATGCTTTCACCATTTTCTACTGCCCGGCGAATGATCTTGTCGTCAATGTCGGTGATATTGCGTACATAAGTAACCGGGTAGCCGGAGGCTCGCAGCCATCGTTTAAGCAGATCAAACACCACCATCACGCGGGCATGACCGAGGTGGCAGTAGTCGTAGACCGTCATGCCACACACATACATGCGTACATTTTGCGGATCAATGGGCGTGAATGCCTGCTTTTTCCTTAGAATTGAGTTGTAGATTTGGAGCGACGATTTCATTGGACTTTGAAAAAAGACAGACCCAACGGGCCAACTAGGAAGAATCTGGACAGAGCAATTGCATTGCGGTCGTGTTCAGAAGCCAACCCCTCTTAGGGCTTGTTACAATAGCGCTCGAGTATATCATTACGCATGATCCAGATTTTCCCTATCAATCAGATGAAACGGGTAACCCCGCAAAGGCACAACCGAATGCAGGAAAAAGACACAAGCGCGCCACAGGGTGGTGGAAAATATTCGAAAGGCAAATACGCATTGCTTTGCGCCCTGATGGGCTTGGCTTTTGCGGGCGCCCCCAGTCACGCAGATGAAGCCGACGAAGTCACCAGATTGATTCAAAACAGTCAGTTTGATCAAGCGTTGGCCCGCGCAGACGCTTATTTGGCCAATCGCCCAAACGACGCGCAAATGCGCTTCTTGAAAGGCTTGATCCTGACGGAACGCAACAAACCCAATGAAGCGATCACGATATTCACCAAGCTGACCGAAGATTTCCCTGAGCTTCCCGAGCCGTATAACAACCTGGCCGTGCTTTACGCTGGCAAGGGCGATTACGACAAAGCGCGTGAGGCCCTGGAAATGGCCATTCGCACACACCCAAGCTACGCAACAGCGCACGAAAACCTTGGTGATGTGTATGCAAAGCTGGCGAGCCAGTCTTACGACAAAGCACTTCAACTGGACGGTCGCAATTCAACCGCACAAACCAAATTGTCCCTGGTTCGCAATTTGATTGCTGGCAAACCTGTGCCCGAACCTGTCGTGGTGGCCGCTGCACCCGCGAAACCAGCCACGCCGGCCAAAGAACAGGCAAAACCTGAACCTGCACCAGTGGTGGTTGCGCCCAAGCCACCCGCAGCCACTGCGCCTGCAGCTCCTGTAGCCACACCCCCTGTGGTTGCAGCGGCACCTGCAATCACCGCCACCAAGCCTGCCGAGCAAAAACCCAACACGATTGGTGCAGACGCATTGGTGTTAAGCGCCGTTGAGAAATGGGCCAAAGCGTGGACAGACCAAGACATGGCTGGTTACCTGGGCTCTTACAGCAAAAATTTCGACACCCCCGGCAACATGTCACGTGCGAACTGGGAAAAAATGCGTGAGCAACGTATCGTGGGCAAGGAAACCATTCGTGTGGTGGTCGAAAACCCGTTGATCACGATCAATGGCGATGAGGCGGTGGTGAAATTTCGTCAAAGCTATTTCTCCAATCGTTTGAACAATGTATCCACAAAAACCTTGACCATGACCCAGGAAGATGGAACATGGAAAATCACCAGTGAGAGGGTAGGCGGTTAAATGAATTCAAGCAGTTTGCTTCTTTGGGTGTTCAAACCGGTGCGTCTGGCTCTGCCAGTGGCGTTCTGGGCACTCACTGCGGCACCCTCCTACTACGAAGCTGGGCAAACAACGCCACTTGAAGTGGCCATGTACAGTCAGGACAAAAGCAAGCCGACTGGCCTTGCAAGCAAACTGTTTGAGCAAGCCAACTATCGCCCGGTGATCGACGCGGCCGTCGAAGACATCTACCTGGCATTGAGCAACCACGAGCTCAACAAAGCCCTAAAGTTAACAGATCGGCTGTTGGAAGAATTTCCCAATTTCCACGTTGGGCACATGCTCAAAGGCGACATACTGTCGCTGAAGGCGGGCCGGCCGCTTCAAAATATCGGTGACATTCCCAACGTACCCGCATCCAAGCAAGAAGACTTGGCCGAGTTGCGAGAGGAAGCCATTGCGCGGTTCAAAGCCGTGAAGGATCGTCCTAAAAAAGACCTACTTCCAGCGGAGCTCGTAGAAATTCCGAAAAACCAGGATTACGTGATTCTCGTAGACACAACGCGGTCACGCCTGTTTTTGTATGAAAATGCGTTTCCCCAACCTCGCCTGGTGACCGACTTCTATGTGTCGCAGGGCAAAATGGGCGCGGTCAAAGTGCGTGAAGGCGACAAACGCACGCCGATTGGTGTGTACACCATCACCGAGCTGCTTCCACGCGAAAAGCTGACCGACTTTTACGGTCCTCTGGCGCTTCCGATTGACTATCCCAACGCTTGGGACAAACGCCTTGGTAAAACAGGATACGGCATCTGGCTGCATGGCATGCCCAAAACTTACGCGAGCCGCCCACCCAAAGCCAGCGATGGATGTGTGGTGTTGGCCAATCAGGATTTGGTCGCCTTGAAGCAGTTCGTTGACATCGGCAACACGCAAGTCATCATCAGCGAAAAACTCGATTTCGTGCCCGTAGAAGTGTGGCAAAGCCATCGCAAGGCCGCGATACGAATGGTCAACACCTGGAAAACCGACCTTGAAAAAGGATTCTCCAAAGGCATTTACCACTACGCCAGTGACGTCAAAATCGATGGCATGGACTTGATCGAGTGGCAAAAAACAAACCAGGTGACCAATCGTTCTTTCGGCGACATTGAGCTTGAAGACCTGTCAGTGATGCGCTACCCAAGCGATCAGGACATGATGGTTGTTTCTTTCAAACAGCAAGACGACGTGTCGGGCTCTGTGAGGAAGCAACAGTACTGGATCAAGGTTGGAACGCGCTGGCAAATTGTTCAAGAAGACAGCGTGAAACTTTAAGGAATCTTCCTGTGTCTCAAAGCAAACGACATTTTCTCAAGTGGTCGATGTTCTCGGCAATAGCTGTTAGCATCGGTAATTCTTCAATTCTTCCTGCGTTTGCAAAAACGAAAAACAAAACCATGGTAAAACTCAAAACAAATTTTGGTGACATCACTTTAACCCTTGACGCTGACAAAGCACCAGCGACAGTGGCTAACTTCCTGGCCTACGCCAAGGAAGGCTTTTACAGCAACACAGTGTTTCACCGTGTCATCAAAGGCTTCATGATTCAAGGTGGGGGCTTCGAGCCCGGCATGAAACAAAAGCCAACCAAAGACCCCGTTAAAAACGAAGCAGACAATGGTCTGAAAAACGACAAGTACACCATTGCCATGGCACGTACAAACGACCCCCATTCAGCCACTGCGCAGTTTTTCATCAACGTTGAAAACAACGAATTTTTGAACTTCAAAAGCCCAACGGCTCAGGGCTGGGGTTACACGGTGTTCGGCAAAGTGACCGATGGCACGGATGTCGTCGACAAAATCGTTGGTGTAAAAACAGGCTCGAAGGGCTTTCACCAAGACGTACCAACTGAAGACGTCATCATTCAGAGCGTTGAAGTGCTCTGAAGGAAGCCACATCAAAAAAGCCCTTGCCCGAGGGCTTTTTTTCCAAGTGTTTGAAAGCCAGGTGAGAAGTTGATTGAGATTCCAGAACAAGGTGCAGCTTTTTTTGCTTCTGACCTGCACCTTTGCGAAGACACCCCCAAAACCTTAGATGCATTTGAAAACTGGATGGCCAATGTGGCCCAGCCGCACTCACTGGTTTTTCTGCTGGGTGACCTTTTTGAAGTGTGGTTCGGCGATGACCACGAGGACGAAGGCACTGAGCGGGTCAGTCAAGCCATTCAAGCAGCCAGTGCATCGGGTGCCCGGGTATTTTTCATGCATGGCAATCGCGACTTTCTGCTTGGTGAAACTTACGCAGAGAAAGCGCAGTTTGAAATACTCCCCGACCCGGAATTTTTACTGGTGAATCATCAAGTGGTGTTGATTAGCCATGGAGACCAACTCTGTACGGATGACAAGGCTTATCAAAAATTTCGCCAACAAAGCCGCAGTGAACAATGGCAAGCGAACTTTCTGTCCCAGGAATTGAATAAGCGCAAAGAAATAGCCAAAGCCATGCGTAGCGAAAGCGAAGCACACAAAGCCAAAAGCGCCATGAAGATCATGGATGTAAACCAGCAAGCTGTGGAACAAGCATTTCAGGGAAAGTGGCCAGACGGTTATTTCGTGGGCAAAAGCGATGTGTTGCTGCACGGGCACACCCACCGTTGTGCCATTCACGAACCCGGCCAAACAGCCACAAACAAGCCAGAAAGCCAGGAAGGCGAGCTCAAGAAAGGCCAGCGCATCGTGCTTCCTGACTGGGATTTTGATCACCCACGTTCACGGGCACCCAAAGGCGGGTTTATAAAGCTCACAGCAAATGGTGAATTCCAACTCAACCTGTTTAGTTAGTACAAGCTGAACCCATCAATTGTCGACCAATTTGTTCAGGGCCTTGAGTTCTTCACATTCAGGGGAATTGACTGCGCTCTGACCATTTTTGTCCTTCAACAGTTGCTTTTCAAGCTGCTCGATGCGTTGTTGCTGTGCAATAGCCTGGTCAATCAGGCCATGCATGGCCTTGGTCAATGGGTCGTCACCGTTCTTGGACACACCGTACGCTGCGAATTCCTCTTTGGTTTTCGCCGCACCCGTCAAGGGCACATCACCTGCCCTGTCTTTTTCCTTCACAATCATGCGCGCGGGGTTTCCAACTGCGGTGGCACCGGCAGGCACCGGCTTGGTGACCACGGCGTTTGAACCAATTTTTGCCCCCTCTCCCACGGTGAATGGCCCCAAGACTTGAGCACCAGCACCAACCACCACGCCTGCCTCTAATGTGGGGTGGCGTTTACCTGAATCCAAAGAAGTACCGCCCAAAGTGACACCTTGGTATATGGTGCAATCGTCGTGAATCTCAGCGGTTTCACCGATCACAACACCCATGCCGTGGTCAATGAACACGCGACGCCCTAATGTGGCGCCCGGATGAATTTCAATACCGGTGAAAAAACGACCCAAATGCGACAGGAATCGCGCAAACGTGACCCATCCAGCCCTCCAGGCTTTGTTGGCCACTCGATGCCAAATCAGGGCATGAAGCCCGGGGTAACACAAAAAAACCTCGATGCGATTTCTCGCCGCCGGGTCTTTTTTCAAAATGGTGTCAATGTCTTCTTTCAGTCGAATCCACATTCAGGACATTCCTTCTTTCATGGTCCTTTGGCCGCCAACGCCACGTGGGCGCAGTGTATCACGGCTTTTTACGCTCAATTTCATGGGGATACAGGCGATCATCGACAACTCGAACCACATTAGAGAGGAAACCTCGAAGCATATCCACCTCCTCTTGTTCCAGCGGGTTTCTTGCCAACCAGCGAGCCAAGCGCTGAACAACCTTCTTCGGTTTATCCGGGTTGAGGAAATCCACCGCTTCCATGGCCTGCAGCCAATGCGCTTGCAAATCATTCACTGCCTTGATTGACGCCAATTTCACCCCAACCTGCCCGGCCTCAAAACTGGGCGCATCCTCGCTGGCCATTCGCAATGCGTAGCACACAATTTGCACCGCCTGCGACAAATTCAAGGAACTATATTGGGGATTGGCCTGAATCATGACTTGTCGATTACACACCAACAGCTCTTCATTGCTCAAGCCGCTTCGCTCCGCCCCAAAAACAAACGCAGCGGCCTCGCCCGCTTGCTGATAAGCCAAGGCTTGCACAGCCGCCTTCATTGGTGTTTGTATCTCAGGGCCCAAGTCGCGCACACGCGCTGACAATGCATAGGCACAGTTTCTGTCATGTAAAGCATCAGGCAACGAATCATAGAACCGGGCACCATCTAGTACATCTTGGGCTCCGCTGGCCAGGGCAATCGCCTCTGGCTCAGTGCAAATGGACAAACTTTTCGGTGCAACCAGCCGCAAATCACTCAAGCCCATGGTTTTCATGGCGCGTGCGACCGAGCCCACGTTGCCCGGATGGCTTGTTTTTACCAGAACTATTGAAATGCCTTCAAGGCAAGTGGCTGTGGTCATTTATAATGGTGGGTTAAATGAATTCAAATTGAAAGGAAAGGCCATGCATCCGATGTTAAACGTGGCGGTTAAAGCCGCTCGCGCTGCCGGTAAGATCATCAACCGGGCGGAGCTTGACCTCGATCAGGTGAAAATCGGGGTCAAAGGGCCCAATGATTTTGTCACCGAAACAGACCAAGCTGCCGAAGCGGCAATCATTGACGTGTTGAAACAAGCCTTTCCCGACCACGCTATTTTAGCTGAGGAAAGTGGCGCCTCCGGCAAATCTGACTACGAGTGGGTCATCGATCCCATCGATGGCACGGCCAACTTCATTCATGGCTACCCACATTACGCCATTTCAATTGCACTGCGCGTCAATGGCAACGTGCAGCAAGCTGTGGTTTACAACCCAGCCACCAACGATTTGTTCACCGCCTCCAAAGGCGAAGGCGCCTTTCTGAACAATCGACGCATCCGTGTATCCAAGCGTGCCAAACCCAACGAATTTTTGATTGGCTTTGCATTTCCAAGTGGGCAAAATGAAGGTTCACTGGGTGTGAAGCGCAAAATGCTTGCCTTGACAGAAAGCACGGCAGGCATCCGCAAGTCAGGCTCTGCCGTACTGGATCTGGCTTATGTGGCGTGTGGTCGCCTGGATGGTTACATTTGTTTTGGATTGAAACCCTGGGATCTGGCCACTGGCGTGCTGCTGGTTTCCGAAGCGGGCGGCTTGATCACTGACCCACAGGGCAACGCCACATTCATGGAATCCGGTAATGCCGTCGCGGGCAACCCCAAGGCATTGCAATACCTGCTCAGCTTCAAGTAATTCAGTGACCCAGGCAAACTCAAAATTGACCCAAACCGCATCAGCGGCGTTTGAAAACCACACGCCAATGATGCAACAATACCTCACGCTCAAGGCCGACTACCCCGACAAGCTTTTGTTTTACCGCATGGGGGATTTCTACGAACTCTTCTTTGAAGACGCAGAACTTGCGGCCAAGCTATTAGGGATCACCCTCACCCACCGTGGACAGTCGGCGGGAAAACCTATTGCGATGGCTGGCGTGCCTTTTCATGCCGCAGACCAATACCTGGCCAAGCTGGTGGCGCTCGGCCACTCAGTGGCAATCTGTGAGCAAATTGGCACACCCGGGCAGACCAAGGGCCCCATGGAACGAAAGGTGGCAAGGGTGGTTACACCGGGTACGCTGACCGAATCCAGCTTGCTGCCCGATCAGGAAAACAAAACCCTGATCAGCCTGTATTCCGAGGACGGGAAGTTTTGGGGCGTCGCTTGCCTGGCTTTGTCTGCTGGCTCCATCCGTTTACTTGAATGCGATTCAGGCGCATTGTCCGCCCACTTGGGTCGCTTCAACGCGGCTGAAGTTCTCGTGAATAATCGCCTATGGGCGCAAGCCAACCATGTACAGGGCGCACAAGAAAGGCCCGCCTGGCATTTCGACGCCAGTTTTGCACAGCTGCATTTGCAAACCGTGCTTCAAGCCCACAACCTGGAAAGCCTGGAATTACACAAGGCAAAACTGGCTATTCCCGCCATGGGTGCAGCACTGCAATACGCCAAAGAAACCCATCTGAATGTCGACACATTCAAACATGTGTCTGACATTCAAATTGAACAGGAAAGCGATTTTCTGGTGCTGGATGAAGCAGCGCGGCGCAATCTTGAATTGACCGAGACTTTGCGTGGTGAACCTTCGCCAACTCTCTATTCCCGCATCAACAGAACCGGCAGTGGAATGGGTGCGCGGCGCTTGAGGCAATGGATTCAAGAGCCTTTGCGCAACCTGGCAGCCATTGAGTCGCGCCAGGTCAAAGTGCATCAACTCATGGCCACGCTGGGCCATGCGCCCAAGGCAGCATGTCAACAGTTGGTAGACTCCCTGCGAAGCATGGCTGATATAGAGCGCATCAGCACACGTATCGCCTTGAAAACCGCCAAGCCTCGTGACCTGCTCGCATTGCGGGAAAGTCTTCAAATTTTTCCCGTCATTCGTGCTTTGTTGAGCGAACTAGACCCTCAAGCCTTTCACCAGGCATTGATTGAACTGGAACCACCGCCCAGCCTACTTGAAGAGCTTTTAAAGTCGCTAGCCGACAACCCTCCCGCTTTGATTCGCGACGGTGGGGTTATTGCAGACGGCTACCATGCCGATCTGGACGAGCTTCGCCAAATTCAGACAGGCAGCGGGCAGTTTCTTATTCAGCTTGAAGCCCAGGAAAGGCAAGCCACGGGCATCGCAAACCTCAAAGTTGAATTCAATCGAGTGCATGGCTTCTACATCGAAGTGAGCGCCGGACAAGCCGACAAAGTGCCAGCGCATTACATTCGTCGACAGACTATGAAGAATGCCGAGCGCTTCATCACCGAGGAGCTTAAAGCCTTTGAGGAAAAAGCGCTGTCAGCCAAAGACAAAGCACTTCACCTCGAAAAAGCGATTTATGACGACATTCTGAATTGGCTGGAGCAATTCACCCCCAGCCTTCAACGCTGCGCGCGGGTACTGTCCGAGCTGGATGCACTGGCCGCTTTGGCCATCGTTGCACAAGAAGCCAACTGGGTCTGCCCACAAATCGTCAACCACCCCACTTTACAGGTGCAGGGTGGCAGGCATCCAGTGCTGGAGGCCCAAGTGGAGCAATTCACGCCCAATGATTGCCACTTGCACCCAGGCAAGCACATGGCACTGATCACCGGGCCCAACATGGGCGGCAAAAGTACATTCATGCGCCAGAACGCGCTGATCGCCCTTCTCGCCCACATGGGCTCGTTCGTGCCCGCCCATGCAGCACAGGTGGGCCTGATGGACCGCATTTTCACTCGCATTGGGGCTTCAGATGATCTTGCGGGCGGGCGCTCCACCTTCATGGTTGAAATGACCGAAGCGGCAACCATTGTGCGCCAAGCCACACCCAACAGTTTGGTCATCATGGATGAAATTGGCAGGGGTACATCGACATTTGATGGTTTGTCGCTCGCTTGGGAAATTGCCAAGCGAATGGCTAGCACCAACAAATGCCTCACGCTGTTTGCCACTCATTACTTTGAAATCACCGAATTGGGCAACGAACTCGACAGCGTGTTTAATCTCCACCTTTCCGCCACCGAACACCAGGGCAAACTGGTGTTCCTGCATCGTGTCGAGGCAGGCCCGGCGAGCCAAAGCTACGGCCTTCAGGTTGCAAAGCTGGCTGGTTTGCCTGCCATGGTGGTGAAGCAGGCACAAAAGCGACTCGATGCGCTCGAGCAGGAAAAGCACAAGTTAAGCAATCAGCCCGGCTTGTTCGATAGTCCGGTAGGTCAAGAAGAAAGCCCAGACATCGAGCAGGAACAAGCCCTGCTCATCATTGAAAAACTCAATGAAATTGACCCAGACGAACTCAGTCCACGAGAAGCATTGCAACTTATTTTCAACCTGAAGGGTCTACAAGAACAATTCAAGCAATCCTGATTTGAGGTTCCATGCATTCTTCCATGCATCGTTTCGTTCGTGCAGTGCTCGGTCTCGCGCTTGTGGCGATTAGCTTAGGGTCAGCCCATGCCACGGTAACCAGCCAAACAAGCCCATCGCAAAGCACGCTTTCTTTCGCACTGATTGGCGACCAACCCTACAACGACACCCTGGAAGCTGCAACAGACACCCTGTTAAGCGCGCTGGCTCAAACACCGGCTGTACAGTGGATCCTGCATGTGGGCGACATCAAAGGCGGTGGAGAACCCTGCAGCAACGAGTTACTCAATCGGCGTATTGCTCAAATGGAAAGAAGCGAAAAACCACTCGTCTATGTGGTGGGCGACAACGAATGGACCGATTGTCATCGCGATTCCAACGGCAACTACAACAGCGAAGAACGGCTGGATTTTCTACGCAGTCGGGCACATCAACCCCCTCACAGCCTGGGAAAGACCAAACTATCGGTTCAAAGGCAAGTTGAACTGGGATTTCCTGAACACCAAATGTGGCAAATGGGCAGTACTTTGTTTGTTGTGCTGAATGTGCCGGGTAGCAATAACCACCTTAGCAACCCATCGAGTCGAAAAGCATCAGGGGAGCGAGTCAAACAGCTGTTTCTGACGCGCGAACAAGCCATCGACCAATGGCTTACACGCGCTGAAGAAATGTTCAGCCGCGTCGCCAATGCCCCCACCGAGACAGTAATCGCCATTCAAGGCAACCCGATTGATGGTTCAGGCAAAGCATGGCGATTTGAGAACCTGTTCATCACTGGCGATGGGTATGAACGCTTCAATCAACGCTTGGTGAGCTACATGAAAACAACTGCGCGACCGCTATTGCTCGTACACGGCGACACCCACCGTTTCAAGTGGGACCAACCAAGCCTGGCCGAATACGGCGCCACACCGGATATCGATGACTTGTTTTACAGGGTTGAGGGGTGGGGGCACCCGTTTGTCAATAACTGGGTGAAGGTGACCGTGAACCAGGGATCAGACAAGCCGTTTCACGCAGAGAGCATCGGGCTGCCGATCGGTGGCAACAACTAACAGTGCGCTGGGTTAATTAAGCTTAGAGGCATCCGGATTTGGCGCCACACTGAACAAAGACTGAGCAGCCGCGCCTTGAGCCAGTTCCTGCTCATTCGCCTCCCGAACATCCATCACTTTCAAATGGTAGCGCAAAGCCATTCCAGCGAAGGGGTGGTTGCCGTCAAGCACCACTTTGCCTTCGGCGATGTCTGTGACTGTCCACAAACGCCCAAAACCAGTGTTGTCTTCGTTGGCCAACTCATCGGGCTCAGCTTCGTCTTCCACAGGCACTTCTTCAAGCTGCATGCCCACTTCCAACTCTTCAGCGAAGTTGTCCAAAGGCTCGATGCGCATCAGTTCAGGGTCAAAGTCACCAAACGCATCTTCAGGCTCCAACTGAACATACACTTCCTCCCCTATTGCTTTGCCATCGACCGCTTCCTGAATTTTCAGGAACACTTCGCTTTCGCTACCGTGCAAATAAACAATGGGTTCACCACCGTGTTCCTGAATCATCTCGCCTTGCGCATCGCGCAGTTCAAAATCCAGAGTAACCACAGTGCCTTGCTCAACAATCATCTTCAAACTCCATAAACTGGCGCCTGAACAATGGAGCGGCTGCCAAGGTGGCCTATGATACCCGTAATCCAGACAACACCCAAGCAAGCCTCACAATGATTACACCCTTTACACACCTCGGCGACCTGTCAGTTGAGCAATTCATGACTGACTATTGGCACAAAAAGCCGTGCCTGTTCCGACAAGCCATCGCAGATTTCGAACCGTTGTGCGATCTCGAAACCATCGAAGAAATGGCCTCCGATGAAGACATTGAAAGCCGCCTGATACAACAAGAGGGCCAGAACTGGTCCTTGGACAAAGGGCCTTTCGAGCAACTGCCAAGTCTCGAGAAAAAACACTGGACGGTGTTGGTTCAGGGCATTGACCATCACCTGCCAGAGGCCTACGACCTATTACAACGTTTTCGCTTTCTGCCCGATGCGCGGCTTGACGATGTCATGCTGAGCTTGGCCAGCGACCAGGGCGGTGTGGGGCCGCATTTCGACTCTTACGATGTTTTTCTGCTGCAAATGCATGGCACACGCAAATGGCGGATTGGGCCCTTGATCGACCCAAGTCTGCAAGAAAACATGCCCTTGAAAATTCTTAAAAACTTTCAGGCCACCGAGGAATATTTGCTTGAACCGGGCGACATGCTCTACCTTCCCCCCAATTACGGGCACGACGGAACCGCTCAGGGCACCTGCACAACATTAAGCATTGGTTTTAGGGCGCCCACCAAAGCCGAGGTGTTAAGTGGCGTGTTGCGTGATCTCGCAGACCAGATCGACAAAGACCCTGCCCTGTGCAATGCCCTATTCGCAGACCCAGACCAATTGCCGACCTCAGTACCGGCCGAAATTCCACAAGGCATGCTGGAGTTCGGACATGTGCTGATGCACCAATTCAGTCCACAAAGCAGTGCAATTGCTCGCAGCATGGGGCTTTTGCTCTCCGAACCCAAGCCCCACGTGTATTTTGTAAACAACACAGAGGACCTTGAACCCGATGAGATTATTCAAGTTTTGAGCGAACGTGGTGTTGCGTTGAGCATGAAAACCAAAATGCTTTACTGCGACGCAGACATCTTCATCAACGGGGATGTTGTCAACCCAAAAGAAGAGCTCACCGTTAAACAGCTGCAAATGCTTGCAAATAAGCGGGAACTAGAACCAGAAGCGGCTGCAAAGGCTTTAAAAAACCCAGAACTACGGTATTTTTTGATTGGCTTTGCAAAAGCGGGCTGGGTAGAAACCCTAGTGTGACCAAATTGATTTAGAATTTGGTCAAATTTTGCAAAGTCAATAGAAGTTTGCTTCGAAAATTTGAGCTTAACAATAACTTGAATTTGACGGGCTATTCGATAGAATTTGCAAAGTTTTCCGCTTGAGTGCTAGAACCCACCCGGCAGGAAAATGGGTGATTCTGGGTTCTCTTGTGAGCCTATTTGCTCTAAAAAAAGCGCTTGAATCGGCGCTATTAGTTCGTGACCCCAAAAGGAATAAACATGAAAAACTCTATTTTGATCGCATCTTTGTTTGCAGTAGCTTTGGCCGCTTGCGGCAAGAAAGAAGAAGCGCCTGTTGAGCCAGCAGCGCCTGCAGTTGTTGAAGAGCAAGCGCCAGCAGCAGCTGAGCCAGCAGCCACCGAGCCAGCAGCAACTGAGCCAGCCGCAACTGAGCCAGCCGCAGCACCTGCTGAAGAAGAAAAGAAGTAAATTCATTGCGCATGTGAGTGCGTATGAATTAAAAAAACCCCAAGAAGCAATTCTTGGGGTTTTTCTTTGAATGAATCAAACAGACAATCGTGTTGTCAGGCTGTACTGAGCGGTTGCTGGAGTTCAGTCCAGCTCAAACCTTCAGACTGACAGGCAATATCAAAGGGAATGCCTTTCGGTTGCAAAACCTTCTCCCACATGTCGCGAACCACCGAGGGGCAATTGGTTGTTTTGCTCAAGTGAGCCGCCACGACAAATTTCAAATTCCCGCTATCAAGCTGGGACAAAATTTCGCAAGCCACTTGGTTGCTTAAATGCCCATAATCGCCTCCCACGCGCCTCTTCAGGCTAGGCGGATACGGGGAACTGGCAAGCCTGTCAGGGCAATGATTAGATTCCAGGATCAACGCATGAGCGCGTTTGAGCATCGACACCAAATGTGGGGTCGAACTACCGCAATCGGTCAGAATCCCGGTGGTGAAACCCGAAGTTGACTCAATCAACATCTGGATGGGCTCTGCGGCATCATGGGGCACCGGAAAAGGATGCACCACAAGGTTTGCCACAGAGAAAGACGTGTGACTGTCAATCAACTTGACTCTACCTGTGAGCAGGTATTCCTCGGTGGTGAGCTTGGAACGCAGCGCAGCGCGCCAGGTGCCATGGGTCAAATACACTTTGGTGGCGTATTTTCTGCTGAATTTGAACACACCGCCGATGTGATCATCGTGCTCATGAGTCACGACGATACCATTCACATCATGGGGATTCAATCCTACGCGGGCCAGGCGGTTCACAGTCTCTTTCACTGCGAAACCGCAATCAACCATCAGCCGGGTGGGCTCATCACCCAACCCGCACTCAAAGATCCAGCTGTTGCCCTCGCTTCCACTGCCTAAGCTAGTAAAACGCACAACAATTACCGCAACTTTTCGGCCAGTTTGTTGGCAGCTTCGTCTGACACTGCCGCTTCAACTGCGGCGCCCTTCTCAGAGGTGAACTTGACCACAGTGGCTTGATTGCTTTGTGGTGCTACCTGAACCTGAAAACGTTGGTCTACTTTCAGTGACTTGTCATCCGAGCCGAAAATTTTTCCAAAGAAACCCGTCTTCTTGCCTTCGGCCGCTGCCGAATCGGGGGTGTATTTCACGTAATACACACCATTGGAACGGTCACGGTCTTCGACGATGAAGCCAGCCCTATCCAAACCAAATCCAACGCGCCTCCATGCCAGGGGGAAGTCTTCGGCCAACACAATGGAAGTGCCCTGGGGTTCTTTTTTGACTGTGATCAACTCTTGCGTCAGGGGTCGGCCTGCTTTGTCTGCCGCTTCCTGATCGCCCGTCAACTTCACCATCAGGCGATTGATCATTTCTGCTTCAAGTTCGGGGTCCGAAGGGCGATTCATCCACTGCATCACCGTTTGACTGGAATCAATGTAATTCTCTTCCATTCCTCGGTGAGTGATAAAAACTTCAACCCCACCGTCGATGGGCTCCACACGTGTGCGGTAACGGTCTCGCGTGTTGCTCGAATAAATACCATCGAATACAGTACCGATGATTTTACGCAATCCATCTAGTGGCACGTTGGCGCGGTTTTCTGCCCAACCGGTTTCCATCAAACCAACCTTGGGGTCATCAACAGCCAATTCAAAGCCTGTTTCTTTCCAGAATTCACGCAAACGCGGCCACAGTTGTTCCGCACTCATTTTGACTTCAAGTGTTCGCAGATTGCCTACACGCTTGATCTGAACATCTTTGGTTTCAACCAATACAGGCTCAACAGCCTGCACACGACTGGCAACCGGGCGCCCACCGACACCGCTGTAAAACGTAGAAGCCGACACTGAACCAGATCCGGTTTCACCCGGTATCAAAAATTGATCGTCGGCAGACTGAGCGGTTAAATCTGGTGGCACCTCAAGACCGGTTTCACGCTTTTCTGCGGTTCTGTATGCTGTTTTTTGGCCTTCCACGGCCTCTTTATAAGAGGCACAGCCGACCACGGTGCTGACTGCGGCTGCAATCAGTGCAAGCTTGAATGGGGTGGCTTTGTTCAATTCCATGAGTATCACTGCCTTAATCTATCAACCGGTGGGCGCGCAGCGCCTGATCAACGGTTTGGTGAAAATTGGATTCCAAGCGGGTCAGCGGCAATCGTATACCCGGGGCTGATTTACCCATGCGGCTTAATGCGTACTTAACCGGAATCGGATTGGCCTGACAAAACATGGCTTGGTGTAGGTCAAGCAAAGCCAGGTTCATGCGGTGCGCTGTGGCGTTGTCGCCGGCAATGGCTGCTGCACACAGCTCGTGCATGGCCTTGGGCGCCACGTTGGCCGTCACTGAAATATTGCCTTTGCCACCCATCAGCATCAAATGTACCGCGGTGGGGTCATCGCCACTGTAGACCGCAAACTCGGGTTTTGTGTCGCGAATCAACCAAGCGCCGCGCTCAAGGTTTCCCGTTGCATCCTTGATACCAACGACACCGTCCACTTGGCTTAAACGCACAACAGTGGCGTGAGCCATGTCAGCAACAGTTCTGCCGGGTACGTTGTACAGAATGACAGGGAGGTCAACCGCTTCAGCCACTTTGCGCATGTGCTGGTATATGCCCTCCTGGGTGGGCTTGTTGTAGTACGGCACCACTTGCAAACTGGCTGCCGCGCCCACTTTGCGCGCGTATTCGGTCAGCTCAATGGCTTCAGTGGTTGAATTACCACCCGTGCCTGCAATCACCGGAATTCGGCCTGCCGACTGTTCAACGGCAACGCGCACAAGTTCGCAGTGCTCTTGAACATCCACAGTGGGCGACTCACCCGTGGTGCCCACGGCAACGATGGAATCTGTACCTTGCTCGATGTGCCAGTCAATCAGCTGTCGATAGCTTTCATAGTCAAGCGAGCCGTCTTCAAACATCGGCGAAACAATCGCAACAATGCTGCCTGTGATCATTTAGTCCCTTTGTAATAATGTAGTTGTACCAGATTGTATCTCAGACCACGGGCCTGAGATGCACATCACTCGTTGAATCATGGCTGGGCTTGATTGCCCCCGGAAACCCTGCTCAAAACGCAATACTTGCAAGGGTTTTGTGAGTTCAATGAGCTCACCGGGTTCGAGCAGAAAAGCCGGGTTGCGTGGCGAACCAAAGCGTTCATTGCCCTTCATGAAAGTCTCGTACAGCAGTACAGACCCGCTTGGTTTCAAATTGTTCAACAAGGAATGAAAGTGAGGACGATGAAGGTAGTTCGTCACCACAATCAAATCGTAATACTGCCCAAGCAAAGGCCAGGCAGCCTGCTCCAAATCCAACTGTTCGAAATGAATGCTGGTGGGCCAGTCTGCCCGATCAGGCTCAGCCTTGTCGACGGCGTGCACCTGATATCCAATCGAAGCCAAGTGGCGGGCGTGTCGGCCCGAACCACAAGCAAGATCGAGAGCGCGTAAACCCTTGGGCACGTTGCCATCGGGGTATAAATTTTCCAGGCAGTTTCGCACCCAAGGCGAAACAGGCAACAGGGCATTTAAATGGTCTTGACCCATGCTCAAGAGTAATCCAAGCCCATGCTTTCGCGAACGTCGCGCATGGTTTCCTGGGCGTATTCACGCGCACGCTCGCAACCATCGGCAATGATGTTACGCACAAGCGAAGGGTCTTCCGTGTACATGGCAGCGCGTTCGCGCATCGGGGCAAGTTCACGAGTGACAGCGTCGATGATGGGTTCTTTACACTCCAGGCACCCGATTCCCGCAGAGCGGCAACCTTCTTGTACCCAGTTTTTCTGCTTGTCGTCGGAATACACCTCATGAAGTTGCCACACTGGGCACTTCTCCGGGTTTCCGGGGTCGGTGCGACGCACGCGCTGAGGGTCGGTGGGCATACGGCGGATCTTGAGAGAAATGTTCTCAGGTGTTTCCCGCAACGACAGCGTGTTTTGATAGCTTTTGGACATCTTCTGCCCATCAAGGCCAGGCATTTTTGCCGCTTCTGTCAGCAAGGATTTCGGCTCTGCCAATATCAGCTTGCGCCCGCCTTCCAAATAGCCAAACAGCCGTTCACGATCAGCCATGTTCAGGTTTTGAGCGTCTCCCAGCATCGCTTTGGCTTGATCCAAAGCGGTCTCCTCACCCTGTTCCTGAAAACGATTCCTCAAGTCCAGATAAAGCTTCATTCGCTTGGAGCCAAGCTTTTTTGCTGCATCCAACGCTTTGGCTTCAAAACCGGGTTCCTTGCCATACAAATTATTGAATCGACGGGCGATTTCTCGTGTCAACTCAATGTGTGGCACTTGATCTTCACCCACTGGCACCTGGGTTGCCCGGTAAATCAGAATATCGGCCGACTGCAGCAAGGGATAACCTAAAAACCCATAGGTAGACAAATCTTTTTCACTGAGCTTTTCCTGTTGGTCTTTGTAGGTCGGCACACGTTCCAGCCACCCCAGTGGAGTGGACATAGACAACAACAAATGCAATTCCGCGTGTTCAGGCACCCTCGACTGAATGAACATGGTCGCCTGTGATGGATCAACACCTGCCGCCAACCAGTCAATGACCATGTCCCAGACGCTCTCTTCGATCACCTCTGGTGTGTCGTAGTGAGTGGTCAAAGCGTGCCAATCGGCGACGAAGAACAGGCAGGGAAACTCATTTTGGAGTTTCACCCAGTTTTTCAATACGCCATGGTAATGACCAAGGTGCAACAAACCTGTGGGGCGCATGCCCGACAAAACGCGTTCAGGAAACATGATGACTTAGAAGTTAAACAAAACAGACAACACACCCAAACCCGCACTAACCACAGGCTGAATGAAAATAGGAAGCACGCCCAGTACAAGCAATGCGATCAGCACAATCATGCCATAGGGCTCCGTTCTGCTGAAACTGTACGCTGCAGAATTGGGCAGGAAGCTAAACAGGATGCGCCCCCCGTCCAGTGGCAATATTGGAAGCAGGTTCAAGGCAGCCAATACCAGGTTAACGACAATTCCCGCCTTGGCCATTTCAATGAAAAACGGCTCATTGAGACCGGTCATGACCTGAACTTTCAAAGCCAACGCCCACATCAGCGTCATCAGAAAATTAGCACCGGGCCCAGCGAAGGCGACATAACGAATATCGCGTTTGGGGTTGCGCAAATTACCGAAATTGACAGGCACCGGTTTGGCCCAACCAAACAGGAAAGCACCGACACCCATAAGGCTGGAGGACACCAGAATCGCAATGGGTACCAAAATTGTCCCCACCGGGTCAATGTGCTTCAAAGGATTCAAAGTAATACGCCCAGCCATCATCGCCGTTGAATCACCGTATCGCTTGGCCACATACCCGTGGGCCGCCTCGTGCAAGGTAATCGCAAACAGCACTGGCAACGCATACACGGCAATGGTTTGAATAATCGAAGCGTCCATCAAAGCGAGTCCTGTTCTTGCACATTCACAGGCTCTAGCGCCCCATTTAACGGCCCAGCACCCAGACGAACAACCACGGGCTCCTCCTCAGTCCAATCGATCACTGTGGTTGGAAAGGCTCCGCAATATTCTCCATCACACACAATCAAATCCAGGTCGTTTTCCATGGCTTCTTTGACTTCCCAGCCACTTCGGCAAGGCTCATCCATGCCCGGTAATTGTAAGGTGGTGGCAATCAAAGCGCCGTTGGTGTGTTCTAGAATTGCCTGTACCACGGGATGCGCAGGCACTCGTAGACCGATCGATTTTTTTGAGGGGTGACTGACCCGCTTGGGCACCTCTTTGGTGGCTTCCAGAATAAAGGTGTATGGGCCAGGCAGGACTGACTTTAACAAGCGGTATTGAACATTGTTCACTTTGGCGTAACTGCCCAAATCACTTAAATCTTTACACAGCAGCGCCAAGTGCTGCTTTTCCGAAATGCCTTTGATTCGCCTTAGGCGTTCTACCGCGCCTTTGTCATCCAGATGGCAAACCAGTGCATAACAGCTGTCGGTTGGAATGGCGGCGATGCCCCCGCCATTGAGGATTTCAGCGGCCTGCTTGCACAGGCGTGGCTGGGGGTTTTGGGGGTGTACACTAAAAAACTGCGCCAATGGGATAACCTGCCTAGCCTAAAAACTTACCCCAATTATCCCAGATTGGCACGCAACCGTCGGGCAAGTTGGGCAATTCACCCAAATTAACCCTTGATTCCTTGGGCCCATGAAAATCCGAGCCCCGAGAAGCCTTCAATCCGGAGCGAAGTGAGCGCCGTGCATAGCGAGAGTACTGATCAACCGTGTGGCTGCCTGTGACAACCTCAATGCCCTCCCCGCCCAGTTTTACAAACTGATCCACCAGTTCATCCATTTGCATGTCATTGATGTCATAACGGCCGGGGTGGGCAATCACGGCCTGTCCGTTGGACTCCAGTATCCAGTCAACAGACTGCTTCAGCGAGGCCCACTCGTGCGGCACAAAGCCAGGCTTGCCCGGGGTAAGAAACCGCTCGAACACATCACGAACGTCTGTACAGACGCCACGCTCCACCAGGCAACGGGCAAAATGCGTGCGACTAATCAGATTGGGATTGCCTACATATTTAAGCGCGCCTTCATACACGCCCTCAATGCCCACTTTTTCAAGTTGTCGCGACATTTCCAGCGCCCGCTCAGTGCGTCCGCTTCGCACGCTGGCCAAGCCATCGGCCAAAGGAGAATCGGTGTAATCCACATTCAACCCGACAATGTGCAAAGTCACCCCAGACCAAGTCACCGAAATTTCAACACCGGGCACAAACAACAGGCCATGCTTGGCTGCGGCTTGAGCGGCGCGAGCCAACCCTCCCACTTCATCATGATCGGTCAATGACCACACGCGCACGCCATTCTCGGCTGCGCGTTGCGCGAGCTCCTCAGGCGTTAAGGTGCCGTCTGAGACGACGGAATGGCAATGCAAGTCTGCATTGATTGAATGGGGATCATCCCAATTGATGTGTTCTGTGCTCATGGTTTTCGGTCCTTTACTGCCCGGACTGCTCCAGCTCGATTTGCAACAACCAAGCAAGTTCTTCCTTGGAAAAACCAGCCTGGGTTCTCGCCTCAAAATTAAATGGCGAGCGCGGCGTCGGCGCGCTGTACTCTTTCAGGCAACGTTCGAAAGCCGCGATGGGTTCCATACCCTCATTGTTACACACTTCGTTAAACCAACGGTTGCCGATCGCAACGTGGCCAATTTCATCATCCAGAATCACCTGCAACACATCGGCGCTGTCGGGGTCGCCGGCCGTGCGTAATTTGTCGCGTATGGCTGGCGACACATCAAGACCACGGGCCTCAAGCAGGCGAGGCACCAATGCCAGCCGCGCCAACAAGCTGTTCTGCGTTCTTTCTGCCATTTGCCACAAGCCATCGTGAGCCGGGTAATCGCCATACTCAAGCCCGTATTCCTTCAGGCGCCCGACCAACAATTGGTGATGGCGAGCCTCCTCCTTGGCAACAGCGAGCCAATCGAGGTAAAAATCCGCGGGCATGTCAGGAAACCTGACAATCGCATCAAGCGCCAAATTGATGGCATTGAATTCACTGTGGGCCAGGGCGTGAAGCAACATGCCCCTGCCCTCAGGCTGAGTCACCTTTCGGGTCGGCACACGAGCAGGGTGAATCAGCTCTGGCTTGGCCGGACGCCCCACACGTGGCTGCAACTTCAGGGTTTCGCCGACTGGCCAATCGGCATCGATGTTGAACACACGCTGGGCTTTTTCCGCACCATCGTCACACGCCAATGCCTCCTGGGCACTTTGTCTGATCGTGCTTGCTTCTTTCATGTTCATTGCGGTTCCGCACCCAAGTTCAACCATGGTATTTTAAGACCAAACACCTCAAACAACGACAACCACCGCGGAGACACACTTGGCCAAGTACAAAATCGATGGCAAATCACCCGATATTCACCCCAGCGCCTATGTGGCAGAACTCAGTAGCGTCATTGGCATGGTTCAACTCGACGAAAACACCTCAGTGTGGGATTTCGCCGCCATTCGTGGCGACAATGAATTGATTCACATCATGGAAGGCACCAATATTCAGGAAGGCGCTGTGCTTCACACCGACATTGGTTTGCCCATGGTGATTCACAAAAACGTCACTGTGGGTCACCAAGCTTGCCTGCATGGATGCACCGTGGGCGAAGGCAGTTTGATTGGTATCCGTTCTGTCGTGCTGAATGGCGCGAAGATTGGAAAAAACTGTATCATCGGCGCCGGCGCGCTGATCACGGAGGGCAAGGAAATTCCTGATCGATCGCTGGTGGTTGGCTCGCCAGGAAAAGTCATTCGCACCCTCAGCGACGACGACGTGGCCATGATGATCAATGCCCCTTTTTATGTGATGAAAGCCAAGCTTTTCAAAGAAAAACTTGAGCGAATTGACGATTGAACGGTTTCATGACAGACACATTACGCACCCTTATCTTCGACAAAGCCAGTTGCCGCGCCCATTTGGTTCAGCTCACCGATACATGGCAACAGGTTGTCGCCAACAACCACTACCCGGCCCCAGTTCGGCGAGTGCTTGGCGAAATGGTTGCAGCAAGCACGATGCTGTCAGCCTCGCTGAAATTCGAAGGATCCCTGATCATTCAAATTCAAGGCGACGGGCCAATTCGTTTGCTGGTTGCCGAGTGCAACAGCCGTTTGGGCCTGCGTGCCACCATCAAGCTGACTGAAGACGCCAACATTGAACCTGACGCCAACTTCATGGATTTGGTCAATGTGAACGGGAAAGGCATTTGCGCAATCATTCTTGACCCACGCAACCGCCTGCCAGGCCAAGCCCCTTACCAGGGCATTGTGGCTTTGTCAGGCAACACGGTGGCTGAAACACTTGAAGGCTACATGCATAGCAGCGAGCAACTTGACACACGCCTTGTACTGCATGCCGATGACCACACCGCCTGCGGATTGATGCTTCAACAAATGCCTGTAGCCGGCGGTATCAGCACAGCCAGAAAACACGACCCCGACGGCTGGAACAGGCTGAAAGCCTTGATTAGCACGCTGGAGAAGAAAGAGCACTTGGAAACAGACACGGACAAACTGGCCAAAAGGCTTTTCTGGGAAGAAGAACCCTCAGCTTTGGCGCAACGCCAAGCGCGTTTTGAATGTTCCTGCTCGCGCGAGAAAGTCAGCAAAATGCTGGTGACACTTGGGCCCGACGAAGTCAACGACGCGCTGGCCGATCAACCCACCATTGAAATTCAATGTGACTTTTGCAACGCCAACTACTCATTCACTCGTGACGATTGTCTGGAACTGATGACACAAGACCCAAGAACAGGGCCAGACGGCCAACAAGATCCGCCTACCTTGCATTAATCAACAAACAAGGTTTGTTTCAGCGAGCAGGGGGGGAGTTGCCTGCAGGCACACCGGGCTCAAGCCCCGATTGAGGCTCAATCAGTTGAATAAACACTTCACCCTGCTTGATCATGCCAAAGTCATTGCGAGCGCGCTCCTCAATGGCTTCTACACCTTCTGACAAACTTCGAACGTCACCTTCCAATTGCTGATTGCGCAAACGCAACGACTCATTGAGCTGCTTTTGCTGAGCGAGCTGCGCCTGCAGTTCATTGACGCGCAACATTCCACCCTTGCCAAACCACAAAGGGTATTGAAGCAAAGCCAGCAAAACCAGCAATAGGAGTGAGATCAGCCTAGGGTTCATATACAAGAAGGCCCCGCTATGCGGGGCCCGCTTCGAATCAATGTCAATTAATCCAGATTGTAAAAGGCTGAGCGGCCTGGATAGTAAGCGATGTCGCCCAAGTCTTCTTCAATGCGCAACAACTGATTGTATTTCGCGATTCGGTCAGAACGGCTCATGGAACCTGTTTTGATTTGCATGGCATTGGTGCCCACCGCGATGTCGGCAATCGTGCTGTCTTCGGTTTCGCCCGAACGGTGTGAAATCACTGCCGTGTAACGCGCGCGCTTGGCCATTTCAATGGCTGCAAACGTTTCGGTCAAAGTACCGATCTGATTGATCTTGATCAAAATCGAGTTGGCGATGTTCTTTTCGATGCCTTCAGCCAGAATCTTGGTGTTGGTTACAAACAGATCGTCGCCAACCAATTGTACTTTGCGGCCCAAGGTTTTAGACAGGTAGGCCCAGCCATCCCAATCGTCTTCAGCCATGCCGTCTTCGATCGAAATGATTGGGTACTTGCTACACCAGCTTTCCAGCAAATGTGCGAATTCCTGTGAGCTCAGGTCCATGCCCTCACCGGCCAACTTGTACTTGCCACCTTTATAAAACTCAGATGCGGCGCAATCCAGCCCCAAAGCCACTTGCGTGCCGGGCTCAAAGCCAGCAGTTTCAATGGCCTGAATGATCATTTGAATCGCTGCTTCGTGGTTGGCCACTGAAGGTGCAAAACCGCCTTCGTCACCCACGGCTGTGGACATTCCTTTGTCATGGATGATTTTCTTCAAGGCATGAAACACCTCAGCACCGTAGCGAATGGCTTCGCGAAAGGAAGGCGCACCCACTGGCAAAATCATGAACTCCTGCAAATCCAGATTGTTGTTGGCGTGTGCACCGCCATTGATCACGTTCATCATGGGAACAGGCAGGCTCATGCCGCCCATGCCGCCAAAATAACGGTACAAGGGCAGACCTGTTTCTTCGGCAGCAGCACGCGCCACAGCCATGGACACAGCCAACGTGGCGTTTGCACCCAAACGGCTCTTGTTTTCCGTACCATCGAGGTCGATCAGGTTCTGGTCCAGAAAAACCTGCTCTTGGGCGTCCAAGCCCAAAATGGCTTCTGAAATTTCGGTGTTGATATTTTCTACAGCGCGCAACACACCTTTGCCCAGATACCGAGATTTGTCACCGTCACGCAATTCAACGGCCTCGCGTGTGCCGGTCGAAGCGCCTGAAGGCACCGCAGCACGGCCCATGGCTCCACTTTCCAGCAACACGTCACATTCAACGGTTGGATTGCCTCGTGAATCGATGACCTCACGACCAATCACATCAACAATTGCGCTCATAGTTTCCTCTTGGATGGATTAAATTCTGTTCTAGGTTCTCAAATGGGCTTGTGGCCCCGGGCTCACAAGCCCATCAAATCGTTTTCAGCCATCGGACCTGATTTCACCAGTTGGTCAAGCGCTTGAAGCGTTTGCAGCAAAGCCTTCATCCGAGGCAATGGCCAAGCGTTGGGGCCGTCTGACATGGCTTTGGAGGGGTCCGGATGGCTTTCCATGAACAAACCTGCAACACCCACGGCCACCGCTGCTCTGGCCAAAACCGGCACAAATTCGCGCTGCCCACCCGAGGCCGTACCCTGCCCGCCTGGTAACTGAACACTGTGCGTGGCATCAAACACCACCGGACAGCCAGTGTTGCGCATGATCGCAAGGCTGCGCATATCCGACACCAGGTTGTTGTATCCAAAACTGACACCTCGTTCACAAACCATGATGTTCTTGCCGTCACCGCCTGCTTCGACCGCAGCGCTGCGGGCCTTGTCAACCACGTTGACCATGTCGTTGGGCGCCAGGAACTGCCCTTTCTTGATGTTCACCGGTTTGCCACAGGTGGCCACTGCTTCAATGAAGTCTGTTTGACGGCACAAAAACGCAGGGGTTTGCAACACATCAACCACACTGGCCACAGTTTGGATTTCTTCGATGGCGTGTACATCAGTGAGCACAGGCACATTCAAGGTTTTCTTGACATTGGCCAAAATGGACAAGCCTTTGTCCATGCCCAGCCCACGAAAACTTTTGCCCGAGCTGCGATTGGCCTTGTCATAAGAGCTTTTGTAAATGAACGGAACGCCCAGCGAATCACAAATTTCTTTCAATTGCCCGGCCGTGTCCATGGCCATTTGTTCGCTTTCAATGACACAGGGCCCCGCGATCAGGAAAAACGGCTTGTCCAGACCCACTTCAAAGTTGCATAGTTTCATCGCTGTGTCTCCTTCTGACGCACTGTTTTACAGTGACTTGCCTTGTTTGTGCAATAGCCCTGCCCGCACATACGCCAAAAACAATGGGTGACTGTCTCGTGGCGTGCTCGTGAATTCCGGGTGAAACTGCACACCGAAGAACCAGGGGTGTTCTGGAATTTCCATGATTTCCGGCAGGTTCTCTGTCGGGGTTCTCGCCGAAATCAACAAACCTGCCTCTTCTAGTTGAGGCACGTAATTGTTGTTGACCTCATAGCGATGGCGGTGACGCTCATTGACTTCAGGGCCATAAATGGATTCTGCCAAAGTGCCCGCCTTGATTGGGCAACGTTGTGAACCCAATCGCATGGTACCACCCAGATCTGACTGGTTCGTACGCACTTCAACCTTACCCGTGCTGTCTTTCCACTCGGTGATCAACGCCACAACCGGTGTATCCGCCTGACTGTCAAATTCCGTGGAGTTGGCATTGGGTAAGTTTGCGCAGTGACGCGCGAACTCAATCACAGCGAGTTGCATGCCCAGGCAAATACCCAAGTAAGGCACCTTGTTCTCACGAGCGTACTGAATCGCTTTGATCTTGCCTTCGGTGCCGCGTTTTCCGAAACCGCCCGGGACCAGAATCGCGTCTAATCGTTGAAGGCTTTCCGTACCGTTGGCTTCAATTTCCTCAGAATCGATGTAATTGATGTTGACCTTCGTACGCGTGTGCAAACCAGCGTGGTTCAACGCCTCGATCAGCGACTTGTATGACTCAGTCAAATCGACGTACTTGCCCACCATTCCAATGGTGATGCTCTGCTCAGGATTTTCTTGCGCATACACAATTTCAGCCCATTTGGACAAATCGGCCCTGGGCGCATCCAGATTCAGTTTTTCCAACACAATTTCGTCGAGCTTTTGCGCTTCAAGCATGGCTGGAATTTTGTAGATTGAATCGGCATCCCAAACCGAAATAACCGCCTCAAGCTGAACGTTGGAGAACATGGAAATCTTGGCGCGCTCATCATCGGGGATCCGACGATCAGCCCGACACAGCAACGCGTCAGGATAAATACCAATTTCCCGAAGCTTCTGTACGCTGTGTTGAGTCGGCTTGGTTTTCAATTCGCCAGCCGATGCAATGAATGGCACCAATGTGAGATGCACAAAGCAGGCGCTGTTGCGCCCCAAGCGCAAGCTCATTTGACGCACGGCCTCCAGGAAAGGCAGCGATTCAATGTCACCCACCGTACCGCCGATTTCGACGATGGCCACATCGGTTTCTCCGCCCCATGCGGCGCGAGCACCCTTTTCCACGAAGGCCTGAATTTCATTGGTGATGTGCGGAATCACCTGAACGGTCTTGCCCAGGTATTCACCACGGCGTTCTTTACGCAGCACAGACTCGTAAATTTGACCGGTGGTGAAATTGTTGGCTTTTTTCATCTTGGTGGAGATGAAGCGCTCGTAATGCCCCAAATCCAGATCGGTTTCCGCACCATCCTCGGTGACGAACACCTCGCCGTGTTGAAACGGACTCATGGTACCCGGATCCACGTTGATGTATGGATCCAGCTTCAACATGGTCACCTTCAGACCACGACTTTCCAGAATAGCGGCTAGAGATGCGGCGGCAATGCCTTTGCCAAGGGACGAGACAACCCCGCCAGTAACGAATACGTATTTTGTCATGGTGCCAAGCGGCGCTCAGTTGGGCGCTCTTTGCGCGGTTTGAAACGTGGATTATAACCTGAGCGCGCTTGGTCCATGCCGCATGGATTAACTAAAAATCAGTTCGCATGCGGTTTTTTCTTGAAGCTCCTCATGGGTCACGCCCGGCGCAATTTCCAGCACCTTCAAACCTTGATCAGTCACATCCATGACAGCCAAGTCAGTGATGATCCTTTTGGCCACGGCCTTGCCAGTCAGAGGCAAGGTACATTCCTTCAAAATTTTCAGGTCTGTGGTGCCATCTTTCTTGCGAGCCACATGCTCCATCAAAATGATCACACGGGAGACTCCAGCAACCAGGTCCATCGCGCCGCCCATGCCTTTGACCAGCTTACCCGGGATCATCCAATTCGCCAGGTCACCCTTTTCGCTCACCTGCATGGCACCCAAAATTGCTAGGTTAATGTGCCCGCCACGGATCATTGCAAATGATTCTGCACTGGAGAAAAAAGCAGAACCGTTCAAAGTGGTCACTGTTTGCTTGCCAGCATTGATCAAGTCCGCATCCACCTGCTCTTCAGTGGGAAAGGGACCAATACCCAACAATCCGTTTTCACTTTGCAGCATAACATTCATGCCGTCGGGGATGTGATTGCTGACCAAAGTGGGCAATCCAATGCCCAAATTGACATAAAAACCGTCTTGTAGTTCTTTGGCAGCACGCGCTGCCATTTCATCATGATTCCAAGCCATGCTTGTGCTCCTTACTTGCTGGCTGTTGACAGGGTGCGCTTCTCGATGCGTTTTTCCGGGGTTGCATTCAACACCAAACGCTGTACATAGATGCCGGGCGTGTGAATGAAGTTCGGGTCCAAAGTACCCACCTCCACGATTTCCTCAACTTCCGCGATCGTGAATTTCGACGCGGTGGCACATTCCGGATTGAAATTGCGCGCTGTCAACCGGTAAATCATGTTGCCCGAGGTGTCTGCCTTCCATGCCTTCACCAAAGAAATATCCGCCTTCAAGCTGTGCTCCAGCACATAATTTTCGCCATCAATCACGCGCGTTTCCTTGCCATCGGCAATGACGGTGCCAAATCCGGTTTTCGTGAAGAAAGCCGGGATGCCCGCGCCAGCAGCACGCAGCTTTTCTGCAAGAGTGCCTTGCGGCGTGAACTCGAGTTCCAATTCACCCGACAAATATTGCCGCTCAAACTCTTTGTTCTCTCCCACATAGGAAGAAATCATCTTGCGCACCTGCCGCGTCTCCAGCAATCGACCCAAACCAAAACCGTCCACGCCAGCGTTGTTTGAAATAATGGTCAAATCCTTCGCACCCGACTCACGAACAGCCTCGATCAAGGCCTCAGGTATGCCACACAAGCCAAAACCACCCACTGCCAGCGTCATTCCATCCTTGATATGGTCCGCCAACGCTTCTGTTGCACTGGCGAAAACTTTGTTCATCCCCATGTATCTTTCCTCATGCTTTGTATTGGTGCCATTAGTTTACCGAGTTGACAACGCAAATCACATTGCTGCATTGCACCAAAGTAAGTTTCTCAGACTAGAGATCAAAGTCAACAATTATTTGTCAACATCCACTAAGCTTTGGACTTAAAATTCACGCAGTGCGATAGGGTTGAGGGTGAAAGCACCCTTTGACAGGCTTGCTGCAAACACACACGATAAATCTGTAAGGAGACGGACACAATGTCGGCAGTTGAAAGAGACATGATGGAGTATGACGTACTGGTTGTGGGCGGCGGTCCAGCTGGTTTGGCCACAGCCATACGCTTGAAACAGGTGGCCGCAGAGAAAGGCCAGAGCATTGAAGTCTGTGTGCTGGAAAAGGGCTCCGAAGTGGGCGCACACATATTGTCCGGTGCAGTCATGGATCCACGCGCCCTCACTGAACTGTTTCCTGACTGGAAAGAACGTGGCGCGCCCCTGAACACTGAAGTCACTGAAGATCAATTTTTGTTTTTGACCGAAACTTCAGCAAAAAAAGTGCCGAATGCCTTGTTGCCGGAATGTTTTCAGAACCATGGCAACTACATTGTGAGCTTGGCCAACGTGGTTCGCTGGCTCGGTGAGCAAGCTGAAGCGTTGGGCGTTGAGGTATTTCCTGGTTTCGCTGGCGCTGAGTTGCTGTTTGATGAAAAAGGCGCTGTCAAGGGCGTTCAAACCGGTGACATGGGTATCGGCAAAGACGGCGAACACACCCACGCCTACCAGCCTGGCATGGAGCTTCATGCAAAATACACCGTGTTCGCTGAAGGCGTGCGTGGCCATCTGGGCAAGCGCGTCATCGAAAAATACAACCTGAACGAAGGCCGCGACCCACAAGTCTACGGCATCGGCTTGAAGGAACTGTGGGAAATCGACCCAGCCAAACACAAAAAAGGCTTGGTTATTCACTCTGGCGGTTGGCCACTTGATTCCAGCACCTATGGTGGCTCGTTCCTCTATCACCTGGAAAACAATCAGGTGGCTGTGGGCTTCGTAGTCGGTCTGGCTTATGAAAACCCCTATCTGTCGCCATTCGAAGAATTTCAGCGCTATAAAACACACCCTGAAATTCGCAAATACTTTGAAGGTGGCAAGCGCATTTCCTATGGCGCAAGAGCCATCGCGGCTGGCGGATTGATGAGTTTGCCCAAACTGGTATTTCCGGGTGGCGCGCTGGTGGGTTGCGACGCAGGTTTCTTGAACGCATCCCGCATCAAAGGCTCACACGCCGCCATTAAGAGCGGCATGCTGTGTGCAGATGCAATCGCCGACGCACTGGCGCAAGACAGATCAGGCGACGAACTCGATGCATACCCGCAAGCGTTCCACGACTCCTGGTTGTTTGATGAGCTGTACCGCGCACGCAACTTCAAACAGTGGATGAGCAAAGGCCTGTACACCGGCACCATGATGGTTGGTATCGAACAAAAACTGTTCAAAGGCAAAGTGCCCTGGACTCTGCACCACAAGCATGCTGACCATGAATGTTTGCGCCCAGCGTCTGATTTCCAACCCATCAACTATCCGAAACCTGATGGGAAAATCACCTTTGATCGCCTCAGCTCGGTATTCATCTCAAACACCAACCACGAGGAAAATCAACCTGCACACCTGACATTGAAAAATGCAGACGTGCCCGTGGCAACAAACCTTGCCACATACGCTGGTCCAGAGCAACGTTACTGCCCTGCTGGTGTGTATGAATATGTGAAGAAAGACGATGGCAAAGACCAGTTGCAAATCAACGCACAAAATTGCGTGCACTGCAAAACTTGCGACATCAAAGACCCCACACAAAACATTGTGTGGGTAACCCCCGAAGGTGGCGGTGGTCCCAACTATCCAAATATGTAAACAAAAAAACGCCGACTCAAAAGTCGGCGTTTTTTATGGATTCATTAAGTTTTGGAGGATTTCCACAAAAATCGGTACACAAAACCAGGAAAGGCCAACACCAGAAACAAGCATCCCGTCAAAGCGTAAAACTCCCAACGTTGCGGCGTAACCTGACCCAGACTACCTTCAATGCCAAAGCCTATCGCACCCACCAGAAAATAACCGAACACGAGTTCAAGCACACGGTTCCAACCGCCTTTTCGTGCCACAGGCACCAAGCCCATGATTCTGTTGCTCACGAATGGCAAGTTCGCAAACACCAAGGCCAAACCAAACAACAACCAATGCCCCAAAGTTTGCGTCAACTCACACCTCTAGAATGTTTTGTAAACCAGGCATTCAATCAACCCGCGATGCTTTGCTGAATCAACTGCGCACAATAGGCCATCAAGGGCGCAGGCACCAGCCCCAGCAACAACACAGCAAAACCGTTCAAGCCGAGCACGGCGCGCGCATCGGCACTGGCGAGAATATCGCTTTCATCAGTCGGCGCTTCGAAGTACATGGTCTTGACCACGCGAATGTAATAAAAAGCACCCACCAAACTGAACATCACCGCATAAACCGCCAGCCAAACCTGACCAGTGGCCAACAACGCCTTCAACACAGCCAGTTTGGCAGCGAAGCCAACCATCGGCGGAATACCCGCCAACGAGAACATCAACAACAGCATCACCAAGGCAAGCCAAGGCGCTCGTTTATTCAAACCAGCCAGGTCACTGATGTTTTCAACCTCGAAACCGCGCCGCGACAACACCATGATCACGCCAAAAGTTCCTAAAGTAGTCAACACATAAGACACACTGTAGAACATGGCTGATGAATACGCTTGAGCCGCATTGCCGCTGTCTTCGCCAACTACACCGGAGAGAAAACCCAACAACATGAAACCCATCTGGGCAATAGTCGAATAAGCCAGCATCCGTTTCAAACTGGTCTGAGCGATCGCAGTCAAGTTACCGATGGCCAGCGACGCAATCGCCAGCACCATCAGCATTTGCTGCCAATCGAAAGCCATCACAAACAAACCGTCCACCAACAACCTGATCATGATTGCAAATGCTGCAAGCTTGGGTGCACCACTGATTAGCAAGGTACTGATGGATGGGGAGCCTTGATACACGTCAGGGACCCACATGTGAAACGGCACCACACCCAGTTTGAAAGCCAAACCGGCCACCAGGAACACCAAACCGAATACAAACACAATTGATTTGGTACCGGATGAGGCTGCAGTGGCAGCAAATGCGATGTCAGAATGATTGAGTGAACCGGTGGCACCATAAATCATCGACATGCCGTACAGCAGGAAGCCAGAGGCCAACGCGCCTAAAACAAAGTACTTCATGGCCGCCTCTGTGGCCTTTACGCTGTCGCGCTGCATGGCCACCAAGGCATATAAACTCAAAGACAACAACTCAATGCCGAGATACACCAACAACAGGTTGTTGGCCGATATCATGATCATTTGGCCCAACAGCGTGAACAGCACCAAGGCATGAAGTTCACCCTTGAACATGTCACGGTCTTTGGCGTAATTGGCACCAACAATCAGCGTGAAAGCGATGGCCCAGGCAGAAAAGCCTTTCAAGGCCAAAGCCATGCCATCCTGAATGTACATGTTGGAGAAGGCCAACTCGGTGCCTTGTCCGGGCACTTGAGCCAAACAGTAGGCACCCAAGCCGATACAGAACAACACCACGATGTTGTGCAATACAGGTAGCAGACGTCCTTTCGTGACACTGTCGGCGATCAGAAATGCACAAGCAAAAAGCGCCAGGGCAATTTCAGGAATAGCGAGTGAGAGATTCAACTGATCCACGAATATTCCTCAATTAAAGCTTGGACTGGGCAACGTGCATCAACAAGGCATCCACAGACACCTGAAGCACATCGGTGAAAGGTTTGGGATACAAACCCATTGCCATGACAAATACAGCCAAAGCACCCAACATTAAAAATTCACGCGTGTTTATATCTGTGAGTTCCTTGACATGGTCGTTGGCCACAGCACCGAAAACGACACGTTTGTACATCCAGAGCGAATAAGCCGCACCAAAAATCAGCGTGGTCGCAGCCAACAAACCAATCCAGAAGTTGTATTTGATCGCACCGAGAATCACCATGAACTCACCGACAAAACCACTGGTGGCTGGCAGGCCAGCGTTTGCCATGGCAAACAACAAGAAAAACGCTGCGAACTTGGGCATGGAGTTAACCACACCACCGTAGGCCGCAATGTCGCGACTGTGCACACGGTCGTACAAAACGCCGATGCACAGGAACATCGCCCCCGACACAAAGCCGTGAGAAATCATTTGCACGATTGCACCTTGAACAGCCAAATCCTGAAACATGAAAAAGCCCAAGGTCACGAAACCCATGTGCGCGATTGAGGAATACGCGACCAGCTTCTTCATATCCTTTTGAACCAAGGCCACCATGCCGATATACACCACAGCGACCAACGACAAGGTGATCATGAAACCGGCCATCTCTTGACTTGCATCGGGCGCGATGGGCAACGAGAACCGAAGAAAACCGTACGCTCCAAGTTTCAACATAATGGCGGCCAACACCACCGAACCACCCGTTGGAGCCTCAACGTGTGCGTCTGGCAACCAAGTGTGCACTGGCCACATGGGCACTTTGACAGCAAAAGCCATCAGGAAAGCAAAGAAAATCAATAGCTGTTCAGTCATGCCCAGTGGCAACTGATGCCATGCTGCGATTTCAAATGTTCCAGACTTGAACTGCAGATAAATCAACGCGACAAGTGTGAGCAATGAACCCAACAAGGTATACAGAAAGAACTTGAATGCCGCGTAAATGCGATTAGGTCCGCCCCACACGCCCACGATGATATACATCGGAATCAGCGTGGCTTCAAAAAACACGTAGAACAACAAACCATCAGTGGCTGAGAAAACACCCACCATCAAACCCGACAAAATCAGGAAGGCAGCCATGTACTGGGCAACTTTTTCAGTGATGACCTCCCATGCGGCCACCACGACAAAAATAGTGATCAGCGCAGTCAAAATGACAAACCACACAGACAATCCATCGACACCCAAACCGTAGGTGGCGCCAAATGCTTCAATCCAAGGAATGCTTTCCACGAACTGGAGCTCGGCGGTGCTGGTGTCGAAGCCAAAATAAAGGGGCAAAGTCACCAGAAAACTGATCAGCGCTGCCAACAGCGAAAAAGACCGAACCACGCCGGCGTTTTTGTCATTGCCCAAGGCCATGATCAAAACACCGAAGGCGATTGGCAACCAAATCGCCAAACTTAGATAAGGAATGTTGTTATGCATTGATATGTTCCAATCGTAAGGACACGTGTCCCGCCTTGTTTATTTGAGTGTGATGAAGGAAATGATCATGGCGAGTACGCCCAGAATCATCGCGAACGCATAGTGATAAATGAATCCGCTTTGCGCGTATCGAACCACCCCTGAAATCAAGCCAACCAGCTTGGCGCTGCCATTCACGATCAAGCCGTCAATCAGCACTCGATCACCAAACTTCCACAACGCCTCACCAAGGCCGCGAGCGCCACCCGCAAACACCACTTCGTTGAATTTGTCCATGTAGTACTTGTTCTCAAGCAACGTATGAACTGGCTTCAAGACCTTCATGAATGTCGCTGGGATCACTGGCAACCACAAATAACATACTGCAGCGGACAACACACCAGCCACGGCCAACCAGAACGGCAGTGTTTGCAGCGCATGCACACCCATTTCAGCAGCCCCGTGGAAAATTCCTCCCAAGCCAGCCATCGCACCGTGCTCCGGAAGAATCGTGATCACGCCTTCAAAGAAGGTGCCGTGAAGCATGGGTTCAACAGCGATATAACCGATCACCACAGATGGAATTGCCAACAAAATCAATGGCAGGGTAACAACCCAGCGAGATTCATGCGGCTGAACCGGGCCATGATGCGCATGGTCGTCGTGGCCATGATCGTCGTGTTGAATGTCATGGAATCGCTCTTTGCCATGGAACACCAAAAAGTACATGCGGAAACTGTAGAACGCAGTGATGAATACTCCAGCAACAACAGCGAAATACGCGAAGCCTGCCGCCGGCAAGGTACTGAAGTGTACGGCTTCGATGATGCTGTCCTTGGAGTAAAAACCCGAGAAAAAGGGTGTTCCTATTAGAGCCAAGGAACCCAGCAATGACGTAATCCAGGTGATTGGCATGTACTTCCACAAGCCACCCATGTGACGAATGTCTTGATCATGATGCATGCCAATGATCACCGAGCCTGCCCCAAGAAATAACAGCGCTTTGAAAAATGCATGGGTCATGAGGTGGAAAATTGCCACCGGATACGCGGAAATGCCCAGGGCCACGGTCATGTATCCCAATTGCGACAATGTGGAATAAGCAACCACGCGCTTAATATCGTTTTGAATAATGCCCAGGAAACCCATGAACAAGGCAGTAATCGAACCGATCACCAGTACAAAATTCAAGGCAATGTCGCTTAACTCAAACAAAGGCGACATGCGGCTGACCATGAAAATACCGGCCGTAACCATCGTGGCTGCGTGGATCAAGGCTGATATCGGTGTGGGGCCTTCCATGGAATCAGGCAACCACACATGCAAAGGAAACTGGGCAGACTTACCCATGGCACCAATGAACAAGCAAATACAGGCAACAGCCAGCAAAGGCCAGTCAGTGCCTGGCATGGTTTGCGCAGCCATGTTGTCAGCCTGGGCAAATACCTCTGCATAATTCATTGAACCTGCCGAAGCCATGATCAGGCCAATACCCAAAATGAAGCCGAAGTCACCGACACGGTTCACCAAAAACGCCTTCAGATTTGCGTGAATGGCTGTGGGCTTGGTGTACCAAAAACCAATCAGCAAGTAAGACACCAAACCAACCGCTTCCCAACCGAAAAACAGTTGAAGGAAGTTGTTACTCATCACCAGCATCAGCATGGAGAAAGTGAACAGGGAAATGTAGGAGAAAAAGCGCTGGTAGCCGTCGTCTTCTTCCATGTAACCAATGGTGTAAATGTGAACCATCAAAGACACACTGGTCACCACAAGCATCATGGTGGCAGTCAATGTGTCAATCAAAAAGCCCACCTCAAACACGAGGGTGCCAACAACAGCCCATTCATACAGGGTGCCGTTGAAGGTGTTTCCCTCCAACACGTCCATGAAAACCAGGATGGAGGCGATCAAGGAAATAGCGACACCTGCGATGGTGACAGTGTGCGCACCGGTTCGGCCGATTTGTTTACCGAAAAAACCGGCAAGAATGGCACCAACCAGCGGAGCAAACGGAACGATCAGATACAAAGGATTCACTCTCGCTTACCCCTTCAGTTGGTCGAGGTCTTCGACATTGATTGAATTCATATTGCGGAACAAAACCACCAAAATTGCCAAGCCAATCGCAGACTCGGCTGCGGCCACAGTGAGAATAAAGAAAACGAATATTTGACCGGACAAATCGCCCAAATAATGGGAAAACGCCACGAAATTCATGTTTACAGCCAACAGCATCAATTCAATGGCCATCAGCAGCACGATCAAGTTCTTACGGTTCAAGAACACCCCGATCACGCTGATCGAAAACAAGATCGCGCCCAGCACAAGGTAGTGAGATAGAGAAATCATTGTTGTTTATTCCAGGTTAGGCTCATTGACTGCTTTTGGTTTGCTTGCGATCAAGCTCGGCGGGCATGCTCACCAATTTCACGCGATCTCCAGACTTCACACGCACCTGATCCGAGGGAACCTGGCCTTTGGTGTCCTTGCGTTTACGCAGTGTCAAGGCAATGGCTGCAACCATCGCCACAAGCAAAATCAGGGCAGCCACTTCAAAGGGGTATAGGAACTCGGTGTAAAGCAACTTACCCAGTGCAGCCGTGTTGTTGCCTGCCTGCTCGGGCGTTTCAAGGTTCGGATCCCAGAAACCTCGAAGCAGCACCACCGACATCTGGAATGCAATCAGTGAACCCACGATTGCAGCGACCGGCAGATTCTTCCAAAAGCCTGCACGTACTTTGTCCATGTTCACGTCGACCATCATGACGACAAACAAGAACAAAACCATGACGGCCCCGACATAGACCAACACCAATGAAATGGCCAGAAATTCAGCCTCCAAGAGCATCCAGAGTGCGGCTGCCGAGAAGAATGAAAGCACCAAATAGAGGGCTGCATGCACCGGGTTGCGTGCTGTGATTACGCGAATCGCAGCAAAAACCAAAATGGCAGCAAATACATAAAAGAAACCGGTTATCGCGTTCATGACGTTGAGTCTTCTTAATTTTGATTCGAATTAACGGTAAGCGGCGTCCGCCTCACGGTTGGCTGCAATTTCAGCCTCGTAACGATCACCCACTGCCAAAAGCATTTCTTTGGTGAAATACAAATCGCCGCGTTTTTCGCCGTGATATTCATGAATATGGGTTTCCACAATCGAATCCACTGGGCATGATTCTTCGCAAAAACCACAGAAGATGCATTTGGTGAGGTCAATATCATATCGGCTGGTTCGCCTTGTGCCGTCCTCTCGCTCTTCAGATTCAATCGTGATGGCCAACGCAGGGCAAACCGCCTCGCACAATTTGCAGGCGATGCAACGCTCTTCCCCATTGGGGTAACGACGCAACGCATGCAGACCACGAAACCGAGGTGACATGGGTGTTTTCTCCATGGGATACAACACCGTGATGCTGGGTTTGAACATGTAGCTCATGGTCAGCGCCATGCCTTTAAGCATCTCGCGCAACAACAGGCTATTTAAAAATTCTTTCACAACTTGAACCATGGTTTCTCTCAATTAATTCCAAATGTTCCAAGGGGTTTGCATCCATGCGGCAACCACGACCAACCACACCAAGGTCAAAGGAATGAATACTTTCCAACCCAGGCGCATGATTTGGTCATATCGATAACGTGGGAATGAAGCCCTGAACCAGATGAACATCGACACCAACAGGAATGTTTTCAAACCAAGCCAAATCCAGCCGGGAATGAAGCTCAGGAAAGCCACTGGCGCATCCCAACCGCCGAAGAACATGATCGCAGCCAAACAGGACAACAAAATCATGTTGGCGTACTCGGCCAGGAAGAACACGGCAAAGGTCATGCCGGAGTATTCAACCATGTGGCCCGCCACAATCTCCGATTCGCCTTCCACCACGTCAAACGGATGCCGGTTTGTTTCAGCCACTGCGGAAATCATGTAGATCACCAACAACGGCAGCAAAGGCAACCAGTTCCATGACAGGAAATTCAACCCCATGTCAGCAAACTGCCCGGTTGTTTGGGTCATCACAATGTCGGTCATGTTCAAGCTGCCAGCCACCAACAACACAGTGACCAACACGAAGCCAATGGCCAACTCGTAAGACACCATTTGGGCCGATGCCCGCATGGCAGCCAGGAAAGCGTACTTGGAGTTGGAGGCCCACCCTGCAATAATCACCCCATACACTTCAAGAGAAGTAATGGCCATCAGGTACAGCAGGCCTGCATTGACATTGGCAAGAACCGTTTCAGGCCCGAAAGGAATAACAGCCCATGCTGCCAGCGCAGGCATGATGGTCATGATTGGCGCAATGATGAACAATCCCTTGTTCGCGTTCATTGGAACAATGATTTCCTTGAACATCATCTTGACCGCATCGGCAATTGGCTGAAGCAAACCCATGGGGCCCACATAACTTGGGCCTTTGCGAATGTGCATCCAACCAATCATCTTACGTTCCCAATAGGTCAGGTAAGCCACCAAACCCAGCAAGGGAAGCGTGATGCACAAAATCTTCATCAAGGTCCAAATCGGCAGCCAGGCACCGCCCAGCAGATCAGAACCGAATGAATTGATCACGTCGATCGGGGAACTCATGCCTGCACCTCACTTGCTCCAACCAATTCAAGCTGGACGCCACCAAACACAGCCCGAAGGCCTTGTGTTTCGACACGCCCCATGGGCACCATCACAACATGGTCAGCCACTTTGTCATTGACCGTCACATTCGCTGACAAGCTACCGCCTTCGGAATCGGTGAGTTTGACTTCTTGCCCGTTCGCAACGCCCAATGCCTTGGCAGTGGCCGCGCTGATTGTGATCACTGCAGGCTTGGCTGCCTTGGTTTTACGCAAGGATTCTGCACGACGAACCAAAGCATCGGTGTCGTAAATCGGTGCATAAGCTGAAATCTCAAGATCTCCACTCAAAGCCACGCCCGATACAGCCTGTTCAGGCACATGGTTGTTCAACACAGATTCCATAGACGTTGGAAGGAAAGCCTTCAGAACCTCCTCGGAACTATTGAATTCGAAGTTCTCAAGGCCCAGCAGGTTACCCATCACACGCAATACCTTCCAGCCCGGCCGTGTTTCTCCCGCGGGCCGAACAGTGGCCTTGAAGCTTTGGGGAACACCAGAAATATTGATGAACGTGCCCGACGTTTCGGTTGTTGGCGCAATCGGTAACAACACATCAGCGTACTGCTTGGCATTACCGATAAAGGCACTCGCCTGCACCACAAACTCGGAGTCGATCAAACGACGCGCCAGTTTCTGTCCTTCAAGTGCATCGAGATCAATCTCGCTACCGAACACAAAAGTGGCTTTGGATTTGCCAGTCAACATGGAACGAGCCCCATGCCCTTCATGAGCACAAGCCTGCACACCGGCGACAAAGGAGCCAACCCAGTTTGCACCATCGCCCAAGAAACCAAGTACAGCCTGATTGGCTTGAGCAACTTCATTGACCTTGGCCAAAATCTGCCCGGCAAAGGGACTCATCAGGACTTGTTGACCAATCAGAAACACTTTCTGACCACCCTCACCTTTCAGGGCCTCAACAACTTCAGGTTTCTCAAGGGCATCAGCCCAGGCCGAAGGCGCTGCTTTCAACCAAGTTGCCTTTGGCATCAGTGGATCCATACCGCCAGCATTGATCACCACCACTTTACTGCCATGTTTGGCAGCTTGGCGAATGCGTTGAGTCAACAAAGGCTGATCATTGCGTGGGTCTGTGCCGATCAAAACAATACTTTGTGCGACGCCAAGTTCTTGAAGGGACAGTCCCAGCCAGGGCTTTGTACCCTTCAAATTAAAATTGGCACTGTGGCGCAGACCAGCATCCAGACTCGTCGAACCGATGCCATCCATCAATGCCTTGGCAAGCACCATTTCTTCAAACGTGCTGTTTGGTGACAGCAGCATGCCGATCGCATTCAGGTCACTGGACTCACGCCGCGCTTTCTTGAACCCTTCAGCCACTGCATTCAACGCAGTTTGCCAATCAGTAATCACCCACTGGCCGTTCTTTTTGATCATTGGCTCAGTCAAGCGATCAGCGGCAGTCAAGCCTTCATAGCTGAAACGATCTCGGTCGGAAATCCAGCATTCGTTGATCGCTTCGTTGTCATGAGGCACAACGCGCATCACCTTGTCCGACTTGACCTGAACGACCAGGTTTGACCCCAAACTGTCGTGAGGCGAAACAGACTTGCGGCGCGCCATCTCCCACGTTCTCGCGTTGTAACGGAAAGGCTTGGAGGTCAGTGCACCGACCGGGCACAGATCGATCATGTTGCCCGACAGCTCTGAATCCACCGAACTGCCAACGAAACTCAGAATTTCAGAATGCTCACCACGGTTCGCCATTCCCAGTTCCATAACGCCTGCAATTTCCTGGCCAAACCGAACGCAACGCGTGCAGTGAATGCAGCGAGTCATTTCTTTGGCAGAAACCAATGGGCCGATGTCCTTCACAAACACCACTCGTTTTTCTTCCTGATAACGGGAAGAAACGCCACCATAACCCACGGCAAGATCCTGCAATTGACACTCGCCACCTTGATCACAGATTGGGCAATCCAAGGGGTGATTGATCAGCAGGAATTCCATCACGCTTTTCTGCGCATTCACAGCTTTTTCGGACTGGGTGCGAACAATCATGCCGGGTGAAACCGGTGTTGCACAAGCAGGCAAAGGCTTGGGGGCTTTCTCGACATCCACCAGGCACATGCGGCAATTCGCTGCAATCGACAGTTTCTTGTGGTAGCAAAAATGAGGCACGTAGCTTCCAGCTTTCTGGGCAGCGTCCATCAACATGCTGCCTTCAGCGACCTCAACCTTTACACCATCTATTTCTAATTCAACCATGTGTATTTACCCGCAGGGAATCAAACGTAAGCCGGCACAATGCAGGACTTGTGAGTGATGTGATGCTCAAATTCTTCGTGGAAATGCTTCAAAAATGCACGCACCGGCATGGCCGCAGCATCACCCAAGGCACAGATCGTACGGCCCTGAATGTTGTCCGCGATCGAATTCAGCATATCGAGATCTTCAGGACGACCTTGTCCGTTCTCGATGCGATGAACGATTCGATACAACCAACCTGTTCCCTCTCTGCAGGGCGTGCACTGACCACAACTTTCCTCGTAATAAAAATACGAAAGGCGCAACAGCGACTTCACCATGCAGCGTGTCTCATCCATCACGATCACAGCGCCCGAACCCAGCATGGAACCCGCTTTGGCAATGGAGTCGTAATCCATGTCAGTGGCCATCATGACGTCCCCAGGAAGCACTGGCATCGAGGAGCCACCTGGAATAACGGCCTTGATTTTACGACCACCTTTCATGCCACCCGCCATTTCCAGCAGGGTTGCAAACGGTGTGCCCAAGGGGATTTCATAGTTGCCGGGTTTTTCAACGTCGCCGGAAATCGAGAAGATTTTGGTGCCACCGTTGTTGGGCTTACCCAACTCCAGAAACCAGTCACCGCCATTTTGCAAAATGAAAGGAACCGCGGCAAAAGTCTCGGTGTTGTTGATCGTGGTTGGCTTCCCGTAAATACCGTAAGAAGCAGGGAAAGGCGGCTTGAAACGCGGCTGGCCTTTTTTGCCCTCAATCGATTCAATCAATGCGGTTTCCTCCCCACATATGTACGCCCCATAGCCTTGGTGAGCGTGCAACTGGAACGAGAAAGAAGACCCCATGATGTTGTCACCAAGATAGCCTGCCGCGCGAGCTTGTTCAAGGGCCTCTTCAAAACGCTCGTAGGTTTCCCAAATTTCGCCGTGAATGTAGTTGTAACCCACTGTGATGCCCATGGCATAGGCGGCAATGGCCATGCCTTCAATCACCGAATGTGGGTTGTAGCGCAGAATGTCGCGATCCTTGAACGTACCGGGCTCACCCTCGTCTGAGTTACAAGCCAAATACTTTTGACCGGGGAACTGACGTGGCATGAAACTCCATTTCAAACCGGTTGGAAAGCCTGCGCCCCCCCTGCCGCGCAAGGCAGATTTTTTGACTTCAGCAATGACATCTTCCTGGGAAATGCCCTCGGTCAAGATTTTACGCAGTGCTTTGTAGCCGCCACGCGCCTCATAACCTTTCAAATCCCAGTTTTTCCCATCAAGCCCAGCCAAAATCACTGGGTTAATATGTCGTCCGTGCAAACAAGTCATGACTTCAACTCCTCTACCAGCGCATCGATTTTCTCGTTGCTCATGAAACTGCACATGCGATGGTTATTCACCAACATCACGGGTGAGTCACCGCATGCGCCCATGCATTCGCCCTCTTTGAGCGTAAACAAGCCGTCTTTGGTGGTTTCATTGAAATCAATGCCCAACTTCTTTTTCAGGTATTCCGCCGCGTCCGTGCCGCCAGATAGCGCACAGGGCAAATTTGTACACACCACGATCTTGGACTTGCCAACTTTTTTGGTGTCATACATGTTGTAGAAAGTGGCCACTTCATATGCCGCAATGGGGGCAATTTCAAGGTATTTCGCCACTTCTTCGATTGCGTCAGTGGGCAGCCAGCCCAGTTCAACCTGTGCAATTCGTAACGCCGCCATCACCGCAGAAATTTTCTGGTCTGCCGGGTATTTGGTCAGTTCTTTGTCAATAAGCCGATAGGCGTTTTCGCTCAACTTCATGATTGAATGTAATCCTTAGCGATCAATTTCACCGAACACGATGTCTTGGGTACCAATGATGGTGACCACGTCGGCCAGCATGTGGCCGCGGGACATTTCGTCCAACCCTTGCAAATGTGCAAAGCCGGGTGCTCGAATTTTCAGGCGATACGGTTTGTTGGCACCATCTGCAACCAGATAAATTCCAAATTCCCCTTTCGGGTGCTCAACAGAGGCGTATGCCTCTCCTTCAGGCACATGCATACCTTCAGTGAACAACTTAAAGTGGTGAATCAACTCTTCCATATTGGACTTCATATCCAACCGCTTGGGCGGTGAGATCTTGTGGTTGTCACTCATCACAGGCCCTGGATTGACACGCAACCAATCCACACACTGCTTGATGATCCGGTTGGACTGGCGCATCTCTTCAACACGAACCAGGTAACGGTCATAGCAGTCACCGTTTTTCCCCACAGGAATATCGAAATCCAAGCGATCGTACACTTCATAGGGCTGTTTCTTGCGAAGATCCCAGGCAATACCAGAACCGCGCAGCATTGGCCCCGTAAAGCCCATGGACAAAGCACGCTCAGGCGTCACAACACCCACACCCACCAAACGCTGTTTCCAGATCCGGTTGTCGGTCAGCAAGGTTTCGTATTCATCCACGTACTTCGGAAAGCGCGCCACGAAATCATCAATGAAGTCGAGCACAGAACCCTGACGATTCTTGTTCAACTCATCCACTTTCTTGGCAGAACGAACCTTGGAGGGCTTGTACTGTGGCATGCGATCGGGCAAGTCGCGGTAGACGCCGCCCGGCCGGAAATACGCCGCGTGCAAACGTGCGCCAGAAACCGCTTCGTACACGTCCATGAGGTCTTCACGCTCACGAAATGCGTACAAAAACACCGCCATCGCACCCACATCCAGACCGTGAGCACCAAGCCACAGCAAATGATTCAAAATGCGAGTGATTTCATCAAACATCACGCGAATGTATTGCGCCCTGACAGGCACCTCGACACCCAACAATTTTTCGATCGCCATGCAATATGCGTGTTCATTGCACATCATGGAGACGTAATCCAATCGATCCATGTAAGGCAAAGACTGAATGTATGTTTTGTGCTCGGCGAGTTTCTCGGTACCGCGATGCAAAAGACCAATGTGTGGGTCAGCGCGCTGCACGACTTCGCCGTCCAGTTCTAGCACGAGACGCAATACGCCGTGAGCCGCGGGGTGTTGCGGTCCAAAATTCAGTGTGTAGTTCTTGATTTCTGCCATGTTACTTTGCTCCACCGTACTGAGGCTCGCGGATGATTCTCGGCGTGATTTCTCGAGGTTCAATGCTCACCGGCTGGTATACCACGCGCCCAAGCTCTGGGTCGTAACGCATTTCAACGTGTCCCGACAAGGGGAAATCTTTCCTGAACGGGTGCCCAACAAAGCCATAATCGGTCAAAATTCGGCGCAGATCAGGATGACCTTCAAACACAATGCCATACAAATCAAAGGCCTCACGCTCGTACCAATTGGCCGAGCTCCACACATCGACCAAAGAAGCAACAGTGGGCAAATCATCATCAGCGCAGCACACCTTCAAACGCAGACGCTGATTGGCAGACACCGAAAGCAACTGGGACACAACCCAAAAACGCTGAGATTCGACAATCTCGTTTTTGTATTCGCTTTTATCCAGACCGCACAGGTCGATCAATTGCTCAAATCGGAGATCAGCGTGATCACGCAGGATCAAACATGCATCAAGGTAGGAATCACTCTTCACAGTGACATTCAACTCACGATGAGCAACAACGCAATCCAAGACACGCTCACCCAACGCCGCAAGAACGGCCGACTTTAATTGCTCAAGGCTTTCTGTCATGACTGGTCCTTATCGAGCAATGGTTGAGGTTGTTTTGATCTTGTTTTGTAACTGAAGCAGGCCATACATAAGCGCTTCTGCTGTGGGGGGGCAACCAGGCACGTACACATCGACAGGAACGATGCGGTCGCACCCGCGCACCACCGAATAGGAGTAATGGTAGTAACCACCACCATTGGCGCAAGAACCCATGGACAGAACCCAACGGGGTTCGGCCATTTGGTCGTAGACCTTGCGCAAGGCAGGCGCCATTTTATTGCACAATGTGCCAGCAACAATCATCAAATCTGATTGGCGAGGGCTGGGCCTGAAGATGATGCCGAAACGATCCAGATCATACCGACTGGCGCCCGCATGCATCATTTCGACAGCACAACACGCCAACCCGAAAGTCATGGGCCACAAGGAACCCGTACGACCCCAATTGATCAGCTTGTCCGCCGAAGTGGTAATGAAACCTTCGTTAAGTACACCTTCAATTGCCATTGCTACACCTTCCTGAAATTCAAGCCACGCATGGCTCGTTTATTCCCAATCCAACGCACCGCGCGTCCACTCATAAATGAAGCCGACCACCAACACGCCAAGGAAAATCATCATTGCCCAAAAACCAACTGGTCCAATTTCACGATAGGCCAAAGCCCAGGGAAACAGGAATGCAATTTCAAGATCGAACAAGATGAAGAGAATCGCAACGAGGTAGTAGCGCACATCAAACTGCATGCGAGCGTCTTCAAACGCCTCAAAACCACACTCGTATGGAGAATTTTTTTGGCCATCTGGGCGATGGGGAGCCAATACGCGACCAACCAGCATTGCGCCGCCGCCAACACCAATCCCCACAAGGATGAACATCAACACTGGAAAATATGACTCTAGATTCAATTTGACTCCCGTGTAAACCCTAATGGCTTTCGATTAGCCCGAAAAAAAGCCGGTCATTATTATGAAGACCGGCTTTGATTAAACCTTTGGTGCCGACGGCGAGACTCGAACTCGCACAGCCTGTGGCCACTACCCCCTCAAGATAGCGTGTCTACCAATTCCACCACGTCGGCGAAGCAATTACTTCGGAATTTCTTGCACCGGCGTTTTTGGAACGTTCGGTACATCGCCAGCAGGGTTTGCCGCTCCCTCTGCCGGAGACGCCTGAATGGCCTCCATTACACCACCGGATTCTTGCTCCACGCCAGCCCTTGAGTAAAAGGCCAAACCCAGTGTGCAAAGCAAGAAGATTGTAGCACAAAACCCTGTTGCACGACTCAAGAAATTTGCAGATCCGGATGCACCAAAAAGACTGCCTGATGAGCCGCTACCAAAGGCTGCGCCCATGTCCGCACCCTTGCCGTGCTGCAACAAAACCAGGATGATTACAGCGATTGCAGACACAACCTGCATCACTGTCAAAAACGTATGGAAAATAGTCATAAATTAAATTAACCTCTCGCGGCGCGTATTATTCCAGAGAAATCGTCAGAAGACAAAGCCGCACCACCAATTAAGCCGCCATCAATGTCATCTTTCGCAAAAATTTCACTTGCATTGCCCGGCTTGACACTTCCACCGTACAAAATTCGTGTGCTTTGAGCCACTTCTTCACCAAGCATGGCCTTCAATCGGCAGCGAATCAATGCATGCACTTCTTGGGCCTGCTCGGGACTGGCGGTCACGCCCGTACCAATGGCCCAAACGGGCTCATATGCAATCACCAACGGCCAAACGCCGTTTTTTACCGAAGACGCGCATTGTTCAACGACAGGATCAAGTTGATTGGCAATAACCGACTCCACTTGACCAGCCTCGCGCTCGTGCAGGGTTTCACCGACACACACAATCGGTGTCAGGCCTGCCGCAATCGCCGCTGCAGCCTTGTGCGCAACCACCACACTGGACTCGGCGTGGTACTGACGCCGCTCGGAGTGCCCCACAAGAACCTGAGTCACTCCAAACTCCAGCAGCATTGCAGCAGAAACCTCACCGGTGTATGCCCCGCTGGCGTGCGCTGAAAGATCCTGAGCACCAAAGGCGACTTGCTGCCCCTCCAACAGACGCTGAAGTTGAGCCAAATACGGAGCCGGACAAAACACGGACACATCAACAACCGAATCCACTTCGGGCAAAAAGCCAAGAATCAAGGCCTCGTTCGCATCCAGACTGCCATTCATTTTCCAATTACCGGCAACCAGTTTTCTTCTCGTTTCTTGTTTCATGATTACTCGCTTACACTCAAGACAATTTTACCCAGGTGCGCACCAGATTCCATCAAGGCATGCGCCTTGGCCACTTCCGCCAAAGCAAATGTAGCACTCACCAACGGTTTCAACTGCCCAGACGCAAATCCGTCCGACAATTCTTTTTCTACAACCCGAGCCAAATCTGCCTTGAATTGGGCCGACCTTGGTCGCAGGGTACTGCCAGTCAATACAACTTGCTTCATCAACAACTTGGCTGCATCCACAGTGCCGAATCGACCACCCAACAACGCAATCACAATGACCATGCCTCCAGGTTTGGAACACGTCAAATTCCGGTCGAGATAATCGCCTGCGACCATATCCAGCACCAAATCAACCCCTTGGCCTTGTGTGTCCGAAAGAATCCGGTCCTCCCAAGGCTCTTCTTTGTACAAGTAAGCCTTGGATGCACCCAAACTGAGGCAGTAATCCGCCTTTTTCTGATCACCCACGGTGACATACACTGTCAAGCCGTGCTTTAAACACAATTGTATGGCAGCGGTACCAATACCACTGCTGCCACCATGAACCAGAACCGATTGACCTGCGCAGGCTCCACCTTTCAAAAAAAGGTTTTGCCAAACAGTTAAATATACTTCAGGCAAGCTGGCAGCGTCAGCGAAGGACAAACCTTTCGGAATATCCATGCACTGGCCGATCGGAGCACACGCAAACTGCGCATAACCACCGCCATTACACAGGGCCATCACCTCTCGACCCACATGTTCCTGGGCCACTCCTTCACCCACAGCAACAACCACGCCCGCCACCTCCAACCCCAGATTGGGATTGGCGCCAGGTGGCGCGGGGTAATGCCCAAGGCGTTGAAGCACATCGGGACGATTCACGCCCGCTGCTTTCACTTGGATGAGCACCTCACCTGCCGCTGGCGCAGGCACCGGCAGGTCAAGCAGGTGAAGCTGATCAACCCCTCCCGGCTTGTTGACCACCACAGCCTTCATGCTGGGTGGTAAACCTGGACTTTGCTTGATCACCCTTCTTGACCACCCTCAGAAGCGGGCGCATCGGCAGCGGCCTCCTCAACCACCAACAAGGCCTTCATGGACAAGCGCAGACGGCCTTTATCATCGGCCTCCAGCACCTTGACTTTGACTTGTTGGCCTTCTTTCAAATAATCACCAACTGTATTTACACGCTCATTGGCAATTTGAGAGATGTGCAACAACCCATCTTTTCCTGGAAGTACGCTGACGATCGCACCAAAATCGAGCAACTTAAGAACAGTGCCCTCATAAACTGAACCCACTTCAACTTCAGCGGTGATGTCTTCGATCTTCTTCTTAGCGCGCTCGCCGGCTTCACCATCCACAGAGGCGATGGTGATTGAACCGTCTTCCTTGATGTCGATGCTTGCACCAGTTTCTTCGGTGATGGCACGAATAGTCGCACCGCCCTTGCCGATCACGTCACGAATTTTCTCGGGGTTGATCTTCATGCTGATCATGCGTGGCGCATAAGCAGACAACTGCCCTACATCACCACCCGTGGCTTCTTTCATGATGCCAAGAATGTGCATGCGACCTTCGCGGGCCTGCGCCAAAGCAACCTGCATGATTTCTTTGGTGATGCCCTGAATCTTGATGTCCATCTGCAGTGCAGTCACGCCGTTTTCGGTACCCGCCACCTTGAAGTCCATGTCACCCAGGTGATCTTCGTCACCCAGAATATCGGTCAACACCGCAAACTTGTTGTCTTCCTTGATCAAACCCATGGCAATACCTGCCACCAACTGCTTCAAAGGCACACCTGCATCCATCAAGGACAACGCACCGCCACACACCGACGCCATTGAGCTTGAACCATTGGATTCAGTGATTTCAGAAACCACGCGCATGGTGTACTGGAAATCTTCAGGCGCTGGCAACATCATTTCAACCGCACGACGGGCCAAACGCCCATGGCCGATTTCTCGACGTTTGGGCGCACCCATACGACCACATTCACCCGTAGCATATGGGGGCATGTTGTAATGGAACATGAAACGGTCGCGGTATTCCCCAGCCACCGCGTCAATCATTTGCTCGTCGCGACCGGTACCCAAGGTGGTCACAACCATGGCTTGTGTTTCGCCACGGGTGAACAAAGCGGAGCCGTGTGCACGTGGCAACACGCCTGTACGCACCTGAATCGGGCGAACAGTGCGGGTATCACGACCGTCAATGCGGGGCTCGCCATTGAGAATCTGCGAGCGAACAATTTTGGACTCAAGACCAAACATGACGTCACCGACGTCCGCAGGAGTAACCCCTGCCATTTGCTCTTCTGAAAGCTTGTTGGGTAGCTCGGCAGCCACTTCCGCTGAAATTTCCTTCAGACGCTGGCTGCGAGCCTGCTTTTGCGTCATTTTGTAAGCAGCCGCCAGTTTGTCAGCTGCCAGCTCAGTCACTGCAGCGACCAATGCTTCATTTGCTGGTGCAGGCTTCCAATCCCACTCGGGCTTGCCTGCTTTGGCAGTCAGCGCATGAATGGCGTTGATCGCCACTTGCATTTGCTCGTGACCATACACCACACCACCCAACATCACCTCTTCGGACAGCTCGTGCGCCTCGGATTCAACCATCAACACAGCGGCTTCGGTACCAGACACGACCAAGTCCATCTTGCTGTCTTTCAACTGGGTCACCGTGGGGTTCAGTACGTACTCACCATTGATATAACCCACACGGGCGCCACCGATTGGGCCGTTGAAGGGGATACCTGAAATCGCCAAGGCGGCCGATGCGCCAATCATGGCGGGAATATCAGGATTCACTTCCGGGTTGATCGACATCACAGTCAATGCCACCTGAACCTCGTTGAAGAAGCCTTCAGGAAACAGGGGGCGCAATGGGCGATCAATCAAGCGGGCATTCAGGGTTTCCTGTTCGGTTCCCTTGCCTTCACGCTTGAAAAAACCACCGGGAATTCGACCGGCGGCATAAAATTTCTCAACGTAATCCACGGTGAGGGGAAAGAAATCTTGGCCTGGCTTGGCACTTTTCGCAGCAACAACTGTGGCCAATACCACCGTATCGTCCATGCTAACAACTACTGCACCGCTCGCTTGGCGTGCAATTTCGCCTGTTTCCAAAGTTACAGTGTGCTCACCGTACTGGAATGTTTCCTTATGAATTTCAAACACTTTTCTTTTCCTTTTAGTAACCTCGCCGGGCCAATACCCGGATGCGAGAGCCCGTCAGTTTCAAAACACAAATGCCCACAACCGGGGTTGCAGGCATTCGCGTCAAATCAACGGTTTGTAGCAGCGACCAATTACTTACGCAGCCCTAGGTTGCTGATCAGGTTGCGATAAGCATCTGCGTTCTTGCGCTTGAGGTAATCAAGCAACTTGCGACGACGAGACACCATGCGCAGCAAACCGCGGCGTGAGTGATGGTCTTTGGCGTTGGCCTTGAAGTGATCGGTCAACGAGTTGATCCGGGCTGTCAACAATGCCACTTGTACCTCGGGTGAACCGGTGTCGCCCTTGGCGCGTTGATATTCGGCAAGAATTGCCGCTTTGTTAATTTCTGACATCTTTGAAACTCCACTTGCGTGAACTTGCAGCCAAACCCATCACATTGGCCCAGACCGCAGTTCCGTGTAAAAAGACCGCTTTTTTTATAAAGCGGCCACCTGAACCCGATATTGTAGGCGAAAAGCACAGAAAATCAAACCTGTGGATTCAACTTTTCGTGCTTGGACTGCAATTTATTCAAGGCGGACAGATAAGCCTTGGCCGAGGCAACCACAATATCGGGATCTGCACCCACTCCATTCACGATTCGCCCACCTTTTTGCAAACGCATGGTGACCTCCCCCTGGGATTCTGTCGTACCCGAGGTGATGCCATTGACCGAGAACAACAGAAGCTCGGCACCGCTTTGAACCGACGATTCAATTGCCTTCACTGTGGCATCCACCGGGCCATTGCCCTGGCTTTCGGTGATCACCTCCTTGCCTTCAACAGAAAACACCACCCTCGCTTTGGGGCGCTCCCCAGTTTCTGAATGTTGGACCAACGACACATATCGATACACATCAGGTTCGCCACCCACGCCATCGCCCGACACCAACGCGTGTATGTCTTCGTCGAAAATCTCGGCTTTTCGATCGGCCAGGTCTTTGAAACGCTGGAAAGTGTCATTCAAGGCTTGCTCACTTTCCATCAGAATACCCAAGGCCTCCAAACGTTGCTTGAATGCGTTGCGCCCGGACAATTTGCCCAGCACAATCTTGTTGGCCGACCAACCAACGTCTTCGGCGGTCATGATTTCATAGGTTTGCCTGGCCTTGAGCACGCCATCTTGATGAATGCCAGAGGCATGGGCAAACGCGTTGGCCCCGACAATTGCTTTGTTGGGCTGAACCACAAAACCGGTGATATTGCTGACCAACTTGCTGGCCGGAACAATCTGGCTGGTGTCGATGTTCACATCAAGATCGAAAAAATCACGCCGGGTTTTTACGGCCATCACGATTTCTTCCAAGGAACAATTGCCCGCACGCTCACCCAAACCATTGATGGTGCATTCCACTTGGCGGGCACCGCCAATCGACACACCTGCCAACGAATTGGCAACAGCCATGCCCAAATCATTGTGGCAGTGCACCGACCACACCGCTTGGTCGCTATTGGGCGTCATCTCGCGCAAGCTGCGGATGAAATCGCCATACAGGGAAGGTACAGCGTAGCCAACCGTGTCGGGAATATTGATGGTGCGCGCCCCCGCCTTAATGACAGCCTCACACACTTGCGCAAGAAAAGGCAGCTCGGAGCGGTAGCCGTCCTCAGCGGAGAACTCCACATCGTCTGTGTATTGCAAAGCCAGTTTCACAGCCTTGACAGCTTGCTCCAGAACCTCCTCAGGCGACATACGAAGCTTGACCTGCATGTGTAAAGGAGAGGTTGCAATGAACGTGTGCACTCTTCGACGCTCGGCAGGCGCCAAAGCCTCGCCTGCGCGCGTGATGTCTCGTTCATTGGCACGCGCCAGCGAACACACTGTGGATTCTCTTACCACCGATGCAATCGATTTGATGGCCTCGAAATCGCCGTTGCTAGACGCCGCAAAACCAGCTTCAATCACGTCCACTTTGAGCCGCTCCAATTGCTTGGCGATGCGGATTTTCTCTTCACGGGTCATGGATGCGCCGGGGCTTTGCTCGCCATCGCGCAGAGTGGTGTCAAAAATGATGAGGCGGTCAGACATGTTGTTCTCCTGAATATTTCATTAGGATACAACATGCAGACTCAAGCTGAGACAGGATTGAAGGCCAAGTGAAAGACAGGGCCGAACGATCTGAAATGATTAAAAGTGCTGATCGCGCTCAATGTCCAGGCCTTTGAGGCCCTGCCCCTTTACTTTACGGGTGGCATAAACAACGTAGCCCGAGAGGCCATACAACACAAACACGCCAAACAGAACCTTGGGAGGGTCTTGAGAAACGAGCGCAAACACCAGTGGAATCAGCGCCAAAACCAGAAACGGCACACTGCGACGGAAGTGGAAATCCTTCCCGCTGAAGAATGGCACATTGGAGACCATGGTTACCCCGGCGTAAAAGGTGATACCCCAAGCAAGCCAGTCGAGCTCAGCACCAGCCATCTTGGCGTCGTCCATGACCCACACAAAACCAGTCACCAAAGCAGCCGCTGCAGGGCTGGGCAACCCCTGAAACCAGGCCTTGTCGACCACAGCCGAGTTGGTGTTGAAACGGGCCAGGCGCAAGGCGGCACCAGCGAGATAAACAAAAGCGGCAACCCAACCCCATTTTCCCATGCCACTTAAGGACCACTCGTAAATGATCAAGGCTGGGGCAGCACCAAAGGAAACCATGTCGGCCAAGCTGTCATATTCTGCACCAAATGCGCTTTGGGTGTTGGTCATGCGGGCCACGCGACCATCCAGGCTATCAAGCACCATGGCCGCAAAAATGGCCACAGCCGCCGCAGTGAACTGTTGGTCCATGGCCATAACGATGCCGTAAAAGCCGGAAAACAAGGCTGCAGTGGTAAACAGGTTGGGCAATAGATAAACACCCCGATGCGGCGTGCCCGGTGGTCGATTGGTCACCCGGCTTAAGCGCCGGGGTGCTGCAAAACGATTTTTGTTTCGTTTGAAACGCATCTTCAGGACACCAATTCCGCCAGAACAGTAGACGATGCCGATACCTTATCACCGATGGCCACCTTGGGTACAGAATCGGTGGGCAAGTACACGTCCACTCGGGAGCCAAAGCGGATGAAGCCATAACGCTGGCCTTTCTCAACCGTTTCACTCGGCTTGACGTAACACAAAATTCGCCGGGCAATCAAACCGGCCACTTGAACGGCTGTCACTGTTGCGCCAGATTCTGTATGGATCACGATTGCATTGCGTTCGTTCTGTGTGCTGGCCTTGTCCAGGTCGGCGTTGACGAACAAGCCGGGAAAGTAATCAACTGTTTTGATTTCACCTCCAATCGGGATGCGGTTGGAGTGAACGTTAAAGACGTTCATGAACACCGAAATTTTCAGTGCTTCACGTTGTGCATAAGGATCATCAACACGCTCCACAGCAACAATACGACCATCGGCTGGGGAGACTACCGCATTTTTTTGAGAAGGAATGTGGCGAGGGGGATCACGGAAGAACTGCAACACAAACACAAACAAGATCCACGTCAGTACTGACAGGAAGGTCAGCCCAAATGACTGAAACGCAAATGCAAAAACAGCTACGATTGCAAGAAATGGCCAACCCTCGCGGGCAATGATGGGATGTGGATAGTTCATTACGCTGTGGCTTTGATAAGTATAATGCTCGATTTTATAAGCCAAAAGCGCAACCAACTTGGACAAACATGCGATTTACGCAATAAGAATTGCGGATAAAGCACAGGCTAGGGCGAATTTAAGAAGATCGAACCCAGAGCAAAGTGAGTTTTATGCCTAATGAAAAAACCCGCAGCGCAATCGCGCTGCGGGTTTCAATTTGCACGGACCCAAACAATGCGTCACGTGAATCGACACCACAACCCAAGTGATTTAGTTCTTGGACTGGTCAACTAGCTTGTTCTTGGAAATCCAAGGCATCATGCCACGCAACTGTGCACCCACAATTTCAATCGGGTGTGCGGCGTTCAAACGACGACGAGCGGTCATTTCTGGGTAGTTGGTTTTACCTTCCAGGATGAAACGCTTGGCGTATTCACCGTTCTGGATGTTGGTCAAACATTCCTTCATGGCTGCACGAGCCTGGTCGGCGATCACGCGCTGACCTGTTACATATTCACCGTATTCTGCGTTGTTGGAAATCGAGTAGTTCATGTTGGCAATGCCGCCTTCATACATCAAGTCAACAATCAGTTTCAGCTCATGCAAGCACTCGAAGTAAGCCATTTCTGGTGCGTAACCCGCTTCGACCAATGTTTCAAAGCCAGCTTTCACCAATTCAACCGCGCCACCACACAACACGGCCTGTTCGCCGAACAAGTCGGTTTCAGTTTCTTCGCGGAAGTTGGTTTCGATCACACCGCCTTTGGTGCCACCGTTGGCGGCCGCATAGGCCAAGGAAATGTCGTGCGCATTGCCTGTTGTATCCTGATAAATCGCGATCAAGGATGGAACGCCACCGCCCTTCAGATATTCAGAACGAACAGTGTGGCCCGGGCCCTTGGGGGCGATCATGATCACGTCGATGTCGGCGCGTGGCACAACCTGGTTGTAATGCACGTTAAAGCCGTGAGCGAAAGCCAATGCCGCACCCGCCTTAATGTTTGGAGCCACTTCCTTGTTGTATACGTCGGGGATGTTTTCGTCGGGCAACAAAATCATGACCACATCAGCTTCTTTCACCGCCTCAGCCACTTCTTTCACTTTCAGGCCAGCTGCTTCAGCCTTGGACCATGATGCACCATTCTTGCGCAAACCAACGGTCACTTCCACGCCAGAATCGCGCAGGTTTTGAGCGTGCGCATGGCCTTGTGAGCCGTATCCAATGATGGATACTTTTTTCTTTTGGATCAGGGACAGGTCTGCGTCTTTGTCGTAATAAACTTTCATGTTGTTTCCTTTTATGATTCAGGTATTTAAATTCATCATCCCGGTTTAAATGCGAAGAATTCGCTCGCCACGACCAATCCCGGAACTGCCTGTTCGGACAGTTTCCAAAATAGCAGCACGGTCAATGGCTTCCAAAAACGCATCCAGCTTGGGCTTATCACCGGTCAACTCAATGGTGTAGCTTTTATCAGTTACATCAATGATGCGTCCGCGAAAGATGTCTGCGGTGCGCTTGAGCTCTTCACGCTCTTTGCCGACAGCGCGCAATTTTACCAGCATCAACTCGCGGTCAATGTGTGCACCATCGCTTAGGTCAACCACTTTCACCACTTCGATCAAGCGGTTCAAATGTTTGGTGATTTGCTCAATCACATCGTCTGAGCCCACAGTGACGATGGTCATGCGGGACATGGTTTCATCCTCGGTAGGGGCCACGGTGAGCGTTTCAATGTTGTAACCACGTGCTGAAAACAACCCCACCACGCGGGACAAGGCTCCGGGTTCGTTCTCCAGGAGAACGGAAATAATATGTCTCATATTTGCGGTCTCCAATTAAAGCTCTTCTGAGCCAAGCAGCATTTCAGACAAGCCCTTGCCGGCTTTGACCATAGGCCACACGTTTTCAGTGCGGTCTGTGATGAAATCCATGAACACGAGGCGGTCTTTGTACTTGCCGAAGGCCTCGCGCAATGCAGGCTCTACATCGGCTGGCTTTGTGATTTGCATGCCGATGTGGCCATAGGCCTCAACCAGTTTGACGAAATCAGGCAAGGCATCCATGTAGCTTTCGGAATAGCGCGAGCCATAATCCAACTGCTGCCATTGACGAACCATGCCCAAATAACGGTTGTTCAGGTTCACAACCTTGGGTGTGAAGTGGTACTGGAAACACGTAGACAATTCCTGGATATTCATCTGGATGGATGCTTCACCAGTGATACAGGCCACCAAGGCATCTGGGTTGGCCATTTGGACGCCCATGGCATACGGCAAGCCCACGCCCATGGTTCCCAGGCCACCGGAGTTGATCCAGCGACGCGGTTTGTCAAACTTGTAATACTGCGCGGCCCACATTTGGTGTTGACCGACATCAGAGGTGATGAAGGCGTCGCCGCCTGTGACTTCCCACAGCTTTTCAACCACGAACTGAGGCTTGATCAGTTCATCTGATTTGGCGTAATCCAGACACTTGATGGCGCGCCATTTTTCAACCTGCTCCCACCAGCCTTGCAACTTGCCCTGATCAACCCGTTTGCCGCTTTCATCAAGCTGTGCAATCAGGTCAACCAGCACGTCTTTGATGTTGCCAACAATGGGCACATCCACCTTCACGCGTTTGGAAATGGACGATGGATCGATATCAATGTGAATGATTTTCCGGGGGATGGAGGCGAAGTCTTTGGGGTTGCCGATCACTCGGTCATCAAAACGAGCACCCACGGCGATCAACACATCGCAGTTCTGCATGGCCAGGTTGGCCTCATAGGTGCCGTGCATGCCGGGCATGCCCACGAACTTCTTGTCAGTTGACTTGAACGCACCCAAGCCCATCAAGGTGTTGGTGGTGGGTGCACCTACCCACTCCACCAAGCGAGTAAGCTCAGCAGAGGCATTGCCCAAGATGACGCCACCGCCCGAATAAATCATGGGGCGCTCTGCTTCCAGAATCATTTGAGCGGCTTTCTTAATTTGCCCTTGATGACCTTTCACCACAGGATTGTACGAACGCATTTGCACCGGCTCGGAGTAATCGAAGCTGGTTTTGTGAATGGTGATGTCTTTGGGGATATCGACCAACACAGGGCCGGGTCGGCCTGTACGGGCGATGTAAAACGCTTCTTTCATGACCCGAGCCAGGTCTTTCACATCTTTCACAAGGAAGTTGTGTTTCACACAGGGGCGTGTGATACCCACGGTGTCACATTCCTGGAATGCGTCTTGACCGATCGCGTGCGTGGGCACCTGACCAGACAAAATCACCATGGGAATTGAATCCATGTAAGCGGTGGCAATGCCCGTGACAGCATTGGTCAGGCCTGGGCCAGAAGTGACCAGGCAAACACCTACTTTTTCACTTGAACGGGAGTAAGCATCAGCAGCGTGTACAGCGGCTTGCTCATGACGGACCAAGATGTGTTCAAACCCATCTTGCTTGAAAATGGCGTCGTAGATGTAAAGCACAGCACCACCTGGGTAACCGAAAACGTGCTTGACACCTTCTTCTTCCAAACATTTGACAACGATTTCCGCGCCGGTATATTCCATTTCTATAAATCCTGACAAAATCCACGGGACATTGGTCGGATGCCTTCCTGGATCGCATTGCCGTGGGGCACAGGCTTTTAAGAGATGAACAACCTTGTGGGTGTGGACATGTCACAAAGCGCTGGCGATCGCAACTCGATTGTGTCGAGCAGGTTGGCCATGGGCGTTCAAACCACTGGTTTGATGCCCTAGCGCGTCTTTCGTCAAACCGACAAGGGTATGCAGAGTGACTAGAGACAAATTACGGGTAGACTGAGAGCTTAAGTCGTTCTGGCGTACAGGTCAAGAAAAAAGCATTGGCCTTTGATATGATTGCGAATTGTTTTTGAATTCCTCTAACCCGAACCTCGACACGAACAATTTATGGCAAGCACGCGAGAAATGGAGGAATTTTTAAAGGAGGTGTCGCCTAGAGCCTATCGGCAGGCTTACTTCTCCGTAAAAAACGAGGAAAGCGCCATGGACATGGTGCAAGAAAGCATGATGAAGCTGGCTGACAAATATGGTGACAAGCCTCGCGAAGAACTGCCGATGCTGTTCACCCGGATTCTCCAAAACACCATTCTGGATTTTCACCGCAGACAGAAGGTCAGGAACACCTGGACCACCCTCTTTTCCAGCTTTCAGAAAAAAGACGAAGAAGAATACGATGTGCTTGAAAACCTGCTCGCGCAGGACCAATCGCAGAATGCGAGCGCGCAGGACGACATTGAACAGGCACAGAATATGCGGGCCATCGAAGAGGCCGTTGCAAATTTACCTGAGCGTCAACGCCAAGCCTTTCTTTTGCGTTATTGGGAAGAGATGGATTTGGCGGAGACAGCTGAAATCATGGGATGCTCTGAAGGCAGTGTAAAAACGCACTGTTCAAGGGCCACAAAGGCACTGGCAAACGTTTTGAAGCAGCAGGGGTTTAGGACATGAACGACGAGCGACTTACCGCAAATGTAGTAAAAAGACTACTTGATGAGTCGGCGCAAGAGATCCCGGCTCACATTCAAACACGAATGAATGCAGCCATTGCCCGTGCTGTGCAGGTGCACGCGGGCAAGCAAGCTGTTGTACACGCGACTGCCGCCACGCCAAGTGCACTGTCAAACCTGATTCGACAATTCAGTGAGTGGTTCAATCGCCCTGCCTTGTCGGTGGCGGTGAGCGCGCTGTTTGTGGCGGGTGCTGCATTTGGCGTTGCGCAATTCGGCGTAGAGAATCACGACGCGCGCTTGTCTGAAACGGCTGATCTGGATGCGGCTATCTTGTCGGACGACCTGCCTCCAGATGCCTATCTGGACCCTGGTTTTATCAATTACGCAACAGAGTTACAACAACACAACGCAATACCCGCTGAAGACGGCATTGAGCAATGGATGGATTCCCTGCCTGCCGACTTCACCACGTCTATTTGATTGAATTGCTTTGAGGCACTTGGCGATGTTTAGAAACCTTTTGATTGCACACGCAATGAAAGCGAGCCTACTTCTTGGGCTCCTGACTCAAGGTGGATTGGTTTTTGCAGACACTCAGTGGAATTCTCTGTCGGTTAAACAACAGGAATTGCTTGAGCCCCTGAGAAACGACTGGGACAACATGAGTAATGCACAACGCGAACGTTGGCTCAAGGTTGGAAACAAGTACGAGAAAGAAACAGAAGACAGACAGGCCATCATGCGGGAACGCGTGAGCAATTGGAGCCAGCTGAGCCCCAAAGAAAAAGCGGCGGCCAGGGAAAACTACAAGGCTTTGAAGGAAAAGCAGCAAGGCGAGCGAAACTCAAGCTGGAACAGTTACCAAAGCCTGAACGAAGCGCAACGCGAAGAATTCAAGAGCAAACGCTGAACAAACCCATTCGATTTCTTCGCAACCCGCGTTGCCCCTGATCGGCTGACGGTAAACTACCGCCATGGAACGACTCATTGACAACGGGCTGATCAGCCCCAGCCGAAAACGCCGATTTGCCTGCATGCTGTACGAAAGCATGCTGCTGTTTGGTGTGCTGTTTCTGGCAGCTTACCTGTTTGACACCCTCACGCAGAGCCGACATGCATTGCACCTGCGCCATGCACGCCAAGCATGGCTGTTTTTTGTTTTGGGCCTGTATTTCGTGTGGTTTTGGCGTCATGGGGGCCAAACACTGGCCATGAAGACCTGGCATGTGCGCTTGGTCAATGAACAGGGGCATCAAGCCAGCTGGCTGCAATTGACTTGGCGCTTTTTATTGTGCTGTCTGTTTTCCTGGTCGGGCATTGGGTTCATTTATTCATGGTTTGATAAAAACGGGCAATTTCCGCAAGACCGCCTTGCTAAAACACTGTTGGTTTCAACCAAACCAAGGGAACGTGGCGCCGAGGAAGTGATGCGGCATGAAAACGGCTAGAAAAATCAATTGCTGGAATATTGATTTGAAATCAACAAGCTGCAAGCTTGCCAATGGCGTTGGACAAACGCTCCCAGTCGGCCTCTTCCCGAGGCACTGCGCATCGTAAAATGCAACCATCAGCGTTGTAGGTTCTAACCAACACGCCAGCTTGCTCCAAGGCCACAGACCAAGCCTCGTTGTTGTCATGAGTAAAGCTGATGAAGTAGCCACCACGGTGAACCTGAACCTGTTCGCCTAAACACGGCCTCCACAATTGTTCAAGCCTGAGTGTGCAGGCGGCCAGGCGACTCATCTGCTGTTCACGCCAAGCCTCACCTTCAAAATATTGCAATGCAAGCCACCACTGAGGAGACGAAACCGCTTGTGTGCCCACCTCATTGAGTAAAGCTGTACATACGGACTTCGGACCGCAAACAAAAGCAAGATTGGCCCCGGCCAGGCCCGAAAATGGCGCAACAGAACGAAGCACAATGGCTGGTTCGGCTTCGATGAAAGAGGCGTAAGACTCTTCACCAGTCCAGTCAATATAGGCTTCATCCAGAATTAACCAACCACCTTGATCGCGCAAGCGGCGCGCCAATAACTTGACTTGTGCAATGTCGATCAGTTGACAGGTTGGGTTGACAGGGCGTCCAAGCACAACCACATCGCATTCCGGGATGTCACCCTCAATGATTGACTCAACAGGCCAATCCAAAACCACATGGTTGGCCCGGCGAAAACGCTTGTCCCATTGGTCAAAACTGGGCTCTGCCAAAACCACGCGCATGACACCATACCAAGTTTGAAAAAGCCGAGCCAATGCCGATATGCCGCTTTCGATGCCAGTGACGGCCAACACCGCCTCGCACTCGTAAAAACGGTTGGCCGCAAGGTGAAAGCGCGAACGCAACGTTTCCGGGTTGCCCCACACGCTGGCTGGCATGTCGGGTAAAGGAAAAGAAAATGGCGCAACAGAGCCTGATAAATCAAGCTTGGCCTGCTGCGCCACCCGCGTTTCAATGAACATCAGACGTTTCCAGATGAACCGGGAAGCCCCAAAGCCGCTCCACATGCGCCAGTGTTTTTTCGGCCTCCTCTTCATTCAAGGGGCGCCCTCGCCTGCTCATGTGCGTGAGCGTGAGGGAACGATCAGTCATGCGTGCAAACGAGGTGACTTGAATGTCAGGCACCATCGACTCACGGGAATACTGATTGGCCAATAAGGTTCGTATTCTTCGATAACCCTCATCATTGTGAATGGAGTCGATGAATAAATCTGTTTCTGTTTTGTGATCTGCAATGGCGAACAATCGGAAGTCGCGTATGACCTTTGGCGACAGGTATTGACGAATGAAGGACTCATCCTTGAAATTGCGCATGGCAAAATCAATGGCCTTGAGCCAGTTACCCGAACCGGCCAACTCAGGAAACCATCGCTTGTCTTCCTCGGTGGGTTTTTCGCACATGCGCCGAATGTCACTAAAAATCGCAAAACCCAGCGCATATGGGTTTAGTGCCCGGAAACGCCCATCGCGCGAATCAGGCTGAAACACCACATTGGTGTGGGAAGTTAAAAACTCAAGCATGAAACCATCAGACACCCGCTTTTCGTCGTACAAGGTATTGAGCAAGGTGTAGTGCCAAAAACTGGCCCAACCTTCGTTCATGACCTTGGTTTGGCCCTGAGGATAAAAATATTGCGACATTTTTCGAACGATGCGCACAAGCTCCCGTTCCCAGTCGCGCAACTTGGGAGCTTCCTTCTCAATAAAATACAGGATGTTCTCGACCGGCTCGGATGGGTAGTTGTCTTGCCTGCGTTCAATCTGGGCAGCTTCCAAAGGTGACACCTTGGCCATGATTTCATCGTATTGGCGGCGCTTCTCCTCGGCGAGGTCGTCACGCCTTGTCTTGAGAATGGCTTCCGACTCGAATCTGCGTTTATAGCGATCTACGCCAAAATGTTGAATGGCGTGTGCAGCGTCGAGCACCTCCTCCACTGCATCGAAACCATACTTTTCCTCGCATTCCATGACGTACTTCTTGGCAAACACCAGATAGTCAATGATGGCATCGGCCTGAGTCCACTGGCGAAACAGATAGTTGCCTTTGAAAAAGGAGTTGTGGCCATAACACGCGTGGGCAATGACCAGCGTTTGCATGGTCATGGTGTTTTCTTCCATGAGATAGGAAATACATGGGTTTGAATTGATCACCACCTCGTAGGCGAGGTTTTGCTGCCCAGTGCCATACAGGTGCTCATTCACGGAAAACGATTTGCCGTAGCTCCAGTGCGGATACATGACTGGCATTGCACCGCTTGAATAGGCATCGAGCATTTGCTCTGCACTAATGACCTCGATCTGGTTCGGGAAAATATCAAGTTTGTACTTGTTCACCGCGATGTCATGCACCTGCGTGTCAATTTCACGAAGCAGATCGAAGGTCCACTCATTGCCAGCAAAATCCAGATGTTGAGGCATATTTCCTACTCCTATCGCCCGAAGGCGACTTCCTTTTTCTCAAACAAACCACGAAAGACCGGATAAATGTCTCGCCGGTTGAACAGCTTTCGCATGGCGAAGTGAGATTCATGCTTGTCTTCAAGTTGCTCAAAGTTTTCCCACAAATCGGATGCACGTGCCATACCAAACATGGGCGTTGGCATGGTTTCAACGTAGGCGTAATAACGCACGTGCGGCATGATTTTGCTGGAGAGAAACTCGGCGCTGGCGCGTGCGTCACGAGAGGTCGCGTCGCCATCCGAGGCTTGCGCCACGTACACATTCCAGGCGCTACCGGGGAAACGGGTTTCGATGATCTGGTGCATCAATTCCATGGCAGGCATGATTTCCGTGCCGCCACTTTTTTTGCCATAGAAAAAATCTTCTTCGCTCACTTCTTCGGCTTCATCGGTGTGACGAATGAACACGAGCTTTACTTCTTCGTACTTGCGTGTCAAAAACAGATACAACAAGGTGTAAAAACGCTTGGCGAGGTCTTTTTTTGCCTCGTCCATTGAGGCTGACACATCCATGAGACAGAAGATCACCGCATTGGTCGAGGGCTCTGGATACACAACGCGGTGTCGATAACGCAAATCCACTTCGTCAAGAAACGGCACGTAGGCTTTGATTTTCTCGTTTTTCAGCAGATCTAACTGACCCTCTTTGTTTTCTTCATCCTCTTCATCTTCATTGTCGCGAGGCTCAAGGGCCACGCGACGCATCAGCGAAGCCTTCATTGTGCGCATCACCGACAACGAGGTGGGCGCACCCGAACGAGAGTAGCCCGCGTTGCGACTTTTCATGCGCTTGACCGATGAAATTTCTCGCTTCAGCAACTCAGGCAATTCGAGATCATCAAAATAAAGATTCAGAAATTCCTCACGCGACAACACAAAGGTGAAGGCGTCCTCGCCCTCGCCTTGACCCGGCTTGCTCCCTCCCCCTTTGCCTTCGCCACCGCTGGGCCTGGGAATTCGATCACCTGGAATGAAGTCACGGTTACCCGGCACCACGTGTTCAGTGCTGCCTCCTTGCCCAAAGATGAAGGTGGGCTCGGACACCTCTCGCGTTGGAATGCGCACCTTCACTTTGCCATCGCTGCTGACATCCGAAATGGATGATTCACCAGCGACGTCAGACACCGCCTTTTTCAACTGCGTTTTGTAGCGCCGTATGAAGCGCTCCCGGTTGGGCAAGCTTCTGTTTTTGCCATTGAGCCTGCGATCAATGATGGTTGAATCGGCCATGGGCAAACTCCTCCTGCTTTCGGCGTGGTTAAGACGCCTTTTTCACGCGCAAGTGCCACTCGACCAAGAGGCGAACCTGCTTCTCGGTGTAGCCTTTCGCGACCATGCGACTGACGAAGTTTTCATGCTTCTCCTGACTTTCTTTGGAGCCTTTGTGATCAAAAGAAATCACAGGCAACAAATCTTCGGTCTTGGAGAACATGCTCCGTTCAATAACCTCGCGCAGCTTTTCGTAGCTGGTCCACTGTGGCATCGTGCCCGAATTGCTGGCTTGGGCACGCAACACAAAATTGACCACCTCGTTGCGGAAATCCTTGGGGTTCGCAATGCCAGCCGGCTTTTCAATGCGATTCAATTCCTCGTTCAAGGAATCGCGATCGAAGATTTGACCGGTCGAGGGATCGCGAAACTCTTCGTTCTGAATCCATTTGTCTGCAAACTGAATGTAGCGCTCGAACAGGTTTTGGCCATACTCGCTGTAGCTTTCCAGATAGGCTGTTTGAATTTCCTTGGCCACGAACTCCGCATACTTGGGCGTTAGGTAGCTTTTGATGAAATCCAGACACTTGCGTGTTTGCTCTTCGGGCAAATTGTCTTTAATGATTTGCTGCTCAAGCACGTACAACAAGTGCACGGGGTTGGCCGCCACTTCCTGGTGGTCGAAGTTGAACACCTTGGACAGCACCTTGTAGGCCCAACGCGTTGAAGAACCTTGCATGCCCTCGTCTGGACCAGCGGCGTCGCGATACTCCTGAATGGGTTTGGCATGGGGGTCTACATCCTTGAGGTTTTCCCCATCGTAAACCCGCATTTTGCTGAACAGGTTGCTGTTGGCGGGCTCTTTCAGGCGAGTCAGGACACTGAACTGCGCCATCATATTCAAGGTGCCAGGTGCACAGGCAGCCTTCGATAAGGACGAGTTCTCAAGCAGTTTTTCGTAAATCTTGACCTCTTCAGACACACGCAAGCAATACGGCACCTTGACGATGTAGACACGATCAAGGAAGGCTTCGTTGGTTTTGTTGTTTCTGAATTGCTGCCATTCGGACTCGTTGCTGTGCGCAAGAATAATGCCGTCAAACGGAATAGAGCCAAAACCTTCCGTTCCCTTGAAATTTCGTTCCTGTGTGGCGGTGAGCAAAGGATGCAGCATTTTGATGGGTGCCTTGAACATTTCCACAAATTCAAGCAAACCCTGGTTAGCCAGGCACAGGCCGCCAGAGAAGCTGTAGGCATCAGGATCATCCTGGCTAAACTGGTTGAGCATGCGAATGTCAACCTTGCCGACCAATGCGGAAATATCCTGGTTGTTTTCATCACCTGGTTCGGTTTTGGCAATCGCCACCTGGTTCAATGTGGATGGCATGAGCCGAACCACACGGAACTTACGCAAGTCGCCACCATATTCAGCCAGGCGTTTGGTGGCCCAAGGGCTGGCAATGCCGGTTAGATAGCGGCGCGGGATGCCGTATTTGTCCTCCAGGGAGGAGCCGAACTGCACTGGGTCAAACAACCCCAAAGGCGATTCGTTCACAGGTGAACCTTTCAAAGCAAAGATGGGCTGCTGCTCCATCAGTGCTTTCAAGCGTTCAGCCAGAGACGACTTGGCACTGCCCACCGGGCCGAGCAGATAAAGCACCTGCTTGCGTTCTTCGAGACCTTGGGCCGCATGGCGGAAATAGGCCACGATATTCTCGATGACCTCCTCCATGCCATAAAATTCTTTGAACGATGGGTAACGACGAACCACCCGATTGGCGAATATGCGCGAGAGGCGAGGATCATGGCGGGTGTTGACCACCTCGGGTTCACCAATGGCATGCAACATGCGCTCAGCAGCGCTGGCGTAGGTCAGGGGGTCTGATTTGCACAGATCGAGGTATTCCTCGAGACTCATTTCGGTCTGCTGCAAGGCAGCGAACCTAGATTGATAATCTCCGAAAATATCGGGACCGCTGGAATTCAAATCGCGTCGATCAAGCTCTGTGTTCATGATGTCCTCCTGCACAACTCGCTTTAGCCTTTCTACCCTTTGGGCACGTGTTTATTTCGCGCCCAAAACCTTCGAAACCATCCACCGATAAAGTTGCAAAAAACGCGCCAACTCATTTGTTTACATTTTTGCGCATTTTCGGTGCCTGTGTAATTCGGCGTTTGCCCTCATGTACAACTATCCACCCGCAAGGCAGGGTTAATTATCCCCCAACTATGTGAAAGACTCCTTTTTGATTAGACGCCACTGCGGAGTGGAAATTTCATGGTTTTTTAAATTTTCCTGCTCATTGACTGGCTTGAATTCCAATACATTCATCACCACGCCCTTCTTGGCCAAAAGCGCTGGCATGTCGTCAAGCCGATACTGTTTCCGGAGCAATTCATACATGGGCTTGTCGATCGCGATGGATAGCCCTTTTTGTATATGTGACGCAATGGTGCGAATTAATTCCTTTTGGGTCGCAGGTTCGGACAACTTGCTGTAATCAAGTGCGAAGCCATGTTTGCGCAGCCAGTTGGACCAACGGCCCGGTTTGAGACGACCCGACAACACCACCGCCATTTCAATGGGCAAGCTGGCCAAACGTTGCTGAAAATTGTCGTGCAGCAAGGTGGGAAACACAATGAGGTTGCCAGCGGTGTCAGCAAGATTGTCCAGGTCATCGACTTGAGGCAATTTTCGTGTAGACACTTTGACAAGTAACACGGCGCGCAACAACACATAAGGCTGTTTGGTAACCCACAAAGCCAACACCACCACATTCAACAGGGTGACTGTTGCGAATACCCAGATGACTTGGCCTTTGGCAAGCAGCAACACCGCAATGGCCAGGCCCGCAGACACGACCATGAAAAACGAATTCACGATGTTGTTGGCAGACACCACGCGCGAGCGGCTTTCCTGCGGTGAAAAGGCCTGCATGGTGGCGTACAGAGGCACGCTGTACAAACCCACGCCAATACTGATCAATATAAACAAGCCCAGAATCGCCAGGTTTTGAGGCCCACTGAAAAACTCAAGCAGGCTTTGTTGGCTCACGCTGGTTTCATATTGCTCAAGCACCAGGTGTAGTAAGGCCCCCACTGCAACCATGATGACCAAGCCCCACAACACAAGCCCCATTTCCACCCGTTTTCTGGACCAGCGCGCACACAGAAAAGCCCCGCCACCTAGCCCAAGAGTGAATGCAAAAAGCAAAACAGTGGCCACACCGGGGCTGGCGTTCAACAGGCTTTTGGCAAGCAGCGGGAATTGCGTCAAGTAGGTTGCGCCCACGAACCACAGCCAGGAAATACCGAGCAAAGCAGGCCAAACGCGTTCAAGCTGAATGGCAAACCGCACGTTTCGCCAACTTTCAGTGAACACATTCCAGTTGACAGCGAGGTTGCCAGCGAGGGGTGGGCTCAGCGGGATCCTGAAACTTTGTTGCAGACCCAGTATCGAGACAACCAGGGCAACGCCACACACCCAATACACCGCAACCCCACTGGTCTGCTGACTGACCAGAGTGCCCGCTGCAATGGTACCGAGCAGAATCGCAATAAAGGTACCGGATTGAACCATGGCATTGGCAGACACCAATTCGCTGGTCTTCATGTGGTCTGGTAAATATGCATATTTGGCTGGGCCGAAAAATGCAGACTGGGTACCCAGCAAAAACACGGCAAGCAGCAACAACTCGACTGAGTTCAAGAGGAAACCAGCGGCAGTGATCAGCACAATCGGGGGCTCAAGCCATTTGGCAATTCGCATCACTTTCGTTTTGTCGAATTTGTCAGCCAACTGTCCGCTGGTTGCAGAAAAAATGACAAAGGGAAGGATGAACAAGGCTGCGACAAGATTGACCAACAAACCGGTGGACAAATCACCGCGCAATGTGTCGTTGTAGGTGACGGCGAGCGTGACGGCGAACTTTAAAAGGTTGTCGTTGAACGCACCGAGAAACTGCGTCCAGAAAAATGCACCAAATCGATTGTCACGAATAAGTCGAATCGCCATTGGTTGAGCATATCCGAAATGCGCGAAAGGAAATACACCTACAAAACAAAAAGACCCAACCGAGATTGGGTCTTTTTGCTGTTTTTACTACAACAGGTTAGTCAGTGAATTCAAGCCGCAGCTTTGTATTCTGAGACTGGCTTGGCCTCGACGATTTCGTCTGGAATTTGCCCATTGGTTCGCAGGTAATCCTTGCTGAAGTCATCGGTCAGGATGGCATCAAATCGGATGGGCTCAAACTCGCGGATGCCTTGGGCCAGATCTGGGCTGATGACACTCTTGGCCACAGCGTCTTTCAACTGGGCTTCCAGGCCATCACCCACCACTTTGCCCGAGGACACTGCCTTCAGGAAGTTGCTGTAACCAGGCTCGATGGACAACAATTTGTCGGCTGCCTCAAGGATACGACCTGTTGGGTCAGATGAACCTTCGCCCACGAACACTTTGTCCAGCAAACGCTCGGCAAACACGTTGCGAGTCATCAACAGTTCAGCCACTTCGGCATTCAAGTTGTCGCTTGGACCGCGTGTTTTACCCAAACCAAACGGATAGGCGATGAAGCCGAGCAACTTGCCAATGGCCTTGACAGGGAAATTGCGGTTGAACTCGATGAACGCCTTGTCGATCTCGGCCAGTGAATCTTCAATCGCCCATTTGGCATGTGGCAATTCTTCGGCGTTACGACCGTTGGATTCAAAGTACTTCAAAGTGGCCGTTGCCATGTAAAGGTGGCTTAGCACGTCACCCAAACGAGCAGACAAGCGTTCACGACGCTTCAATTCACCACCCAGAACACCCATGGCCACATCGGCGGTGAATGCCAGTGCTGCAGAACGGCGCTCGATGGCTTTGGCGTAAACAGCCATTTCACCGGACACTGGGCTTTTTGCCAGACGATTGCCACTCAGACCCAGCAACAGTGCCCGAACAGCGCGGTTCACGATGTGACCCAAGTGACCGAAGAACGCTTTGTCGAAATCGCGCAGACCTTCAACTTTGTTGGGGTTCTGAGCGGCTTCCATTTCCTTCAACACCCAGGGGTGACAACGAATGGCACCTTGACCGAACACGATCAGGTTACGCGTCATGATGTTCGCACCTTCAACCGTGATGGCAACCGGCATGGCTTGATAAGCCTGACCCAGGTAGTTGCGAGGGCCAAGAATGACGGTGCGCCCGCCGTGAACATCCATTGACTGAAGAATGATTTCGCGCATCATTTCGGTCATGTGATACTTCATCATCGCAGTGACCACTGAAGGTGCACATTCAGCACACGCAGTGGCAGTCAAAATACGTGACGCTTCCAGCTTGTAAGTGAGGCCGCCGATTTTGCCGGTGGCTTCCTGCACGCCTTCAAACTTGCCAATAGGCAACTTGAATTGACGACGAATGCGGGCATACGCGCCGGTGGCGAGGTACATGCCCCAACCCGAAGCGGCAGACAAAGCAGGCAAGGAAATGCCGCGGCCTGCAGACAAACACTCGACCAGCATGCGCCAGCCTTTGCCCGCCATTTCGCGACCGCCGATGATGGAGGTCAACGGAACATACACATCGTTACCGATGATGGGGCCGTTCATGAACACCGCACCCGGGAAGTGACGACGACCGATTTGTACATTTTCGGTGTCGGCTGGCAACAGCGCACAAGTGATGCCGTAATCGACCTTGTTCTTGTCGCCCAACAAACCATCCGGATCCTTCAGCTTAAAAGCCAGACCCACCACAGTTGCCACCGGGGCCAAGGTGATATAACGCTTGCTGAAGTTCAGCACAATGCCCAATTCTTCTTTGCCATTGACCGTGCGCTTGACCACCACGCCTGTGTCAGGAATCGCAGACGCATCTGAACCCACTTCCGGACCGGTCAAACCGAAACAGGGAATTTCACGACCATCCACCAGGCGTGGCAACCAATAGTCTTTTTGCTCTTGAGTGCCGTAGTGCATGATCAGCTCGCCTGGGCCCAATGAATTGGGAACCATCACGGTGACCGATGCAGTCAATGAACGGGTTGCAATTTTCGCAACCACGCAACTTTGCGCGTAGGGAGAGAAACCCAGGCCACCGTGCTCTTTGGCGATCAGCATCGCAAAGAACTTGTTCTTGCCCATGTAATCCCAGACTTCCTGTGGCAGGTCTTTCAACTCGAATGTGATTTTCCAATCGTCGAGCATCTTGCACAGCTGCTCGGTTTCGTTGTCGAGGTAAGACTGCTCTTCAGCGGTCAGCTCGGTGTACTTGACATTCATCAGCTTGGACCAATCTGGCTTGCCACCGAACATTTCAGCTTCCCACCAGGTGTCACCTGCTTCGAGCGCATCTTTCTCGGTTTGACTCATGGCAGGCAATGCCTTGGTGAATGCCTTGAAAATCGGTGCGCTCAACACAGAGCGACGCAGGCCAGACACGTTGAGCACCAAAGCGATGGGCACATAAATCACTGCAAAGATGGTCAGACCAACCTCGCCCAAACCACCCAAGGCAAAAAAGCCCAAAGCGGCGGCACCCACTGCCGCTGTGAAAGTCAGCAGACTCGCGCCTGTGTAAATAAGGCCGATCAACACAATGGCTGAAAAAACGGCAAAAAGTGTATTTGACATGGTTAAACCCCTTGAATGTCATCAAAGTTACTTATGCGTAACATGCGCCTTCAGTGAACAACTGTCAACCTCATTGCACCAAAAAACCACCGATTTTTCTAGAGCTTCGATTCGAAAAAAAGCCTTTAATTACATTGCACTGCAACATTAAAAAATCGAGTTTTCAGGAAGACCCAATCAAACCAAGGCCAATCGTGACACCTACACTCAACTTGCAACGCAACAAGAGAATCACAACAACAATTGGCTAGGCCGAGAACACCCCTCAAAGCACGTATTCACGCCACGCGGATGCGATTACGCACTAACAGACACCGCAATTAACCGATACACTTTAAGGCGTTGCACGACAACATTCATCAATAAAAATAGTGAGGGGAAACATGGCGGTTAATGTAAATGTCAAGATTGAAAGATCTTTCAAAGTGGCCTGTAGCGCCAAAAAAGCATTTGAACAGCTGGTGGACGTTGCTGATACAGTGGCGCTGTTTCCAAAACTCGACAAGATTGTCGATCTGGGTGATGACGTGTGGCGTTGGGAAATGGCCAAGATTGGGGCTGCTGGAATTTCACATCAAGTGAAGTACGCCGTGAAATACACCAATGACGGAAAATCGACCGTGGACTGGAACCCGGTACCCGGTGAAGGCAATGCAACCGTGTCGGGCGGCTGGGTGATCAAGCCCGATGGGGCCAAAGCCTGCAACATTGAGTTTCGCTCGACAGGCGAATTTGAAATGCCCGTACCCAGACTGATGAAAGGCATTGCCGAAGGCATTGTGCGCTCTGAATTTGATGCACAAGTTGGCACCTTTCTGGACCGAGTGCGCGCGAAACTGGAATCTTGAACACATTCGAATAACAACAAACGGGGCGCTATTTGAGCCCCGGCACACCAGTACTTGAGGAGACGCAATGCCCTGGATGATCTACGGTGCAAATGGATACACCGGCGAAATGATCGCACGTGAAGCTGCAAAGCGCGGGATGAGACCCATTTTGGCAGGCCGCAATGAAGCCGCAGTCAGCGCACTGGCAAGCGAATTGAGCCTGGCGAGCCGAGTGTTTTCACTTGAAGACGAGCAAGACATATTGACTGGTCTGAATGAGGTGGATTTGGTGCTGCATTGTGCCGGGCCTTTTTCTGAAACCGCTGAACCGATGATGCACGCTTGCCTGCAAAACAAAACCCATTACCTGGACATCACGGGCGAGATTTCAGTGTTTGAGCTGGCCCAAAGCTTAAGCAGTAAAGCGAAGAAACAAAAGATTGTGTTGTGCCCGGGTGTTGGATTCGATGTAATCCCGACCGATTGTGTGGCCGCACGCCTGAAAGAGAGAATGCCCGAGGCCACTTCGTTGGTGCTCGGATTTGACTCTCGAAGTGGTCTGTCCTCTGGTACAGCCAAAACAACCGTCGAGGCGATGAAGTTGGGTGGACGTATCCGCGTGAATGGGGAAATCAAACAGGTCGGCTTGGGTTATAAAACCCGCGAAATCGATTTTGGAAATGGCAAAAAGTTTGCAGCCACCATTCCATGGGGTGATGTATCCACGGCCTACCACAGCACGGGCATCGGCAACATCGAAGTTTATATTCCCACTTCACCAAAATCAGTCCGAATGATGCGTGCAGCCAATCTGGCGCGGCCTTTTCTGGGCATTTCCTTGGTGCAGGATTTCATGAAGAAAAAAGCCGCACAAGTGAAGGGCCCCAACGAGGAACAGCGCGCAAAAATGCCTGCATACGTGTGGGGTGAGGCAAGCGACGCGCAAGGCAACAAAATCGTGGCAAGAGTAAAAACCGCCAATGGTTATTCATTGACCGTGATGGGCTCGATTGCCGTGGCCAGCTACATACTGATGGAGAAGAATATTGCGGGTGGCGCTTACACACCATCCAAACTCATGGGTAGTGATCTGGTGGAGCGATTAGATGGTTCAGGAAAAATTCAGATTTTCGAAGAGTAAACACTAACGCGCAAGCCAGCGCGAAAAGAACCACCAGCCAACAAAAAAGCCCCGCCAGCAAGACACTGACGGGGCTTTTTCAAAAGCGATTACTCTTCATCACTGCTTTTGAAATTCTTCACTTTGAATCTTCCAGCTACCAGACGCTTTGGACAACACCAGTGTTTTTGTACCGGAGTCTTTGTACTTGTTCGAACTGTAGTCCTGTTGAAACTTGACCGTTGCCAATGTTTCGGATTGCAGATCGATCTGAATGTTGGACAAGCTCACGGAAATCGTCGCCGGGTTGCTCAAACGGGCGCGGCGTTGGCGCTCCCAAGCACTTTTGGATTTCATGCCGTGTTCGAATGTTTCAGCGTAGTGACCCAGATAAGCCGACACATCTTTGGACGACCAGGCTGCCGCCCAGGAATTAACCATGTCATTGATGGCGGCTGCATCACCCACATCGGAACCCACAGCGAGACTGGGCTCTGGCGCAATGACTTCGCCAGTATCCGCTGCTGGCGCTGCAACAGCGGATGCATCCACTGCTGCGGTTTCAGTCACTGGTGGCGGCGGCGGTGTCAGCGGTGCCATGCGAATGACCCGATCTTCCTTGAAGTAAACGGCGTACGGCACAAACTGCTCATCGGCGCCCTGCCCTTTCTTCAACACATAGTCCCAACGATCAGCTTGTTCTTTCTCACTCAACATGGGAGCGCCCAACCGGTTCTTGACCTGCAACGGAGACATACCCAAGCGGATGCGGGCCAAGTCCACGTTGGTGATGAATTCACGTGGCCCTACATTGTCGAACTCGGAATCCAGGTACTCTGGCACGTCCTCAAGCTTGGTGATGGAGCCACAGGCGCCAAGCAAGCTGACCGTGATGGCCAACGCGGCCGACTGAATCAGGCGAGTAGTGCAGGTGCGAGAATGCGTGCTCAAAGTTGTCTCCCTTTGATGTGTCAAGTTAAGAATTTTATTGATCATAAAGGATTGTGACGCTTATTGACGCCTTTGTGGATCAAAAACACCCTGCGAAGCATCGAAGGCTGTATTCGGGGGACGAACTGGTAAAATTCAGCACAACGATTGCACACCCTCCTGTTCGCAGTAACTCAAAGAAGGAAACACTCCATGAACACCACCATCATTGGCAGCGGCGTGGCTGCATGGACATTGGTCCGAGAACTTCGTAAGGCCGACCCAGAGGCGGAAATCCGATTGATCACCTCAGACACAGGTGATTTTTACTCCAAGCCCATGTTGAGCAACGCGTTGGCCAGCGGCAAAACACCAGAGACACTGGTGATGACACCCGCCTCCAAATTTGCAGACCAACAAAAAGTGGAGTTGGTGAATCAAACCACAGTGAACACGATTGACCGCAGCGGTAAAAAAGTCAGCACAAGTGCGGGCGATTTTTCGTATGACCAACTGGTTTTGGCCTTGGGTGCAAACACCATCGATTTGCCATTGAAAGGCGATGGCGCCGGTGATGTAATCAGCGTGAATGATTTGAACGACTACGCTGTGTTTCGCAAGTTGCTGGATGGAAAGAAAGAAGTGGCGGTGCTTGGCGCCGGGCTAATCGGTTGCGAATTCGCCAACGACCTGCTCAAGGCAGACATTCACACCACTGTGTTCGATCTTGCCGATCGACCTTTGGCCCGCCTGCTGCCGAAACAGGCCAGTGATTTCATGCAACACCGATTGGCAGACAAAGGCGTGAGCTGGAAACTAAACCGCACTGTGGATCACATCGAAAAAACTGCAAGTGGCTACACGCTGACCGATTCAAGCGGAGAAACCACGCAAGCCGAGCTGGTTTTATCTGCTGTGGGCCTAAAGCCCCGAGTCGAACTGGCCAAAGCCGCCGAGCTGAAGGTAGAACGTGGCATCGTGGTGAACGAATTGGGCCAAACCAGCGACCCACACATTTATGCTTTGGGCGATTGCGCCGAATACTTCGGCAAGTTTGTGCTGCCTTACATCATGCCAGTGATGCAAGCTTCTCGCGCCATGGCGCAAACATTGGCTGGCAAACCCACAGAGATCAAGTTCCCTGCAATGCCGGTGAGCATCAAAACCCCGGACTGCCCCGCGGTGGTGAACCCACCACTGGAAGGTCAGGAAGGGCAATGGGAGATCACCGCCGACGAGCAAGGTGTCAAAGCACTATTTAAAAACAAAGGCGGCGATTTATTGGGAATGGCCTTACTGGGTGAAGCCAGCAAGGAGCGCCAGGCATTGACCCCCCAATTGCCTGCGATGATTTAAAATCGCGACATTGCTTACCAACACACACTAAATTGGAAACCGAATGGCCCAGTACGTATATAGCATGAACCGCGTGGGAAAAATTGTTCCCCCAAAACGCCAAATCTTGAAAAACATTTCACTGAGTTTTTTCCCCGGTGCGAAGATCGGCGTGCTTGGTTTAAACGGTTCTGGCAAATCCACCCTTCTCAAAATCATGGCGGGTGTCGACAAAGACATTGAAGGCGAAGCCGTTCCAATGCCCAATTTAAACATTGGGTATTTGAGCCAGGAACCTGAGCTGAATCCCGAACATACCGTGCGCCAGGCCGTTGAAGAGGGCTTGGGTGAGTTGGGCATGGCTCAGCAAAAGCTCGAGGAAATTTACGCCGCATACGCGGAACCCGATGCAGACTTCGACAAGTTGGCCGAGGAACAGGCCAAATGGGAGGCGGTGATTGCGGCGGCTGGCAATGACGCCGAGCACCTGATGGAAATTGCAGCCGATTCTTTGCGACTTCCCCCTTGGGAAGCCAATGTCGGCAACTTGTCAGGTGGTGAAAAACGCCGGGTGGCCTTGTGTCGCCTGTTGATGAGCAAGCCGGACATGCTGCTGCTCGACGAACCCACCAACCACCTGGACGCCGAATCCGTGCATTGGCTGGAACAATTTCTTCACAAGTTTCCAGGCACTGTGGTCGCAGTTACCCACGACCGTTACTTCCTGGACAACGCAGCTGAATGGATTCTGGAGCTGGACCGTGGGTCTGGTATTCCCTGGAAGGGCAATTACAGTTCATGGCTGGATCAGAAACAAGACCGTTTGAAGCAAGAAGAAAGCAGCGAAAGCGCCCGTCAAAAGGCACTGAAGAAAGAACTGGAATGGGTTCGACAAAACCCGAAAGGTCGCCAGGCCAAGTCCAAGGCGCGTATCGCACGTTTTGAAGAACTGTCGAGTCACGAATACCAGAAACGCAATGAAACACAGGAAATATTCATTCCTGTGGCCGAGCGGTTGGGCAACGAAGTCATTGAATTTGAGAACGTCAGCAAAGCCTTTGGTGACCGTTTGCTGATCGACAACCTCAGCTTCAAGATTCCACCTGGCGCGATTGTCGGTGTCATTGGCCCCAACGGTGCCGGTAAATCCACTTTGTTCAAAATGATTGCCGGCAAAGAGGAACCCACGAGCGGCACCATCAAGATTGGCTCCACTGTGAAACTGGCGATGGTTGACCAGGCTCGGGATTCGCTGCCCAACGACAAAACCGTGTTTGAAGGCGTGGCCGAAGGCGCAGACATCTTGACGGTGGGTAAATTTGAAATGCCGTCACGTGCTTATCTGGGACGATTCAACTTCAAGGGCGGTGATCAGCAAAAAATCATTGGCAATTTGTCCGGCGGTGAACGTGGGCGCCTGCATTTGGCCAAAACACTGATCTCGGGTGGCAACGTGCTGATGCTGGATGAACCGTCCAATGATTTGGACGTGGAAACATTGCGTTCACTGGAAGACGCGTTGCTGGAATTTGCGGGTACGGTGTTGGTGACTTCTCACGACCGCTGGTTCCTAGATCGCATTGCAACGCATATTCTGGCCTGTGAAGGCGACTCCCAATGGGTCTTCTTCGACGGCAACTTCCAGGAATACGAAGCCGACAAGGTGAAACGCCTGGGTGAGGAAGGTGCGCGCCCCAAACGAGTACGTTACAAGCCATTGAAGTAAGTTCGACCAAACAGGGGCTTTTAAAAAAACCGAACCTGGGCAGCCCGGATTCGGTTTTTTTATTTCAACACTGTGGCGAATTGCCTGAGGGCTTCAGATGCCTTTGGTGTCAAAATCACTCGCGTCGTGACGCTCTGGCAATTGCTCATCCGGGTGCCCCCAAGTGCGATTGACCATACGCCCACGTTGCACAGCGGGGCGCTTGGCGATTTGCTCGGTCCATCGCAGCACATTTTTGTAAGTGTGCGTTTCAAGAAACTCAGCGGCCTCATACACTTTGTTGGTCACCAATGCCCCATACCACGGCCACAAAGCCATGTCCGCGATGGTGTAGTGTTCACCAGCGATGTAGGTGCGGCTGGCCAGTTGCCGATCCAGAACGTCGAGCTGACGCTTCACCTCCATGGCAAAACGATTGATCGGGTATTCAAGCTTTTCTGGCGCGTAGGCGTAGAAATGCCCGAAACCACCACCCAAAGTCGGGCCACTGCCCATTTGCCAGAACAGCCAGGACAGGCACTCTGCCCGCTCAGCGCCCGCTGGAGGCAAAAACGAACCAAACTTCTCAGCGAGGTAAAGCAAAATGGCACCCGACTCGAACACGCGCGTGGGCGGGTTGGTGCTGTGGTCCATCAACGCTGGAATTTTTGAATTGGGATTGACTTCAACAAAACCGCTGCTGAACTGCTCACCTTCTGTGATTTTGATCAGGTGCGCGTCGTATTCGGCTCCGCTGTGGCCCAAGGCCAGCAGTTCCTCGAGCATCACTGTCACTTTCACGCCGTTGGGCGTGGCCAGTGAGTACAGCTGCAAAGGGTGTTTGCCCTTGGGCAGTTCTTTGTCGTGGGTGGGGCCCGCCACTGGGCGATTGATGTTGGCAAAGGCGCCACCGTTGCCTTTTTCCCATTTCCAGACTTTCGGCGGAACGTACTTTTCCTCGCTCATCGACATACTCCTGCTTGATGAATAATTCGTGCAATAGTTTTAGCACACTCAACCAATGAGAGGGTACTGTGTGCTTAAGAAACCCCAAACGATTGCCCCCACGCCACCCAGCTCTCCAGCGATCAGAAGGACCATGCCCCAGGTGGTGGTGAATGAACGGGTTTTGAATTGGTTGGTGGTGTGCTTACGAAAGCCCAACACAAAATACTGGGCGATCGACACCGCAAAGAAAAACAAAGGCACACCAGTGATCCACAACTGAATTGTTTGCGAATAAGGGCTGTATTGAAGAAGCGTTGCCATGACCAAGGCTGCGAAGCTGTAGAGCAATGCCGCTCGGTGCGCGATGTCAATGTACAGGTGTGCCCGGTGATTGGGGCTGGTCATGATTCCGTGGTACTTCAACACACCGCCAATCAGCCCAACAAACAGAAACAAACCAGAGGCGGTCAGGGTGACGAATACAGGCAATGTCATGATCATTGTTTCGGCTTGTCGTTGGAGTTTCGTTTTTTGGCGTCTTCGTACAAGCGCTCAGCCCAGTCGTTGTCGCCTTGCATGGTGGGGGGAAGTTCCGAGTTGTCGAAGCGATGCGACTTACCCTTGGCCACTTTCCGAGCCAACACCACTGCAAGCAACACCACCAGAAAAGGCCCCAGCCACAACACAGCATTTTCCATGCTGTAAGCCGGTTTGTAGATCACGAATTCACCATAGCGGTCTTGCATGAAGGATTTGATTTCTTCATTGGTTTTACCGTCTCGAATCTGCTGTGCGATTTTCTCTTTGAGGTCTGTTGCAAGGGACGCGTGAGAATCGGCCAAAGACTGATTCTGGCAAACCAGGCAGCGCAGCTCGCTGGCCACCTCTTTGTACTGTTCTTTCTCCGCACTGGTCAAATCATTCACGTTCATGGTTTCGGCCCCGTGGCTAAAGCCGGTTGAACCATGCTGACGAAATAATCTGCCGGCACGGGGCCAACCTGCTTGTGAACAATCAAGTTTTGCGCATTCATTAAAAAGGTTTCTGGCACACCGTACACACCCAATTCAATGCCGTATTGCCCGTGTTGGTCGATCAAAATCAAGTCGTATGGGTTGCCGTACTGCGCCAGCCAACGGCGGGTGTTGGCCAAATCATCTTTATAAGCCAAACCGACCAGTCTGATTTTTTTCTGGCGAGCCAATTCGAGCAAATGCGGGTGCTCCACCAAACAGGCTTGGCACCAGGATGCAAATACATTCAACACCCAAGGCTGACCTTGCAAATCAGGAATATTCATGAAGGTGTCAATGTCAACCAGGCTGACAGCGGCGCCTTCGGGCCCATCCAACTGCAACACAGGCAGTTGCGCAACGGGCACTGTTTTTCCGATCAAGGCTGAAGGCAGTTTTTTGGGGTCCAACCACAAACCGCGCAACAAAAACACACCCAAAAAAAGCAACACCAATATTGGCAAGTAAAAGCGCAAGCGCTTTTTAACCGGTTTAAAGGCGTCCTGATCAGCCACGGGCAAGCTCCTTTTTGGCGCGGTAACGGCGATCAAACACAGTGATGAATCCGCCCAAAGCCATGAGCGCACAACCCCACCAAATTAGGTTGATCAATGGCTTGTAATACAAGCGCACACCCCAAGAGCCCGTGCTGTTGGCGCTTTGCACCGCGTCGCCCAAACTGACATACACATCAGAGAACCAATCGCTGTGGATCGCAGCCTCGGTCATGATTTGTTCAGAACTTTGGTAACGGCGCTTTTCAGGCTCCAGCAAATGAATCAGATTGCCCTGCCCTTTCGTTAATTCAAACACACCCAAGGCAGCCACGTGGTTTTGGCGTTGTACGGAATCAACGCCAATGAAGGTGACTCGCCAGGGGCCAATCTCGGTGGTTTGGCCGGGTTTTAATACCGCGTCCCGCTCGGTTTCAAAGGTTTTTACCCAACTGACACCCACCACAAACACGGCGATGCCCACGTGAGCCAATACCATGCCCCAATAAGATAACGTGAGGCGCTTGGCACGGTACAACCAACCACTCTCTGGCTTGTTTTGCCCGGCTTTCTGCATGGCTTTGACGGCATGCCACAAGGTGGCCGCCGCCATGAACGCAGCACACACCACACCGGCTGCCCACACCACGCTGAAATGGCTGTGATACAAGGCCGCACCAAGCAATACCGCGAGGGCTACACCCATCGCCAACAGGCCGGGCTTTACAAAATGGGCCCACGGCGTTTCACGCCAGCGGCTTTCAGGTCCCAAGGCCATCAACAACAAGGCGGGCAGTAAAATCGGGGCAAACACCGCCTCGAAGTACGGTTGACCGACCGACATTTTTCGACCACCGATGACCTCAACCACCAGTGGGTACAAGGTGCCCAGCATCACGGTGACCAATGCAGCACTCATCAACACATTGTTGGATAACAACAGCGACTCACGGCCCGATGCTTTGAACTCACCACCGTGCCCAACCTCGCCGGTTTTTATGGCGTATAAAATATATGAAGCACCCACCACCAAAAACAACAAAGCGAGAATGAACACGCCGCGTTCGGGATCAGTGGCGAAGGCATGGACCGAGGTCAACACCCCTGAACGCACCAAAAATGTACCCAACAATGACAAAGCAAAAGTGGTCAAGGCCAACAGCAGCGTCCAGCTGCGCAAAGCGCCACGCTTTTCGCTGACCGCAAGGGAGTGGATCAAGGCCGTGCCAGCCAGCCAGGGCATCAATGAAGCGTTTTCAACGGGGTCCCAAAACCACCATCCGCCCCAGCCCAGTTCGCGGTAAGCCCACCAGCTACCCAAAGCAATACCCACGGTCAAGAATGCCCATGCGGAGTTGGTCCACGGGCGGCTCCACCGGGCCCAAGTCATGTCGAAGCGCCCTTCCAACAAACCGGCCACTGCGAAGGCAAAAGTAACCGCAAACCCCACATACCCCATGTACAGCATGGGCGGGTGGATGATCATGATGATGTCTTGCAGCAAGGGGTTCAAATCTCGACCATCGACTGGCGCCGGGTTCAAAAATTCAAATGGGTTGCTGGCTGTGAGCAAATACAGCAGGAACCCCACCAGGACCAATTGCATGGTAGCCAACACGCGCACTTTGAAACTGGCCGACACTTCAAACCGTGACAAAGCCACAGCCTGAGTCCAACCGGCGAACATGAGCACCCACAGAAGAAACGAGCCTTCGTGCGAGCCCCAACTTGCGGCAATTTTGTAAAAAACAGGCAATGCGAGATTGGAGTTTTCAGCCACATTGCGAACTGAAAAATCGCTGATGATGAAGGAATACACCAACCCGGCGAAAGCAATCGAAATCAGCGAAAAAACCAATGCCACATTACGCTGTACCGATTTCAACAAAGGCAAGGCCGCGCCGTGGTTGAACACCCCCCGCACAGCAACAAAGCCTGCCACAGCGCCCCACAAGGCCAACACCGTGGACAGTGCCAAACTGAATTGAGAAACAAAAGCGATCACTGATTCACTCCGGGTGGCATGTATTCTTCATCGTGTTTGGCAAGCACCTCAGAGGCAACAAATGTTTGACCGTCCCATTGGCCATCGGCGACCACGCCAGAGCCTTCTTTAAACAGGTCAGGAACAATGCCGTTGAATTTCACGGGCACTCGGCTGACCTGATCTGACACCACAAAGCTGATCAGCAAGGAATCGGCTTCGCGCTGAACACTTCCCACCTCCACCATGCCTCCCAAGCGATAGCTTTTCGCGCCTTGAGGCGTGTCGCCGCTTAAAATTTGCGTGGGCGTGTAGAAGAAAACCAGATTGTCGTTGAACACTTTGACCAAAGCCACACCAAAACCAACAGCAATCACCAAAACCGCCGCCAGCCATGCAGCGCGCTGTCCACGAGCTTTACTCACTTTCCTTCCCCTTGTTCAACTGCGACATGCGCTGACCACGCAATGCTTTTCTCGTTAATTCATGTTTGCTCGGGCCAGCGCGATTGGCAAGCCATCCATCAAGCACGAGCACCAGTACACTAATACCCACGCACGCCCACACTGTTTCCCACGCTGACAACATCACACCCACCGCCTTTGTACCAACAAACGCCTGGCACGATTTAAAACCGTGGCGGCGCACAGCAACCAAAATCCTAAAACCGACAACCACATGCCCATGGCGATGTCGGGGTGTATCCGGCTGCCACTGAGCGACACGCTATAGCCTTGGTGCAAGGTGTTCCAAAACACCACCGACAAGTAAATCAATGGAATATTCACCGCCCCGATCAACAAACCTACAGCCAGGATACGGTCGGCCTTGGCCGCATCGGTGGCCAATTGCCCCAAGGCAATAAGCCCCAGGTAAATGAACAACAGCAACAGCTCTGATGTCATTCGAGCGTCCCAGACCCAGTAGGTTCCCCAGGTGGGCTTGCCCCACAATGCACCGGTCACAAGCGCAATCAAAGTCATCCAGGCACCGGTGGGCAACAAGGCACGCATCATCACCGCAGACACATCATTTCGGTAAATCCAGTTCAGTGCCGCGTAACCACAAGCCACCAAATAAAGAAACATCGACATCCAGGCCGCTGGTACGTGCACATAAATGGCACGATACACCTCGCCCTGCGTGACATCGGTTGGCGCGAGAAACAACCCGGTGTACAACCCCAAGCCAAGCAGCATCACTCCAGCGGCCAGCAACCAGACCCACAGCCACGAGGCCACAGCGTGAAATTTAGGTGGTGAAGCCAACTGCCCAAACATGTTCATTCCTGTATCAATCGATTCAAATGCCTTGCCAACACAGGCCCCAGCACACACCCGAGCAAACCCATGCTGAACAGCAAAGCCAGCGGTGCTGTTGCTGAACGACCAAAATCGGCCGCCTGACTGGCCTCCAGACCGAATATCAACACTGGCACCAACAACGGCAAGGCTAAAAGATACACCAACACGGCACCACCACGAGTCAGCATCACCAGCAAAGCCACCAAACCCAGCAAAGGCGCACTGGCCCACAAACCAGCGGCAAGCGCCGACAGCAAAGCCAGCGACTGGCTTGTGCTTAGCCCCATTTGTAGAGCAACCAAACCTGTCACTGGAAGCAACACGAGCAGGTTGGCCAAGGCTGCAACCAGCACACGGATCAGCCAGAACCAGGTGAAATTGGCGTCATTCCATTGAGAAAGCAACCTGAGCCAGCCCACCCGCCAATCCTCAACAAACCAGTCTTTGGCAGCCAACATCAGCGACAGCAACACACTGACCCACACAGCCACTTGTACGAATTCCGCGCTTGGCTTACCCAAGCCTATTCCAAAAAAGCTCAACACCATCCAGTGAAAAAGCGCCCCCCACAACACCATTTGAGGCTGCGCCCACAACACGGAAAATTCTCGGCGCACCAATGCCATCAGCGGCGAAGTGGATACCCTTATTTCATGTGGCTTTGCGGATTCTTCATCCGGCAGCCCCTTCAACGGTTTCAAATTCGGCGTGGCGGCTTCACCACGCAATTGGCCTGCGTCAAAGCGCAGCAGGCTGATTACCAGCTCCGGCGAATGCGCCCGCAACACGGCTGGGTCAATGTGGGTGGCCACCAGCAGAAAACCACCCGCTTTCACATGGCGATCCATGGCTTTGGCCAATGCGGCCAAACCTTCTTGATCCAATGCATTCAGGGGCTCATCGAACAACCACACGGGGCAACTTTCGGCCAAGGCTGTGCACAAACCAAGACGAGCGCGCTGACCTGAGGACAACGTCGCAATGCGCTCAAGTGCCCATTGATGAAGACCGACTTGGCGCAACAGGCTTTCCGCGTTGTGTTGGGGCAAACGCAAGTGCTGCAACAGCAGTGACACATGCTGTGCCACCGTCAGTTCACCACGCAAACCAAACTCTGGCTTGAACAAGTGAACACGGCCAGCCAGGGCGTTGGCCATTTGCGCCAAGAATGTGGACTTGCCCACGCCGTTTGGTCCTTGAATGGCATGCAGAACACCTGGCCTCAAAGTCAATTCGATCGCCCCGGACAATACCACGCCCGCCACCTCCAGCTCGGAAGTGCTGACCTGCAGTTCTGTGGCGGTGAGCGAAACTTTCATCATTTATTGATTGAACTTCAACGTGACACCTTCCTTCAGATCACGTTTGCTCACCTTGGCCCATGAAGAGGCCAAGTCACCCACCCCGGTTTGCGCCATGCCTTGGACAGACAGACGCGCCTGGAAATAGATGGTTTCGGGCAAATTTTCATGCCCCCCCTCTTGAAGAAAATCGCCGGGACCAAGGCGCACGGTTTGCTGACCCACCACCAACACGGAGGCAGGCACTCGCACCACAGCCAAGGGCATGCCGGGTGAGGGCTGGTCTTTCATGAACACAAACAGAGCAGACTGCGGATTCAGCGCGTCGCGCTGGGATTGAGTCACTTGCACCTCAACACTGGCTACAACATCGGCTTGCGGCATTGGAGTGGGCTTGGGAACTGAAGCACCTTCATTCATCAGTTTGGCCTGTTGCACCTGACTTAAACGTTGCCAATATGCTTGCGCCTGCGCCTGATCCCCGGCTTGTTCAGCACCGCTGGCTGCCAAAGCCAGGGCTTTTTCATGCATTGGGTCTGCATCAAGGGCTTGCTGCACGTATTGCATGGGCTCACCAGACAACTGACGACCACGAGCCATGGCGGTCATGTCGGCCAAATCAGCCAGAATGTCGGGGTGACCCGGTGCCAACACCAATGCAGCCTGCAACGCAGCAGCACTTTTCTCGTAGTTCGACATGGAAGCCTGCGTTCTGGCCAACAATACCCAACCATTGATGTCGTCAGGGTTGTTTTGCAGCCGGGCTTCCAGAGCTGTCACTCGTTCCTGCAAGTTGGTACCATCGCCCGGATGTCCAGATGCAGCGCCTGTTTGTGAAGTGCTGTCACTTGGGGAAATTGCAGCAGAAGAACCGCCGGGCCACTGCAAAGCGCCCTGATGCATGGCGCCTATGGAGTAGGTGAACACAAAAGCGGCCAACAAAGAGCCCACCACCAAAATGGGCAGGCTTTTGCCGCCAAGCCAATGGTTCGTTGAAATGCCCGCAGAAGCCGCCATCAGTGGCCGAACCTCTGCAGCCATGACTTTCCAGTTTTCGATTAGCATGCGCTTGGTGGTGTCATCGAGCATTGGGTCTTGTTCAATTTCATCTCGGCGCTGCTGCAGTGCATGCCATTCAGGGCTCTCTTCAAGCGAAGAAAATTTCATTGTAGTTTTTCCTACTTTTGCCGTAAAAAATTCTTGCCAGCAAAAGTAAACCCAAAAAATCAACAAAAACAGCAGGATAATTCCCGCGAATGCCGCACCAAGACTCAATTGTTAACCCCCATACTAGATATGGGGATACTAACATTCCAAAACCTGTCGTAACATGGCGCAAAGAAGATAAGTCCACAGCAGTTAGGGCGCCCTTTACCTCTATAACCCAAGAAGGCGATTGCTGAATGATTCAGGACAACCTTTTCAACTATAAAAGATTCATATTCTTAAAATGGGCTTTGGTGGTTGTGCTGATCTCGTCTTTGGCTTACGCGATAGATCAACCACGCATCACGGCCAACGGTGGCACTTGGTTGGGCTACACGCTGGGCACCCTTGGCGCGCTTCTGATTGTTTGGTTGATGTGGTTTGGCGTTCGCAAACGCCAGTATTTCAACCAGTCAGGAAGCCTTCGAGCCTGGGTTTCGGCCCACATTTACCTGGGATTGGCCTTGTCGGTGGTGGCAACCTTGCACACCGGCTTTCAAATTGGTTGGAACATTCATTCGCTGGCCTATGTGCTCACCATGGCAACCATTGCGAGCGGCGTTTGGGGGCTGGGCTTTTACCTACGCTACCCAGGAGAAATGACCAAGGCCTTGAATCAGCGTAGCCCTGAACAAATCGTCGCCGAAATCGACGCACTAGACAAAGACGCAGGCAAATTGCTGAAAAACATCCAGGGCAATGTGCGCAATGTCGTAGAGGCCTCGCTGAACCAAGGCATTTTCAACCAGGCAAGCCAGCGCCGCAAAGGCACTGTGAACAACTGCGCCACAGCACAGGCGGCGGCCACTCTCGAACTCGAGCTGACCCAAAACGATGATGTAGCACCCCTGCACTTGAACCAGGTTCAGCGTTTGCGTGCGCTCAAACAACTGCGCCGATACCACATGCTTCGATATTGGCTCGAAATGTGGCTGGCCGTGCATGTACCCCTGTCATTTGGCTTGCTCGCGGCGCTGATTGCGCACGTGCTCTCCGTATTTATTTATTGGTAAGACCCAACATGGCTGATCAAAAACAAAGCAAGCTGCTTCAGGAGCAAAAAAAGCTGCAAAAGCCATTGGGCCTGAAACGACCACTGTCCTGGCTGGCATTCTGGCCCATTCTGTTCGCCTTTCTATTGCTGCCGTTGTTGGCCATGTTCAAACCGGGTTTGTTTGATGTGTTTGAACCGGCTGGTGCACCTGTGGAACAAGCAACGGTGACTGGCAATCTGCCTTTGAACGCACACCCCAGCTTACAGGCAACCGGCGCTGAGTCAGTCACGCAAACCAGAATCACCGCTTTGGCGCTTGATTCGGTGTGGAACCCTGGCCCATTGGCGTCACCCCACTCAAACCTGGAAGGCAATTGCCAGGCCTGCCACGCAGGCGACTTTTCCCGGGTTAAAGATGAAACTTGCATGGTCTGTCACAGCAACATGGGGTTACATGTTCAAGCCGCCGATCTGCCTGACATGAACTTTGAAGAAGGCCGTTGTGCAAGCTGCCACCGAGACCACAAAGGCCGTGAAAGCCTTGCAGAGCAGAACAAACATTTTGTCGGGCAGGATTGTGCCGCTTGCCACCAGCAAATCGAAACAGTTGCGCCCAACACCGAAACCCTGCCAGTGGCCGATTTTGCAGGAACCCAACACCCAGCCTTTCGAATCACCGTGGCCAACAGCACTGAGCCCAGCGACCTGCGCCGAGTGCGCATGATGGCGGATAAGCCCGTGATTGAACCCACCAGCTTGAAATTTCCTCACGATGTTCATTTGGACCCCAAGGGTATCGACAGCCCTACGAAAAAGGTGGTGATGGAGTGTTCCAACTGCCATGAGCCGGCAAACACGCCAACCAGCTTCAAGCCCATTTCGATGGAAAACCATTGCCAAGAATGTCACACCTTGAGTTTCGAGCCAGCCTTGCCTGAACGGCAGGTGCCGCACGGTGCAGTACAAGAAGCCTTGAGCACCGTGGAAGAGTTTTACAGCTACCTCGCCTTGCACCCGGAAGAACGCAATCGGGTGAATACACAACGCGCGGTGCTGAGCGCCCGCCCCGGCGACGATCAGGGCAAGCGTTCAAACCTTCGCACACTGAGTGGTAGCCCCCGCGCACAGGCTCAATTCGCCGCACGTGAGCTGTTCGAGAACACGGCCTGCGCGGTGTGCCACGAAGTCACGCCGATTGAAGGAAAGGGCAACACCAAAACATCGGGTTCAAACATGCCGCAGTACGCCATTGCCCCGATTGCACCCACCCACCCTTGGATGCCGATGGCTGAGTTCGACCACAAGGCCCACGCTTTTGACAGTTGTGAAAGCTGCCACAAGGCCAGCAAGTCTGAAAAAGCCAGTGATGTGCTCATGCCCGCCATTGAGGGCTGCCAGACCTGCCATACCGGTAGCAAACCAGTGATCAACAAAGTACAGTCCGACTGCGGCGTGTGCCATGAGTATCACCTGCACAACCCCATGCCAACCCAACTGGAAAGCGCCAGCGTGCGCACAACAACGATTGAACAACATGCCAAAAAGAACTAAAAGCCTCATCGCATTGGCCACCGCATTGGCAATGCCACTTCTTGTGGTGTCTTGCGGAGGCGGAGGCGCAAGCTCGGGGGCGGTTGATGCATTGAACTTCAATGTAGCCGCTTTGGGCACCCAAAGCCTGGATGTGGCCGATGTCAATGACATTGTGGCACGCGCGGTGCAAGCCTCTATTTCGCGCGGCGTGCAATCCACCATTGCAGTGACCGACCGTGTCGGCAATGTGCTTGCTGTTTACCAAATGACCAATGCTGCACCCAATACGACCATCACCAGTGGCTTGGCTGGTGCCAATGGACGTGGGCTTGATGGTGCGGCAGTGCCCAGCACGCTGGCCTCGATTGCCAAAGCAATCACCGGCGCTTATTTGTCGTCAACCGGCAATGCATTCAGTAGCCGCACTGCCAGTCAAATTGTTCAGGAATTTTTCCAACCAGGCGAACGCGGGCAACCCAGTGGCCCGCTGTACGGCGTGCAGTTCAGTCAACTGCCCTGCTCTGACCTGAATGTGTGGCTGTCGCAAAGTGCCAGCATTGGGCCCAAGCGTTCGCCGCTTGGCCTCTCGGCCGACCCCGGCGGTTTTCCAATTTACAAGCAAGGCCGCGTGGTGGGCGGAATTGGCGTGATTTCATCAGTGAATGCGGGCACCAATGGCGTGTACAGCCTCGACCGCGACATCGTGGCCAATGAAACCGATTTTGATGAAGAAATTGCCTTCGCAGCGCTAAGCAACAGCTTTCGTGCACCCGAGCAAATTCGTGCCAACCGGATTACAGCCAACGGTCAAACCTTTCAGTTTTCAAACACCACTCCAGCTGTGGCCGCGCCGGCGAGCCTGGCCACCAACGGCGCGTTTGTGAGCGTGGCGGGCTACACCAGTGCAGCGGCACCAGTGGCTGGTACCTCTTATGGTGCGACGCAGTCGGGCTATGTGGCCACCACAGACCCGGCTTTCAACGGGCTGGACACATTCAATCTGATCACCGACCCGAACAACAACACAGCCACTCGATTTCCCGTCACAGCTGGCAGTGGCCTTAACCAGGCTGAGGTGCAGAATATTCTCGTGGAGGGCATGAAAATAGCCAACCGTGCACGCGCTCAAATTCGCGTTCCCCTGGGCGCAGCCGCGCAAGTCACCGTCACAGTGGTCGACACCACAGGCGATGTACTCGGGCTTGTTCGCTCCTCCGACGCTCCGATTTTCGGCACCGATGTAGCCGTACAAAAAGCACGCTCGGCACTCACCTTCAGCTCAGCCACGGCATTGACCGATTTCAACGCCATCGACTCGGGTGCGCACGCGAGCTTCTCGAACGCCATGAACACATTTTTCACCGAAACGTCGAACTCACTGAACGGCAGCGTGGCCTACTCAGCGCGCGCCATCGGTAACGTGCACCGCCCCTACTTCCCCGACGGAGAAGAAGGTCGGCCCGCTGGGCCTTTGTCCAGCCCCTTGGCACAATGGAGTCCATTCAATGTTGGCTTTCAATTGAACATTGTCGCCAACAAGGTGTTGGCGACCTTGGGCTCCAGCACACGTACAGTGGTGGGTGGCAATCCATTTCAACCTGATTCCAGTCAAACCTGTGTAGACCAAGCCAATATTCCTGCCGGGCGGCAAAACCGCTTTGCCAATGGCCTGCAGATTTTCCCTGGTGGCTTTCCCATTTACAAAGGTGACACCTTGGTCGGAGCCATCGGCGTGTCGGGTGACGGCGTGGATCAAGACGACATGGTGGGTTACCTTGGCGTGATCAACGGTGCCCAAGCCGCAGGCAGCACGATGCGCCCGTTTCCAGTGAGTTTGTTAAAAGCAGGTCAATTGTCGAATTCCGGCAAGTTTTTAAAGTACGTGCAGTGCCCGCAAACACCCTTTAACAACAGCAGTGAACAAAACGTGTGCCCCGCACCATGAACAAACACGGCTCAATGCTTGTAAAACAACCTCTTCAAGTCAAGCGCTTGATTTGCGCTTTGGCTTTGGCAGGCCTCACACCTTGGCCTGTGCACGCGCAATACTTGCACTCAGACGATGAGCCCAAGCCGATGGTGGCGCAGGTCGCTAAGAATGTAGGCGAGGCGGTCGACAAGGCCGCAAGAAGCGTGGCTGGCATTCCAGACGAACAAGAGCTGGAGCGCCAAGAACGCCCAAGCGCCTTGCTTCAGGTATTTGACAAACGCGTGGTTGTGCGCGCCTCACCACACGCCGACTCGAAAGCCATTGGAGAATTCTTCAAAGGCCAACTGGTGGATGCATTCGAGGAGCAGCAAGGTTGGTACCGGGTTCGCATTCAGGACAGCCTGTTGGGCGTGACCGACGGCTGGCTGCAGCAGAACACCGGTGAACTCGGTGAACCCACTTTGGGGGTGTTTGAGCCCAGGCCGTATCGCAGCGACAACTTGAGCGAACCAGTGGGCACCGGCATTCGCCCGGCGCACAATGCCACCACAGGCGTTGCGCCAGCGGGTGTAATGCGAGCCATTCCGGGGCGCGACACCATTCTTGCGCCTCGTGATGTGGCCATACCCGTGATTGACCCCAGCCAGGTGCCACCGCCCCAACCCAATTTGCCCCGTGAAAGTGTGGCTGTACCGGATCGCTGGCGCATCATGCAGTCGCTTGGCTTTAAGTTTCCCCTGTACGACCCCTACAACCAAAACCCGATTAAAGGCGACTTGCCGGTATTACAGGACATGTTTGGCCCTGACTGGTTTTTCAACCTCGGAGTGATTGCCGACACGCTGTATGAAGAGCGTCGTTTTCCGGTACCGGTGCCGCCAGCCAACGCCACGCAAAGCAGTCAAACCAATATTTTTGGCAATGGTGATCAATCCATTTTTGCGCACAGCCTGATTGTGAGTTTGTCCCTGACCAAGGGCAACACCACCTTCAAACCACCTGATTACGAATACCGGCTGACCCCGGTTTTTAACTACACCGATGTGCGGGTGAACGAAGATCGCCTGCTAAAAATTTCATCGACCTCTGGCACGCAGCGCCAGGAGGGATTTGTAGGCATTCAAGAAGCGTTCGTGGATGTGCACTTGCGAAACGTGTCGGATCGTTATGATTTCGACAGTTTGCGCGTGGGCATTCAGCCTTTCATCAGCGATTTCCGTGGCTTCCTGTTTCAGGATTTACCATTTGGCGTGCGCTTGTTTGGCAACCGTGACAACAACATTTATCAATACAACATTGGTTATTTCAAACGCATTGAAAAAGACACGAACAGCGGCTTGAATGACATTCGCCAACCGCTGCGTGACGATGATTTTTTTGTAGCCAACCTGTATCGGCAAGATTTCCCGTTTTTGGGCTTCACCAGCCAAGCGACCTACATTCACAATCGCAACAATGAAGATGGCGAACGCTACTTCGACGCCAACGGCTTTTTGGCCCGGCCGGCCTCGATTGGTGACCAACGTCCATTTGGCTATCACGTGGATTATTTTGGTTTGAATGGCGATGGCCACTATGGCCGATTGAACATCACCACATCAACCTATTACGCAGGCGGTAAAATCGACCGCCACCCACTGGCACAGCGTGAGCAAGACATCGACGCCTGGTTTCATGCCACTGAATTGTCGCGAGATTTCGACTGGTTTCGTTTACGCGGCAATTTCCTGTACGCCAGCGGCGATGAAGACCCGTTCGACGGCAAGGCCGAAGGCTTTGACGCCATATTCGAAAACCCGCAGTTTGCGGGGGCTGACACCAGCTTTTTCATTCGCCAAAACATTCCCTTGGTTGGCGGTGGCGGCGTGTTCCTGTCTGGGCGAAACGGCATTTTGCCCTCGCTACGATCAAGCAAAGAACAGGGTCAATCCAACTTCATCAACCCCGGCCTGATTTTATTGGGTGTGGGTGCAGACATCGACGTGTTGCCGGAACTGCGCGTGGTATCCAGCATATCCAAACTGGAATTTGAAAACACCAATGTGTTGGGTGTGTTGCGCCAACAAAAACCACCCTCGACCGACTTGGGTATTGACGCTTCGATTGGCTTCCAATACAGGCCTTTTTTCTCGCAGAACGTGGTGATTAACGGGTCTTTGGCCCGTCTGTTCCCGGGAAAAGGCTACAAGGAATTGTTCGACAATGAGAATGCCAAACGTCCGTATTCGCTGCTATTCAACGTTATTTTGAGTTTCTGATTCAGGTTTTTGCCCATGATTTTGAGTTCTGTCCGAAACACGACAAGCACAACGCCCCGCCATTACGCTTGGTACGGGGTCGCTGTGGCTGTAGGCTTGATGCTGTTTGGGGCTTTGGAAAACGCAGGTGCTGCCGGCGCAGCATTGCCTGAAAAAAGCTACACGATGGCGCCACCGGCGCCTGAGCATCAAACGGCGGAACAGGCTTTTGCAAAAACCGAAGGTTGCATGAGCTGCCACACACAAACCGACCAACACACCATGCACGCCAACCCCGGCGTGGTGATTGGCTGCACGGATTGCCACGGCGGCGATGCATCGGTGAAGTGGCAAGGTCCGGAGCAAAAACAAGGCACACTGGCCTACGACCACACCCGCGCCGCCCGGGAAAAAGGCTTCGACCCCGCCTACCGCGCGGCATTGGACAAGGCTCACATAGCCCCGCGCGATGAAAAATTCTGGAATTACCCGTCTTCAGCCAACCCGGCGCGGTCGTACGCCAAGCTGAACAAAGAACACCCGGCCTACATTCGCTTTATCAACCCCGGCGATTTGCGGGTGGCACGTGAAGCCTGTGGCGCCTGCCACCTGCCGGTGATTCAAGCCCAAGAACGCAGCCTGATGAGCACCTCGGCCATGCTGTGGGGCGGCGCATCCTACAACAATGGAATTTTGCCGTTCAAGCGCTATATTTTGGGCGAGGCCTACACTCAAGATGGCAAGCCAGCCACCTTGTTAAATCCCGTTGACGCCAACAATGAGCTGTTCATACACAAGGGTATTTTGGGATCATTGGCGCCGCTACCAGCCTGGGAAACAGCGCCGCCCGGTGACGTATTCAGGGTGTTTGAACGCGGCGGGCGCGTGATCAATTCGATTTTCCCTGAAGTAGGACTGCCCAACGTGCTGGGGCAGATTCAACGCCTGGACGAACCGGGCCGCCCAGACATCAAGCAATCGAACCGCGGCCCTGGCACCGGTCAACGTATTGCCGTGCCGTTGATCAACGTCACAAAAACCCGTTTGAACGACCCACACCTGTGGTTCTTGGGCACCAACGAGCAACCGGGCGATTACCGTTCATCGGGCTGCACGGGTTGCCACACTGTGTACACCAACGATCGAGACCCTCGACATGCTGGCCCTTATGCCAAATTGGGTCACGATGGCACCACACAAACCATCGACCCCACCATTCCAAAAGGGGAAAGTGGCCACCCCGTGAAGCATGAATTCACCCGTGCCATCCCCAGCTCGCAATGCATGGTTTGTCACATGCACCAACCCAACGTGTTCGTGAACAGCTATTACGGCTACATCATGTGGGATTACGAAAGCGACGCACCCCACATGTGGCCTGAAAAGCAGCGCTACCCCACCGATTCGGAAATGCGCGAAATTCTGGACCGCAACCCGGAAGAAGCAGCGGTGCGTGGCAAGTGGAGCGATCCGGAATTTCTTAAAAATGTATCCAGCCTGAACAGTAAGCTCAAAGACACCCAATTTGCCGATTACCACGGCCACGGCTGGAACTTCAGGGCGGTGTTCAAACGTAATCGCAAAGGCGCCCTGCTGGATGCAAAGGGCGAGATCGTTGCTGACGATGACCCCAAGAAATTTGAGAAAGCCGTGCATTTAAGTTCAATCCACCTGGATGTGGGCATGCACTGTGTCGATTGCCACTTCGCACAAGACATGCACGGCAACGGCCACATTTATGGTGAAGTGGCCGCCGCTGTGGAGGTGGATTGCGCCGATTGCCACGGCACCGCCACCAAATACCCCACCCTGCGCACCAGCGGGCCTGCCGCGCCACCCGGTGGCACAGACCTGACCCAACTCCGCACACAAGACGGGCGCAAGCGCTTTGAATGGCGCGATGGCAAGTTGTACCAACGCGCAGCACTGGACCCCGACAAAGAATGGGAAATGAGCTTGGTGAAAGACACCATGAACCCGAATGACCCGCATTACAACGCCAAAGCGGCACGCGCCAAGTTGATGGGTGCCGGTGAGGAAGGCCGCGATGGCAAATGGGGCCCGGGCGTTCAGGAACTGGCGCATGACAACGAGAAAATGACCTGCTTCACCTGCCACCTGAGCTGGACCACCAGTTGTGCAGGTTGCCACTTGCCCATTCAAGCCAACTGGAAAACAGAGCGACTTCACTACGAAGGTGGAGAAACGCGCAACTACGCCACTTACAACCCGCAGGTGGCGCGTGACGACATGTTCCAATTGGGGGTCCATGGCCCAGTGAAAGGCAACCGGATTGCACCCATTCGCTCAAGTTCAGCCTTGGTGCTGTCTTCGATGAATGCCAACCGCGAGCGCATTTATATTCAACAGCCTCCGATTGCTTCCAGCGGGTTTTCATCGCAAGCATTTGCGCCGCACTACCCGCACACGGAGCGCAAAGAAGAAACAAAAACTTGCAGCGACTGCCACCTGTCACGCGAGGACGACAACAACGCGATCATGGCTCAGTTGCTATTGCATGGCACGAATTTCGTAAACTTCGTGGGCTTCAATGCCTGGTTGGGTGCCGATGAACACATCGCCGCGATCACCGTGACCGAGTGGGATGAACCGCAGGCTGTGATTGGCAGCTACCTGCACAAATACGCCTACCCCGACTTTTATCAGAACCATCTGAATAAAAATCGAGAATTGGCTGACACCGTGGTGCCTGCCTTGATGGACCACACCACCAAGGGCGTGGCCAACTGCATTCAATTGCGTGGCGAATACGTGTTTGTGGCTGAGGGCAAAGGAGGCTTTCGCGCCTACGATGCGGCCAATGTGGCCAACAAAGGCTACGGGCAGCGGGTCATCACCGCGCCATTCAGCCCACTGGGGCACGACACCCATGTGCCCAGCAAAAACGCGACCTGCATGGCCTTGCCGACCAACCAGCCAATTGCACCCGAACGCAACCAGGGCGATTTGATGCGCATCACCAACATGGAGCAGCCTTTCCATCCGATTTACAACTACGCTTTCATCACTGACAGCGAGGAAGGGCTGATCGTGGTTGATGTGAACAGCCTGGCCGATGGTGAACCCCGAAACAACTTCTTTGAACGTTCCGCCACCTGGAATGCCAACGGTGTGCTTCACGGTGCAAGCCACATCACCTTGGGTGGGCACTATGCCTACATCACCACGCCCAAGGGCCTGGTGTTTGTTGACATCAACAACCCGTTGAAGCCACGCCACATCACGACCCTGCCCTTGCAGGATGCGCGGGCAACTGCCGTGCAGTTCCGTTACCTGTTTGCCACCACAGCCAAAGGGCTGGAAGTGATCGACATCACCCACCCGGAAAAGCCTGCACACACCGGTGTTGTGGTGCCCATTCGGGATGCACAACGCCTGTACCTGGCCCGCACGTATGCATACGTGGCCGCCAAGGGCGAAGGCCTGGTGATTGTCGACATCGAAAAACCTAAAAAGCCTTTCGTACACCTGCGTTACAACGCCAACGGGCAACTCAATGACGCACGTGATGTGATTGTGGGCTCTACGAACGCATCTTTGTTTGCCTATGTGGCCGACGGCGTGAATGGCCTGAAAGTGTTGCAATTGACTTCACCCGACACACAACCCAAGTTCTACGGCTTCTCACCCACACCTGTGCCTGAATTGGTGGCTTGGCGCAAAACGCCAAGTGCTGCCGTATCGATTTCGAAGGGGCTGGACCGCGACCGTGCTGTCGATGAAACCGGTGGACAAATTGCAGTGTTTGGGCGAATTGGTTCGCGACCATTCACCCGCAAGGAAATGGACGCCTTTTACATTCGTCCAGATGGCCGTGTGTGGAATGTCACCGATGAAGTAGAAACCGAACATTACTTGCCCAAACCGAAAGTGAACTCTGTGGTTTACAGAAAGGACAAACCATGACGTACACAACCCGCTTTCTTGGAAAAGCACGTTTGGTGTTGGGCTTTGCAGCCTTTGGGCTGGCCCAACTCGCCATGCACCAACCAGCGCTGGCGCAAACCATGCCACATCAGTCGCCCAACCAGTCGGTGGGCACCGTCAACTGCGCAAGCAGCACCTGCCACGGCAGCATTGAGGAACGAAGCGCAACGCCTGTTTTGCAAAATGAATACACCACATGGTTGCGACAAGACCCACACACCCAGGCGTATGCGGTGTTAAAGAATGCTCAATCGCAACGCATCGCCCGGAACCTGGGTTTGAAGCAGCCTGCCCATCAGGCCAAGGTGTGTCTGGATTGCCACAGCCACAATGCGCCCGCCAACCAACAAGGCCCGCGTTTTGACATCACGGACGGGGTGAACTGTGAAGCTTGCCACGGCCCTGCGGAAAAGTGGATCAAAACCCATGTGGAACCCAAGGCTAGCCACGCCAAAAACATCGAGAACGGGCTGTATCCAACCAGTGACCCCTACGCTGTAGCCAGGTTGTGCACGAGCTGCCACGTGGGCGATGAAACAAGGCCGATCACCCACCAAATCATGGGTGCTGGCCACCCTAGAATTTCAATTGAAGTGGAAACCTTTCTTGCGCTGGAGCCACCACACTATCGAATCGATGACGACTGGCGCCAGCGCAAAGGCGCGTTCGACGCCGGGAAAATATGGGCAATGGGCCAATTTGCCACCAGCGCGAATTTGCTGGAGTTGATTGCAGACCCCAAGCGAAACCGCCAAGGCATTGTGCCCGAATTGATGATGTTCGATTGCCACGCCTGCCATTCCCCCATGAGCAAAAAGGACTGGAGCAAAGACCTTTCGCTGACCCCGGGGCAACCCCGCATCAACAACGCCAGCTTGATCATGGTCCAGGCCTTGGTGAAAGCAGCCACGCCACAACACGAGGCAAAGTTGGCCAAGCTCATTGAACAGTTGCACATCCAAAGCACATCGCCTGCGGCAAGCATGCAAGACATCGAACGGATTGCTCGGGAATTGAATCAAACCCTGTCAAGAATCCGTAGTGATGTGGTGCGGGTGGCATTTACACAAACCGTGATGGAAAAGCTTCTGAAGGAACTGGTGTACATGGCCGCCAGCAATCAGTACCCCGATTACGCCAGCGCAGAACAGGCCTACATGTCGATCAGCAGTGTGGCCAACAGTTTGGTGAACAAAGGCAATTCCAGCATTGCCAACGCCGTGAATGGTCGAATGAGCAAACTTTTAAAAATGCTTAGCAACGACGAACAATACAACCGAGGCGCATTCCAGACCGAGTTGCTTGCCCTGAAAGCAGCGGTGGGGGGTTAAGAACATGTCCGAAACCACAGAAAAGATCACACCCACGCCCATGTTCAGCGATTTGACAGCTGACATCGACATCGCCATTGTTGGATCAGGACCAGCAGGTTTGTCCGCTGCTGCACGCGCGCAACAACTGGGTTGCAAATATGTGCTGTTTGAAGCGGAAAAGCACGCTTCAGACACCATTTACAAGTACCAGAAAGGCAAGCACGTGATGGCTGAGCCTGGCTTTTTGCCTTTGCGCAGCGGCATGACATTTGAAGCGGGCAAGCGTGAAGGCATTTTGGGCACCTGGGATACTCAGCTACTGGATCAAAAAATCAACATCCAGTACCAGAAAACGGTGAATAAAATCACCAAGCTCAATGATGGTGCCGGGCCGTTCGAACTGACTTGCGAGGACGGCAGCACCACCACCGCGCGCACAGTGATTCTGGGCATTGGTCTTCAAGGCAACATTCGTAAAATTGGCACGCCGGGCGACGACCTGCCCAATGTGGAATATACCCTTGCAGATCCAGACGAGTTCAACAATGAAACCATCATTGTGATTGGTGCGGGCGATGCAGCCATTGAGAATGCCTTGGCCTTGATGAAAAACAACAAGGTGATTTTGATCAACCGAAAGGATGAATTTGCGCGATGCAAGGAAGGCAACCTGAACTTGATTCTGGCAGCCGACCGCAATGAAGAACTTCGAATTTTTTACAACACCAGCACACGCAAGGTTGAAGAAATTCCAGACGCCAAAGCAGGCGAACCCACGCTGAACTATGTGTACAAAGGCCCAGAGGGCGAGCAGTCCATGCCAGTGCATCGCATCATTGCGCGTCTGGGCGCAACACCGCCCCGCGGTTTGGTTGAAAGCTTTGGGGTGACCTTCCCCAACGCCGACCCCAATGCAGTGCCGGCGTTGAGTGAAACCTACGAATCCAACGTGCCGGGTTTGTTCATTGTCGGTGCGCTGGGTGGTTACCCGCTGATCAAGCAGGCCATGAACCAGGGTCACGAAGTGGTTGACACCATCATGGGGCTGCCTGTGGTGCCCGCTGACGAACCTTTGCTGGCTGAGAAATTCAAACCGTTGGGCGATGTATCGGTGTCTGCGGTGTTGGATATGATTTTGGACAATGTGCCGCTGTTCAACCAGATGACCCGCCTGCAGTTGCGTGAATTCATGCTGGAATCAACCTTGCACCAACCCAAGAAGGGTTCAGTCGTGTTCAACAAGGGCGACTACACCAGCACCTTTTTCTCAATCGCCCAAGGCAGCGTGGGTATTGAGTTGGTGAACAAGGAAGGCAAGCCCTTTATTTTGACTTTGAACAAGGGCAACTATTTCGGTGAAATGGGCTTGATTTCCGGTCGCCGACGCACGGCCACCGTGTATGCCGGTGAGGATTGCGTGTTGATCGAAACACCACGCAAGGCGATGTTAAAGCTGATCGCATCGGTTGACAGCGTTCGCCGCACCATCGATGAAACCTTTGTTCGACGTGCACTTTCAACACATTTGGCCCCGCAGCTGGAACCGCAAGAGATCGAGCAGCTCATTGAATCTGGCATCAGCGTAACTCGCTATGTGCGAGGTGAAAAACTGTTCAGCGAAGGCGATAAAACAGATGGATTGCATTTGATTCGTCGCGGCTCGGTGGCTGTCTCCAAAAAGATCGACAACCAGGAATCGGTGTTGTCGTATGTATCGGCAGGCAGTTACGTGGGTGAAATTGACTTGGTCAACCACACTGACCGACAAACCACCTGCACGGCGACCGTACTGACCGAGGTGTTGTTGATTCAAGCCGACGCTGTGATCGATGTGCTGAGCAAGAATGCCGCCTGGAAAAAGGCGTTGCAAGCGCGCATCGGCAAGCGTGTTCACGATGCGGTGTTCCGTGAAAATGTGGCCACGCGTGAAAGCGACCTGATTCACTTTTTGATGAAGCAAGGCATTGGTGACGCAACCAACGCCCTGATCATTGACGAAAGTTTGTGCGTGCACTGCGACAACTGCGAGCGGGCCTGCGCCGAAACCCATGATGGCATTCCGCGCCTGGACCGCGATGCGGGCCCAACCTTCCAGAACATTCACCTGGCGCACTCATGCCGACACTGCGAACAGCCGCATTGCATGAAAGACTGCCCGCCCGATGCGATTCGCCGCAATGAACGTGGTGAAGTGATGATTGCGGACACCTGCATTGGCTGTGGCAACTGCGCGAAAAACTGCCCCTACAATGCGATTGAACTGCGGGTCAAACCACCACCCAAGAAAAACAACCTGATTTCCTGGTTGCTGTTTGGCCTAGGTGGCCCGTTGGGTGAACGGCCTGCCAAATACGACGCCAACGCCATCAAAAAGGCTTACAAATGCGACTTGTGCCACGGCAAAGAGGGTGGCCCGGCTTGCGTTCGATCATGCCCCACGGGGGCAGCATTCAGGATTTCGCCCGAGGTGTATTTGAACCAACAAAGCGAGTGGATTTAAAACCTGGTTATTTCGTATCAAACTGGGTTACGCCATCCCAATCCGATGGTGGCGGGTTGCCCTGAAAATAGGCGATACGCGCCTTGTACAGCGCGTACAGGGTTTCGAAATCGCCCACCATGCCTCGCCATTGTTCAAGCGTGTGCTGAGCCTGCTCCCATTGCTGGCTTTTGAATTGGCTTAGCATGGTGTTCCAGGTGTTCAAAGCTTGCGCTTTGGCATCACTGAGCGCTTCCTTTTCGCCCCAGGGTGCATAAATCAATACAGGTTCATGTTTGCCCTTCACCCGCACCGCGTCGAGTTCCTGAAAAGCCATGTTGGGGCAGGCAGCACGCGTGTTTTCTCCCACAATGACGCCCACACCATAGGTTTTCGTAATCCCCTCCAGACGGGAACCTAAATTAACCGCATCGCCCATCACTGTGTAGGCCCGTCGAATTTTGGAGCCCATGTCGCCCACGCGCATTTGCCCGGTGTTCACGCCTACACCAATGGCCAACTGCGGCCATTGGCGAGCCACGAAACGCGCATTCAAACGCATCGCCTCTTCCTGCATGGCCATGGCAGCCTGTGTGGCCAACATGGCATGGTCGGCGTCGGCAATCGGAGCGCCCCAAAACGCCATGATGGCGTCGCCAATGTATTTGTCCAACGTGCCTCGGTGGGCCCGAATGATTTCAGACATCACCGTGAGGTATTCGTTGATGTACTCTCTCAATTCGTTGGGTTGAAGGGATTCAGAAATCGTGGTGAAACCACGCACATCGGAAAAAAGCACAGTCAGTTCCCTGCTTTCTCCTTCCATGGAATAGCTTCTCGGGTCTTCAGCCATCTCGGTGACCAACTCAGGGGCCACATACTCGCCAAACAGGTCAACCATGTGGCGTTTGCTTCTCGATTCAGCCAGGTAGCCATAAGCAACGTCAAACATGAAAATGGCCAACACCAAGAGCAGCACCACAGCAACCGGCAACACCAGGTTGGCCTCAAAGTAAAAATAGGAATTCACGGCCACGCAAGCAACCAGTACCAGCAAGGCCACCAACAAGGACCAACTTGGTGACAAGATTGGCATCGTGACGCTGAGAATCAAGCCCACAATCAAAACCGTGATGAACAACAAGCCTCGCGAATACTCAGGCTGAATGATGTACTGACCATCAAGCATGCTGCTGATTACGTTGGCATGCACTTCCACACCAGGATAAGTGGGACTCACCGGTGTGCTTCTCAAATCAAGCAAGCCAGGTGCGGTGGTTCCCACCAACACAATTCGCCCCTCAATGTCTTCAGGTTTCAATTGACCTGACAACACATCGGATGCAGACACATAGCGGTAGCCGCCGCCATCCGGCCCCCCTTTGGCGCGGAAATTCACTCGACTCAGCAAACCCCGATCAACTGGGATGTCCAGTGCCACCACGGGCGAACGAAGCGCACTCGCCTCGACCGCACCGGAGTTGTCGGCCACTCCTTCTGGAAACACGGGGATCACCTGCGGGTTACCCAAAACACGACGAACTGTGGCCAAGGCGAAGCTTTGATAAAAGCCACCGTTGTACTCGGCAATTAAGGGTATGGATCGCACCGTGCCGTCTTTGTCGACCACCGGGTTGAAATAGCCACCCTCGGCTTGACGTTGCAACACAGGCAAATTGGCCCCGTAACCTTGCCAGGTGGTCACATCCAAAGCGAGGTCGCCCAATTGGCTGCGTTTGAACAACGTGGGAGGCAACGCGCCCGACAAAGCGGTCGGATCCTGATTCAGATAATAACCAAGCACCACTGGGCGCCCCGACATCACATTGGCGAGTTGTTGATCCCGATCAAAGGTTTGTTCAATGTCGGGTTTGATTGCATTGACTTGAGATTGCAGTTCTGGGTTCGCCTCCACCAGTTGATTAAGGGCAGCCAAAGCATCGCTGGATTGTGGTTCGGCAAACACCACGTCAAAGGCCACCACCGCCGCACCCAGCCTGTCGGTCAGTTCTGTGACCAGGTTGGCAACCACGTCGCGCGACCATGGCCAACGCCCCACCTCGCTCAAGCTTTTCTCATCGATATCGACAATCACAATGCGCGGATCAATTTCGGGCGTTCGGGCATCGGCTTTCAAACGTATGTCATAAATGAGATAGTCCAGCCGCTCAACCACCTCGGACGGCGCATACCCCAACACATGCAACAGCGCCAATGCGGTAAAGCCAAACCCCACGGCTGTTCGGAATGCCTTTCCAGCCAGTTTGCGCCATGACTTGATCAGCATTGGCAAGGCTCCACTACGGTGCGCATTGTGGTGCGGTGAATGGCGGTGCAGCCAGGGTGTTGTCTTTCACAAGCACATCGGGTGGGGCCACGAGCAACTGGGGCGGCCTGTCCGTCAGTGTTTGAACCACTGCACCCTCACCCCTGTTGACAAGCAATGGGGGCTGTTGCCCATTGGTAATCACAATGGTTCCGTCATTGACAGACACATACAACTGGCCCCCCTCGTCTTCATGACCCGCACTGCCTGCGCTGCTGTCACCCAAAGCCCTCACTGGGGTGGACGACAAGTCTTCAAAATTGGCTGGGGTGTTCTCTGGCAAGGGACCGGAATTGGGCACATTGTTCAGAACATTTGGTAATTTGTTGACCACTTGAATGTTGAAATCACCGGCGGGAATCAAGGCCGATTGCCCCGTGTTGATCACTGTGGTTTCACTGGCACTGGTCACCACGATTTGCCCATCGCGCAATTCAACGGTCAAATTGGAGGCGCCGGAACATAGAACCAAGCCACCGTCGACAGTGGTGCAGGACATATCCAGCGCTGTGCCCCGAATGCCCACTGTTGCGGTCTCGGTGAAAAACTTCACGTTGTTGGGCTCGGCCTTGCCAATCGCCCCCGTAACAGCACGCACTGCGCCTTTCAACAATTTGAATGAGGCAATCGACGTTTGTGGCGAACTGGGCGCATATCGATAGGCCGCCAACTGCATGGAGCTTCCGCCAGGCAAGGTCAAACGGGTCGAATCGGCCATGCTGAGCACAGCGAAACCGCCTTCAGACACCTCGACGGTTTCGCCTGCGAACACCGCCGAACCTTTGACCAGCGGTCTTTTCTTGCCTTGCTCATTGACAGCGAACATGGCCCCGGTGGTTTGGGACACGCGCCCCGCCACGTCAGCCGTAGACACGTTGTTGCTGGTCGCGCTGTCGGCTTCCCCGCGTGCCAACTGCTGACACTCATTGCCTTTACAGATGCGAGCCGAAAAGTCGGTGCCACGAATACCGATCGTTGCTGTTTCACTTTTCATGGAAAACGCGTCGGCGCTGCCTCGTTTGCCGATCAAACCAGTCAGGGTACGAAGACCGCCTTTCACAAGTTTGAATTCAGCCTTGTCTGCGACAGGCTCTTCTGGCTGATATTCATAATTTTCAACCACAAACCGGGTGTTGGCGCGCAAAGCAATTTGTGTGGTGTCGATGAACTCAAGCACGGCGGTGCTTTTGGCTTGAGTGTTGATCACGTCGCCCACATTCAAGGCCGTGCCCACACTGGCAAACCTGTTTTTACCCTGAGCGGTCTGTAAGTTCACAAGGCCAGTGACCGCCTTGATGCGTCCAACCACCTTCTGTTTCGACTCTGAACTGACCGCTCCAACCGGAGCAGTCAAATCGGCCGGTTTCAAGCTTTGAGCCGATACGCCGTTGGGAGCACCGAGTGTACAAGCCATGAACAGGAAGCCAACGCCAAGAACTTGTTTGAACTGTCGCGCGAGTGTTGTTTTCATTTGCACACCGCCCCCACGCGTTTGGGATCGCTCTTGATTTGGCTCATCTGAATGTTGTTTGAACGCTGTGAAACGGGTGCTCCACCCGTGCTCTGGCTGGCCGCCTCTACGACTTGCTCGCGCTCCGGCTGCTCTGTTGTGGTGGTACTTTGCTGTGAACCAGGTCCAGGCGAGGGTTGACTGGGCGAAGGCGGCCCACTTGATGTTTGCGTGGCGGATGGAACAAACGCCTGATTCAGGTTTTGCCCCACGGGCGACGTGTTCGCGCCAGTGCTGTCGGTGGGTACTGGCGCAGTTGGCGTTGATGGTGGTGTGGGTGGTGCCGCCACAGCCACTGTACTGGTTCTCAACAACTGGCCTTGCCCTGCACTGGCAGCAAACACCTGAGGGTCTGAAAATGCATAACTGGCAGGTGTGCCCGATTTACTCACACTCGCAAACGTGCCATTGATGGCGCTGGCTGTGATGAAGTCGTACTGGTTACCTGCACCCAAGGTGCCCCCTGAAATGTCAATCAAATTCAATTGACCTGCCAGGTTTGCATTGCCACTGACCTCAATGCAATCAAAATCCACGCCCTTCACGCCACCATTGCTCAAAATTTCAATGTCAACCACGCTATTGGCATCCAGATTGAAATCGCCATCAATCGTGATCAAGCCGGGAGAAGCCCCCGGCAGCAAACGTGCCCCGCCGCCGTTCAGATTGCCCGCCAAAGTGGCAAAACCGCGCAAAGAACCGCCATTGATGTTGATGTTGCCATTCAACCGGGTTCCGGGCTGTAACGTGGTGTTGCCGGCTGTTTGATTAAAGCCATTGGCAAACCCAAAAGTACCGCCATTGAAGTTGACGTTGCCTATGTTGGTGAAGCTGTTGGTGAACTGAAGACTTTGACCATTTGAACCGCTAAAACTCAAATTCCCATTGCTTGAGTTGGCCACTGAATTGGTGAAATTGCCAGAACCTTGAACGCTCAACGTGCCGTTGTTTTGAAGGGAGCCTGTGCCAGTCAGAACCCCCGCCAGCGTGTAATTGCCTTGTACAGTCAAGGAGCCCGTGTTGACGATTGAATTGCTCAATACGCTGCCATTGGCGTTGCCCAACACCAAACCGCCAGAGTTGTTCAGTGCGCCATTGCCAGTCATCAGCCCGTTGAAGATGTAGGCGCCTTGAACATTCAGGGTGCCGTTGTTTTCAATGTCGTTGTTCAAAACCTGGTTCATGGTGTTGGCACCAAACACCAAGGTAGACCCTCCGCCATTGACCAATCGCTTCCCGCCGCTCAATGAGTTCACGTCGATCTGATGCAGACCTGACACATAACGGATTTCATTGGCTGTTTCAGCCAAAAACGACACGGCAGACAGATCGGTACCGACCGGGAACACCACGCCACTGTCGCCCAAAGCAGGCGAAGATGCATTCAATACCGAGTTGATCTGCCCTTGAAACACCACATTTTGAGACACATCAAACTTCACGCAAAAATCGGGCACGGTGCAATTCAAATTGGGAAAAACAGGATCGGGCATGCCATCAGCCACGAACGATTCGCCAGCAAATCCGGATAAGACCGTGGTTGATGGCGTGCTGAAGCCGTCGAAATTGTCATACTCAATCAAGCCCACCGCTTCGGGCGTGAGTTGCCCCACCCTGAAAACAGGTCGGTTGGTGTCAGCTGCGCTGTTGATGGCATCGTAGTAAAAAGCCAAACCCTCAGGCAAACTGGCTGCGTTGCCATTCACGTTAAGCCTGATTCCATTGCCGATGGTCAGGTTTGCATGGTCAGGCACCAAAGACAATTGGGCGTTGTCAAACACGCGCCTGCCCGCCAAAATCAAGTTGCCTTGACTTGATGAATTCAGGTTGGCGGTACCGTTCAAAGCTGCATTGCCCGAGGCATCGCTTTCAACCACCAACAAGGCGTCGCCACCGAAATTGACGGTCGCATTGTTCAACACCACCGGTGCAACTGGGTTTCCGCTTTGGTCTTGCGAGGCCAACAACAGGACGCCATTGGGTGCCAATTGCACGCGCGTGGACAATTCAGTGTTCTGAAGCTCGAGTAAACCTTCGCCGCTGACCTGAAAGCCGCCGGCGGAATTGCCGGCATCGTTGAGAACACCACCGAATACGGTTAAATCATCGTTGACGAAGATAGTGCCCTTGGCCAAGGGCGAGGCGGTGCCTGAATTGGCCAGGGTAACGGCACTGTTGTCCCAAATACCAGAGGCAGCCAATCGACCACCCCCAGTGCGATTGACCGCATTCAAATCACTGCTGGTGAAACGGCCATCGAGCCGAACAGATGAGCCCGAACCATTGACGGACAAGTTCCCGGCGCTGGTTGAAACATTTGCCCCCTCAATCAGCACACGCCCGCTGTTGACGGTCAAAGTACCTCGAAAATCGGTGTCAATCGTGGGTTCAGGTGGTCGCTGGCCTGGCGATTCAACCGATTGCACCTGGCCAATTCGCAGCGCTGCCTGATCTTGCCCCGCATTCACAGTGATGTTGGCAGAGGCAATACTCAAGGTATTGATTGGGAAAAAAGTGGCGTTCTCTTGACTGAAATCCACGTTGGTGTCTTCAGTCACAAGGCTGTTAAAGAGCCCGGTTACTTCAATATTCACGGGTGCATCAAGCCGGCCATCCAGGCCGGTCACATCCAGCGTTGCACCGAAACCAAACGTCGTAGAGGGCGTTTCAACTAGCTCTAAAACCGACGGGCTCAAAGGCGCGAAATCTGGTGCACCGTTCAACTCAATCACAGCGCCTTGCGCCGCTGTGAACTGCCCATTCGTTGATGATATGTAAGCGCCCGGAACTTTGGGAGCAACTGTGCCGCCTTCGGAATGAAAGGCGCTCGAGCCTCCAAGGCGAAGCTCTGAACGCGCACCCAGCTGAATTCGCGCACTGGACCCCATGCCCAAATTCTGGAGACTGGCCAAATTAAAGCCCTCTGCCAACTCCATGGTTCCGTTTAAATTCGTGTCAAAGCCACTGATGAACGATGAAGAAAAACTGTCGGTACCATTCAATGCACGCACAGTGCCGTCGATGTTTGCAACGCCGTAATTCAAGCTTGAGCCACGCACTTCGAACACAGTGCCAGCGGCGGTGTTCAGGTTTGCAATGTCAGCAAAAACGCCACCACTGTTTGAAAACATTGAATCCTCGAAGGCGGTCAACTGGATTGAGCCGCCATTCAATGTCAGGGATTCTATGAAGGCATTACCCCCTTCAAGAATCAAACTGCCATTCACGGTCAAGGAATTCAAGGAAGTTGAACCCGATCCAAAACGCAATCGTCGCGCCGTGACCGAAGCACCGTCTGCAATTTCAAGGGAATTTGCATTCAAAAACTCGTAAGTCAGCGAGCCCGCAACAGGCCCTCCCGCAGCGCTTGGATCAAGGCCCACCTTCACATCCAGAGGCATTTGAGATGAAAAATTGTTGATTCCCTCAGCGGTCAAGCGCGCACCCAGTATGTTGATGCGGGCACTGCGCCCCGCCCCCACGCTTAAAGGCTGCATGGTATTGGGGTCTGTCAACAGCGTATCAACCAGTTCAATGCGCGGCAGGCTCAACGAACCCGACGGGTTTGCACTGTTCATCCCCGACAGAAAATTGACACCATCCAAGGGCAATTGGCCAGCTACGTTGACTGGCAACGCATTGCCAACGTCATAGGGGGCTAACACAAGAAGGCCCGTTTCACCCAAGTACAAGGGTGCATTGATGTTCACGGGCTTGGCAATGTCGTAATTCAATTCAAGATCAAGGCCTGAAAAGGGCGTGAAACCCGGATTCAAACCCACTGGTGCGTTGATCGACACACTGCCTTGCGCTTCAATGTACAAGCGGGCAAGCGTATTCGAAGAACCCGTGAAATTGTTACTGAGCAATACTGGGGCGGAAATCGTTAAATTGCCCTCTCCCGGGCTGCTGCCTGTGGTGTACAAACCCACAAAACCATTGTTCTCCAACCCGCTAACCACAGTGGAATTCAACAAAAACGATTCCGGATTGCTGGAGAAATCACTGAAAAAACCACTGCCCTCGAACTGGGAATCACCCAGATTGACACCACCCGGTGGAATTTGATCCACCACAGTCAAATTGGCGGGGTCGATCACCCATTGACCTGCCTTGCCTTGTGGGGCTGACGTATTGGCGGAAACTTGTACATCCAAAGACTGCTTGCCTGAAGTTTCAACACGCCCGCCATTGCCACCTGCCTGGCCTCCTTTGGCCTGCAGGCTTGAAGCAACTGCTGTATGACCATCACTCCAGGCCACCACCTCGCCACCATCGCCCCGTGTCAGCGCATTGGCACTGACTTGAGCGCCCTGCTGAATCACCGTGTGCCGAGCGTTTCTCATGGTTTTATCCTGGCCCTTCCAGCCGCCGCCCACATGCACCACGCCGCCGCCGTTTGCGCCGTCTGCCTGAACAGAAGCCCCATGAAGCACAGCCACTCGCTGGCCTGTCACCGTCACCTTGCCGCCCTGCCCATCCTCACCGTTGGCCTGCAATTGACCAGCAACAACGGCATCGCCCGCGCCAGCTGCCACTTCAATTCTGCCGCCTTGGTCGCCATTGGCACTGGTGCGGGAACCTGCAGCCACCTTCACCCCTTGTTCGGCCACAAAACGAACCACACCACCAGGACCTGCTTGCACTTTGGTGGCCTCAACCACACCTTCCTGGCGAACCAGACTTCCAAACAGGGACACATTGCGCCCAATGACCTGCCCCAAATTAATGGCTTCTTCGCCCGCCTTGGCAGACACAGTCAAACCAATGGCCGGGTGCTTCATATCCACCACAGTGACACTGTGCCCAGCGGCCAATAACACCTGCCCATCGGCGTGAATAATGCCGCTGTTTTCAACGCTCGGCGCCAACAGTACAATCGACCCGCCCGAATGTGCCGTCAATTGCCCTTGGTTTACGATGGCACCCGCCTCACCCTGCCCTGCGTTGAAACGCAAATGACCATTCATCAAATCGGTGTTGCTGGCTGCAAGGCTGCTGGCCAGAAAGCCAGCGGTGTCAATGACAGCGCCAGCCCCAAAAAAAACACCGGCCGGGTTGATCAAAAACACCTGGCCATTGCTTTGCAGCTTGCCCAGAATCTTCGACACCTCGCCCCCAGTGACACGATTGAACACCTGGCTATTGGCACTTTCCTGAATGAACTGGGTGGTCTGGCCCACGTCGATATTGAATTGCTGCCAGTTCAAAATGGCACCTGGCGTGTTGGTGATCTGGGTCAAGTTACCCACATGATTCACCGTGGCCTGACCATGTGCCACAGACAGCCCACTTGGGTTTGAATAAGCCGGTGACGCAAGCGCCAAGGCCACACCAAGCGCAACGGCCTTGTAGGTAAAATTCGGCGGAGAAGCGCAATTCAATGTGTCGGGCAAGTTTTTCATGATGTTTTTGTCCTCACAACGAGGTGGCAAATGAGACGTGCAGCATCACGTCGCCATGCGGTTGAACGGGTACGCCTGAAACGACTTTGGCAATATCCATGCGAATTTGATGCTTGGGGTTGAAAGCAAAGCGCAAGCCCATGCCATAAGACATCAGGTGCGGTTCGCTGGGGCTGCCAGCGCCTGGATTGTTGAACTTCAACTGGGCCGCTTCCACAAAACCTGCCCACTGTAGCCGCTCAAAAAACTTACCCGTGTATGCAGTCAGATTGGGCCCGGTGAGTTCAAGCGATTGACGCAAACCACGGTCGGCAGACAACACACGCTCTTCAAAGCCACGCACTGAATACACGCCGCCAGCCCCGAACTGTTCGCCCGGGATCAGGCTAAAGCGGGTGTGTTGAACATCCAGTTGTGCCGTCAGGCGCCAACTGGGCGCGATTTGATCCGACCACGCGGCATTGATTCTAAACACATCGAAATCAGCCCGTGCCGCGGGGTTACTGCGAGCATACTGGGCGGTTGAATTGTTACCGCCCGTCGCGTGGTTCAAAAAATAAGCAATTTGAAAAGACCGCTGGGCTGAATCCTGAGTGTCGTTTAAAGAATACGCAAGGCCCAACGGCCTGCTTTCCAATTCGGGCACGAGGCTGGCACCGGTGCCATTCAGTTGCACCTGACTGACAAACTGTTTCAGTTCATAGGACACGGTCAGGCGTTGGTCGAACGTGGACAACCTTGGCAGCAGCTGCGACCAGCGCACAGCGTAGTTCGTACCCGCGCCAGCCACGGACACTGAACTGGAGCCGACACTGAGCGTGCCTGCATTCACACTGGAATCACTGTAAGCCAGCTCCAGCATGGATGCCTGCTGATAAAAAGGCACCTTGTAGGTCAGACCAAACACTTCCACGTCGGAGATCCGACCGGGCGATGTCACGTACTGAAAACCGGCCATGTGCCCTAGGCCCAATGCATTGTTGTGCTGCAAGGCCAAGCCCAGGCGGTTGTCGCCGGTTGCGTTCGTACCGGTGTTGTCCAGGGTCAGGAATGCTGAAACAGGATCCTGATCGGCCACTTGAACCTTGGCATCGACCAAATTGGGCTTGTCGCTGGGTTCTAACCGAACGCGCACAATTTTCGCCGGGTTGTCGTTGATCAAACGAAGGTTTTTGTCCATCTCCACGGTATTGATCAAGGCGCCAGGTTCCAACACAACCAAGCTTTCCTGTATGGACTCCGCGGTGAAATGATCATTGCCAGACACCGTGATTACATCGAGGCGGGCGTCGACAATCTCAATCTTCAAAGTGCCACCGGGCTGCAAATCCTGTTCGGGAACAAGCACGCGAACCACCTCGTAGCCGGCCAGTGCATGCAAACGCTCAACGGCTGTGGTGGCCTGCCGAAGTTCCTCAAAGCTGATGGGGCGATCGGTGAATCCGCGCAAGATCGACATGACCTGATCACGCGGAACCAACACAGGCCCATTCACATCGAATGACGAGATGGAGAACGTTGGCTCTTGGTATTCGGAATTTTGTGCGTCTTGCGCAATGGCTGGGTGCACACCCGGAACAGCGAACAACACTGCAGCTGCGTAAACTGCAAATGGTTTGCTCATGGCTAGGTCAACTCGTTTAAATGTTAAATACCATTCCCGCCGACAAAACCCCCAATGAACGGGCACCTGGATACTGCTTCAATTCCTGCTGAATCAACGCATTGTCCCGTGGCTTTAAATGACTGATCCACACTTCACAATCTGGAACGCTGATTTTATCGATTTCACCAAACAACAAACTGGGGCACAGATGCTTGGCCAAATCGGCCAGCCACTTTTCCTTGTCAGGGAAAGCGGCTTCGATGAACAGATAATCCACCTTTTTTGACGAGTTGATAAGCCCGAACAACCGTTCTGTTTGATGCGTATCCCCCGAAAAGCACCACCCACCAGTCGGCGTGAACAAGAACACACCCAAGGCTGGTACGGTGTGGGACACTTCAACCACTTGAATTTGTCGTTCTCCGAACTGCAACACCTGCTCCGGGCTGATTTCCTCATACATCATCACCGGGTTGTCAGCGGTGGGAATTCGTGTGAAATCTGGCCAGATCGCGTGGTTGAAAATGTGGTTTTTCAAAGCATCGATGGTGTGTTTGCTGCCATACACCTTCAATGGGCTTTTCCGACCCACACCCACTGTATCAACGAGAAAAGGCAAAGCGCAAATGTGATCGAGATGGGAATGAGTGAGGATGACATGCTCGATGCGCTCAAGGCGATCGAATTCAAGCTCGCAAACACCTGTGCCTGCATCGATCAAGATGTCTGAATCAATCAGGAAACTGGTCGTTCCTTGTCTTGGGATACCGATACTGCCGCTGCAACCCAACACCTCAACTCTGGAGTGTTTTTGCATCAAAGCCTCGTAAGAATGACTATCGTTTTGTTATCTGTTTTTATGTATCAAGGCCAGTATATCCGGAATTGACTGTTTGCCTGCCTCATAACCCAGTGCCACTATTTCTTCTCGCCGCTCAAATTCCATGAGACCAATTTTTTCAATCGGCGGCTGAACATAAAAATCGCTGATGACGCGTGCTTGCCTGGATTTTTCAATGCCGCCCAGTTCTATCACCCGCATCAACGATTTCATCATGGAGGGCATTTGAACCTGTTCATCACCCACCATGTGCTCGGTGATGTCTTTTTCCAGGCCAACATCCACCGTGACGATGCGTTTTGCGCCTTTGCTTCGCATGCAATCCACAGGCACGTTATTCACCAGGGCACCATCCACCATGACATGTCTGCCATCCATTGCCGGCTCGAAATACACAGGAATGGACGTGCTGGCTCGAATCGCCCGCCACACCGGCCCATGTTTGAACTGATGTGCGTTGCCTGTGGTCAAGTTACAGCAAATCGCAAAAAAAGGAATTGGCATGTCTTCGATTTGCAAACCGCCGAAAGCGGCCTGGTACAGCTCGTCAACCGCCTTGTTTTTGACAAAGCCATGCTTGGGGATCCAGTAATCAGTCAACTTGAACGGCAGACCCTTTTTAAATGTAACAGCCAAGACATTGGCCACCTCTTGCGCGTTTCGTCCAGAAGCGATCAAGGCTCCAACCAAGGCGCCCATGGAGGTGCCGCCAATCGAGTCGATGACCACTCCTGCCTCTTCGATTGCTCGAAAAAAACCAGCGTGTGCGAAACCGCGCGCGCCGCCCCCGCCCAACACCAAGCCAAGTGTCAAACCGAGCACATGCCGGGCCACTCGGGCGTGATCAGCGTGATGGCCTCTACGAATATGAAGTAATTCAAAACCATCGCCGAATTCCTGGCGCACACGCTGACTAACTGCCTGCTCCACCCATGCGGCCTCGTGCACGAGCACCATCCACACTGGCACATCGTGGTTGGCATAGCGCAGTTGTTCTTTCAACCTGGCGCAGCTGGCAGGATCAGCCAAGGTGCTGGCACTGATCAAGAACACCATGCAATCGAGTTCGTCGATCAATCTCTCATTGAGTTGTTCAGCGGGTGGGTATTCAATCAGCTCCACCACCCGCAACCCTGCGCTGGAGGAATCTGCTGGAGTTACATCATTCAGGCTGGTCCATCGACGAAGCTGGCTGTGATTGGCCAAAGCAGAACGTAAGCTGTTTTCAGTGTGTGTGCTAAACCCTTCCGGTCGAACGAAAGACTGAAGCAAAACAAACTGGTGTTGATTCACCGGGCCTTGGTAACCAAGCTCACGTTTGTACCTGGAGACCAGCATGCGAATCAGGTGCTGATACACCGATCGGCTGAACTCACCAAACTTCTCAAGCGCGTCGTCATCAATTTCAAGCAGCACGCAATCACGACGGGCAGTGATGGTGAGCGTTCTGGGCGCCTGATCAAAGAAGCCAAGTTCACCAATCATTTCACCGGGATAAAAAGCCAGCGTGATGTCAATTTCACCGTCGGGCCTCACCCGTTGACCTTTCAACTGGCCCTGAAGGAGCAGGTAAAAATGATCACTGACATCACCTTGCTCGAACAAGGTTTCGCCGCGGCGCAAGTGCTTGAGCCGCGCACTGGTGACCAAATGCTCGGCATCATCCAGACCAATTTGCAACTTCTTTGACAACAGTTCAATGGCTTGATTCAGCTCAAGCAGGGGTAATCCGGCGTGGTTGGCCACAAATAAACTCAAAATAAAGGGAAGAGTCGTTTATGGTAACAAACTACCCTTCGCCACACGCTGTCCATTGGGGCGATCAACGACCCAAAAAGCCCTTGAATGCATCCTTCAACTTGTCTTCTGCCTTGTCTTTGAGCTCTTCGCGCTTGTCCTGAACTTTGTCTTTCAATTCTTGTTTCTTTTCGTCCAGTTTGGGAGTCAATTTGGCTTTCAATGCTTCTTTCGCCACTTCCTGAAACATCAATTTCCATTGAACCGCTTCAAACGGGCCAAACAGACGCACGGGTACCGTCACGCCGTTCAAGCCGGACTCCAGAGTTTTGCCGCCTTGCCCGGTGCTGGTGGCCACGATCGAGGCGCGCGCCAAATAATCGACACTGCTTTCCACCAAGTTCACTTTGCCCTGGCCACCGAGGCGGAACAACGGCGCCATCACATTCAAATCATTGCTGGTGGCGACACCGTTTTGAATGTCAAAACTCACCGACATGGCGCTGAAATCGGTTTCTTGCGCAACATTGGCTTGTTGCGTGGCATCAGCCCCACTGGTTAAAAACGATTTGGCTGTGCGAAAGCGCTCAGCGAGATTAATCCCTTTGATCGCACCATCTTGCAAGCTGACGGCCACCTTGCCATTCAAGCCTGCTTTCATTTCATTGACTGTGTTGCCTTGGGTGCGCACATTGATGGACACATTGCCTCGCCCTTTGGCCATGTCTTTGTCCATCAGGGCTTTCATCAAGGGCTGAATTTGCACATTGGTCATGGTTTGGTTGACCGAGACGCTTTGGTTGTTTGCATCGGCGGTGATCACACCACTGGTGGACCCACCGTACAATTTGGCGTCCACTGGCGACAAGGTCAATTTGCCGCCGCGTGCCACGGCGCGGGTGTTCAACTGCGAGGCTTGTAGATCTGAGAACTTGAATTGCCCCACCTTGGCGGTCAAATCAAGGTTCAAACCACGCAATGGACTTAAATCGACAGGGATGTCTTTGGTCTTGGCCGGGCCAGATGCTCCACCCCCAGTGCCAGCCTGTTCAGTGCGCGGGAACATGGCATCCAGATCCAGTGTGTCGGCATTGATCCGGGCCACAATCGCAGGCTTGGCAAAGTCGGACACGTTCGCATTCAAATCAAACTGGCTGCCCTCAAATGTTGAATTTAGAACCAAAGCCACCGTTTGATCTGTGTTGTTCACAGCCAAACTGCCAGCCAGTGGCATGCTGGCTGATTTCTTGGGCAGCGCCGGGTCAGTGACATCCAATTGCCCAGCCAGGTTGGCCAATTCAATCAATTGGCTTTTCACATTGACCGAAAGCGGGCTTTTCAAAGTCATGTCAACGCTGCGTGGCCCTTCAGTCATGTTCAGCGTGGTGCTTAACGCAGCCTGCACTGACTCCTTCAAATTGCCCTGCAAACCGGTCAGGTTCAACGCCATATTCACGGTGCGGTTGGCTTGCTTCAGGGCCACGGAAAGATCCACTGTGTCGCCCCGTGCAGTGGTTTCATCGAGCAACAATTCAGGGGCTTTCAGGCTCAAATCCAGAGCACCCACTTTGGCCAATTGGCCCTGGATGGCCGCCTCCAGTGCCTCGGCACGAACGGCCATGGTGTTGGGGTTGATATTCAAGGTGCCCGCCTGCACATCCACGTCGGCTTGCTGGCCGTCCAGTTGCCCCAACACCGCCAATTTCAAATTGTTGAAGTTGGCATACAGGTTTTCGCCCAACCCAAACTCCAACAGGGTGCTCACATCCACGTTCAAATCCGCTTGGGGCTTGTTGGCTTTAAGGTTGCCTTTCAGCGCGACATTCACAGGCAGGTTTTCTTCAATGCGTCCGCTTTCCATCGAGAAATCATTGAGCGAAGCAGTCAAACCTGATTGCAAATCGGCGTAATTCACATTGAGATTGCTCAACGCAATGGAATCAACCGAAAAATCGAGCGTTTGCCCACCCGCTGGTGCCTCGCCCGTGTTCTCTTGCGAGGGTGCAGTGTCACCCGACGGTTTGGCTGTGAGGTCATCGAAATTGAAGCGCCCTTCTTTGTCTTTCGTCACATTCACTTGCACGCCACTGGCCTGGACGGAATCAACCACCACGCGAGAAGACAGCAAGGGCAGCAAGGCCAGCGACACGCTCACTTTGTCTGCCTTCAAAAACTGTTCATCACTTTGAAACTCAGACAATGTGACGCCATTCAGATCAGCGCCAATCGAAGGAAACCATTTCAAGGTGACAGGCCCGGTGAACGAGAGGTCACGTTGCTGCTTTTGCTTAACCACTGCGCTGGCTTTATTCAACAAAGCCTGTTGATCCAGGGTGTTGACCAAGATTGCTGCCGTGGCGGCCAACACAACCGGCACACCCACAACCACTCCCACTGTCCATGCAATCGCCTTGTTCATGGCGTCCTCCTGTTATATCGCTTGAGTTTGGCTGACTGTACTCCACACGCTGGGGCCCTTGGACTGCTTTTCCATGTCGGCCAAATAGGCCTGGTGCAAGGCCAACTCCTCATCACTGGGCTCTGGTTCCGGTAAATTGAGCGCACTCAGTGGCACCCGGGGTTCATCTCCCTCTTCGTCGTGACCCGTGTTCAGATCGATCACCAGGCTATCCTGCCCACGGGTCATGGCCAGATAAACCTCTGCCAGAATCTGCGAATCCAGCAAAGCGCCGTGTAACTGACGGTGCCCATTGTTCACACCGAGGCGATCACACAAGGCATCCAGGTTGTTTCTCTTGCCCGGAAACATTTCACGCGCCATGCCCAAGGAATCGATTACGCCTTCAACATAATCAGCAACCTTGCCCATACCCAAGCGTTCAAGTTCCGCATCGAGAAAGCCAATGTCGAACGAGGCGTTGTGGATGATCAGGGTGCTACCACGAATGAAATCAACAAACGGTTTGGCAATCTGGGTAAACTTGGGTTTGTCGGCCAACATCTCGTCGGAAATACCGTGCACCTGAAAGGCACCCTCGTCCACTTCCCTTTCGGGGTTGACGTATTCATGAAAGTAGGTTTCCGTGACATTGCGGCCATTCACCTCGATACAACCCACTTCAATGATCCGGTGCCCTTGGCGCACTTCCAAACCTGTGGTTTCCGTATCCAGTACTACATATCTCATATCAATTCCACCTTTGATTTCACTGCGCTTGCGCCGCCAGTGCTTTTTCCACACCCTGGTTGGCCAAGGCATCGGCTTTTTCATTCCCGGGGTTGCCCGAATGGCCTTTGACCCAGTGCCAGCGCACCAAGTGCCGAAGGCTGGCCGCATCAAGCGTTTGCCACAAATCGGCGTTTTTAACCGGTTTTTTGTCCGCGGTTTTCCAGCCGTTGAGCTTCCACTTGGGCATCCACTCCAATACTCCTTTACGCACATACTGCGAATCGGTGTACACGTCGATGCTGCAACGCTTTTTAAGCGCACTGAGCCCCTCAATGACCGCAGTCAATTCCATGCGGTTGTTCGTGGTGTTTAATTCACCGCCACACAGCTCTTTGAGATGCTCACCCGATTGCAGGAAAACCCCCCAACCACCTGGGCCCGGGTTGCCCTTGCAGGCACCATCGGCATACATCACAACATTGGCAATTCGCTGTTCAGTCAACTTTTTATCCTGTCATGGCTTATTTGGAGTCGCCTATTGTAGGTGTTTTGTTCAGTGCCTTATTGGCCACAGGTTTCAGTTGGCGCGCCGCCAGCTTTTTGTCTTTGAACGCCGGGCCGATCAAACGCATGCCACGCACCCGTTTCACCGCGCAAACGAAATACACACCGCCACACACCGGCCACCACCGGTCGCCCGCCTGTTCCATGAACCCCATGCGGGACAAGCCCTTTTCAGTGAACGCCGGAAAGCGATAACAGGCGAATCGACCAAACTCTGGCTCGCAAGACAACAGCTTCAACCAGTCTTTCAAGCGGCTGATGTGTATCGGCTCACACCCTTTGGGCCACACTGGCGCCCATCGTTTCAAGGCCCAGTGGCGAAGCCCCCAAAGCGACATGGGATTAAAGCCGGTGATCACGACTCGCCCTTCAGGCATCAGCACGCGCTCGACTTCCCGCAACACCTGGTGGGGGTCGCTTGCAAACTCGAGTACATGGGGCAGCACAATCATGTCGAGCGACTGGCTTTCAAAGGGCAACTCTTCAAATTCTGCGAAGCAGTTGGCGGACCTTGCTTCGAGGTCGGTGGGTATCAAACCCGCCATGCCTTGCTGAACATACGCCTTGTGTGGAATGCGGCTTTCCCTCAGACCATCAACTGTGCGTGTACCCAGCTGCACCGCCCGAAAACCAAACAGATCGGGCACTACATTGTCGATCCAGGCTTGCTCCCGGGAAACGAAGTACTGGCCAGCCGCGCTTTTCAGCCAGGCATCGAGTGCTAACAGTTGGGCTTGTTGTTCATTCAAGTCGTTCAGGGGTTCAGATGGAATCATTCAAGTCGTCTCAAGTTTCCGATTGGTCCGTTTGGGGCATTCCTGCCTTTCAAGACAATTATCTTTGGGCCATCGTTCATGTTCCAAGCAAAGCCTGTGTGTTGGTAGACCCAGGTTGCGCCAAGTCGGTTCAATCATTTCTGGATCAGCATGGTCTTCATCTTAGCGGTATTTTGGTGACACATCACCACATGGACCATGTGGGCGGAATCGACGAGCTGCAATCCACGGCCAGCGAACCGCTGAACATCTGGGGCCCTTCGACCGGAACCGTCAAGCAGGTGAACATTCCCGTCAAGCAAGGCGATTGTGCCCAAGTGCTTGGATTGAGTGCACAAGTGCTGGAAGTGCCGGGGCACACTTTGGATCATGTAGCCTATGTCATTGAATTTGGGCAACAGAGTGAATCGCACAATTCAGACGCAGTGTGGATGTTTTGCGGTGACACCTTGTTTTCGGGCGGCTGCGGCCGACTTTTTGAAGGAACACCCACACAGATGCACGAATCCCTTCAAAAACTCAATCAATTCCCGGCGCACACTCTGGTTTTTTGTGCCCATGAATACACCGAAGCCAACCTTCGATTTGCTCAAGCCTATGCCCCGAACTCCGAAAAAATTGAATCTCGAAAAAATGAAGTCAGCACAATTCGACAACAAGGGCTCAGTACAATTCCGACCACATTGGCCATCGAAAACTTAAGCAACTTGTTTATCAATGCAAAAGATCCCATTGAATTCAAAGAAATACGAACAGCCAAGGACCAATTCAAAGGCTAAACAAGATTTAACAATAGTTAACAAAAATACTCATTTCAAACTTTCTAAAGGGTGTCACCAGAGTGAGCGGTGTGATCGTATGCCGATTGACCAACACCAGTCTTCGACTTAGCATGCACTTTCCCTTGCTAATTGCATGGCCAATGCTGCGACCCATTGAACAACAAAACATTCATCAACAAAATTAAATATCAAGCGCCTGCAAAGCAACATCGCAGGGGCACTCGCGTGTTTAATTGTTTGTTGAGTGCCGTGCTGGTCGCCACAGCAACCACAGGCGCGTTGGCTCAGGGTGAACTCGCCATGAGTGCCGACAACGAGGAAAGCCCGCTTTTTGGTTTGGTGTCGCCTGCCCTCACCCTTGATCTTAAAATTCTGACGCCTCCCCCATTGACCACGCTGGATCTCAGCGCAGAATCAGACGACGTGTGGGGTGAAATACGCAAGGGCTTTTCCATTCCTGATTTGAATTCCACGTCGGTGAAAACCCGCGAGCGGGCGTTACAGAAAAACAAGCGCATGCTCAAAACCATGCTCAAGCGTTCTGAACCCTACATTTATTTCATCGCGCAGGAATGTGAAAAACGTGGCATGCCCTCCGAAATTGCCCTGCTGCCTTTCGTGGAAAGCCAGTTCAATCCGCTTGCACGTTCACATTCCAATGCAGAAGGCCTGTGGCAATTCATTCCGAGTACGGGGCACCAATTTTCTTTGAAGCAAAACAAATGGGTCGACGAACGACGTGACTTGGTCGCCTCAACGCGTGCAGCACTCGATTACCTCACCTACCTGTACGATTTGCATGGCGACTGGCACCTTGCACTTATTTCTTACAACTGGGGTGAAGGCTCCGTGCTGCGGGCCATACGAAAGGCCGAAGAAGCCGGGCTACAACCAACATTGACCAATCTGGATTTGCCTGCTGAAACTCGCCAGTACATCCCCAAGCTCCAGGCACTGAAAAACCTGATTCTAAGCCCGGAGCGCTTCGGCATCACGCTGCCGAAGGTACCGAATCAGCCGTACTTTGAAAAAATCAAACGGCACGCCGATGTCGATCTTCGGGAAGTCGCGAGACTGGCCGGCATTGAGCTGGAAGTGATCCGCAAACTCAACCCCGCCTTGAATCAGCCTGTTTTGTATGCAGCCCACACCGACACCTTGTTGGTGCCTGTGGATTACGCGGCCAAGGTTCAGGCCAGTCTCAAAAGCTACAAAGCACCCAAACCCTATCGAAGCTACAAAGTGAAAAAGGGAGACACTTTGGTGGGCATTGCACAACGGTTTCAGGTCAAAGTCAAAGACATTCAACGGGTTAATGGTTTGGGCAACAAAAGCTTGATACGCCCCGGCATGACACTCACGCTGCCGGCACCCATTCCATCAGGCCAGTGGTCTTCATAAGACTACATTCACCGATTACTCATCAACTTCCCGCTTTATAACGTTGGCGCTGCCGCAATCAGTTCACGAGTGTATGCATGCTGGGGGTTTTCAAAGAGTTGCTCAGCCGCCCCACGTTCAACCACCTCGCCTTTCCTCAGCACCACCACTTCATCGGCCAGGTATTGCACCACCGCCAGGTTGTGGGTAATGAACAGCATGGCCACCCCGGTTTCCTGCTGCAATTTGCGCAGCAAGTTCAAAATTTGTGCCTGTACAGACACGTCAAGCGCTGAGGTCGGTTCATCACAAATCAGAATTCGAGGCTCGGACACCAAGGCGCGCGCAATCGCGATGCGTTGACGTTGCCCACCGGAAAACTCGTGTGGATAGCGACTCAAGGCCTCAACTGGCATGCTGACTTGCTCCATGACCTGTGCCACACGCGCACGCCGGGCCTGCGCGTCCAGGTCGGGGCGCAAACTGGACAAAGGCTCTTCAAGAATTTCTGCGATTCGATGGCGGGGGTTCAGCGATGCAAAAGGATCCTGAAACACCAACTGCACGCGCGCGCGCCAACCCATGGGTCCACGCTCGGCCCATTGGCTCAAGGGGCGGCCCTCCATCAGTACATCGCCCTCGATGCGCGCATGATCGCCCAACAAACCCAGCAAAGCACGCGCAGCGGTGGTTTTACCCGACCCTGACTCGCCAACCAAAGCCAGCGTTTTGCCTTGTTGCAAGGTCAGATCCAGTCGATTCAACACCGATTTGAACTGCTTTTGAAACAAATTCTTCTTTTCCGGGTAAGCCACAGACAATGACACCGTTTTCAACACGACTTTCGCGCCAGCAACTGGCGCCCTCTGGTTCTGATCAAACTCGGTCGAACCGACCGGATTTTGATTGGCCTGAATACTGTCATGAAAAAAACAACGCACCGCGTGCTCAGGGTTGTGACTCAACAACTTGGGCGTGCTTTCAGTGCATTGCTCGCGCGCATGCATGCAACGCTGGGCGAACCGACAGCCGGGCGCAGGCGCAACCAGGGATGGCACCTTGCCCTCCAGGGCATACAGCTTTTTACCCCGTTGGGCCTGACTGGGCAGCGAACGAATCAGCGCGTGGGCGTAGGGGTGGCGCGGGTTGGCAAAGAAATCAGCTGTGCTGGCTTTTTCCACCATTTGACCGGCGTACATCAAACCAACTGAATCAGCCATTTGCTTGACGATCGCCAAATCATGGGTGATTAGCAACATGCCCATCCCCTGCTCTTTCTGAAGACTTTTCAGCAAATCAAGCACCTGGGCTTGAATGGACACGTCCAGTGCGGTGGTGGGCTCATCGGCAATCAGTAAGTCAGGTTTGACCGCCAGGGCCAATGCGATCATGACACGTTGCTTTTGCCCCCCTGACATTTCAAAAGGAAACTGGCTTAATCGCGCTTTGGGCTCAGGAATGCCCACTTTGTGTAACCACAATTCGGCTTCACTCAGGGCTTCATCTTTGCTGACTTTGGTGTGAAGACAAATGGCCTCGGTGAGTTGATCACCCACAGTCATCACCGGATTCAAACTGGTGCCTGGCTCTTGAAAAATCATGGAGATTCGACGACCACGCATGCGTCGCATGTCGGTTTCCGCAATGCGCAGAAGATCGGTGCTGTTGCCTTTGTCCACCGTTTGGGCGAGCTTGACCTGCCCTGCCACGATGGCGCCGCAATCGGGTAACAAACGCGCAAGGCTCAGTGCAGTCATGGATTTGCCGCAGCCCGACTCACCAACCAAGGCGAAGGTTTTTCCCTGCTCAATGGCCAGACTGATGTCATCGAGCGCATGAACCCAGCCTGTTTCACTGGCTAACCGTGTACTCAACCCTTTCACTTCCAACAAACTCATGGTTTCACACCCTGACCAAAGACTGTTTCAACTGGCGCGCACGTGGATCGAACGCGTCACGAACGGCATCGGCGAACAGGTTGGCCGACAAGACCAGCAACAACATGAATACAAACGCAGCAACCAGGCTCCACCACACGATGGGTTCTCGGCTTAATTCCAGGCGTGCAGCGTTGATCATGGTCCCGTAGCTGTAAGTACTGGGGTCAACGCCAACACCCACATAGCTGAGCACCGCTTCGGCCAGCACCAAGCCGGAAAAATCCATCACCATGGCGATCAGCACCAAATGCATCAAATTGGGCAACAGGTGCGAGAACAGAATTTTAAAGTTCGACACCCCACTGGCCCTGGCTGCCAGCACATAGTCTTGCTCGCGCATTTTCAACACCTCGCCGCGCAACAGGCGGGCCAACCCGGTCCAACTCGTCAATCCCAATATGGCACACAGGAAAAACAAACGAAGGTCGGCTTTCTCGGCCGATGAGGCAAATGCCTCTGGATTGGCCTCCAGCGCCACCTGAAGCATCAGTACGGTGGCGGCAATCAGCAACACGGAAGGAATGGAATTCAAGGTGGTGTAAATGTACTGAATGACATCGTCTACCCAACCACGGAAATAGCCGGCCGCCAAACCCATGGCAATGCCCACAGGCAGGGTCAAGAGTGTGGTGAGCAAGCCGATCAACATGGCGGTTCGTAGACCTTTCAGCGCGATGTAAAGTACATCCACACCCACTTTGTCGGTGCCAAACACATGGTAGGCCTGCGACCATTTCCACAGCACGCCGCCTAACAGACAAAGCACCAACAGAGTCCACACCGCGGTCAGGTAAGCGCCACTGCCTTTGAACACCGACACCTCATCGGCCGAACCTGTGCCCACCCATGCACGGCGCGCCGCCCACAGGGCGACCAGCAAAAACGACCAGGTCAACAAACCCGCCAAGCCGCCCTGATAAGCACGCAAAGCCAAGTCTTGGGCACGTTGGGATTCATCCTGCAAATGCGCACCACCGTATGTCAGGCGTGGATAGTCTCGAACTGGTTTGCCGTCAACCTCAATGGTTTCTTTACTCAAGCCACGCAAGGCCAGCGGCGCAGAATAGGATTTTTCACGCTGATAGGCCAAGGGGCCCAAGGCCACATCCAGCACAGAAACGATAGGGCTGGCGTACCGGCTTTGCTGCTCGGCATTCAAGCGAAGGTGCACACTGTCAAGCAAGGTAATGAGCAAGGCCAACAGCAACACCACCAAACTGGCACTGGCAATTTTGGATTGAAACACCAAGGACCAAGAGGCCCGCGCCAAAGGGTTGTTCAGCACAGAGCGCACATACGCCAGCACGCCAAACACGAGAAGCCAAATTAAAATATCGGTCAGCAACAGGGTCGGAAACACGCGCAAGCCCCCTTATGCCAAACGAACCCGAGGGTCCGCGATTGTGTATGCCACGTCGGTCAAGATCAAACCCACCAAATACAGTGCCGAGCCGATAAACACCATGGCGCGTACCACGCCGAAATCTTGAGACTGAATCGCCTCGATGGTGTAACTGCCCAAGCCGGGGATGCCAAAAAATGACTCTGAAATCAGTGAGCCCATGAACAACAAGGGAATGACGGTGACAGACCCCGTCAAAATTGGAATCAAGCCATTGCGCAACACATGGCGCGCCAGCACCTGTGTTTCAGACAGCCCTTTCGCACGCGCGGTACGCACGTAATCCTTGTTGATTTCCTCAAGAAAAATGGTTCGGTACCAACGTGTGCCGCCGCCCAAACCACTGACCACACCAATCAGCACCGGCAAAATCAGAAACCGCCAGGCCTCGCCACTGGCATCAAATCCCGAAATGGGAACCAGCGCCAACGTTTTGGAAAACAGGTATTGACCACCAATGATGTAAAACAAACCTGAAATGGACATGGCCAACACGCACAGCACCACCCCGCTCAAATCCAGGTAGGTGCCACGAAAAAAGGTAAGCAGCAAAGAAAATGTGATGTTCAACAACAAACCCAACACAAACACGGGCACCGCCAAGGCCAGGCTGGGCAGCGCACGGTTGGCTATTTCATTGGCGATGTTGCGCCCGTCGTCTGCACGGCCAAATTCACCGACAAACATGGGAATGGATTTCTGAAAGAAAATGGTTTGTGAAACCTTGTCCAAACCTTGCGCTTGGGCATTGACCAGCAAAGGCAAGTCATAGCCGCGCTCGCGTTTCCATTGCTCGACCGATTCCTGCGACACCCGCTTGCCGCCCAAGGCCAATCGGGCCATGTCATCGGGGCTGTTCACCTGAAAAAACAACACGAAGGTGATCAGGTTCACACCGAGCAGCACCAGCAAGCCGTATAACACACGCCGCAGCAAATACTGGCTCATGTTCACTGCCCCCCTTGTGTGTCGTGTTTCAGGTCATCGCGAATGCCCAGTGCACGCTCTCGGCGCTTCCAGGCCGCCCAAGCAGGCCACACAAACGCCACCAAGGCCAGCAGTAAAACCGGAATGGGCCACCATTCAGGCTGGTTCCACTCTTTACGCGCTTTTTCTCGCAAGGCCACATTGATGGTTTTGTACTTCACATCGTTGCGTGCCAAATCGTTGGGTTTTACATTGCCCAGCCACTCGTGAATCAAACCGAATTGTTGCGGGGTGAATGCGAATAGCCACGGCACATCGTTCTGAACCAAGTCGGTAAGCTGGGAGATGATTTGGGCACGCTCCTCATTGTTGGGCATGGTTTTCATGCGCTCAAACAAGCGATCAAACTCGGCATTGGAGTAATTCGATGCATTTTCACCGGCCGTTTTGGCTCGGCTATTCGGGCCGTAAAGCAGGAAAAGAAAATTCTCTGGATCGGGATAATCTGCATTCCAGCCCAGGAAAAACAACTGTGCATTGCCCTTGCGGATTTTTTCCTGAAAACGATTCCAGTCAGTGGCGCGAATTTCCAGTTGGATGTTCAGCTTGGCGAACTGTTTGCGGTACCAATCAAAACGCGCCTTGTCCCCGGGGCCACCACCTGTGGTGTCCAGCGCCAGGGTCAACGGTTTGCCACTTTTCGGGTCGAGCCCGTTTTCATAGCCAGCCTGTTTCAGCAACGCCAATGCGTCAGCGACAGGCTTGCGAACCGGCTTTCCGTCAACAATGTTGTACACCTGCGTGTTGTAACCGGCCTCACCCTTCTCGTGACCAAACAAACCTGGGGGCACAGGCCCGTGAGCGGGCACTGCCCTGCCATTGGTGAAAATTTGCGAGAACTCTTCCCAGTCCACAGCAATGGCAATGGCTTGGCGCAAAAGCCGGGCACGTTTGGCGTCTTCAGGGGAATTGCCGGGCCCCACCACTGGGTCAAGCCAGTTGAACCCAAGGTAAAACAGACTGGTTGCCAACGAAGTTTCCAGACGAATGCCTTTGGCCTGCATGTCAGCGGTCAGTGCAGCGTCGCCATCGGCGCTGGCGCGGATGGCTTGGTCGAACGTGTCTGCACTCACGCCAGAACTGTCGTAGTACCCTTGAAGAAACTTGTTCCAATAGGGGATGCCTTCTTTTTCACGGGTGAATACCACGCGGTCAATGAAGGGCATGGTTTTGCCTGCATCGGCCAGCAAACCGGCTTCAGCATCGCCCGGCTCCCCTTCTGATGGGTAAGGTTCCCCCCGAAAGTTGGGGTTGCGTGACAACACCATTCGTGAATTCGGGTCGTTTTCAGTGAGCATGTAGGGCCCGGTGCCCACCGGCCACCAATCCAGGGTCAGGTTGTTTTGTACAAACCCTTTCTGGCTGTAAAAGGCATCGGCCTCCCAGGGAATGGGCGCAAAAAAAGGCATGGCCAGCCAGTAAATGAACTGGGGGTATTTGCCATTGACACGAATTTGCAGCGTGTGGTCATCCAGGGCCTTTGCCCCGGTCAACTCGAATTCACGCAAATCCAGCCAAGGCAAATCAGCGCTGGCTGGTGCAAAAGCGCTACCGGTTTGTGCCTGAATGTTTTTTTTCAGTTCAGCGTCGTGCGCCTGAAGCGTTTTAGACAGCTCCGCCAGCCCTTCAACATAATCGCCCATGTGGCCCAACACTGGCGACACAATGCGAGAACTGGCCAGGCGTTTGATTTCATACACATAATCGTGTGCGGTCAATTCTCGCGTGCCTTGCTGTTCAAACTGCAGTGGCGATTTGAATTGCTGGGCCTGCTCGCCCAAGTCGTGATACAACCACTCGCCCGCGCTGTTTTTGGCGAAAGCCGGGTGAGGGGCGTACATCACGCCCTTTTTCATCTCAATGGTGTACACACTGGTTTTCACCGCATCAAGCGGTGCATCTTGTGGCAATTCATTGCCATCGGCATCCAGATAAACCGGCACCGGAACAGCTTGGGCAACCAGCGGCTCGAGTGAATAGGGGCGCTTGAGGTAGTGATATTGAAACAGGGGTTCATACACCTGGTAGGTGAACTCAGCTTCATCAGAGGTGTACGACTGAGCGGGGTCGAGGTGCTTGGGCCGCGCGGTGAACGCAGTATACAAAGTGCTGAGGCTTCGTTCAGCCTTGGTTTCGACATAAGGGTTGTTGGGCGCCTTGTCACATGCAGTAAGCAACACGCCAGCCACTGCCACTGCACAAAGCCCTTTGAATTTGTTGAACCGCAACACCCTGCGCGAAAAGACTGCCAACAAACCACCCTCGAACTGTTTTGTTTAGACCGCCTTATTTAACCACGCCATTGGCGCTCCGGGCCTGTGTCAGCGTGAATCCAGCCACCTTTTGAGCCAACCCGGAAGTAAAAGCCGACACCACCCGTGCGAAAGCCCTCAACAAGCTGGCCCAACACCTGTGGGTGCAGGCCAGGCAATCGAAAATCAACCGCCTGCCCTTTCAGGTGCAGTGAATTTCTGGCTGCTGGCAAACCCTGCTCGATCAAGCGAGCATTGGTTTTGGGGCTTCGATAGCCGGAAGTGATTTCCACCGGCGCAGAAAAACCATAACGACGCACGAATGCCTGGGCCGCCCACAGCGTGTCGATGATTTGGGTGTCCATGCGGAAAACCTGATTTGCTTGCACGTCTCGAAGCAAACCACAAATCTGTTCATAGGCGATTGGGTTAAGATACCCATCTTTCCAGTAAGTGATGTTCAAACGCTCGCCCGACTGGGGGCGCACCATTTCAAGTGTTCGGGGCTGCAGCCAAAAGGTCAGATCCACCAAACCGGGATCGAACAGATCCGGGGGCGGTGCCAATTGCGAACCAGCGGCCAACACACCGTGTTTGAGAAAGGTGTCCACAGAACCGACAAGAGCCAACGTGCTCACTGCCTGAAGAAACGACCGGCGATTGAGTTTGTTCATTGCCATACTTAAGAATTTACTTGAACTTATAATATGAGTTCTTTGAAAAAAAGTCACTAATCCATGTCAACAGATAGCCACACACCCACAGTTCGTACCCGCTTTGCCCCCAGCCCCACGGGCTACCTGCATTTGGGCGGCGCCAGAACCGCCCTGTACAGCTGGGCGTTTGCCCGACACAACAAGGGGCAGTTCATTCTTCGAGTGGAAGACACCGATGTGGAGCGCTCCACCCCTGAGGCCGTACAGGCCATCATGGACGGCATGGCATGGCTGAACCTGGACTACGACGAAGGACCGTTTTTCCAAATGCAACGCATGGACCGCTACCGGGCCATGATCGATAAACTGCTTGAACAAGGCGATGCCTACCATTGCTACTGTACGCAAGAAGAACTGAATCAAATGCGTGAAAAGCAGCGGGAAAATGGCCAACGTATTCGATATGACGGCACATGGCGCCCGGAACCCGGCAAAGTGTTGCCCAGCCCACCTGCGGGTATTGAACCGGTGGTGCGATTCAAAAACCCATTAAGTGGCGCGGTGATTTGGCACGATTTGGTGAAAGGACCGATCTCGATCAACAACGAAGAGCTCGATGACTTGATTCTGGCTCGCCAAGACGGCACCCCCACGTACAACTTCTGCGTGGTGGTCGACGATTGGGAAATGAAGATCACTCACGTGATTCGCGGCGACGACCACATCAACAACACCCCACGCCAAATCAACATCCTGAAGGCTTTGGGTGGCGAGCAACCCATTTACGGGCACATCCCCATGATTTTGGGGCCCGATGGTGAGAAGCTGTCCAAGCGCCACGGTGCGGTCAGCGTGATCCAATACCATGAAGAAGGTTTTCTGCCCGACGCCATGGTGAATTACCTTGCGCGCTTGGGCTGGAGCCACGGCGACGATGAAATTTTCAGCCGCGAGCAACTCATTGAGTGGTTCGACTCAAGCAGCATGAGCAAATCAGCCGCCCAGTTTGACCCTGAAAAACTGGCTTGGGTGAACGCGCACTACATGAAGCAAGCCCCCAAAGCGCAGTTGCTGGCCGATCTTCAAACGCGTCTGGACAAGGCTGGCACATCGACAGCACAAGGGCCAGCCTTGGCTGATGTGCTAGACGTGGTGCTGGAGCGCGCCTCTACCCTGGTGCAGTTGCGCGACGAGGCCGCCTTGTTTTACACCACCCCGCAGGTGGACCCTGCCGCCTTGGGCGACATGCTGGACGACACCGTGCGCGCCGCACTGAACGAGTTCGCCCAAGCCTTGAAGAACACGGACTGGACCACCGACGCCTTGAATGCCTTGGTGAAAAGCACCATCAAAGCCCATGGCCTGAAAATGCCAAAACTGGCCATGCCATTGCGTTTGATGTTGACGGGCATTACGCAAACGCCCTCGATCGACAAGGTCATGAAGCTATTGGGCAAACAAACTGTTGAAACGCGCATTGCGCAAGGCTTGGCCTTGTAGGAAGATCACACCATGAGCACACACGACGACACACCAAACCCACAAAATTGGGCCACCGCCACCCAGGCCATTCGGTCTGGCAGCCAGCGCACGCCCTTTGGCGAGCACTCCGAAGCCATGTTCCTGACATCCAGCTTCGTGTTCGACAGTGCCGCACAAGCAGCTGCGCGATTCGCTGGCACTGAGGAAGGCAACGTGTACGCACGGTTCACCAACCCCAGCGTGCAAATGTTTGAGCAGCGCCTGGCTACGCTGGAAGACACAGAGTACTGTCTGGCCACTTCAAGCGGTATGGCTGCCATCACCACCATCTGCATGGGTTTGCTCAACCAAGGTGACCACATCATCGCTTCCAAAGCATTGTTTGGTGCGACGGTGCAATTGTTCGTGAATATTTTGTCCCGCTTTGGGATTGAGACCACTTTCGTGGATGGTGTGGATATGTCAGCTTGGGAAAAAGCCATCAAACCCAACACCAAGATGTTCTACAGCGAAACGCCGTCGAACCCCTTGACTGAAATCATCGACATGCGCGCGCTAAGCGACCTGGCGAAAAAGCACAACGTATACAACGTCATCGACAACTGCTTTTGCACGCCTGCGTTGCAAAAGCCAGTGGATTTCGGTGCGGAATTCATCATCCATTCCGCAACCAAATACCTTGATGGGCAAGGACGCGTTCTGGGTGGTGCCATTTGCGGCCCCAAAGACATTCTGAAAGACAAAGTGTTGCCAGTGCTTAGAACGGCGGGGCCTACCCTGTCTGCATTCAATGCATGGGTGCTGCTCAAAGGCCTCGAAACCCTGAATATTCGCATGAAGGCGCAATCAGAGGCAGCACTTGAAATCGCCACTTGGCTGGAAGCACACCCCAACGTGAGCAAGGTGTATTACCCCGGCCTGCAAAGCCATGCTCAACACGAGTTGGCGATGAAGCAACAAAAGGCCGGTGGCGCCATTGTTGCTTTTGAGGTGAAAGGCCATGACGACGACAGCGAACGAGCAAACGCCTGGAAGGTGATTGACCACACCAAATTGGTATCGATCACGGCCAACTTGGGCGATACTCGAACCACCATCACACACCCTGCGACCACAACGCATGGCCGCTTAAGCCCCGAAGCGCGCGAAGCCGCCGGTATCAAACAAGGTTTGATTCGTTTGGCAATCGGGTTGGAAGATGTGAATGACTTGAAGAAGGATTTGGCGCGAGGCCTGTGACAAGCAATTGTTGAAGAACACAATTAAAAAGCCGTTGCTGGAATGATCCAGACAACGGCTTTTTATTGACCGCTTGGATTTACACGCGCATTTCATCTTCACTGAAACCCTGAGCCAGGGCGTCTTTCATCCAGTTTGGCCGTTTGCCGCGGCCAGACCACGTCATGGTCGGGTCTTTGGGATGGCGGAAACGAACAGGCGCTGGGCCCAACTCGCGCTTGCCTTTGGTTTTGCTGCCGCCCATTTCGCCGATCAAATCGCTCAGGTTCAAACCTTTTGCGGCTGCCAGTTTTTTAACTTCCTCAATGGCTTGCAATTTCGAGCTGCGTTCCGCCAGTTCTTTGTCAATATCTGCTTTCAACTGCTGCAAATCACTTGAACTCAATGAAGCTAGGTTAATTTTTTTCATTTTGTATATTCTTCTAGAAGGTTAAATCAAATGAATTGTAATGATATCAGCCCTGACATTACAACCCACCACCATGAATGATTACTTAATCAAATCCAACGCAAATTTAAAATGATCATTTTCTGCGCTTTCAAGCCACTCAAATACAACCATTTCAGTGGTTACTAATTCTGCACCATTTCCCGCAAGGCGGTCAAATGCCGCATCTCTGTTCTTCTCGGTTCTGGAACCACATGCATCGGTTACTACCCATACTTCCATTTCATCATTGAGTAAATCAAGAGCGGTTTGTAGTAAACACACGTGGGCCTCAACCCCAGCTATCACAATGCTGCTTCTCTCATTGCTCTCATTGTTTTTCTGAAGATGCTTGGGCAAGCTGCGGGCATTGCCTGATACGGTTTTGGCCGTCAACAGGTCAATCAAACCCTCGGGGCAGGCGCTGAAGCTGGATTTCCGCATGGTTGCTTTACAAAGCGCCGCCAATTCAGGGTTGAATGCGCCGATTTTGTCGGGCATGTGTTCTGTGCCAAAGACTGGCACATGCATTTTCCTGGCCAACTTGGCCAGGATTTTTGCATTATTTAACACTTCACTGGATTGGTGGATCGCAGGCATTAACTTTTCCTGATAATCCACCAATACAAGCTGACTTGATTCGTGATTTAGTAGCATGGCGTCGAATTATATTTGGGTACAAAGCCAGAGCATACCCTTTTCCTTGCGCCCGCTGAATCCAGAACCTGTGCGCCGTTGAATTTATCAACAAGCGCAAGGCTGAACAGGCTGATTACAGCGAACGCGCGATGATTTCCTTCATGATTTCGCTCGCTCCACCATAAATGCGCTGCACACGCGCGTCGGCGTACATTTGCGCAATCGGGTATTCCATCATGTAGCCATAACCGCCGAAAAACTGCAGGCATTCGTCAATGGTTTTACATTCCAGTTCACTTAAATGCAATTTCGCAATCGATGCGGTGACAGCATCCAGTTTGCCTTGAACCAGTTTTTCAATGGAACTGTCAATAAAAGCACGGGCCACCACTGCTTGTGACTTCAATTCCGCCATTTTGAAGCGAGTATTTTGAAAATCGAACACAGTCTTACCGAATGCCTTTCTTTCTTTGGTGTATTCCAGAGTCATTTCAATGGCCAATTCAATGGTCGCCATTGCGCCTAACCCCAACATCAAACGCTCGTATGGCAATTCCACCATTAACTGTTTGAAACCCTGTCCTTCTTCACCCAGCAGGTTTTGAACTGGAATGCGTACATTGTCAAAAAACAATTCGCAAGTGTCCTGGCCTTTTTGACCAAGCTTCTCCAGAATTCGCCCAACTTTAAAGCCTTCAGCCTGTTTGGTTTCCAACAGCAACAAAGACACACCTTTGGCACCTGCAGCAGGGTCGGTTTTGGTCACCACAACAATCACATCTGCCAAATACCCGTTGGAAATGAAAATCTTGGAACCATTAACCACGTAATGATTGCCATCCTTGATAGCCGTGGTTCGAATACCCTGCAAATCGGAACCAGCACCGGGCTCGCTCATTGCAATGGCACCAATCATTTCACCACTGGCCATTTTGGGCAGAAAATACTGCTTCTGGGCTTCGGTACCATGGTTCAAAATATATTGAGCTGCAATGGCATGAACATGCACACCAAAGGCACGGTCGCCGCTGTAGGCCAACTCTTCAAACAACACAGCCATGTGGGTGAAATCGCCGCCGGCCCCGCCATACTCTTCCGGCACATCGGCCGATAGCACACCCATTTCGCCAGCCTTGTACCAAAGCTCCCGGTCAACATGCTGTTGCTTGGCCCACTTCTGTTGATTGGGTTTGATTTCAGTTTCAACAAAACGGCGCACATTGGCGCGGTACAGTTCAAGGTCGGAATTCATCCAGCTGGGGGTTGGGTATCTCATGATTGTTTTGCTCAAAATGGTTTTAGGTCACGTGACCGAAGATGTCGAAATGATTATAGGTCACACGACCTAGTTGTCAATCCATCGGTTACATTAATGACTTACACAATTCATCAATACACATGTCCGTTCACACCACTGACAAAGGCCAGCTGCGCGCCCTGGAAATTTTGCGCGCCGCACAGCACATACTCGCAAGCGAGGGCTATGCGGGGCTAAGTATGCGTGGCGTGGCCAATCAGTTGGGTATTTCGCTAAGTACCGTTCAGCATTACTACAGCAGCAAGGAAGCTTTGGTAGAAGCGCTGCTGACCTATGTGATGGACAACTACCAGGCGGCCGTGGCACAGGTCATGAATGCGATGAGCGACAAAAGCCAGCTTGACCGCTTCATGACCATCATTGATTTGATCTTGATTGAAATTCGCAGACCCGAAACCTTCGGGGTGTTGGCGGAAATTTATGCACTATCGAATCGTCTGCCGTTTGCAGCGCGATTGGTCGAGGGAGTGTATGCGCGGGAGCGCAAGGAAATTTTCAAGTTAATCGTAGGGCTTGAATCGAAGCTGACCGTGGAACAAACCAAACAAAGAGCCGCTATGATTGTGGTTCAAATTCACGGATTGGTCTCACAACTGGCACAAGACAATGACCCCAGTCTGAGCAGAAAGCAACTCGAGGAGGCAGCAAGGCAATCATTCCTGATGCTGGCCACCAAAGTATAAATTCAAGCAACCACGTTCAAACGGGTACCAACCATTCCAGAAGTAGCCAGCGGGGGATTCTGTGGCACAGACTGAATCAGTTGCGCGATGGAATTTTCGGCAATGTCCATTGTTTTTTTGAATACGGCAATTTGGCCCTGTTGCACGTTTTGAGCCTGCTGCATTTGCAACGTGGCGTTGACCATGGCGGCGGCGGATACATCCATTGTGTCGTTCTCCGGTTATTTACCTTGTTAACGACCGGGCACTCGAAAACTTGAACGCCAGAAACCTGACCTTACCCACCTTTCATGGCTTTATTCAGAATTTGTTGCACCATTTCGCTGCGAATTTTTTCGCCTCGCTCCACGCTTTGTGCGTGCAACAGTACGTTTTCCTCAATCAACTTGGCCATTGCACTGAGCAAGACATACATCAATTCGTCGGCTTTAAAATTGGCGGCATGCTCCAGAATGTGTAGGGCCCCCATGCAGCACGTTCTGCGCAACACCCGTTCATCAACTGGCAAGTTACCGTAATCCAAGGGGTCTTCCTTGGCCACTTCATTGACCAGTTCCAGCAAAGTATTCAGGTCAATTTCCACATGGTGCTGAGTGTTCATGGCGATCTCCAAGAGGCCCACGATTGAAGTAATAGCACAGGCTGCAAGGGAAAGCCAGCCTCAGTTGAGGGGGCAAAACCAGTGAGGCAGAGCCTCAAAGTTACATTTAAATACGATTTACGATAATATAAGTAATTAAAAAATGAAAAGCCTTGCACGCAACAACAGACAGCCCTCAGGAGCACACCATGAAAACCGCCAAAGAACTACACGAGCAAGCTCAACTTGGTGAAACACACAAAGTCCACAACGTGGCCAGTGAACTGAGCGATTACAACTTGTTCACCACCGACACCGCCATGGTTGAGGCGGTGAAGCGTGAAGGCGGCCAATGGGGCCTGCAGGAAATCTCGGACTTCGGCCACAAGTGCGGGCAGGCTGCCTATCTTGAATTGGGCCACTTGGCGAACAAGTACACACCTGAACTGGACACACACGACCGCTTTGGTAACCGGGTTGATGCCGTGCGCTATCACAACGCCTACCACGCACTGATGGTCAGCAGCCTTTCCGAAGGTATTCACAGCGCCCCGTGGGTTGACCCCAAAGCCGGTGCGCATGTGGTTCGAGGCGCCAAAGGTTTCATTCAATCCCAAGTGGAGGCTGGCCATGGCTGCCCAGTCACCATGACTTTTGCATCCATTCCCAGCTTCCGCCTGCAACCCAATGTGGCTGCGATGTTCGAATCGAAGATTCTGAGTCGTGGCTATGACCCGCGCAATGTGCCCATCGATGAAAAGCAATCCATCACCGTGGGCATGGGCATGACAGAAAAGCAAGGCGGATCCGACGTGCGTATGAACAGCACTCAAGCCACCCCGGTTGGGCAAGCCGGGCCGGGTGAGTTGTACAGCCTTGTGGGGCACAAATGGTTTTTGTCAGCCCCCATGTGCGATCTGTTTTTGATTCTGGCCCAAACGCCCGCTGGTGTGTCTTGCTTTGCGGTGCCGCGTTGGCTCCCCGACGGCACGAAAAACGCCCTGAATGTGATTCGCCTCAAAGACAAAATGGGCAACAAATCGAATGCATCGAGCGAGGTTGAATTCCGTGGCGCGCAAGGCTGGCTCATCGGCGAAGAGGGCCGAGGCGTTCCGACCATCATTGAAATGGTCAGCCTCACCCGTTTCGATTGCATGGGCGCCTCAGCCGGCATCATGCGCGTAGGGCTTGCCAATGCCATTCATCACACCCGGCAAAGGGCTGCATTTGGTGCCAAGTTGCTGGAGCAACCTTTGATGCAAAACGTACTGGCCGACCTTCAACTGGAATATGAAGGCAGCATTGCGTTTTCCATGCGCATGGCACGTGCCCTCGACCACAAAGACCACGACGAACACGAAGGCCATTTGGCACGCCTGGCCACCGCAGTGGGCAAGTACTGGATTTGCAAACGCGCCCCGCAGCACAGCTATGAAATCATGGAATGCATTGGCGGCAGTGGTGTGATGGAAAACTCCATTTATCCACGTCTGTTCCGTGAAAGCGTCATCAATCCGATTTGGGAAGGCAGTGGCAATGTGCAATGCCTCGACGTGTTGCGGGCGATTGGTAAAACACCTGCAGTACTCATGGCATTCAATTCAGAAATGGAGAAAGCACGAGGCGGCAACGCCATTCTCGACAACTACCTGAATCAACTTGGCAAGCAGTTTGTTCAACTGCAAAAGGCCGACGCGCACGCTTTGCAATATGGTGCCAGACACATGGTTGACCAAATGGCCTTGGCTTTTGAAGCCTCTCTGCTGGTTCGTCACGCTCCGAGTTCAGTCAGTGAAGCCTTCTGCGCGAGCCGCCTGGCTGCACAGGGGCACCACAACTACGGGGCACTGCCTGCCGGCATCGATGTAAAAGCAATCATCGAACGGGCTGATCCACACATTGAATCTGTTTGAGTTACTTTCGGGTAACAAATAAGCCTACCCGACTCAAAGAGATTATTTTGAATGCAAACCACAGTGTTTACCTGGCGTTCTGCCTGTTTTTGTTTCTTTCCGGGTGTGGTTCTGAAGACAGGGCCATGTCCACATCGCCAGGTTCATCAGCCAGCACCTCCCCCCGGGAAGTATCGCCAGCCAATTCCAACCTTGAGTTGGATTTGGCTTGTGACCTAGCCGAATATCCATCGGCGGAACTTCTACGCTGCGAGCTGGCCAATGTCGCCAAAACACTGGAAGCCAACCAAGAACAGCTGATGCCCGGCTTTGTTGCCAGGCAGCTGGAGCAGACTGCAGCCAATATCAATGCAACCCTGTTGCGAAGCGCAGAAGACCCAAGCTGGAACCTGCCACCGGCCTTTGGCAACACAGGAATAACGCCTTTGTGCGCGGGCGGCGCTGGGCCTTGTGTGGGTGACCCGTTCCGATACCCAGGTGTGGCTGGCGCCGATGGCGACACCTTCTACACAGAGCAGGCCGAAGTACAAACCGTGGTTTATTACGACCAAGACTGCGCGCGCATTTCCGGACGAGTCTGGAAACCACGAAACACAGGCAACCGAACGCTGCCAGCCATCGTCATTAAAAACGGATCCGTACAAGCCAATGAAGCATTGTATTGGTGGGCCGCTCAGGCCTTCGTTCGCGCGGGCTACATGGTGCTGACCAACGATCCTAGGGGTCAGGGTTTGTCGGATGCAGCCACCCCCACCGGTGAACAAGGTGGCAACTTCAACGGTGAGGTGTTTTACGAAGGCTTGGTCAACGACATTGATTTTTTACTTTCATCACCGTCCACACCCTACCCCCATGAAAACACCTGTAAAGGCACCTACCCCACCAAAACCGAAGCGTTCAACCCTTTTCACCAACAACTAGACCGCAATCGAATCGGCGCGGCTGGTCATTCCTATGGCGCTGCAGGCGTCACTTGGGCACAAAGCTATGGGGCATCTGACAGTAAGCCCTGGCCGGGGTTGCTTAGCCCAACAAACCCCATCAAAGCCATTGTGGCCTGGGATGCGCTGGGTTCAAGGAATGCTCCTACGGCGGCCACCCTCAGTAGCTTGATTGCAGCCTCAAATGGGGATCAAGGTTCGCCACTGGACGCAATACTCACACCCGCGAACGCACCGCCAGTCAGCCCACGCGTGCCTGCGCTGGGTTTCACCTCGGAATACGGCTTCACGCCAGCTCCTTTTGCACGAGAAACCCCACGTGACGAACACTTGGCTGGCTTTGAAGATTGGGCTGCCGCCAACGTGCCTGTCTTCAACATCACAATCGCAGGAAGTACACACCTGGATTATTCCCCGGGGCCCGGCTTGCCAGCCACCTCTTGGTGTTCAAACACAGAGAACAACCAGTGCGAGGGTGGTTGGGCCAAACCGATGATCATTCATTACACCGTCGCGTGGTTTGACCGTTTTCTGAAAAAACAGGGTGAACAAGGGTTTGACGATGCTGACATGCGGCTACTCGACGATGCAACATGGGCCCCGCGCATGAGCTTTCACTTCGCCAGCGCAAGGCGATTCCAAACCCGAGACGGCAGGTTATTCGCGAGCGAGGACATTCGCATGGAATACCCGAAGCGTTAAATGTTGAGTCAAAGGGATTGTTCAATAGGAGGCCATTGGTCCCAGCATTTGGCCTCTGCCAAACCCCTCGCCTTGACCGATAGTGCATGGGCCAAATCATGAAAGGGTTTGCGCATTCGGGGTGATGGCCAAAAAAGATGCCCCACCCGCCCAGGCTTCTTGCTTAATACCGCTTCAATAGCTGGGGTGCAATCGTTCCACACAGTGGCGTTTGGCCATTGTTCAAACGCCCAATCGATGCATTCCTCTTCGGCCAACACCGAGCTTTCGGCAAGGCAAGGCTTGCTCTGCATCGTTTGAACCACACCATCAAGCACCACCACTGCCGCCATGCAGTAACGCCCATGACCTGCGCCAGAGGCATCCACCAACACATGGTGGCCCTGTTCGAACAGTGCTGGGGACTTTGAAGACGGCGCAATGCGATATGGCATCAGACAAAAACCGATCGGTGTGAAGGAATCGTGCACTTTAACTTAAAACAACCGTTCCGTTTGAAGCTAGAATCGGAGCAATTTCAAACTGCACCCTGTCACCATGAGTTCCAGCGATCCTCCCAAACGATTCCGAGTTGTTTTTGCATTGATCATGGGATTCATCATGGTTGGGGTGGTTACGCTGGTCACGACCGCTGTGAACTACGGTTTAAACCCGGGCTTCATGGCGTACTGGGGAAAAACCTATCTTGTAGGCTATTGTGCCGCCGTGCCGGCCATCTACCTTTTCGCACCGGTGGCCCGGTCGCTGACTGCAAAATACCTGTCTTTGCGTAGTTGAGCACCGGGCCCGTGCCCAGGCCCGTGTGAACTCTTAAAGATCATTGATAAAACGCAGGTGGCTTTCGGTGTTTAGTTTGCTGCTCGTAGGCATACGCCAAACCAAACAATGTGGCCTCATCCCAGCGGCGCCCCAAGAACTCGATACCGACCGGACGTGGTCTGTTGTCGCTGGAAAAACCCGCTGGCACCACAATTGAAGGCAAGCCCGTGGTGGAACCAAACTCGCATGTGTCACCCTGCACTATTCCAGTCTCCATGGCAGGGCGCAGCACAGGCGGAAACACCAAAGCATCCAGTCTGTTCTCGTTCATGAAATCTTCAACATACTGACGCAGCTCAGTTCGACGCGCCAAGGTTTGCTGATAGCTGGCCGATTCGGTGTCACGCAACGCCAAAGACGCACCAATCAAAGCCTGAATCACCGGGTGAGCACGCCCACTCAAAAACACCGAACGCGTGTCAGGATGCGGCGCATTGAAGCTGGCCAAATATTCATCCAGATGATCCGCAAACTCGCGGGGAATCAGCATGATTGAAAGCGACTCAAATTCAGGTAAATCAATGGGATCGACTACAGTGGCACCAGCGGCTTGGAGATCAGCCAAAGCCTGTGTGAATGTAGACACCACCGCAGGGTCAGAACCCACAGCATCGGTACCACCGAAACTTCTTAGAACTCCGAGACGTTTGCCTTGCAAGGCGTTCTCATCGAGGAAAGCGGTGTAGGTTTCAGGCTGCACACGTGATGCATCAAGGGTTTTCGCATCTGCAGGGTCTTCTCCGGCCATGGCATCGAGCAACAAAGCCGCGTCACGCACAGTTCTGGTCATGGGGCCGCCCACGTCCAGCGTGTGCGACAGCGGAACCAATCCATCTTGAGAGACCAAACCAACGGTGCCGCGAACCCCCACCAGTGAATTGTTACTCGGTGGCAAGCGAACCGATGCGCAGGTGTCAGAACCCGTTCCCACCAAGCCGAAATTTGCTGCGATGGATGCCCCTGTGCCGCCAGAAGAGCCACCCGCATCACGCGTGGTGTCATAGGGCGTACCAATTCTGAATGTTTGGCTGTTGTAACTTTGCGTGAAATAGGCAAACTCAGTCATCGAGGCCTTGCCCAAAATCAAGGCACCACGGTCTCGCATGCGCTTCACGCTGAATGCGTCATCTGGCGGCTGTGAACCCTCAAGGGTTGCACTGGCGGCTGTGGTTGGAAATTCTTTGGTGTCGTACAAATCCTTCAGAATCACCGGCACGCAATGCAGCGGGCCAGTCAGGCCTTGTTTGGCATACGCATCGTCAAGGGCCTGCGCCTGCTCTTGCAACAAGGGATTGATCGACACCATCGAGTTCAAAGGCAAACCACCCGCTTGCGGAATAATCGCCGTGTCCAATGCGGCTATACGATTCACATACAGGTTCGCCAACTCAACACAGGTTAAGGCAGTGCCGTCTTCTTGCACCAACTGGCCCGCAAAGGCCTTGTGCACATCATCGATGGTGGCTTCAAGCAACTTGAATTCGCCAACGGCGCCTTGGGTGTCAGCCGAAGGCGCGGTTCGAGCTGAAGTGGGGGTGAATGAATCGGAGCCGCCAATACAGGCTGACAGCGTCAAGGCTGCAATGGCTACAATGGGTACAAACTTCATGATGAATCCTTTCTCAGCGAGAACAAACTGAATGAAAGCCATTCACCGCAAGCTTCATGCCGTCAGTAAAACGCTGACAACCAGAAGGGATAACTACAGGCATGCGCACCATGAGGGCGCGAAATACACCCTCATGACGGCGGCTCTTATTGAGTCGGCATTTTAGTGGTGCGCAAGTACGGCAGCTTGACATCAATTTCACCGTACTTTTCACGCGCCTGCTCATCGTTTAAGGACAAAGCAACAATCACGTCTTGGCCTTGAACCCAATTGGCGGGAGTTGCAATGGGTTTGCCACGGGTGGCTTGCAATGCATCCAATGCGCGCAGCACTTCCGCGAAATTACGACCAATGGTCATTGGGTAGGTCAATGCCAGTTGCAGTTTTTTGTCTGGGCTGAAGATAAACACGACCCTCACGCTGGCCGAGTCGGCTGCGGTTCGACCATCAGGCAAATAAGCGTCTGCAGGCAGCATATCCAGTGCTTTCGACACTTCCAGTGAATCATCTGCGATGATCGGGAATGTTGGTTTGGCACCCGCAAACTGCTCGATATCTGCTTTCCAGCGCTTGTGCTCTTGCACACCATCCACGGACAATCCAATCACTTTGGTGTTCCGTTTTTCCCACTCCTGGGCCAGTTGGGCCACAGCGCCGAACTCGGTGGTACACACTGGTGTGAAATCTTTTGGATGACTAAACAAAATGGTCCATTGATCGCCAATGAACTCGTGCAGCGAGAAAGTACCTTGATCGGTGTTCAATGTCAGATCGGGAACCACTTCATTAATTCTTAAACCCATCACTATTCCTTTGTTGGTCAACAGAGCCTTCGATCGTGCCACATTGACGTGAATTGTCAAACCTCTGAAACTAGCTTTCTTCGGGAATTCGACCAATCAACTGTTCCACAACATCGATGCCGTGCCGATGGGGAGTGGTGATGGCGTAAAAACTCTCCTTCAGTGCCGTCGAACGACCAACCACCGTCAAAATTCCGTTGCGAAGTTCATCTTGAACAACCACCTTGGGCAACACCGTGAGCCAACCACTGTCCCGCGCGATCAACCGCAACATCGCCATGTCATCCACCTCGGCTCTTAGCCGGGGCGTCACACCTGTGCTGGCACACAGTGCATCAAATTGGGCTCGCAAAGAATGCCTGGGGCCCGGCAAAGCAATGTCCAAACCATCCAGGTCGTGCGGAATACGCAGGCTCTGTTCGGCCCAGCGGGACGCAGGGCCAACCACTGAAATGGATTGACTTCCTAAAAAACGGCAATGCAAAAGCCGATCCGGATCGGTCGGAATGGTTTCATTGGACAACACCACGTCGAGTTGATGTTGCACAAGCCGTTGAGTCAGCCCATCCAACAGGCCAGATTCCAAAGTAATCAAGAGCGAAGGTTCAACCAACAAAGGGCGAATCCAGTTCTCAAGGTAGTTGCGCGAAAGCGTAGCAACCATGCCAATGCGCAGGCGCGTCACCCCTTCGGTGCGACCAGCCAGGCGGCCAAGCATTTCCTGCCCCAGGCCAAAAATATTGTCGGCGTAGGCCAGCACCAGCTGCCCGGTGTCAGTCAAAGTCAGGCGACGCCCTTCTCGGGAAAATAAAGCCTGCCCCAAACGTTCTTCCAGGTGACGGATCTGGGCTGACACAGCGGATTGCGAAGTGTGCAGCTCCTCGGCAGCGCGGGTCAGATGGCCCAGCTTGGCCACCCTCCAGAAATACAAAAGATGATGAAAATTCAGTTGGTCTAGTCTCATTGTTCTATTTTTAGTATCAAAAATATCTAATCATTGTATTTTACAGAACACCGAAGCAAACGCATCATCTCGGTACATCATTTTTTTGGGCCCTTGGGCATGATTAATCAGCAGTTTCTCGCGTTTGCGTTCGCATTGGCGCCCCTCACACTCATGGGAAGTGCGGTTCTTGCGACCCGAACCTTGCACCTTTCCACCTCTGCACGCTGGCGTGTATTTCTGAATTTGTCTTTTGCAGCACTCGTGTTCAGCGGCTTGGCAGCCGTGTTTGCTGGCGGTCAAACCATGCATCAAGGCGCAGTGGCCACCACGTCAATCGGCTTGATACTGGCTGTCTTGGTACAGCTGCTGGGGCTGGTCATTGGTCGATTTTCCGCGCGCTATTTGCAAGGCGAACCCGGCCAACAGCGCTACATCACCTCGTTGGCGCTGGTTTTAACAACCGTTCATCTGCTGCTTTTGGCAAACCATTGGTTGGTGCTCATCACTGCGTGGGCGCTGGTTGGCGTGGCGTTGCAGCGCTTGTTGTGTTTTTATCCTGATCGTCCTTTTGCCCTGCTCGCAGCACACAAAAAGCGGCTGGCCGATCGGATCGCCGATCTTTTGTTGATCGCCGCGGCGGGTTTGGCGTGGTTCGAAGTGGGGAGTGGATCGTTATCGGCGCTTTGGGCACACATTGCGCAACAAGGCATGTCGATGCAACTGCAACTGTGCGCATTGTTTCTGGTGCTGGCAGTTGTGCTGCGAACCGCACTGCTGCCCGTCCACGGCTGGCTCATTCAGGTCATGGAGGCCCCCACTCCCGTTTCGGCACTGTTGCACGCAGGCGTGATCAACCTGGGTGGTTTTGTACTCATTCGATTTGCTCCCCTGCTGGAACAGGCAGCCCTTGCGCGCACACTGCTGCTTGCTTTCGGCTTGATCACCGCAGTGCTGGCTGGCATGGTCATGTTGACTCGAATCAGCATCAAGGTGCGGCTGGCGTGGTCTACCTTGGCGCAAATGGGTTTCATGCTGCTCGAGTGTGCACTGGGCTTATACACCCTGGCTGCTTTGCACTTGATTGGTCACTCGCTGTACAAAGCCCACGCGTTTCTGTCGTCTTCTTCAGTGGTTCGTGACACTCGAATACACACCTTGGTTGAGCCAGCACCCGTCAGGCCAATCAGCCTGTTTTATGCACCGGCCATGTCCATTGGCATGGTCTTGATGCTCACCACCATCACCGGCTCGGCCGCATGGCCTTGGTGGTGGAGCGTGTTGATGGGCCTGGCTTGGGCGCCCATGTTGTGGCTGCCCTCCTCGGCCGTTGGCGCGAAGCAAACCGGGCAGCAAATCCTTTTTGGCCTGTTGATTGCAGCCGGGCTTACATCAACCGCCTTGTTGGGCCATGCCGTGCCGTTTGGCGTGCAAGACTCTCCTTCCGATGCATTGGGTGTTCTCGCCACGCTGGGCATGTTCACATTGTATGTGTGCCTTGTGATGCTACAAGTGCGCCCTGAACTGCTGTCGGGCTGGAGACGCTGGAGCTACGCCGGCTTTTACGTCGACGAAGCCTACACCCGGATTGCATTGCGGCTTTGGCCCGCTCGCTGGACCCCTGAATCGGCCAAGACCGGCTCAAAAACGCGATGAGCACTCAACAAACAAACACCCTACAATTCTCGAAAAACAACTCAGGCCAGCCCATGAATGCAACCAAGCCACTTTCAACCGATGCGCTTCACGCAGCCATTGAACAAGCCTGCGTACAAGCCTGCAAAACCATTGCACCGGCTTGGCCTTTGGACCAAGCGATCGCAGTCAATCCGCATTGGTCACGTATTGGCATGCCTCTTCGCCATGTTGCAGCGCGAATGGCCGTGCTCGCCGATATACAGGTGTACCCGACCAGAGGCAGTCAGCTGGCAGCTTGGGAAAAAGGTCGTATTGCTCAGGCAGATCTGGATTACGCACTGAAGCAGCTGCCTCATGCCGAGCGCTTGGGCTTAACGCCGCAAGCCTGCATAGACGCCTTGAAGACCGCCACCCCCGTCAAACGCCTGCCCCTGCTGATTGATGTGCTCGACAACGATGAAGAACGGCACAACCGCTTGTCGTGGAGACAGGCCATCACGCACCAGGTCAGCCAAACCTGCGCTGCCTATTTCGACCAGGATCAGGCCGATTGGCAACCAACCCGCACAGGCGGGCTGTACGCTTTTTGGCGAGACACACTGATGCACGACCACGGCATCGGCATGCTGATGGGCCTGCCTCATTTAGGCCGTGCCATTGGTGCCTTGCCGGAAACAGCGCAAGACGCAGAGCGCTGGGTGATTCAATGCCTTGGGCTGCCACAGCATGCGTGGGCCGACTACCTTGAAGCGGTGTTGCTCACCATCAATGGCTGGGCCTCTTGGTGCGCCTACCTGGGCTGGCAAGCCCAACTTGCGGGCGGCACAGACAGCCACCTTCGCGAACTGCTGGCCATCCGTTTGGCGTGGGGCGTGCTGCTGCTGGAATGTAAAGACGACGACGCGGCCTCGCATGCATTCGACACCGTACAACGCGAATGGGCCGATTCAAGCCAGGCGATTGAGCAAGCTAAACAAGCACTTGTGGTGGACGAGGCATGGCAGCTCGCACTGGAAGCTGGTCACCAGCGTGAAATCATTGAACAACTTCGATCCGGCACACACCAGGCAACGCCTCAAGCCAACATTGAAGTGCAAGCCGCATTCTGCATTGACGTGCGAAGCGAACGACTGCGCCGTGCCTTGGAATCGGCACACCCCGGCATCCAAACCTTGGGCTTTGCCGGCTTCTTCGGCCTGCCAGTGGCCTACACACCACTGGCAACCCAGGCGCGTCGCGCACAACTACCCGGTTTGCTGGCGCCGGCCATGGAGGTGACCGAACACATTGTCTCTCCTACAGGCACCCCAGCCGAAAGCACGCCAATTGAAGCACAGGTACAGGCTAAGCGCCGCACCAACCTTCGACTCAAAGACCAATGGGCCAATTCCACACGCTGGCCGGGCGCATCCTTTTCATTTGTCGAGGCTGCCGGCTTTGCCTATTTGGGCAAACTGGGTAGCTGGCTTCAACCCCACAACAACGATCGTGTGAATGACGACCATGAAGGCTTGCCCGTGCGGTACCGGGCCGTGTGCAGGCCACAGCTGACAGGCCTTGACACCTCAACCAAGACCGACCTGGCAGCCAAGGTGCTGCATGCCATGGGTTTGAAAACCGGCCTGGCTCCACTGGTTTTATTGGTCGGCCACGGTAGTCAGACTGTCAACAACGCACACGCCGCCGCGCTGGACTGTGGCGCATGTTGCGGCCAAACAGGCGAGGTGAATGCGAGAAGCCTGGCCATGTTGTTGAACGAGTCGCCAGTGCGTGCTGAACTGCAGGCGCGCGGCATTCACATTCCTGAAACCACCTGGTTTGTTGCAGCACTGCACAACACCACCACCGATGAAATTGAAGGTTTCGACATCGACCTGCTACCCCCTGATGCCCTGGCGCGCTGGAAGCAATTGCGAACGGTGTTCGAACAAGCCGGCGATCAGGTTCGCAGGGAAAGAGCGCCAAGCTTGCGGATCAAGCCCGACCTGCCCCATGAGAAGCTGTTGTTGCAGCTGCGCAGGCGCGCAAACGATGGCGCACAAACCCGGCCTGAATGGGGATTGGCCGGGAACTCGACCTTCCTGATTGCACCGCGCCATCGCAGCCAGGGCATCGCCCTGGACGGCAGAAGCTTCCTTCACGACTACGACGAGCGCAAAGACAAGGATTTGAGCATTCTCGAACTGCTGATGACCGCCCCCATGTTGGTCACGCACTGGATTAACTGGCAATACCACGCCTCCACCTGCGACCCAGTGCACTTTGGCAGCGGAAACAAGCTATTGCACAACGTAGTGGGTGGAAAACTGGGTGTATTCGAAGGAAACGGTGGCGACTTGCGAATCGGACTGGCCAAGCAATCGCTGCATGACGGCAACGAATGGATCCATGAACCGCTCAGGCTTACAGTCATCATCGATGCAAGCCAGGAGGCCATCGAGTTTGTTATCCAAAAACATGAAGTGGTTCGGCAACTGTTGGACAATGCCTGGCTGCACCTGTGGCGATTCAAAGAACAAGGGCTGGAACAATACCAAAACGGTCAATGGCATACACTTCAGCTTGGGTAAAACGACATGGCATAAAAGCAGCCACGGTGAATCGCGCCTTATGCACCAGATCAGTGCAAAAAGGATACTTGTGGGGGTATGATTCGAAGCTGTTTTGATCAAACCGATTTTGTTTCACGCATGAAACTATCCATTCGGGCTTTGCGCAGCCTGTCACGATTTCGCTCCGTTCTCGGCATAGAACCCAACGCCAGCCATTCAAGAGAGAAAATAATATCTGGTCTGGGCGCATTCCTCGGTATCCTCGTCGTTTGCTGGGTGTCAAGCCATGCAGTTAAGGGCTCAGACACGATTTTGGTGGTGGCTTCCATGGGCGCCACAGCCGTGCTGTTGTTTGCAGTACCTCACGGTACGCTTTCCCAGCCGTGGGCCCTCATGTGTGGCCATTTTGTATCGGCCTTGATTGGTGTCACCTGTGCACGTTACATTCCCAACACTTGGCTGGCCGCCTCGGCGGCCGTGGGGCTGGCAGTGGCCACAATGTACTGGATCAACTGCATTCACCCACCCGGTGGCGCCACCGCCTTAAGCGCTGTATTGGGCGGTGAATCGATTACTAACCTGGGTTATTGGTACATGATCAACCCAGTGTTGTTAAATACCTTGGCGATACTGTTCGTGGCAGTCACCTTCAATGCCTTGTTTAGTTGGCGGCGTTACCCGAACTACTTCGCACACACACAGAAACGCAAGGTAGCGGCTTTGCCGGAAACAGGCGCCAGCCTGACTCATGAAGATTTCTCAGCTGCCATTGCGCACATGGACTCTTATGTCGATGTTAGCGCCGATGTATTAGCAGAACTTTTTGAATACGCCACACAACACGCCGAGAAGCAAAGCACACACCCCCAAGTGCTAACAGTGGGGGCCTTCTACAGCAATGGCCAGGTTGGCTATCGGTGGTGTGTGCGCGAACTCCTTGACATGTCATTGAGCAGCCCAAACAAGGGGGAACAGGCTAAACAGGTGATTTTTAAAAATGTGGCAGGCGCAGGGCTTTATGAAACCGGGTTGAGCACCGTAGAAAACTTCAAACGCTGGGCTCGTTATGAGGTGGAACTCAAAGACGGACGCTGGTTGCCCACAAGTTCGAGAAAAAAGATAAAGTAAGCACAACAAGTACCTTCAAGGAGCCCGCCGTGGCAGCAGGAACCATTCTGACCGTGTTGGCCAATGTGCCATGGGGACAGGTCATAGACGCAGCGCCCAAAGTAGCCGACAGCGCCACCAAACTGTGGAAAACAGTGCGGCGAAACAAAAATGGCACTTCAGACGATGAACTCAACCCACTCATCGACAGCGAAGAAAAAAACACCACGGAAGACAACATATCTGCCATGCGCACGCAGGTGCTGAACCTTCAGGAAGAGGTGCAACAACTGCGCGCTGAAATGAACGACGCTGCAGAATTGATCAAATCCCTGGCCGATCAAAACACCGCATTGATCCAACGCGTTGAAACCAATCGCCAACAGCTTCGCCGCTATGCACTGGGCAGTTCAGGTGTGTGTTTGGGCTTGCTGGGTGTGCTGGCCTATGTGCTGTCACAGCAATAACCCTTGCGCAAACCATCCATGAAAAACACGCCTCACACCCTGATCACAGGTGGCGCCAGCGGATTGGGGCTCGGGCTGGGGCTCAGGCTGCTCAAACGCGGCGAACATGTCTCAGTGCTTGACCTTGCAATCAGCGATTCGGTTCGCGCTCAACTTGATCAAGCAGCCAGTGCGGGAGGTGGCCGGTGGGAATACTTTCAAACCGACATCACCAAGCCTGCCATGCTTGAACAATCATTCAATGCCGCAATCGGGCAACTAGGCCCCGCAAGCCAGGTCATCAATTCAGCAGGCATCATCAACAACCAGTCTTTTGACAAGCTGAACCCAGACGACTTCCGGCGCGTAATCGAAGTGAACCTCTTTGGCAGTTTCAATGTGGCAAAGGCCGCAATACCGCGCTTGGAGAAAAATGGTCGTTTGGTCTTCCTGGCCTCCATGGCAGGGCTGATCAGCAACTATGGATACACGGCCTACGGCACATCGAAATTCGGCGTGGTTGGCTTGGCGACTACGCTGCGCTACGAATATGCTCACTTGGGTTTGAACGTGTGTTGTGTATGCCCTCCGGAAGTGGACACACCGATGGTGAAACATGAACGCACGCCCGGTAACGCCGACCCCGTTTCGCTTGCCTTGAAAGACCTCGCTGGCACCCTGAACGTGAATGAAGCCTGCGACGCCATGCTAAACGGCATCGACTCCAATCAATTTTTGATTGTGCCAGGCTTGCGCAGCAAGGCCACGCTGCTTCTGGCCCGGCACTCGCCAGGTTTGTTTTTCACCTTTTTGAATTTCAATATTTCCAGACTGGTGCGTAAATACAAGGAGTGAAACGACAGGTGCGCAATGCTTAATTTCCTTGAGCGGCGCTTCCGTGCTTCGCCTTCGCAGACGACACCATCTTCAACACTTCAAAGTAACCCGGCGGCTGGCTGACTACACCACGGCTTAAAAGCAAACGGTGCATCTTGGGCAACTTGTACCAAGGCACCGATGCCATCGCGTGGTGTTCAATGTGGTAATTCACATTCATGGGCGCAACCAAACAACGGGCAAGCCACCCTGCCCGCGTGGTTCTGGTGTTCTTGAACATGTCGGTGGTTCGCTCCGTGCCCGCGTGTTCAGCAAGGGCACGTATACGCACAAACAAAGGGTAAGTGGTCAAATACGCCGCGAGCCAAACCCAATACACCACGCCATAACCTGCAGCAAAAAGCCCTCCGAACAAAACGAGGTTGGTCAGAAAAGTGGGGTAAAAATTATGCACAAACCGTTTTAAATGATGCCACGCACTGTAACGAGGCAACCACTCGTAATGGCTGGCAACCGTCCATTTCATATATTCCGCATCCATCACCAAGCGACCGAATAAAAACTTCACACCCGTGATGCCCACAGCGTCACGAACCAACTTTCTTCTTAAAGAGGACCGGGTTGTAGGTAGCCCCTGAATCAGCGAAATATCCACATCCTCATCAGTGCCTGTCTTGCTGTGGTGAATGAAGTGATGCGCCCTATACTTGAACAGATCAAGCCCGATGGGCCGAGCACACAACCAGTCTGTGAAGTGATCGTTAAACACACGCGAAGAAAACAAGGTGCGATGGGCTGCCTCATGGGTTGCAATCGCCAAGGCAAGTTGCCGCCCTCCCAGCACAATCATTACGAATAACCAACTGAGCGCTGTCCAGGCAATTGGCAGCCTAAGCGACCAGGCTGCCACTGCGAATGCTGCAACAATGATTGCCCAAGTGGACAAGATGACCCCAAAACCCACCCAATTGGAACGCTGCGTCAACTCTTGAACCTCTGCCTCGGAGAGAATTTCAGTTAACTTTTTTCGAGTTGCGGGGCTTTGCACCGCCGTTGCTTGATTGTTCATGACTACAGTTGGATCCCTTTGGAGACTTGGGAGGCCTGTTGTCGACATGGAGGGACGACAGCGCAACCTACAAATAGTTACATAAAATAATTTTATTTGCAGGCTAACGTAATATTTACAGATAGATCAATAGTTTTTTTGGGTGTAATGTTTTAGAAGTTAGAATAAAAACGCTAGGGAACCAGAATTTCAGACTGAGGTATCTCCGACCAGGTCCTGCAGGGCCATTTCCAGTAACTCGGGGCAGCCCACCAAATCGCCCGTAAATTCACAGGGTGACTGGCGCGAATTCTCATTTCATCATTGACGCTACCTGAAGGATAAAAGCGCGGCTTTTTCTCGGAGTTGGCTGAAAAACCAATCGCAGCAACCACTTGATCATTCAAGGTAGGCGAGCCGGTAAAAGTGTACTCAAGATCAATCCAACCAACCTTGTTGTTGTGCACCGCCACATCAAACAGCAAAATTTCACCTGTATGGATATGCCTAGGAACCCACCGATTCCATGATTCTGGATGCTTTCGCGAATCGGTTAGCTCAACAAAGTCATATTCACTTCGGCTTAGCAATAACTGAACGTATTGCAGAGAAGGAGCCGCCCTAAATGGCTTAGTCAATTTAAAGCTCTGCCATTCGTCGTTCAAGGCAATGGGACCTTGTATCTCTTGATCTTGAGGCGATTTCGTTCTCAACCAACAAAGCGGATCCCCGAATGCGAAACTCGGAGTGGCGGCATAGAACAGAAACATCACCAGCACATGCTTGAGACAATTCATGTTTTTAAAGCCTTTACAAACTGTAAGACCTCACTTTTCACCAGGCCGCCGGGGCTTACTGCGTGAGCGGGAAACTTCGTCATAAAAAGACCTGCCAATTCAAATGCACGAACAATCAATTCGCTACAATAAAACTGTTTGTCATGCCCGACCTGATTCTTGTGTAGATCATCATTGATCTCAATCAACCTGTTGACCTGCAGTGCTTTCGATCATTCGGCTGCTGGGCACCGCCTTCGGCATCCCCGCCACGCAGGCCGTGCGATCGTACAAAGGCTGGGTGGCGTGGGAGGAAGGCAACGCACCGGCCAGCGCGATCCTGATGGGACCACCCCAGGAATGATGCGCATACTGCCCAATCGATTGAACGTACCACTGACCCGCGACGAGCAGCTGGCCGAGCACTACATGGAAAGCCCTGGGCGCTTGATCGAGCTGGCCCAGGCCACCGGCAACAAAGCGTTGATGGCGGTGGCCCTGGCACTTAAGGCCGAGCTACCGCGAAAAAAGCGCAGGACGCGCTGAGCTTATTTCAAAAATGGAAATTGGTGAGAAAAAAGCAAAAAATCTATTTAGTTACTTTCTTCCCGTATAGAAATAATCCGACCAAACTGACTATTGTGGTGCCCCCGATAATCGAGGCGACGATCGGTTGATTTATAGAGGCGCAATACGCGGAGATCCCCAAGCCACCAGCGGCCACTAAAAGCGCGCAAGAAGTTCCGAAGAGTCTTTCCCTAAAAATCAGAGTGTTCACCCTTTTGGTTTCACTACGTCGATGTTCCGCTTCAGCTTTAGTTTGGTCAAAAACAAATTGAGCCCACTCAGGGTTTAAAGCTTGAAGCCGTTCAATTTGCTCAACTGGCAGAAGGGGGGAATCCGTCTGCGTAGCCTGAAAGTCAATCTGATTTTTCCCTTGGCCTTGGCTAGATACCCTGCCCTTCAAATGATTATTTCCCATGTGCTGCCAGTTGTTTTCGGGCGTTAGCGTCCAAGGCAGACATTACTTTGCGGTTATCTTTCCTCAAGTTGTAAGCATCTGAAGAAAAGCCGTTTTTATCGGGATATCGATATTCCCGGGGTACAGGCGCCGGATCGACTAAGAACCGTCCTGCTTTAACGATCATTCGGGTGATTTTGCTCATCTAGATCTCCTTAACCGTTACCTTGACACGCGCATGAACACATGTAAACAGTTTTGGCGTCATTCTAATCCTCTCAATAGAGGGAATGTTGGCCTTTATATTAAAGCCACACACTTGGGTTAGTCACCACAGGATGATACTAGTTCCTAAAAGACTCAAAGTATTGCCTACCGAGGTGCCTACATAATTCCACGAACTTCAAACAAAAAAGGGCTTAGCTTACGCTAAACCCTTTTGTATTCTGGCTCCCCGACCTGGACTCGAACCAGGGACCTGCGGATTAACAGTCCGTCGCTCTACCGACTGAGCTATCGGGGAAAGAGCCGAGATTATAGCAGCGAAATTTTTTTGTGCAACCCTTATCAGGCAATTCAAACCCAAATAGGGTAAATCAATTAAAAAAACTTCACCTGTTGCCTAAAGCTTAAGCAAACAAGCCCCAGGCAGCCCGGATTTAACCCAATGCCTTGGCAATGCGCTCACAGGCTTTTTCAAGGTTGCTCATACTGGTCGCAAACGAAATGCGGAAGTAACCTTCGGCGCCAAACGCGGAGCCTGGCACCACTGCCACACCGGCCTCCAACAAATAGGCTGTCAATTCCAGATCGTTGGCAGCCTTGATCTTGCCCTCGCCGGCCAGCTTTTCGATGGCCTTGCGAGCGTCTACAAACGCATAGAAAGCGCCTTCAGCTTTCAAGCACTGAATGGTCGGTACGGCATTCAGTGCTGTGGTTACGAACTCGTTGCGCTCACGGAAGGCTTTCACCATGGGCTTCAAGCAGTCTTGGTCGCCACTCAATGCCGTTTCAGCCGCCACCTGCGAAATCGAAGTTGGGTTCGATGTCGACTGGCTTTGCAAGTTGGTCATCACATCGATCAACTTGGCGGGGCCAGCAGCAAAACCAATTCGCCAGCCGGTCATGCTGTAGGCTTTGGACACACCGTTTAACACCACCGTGCGGTCTTTCAGAGCGGGGCATGCGTTGACAATGTTCACAAACGGCTCACCCGTCAAATTAATGTGCTCGTACATGTCGTCGGTGGCCACAATGATGTTGGGGTGCTTCAACAGCACTTCGCCCAAGGCCGCCAGTTCAGCCTTGGTGTACACAGCACCGGTGGGGTTGCTGGGGCTGTTGATCATGAACATTTTTGTTTTTGGGGTAATGGCAGCTTCAAGCTGTGCGGGGGTGATCTTGAAACCCTGCTCAATGCCGGCAAACACCATGTTGGGCTTGCCACCTGCAATTTCCACGATGTCGGCGTAACTCACCCAATACGGGGCGGGAATCACCACTTCATCACCATCATTGATGGTGGCCAACACCATGTTGAAAATACACTGCTTACCGCCCACGCCAACAACCACTTCGTTGGCTTTGTATTCAAGGCCGTTGTCGCGCTTTAGCTTGGCGATCACAGCGTTTTTCAAGCCAACAGTACCGCCCACAGCGGTGTACTTGGTGAAGCCTGCATCAATGGCCTTCTTGGCGGCTTCCTTGATGTGGTCTGGGGTGTCGAAGTCGGGCTCGCCTGCGCCCAAGCCGATGATGTCTTTACCCTCGGCTTTCAGTTGGGCCGCCTTGGCTGTTACGGCAAGTGTAGGGGAAGGTTTGATCGTAAGTGCGCGATTTGAAAGCATGATTCCGTTCGGGTCGAGTGAAAAAAGGTTATGTCAAGTCTGGAAATAAATTTCATTTCCGACCATAATGCTGGATTGGCCTACCACAAATCACATTGTGAATATGGCTTGTCATGGCTCAACGTTGTAACACCGCCAATTCTACGGCATTGCCCACAAGGTTCAACTTGTTTGGGACTAGCCACCCTAATACAAGGGACCAATGTGGCGGCTTTGCATCAGGAAAACGTATTTTAACATGACCCCAGGTTTCGTGAATTACCCAGACAGTCCGTTCCAGTTGTACCAGCCTTACGCACCAGCGGGCGACCAACCCACCGCGATTGCAAAGTTGGTTGAGGGGGTAAATGACGGTGAGGTGTTTCAAACCCTGCTGGGGGTTACCGGCTCTGGGAAAACTTACACCATGGCCAACGTAATCGCCCAAACCGGCCGCCCTGCTTTGGTGTTGGCACCCAACAAAACCCTGGCTGCCCAGTTGTACGCTGAAATGCGCGAATTCTTCCCGAAAAATGCGGTTGAATATTTCGTCAGTTACTACGACTACTACCAGCCCGAGGCTTATGTACCCAGCCGCGACCTGTTCATCGAGAAAGACAGCTCGATCAACGAGCACATTGAACAAATGCGGCTTTCAGCCACGAAAAGCCTGCTTGAGCGGCGCGACACCATCATCGTGGGCACGGTCAGTTGCATTTACGGCATTGGTGACCCATCCGATTACCACGCAATGATTTTGAGCATTCGGCATGGCGACAAACTAAGCCAACGCGACATTCTCAAACGCTTGATTGCCATGCAATACAAGCGAAACGACCTGGATTTCACTCGCGGCACGTTCCGCGTGCGCGGCGACACCATTGATGTATACCCTGCTGAACACTCTGAATTGGCGGTTCGTATTGACCTGTTCGACGATGAGATCGATGGCATCCAGCTGTTTGACCCATTGACCGGGAAAATTCGCCAGAAGCTGCCCCGCTTCACCATTTACCCAAGCAGCCATTATGTAACGCCACGCGCCACCGTGCTTCGGGCCATCGAGACCATCAAGGCGGAGTTGCGCGAGCAGCTGGATTTCTTCGTGAAAACCGGCAAGCTGGTCGAGGCTCAACGGTTGGAGCAACGCACCCGGTTCGATCTGGAAATGTTGGCTGAACTGGGTTTTTGCAAAGGCATTGAAAACTACAGCCGCCACATGTCAGGGGCAGCACCGGGCGAACCCCCACCCACGCTCATTGACTACCTGCCCAAAGACGGCCTGATGATCATCGATGAAAGCCACGTGACCATTGGCCAACTGGGCGGAATGTACCGCGGAGACAGGTCTCGCAAGGAAACCTTGGTTAACTTCGGCTTTCGTCTGCCATCTGCCATGGACAACCGCCCCTTGCGTTTCGAGGAATTCGAGTCCAAAATGCGGCAAACAGTGTTCGTTTCAGCCACGCCCTCGAATTACGAGAAAGAGCATTCTGGCCAAGTGGTTGAACAAGTGGTGCGCCCCACCGGGTTGATTGACCCCGTGATTGAGGTGCGCCCTGCCACCACCCAGGTCGATGACCTGCTCAGCGAGATCCACGAACGGACTCGCTCTGGCGATCGAGTATTGGTTACAACGTTGACCAAGCGCATGGCCGAAGACCTCACTGACTACCTCAGCGACAATGGCGTGCGCGTGCGGTATTTGCACTCGGACATTGACACCGTGGAGCGCGTTGAAATCATTCGCGACCTAAGGCTGGGCGAATTCGATGTGCTGGTTGGCATTAATTTGTTGCGCGAGGGCTTGGATATTCCGGAAGTGTCCTTAGTTGCAATACTGGACGCCGACAAAGAAGGCTTTTTGCGAAGTGAACGCAGTCTGATTCAAACCATAGGCCGAGCCGCCCGCAATCTGAACGGCAAAGCCATTTTGTATGCAGACCGGGTCACAGACAGCATGAAGCTGGCCATCGGCGAAACCGACCGCCGCCGAACCAAGCAAGTGGAATTCAACACGGCCAACGGGATCACGCCCACAGGCGTGAACAAGCAGGTCAAGGAACTTATCGACGGCGTGTTCGATCCAAACGCCTCTAAGTCCAGAAAGGCAGAAAAAGCGCTGGAAGCAGCGCCGTTGGGTGAAAAGCAGTTGGCCAAGGAAATCAAGCGCCTTGAAAAATTGATGCTGGAACACGCCAAAAACCTGGAGTTTGAAAAAGCCGCCCAGGTTCGTGACCAGCTCGGTTTGTTGAAAGAACAAGTGTTTGGCAGCAAAGGGGACACCAACGTGACCATCCTGGAAGCCAAGCGAAGCGCCTAAAGCGCAAGTGGAATGTTTGACGATTTTTTATTCACGGGTTCAGGACCATAGGAAGCCATATATGAAAAGCAAAGTCTTGTTTGTGTGCATGGGAAATATTTGCCGCTCACCGACTGCGGAAGGCATCTTCAGGCACATGGTACGCGAGGCCGGCCTTGACCACGAAATCACCGTGGAATCTGCCGGTACCCACGCTTACCATTTGGACAAAACTCCCGATCCACGCGCCGTGGCCGCAGCGGGCAAGCGTGGCTATGACATCTCAGAACTCATTTCCAGACAAGTGACTGCCGAAGACTTTCGCGACAGCGACATGATTCTGGCCATGGACTGGGACAACATGAGCCTGCTTCAACAGCAGTGCCCACGCCAGTACGCGCACAAAATCCAGCTCATGATGCGCTACGCCACCGAGCACGATGAAGCCACCGTACCCGACCCCTACTATGGTGGCCCCGATGGCTTTGACACCGTACTGAACTACATCGAAGACAGCTGCACAGGCTTGCTGGAAGTGTTGCGCAAGCGCGTATTCCAGTTCGCAGCCGCTTAATCTCGAGCTTTAATTCCTCCAAAAAGCAAAACCGCCGGCGTGTACACCGGCGGTTTTTTTGAAGTGCCACAACGCTTCAAACCAAAGAATCCCCAACCACAATCACCTTGCCATTGCGCCCGCTGCTAGCAGCTTCGGCCACGGCCTCTTTGATGCGTTTCACAGGGTAGGTGCCGTGCACCGGCGCAGCCAACTTGCCTGCTGCAATCAGCCCGATGATGTTACCAAAAAGCTGTTTCTGTTGCTCAGGGCTGGCGGTTCGAAACCACTTGGCCAGCCAAAAACCACGCACTGTGATGTCTTTGAAAATGATCAAAGTCGGCGGCAAGGTGCATGGGTCACCACTCATGGCACCGTAATTCACCACCGTGCCGCCATCGGTCAGGCATTCCCCCAACCGGGAAGTGGCTGAACCACCGACCGCATCAATACCCAGCTTGATGGTAGCGCCATCGGTGGCCTGCTTCACCCGTTTGGCCAAACTCGCCCCATCCACCACACCGTCCACCAGCGCTACGTCAGCACCCGCTTGCAACAAGGCCTTTGCCTGCGCTTCTGTACGCACCACATTCACCGTTTTCAAGCCGCGTTGTTTGGCCAATGCAATCAGGTATGACCCCACACCTGAATTGGCCGCATTTTGAATCACCCAGTCACCTTCCTTCAAATGCACAAACTCGCTGAGCAACAGCGACGCGGTGGGCGGGTTGATCGTGATCATCGACAGCTGCACCGGGTCAACACCGTTGGGCAAAGCAACAAGGCCCTTGGCTTCAGCCACCATGTGCGTAGCCCAACTCCCAATGCCGACGGGCAGCAACACGGTTTGGCCAATAGCCGGGGAATCCACACCCGGGCCGTGCTTGACCACTTTGCCCACGCCTTCATTGCCGCCGACAGAGGGCAAAGGAGGTAAAATTCCGTATTGCCCGGTCAAAGTCAGCACGTCAGAGGGGTTGATTGGCGCAGCAAGCAATTCAATCAACACCTGCCCCTCTTGCAAGTCAGGTTCTTCGAATTCGACAGCCTCAATCACATCTTGGGGAATGGGGCCACGTGTGGTGTACTGCGCCTTGAGCATGAAATGTCTCCTGTTGTAGTGTGCATTAGTCAACCAGTGTAGCCTCGTTTGAAATCCGAAAACGGGCAGCGCAGGGCTAAAACACTACCTGGCCTAAGGTTTTCCCTATTGCGTCGATCAGTTTGAATTCTTGAGTAAATTAGTCAACTTTGCTATACTTGACTAAAATACTCAGGATTAAAGGAGTGTTATGCGACTGACCACGAAAGGCAGATTTGCCGTCACTGCGATGATTGATCTTGCCCTGCAGCAAAATGCCGGGCCGGTGCCTTTGGCCGGCATTAGCCAACGTCAGAACATATCATTGTCGTACTTGGAGCAGCTTTTTTCAAAGCTTCGCCGCCACGATTTGGTAGAAAGTGTGCGCGGCCCTGGTGGTGGTTACCACATCGCCCGCGCTTTGAAGGAAGTGACAGTGGCTGACGTGATTTTGGCGGTCGATGAGCCATTGGATGCCACACAATGCGGCGGCAAGGAAAATTGCACCGATGAAGGCCAGTGCATGACCCACGATTTGTGGTCCAGTTTGAACACCAAGATGCTTGAATACCTGGGCTCGGTCAGCCTTCAGTGCCTGGTAGACAATCATCACAAGAAGAATGCTGAACGGTCTACCGTTCAGTTTCGTGAACGCCCGGCAGTGACTGTAGCTGTCAACGTTTCACACACCCATTAAATAGCAGTTGATTGGAGTACTTAACACATGAAGATGCCGATTTATCTCGATTACAGCTCCACCACACCTGTGGACCCGCGCGTAGCCGATGCCATGATTCCGTTTTTGCGGGAAAGCTTTGGTAACCCGGCATCCCGCAGCCACGCCTACGGCTGGACTGCTGAAGAAGCCGTTGAAAAGGCAAGAAATGATGTGGCCGCGCTGGTGAATGCGGACCCACGTGAAATCGTGTGGACTTCTGGCGCAACTGAATCCAACAACCTGGCCATCAAAGGCGCCGCGCTTTTTTACGGCGAGACAAAAGGCAAACACATCATCACCATGAAGACCGAGCACAAGGCTGTGCTCGACACCTTCCGTGACCTGGAGCGCCATGGTTTCGAAGCCACCTACCTGGATGTTCAGGACAACGGTTTGGTTGACATGGAAGCTTTGAAAGCGGCGATTCGCCCCGACACCGTGTTGATCTCTGTGATGTACGTGAACAATGAAATCGGTGTCATTCAAGACATTCCTGCCATTGGCGAAATGTGTCGTGAAAAAGGCATTATCTTCCATGTGGATGCTGCACAGGCCACTGGCAAAATCGACATTGATTTGGCCAAGCTTAAAGTGGATTTGATGAGTTTTTCAGCTCACAAAACTTACGGTCCCAAAGGCATCGGTGCACTGTACGTGCGCCGCAAGCCACGCATTCGCCTGGATGCGCAAATGCATGGCGGCGGCCACGAGCGCGGCATGCGCTCAGGCACTTTGGCCACCCATCAAATTGTTGGTATGGGCGAAGCGTTCCGCATTGCCAAAGAAGAAATGGCCAGCGAATTGCCTCGCATGCGTGCCCTTCGCGACCGTTTGCTCAATGGCTTGAAAGCCATCGATGAAATCTACGTGAACGGCGATCTTGAGCAACGCATTCCGCACAACCTGAACGTGAGTTTCAATTTCGTGGAAGGCGAGTCGTTGATCATGGCTGTGAAGGACATCGCGGTGTCTTCAGGCTCAGCCTGTACATCGGCATCCCTGGAGCCATCTTATGTGTTGCGCGCACTGGGTCGAAGCGATGAATTGGCGCACAGCTCGATTCGTTTCTCCATTGGCCGGTTCACGACCGAAGCGGATGTTGACTTCACCATCGAATTGATGAAAACCAAAGTGGCGAAGTTGCGCGAGCTATCGCCTCTTTGGGAAATGCACCTGGACGGCGTTGACCTCAGCACCGTGCAGTGGGCAGAGCACTAAATCACAGAAATTGAAGGAGAACTGACATGGCATACAGCGACAAAGTACTAGACCACTACGAAAACCCCCGCAACGTGGGTTCCTTTGACAAAGGCGACAATGAGGTCGGCACCGGCATGGTGGGTGCACCTGCCTGTGGTGACGTCATGAAGCTGCAAATCAAGGTGGGCGCAGATGGCCTGATTTCCGACGCCAAGTTTAAAACCTACGGCTGCGGTTCGGCCATCGCATCGTCTTCCTTGGTAACCGAGTGGGTTCGAGGCAAAACCCTTGAGCAGGCACTGGAAATCAAGAACACGGCAATCGCAGAAGAACTGGCGCTGCCTCCTGTAAAGATTCACTGCTCCATTTTGGCCGAAGACGCCATCAAGGCCGCAGTGGAAGATTACAAGAAAAAGCACGCTTGATTTGTTGGACTACGTTGAGGAAAAAGGAAGCAGCACCATGGCAATTACATTGACCGAGCGCGCAGCAGACCACATCAGCAAGTTCTTGGCCAAACGTGGCAAGGGCTTGGGTTTGCGCATTGGCGTGCGCACCACAGGCTGTTCAGGCATGGCCTACAAGCTCGAGTTTGTAGATGTATCGGCTGACGAGGACAATGTATTTGAAGCTCATGGTGTGAAGCTTTTTGTAGACCCGAAAAGCATGCCTTACCTGGAAGGCATTGAGCTGGACTTTGCCCGCGAAGGCCTGAACGAAGGTTTCAAGTTCAACAACCCCAACGAAAAAGCGCGCTGTGGTTGCGGTGAAAGTTTCACCGTCTAGGCGCTGAATACGCAGTATTTCCTGCAAAGGCCGGCTTGCCCCCAGTGCAAACGGCCTTTTTCATTGCAGAACCTTGGTGTATGAACAATGAATTTAAGTGACAGTGATTTTCAGATATTCGACCTGCCATGCCAGTTTGAACTGGACTTGGCGCAGTTGAGTGCTGCCTACTTGCGCCTTCAAAACCAAACGCATCCAGATCGGTTCGCCAATTCAAGCGCACAGGAAAAACGCCTGGCTGTGCAGTGGACCACACGAATCAACGAAGCTTATAAACGTTTGCAAAAGCCCATGGAACGGGCCATTTATTGGTGCGAACTTCAGGGCGAGAATCCGCGTGGGCAGCAAAGCAATTTACCCCCAGCGCTACTGATGCAGCAAATGGAATGGCGTGAAGCATTGGACGAATCCGAAAGCGCCGACGATCTGGAAGAATTGCTCGATGAGGTCAGTGCCGAGAAGAAGCGCTGCCTTGATTCAATTGCCAAACAAATTGATCAACAGAACGATGCGAAAGCGGCTTGTGCCACGGCGCAGGCCCTGCTTTTCATCGACAAATTCATGAAAGAGTTGACCAAGAAACTGGAACAACTGGAGGACGCCAACTAATGGCTTTGTTGCAAATCGCCGAACCCGGCATGTCAACCGCCCCGCACCAGCACCGACTGGCTGTGGGAATTGATCTGGGAACCACCCATTCACTGGTCGCCAGTGTTAGAAGCGGCAGCGCAGAATGTTTGCCCGACGATGCGGGTCGGGTCATTCTACCCAGCGTGGTTCGCTATGGGCCCACCGGCGTGAAAAACATGGGCGAAGACGCTTTGGCCTGTGCCGACACAGACCCATTCAACACCGTGTTTTCAGTCAAGCGTTTGATGGGCCGAGGCTTTGCCGATGTAAGCGAACTCAAGTTGCCTTACCGCGTGAAAGACAGCGGCAGCATGGTTGAAATCGACACCGACCACGGCGTGAAAAGCCCGGTGGAAGTGTCGGCCGATATTCTTCGCGCATTGCGAAAGCGCGCTGAAGCCACATTGGGTGGTGAACTGGTGGGTGCCGTCATCACTGTGCCAGCCTATTTTGACGATGCGCAACGGCAAGCCACCAAAGACGCCGCGCAATTGGCAGGCCTGAACGTGCTTCGTTTGATCAACGAACCCACCGCCGCTGCAGTGGCCTACGGCCTGGATCAGAAAGCACAGGGGCAGTTTGTGGTGTTTGATCTGGGTGGTGGCACCTTTGATGTGTCGGTGCTTCGCTTATCGGGCGGTGTATTCGAGGTATTGGCCACTGGCGGCGATTCAGCCCTGGGTGGTGACGATTTCGACCGCGCCATGGCCGACCATTTCATTGCCACACACGCCCTGGACACGTTGAGCCCTCAACAACGCTCGCGTTTGGTGATGGCCTGTCGTCGGGTGAAAGAACAAATTTCAAGCGAACACACGGCCTTTCTCAGCGTTGAATTCAAAAGCGGCGAAACCATTGCTGAAACAGTGACAGCCGACCAATTTGCAGCCATTGTTGAGCCTTTGGTGAAACGCACCATCACCGCCACGCGTAAAACATTGCGTGATGCAGACCTGAGCATCGATGACATCGACGGTGTGGTGTTGGTGGGCGGCTCCACCCGCATGCCGGTGGTACGCCAGGCAGTGGCCAAGCTGTTTGGCAAAGAGCCTTTGCTGAACCTGAACCCCGATGAGGTGGTTGCCATTGGCGCGGCCATTCAAGCCGACACTCTGGCGGGTAACCGCAGCGACGATGAATTGCTTTTGCTCGACGTGATTCCGCTGAGTCTTGGGCTGGAGACCATGGGTGGCCTGACCGAGCGGGTCATTGATCGCAACAGCACCATTCCAATTGCCCGAGCCCAGGAATTCACCACCTTCAAAGACGGCCAAACGGCCATGGCCATTCATGTGGTTCAAGGCGAGCGCGAATTGGTGTCGGAAAATCGGTCACTGGCCAAATTTGAATTGCGCGGCATTCCACCCATGGTGGCGGGTGCGGCGCGTATACGCGTGTCGTTTCAGGTTGATGCCGATGGATTGTTGTCAGTCACTGCACTGGAAACCACCTCGGGCGTGTCTGCCAACATCACGGTGAAGCCTTCATATGGACTGGCCGACGATCAAATTTCCGACATGCTGAAAAGCAGTTTCGAGTTCGCCCAAGCCGACATGAATGCACGGCAGCTTCGCGAACAACAAGTCGAGGCGATGCGTTTGGTAGAGTCGGTTGAGTCGGCGCTGTCCAAGGACAGCGACTTGCTGGAAGCATCCGACATTGAACGAATCCAGAGTAGCGTGAACGCCCTGCGCGAGTTGGCACAAACTGACCAGTTGCGTGACATTGAGCAATCCATCGAATCGCTGAGCGAACTGACAGCCGACTTTGCAGCCAAGCGCATGGATGCTGGCATTCGCAAAGCCCTGACTGGAAAAACCATTGACACCGTGAGCACCACCTTGGGTGGCTCAAGCAAGTAAATATTTGAATTGAAGAGAAGCTGATCATGCCTATTATCAAAATTTTGCCGCACGAAACCCTTTGCCCCGAGGGCAAAACATTCGAAGCCAACACAGGTGCACAACTGTGCGAAACCATTCTGGCCAACGACATTGAACTGGAACATGCGTGCGAGATGAGCTGCGCCTGCACCACCTGTCATGTGATTATTCGCGAAGGGTTCAACAGCCTGGAAGAAAGCAGCGACGATGAAGACGACCTGCTGGACATGGCTTGGGGCCTGACGCCCATCAGCCGTTTATCCTGTCAAGTGAAAGTGGCTGACAAAGATTTGGTGGTGGAGTTGCCAAAGTACACCAAAAACCACGCCCGCGAGCACCATTAAACCAAGCGACACCCGAACAGGAGCCAAAGCACCATGAGATGGACCGACACCTTGGACATTGCCATTGAGCTGAGCGAAGCCCACCCTGACGTGGACCCCCAGTACATTCGTTTCACGGATTTGCACAAATGGGTATGCGCCCTGCCCGGTTTTGAGGACGACCCCAACAAATCGAGCGAAAAAATTCTGGAAGCCATTCAGATGGCCTGGATCGACGAGGCTGATTAAACCACGTTGAAAACCACCTCCTCGGGCTCGTGGTGTTTTAGGGCACCAAAGCCTGAGGTTGCCACTGCCCTGCTTCATCCAGCGTAAACAAAGTACGCTGGTGGCCCTCGCGGCTAAGCGACAACCACTCCATCTCCTCGACCTGCACGTTCAACACCACAAAGTTGCTTCTTGCTGCACGCAAATCGTGCCCGCTCTGCGATGAATCCAGCGCATGCCCAGGCGCACTGAGCGTGGCGTAATCTTTTCTGGCGTGGTCGGGAATACGCAACCACAAATCATTCACAATCAATTCACTGGATTCTGCGAACGCATTGCCACATACTCGGAGTTGGGTATTGGCTTTGGGGTTCCAGAACAGCAATGCCACATTGGGGCAATGCGCTAAGTCGGTCATCTTGGCACTGCGGCGGTCGGTGTAAAAAACCAGACGCCGCTCAGCCGCCAACACACCGCGAAGAATCACAGACCGTGCGGCAGGGCCATTAGGCCCGCTGGTGCTGAAACTAACCACACGCCAAGGGTGTTTTTTATCCACAGTGGCCCGAAGCAAAGTTTTCCAGATGTCTTCGGCATGGTTCATGCTTGTTCCATTGCCAGCAGGCTATTTAATTCGTTCAGCTTTATCATTGGGAATACAAAGTGTCCATTCACGTTGCTTTACGCCATATTACACGCTACCGGTACGACCGATTAATCAACCTGGGCCCCCAAGTGGTGCGTTTGCGCCCTGCGCCGCACTGCCGAACACGCATTCTGAGTTACAGCCTGAAAGTGCTACCGGAAACCCACTTCATCAATTGGCAACAAGACCCGCAAAGCAATTACCTGGCGCGCCTTGTTTTTCCTGAACGCACTCAGGAACTTGAAATTGCAGTGGACTTGGTCGCGGAAATGTCAGTGCTCAACCCTTTTGACTTCTTCCTTGAAGAAAGCGCCGAGATGTTTCCGTTCAAATACGAACAGGCACTTGACCATGAATTGGCCCCTTACCTGGTTCCGTGCAAAACAGACAACGCATTCAAATCATTTGTTTCGTCACTCGATTTAAAGCCGGTCAAAACCATTGATTTTCTGGTTGGCCTGAACCAGACCCTGGCCAACCGCATCAAGTACTTGATCCGATTGGAACCCGGCGTGCAAACCCCGGATGAAACCCTCAACAAAGGTGCAGGATCCTGCCGTGACACGGCGTGGCTGATGGTGCAAGTGCTGCGCAAAGTGGGCCTTGCCGCCCGCTTTGCATCGGGTTATTTAATCCAACTGACCAGCGACGTGAAAGCCATTGATGGCCCGGATGGCCCTGAGAAAGATTTCACCGACCTGCACGCATGGTGCGAAGTGTATTTGCCCGGTGCAGGCTGGATTGGCCTGGACCCAACTTCGGGCCTGTTGGCCGGTGAAGGGCACATTCCCTTGGCTTGTTCACCCGACCCCAGCAGCGCAGCCCCCATCACCGGCAGTCTGGACGAATGTGAGGTTGAGTTCGAGCACATCATGAGCGTGCAACGCATTTATGAATCGCCGCGCACCAGTAAACCCTACAACGACGAGCAATGGGCAGGCATTCAAGCGCTTGGTTTTGAGGTGGACAAGGCGCTACAGGCCTTGGATGTTCGGCTGACCATGGGTGGCGAACCCACGTTTGTGGCCAACACCGACCGTGGCGCTGCGGAATGGAATGTGGACGCCTTGGGCCCGACCAAGCGCGGCTATGGCTCAAAGCTTCTTAAACGCCTGGAAAAATATTACGGTCAAGGAGGCTTCAAGCACTTCGGTCAAGGCAAGTGGTACCCAGGCGAACAGCTGCCGCGCTGGGCTTTGTCGCTTTACTGGTTAAAAAGCGGGGTGCCTGTTTGGCAAAACCCGGCCCTGCTGGATGATGAAAGCAAACCTGGCAAGGCGGACCACAAGCAGGCAAAGTTGTTCATGGAGGGTTTATGCGCTCGCTTGGGCTTATCGACCCAATACATCATGACGGCTTTTGAAGACAGCTGGTACTACCTGTGGCGCGAACGCCAGTTGCCGGTGAATGTAGACCCGTTTGATTCCAAGCTGGAGGATCCACTGGAGCGCAAACGGCTACAACAGGTGTTCACCAATGGACTGAAAGCGGAAGTGGGCTATTGCATGCCCATTCAAGCCGACAAAGGCCGATGGAAAAGCGGCAAATGGTTTTTACGCGATGAGCGCATGTATTTGATTCCAGGCGATTCCCCCATGGGGTACCGCCTGCCGCTTGAATCGCAACCGTGGGTGGCCAAGAAAGACTACCCCTACATCGTACCCACTGATCCATTTGCACCCACGCCTGTATTCAAAAGCAAAAGGGTTCAACAGTTCACAAACGGGCGCAGCAACTCGCATGTGTCATTGGACGAACCCGCACCAAAACCCGGGGCATCGGCCAGCCACATTGTTCGCACTGCCATGTGCACACAAGCTCGAAACGGCCATCTTTATGTGTTCATGCCGCCCATGGAAAGGCTGGACGACTACCTTGAACTTGTGGCCAGAATTGAAGACACCGCTGAGGCTTTGAGCCAGCCCGTTGTGTTGGAGGGCTACCCGCCACCGCGCGACAACCGGCTGACGATGCTCCAAATCACGCCAGACCCCGGAGTACTCGAGGTGAACATTCAACCCAGTAAAACCTGGGAAGAATTACTGAAACTGACCACCACACTGTATGAAGAAGCACGGTTAAACGGCCTTTCCACTGAGAAATTCATGCTGGACGGCCGGCACAGCGGCACAGGCGGAGGCAACCATTTTGTGATGGGTGGTGAAGCCGCCGAGCATAGCCCGTTCCTGCGACGTCCCGATTTGTTGGGCAGCTTGCTGCGTTATTGGCACAATCACCCGGGCTTAAGTTATTTGTTTTCTGGCCTGTTCATTGGCCCAACCAGCCAGGCGCCTCGAGTTGATGAAGCCCGCACCGACCAGGTTCATGAGCTTGAATTGGCACTGAATGAACTCGACAAGCAGCTGCAAACCCACCATGGTCAGCCCCCCTTCTGGATCATCGACCGGTTGCTGCGCAATATTTTGGTCGACTCCACAGGAAACACGCATCGAAGCGAGTTCTGCATCGACAAGCTGTACAGTCCTGATACTGCCACTGGTCGGCTCGGCTTGCTTGAACTTCGCGCTTTCGAAATGCCACCGAATGCGCAAATGAGCCTTGCCCAGCAATTGCTTCTGCGCGCGCTCATCGCCAAGTTCTGGAAAACACCGTACACAGCCAGGCTGGTGCGTTGGGGCACACGCCTGCATGATCAATTCATGCTCTCAAGCTTCGTTCGACAAGACATGAACGATGTGGTCACCGACCTGCAATCAGCAGGCTTTCCATTCCAGATGGATTGGTTTGAACCGCACTTTGCATTTCGTTTCCCCAAGTACGGCGACATTGTAGCCAAGGGAGTGGAAGTGGAGTTTTTCAGCGCCTTGGAGCCTTGGCATGTTTTGGGCGAAGAAGGTGCCCCTGGCGGCACCGTACGCTATGTCGACTCTTCACTGGAACGCATTGAAATCAAGGTTAAAAACTACGTTGATGAGCGCCATGTCCTCACCTGCAATGGAATCCGTGTGCCTTTGACCTCCACAGGCGTGGCGGGCGAATATGTGGCAGGCGTGCGCTACCGAGCCTGGCAGCCCCCCAACGCCCTGCACCCCACCATCGGCGTGCACACCCCTTTGGTGTTCGATTTGATCGACACCTGGAACGGGCGGAGCATGGGCGGTTGCCAGTACCATGTGGCCCACCCGGGTGGCCGGAATTACGATATTTTCCCGGTCAATGCGTTCGAAGCCGAAAGCCGACGCCTCGGCCGATTCTTCCGAATGGGGCACAGTCAAGGCAGCGTTCAGGTAAAAACTGCGGCAGTAAGGCCCGAGTTCCCAATCACACTCGACCTAAGGTGGTGTTAGGCATTTACAATGGTAGACTTAGTAACGTGTAGCCCATTGTTTTGAGCGCGAACCCGACCACACTTGCCAACATCGAGGTGCCCTGGCAACAGAGCATCCTCCAAGGCACCAGCGACTACTACAGTGAGCTGGCCAATGAAGGCGTGCTGCGCCCGGCCTGGGCGGAGTTCGTCAACAGGCTGCCCATGTCGGGGCTTAGTGAGTACCTTGAAAGCAAGCACGCTGCCCTGGCCAAGCAGATTCGGGACAACGGCATCACCTACAATGTGTACGCCGATCACGCGCAGGGCACGTCACGCCCATGGTCTCTGGATTTACTGCCATTCATCATCGACCAGCCCGATTGGGCAGTGTTACAGCATGGTGTAGCGCAACGTGCCCGCTTGCTCAACAGCATGATGGCAGACATCTATGGCGACCGCGAACAACTGGGCAAGGGCTTGCTTCCCGCCGACCTTGTGTTTGGCCATTCTGGCTACTTGCCTCAAATGCACGGCGTGAAGCCAAAGAACAATGTGTGGTTGCACATGGTGGCATTTGATCTGGGCCGAAGCCCGGATGGCAAATGGTGGGTGGTGAATCACCGTATGCAAGCCCCTTCAGGCTTGGGCTACGCACTGGAAAACAGACTGAGCATTTCAAGAAGCTTTACTCGTGGCTTTCGGGAAATGCACATTGAGCACCTGGCCACTTTTTATCGGGATTACATCGACTCGATCCGCAAGTTGTCCCCAAAGGGTGACAGTGCACGAATCGCCTTGCTCACGCCCGGTCCGTTCAATGAAACCTATTTTGAACACACCTATTTGGCCCGTTATCTGGGTATTTCGCTGGTGGAAGGCAGCGATTTGACCGTTCGAGGCAACAAGGTATTTTTGAAAACAGTCAATGGGCTTGAGCCCATCGACGGATTGATCCGCCGAACCGATGACCAGTGGCTTGACCCCCTTGAATTGCGTGAAGACTCTGCCCTTGGTGTGCCGGGCTTGATGCAGGCCGTTCGCAGCCAAGGCGTCGTGATGGCCAACATGCCGGGTTCAGGCTGGCTTGAAAGCCCGGCTATTCACGGCTTCATGCCGGGGCTTGGGCAACACTTTTTGCAGGAAGAGCTTCTCCTGCCCAGCGTACCGAGCTGGTGGTGCGGCGAATCCCCTGCCTGGGCCCAGGCCAGCGAACGCCTCGGGAACCTGGTGATCAAATCAACATCACCCAACCGCAAAGGGCGAACCATGGATTCCATCATGGGGTCCGAGCTGGATGAGGTTGAAAAGCGGGCCTGGCTGAGCAAGATCAGCCAACGCCCTTCCCAGTACACCCTTCAGGAACTGATCCCTCTTTCGCGTGTACCAATCTGGGTTGGCCCCCGCGGAATCGAAGAACGGGCCATGATGCTGCGCCTGTTTGCTGTGACTGATGGCATGGGCAATTACACCGTGATGCCCGGTGGCTTGACCCGCGTCGCTGGCGACCAGCACGGGATTGTGAGCATGCAAAAAGGCGGCACCAGCCTGGACACCTGGGTGCGAAGTGGCACGCCCGTGGAGCGCACCAGCAACCTGAAGGAAAAACTGCAAGCCAAGGATTTGCAAGCGCTTCGTCGACCTGTGTCCAGCCGTGCAGCCGAGCACCTGTTTTGGCTTGGCCGCTACACCGAGCGCGCCAGCTTTTCTCTGCGCCTGTTGGTGCGGGCCCAGCAACTGCTGGGCGATGAAGATTACATCGACCCCACCACCCTGGGGTTGCTCAACGAGTTGTGCGGCAAACAGGGTTTAAGCGCTGAGTACGACCCGGCCGAGCCTTTGTCGCAAGACGAACTTGAACAAGACATTCTCGACAGGCTTTGGTACAAAAACACCGTGGGCGCACCACCCGCACAAGGGCTGGCAGCTCAACTCAACGGTTTGGCCCTGGTGGCGGGCCAATTGCGGGAACGCCTGAGCAGCAACCACTGGCGCCTGCTGAATGATTGCGCCAAGGTTCTTGTCGAACCCGATTCAAGTCGCTTCCAGCGCGTGATACCGACCGCTTCTCTGGAACAGGTTGAGCTTTACCTGCTCGCCATGCATGGCGAACAAAGCGACCACATGACCCGCGACAACGGTTGGCGTTTCCTGCAACTGGGCCGCCAGCTTGAACGGCTTTGCGGTGCCTGTGAATGCCTGCTTTCCTTGACCAGCATGCCCGGGCGCGCGGCTGAACACGGCCTGGCCTTGGCCATTGCATTGGCCGACAGCACGATTACGTATCGGTCGCGCTACCAACACCGATTTGAGTGGCTACCCACGCTTGACCTGCTGATTTTTGATGAAGACGCCCCCTACGCGATTCGGCGCATTTTGTACAAAATCGACATTGTGATCGACCGCCTGCCTGGCGATGTCACGCCTTTGCGTCAACTGTTCGATTCCGCTTTCAAAAACGGGATGATGCCCAAAGCGCTTAGCCTGGAAGGATTACAACCACCCTTTCCTGCGGAAACCGGTCGGGTTTTACGCGCATGGCTGCAACAACTGCTGGACACTGCTTTGAACATGTCAGATCTGGTTGGGGCGCAGTATTTCCGTTTGGCTGAGTTGCCAGATCAAGTGATACAGGGAAGGTAATTGAACATGCCAATCGTTGAAATTCGCAAAGTGACCCATGTCACCGATTACGATTACAAGCAGCCCGCTGAATGTGCACAACAAATTTGTATCTTGCAGCCTCAGGAAGGCCCTGCAATGCAAGCGGGCCCGCTTCGCAAAGGGCAAAAGCTGCTGTCGTATTCATTGAAAATTCGCCCCAACCCTTCAACTGTGCAAAGCAACACCGATGCGTTTGGCAATGTGGTTCATCACTTTGAAATGAATTACCCACACGACAACCTCGAAGTGTTGAGTGAGTCCGAAATCGAAGTGAGCTCGTATTTGCACGAAGGGGAAATCGACACGTTGAATGCGCCAAACTGGATGGACCTTGCTGAGTCACTGCGCTATCAGGCCGGGCAATTCATTGGTGACCACCACCAGTTTCGGTATGAGTCCAAACACGTTCCGTTGCTTGATTCTCTTCGGGACTACGGTCGGCTTGACTTTTGGCCCGGCCGCCCTGTTGTGGCCTCCGCCTACGCATTGATGCAACGAATTTTCCGCGAATTCACTTACAAAAGTGGCTCGACCACCATTCAAACCACTGTTGAAGAGGTGATGGAAAAGCGACAAGGCGTGTGTCAGGATTTTGCCCATGTGATGCTTGGCGTGTTGCGTTCGCTGGGTTTGTCAGCACGGTATGTCAGTGGTTACATGCTGACTGAACCACCCCCCGGCCAACCCAAATTGCTGGGTGCCGATGCCAGCCACGCCTGGGTTTCCTTGTGGTGTGGCGACACTGTGGGTTGGGTTGATTTCGACCCCACCAACAACCAACTGCCCGACACTCGGTATGTGACCGTTGCCATTGGCCGGGATTACGCCGACGTACCGCCCATGCGCGGCGTTGTTCATGGCGGTGGCGAACACGAATTGAAGGTTGCGGTGACGGTGTTTTAAGAAGGAAGGTCTCGGGATGACTTTGACAACACCTTGACATTTCCAGCTGAATCCACTTCAAACTTGTGTTCACCTTCGGTCAAATTCACCTGATAGGTAAATCGCCCGTCCACATTTGAATCGTTGATACTGATTTCATAGAAACAGGCACCAGGAGAAGCGCAGCCTTCCTGAAACAAGAAGCGGCTGGTTTCTTGATCAATCCAATCAAGCGATAACTGTTGAGTTGGTGACTTGATCAGAATAGGTTTCTCAGTAGAACCACAGAAGTTTTCAGTCAGGGAAATCCCGCTAGAAATAAACACAAGCTCACAATTATTTTTAGAAACGAGGTCTAGCTTAACTTTTGGTTTGTGCGAAGAACCGTTACAGCCATACATACCAAAAGAAAGCAAAAGGACAACTACGAAAATCATGCTTTGCATGATTCCTCCGTTTCCAAAAAGCGAGAGGCGCCAAACCGACCTTGACCGAAAGAGTCATTACCTCTCACACGATTTGAACCTGTAGGAGAACAGAAAAGGGTATGTTCACTATTTGCCATCATTGACTATTCGATAATAAAAAATGAAGGCTAGTCAATCGCTTATCGTCGGTCAAATTAATACATCGTTCTGAATCACTTCACAAAAAACAGACTCAAGAACAAGAAACCCAAGTAAAGAAAATAATCAGCTTTACTTGGGTTTCTTGATGCGTAGAGTGAAGGCCGTTAATGTCTTCTAATCTTCCCGCCGCAGATGCGGGAACAAGATCACATCGCGAATGTTGGGGCTATCCGTGATCAGCATCATCAAGCGATCGATGCCAATGCCACATCCACCTGTTGGAGGCATACCATATTCCAGCGCACGAATGAAATCGGCATCAAAGAACATGGCTTCATCGTCACCCGCCTCTTTGGCCTCCACCTGCTTTTTGAAGCGGTCGGCTTGGTCTTCCGGGTCGTTCAACTCAGAAAAACCATTGGCAATTTCACGCCCAGTGATGAACAACTCAAAGCGTTCGGTGATTTGTGAGTTCGCATCCGATGCGCGTGCCAAAGGCGACACTTCAACTGGGTAATCCACAATGAAGGTGGGTTCCCACAACAGGCTTTCCGAGGTTTCTTCGAACAAAGCCAATTGCACTGCACCCACACCGGCGTTTTTCAAGGCGGGTTCACGGTCCACGTGTACACCTTTTTTGGCCAGTGCGTTTTTCAGGTAATCGATATTGCCCAAGTCAGCGGTGGTGTACTCCGGGAAATACTTTTGAATGGCCTCGACAATGGTCAAACGCGCAAAAGGCTTGGACAGGTCCAACTCACGGCCTTGATAAGTCAATTTTGCGCTGCCTGTGGCTGTGCTGGCTGCATGCTGAATCACCTGTTCGGTGAAATCCATCAAATCCTGATAATTCCAGTAAGCTGCATAGAATTCCATCATGGTGAATTCCGGGTTGTGCCGCGGGCTGACCCCTTCATTTCGGAAATTGCGGTTAACCTCGAACACACGCTCGAAGCCACCCACGATCAGGCGCTTCAAGTACAGCTCGGGCGCAATGCGCAGGTACATTTCCATGTCCAACGCATTGTGGTGGGTTGTAAACGGCTTGGCCGAAGCACCGCCAGGGATGGGGTGTAACATGGGCGTTTCAACTTCCAGGAAGCCATGGTCGATCATGAAGCTGCGGATCGACGACATCGCACGGGAACGCGCCACGAAGGTGTTGCGTGTTTCTTCGGTGACGATCAAATCGACATAGCGCTGGCGATACTTCATTTCCTGATCAGCCAGGCCGTGAAATTTGTCTGGCAGCGGGCGCAGGCTTTTTGCCAACAAGTGAATTTCAGTGCAATGCACACTCAATTCGCCTTTGTTGGTTTTGAACAGTTTGCCTTTGGCAGCAATGATGTCGCCCAAATCCCAATGTTTGAATTCGCCATGCACACCCTCGCCCACACCATCGTTGTTGATGTAGAACTGAATGCGCCCGGTTGCGTCTTGCACAGTTGCAAAACTGGCCTTTCCCATCACCCGCTTTAACATCATTCGTCCGGAAACCGACACCTCGACGCCTTGAGGATCCAGCGTTTCCTTGTCTAGCAAACCATACTTGGCGTGCAGGTCGGCAGCACGGTGCTCAGGTTTGAAATTGTTGGGAAAAGGCTGGCCTTTCTCACGTAGTTTGGCCAGTTTGCCACGGCGTTCGGCGATGATTTGGTTTTCATCGACTGGCAATTCCTGTTCGCCAGCCTGTTCTGTTTTGTTGTTCATGATCAAATGCCCTGCTTCAAGCTGGCTTCAATAAAGGGGTCGAGGTCGCCATCCAGCACGCGCTGGGTGTTTGAAATTTCCACGCTGGTGCGTAAATCCTTGATGCGGCTGTTGTCCAACACATAACTGCGAATTTGATGCCCCCAGCCCACATCGGTTTTGGTGTCTTCCAAGGCCTGTTGTTCGGCCATGCGCTTGCGCATTTCGAATTCGTACAACTTGGCTTTCAACATGCCCCAGGCTTCATCGCGGTTGCGGTGCTGTGAGCGGTCGTTCTGACACTGCACCACGATCCCGGTGGGAATGTGGGTCAAACGCACGGCAGAGTCGGTCTTGTTGATGTGCTGACCACCCGCGCCGCTGGCACGGTAGGTGTCGGTGCGAACATCGGCCGGGTTGATCTCGATTTCGAAAGAATCATCGACTTCCGGGTAAACGAACAATGAGGCAAACGAAGTGTGCCGCCCGCCCGAAGAATCGAACGGTGACTTGCGAACCAGGCGGTGCACACCCGTTTCCGTGCGCAGGTAACCAAACGCGTATTCGCCTTCCACCTTGATGGTGGCCGATTTAATGCCAGCCACTTCACCATCGGATTGTTCCATAATGACGGCTTTGAATCCTTTGCGCTCGCAATACCGAAGGTACTGCCGCAGCAAAATACTGGCCCAATCTTGAGCCTCAGTGCCACCCGCACCGGCCACGATGTCGATGAAGCAGTTGGCAGGGTCGGCCGGGTTGCTGAACATTCGGCGAAATTCCATGTCGCCAATCACTTTTTCGTATTCAGCAACATCCGCTTCAATGGCTTCAATGGTGTCGTAATCGTCTTCAGCTTCTGCCATTTCAATGAGCTCTTGCGCATCTTTGATGTTGGCCTGCACCGTGTTCATGGTCACTACGATGCCATCAAGCATCTTCTTTTCTTTGCCCAGTTCTTGCGCATGTTTGGGATCGTTCCAAACATTGGGGTCTTCCATTTCCGCATCAACCACTGTGAGTCGCTCGGCCTTGCGATCGACGTCAAAGATACCTCCGCAACTGGCCTGCGCGGTCGGCTAGGTCAGTCAGGGCGTTGATGATGGCATTCAGGCGTTCGGCTTCCATGTTTCTCTAACAAATTCAATGTGCGTAACCCGATATTGTAACGCAAGCCAC
>CAXRAE010000009.1:0-190000 GCA_964229025.1 Limnobacter sp. | reverse complement strand
TTTTGAATGTATGAAGATGTTTGCCTAATTTTTTATCGCAAATTTCTTTCAAAGAAAAATTCCATTTGTCTAGGTCGTTAAGGACAGTGGAGAACTGACTTGGTACATTATGCTTTTTCGTTTGTGGTGTAGGGAAATCTGGGCAAAAAATGCGAATAAAGTTTATGTGGCATTTGACACTTCTTTCTTTTAACCGAATGACTCGATGATTACAAGAGAAAATTTCAAACTTTACGTTGTGAAATAGGCATCGATCTAAGTACTTCAATGACGCATGTTCTGGCAGTTTGTAACTTTTAATGCATTCTGGACAATAACGAATAATTTTTTCTTGATGACGTGTATTCACGTAGTAGTCTTGTATTAAAGGAATTCCAAGAATATTTAAATCGCCAGAACTTTTTGTAATTAAATTATTTTGTATGTAAGCCTGGTTACTAAAGATTGAGAAAAGATACTTTAAAGAACGATGCTCAGATAAATTTAGGTTAAAAATATCAATGGAAAAGTATTGATTAAAAAATTCATTGACTTGTTCAATTTTTAACTTATTGAGCAATGCAAATTTCGCTAGCAAAAAATATGTATTGTCATTAGCATCGTACAGCTCTGATCTCCAGTTGAAGAGTTGATATTTATATTGTTGTTCTTTATGAGAATTTATCTCAATCAATCTGTGGAAGTTGTCCATATCTGTGACGTAAGGTTTTGTTGAACAAGTATATTTGAAATATATTGTGAATTCAGGTTCGACTCCAGATGATCAAATGACTTATTGCCCATATCTTTTAATATTCTCTCAATTAAATTTGCGATTTGATTCATGGGAATTTCAATCTGATCCGATTTTGGTTTAAACGATTTGAATGCTAAATTGTACTTTTCAATCAGTTCATTCCAAATTAAGAATGCCAAGCTTGTTAAACGAAAGCCATCATCAAAAGCGTCTGATAAAAAATACTTTGTATAACTTACACCGCTATTTTCTGGCCACTCGGAATCCTCATCGTATCCTTCTAGAATGTATTCCAGTTCATTTAATGATCTAATTCCGTGAAATCGAGCATGGTGCATTAGAAATCTTGTTACGATATGTGCATCACCCGTTCTTGCAAAAAAATTGGGTTGGAATGAAATTTGATGTGAGCCTACTGAAATAATACTTAACCTATACCCTTCTAGATCGAGCTCATTTTGTAAGCTCAATAGCCAATGCCATTCATTTAGTAAAACCAATTGAGCCTCATCAATCAGTATTACGATGTAGTTGTATTTGACTCTGTTGGCTAGTGTAATAAGATGTTGTTTGAATAGAAATTTTGCCTCCATTTTTGCTTTTGGTTTGATTGGATTTTTGAACTCAAATCTTGAGGCCATTAGAAGAAGATTCCAAAATTCTCTCTCGGATTTGCTATTGGTTGGATGTGACCAAATCATCAAAGGGAATTCAGTATCGAACTTTTCATTGAGTATCTTAGCCAAGAAGGATTTTATGCCTTTCGATTTTCCGAATCGAGAAGGTCCATAGATGTAGCCACCAGTCTGACGTTGCTCAATCCATCTGGTGATTGTTTCGCACATTTCATGAATAGGAGGGGTATAAATCGCATATTCTTGTGTGCAAACCGGATGATCACGTGAAATCTCAGTCATCGTCGTCTCTATTTATTTTCAGCTTTTCGTCGTGGTGGAAGTGATGCGGAATTTTGGGTATGCGCTGTAGCGTCGGAGGTGTGGGGTGCGATATTCTGCTTATTCCTGCTAGCAGTATTGTTTTTGGTTGTAGAGCGTGACTTGGCTTTATCTTCAGTGTTGTCGGTAATCCGGCTTTCCATGCTTTTATTGGTTTCATTTGAAGCCATATCAGACTGTATGGTTTCGTTGTCAGGGACCTGATGGATAGTGTCGTTGGATTGAACCAGAAAATTTCGAGCTGTTAGATAGGCTGGATGAGGAGGAAACTTACCTCCTGATGCTTCCACCTCGGCAATGTAGGATTCCACCGCATCTTGTTGATTCTGCAGAGAGAATTTGCCTTGACGAATTAATCCGCAGATTAGTCTTCGGGTCTCAAAGTTGTGAGGAACGCGATTCCATGGAGGTGATACGCGTAAATTGTCGATATGTTCACCAGTCAGTGAAGATGCCTTGATGACCCTGGAGTCTGAATCAGAATCGGCTGTGATCCAGATTTTTTTCCCAGCCAAATCTAGTCTTTGACCCAATATTGGACTGGTGTAAATACCATTCTCGAAATTGACGTATGGCCTCTTTCCGGCGTCCAGACCACCTTTAACCATGCACAGCTTTCTGTAACTGAAAAAAGTGTCAAGGTGTTGTGGATCAATCACTCTGGGCTGGAATGTCTTGCTAAGCACCAGATATTGCAGGTACTGAAGTGGTGATCGACCACTAAGTCTTGAGTGGATTCTCGCGTTGTAATTAGCAATGATGATGTCGAGGAGTTCTTCTGCATACTCGTATTGGAACTCTGAGGCTACTGCCACTCCGATGGGGTCTCTGCCCTTCGTTGCACCAGGGTAATTTCCTGTTGTGTTGGAAATTTTCTGAAATCCGAATATTCCGAGTTTGTTAAAAAAGCTTTCAATAAATGGTCGGTCGTCTTTTGTTCGTCTTATCGCGTACGAATTCTTCGGAGTAAGAAGAATCGACCCAACCGAATTTTTTAGTACTTCTGCAACTACCTTTGCCTTTTCGGCAAGTGCACCATCAATTGAGGTTTCGTCCCAGCATATGCCCACAAACTGCTTACCTAAAACACTGGGAAACCCGGCACCATCGATATAAAAGTCCTTGTCGGTGTGGTGTAGTTTTTTCTTCGCCCAGGGCGAAAGGGACTTCTTGATTACCCGAAGCACATCTTCTTTAGAAATCTCCTTTCGAAGACTCATGTGATATCCAAGCACCAATCGAGTCACCACCTCAATGATCACGATCACCCATATCCTGTGGATCAGGACGTTCTGGTAGCCACCCTCAAGTAAAGGAATCGCAACTGTGAAGCGCCCATCAATTTTGTGGGCGTCCATTTCTACACGTTGAAACGGGCGGTGAACTGGTCGATCAACACCATCTCCCGCCTGCATTTTTCTCTGAAGTTCATTTCCACCGTGGATCAAGATCGCTTTACTTGGATTTTCTTTAAGCACCCTATCAATGTATCTAATGACGGAGTAATACCCGTTTGTTTTGGTAGAAAATGGCCACTCCCCCCTGATTTCAAGACCCTTCTCTCTAAGGCTTTGGAGAAACGAGAGCCAAATCGATCGTTTTGAGGTCGATAAAATCCCAAGTTTTTTTCGGGTATTGGGGATTTTAAGAATTTTTTTGTGTAGAGCCTCCCTGACATCCGGATAGGTGTCTAGTAGCGTTTGAAAAACGCCTACTGCACCGTGCCCCCACTGATTAATAACGATTGGTGCACGCCTTTTAAATTGGACTATTCGGGCTCCTGGAATTAGTGCTCGCCAGCCGTAAATTTGGCCGTCAGGATGATCGCGAATGCACCTTTCGGTGATTAATCGATATATCTGTGATTCTGAGATACCGTATTCTTTTCGAATCGCAGCGACTTCGATACCGCTCAGATAGGCCTTGATTGCTTCTTTTCTATTGAGAAATTTATTTAACGTATCTGCCTCTAGTGAGGCCTCGTCAAAACCTGGCCAATTGGTGTAGTCAGCCCAGATGGTGTCACTTAAACCTTTGATATGTCGCATTGACTCCGAAGCCATAACAACCCCTTTGGCAGGACAGTGTTTATTTACTTTACACTTTTAATCTACAACTCGTCTACTTTACAAATGTACTCTCAGAAAAAGATAGCTTACTTATCATGAATATCCAAGTGATCTTTTTATTATCAATCACTTGCATCTAGTCATCTCTTTACAACTTTAATCAAACAGACGAAGCGAACCTTGAGGCAAGGCTCTTCCACTCAACCGCTGGACATGTTGAATCTGTCAGGCCCGCATTTGGGTATTATTTGGTTGAGTCTTTGTGTTTTTCTGGAAATCCCATGCCTTATTGTTTTCGTGTTTTTCATCTGGCTGTAGCCCTGTGTTTCTCGATGTTCGCGTTGAGTGGCCAGGCGGCAGAGCGCATACAAGCTGATAGGCTGGTGATCACATTCAAGGAAGGCAGGCTCCTTGCGTCCGAAAGTGCGTCTGCCCGGGTGCAAACGTTACAAAACAAGCTTGGAGAACTCAACGAGGTGCATGGTCACGCAATGACCATGATACGACCCTTTGGCGAGCGAGGAGCCATTGTGGCCCTGCCCGCCTCCGACGATGTTCGCCCGATGATCGACAGACTTGAATCAGACCCCTTGGTTGAGTCCGTGGCTGTTGATCGAAGAATCAATTTGAACGCCCAATCACCCCTGATTGGTTTGATTAACGCATTGGACCCCTTTCGAGCCAGCCGTTCCTGGTTTCACCGTGATCCCGCTACGCAACCAGCCGGCGTTAACACTGCAAGCATGTGGGCGCGTTTTCATGGCACTTCGCCCACGGTGGTGGCGGTATTGGACACTGGCGTATTGCCCAGCCATCCAATGCTTCAAGGTCATTTATTGCCCGGCTATGATTTCGTTGCCGACCCTTTGATTGGGGCGGATGGCCAGTCTTCCGGTGGCACCGATCGTGATGCAGACCCGACTGATCCAGGCGATGGGGTTTCTCTTCTAGACATTCAAGCCGACAGTGGCTGTGGCGGTTTGTCCAATTCGAGTTGGCATGGCACGTTTGTATCCGGTTTAATTGCAGGCAATCCGATTCCGGCCGAGGGTATTTTCTCTCTCAACTGGAATGCGTCTATTTTGCCTGTTCGGGTGCTGGGGCGCTGTGGTGGTTTTTCGACTGATCTGGCTGACGCAATTCGTTGGGCAGCCGGGTTACCCGTCGCTGGTGCGCCTGCCAACCCGTTTCCAGCCCGTGTAATTAACCTGAGTTTGGGTGCTCAAGGCGCTTGTGTCCCCTCGATTGAAGGCGCAGCCATTCAAGCGGCTCGCAACGCGGGTGCCTTGGTGGTTGTAGCCACAGGAAACCGTGGTTCTACTGTGGATTCACCTGCCAATTGCCCGGGTGCGTTTGGTGTTGCTGCAATCGATCAAGAAGGGTTAAAAGCCTCCTACAGTAATTTTGGCCCTTCCGTGCAGTTGATGGCCCCAGGTGGGGATGGTGCTTTTCCCATCTGGAGTGCATCCAATTCCGGTGTACGCGGCCCCCTCAGCAATACTTACAACACTAAGACCGGCACTAGTTTTTCGGCTCCCATGGTGGCCGCTGCGGCGTCTTTGTATTTGTCCTTGCAACCCTCTGCCACTGTGGCGCAAGTCGAGTCGTTGTTGCGGTCCACATCACGTCCCTTTTTAAACCTGGGTTCAAGACCGATCTGCCGGGCAGACCTTGTTAATACCGAATGCAATTGCACCGCTGCCCTGTGTGGGGCGGGCATGCTTGATATTTTTCAGTTGGTTCAAACTGCGGCTGTTGGTGGTTTGACCAATCTCTTTTCAAACGCTGGCAATGTGATTCCGCCCGGAACAAGTCGTGAATTTTCCTCGGTTGGGTCTACGAATGCACAGGGCCAGGAAGTCGGCAATGTATCGTTCGATATTATCAACGTGGTGAAATCAAACCCACAGGCTGCCGACGTTGGTTTGTCCGTGAATGGCCTGCTGGTCGATGTTTCTGTGCCACAGGGTGTTCAGGGGTTTGGTTTGCGCTCCACAGTGGCAGGAGGTCGCTCATCGGTTGTGTCTGTCTCTGTCGCTGATTCTGGCGCGACATCGCCCACGTTGCTTGCTGGTTTGTTGTCCCCTGTCCTCAATTTTAGTCCGGATGGGTCGGGAGCGCCTGCAGGCACTGTGGGTGGTGGTGCGGGAGAATCCGGCTCGGGCATTGGTGCAGCATCAGCTGGTGGTGGAGGCGGCTCTGTCCAGTGGTTTGCCTTGTTGCTGATGGCCTGTTTGTTGTTCTCCTTGAAAATGAGGAAACAGGCATTCAAGCGCGGGCAAAGTTAGCCCCTCTTCTGGTCATTTTGATGACAAATCGGCATGGGATTGGTGTGCGTATCAAAGCCACCACGTTAGAGCAAATCTCCTAATTGATTACATTGGTCAATGGTACATTTATCTTAATGACTCGCAGTTCATTAAACAGCGAGCGTTGCCCAAAGTAGTTCTTTGAAAGAGGTGTCCCATGAAAAACTTGCGTTCTTACCCAGGTGTTCTCACCATGCTGATTATCGCTTCTGCGATGTCGATTAACGCGTTTGTTGACTATCTCAATTACCAGATTGCAAGCCCAAGCATTCTCGCGGCGCTGGGTTGCATTGTTTCAGCTTTGACCTTGGTCGTGGTGTATGAGTACAAGTACTACAGGCTTGTACGCAAAGATGCAGCGAGTATTAAAAACTAAGTGCTGATACTCAATTGGCTTGAGGTGTGCCCTTTGCGGCGTTTTGTGCAGCAATCACGGCCTGCAGGTTTTTTTGAGTGCTCAAGGTAAGCGGGTCTTCGTTGCCAAGGGTGTCGTTTCGGATGACATACGCCCTGCTCAACGCAATTTCAGCCCGCTTTAAGTCGCCTGCGCGATACAACACCACGCCCAGATTGTTAAGGGACTGGCTTGTTCGGATGTCGTTGTTGCCAAACGCTTTTTGGCGCACTTCATACGCAGTTTGATAATTGTTGATCGCGTCGGACAAATTGTCGTTTCGCATTTGCAATGTGCCCAGAAAAGTCAGTATTTCTGCGCGAATTGGTAAATCGCTGTTCTCTGGCACTGAGTTGATGATGTTGGCCAGTGTTTCGAACTCAGCTTTTGCCTGGGTTTCTTTTCCCATGTCCAGAAGTCCTACCGCGTAGTTCATGCGTGTTTCCAATGTTCTGGGATGGGTGCGACCCAAGCGAATTTCATACACGATTCGAGCGCGGCGAAAGGCGGCTTCTGCCTCTTCGGGCTTGTTTTGCAGGGCGTAATAAGATCCGAATGCGTCTTGAACCATCCCCGCTGGCAGCGCATAGCGGCCGATGGTGTCTTCCATGGTTTGAAGGGTCTGCTTGAATTGCGCTTCAGCCTTGTCGGGTTGCCCCGCTTGGGAGTAGGTTTGGCCGATCAATAGCTGTAGTCGAGTCCAGGTTTCTGACGATTCCGGGTCTTCGCGGTTGGGCCTGGTGTATTGGCTGGCTTCAATCCAGGTGTTGATTGCCAGGTCAATTTCATTTTGAGCCAGATACGTTTTACCCAAGGTCTCGAGAATTTCTACTCTCGCGTTGGTGGTGATCGGGCCTGTCAACTCGATTCGACAGGTTTCAATGGTCACGGGCACTGGGTCTTTGCCATAGCTGGTTAAGCAGCGCGTGTCCTGCGCATGGGCAAGCACTGGAAAAAGGGCCAACAACACCAAGGCTGCGGATGTGAAATCAATGTAAGTAACTTGTATTTTTTTAAGGAAAACCATTGTTGTCGCTGAAGTGAAGTTGCTTGTTACTGAAGGGTATTACTAAAACCAATTCCCGTGTTCGAGAGTACAAAGATTAATCACAACATAAAACCACATCATGACCCACCATCCAGACGCCGAGTGTACACAGATTGAGACCATGGGGAAGAAGTTTGAAACTTTGGCCTTGGTTGACAGACTCATGGAAGAGAATGAGGCACTGAAACGAGAGCTTAACCTAAAAACAAAACGATTAAGAACGTTGCAAAAGTCTGTACATGCGTTTTTAATGGGAAGTGACGATGTCGAGGGTGCCAAACAGAAATTGATTGAACAAAGCAAGGAGCCGTGATGACTAACTTTGACTTCAAGGAATGGGCCGACCTGTATCAGGCTGATCCGGAGGCTTTTGATGCCCGGCGCGAGGCAGTACTGCAGAACTTCATCGACAACGCCAACCCCGAAAGCCGCAAGTCACTGGAGCAAACGCTTTTTCGCATCAAGATGATTCGACAGCGTTCCAAAAGCCCTTTGCAGTCGGCCATTGAGTCGTCTAAGTTGATGTGGGAATCGTTTGGTAAATTGCGAGAAGAGGTTCAGCACCTTGAGGCCCAATTGGCCCCTGAGCCACTGCCCAGCAATGGTTTGCGATTGATTGATTCGACCAAACAGCCTGCAGCGCCCCACACACCTGTGCAAACCGAGCCCCGCGATTTTCAGGTCGACAAGGCTCGAGTGTACGATTTCAAGGCTTCAAGCAAACGCGCCCATTGACTGACACTGAAATATCGCTGCTGCCTGAGGCTGTGGCGATCTCCATGCCCTTGCTCATGACATCGGCTGAGGCCATGGCAAACACACGCGGGCCGGGCTGACCTATCCTTCCTTCGTCATTCACGCTCACCTCACCAATGCTATAGCCAGTCTTTCCGAAGCCTTTGGTCACAACGGCCGCTTTTGCCTGGAATTCCTGCATCGCTTGCTCAAGCAAAGCTGCGCGCACCTTTTCTACGCTTTGATCACTCGGAAAATACTCGAGATTGCTCAAGGTCAATCCCTCTTCAATTTGCAGTGTTTTCTTGTTTTTCAGAGCTTGAACGGGCATTTCAAAAGTCAACGTGCCCACGCCCTGCCAGGTTTGAATCATTCGATCGCGACCATATTGCGGGTAGGTTTGAATGTTGTTGCGCATTTTGCTGATGTCTTTGTTTTTCGAAAGCTCGGCAATTGCTTTGTCCAATACGGTATTGACCGCTGTCATGGCTTCATTGGCAGAGCCTGTTTGAATTTGCATTTGCCAATTCAAACGGACCATGTCGTTGTCCACTTGTTGGGTGCTGATCGCGTTTAAGTTAACGGCCGGTGTTTTTTCGCACAAATCAGCGTGTGCAATATTGGGCAACACTGAAGCAAACACGGCAAGTAAAGCGATGTTTTTGATGTTGCTGTTGAGCAGCTTGGGCATTGATGCCTCCAATAGGTCGTTTTTATAGGACACCGCGGCAGCCAAACGCCCAACGGGCAAGCGTTGAGTGGGTTTGTGAGGCTGGCATGGGTACAATGTATTTCACATGATTTAACTTTATAACCTAACGCGGTTTAAACATTTCCGGCTGACATGGCAGAACACTTAAAACAACCCAAGTCCTTGATCAGCACGCTGTTCACCATTCTGATTTTACTTGGGGCGGCTGTGGTGCTGTCGCCCTTTTTACTCGCCATTTTGTGGGCAGGCATCATTGCCACGGCATTTTGGCCTTTGCATTGCAAAATCCGTGGCCGCTTTCCCGGGCGCCCCAATGGCGCCGCTCTGCTCACCACACTGGTGGTGGCATTTTTGTTGGTTGGCCCCATGATCGGTTTGATTGTATTCATGGTGCAAGATGTCATCGACATCACCAACTTCCTTCGCCAAGCTGACAATGCAGGGGTTGAGGTGCCCGCCTGGTTACCCAATATCCCGGTGGTTGGAGACATGCTTGTGGCGGGTTGGAAAGAATACCTTAGCGTGCCAAAGCAGATTTCAAGCCTGTTGAGACAAACCCTGACCGAAAGACTGGGGGATGTTCAAGGCACCGCGTCTGCCATTTTGCTGGAGCTGCTTGGGCGCGTGGCCACGTTGTTCTTTGCGCTGTGGGTGCTGTTCTTCTTTTATCGGGACGGTTCTTCCATCAGCATCCGCATGAATCGAATTGGTAATGATTGGTTGGGTCAGCGCTGGAAGCCTTATGTGTCGCACATGCCCCCTGCCCTGCGCGCTGCGGTCAACGGCTTGGTGATTGTGAGTTTTGCCGAGGCGGTGGTGCTGTCGGTGTTGTTTGCACTTTGCGGCTTGTATGCGCCTGTGTTGTTAGGCACCATCACTGCATTGATCGCCTTCATTCCAATGGCTGCGCCCGGCTTGTTGGCCATCTTGGGTATGATTCTGTTTTTGAGCGGTCAAGGTGCCGAGGCTGTGGTGTTGATGACCGTTGGCATTTTGGTGGTGATGATTGCCGATTACCTGGTGCGCCCATTGTTGATTCAGGGTGGAACGCATTTGCCCTTTTTGGCGGTGTTGTTTGGAGTTTTCGGTGGTGTCATCACGATGGGTATTGTGGGCCTGATCATCGGGCCAGTGCTATTGGTGTTACTCGTGGTCTTTTTTGATGAGGCCTCCCACGCTCACCATGGGCGCGAACAACATGAATCAATCAATTGAACGGACGTAGCATGACAACAATTCAATTTCCCACACAGATTGGCACACCTTTGGCGGCCAACGCGCTCAAAGTGATGTTGCTGGGCAGTGGTGAACTCGGCAAAGAAGTGATCATCGCTTTTCAGCGCTTGGGTGTAGAGGTTATCGCAGTGGATCGGTACGCCAACGCACCAGGGCATCAGGTGGCGCACCGTTTTCATGTCATCGACATGACCAACCCCGCCGCATTGAAGCACCTGATTGACCAAGAAAAACCGCACATTGTGGTGCCTGAAATCGAGGCCATTGCAACGCCGGCCCTGAAAGAGCTGGAGGAGCAAGGCCAGGTCAGGGTTGTGCCCACAGCGAATGCAACATGGCTCACCATGAACCGGGAAGGCATTCGGCGGCTTGCAGCCGAGGAGTTGGGTCTATCCTGCTCACGCTATGCGTTTGCCGACGATTTCGACACATTAAAAACAGCCGTTGAGCGCGGCCTGGCGGGCCAAGGCGCGGTGGGTTACCCTTGCATTATCAAGCCGGTGATGTCGTCTTCGGGCAAAGGCCAGTCCAAGGTAGATGGTGCTGATTCACTTCAAGCCGCTTGGGATTACGCCATGTCAGCAGGCCGGGTCAAAGGCGGTCGAGTCATTGTGGAATCAGTGGTGAACTTCGACTACGAAATCACACTGCTGACGGTGCGCAACCGAAACGTGGCTACAGGCGCAATTCAAACCAGCTATTGTGAACCGGTTGGCCATGTGCAAGTCAGTGGTGATTATGTTGAAAGCTGGCAGCCGCAGGCCATGAGTGCATTGGCATTGGCCAGGGCGAAAGACATGGCTGACAAGGTCACCACTGCGCTGGGTGGCGTGGGTTTGTTTGGTGTGGAGATGTTTGTCAGTGGTGACGAGGTGTGGTTTTCCGAAGTCAGCCCGCGCCCTCACGACACCGGCATGGTCACCATGATTACCCAATATCAAAACGAGTTTGAATTGCATGCACGCGCCATTCTGGGTTTGCCAGTGGACACCAGCTTGATTACCCCGGGCGCAAGCGCTGTGATATACGGTGGTCTTGAACAGGAAGGCATTGCCTTTGAAGGTGTGGCTGAGGCCCTTTCCGAGCCTGGTACAGATCTACGCTTGTTTGGGAAACCGGAATCATTTGCGAAACGCCGCATGGGCGTTGCATTGGCCCGTGCACACAATGTAGAAGAGGCTCGCGCAAAAGCAAAACGGGCCTCCCAAAAAGTGAAGCCCGTTGCTGAGTGAAAATATTGAACCGATAGAAATCAATTCAAGCCAAGGCTGTCGCGGTATTCCTCGTAGGTACCGCGATAGTCAGTGATTTGCTGTTCCTGCATGTCGAAAATTCGGGTTGCAATGCCTGACACGAACTGACGGTCATGCGACACCACAAACACCGTGCCCTCGTACTTTTCCAGGGCGTATTGAAGTGATTCAATCGATTCCATGTCAAGGTGGTTGGTTGGCTCATCCATGAGCAACACATTGTGGCGACCCAACATCAAACGACCAAACACCAAACGGTTTTTCTCACCACCGGAACACACTTTCACCTGCTTGCCAATTTCATCGTTGGAAAACAGCAAGCGTCCCAAAATACCGCGAATGGCCTGGTCATCGTCGCCTTCTTGGGCAAAACGTTCTGTCCATTCCCGCAGGTTTAACTGCACGTCGAATTCATCGCTGACGTCTTGCGCCATGTAGCCCTGGTCCGCATTTTCTGACCATTTCACCTCACCGTGTGTGGGTTCCAAAGCCTTCGCAAGCAATTTAAGCAAAGTGGTTTTGCCCACCCCGTTCGCACCCACAATACCCACTTTCTCGCCAGCTTCGACCATCACAGAGAAATTTTTGATCACAGGGGTGTCTGAATAAGAAAGGCTGACTGAATCCAGCTCAACAGCCAATCGGTGCATTTTCTTCTTTTGCTCAAACCGGATAAATGGGTTCTGGCGGGAAGAAGGTTTAAGCACGACTGTGTCTTGCTTGATTTTTTCAATCTGTTTTTGCCGGGACGTGGCTTGGCGAGCTTTCGACTTATTGGCAGCGAACCGTCGCACAAAATCCTGAAGATCAGAAATACGTTCCTTGGCTCGGGAATTGGCCGCTTGCGCGCGCTCGCGGGCCTGGGCAGCCGCCAACATGTAATCATCGTAATTGCCCGGCACCACTTGCAGTGTGCCGTAATCCAGATCAGCCATGTGTGTACACACCTGGTTCAAAAAGTGACGATCGTGACTGATGATGATCATCGTACTTTCGTACTGGTTCAGCACTCCTTCAAGCCAGGCGATGGTGTTGATGTCCAGGTTATTGGTTGGCTCGTCAAGTAGCAACACATCGGGTTTGGAAAACAAAGCCTGTGCCAACAACACTCGCAATTTCCAGCCCGGGGCAATTTCGCTCATGGGGCCATTGTGGCTTTCTGTCGGAATGCCTGCACCCAATAGCAGTTCGCCGGCTCGGGATTCGGCTTCATACCCACCAAACTCGGCGTATACCGCTTCCAGCTCTGCAGCGCGCATGTAATCTTCATCGGTGGATTCCGGATTGGCATACAGAGCGTCGCGCTCTGTCATGGCTGCCCACATTTCTTTGTGGCCCATCATCACGACATCCAGCACACGGAACTCTTCGTAGGCAAACTGATCCTGACTCAATTTACCCAAGCGCACATTGGGGTCAATCACCACGGTGCCACTGCTGGGCTCCAAATCGCCACCCAAGATTTTCATGAAGGTTGACTTGCCACAGCCGTTGGCACCAATCAGGCCGTAACGGTTGCCATTGTCAAACTTGGCATTGATGTTTTCAAAAAGCGGCTTGGCGCCAAACTGCATGGTGATATTGGCTGCGGTGAGCATAAGTGTCGGATAACTCAGTGGTTTTCAAGGAAAGGGGGCATTATACATGCCCAACCAGCACGTGCTGCTGGAAGTTTGCTAGCGTGCGACTTGAATCAGGTGGCAGCTGCCATCGGTGAGGCAACTCAGCTCGCCAGTCAAGCCTTGGAACCACAGGCATTTGGGACTACAGTGGCCAAATGGAAAGCCCATAATCACCGGAATATCGAGTTTGGACTGCAAGTACAATGCAGCGGCGCCAAGGTTGTAGCCGTTGTCGTGCGCATTGGGTTGAGGTTGGGCAAAGTTGCCCAACACCACCGCTTGCTGAGAACCTAGAACACCCGCGTGCAGCAACTGCAACAACATGCGCTCAATTTTGTACACAGGCTCATTGACGTCTTCGAGTATCAGAATGCCCTGCTCTATTTTGGGCATCCATGGTGTGTTTAACAAACTACACACCAATGACAAGTTACCGCCCCACACCGGCCCCTCAATGGACACGGGCTTGTGGGCGACACCAAACTCATCGGCTTGCCACTGCACGCTGACTTCACCCCATTGCACCGCGCGTTTGAAATGCTGAACAGTGACCGTATCTGGGTGATCTTCCAAACCAAAGTCGAAACAGGCCATTGGGCCATGTAGCAGCGTGTGTGGTGGTGCACCAGACGCCAACAAGGCCAATTGCAGGCTTGTGATGTCACTGTGCCCGCAAAGCACATGGCGATTGGACTGAAGCGCTTGGGCAAGGGCGTTGAAGTCGAGCACGTCAAGCAAGCGGCTTAAACCGTACCCTCCTCTGGTGGCCATCAACACGGAAGGGTCGGTGATTGAGCAAGCGTGCTGAATACTGTGTACACGGCGACTTTCGTCTCCAGCGAATCGCTGTTCTCGCAGCCGAGCCTCTGGCATTTCGCGTGTTTGAAAACCGAGTGCGCGCAGGTGTAACGTCGCCTTGTCCAGCAAGGTTTCATCGATAAGGGCACCGCTGGGTGAAAAAAACACCACCTCGTTCAAACTACGCTCCCGTTAAACATATTGTTTCCACGACTTCGCAGGCTCACCTTGAAAAAAATCTCGAAGGCTGTCGAAAATAGCAGCCTGTTGGCTGTTGCCGTATTCTTTCTGTTCAAGCGCAAGCCTTTGCATGTCTTGCGCTGCTTCATCAAGGCCCCTCTTGACTATATCGGCACTGTTTTGATATCCCAAAGCATTGAGTAGCAGTTGTGTCTGTTTGTTGACATTGGGCAGGTGTAAAAGGCTTTCCAATTGCTCGATTGCGTGCACTCTACTTTGGCGTCGCTGTTGAAAGAAGTTGCTTAATACTTGCTGACATTCCTCTTGCATGCAACCCGTTTCAAATTCACAGGGGTGCCACGCCTCGTTGCGATTAAACAGCTCCAAAGATTCGGTCAGGTTATTGAATCGTGATTGCGGGCAGCCAATCACCACCCGGCCGATTCTCGCATGCAGGATCGCCCCCAAACACATGATGCAGGGTTGCAAGGTGACATACAAGGTGCAATGCACCCCAAGTCGGTAATCTTGTATCCGCTGACACGCTTGCTCAATCACTCGCATTTCAGCGTGGGCGCAGGGGTTGTGTGTTGAAACAGGAGCGTTGTGGGCCTTCGCGAGCAGCTCGCCTTGGCGAACCAATACGGCACCGATGGGCACTTCACCCGCCTGGGCAGCCTCGTTAGCCTGATTCAACGCAAGTTGCATCCATTGGAAATCATCGCCTTGCAAGCGATGAGGTTTGACTGGAAATTTTGCAATGTCCTGATTCATGCTTATTGCTGCAACACAATCACCGCAATAACAGCCAGCACCACGGTTGCCCAGCCCAAACGTTCAACATATTTGTGCAATAAACCCTCCATCGAAGGCCCACCCCACGCCATTAAACCCGCCACAAGAAAAAAGCGCAAACCACGCCCCACAATTGAAGCCAGAATGAACGGCAGTACAGCCATGTGCACAGCGCCTGCAGCGATGGTGAATACCTTGTATGGGATCGGTGAAAAACCCGCGATGAAAATAGCCAGCACACCCCACTCAGCAAACCAAAGCACCGCTTGGTCGTAACTGTTCTGATAATGACTGTTGGCAAGAAAAGCCTCGATCAGATCAAAAGCATAAGCGCCAATCAGGTAGCCAAAAAGCCCGCCAAGCACCGAGAACACAGTGGTCAACATGGCCAGGCGCACCCATTTAGCCGGTTGAGACATGGCCATGGGCGCCAACATGACATCAGGCGGAATGGGGAAAAAAGAAGACTCTGTGAAGCTAAGTGCCGACAGGTACCAGGGTGCATGCCGGTGGCGGGACCACAACATCACTCGTTCATATAATGGTGCAAAAAGCTTCATGGGTTCATTCAGTCAACGCATTTAATGGGGGTATGGTCACAAACGTGCCACGCGAAACGCTGTATGTTAGAAGAACCCCGCTCAAATTGCATCTGAAATTAAAAAAAAGCCCGACCAACAAGGCCGGGCTTTGTACTTCTGACGAGTCGCTGAACGCTTAGTTCTCCTGAAGCCTGGATTTGCGCCTTGCATTCCATGCTTCAATTTCACCCACAATACCGCGCCGAAACGCCAACACGACCACAATGAAAATAAAGCCGGTGACAATGGTGACTTGTTCACCAAGCGAGCGGAACCATGGCACATCAGTGGTCACGGCCAACCAGATGCCAAACTCGCCAATACGGTTTTCAAGCATGATGATCACGATTGCACCCACGATCGGCCCGGCCAAAGTGCCCATGCCACCCACCAGCGTCATCAGCACCACCAAGCCCGACATGGTCCAGTGCACATCGGTCAGGGTTTCGAAGCCCAGGGCGGCGGCTTTGGTTGAGCCAGCCAGGCCTGCAATTGCCGCACTCAGAACGAAAGCCAGCAGCTTGTAGCGGTCCACATCGTAACCCAGTGAAATGGCGCGCGGTTCGTTCTCTTTGATGGCCTTTAACACCTGGCCAAAGGGTGAATGCACCGTGCGAACAATCAAGGCGTAAGCGCCGATACAAATCGCCAAAATCACGAAATACAGTGTGAGGTCATCGTTGAGGTCGATGATGCCAAACAACAGGGTTCGCGGAATGCCCTGCAAGCCATCTTCCCCGCCGGTGAACGGCGCTTGCAAAAAAATGAAGTACAGCATTTGTGCCAAGGCCAAGGTAATCATGGTGAAATAAATACCCTGGCGTCGAATCGCCAATGCCCCCATGATCAAGCCGATCAAGGCACCAAATGCGGTGCCTGCGATCACACCCACCTCAAACGGCATGCCCATGTCGCGAATGACATATCCGCCGATGTAACCTGCCCCACCAAAAAATGCAGCGTGTCCAAACGACAATAAACCTGTGTAGCCGATCAGCAGATTGAATGCACAAGCAAACAATGCAAAACACAGCAATTTCATCAGCAGCACCGGGTACATCACGAAAGGTGCCGCAAGCGCAGCCGCTATGGCCAGCGCAGCAATAATCCAACTCACTTTCATCTTTCGCGATCCTTTATTTTTCTCGTCCAAACAAGCCGGCAGGACGAATCATCAGTACGATGGCCATGATGATGAACACCACAGTTGCAGACAGTTCCGGATAAAACACCCGGGTCAATCCTTCGATCACGCCCAAGCTCAAGCCGGTTAAAATCGAGCCCAAAATGGAGCCCATTCCACCAATCACGACCACCGCAAACACAGTGATGATCAGGTTGGAACCCATCAGCGGAGAAATCTGGATCACTGGCGCAGCCAACACACCTGCAAAAGCCGCCAGTGCGACACCAAAGCCGTAGGTCAAGGTGACCATCAATGGCACATTCACACCAAATGCCTCGACCAATCTGGGGTTTTCAGTCCCGGCTCTTAACAAGGCACCAAGCTTGGTTTTTTCAATCATGATCCAGGTGGCAAAGCACACCAGCAGCGAAGCCACCACAACCCAGGCCCGATAGTTTGGCAGAAACATAAATCCGAGGTCTGTAGCACCACGCAAAGCCTCTGGCACTGAATAAGGCTGACCGGAAACACCATAAATCGACCTGAAAATACCTTCCAACATCAAGGTGATCCCGAATGTCAGCAGCAGCCCGTACAAGTGATCAAGCTTGTAAAGCCAGCGGAGCATGGTTTTTTCAATCAGGATGCCAAACGCACCCACAATCAAAGGCGCAAGAATCAACATCACCCAGTAGTTCAAACCAAAATAGGCCATGCCCATCCAGGCGGCGAATGCTCCCATCATGTACAGGGCGCCATGGGCAAAATTGATCACATTGAGCAAGCCGAAAATCACGGCCAACCCAAGGCTCAACATCGCGTAAAACGAACCATTGACCAAGCCAAGCAGCAACTGCCCCAAGAATGCTTGTATGGGAATACCAAAAATATCCATGAAGTCTTATCCAAGATGAATACAGCCCCAATAGGGGCTGCACTCAGATTGTCACTGGCTTATTTCCAAAGCGCGCACTTTGTATCTGCTTTGCTCGTGAATGCTTGATCGCCCGGAATGGACTGAACGACCTTCAGGTAATCCCACGGCTTCTTGGATTCATTGGGCTGCTTGACTTGCATCAAAAACATGTCGTGAATCATGCTGCCATCGGCTCGGTAGTAACCATTTTTGGCATACATGTCATTGACCTTTTGTTTGCGAATGGTGTCCATCACCTTGGGACCATCATCGGTTCCTGCAGTTTTGACAGCCGTCAAGAATTGCAGTGCGGCAGAGTAATCGGCGGCCTGCAAGCTGCTCGGCATTTTTTTATTCGTTGTGAAGAACCGCTGAGACCACTTGCGTGTTTCATCGTTTTGATCCCAGTACCAGCTATCGGTCAGGTACATGCCTTTGGTCTGGTTCAAGCCCAATGCGTGAACGTCGTTGATGAACATCAACAGGCCGGCCAGTTTCATGGTGCTGGTCACACCAAACTCGTTGGCCGCTTTGATCGCATTAACCGTATCGCCACCCGCATTGGCCAATCCCAGAATTTGCGCACGTGAGCTTTGAGCCTGCAACATGAACGATGAAAAATCCGATGACGACAGTGGGTGACGAACTGAGCCCAGTACTTTGCCGCCTTCGGCTTTCACAACCGTGGCTGTGTCGTTTTCAAGTGATGTGCCAAAGGCGTAATCGGCAGTCAGGAAAAACCAGTCCTTACCGCCCTGCTTCACGACCGCAGACCCAGTGCCCTTTGCAAGCGCAACAGTGTCGTAGGCATAGTGAATGGTGTAAGGGTTGCACTCTTCGTTGGTGATACGGGCAGAGCCTGCACCAATGACAAACATCGGCTTTTTCTTTTCATTGGCAATGTTCGCCATCGCCAGCGCAGTGCCCGAGTTTGTCCCGGCAATCAACATGTCCACGCCATCTTGATCAAACCATTCGCGGGCTTTGCTGGCTGCAATGTCCGCTTTGTTCTGGTGGTCGGCAAACACCAGCTCAATTTTCTTGCCGTTGACTTGGCCACCGAAATCAGCAATCGCCATTTTGATCGCGTCGACGCCACCAGGCCCGTCAATGTCAGCATACAGACCCGACATGTCGGTGATAAAACCAATCTTCACTACATCGTTTGAAATCTGCGCAGACGCAGCTCCAGCCGCGCCGAGAGCCAACAGCGAGAACAATCCTTTTACGATCGGTTTCAATGTCATCATCATCTCCTTTGGTGTTTTTAAGGTCCGGGTTATGGCCCGGTTTTTATACGCCCAGCAGCGAGTGCAGCACAGGCATTTTTTCGTCCAACTCTTTCGAGTCAAAATTCTCAACAATTTTTCCGTGTTCAACCACATAAAACTTGTCAGCAAGGGGAGCCGCAAATCTGAAGTTTTGCTCAACCATCACAATCGTGTAGCCGCTTGCCCGCAAGGTCGTGATCATGCGTGCCAATGCTTGAACAATCACAGGTGCCAAACCTTCAGAAATTTCATCCAAAAGCAATAACTTCGCACCTGTGCGAAGAATTCGCGCCACGGCCAGCATTTGCTGCTCGCCGCCAGAAAGCCTGGTGCCTTGGCTTTTGCGTCGTTCTGCCAGGTTTGGAAACATCTCGTAAATTTCCTGAACGCTCATGCCTTTGTCGGTTTTGGAAACAAAGGGAGGTAGCATCAGGTTCTCTTCGGCGGTGAGGGAGGAAAAAATACCGCGCTCCTCAGGACAGTAACCCACGCCCAAATGCGCAATGCGGTGAGTGGGTAGATGAATGGCCTCCTGCCCATTGATTTTGATCGAGCCTTTGCGTGTGCCCGTTAAGCCCATGATTGCCCGCAAAGTGCTGGTTCGCCCTGCCCCATTGCGCCCCAACAAAGTCACCACTTCACCTTGGCGAACACTCAGGCTTAAATCGTGCAGCACATGCGACTCCCCGTACCACGCCTGCAAACCTGAAATTTCCAATGCCAGATTGCTCATGATCAATGTGCTCCTTCCAAGGCGCCTGAGCTGGAACCCATGTAGGCTTCTTTCACATCGGCGTTGTTGGACACTTCCTCGTAACTGCCTTCAGCCAGCACAGCCCCGCGTTGCAACACTGAAATGCGGTCACAAATGCCCGCCACCACATTCATATTGTGTTCCACCATCAAAATGGTTCGACCCACTGACACTTTTTTGATCAATTGGGTAACACGATCCACATCTTCGTGCCCCATACCCTGCGTAGGCTCATCAAGCAACATCAATTCGGGGTCCATGGCCAGAGTCGTTGCGATTTCCAAAGCTCGCTTGCGCCCATAAGGCAAATCCACGGTCATGACATCCGCAAATTCCGCCAGATCCACTTGAGCCAACAAATCCATCGCTTTGTCGTTCAGCACATTCAGTGCCTTCTCGCTTTTCCAGAAGTGAAATGAATTGCCCATTGGGCGCTGCAAGCCAACCCGCACGTTTTCCAACACCGTGAGGTGAGGAAACACCGCCGAAATCTGAAACGAACGAATGATGCCTTGCCTGGCGATTTGCGCCGGCTTGGCTGAGGTGATGTCTTTGCCGTTGAATAGAATTTTTCCTGAGGTGGGCTCAAGAAACTTTGTCAACAAATTGAAACAGGTTGTTTTACCTGCGCCGTTGGGGCCAATCAAGGCGTGAATGTGGCCTTTTTGAACTTTCAGATTTACGTCGCTGACAGCAGTGAATCCTTTGAACTCTTTGGTCAGCGCTTTTGTCTCCAGCACTACATTCGCCATGGATTCTCCCCATGTTGTTTTAGTTGTTTATGGTGCCGAATCGGTCGTTGCCGTTCGATCTTCACATCGTCAACGATGGTGTCATGCGTTCACCCGTTCGTGTATTAGGGCAAACCTCACCCCGCAACAAAAAAGGCCTGCAATTTGCAGACCTTTTTCATTCAACTTAACTTTTGGATTGCCTTTATTCCCATTCAATCGTGGCTGGCGGTTTTCCGGACACGTCATAGACCACACGGTTGACGCCGCGGACTTCATTGATAATTCGATTGGAAACTCGACCCAACAGTGCATAAGGCAAATGTGCCCAATGTGCGGTCATGAAATCCAGGGTTTGCACTGCACGAATCGCCACGACGTATTCATACGTTCGACCATCGCCCATCACACCCACTGATTTCACGGGCAAGAACACTGCAAAAGCCTGACTGGTCAGGTCGTACCAGGATTTTCCAACCTGATCCTCGGTACAAAGGCCGGCAGCGGCGTCTTTGGTATTGGCTTTGGTGTTACGCAATTCCTCAATAAAAACCGCATCGGCGAGCTGCAGAATTTCAGCGTATTCCGCTTTCACCTCACCCAAAATGCGAACACCCAGGCCTGGTCCCGGGAATGGATGGCGATACACCATTTCAGGGTCAAGGCCAAGCTCAACGCCTAGTTTGCGCACTTCGTCTTTGAACAGATCACGAAGTGGTTCCAAAAGCTTGAGGTTTAAGGTGTCAGGTAAACCACCCACGTTGTGATGGCTTTTGATGTTGGTCGCCTTGCCAGTTTTGGCACCTGCAGATTCAATCACATCGGGATAAATGGTGCCTTGGGCCAACCACTTCGCATTTGCGCGCCGCGCGGCTTCGCGCTGAAACACATCGACAAACGCCTTGCCGATGATTTTGCGCTTGGCTTCAGGATCACTGACCCCGTGGAGTTGCCCCATGAATTCATCGGTTGCATCGACATGCACAACCCGAACGCCCAAATGGCGAGCGAAAGTGTCCATCACTTGTTCGCCTTCTTTGTGGCGCAGCAAACCATGATCAACAAACACGCAGGTGAGTTGGTCGCCGATGGCCTTGTGAATCAATGCGGCGGCCACTGAAGAATCAACGCCACCGGACAAGCCCAAAATCACTTCATCGGTTCCCACTTGGGCGCGAATGCGCTCAACCGCCTCTTCGACAAAACTTGGCATCGACCAGTCGCCATTGCAGCCACAAATTTCGCGCACAAAGCGGGTCAATAACGCAGCGCCTTGCTTCGTGTGAGTAACTTCCGGGTGAAACTGTACGCCGTAAAAACCGCGATCTTCATCGGCCATGCCTGCAATCGGGCAAGAAGGCGTAGACGCCATCAGCTTAAAGCCCGGCGGCAACGCTGTAACCTTGTCGCCGTGGCTCATCCAGACGTCCAACAGGCCGTGGCCTTGCTCGTTGGTTTCATCTTGCAGGTTTTCGAGTAACTTGGTGTGCCCATGTGCGCGAATTTGAGCGTGCCCGAATTCACGCACAGTGCCCGCTTCTACCTTGCCACCCAACTGTTGGGCCATGGTCTGCATGCCGTAGCAAATACCCAGCACGGGCACACCCAAGGTGAACACCAATTCAGGTGCCTTGTCTGTGGCTTCCGCGTAGGCCGATTGATGGCTACCTGACAAAATAATGCCATTGGCGCCGTAATCCTGAATACGTTGTGGATCGACGTCGCAGGGTAAAATCTCGCAAAAGACGCCGCTTTCACGAACTCGCCTGGCAATCAGTTGAGTCACTTGGGAGCCAAAGTCGAGGACCAATATTTTTTGATGATTCATGAATTTAAACAGTTTGAAAATCGAAAGTATGAATAAAGTAGGCTCTAGCTGATCTTCAAAATGGAATCAACAGCTTCGATTCCGGTTTTGTTCAGCTCGCCGTCGCTGAAAATCAACGCGTTGATTTCAACATCGACCAAGGCCTTGATTCCTTGCGTGGTCAACATGGTGTTTTCAAAGCGCTGTTGGATTTCAGTCAACAATGCCTTGAAATTGGCTTCAGTCACGTTGGGGCAAATTGCAAGAAAAGCATCGGCACCCAATGACCCCACGCTGCCCGCGGAAGGTAAGCAATCGCGAATCAGTGACGCTGTGAATTTTGTGAAATCCACCACTCGATCATGTCCGTAACGATCCAGAATCAAATCGAGTGAACTCAATTTCACGCTGATCAACCCAAGACTGTGGCCTTTCGTGCGTGCGTGTTCAAGTTCTTTTTCCAGCAAGCTTTCAAACCCGCGTCTGTTCCATGAACCCACAATTGGGTCGATCAACAGCATGCGCTGGTGTTCACTCAACTGTTCAATGAAACGGTTCAGCACATTGTCTTTGCGCGTTTTGTTGATTTCATGTTCTACCAGCTTGGCAAAATCCCTTAGGTCGTCAATGTCATCTCTGGAAAAAGCGCGAGGCACACTGTCGATCAAACAAAGCGTACCCAATACAACACCTTGGGCATTCTTGACCGGGTACCCGGCGTAAAAGCGCACGCGCGGCCCTTCCCGAACCAATGGGTTGTCTTTGAATCTTGGATCCAGCAATGCGTTCTCGACCACCAGCGCCGTGGGTTGCAAAATCGCATGTGAACAAAACGACACTTGCCGTTCTGTGGAAAAAGTTTTCAGGCCTTGAATCGACTTAAACCACTGCGTTTCTTTGTATACGAGGCTGACAAGCGCTGTTTGCACGCCAAAGTGGCTTTTGGCCAAGCGAGTGATGCGATCAAAACCCGCTTCTGCCGGGGAATAAAGAATTCCGAGCTTGTCGATTGCCCGGGTTCTTTCTTCCTCATTCTCCGGTGTTTCAGGCGCTTGCATGCAGTCTCACTTGGTTCGCATGGAATTATTCCACGTGGTAATTTGGCGCTTCCTTGGTGATTTGAACGTCATGTACATGAGACTCACGAATACCAGCCGACGAAATTTCAACAAATTCAGCTCGTTCGTGCATTTCACCGATTGAACGGCAACCCACGTAACCCATGGAAGAACGCACCCCACCGACCAGCTGGTAAATGATTGCGAGCACCGAACCTTTATAAGGCACGCGCCCTTCAATACCTTCTGGAACCATTTTGTCAGCATTGTTGGCCGGGTCCTGAAAGTAGCGATCGGCTGAACCTTGCGTCATGGCGCCCAGTGAGCCCATTCCACGATAGGCCTTGTAACTGCGCCCTTGGAACAGCACTACTTCGCCTGGGGCTTCTTCTGTGCCAGCAAACATGCCGCCCATCATGACGCTGCTTGCACCAGCGGCCAATGCCTTGGAAATGTCACCTGAATAGCGAATGCCGCCATCTGCGATCACTGGAATGCCGGTGTCTTTCAGTGCTTTGGCTACATTCGCAATTGCACTGATCTGCGGAACACCCACACCAGCGACAATACGCGTGGTGCAAATGGAACCTGGGCCAATGCCAACCTTCACGCCGTCAGCACCGTGTTCCATCAAGGCCTTTGCAGCCTCTGCCGTGGCGATGTTGCCACCAATGACATCGACCTGAGGGAAGTTTTGCTTAACCCAACGAACACGTTCAAGCACGCCTTTGCTATGGCCGTGTGCAGTGTCAACAACAAGTACATCCACGCCAGCGTTCACCAGTTTTTCCACTCGGTCTTCGGTGCCTTCGCCTACGCTGACCGCTGCGCCTACACGCAACTTTCCATGGATGTCTTTGCTGGCCCAAGGGTGTTCAGTGGCCTTTTGAATGTCTTTAACCGTGATCAAGCCTTTCAAACGATTCTCTGAATCAGTAACCAACACCCGCTCCAAGCGGTGCTTGTGCATCAAGGCCTTGGCTTGTTCAAGGCTGTCGTCATCGGTCACGGTTACCAAACGTTCCCGTGGGGTCATGACATTGGATACCGCTTGATCCAGATTGGTTTCGAATCGCAGGTCTCGGTTGGTAACAATACCCACCACCTTGCCATTCTTAACCACGGGCAAACCGGAAATTTTGTGTTGTTGAGTCAATGCGATGACCTGTCGAACGGTCAATTCAGGCTCGATCGTAATCGGGTCGCGTAGAACCCCGGACTCGTGGCGTTTCACTTTGGCCACTTCAGCGGCCTGCTGCGTTGCAGTCAAATTCTTGTGAACAATGCCAATTCCACCTTCCTGGGCCATTGCAATGGCCAAACGCGCTTCAGTGACTGTGTCCATGGCCGCGGAGACCAAAGGAATGTTCAAGCTGATGTTGCGGGTTAGTTGGGTGGACAGCGATGTATCTTTTGGAAGAACGTCTGAAAACGCAGGAACCAGCAATACATCATCAAACGTTAACGCTTTCTGCGTGACACGCATGCAATTTCTCCTTGCGCAAAAGCGAATTATAAAGGATAGCCGCCTTCGCTGTTTTGAATATCAAACAGAAAAAGCAGGGAATTTAGTCGTTTGGTCTTTTACGCCCGCTTTGGCGCGGCGGTTTACCACCGGCCAGCGCGCGTTCGCGGGCTTTGGCGTCGGCTTTGTGCTGTGCACGGCGTCTGCGACTTTCCATGGGGTCGAAATTCAGACCATCCAAAATTTCAAGTCTGTCGCACTCGTGCAACACAGTTTCCTCGGTGGCATACAAACCAAACACTGCAACCGCCTTTTGCTCAAGCATGGTTTGAATTTGATCCTGGGAATAGCCCAGCTGCAACAAAGCCTGCGGCACTCTACAGGCATCAGCAACCTGAAGCCGCTTGGGCAAATGGTTCAACAAGCCCGGATCCTCCGGTCGCAATTCTATCCATTCAATGTTGATCAAGAACTTGCCCCTTGTTCGTACAAGCGCTCGGCGCGTTTTACGAATGCATCAACCAGGCTGTTGGCGACACTGCTGAAAACCGGGCCAACCAATTGCTCCAGTATTTTGCTGGAAAACTCATAATCGAGTTTGAAATGCACTTTGCTTGCTTCCGGTGTAAGCGCTTTGAATTGCCAGGTACCATCCAGGTGTGTGAACGGCCCATCAAGCAATCGGATGAAGATTTGCTCATCGTGATTCAGGGTGTTTCTGGTGGTAAACCGTTGCCGAAACCCCTTAAAAGCGATTTCCACAAAAGCCCGCTGTACGTTCTCGGTTTCCATTTCTTCCACGCCAGCGTCACCACACCACGGCAAAAACTCCGGGTAGTGCTTCACGTTTTTGACCAGCTCATACATTTGATGGGCTGAAAAATGGACAAGTACAGACTTCTCAACTGTGGCCATGAATGGACCTTGGTTTGTTTCCCACGCGGAGAAAGGATTAAACTCTCTATTTTAGCGCGATTGACGCTGAGCAGCACAACACGGAAGTGATCACCGAACGTATGAGCATTATTCAGAACAAAAAAGCAGGTTTCGACTATTTCATCGAGGAAACTTACGAGGCTGGGTTGGTACTTGAAGGCTGGGAAGTCAAAGCGATTCGGGATGGTCGTGTGCAAATCAAGGAAAGTCACATCGTGATTCGCAATGGTGAACTGTGGCTGTTGAACGCGCACATTTCACCACTGACCAGTGCATCAACCCACGTGAACCCAGTGAACACTCGCACACGAAAGTTGCTTCTAAAAAAGAATGAAATCAATCGCTTAATCGGTAAAGTTGAACAAAAGGGTTACTCGCTTGTGCCTTTGAATTTCCACTTTAAAAACGGCCGCATCAAGGTAGACATGGCCTTGGCCAAAGGCAAAAAGCAACACGACAAGCGCGATGTTCTAAAAGACAAAGACTGGAAACGCGAACAAGAGCGCTTGATGAAGGTGCACCGTACCTAAAAAAACCCTCAGCGGGTTTCTCTCACAACTTGCATGGCTGCTGCCACCATCGAGCCCATGTTTGACAAATCGCCGGGCAGTATCAATGTATTGCCTTCTTTGGCCACCTTGCCGAACGCCTCCACATACTGCTCGGCCACTCGCAGGTTCACCGCCTCCATGCCGCCCGGCCCAGCCACAGCGGCGCCCACCTTTCGCAACGCTTCGGCTGTGGCCTGCGCAATTTCCGTGATTGCGCCTGCCTCACCTTGGGCCCGATTAATAGCGGCGATTCGATCGCCTTCAGAGCGCGCAATCGCCGATTCCCTTTCACCATTGGCGATGTTGATTTGCTCTTGCTTGCGACCCTCTGAAGCCGCAATCAACGCCCTCTTTTCCCGTTCGGCTGTAATTTGTGCCTGCATGGCCAGTAAAATTTCGCGTGGTGGTGTTAAATCCTTGATCTCATAGCGCAATACTTTCACGCCCCAGTTCAAGGCCGCTTCATCCAGAGCATTCACAATGGCGGCATTGATCATGTCGCGCTCTTCAAAGGTTTTGTCCAACTCCATCTTGCCGATGATCGATCGCAATGTGGTTTGCGCAAGCTGTGTGATCGCACTGATGTAATCGCTGGAACCATAGCTGGCGCGCATGGCGTCAGTCACTTGAAAGTACAAAATACCGTCGACTTGAAGCTGGGTGTTGTCTTTGGTGATACACACTTGGCTGGGCACATCGAGCGGGATTTCTTTCAACGAATGTTTGTATGAAACCCGCTCAATGAACGGCACCAAAAAATTCAGTCCCGCTTGCAAAGTGCGGTCGTATTTACCCAGGCGCTCAACCACCCAAGCGCTTTGTTGCGGAACAATACGCAAGGCCTGGCTCACAAACACGATGGCCAACACCAAAATTACAATTGAGACTTCCATTTTGTTGTCCTTAGAGACTGAACTGCTATAAAAAAGCGATTGGATCAGTGGGGTTTGGCCACACTTTTCACCTTTAAAGTGCTGCCTTGCACATCCACGATTTCATGCAAACCCACCAGTGGCTGGGAATCCACAGATTCAGCCAACCAGGATGCGCCGCGATATTTCACATCGGACCGACCATTGGTGTCCCAAGCGGGTATTTCCAGCTTGTTTCCGATGTCCAGCTGATCATGTTTCTTATCTTGTTTGCTGCGCTTGCCAGAACGGCTGCGCTGAAGAATCAGACTGGCGACCACAGAAAATATAGCCGCTGCTGCAATTTGGAGTTCCAAAGGGTAGCCAAGGTGCGCCACGATGGCACCAATGGCTGCACCCACCGAGACCATGAGCAAATAAAACGTGCCGGTGGTGATTTCAGAAATCAACAGAATGCCTGCCAAAACCAGCCACACGGAAAAATTGCTCACGGTACTACCCCTTGTCAGTTACTGCTTGCTCGCCTTCTCGGCCAGTTTTTGCCAGGTGTCGATCACTGAATCGGGATTCAGTGAAATCGACTCGATGCCCTCATTGGCCAACCACAATGCAAAGTCTGGATGGTCTGAAGGCCCCTGGCCACAAATCCCCACGTATTTCCCTTTCGACTTGCATGCTTCAATCGCTTTGCTAAGTAAGGCGCGCACGGCTGGGTCACGCTCATCGAAATCGGCGGCGAGCAAATCAAGGCCTGAATCCCGGTCCAAGCCCAAGGTCAGTTGGGTCAAATCATTGGAGCCAATCGAGAACCCGTCAAAGTACTCCAGGAACTGATCAGCCAACACGGCGTTTGACGGCACTTCACACATCATGATCAGCTTCAGGCCATTCTCGCCTCGTTTCAAACCGTTGCGGCCCAACAGGTCAACCACGCGCGCAGCCTGGTTCAAGGTGCGCACAAACGGAATCATAATTTGAACATTGTCCAGTCCCATTTGTTCCCGCACACGCTTTAAGGCCAGGCATTCCATTTCAAAACATTCCGAGAATTCCTCCGAAATATAGCGAGCCGCGCCACGGAAGCCCAACATCGGGTTTTCTTCTTCGGGCTCGTAACGGCTGCCACCGATCAGCTTGCGGTACTCATTGGATTTGAAATCGGACATGCGCACAATCACTGGCTTTGGGTAGAAAGCCGCAGCAATGGTGGCCACACCCTCTGCCAGTTTGTCGACGAAGAAGGCGACCGGGCTTGCATGACCGCGCGCAACACTTTCAACGGCCTTTTTAAGATCCGCATCCACGTTGGGGTAATCAAGAATGGCCTTGGGATGAATACCAATCGCATTGTTGATGATGAATTCCAGGCGCGCCAAACCCACACCTTTGTTTGGCAGTTGGCAGAATTCAAAGGCGAGCTGAGGGTTGCCCACGTTCATCATGATTTTGACTGGGATTTCAGGCAACACGCCGCGCTTGACTTCCGTGACTTCCGTCTCCAGCAAGCCTTCGTAAATGTAGCCGGTGTCGCCTTCTGAACAGCTCACAGTGACCAACATGCCTTCGGTCAATTTGTCTGTTGCGTCCCCACAGCCCACCACTGCAGGAATACCAAGTTCACGCGCAATGATCGCCGCGTGGCAGGTGCGCCCGCCGCGGTTGGTCACAATGGCCGAAGCGCGCTTCATCACCGGTTCCCAATTGGGGTCGGTCATGTCGGTCACCAAGATATCGCCGGGTTGCACGCGATCCATTTCTGATGAATCGCCAATGACGCGAACTGAGCCTGCACCAATTTTTTGACCAATGGCGCGGCCGGAACTTAGCACTGAAGAATTGCCCTTGAGCTTGTAGCGCAACTGCACATCATCGCCCTTTTGCGAATTCACGGTCTCTGGGCGAGCCTGTAGAATGTAAAGCTTGCCATCCAGGCCATCTTTGCCCCATTCAATGTCCATTGGGCGGCCGTAATGTTTTTCAATGATCACCGCATACTTGGCCAACTCAATGACATCTTCATCACTCAAGGAATAACGGTTGCGAAGCTCGGCTGGCACATCCACTGTCCGTACGCTTTTGCCGCTTTCTTTGTTCAGGTCAAATTCCATTTTGATCAACTTGGAGCCGATCTGCCGACGAATGATCGGGTACTTGCCCTCCTCGAGCTTGGGTTTGAATACATAAAATTCGTCAGGGTTCACAGCACCCTGCACCACGGTTTCACCCAAACCGTAGCTCGAGGTGATAAACACCACCTGATCAAAGCCAGATTCCGTGTCGAGCGTGAACATCACGCCAGACGAACCAGAATCAGACCGCACCATGCGCTGCACACCGGCACTTAACGCCACGTCTGCATGGGCAAAGCCTTTGTGTACACGATAGGAAATTGCACGGTCGTTGTACAACGATGCAAACACTTCCTTGATTTTCTCGAGAACGTCGTCGATGCCTGTCACGTTCAAGAAAGACTCTTGCTGACCAGCAAAAGAAGCGTCTGGCAAATCTTCCGCCGTGGCAGAAGAACGCACAGCGACGGAAATTTCACCACCACTTTGAGCCATCATTTCATCATAGGATTGACGAATACCGGCTTCCAGATCCGCTGGCAAAGGCGCCTCAACAACCCATTTGCGAATTTCAGCACCGGCCTGTGTCAACGCCTGAACATCTTCGACATTGAGGGCATCCAGCTTTGCATTGATCCGTTCAACCAGATTGTTGGCCTTTAAAAATTCCCGAAATGCATGAGCCGTTGTTGCGAAGCCGCCAGGCACGCGAACACCGGTTTCAGCCAACTGAGAGATCATTTCTCCGAGTGACGAGTTCTTACCCCCGACAGTTTCCACATCTTCCTTGCGAAGTTTCTCGAAGGGAGCGACGAGTGCAGTTGGGCTAACTCCTTGATTTGTTGACATTGATTCACCTTGTAGTTCAAAAGAAATAGTGAATGGCGCGCGCATGCTGCACAACCATCGACTATTGCCTCTGAATTCTTTTTATGATTGTAACTGTAACCCGTTACTTTGCCACCGCTACATACAGGATTGATTCATGTCTGAGAATACAAGTCAGGAACGCACCGTTGTTTTTGTTTCTGACGGAACTGGTATCACCGCCGAAACCTTGGGGCACTCTGTGCTGTCGCAATTCGAAGGCATACGCTTCAAGCAAGTTCGCATACCCTTCATTGATTCTGAAGTGAAAGCCATTTCGGCGCGTCAGAAGATCAATGACATTGCCCAATACGACGGTCAAAAACCCATCGTCTTTAGCACCTTGGTGAATCCAATCATCAACGATGTGGTCAAGCAAGCCAGCGGCGTATTCATGGATTTGTTTTTGACCTTTGTTGAACCACTCGAACAAGAACTGGGTATCAAAAGCACGCACCGAATCGGCCGATCGCACACCATTTCCGATAACGGGCAATATAAAAATCGCATCGAGGCCATCAACTACACCCTTGCCCATGACGACGGGCAAACCCACAAAGACCTGCAACAAGCCGATGTGATTTTGGTTGGCGTGTCTCGGTCCGGAAAAACCCCGACCAGCCTTTACCTTGCAATGCAATACGGCATCAAAGCAGCCAACTACCCCTTGATTCCGGAAGATTTTGAGCGGGGTGAATTGCCAGCGGCATTGCCCGCCTTCAAAGAGAAAATATTTGGCCTATCCATTACACCGGAACGCTTGAGCGAGATTCGAAATGAACGCCGCCCGGGCAGCAAATATGCATCGCTGGAAAACTGCCGCCAGGAAGTGAAAGCGGCGGAATACATGATGCGCCGTGAAGGCATCAGCTGGCTGAGTTCAACCAGCAAGTCGATTGAGGAAATTTCAACAACGATTTTGCAGCAATTGAACCTGGGGTCGCCGATTTACTGATTTGAGCCGAGGCATTCCGGCTAGTTGTAGTCGATGTACTTTCCCATCGAAATCGTGATCAAGTAGCGTTGATCTTTTAATCGGCTGAAATGCTTTACTTGACCACCAGCTTTTTTGTCAAACCGGCAGAGTCAGAATGGCCATATTCGCGTTCACCCGTGGCCCCTCCACCGTATACAAAGAAAAACCTTCGAGCACGGTGCCACCGTGGCTGGTGGTGTCGCCCTGGCGAATCATTAAAGGCATGGTGGGTGGAACTGAAAATTGAGGAAACCGAAGGCTAGCACGCGCCTTTAGAACCGACAAAAGGCTACCTACAGCGGGTGATCAAAAAGCCTGGGGGCTCTTAGAACAAGCTTTGCTGTGGATCGTCGATTTCTTTTTCAGGCTGAGGATTGCCCTTCGATTTTCTGGATTGAGAATTCTTGCGTTTCACCAAGCCATTGCGGTTTGGGTTGCGTGAACCATGCTTTTCATACACACGCTTTGATTCTTCTGCATAACCTTTTTGGCGCCTGAATTCGGTGATGTTTGCACGCGCAGTTGCGATGGCGCGCGCTGGGTCAACAATTGGTAAAGGATAGTGCTCGCCCAGCACACAGCCACATTCATGCTGTATCAGAATCGGGGTATCCCAAGGCCGCGCAATCCATGGCGTGGGTATCGCGTTCAACTCGGGTACCCATCGTCGAATAAACTCCCCGTCAGGATCGTGATCTTGGGCCTGCTTCACCGGGTTGTAAATTCGCAAGGTGTTGATGCCCGTTACGCCCGATTGCATCTGGAACTGTGGGTAATGAATGCCCGGCTCGTAATCCAGAAACTCACGGGCAAGCAATGGGGCTGTGTGCCGCCAATCCAGCCACAACTGGTAGGACGCAAACGCAACCAGCATGGCCCGCATGCGAAAGTTCACCCAACCAGTGGTGCGAAGCATGCGCATGCAAGCGTCAATCATTGGGTAACCCGTTTGCCCACCAATCCATGCCTGCAAACGCACCTCGTCACGCTTGTTCAATGGGCCGGGATCACGCATTTGATCAAGGCTTCTATGTGCGGCTCTATGCTCAAGTTCTGGTTCGCTTTCCAGTTTCTGAATAAAGTGGCAGTGCCAGTGCAATCGTGATTCAAACGACTTTAAAGATTTGTTCCAGTGTGCTTTATCTGCCGCTGTCGTGTCGTTTTCAGCGAGCCGCTGGCGCGCAAGGTCAAGTTGCCCGAGCACGTCACGAATCGACAACACCCCAAAGGCAAGGTAAGGAGAAATGCGCGAACATGCTGACTGTGCGCTCAGCGGACTGGACATTTCAACACGGTAGTTTTTTCCCCGTTCCATGAAAAAACCATCCAAACAGCGTTGGGCGTGTGTACGCCCGCCTTGTTGCCGGTGTTGTTTGTCCGCAAGCTCTGGGGGATAAAAAAACTTGGCCTCAGCCCAGTGGGGCCAAGGCTTTTCAACCAGATCCACGCAAGGCAAGCCGCTCACGCTCAGGTTTTCGATTAATTCTGCTGAAAAATCAGTCAAGTTTTGCTGTTTCAAGCCATTGAAATCAGGCACGGGGAGAATTGGCTTTTGCATGGTCTCAAGCCACCTTCTTCCCCAAGTATCCCTATTTTTAAGACGACGCACCACCGCGTTGGTCGGGGCTTGGTGCCATTCGATGAGCTGTTCTTTGAACAATTCGCCAACCGCCAAATCACGTTGAAAGCTTGCCCAGTTGCCGGTTTCTTCGTGGCTGTAGACTTTTACCTCACCGGAAAACGCCTCCACAATGCTGCGCATGGCCTGCAGCCCATTTGCTTTGACAAGCAACAACGGCAGGTGCTCTGGCAACTGTGCCGCCAATTCAACAAGACATTCCTTGGCGAATTCAAAATGCTGGGGGGCTGAATCGGTTTGGCCCAATAATTTGGGCTCGAGGCAGTACAACAAGGCAACCGATCCGCCAAATTCCTTGGCACTCGTGATTGCTTGATGCAATGGCGCGTGGTCTTGCAAGCGCAGGTCTTTTTTCAACCAGACCAGGTGCAGTGGCTTTATCGGCATACAACTCAAATAAACTGGATATTTAATCAGTATATTGAATTCTATCTGCGCTGACGAATTTGTTCAAACAAACACACAGCACTGCTGCTGCCCACATTCAAACTTTCCACCCAGTCGCTTTGTGGAATACGCACATGTTGAGTGGCACGAGCCAGCCAATCGCCGCTCACCCCCTGCCCTTCACTGCCAAACACCCACACCCCAGGTTGCTCCAATCGGGAATCGAACAAATCGACGCTTTGTGGTTGAAGACTGGTGGCACGAACCGATGCGCCGGGGGTGCTAGCCAAAGTAGCCAATAGCTCTTCTTCGCTGAAAAACTGGAGACTAAATTGTGCGCCCATGCCTGCACGCAGCACCTTGTCTGACCAAACCCAGGCCGTGGATGCTGAACAAGCCACCTGCTCTATACCTGCCGCTGCGCAATTGCGAAGCAAGGTGCCCACATTGCCTGGGTCTTGTACACCATCGAGAAAAACCACATCATGCTGCAAACTCAACTCAATGGTTGGCTTGCGGGGCCTGAAAAAAACCATTGGTCCCGTGGGAGTTTTCAGGGCACTCAACTTGCTGAACAATTGATCGTTGAGCAGGTAAAAGTGAGTATCAGGATCGTCAAACACGGGGCTGATGGCAGCCAAACGTAGCCACTCGGGTTTGTTCAACAAGCTTTTGGGTATCCACACAGAATCGATCTCGAAGGCGATGTCGCGAAACAAACACTCAGCCAGGTGCAATCCTTCTGCAACCGCTAGCCCCGCTTGACGAAGCAACGTATTGCTTCCGATTAGCCGCACAGCTTGCTTCAGTGTGCCGTTCTGTGCGGATTCAATCTCCGCAAACCGGGATTCATAACTCATTGAATAACTCGTCTTGAACGCGCATCAGCGCCTCTTTGACCGGGCGAAATGACCGTCGATGCACAGGCGTTGCGCCGTGCGCTTTAAGTAGCTCCAGGTGCCTTGGCGTGGGGTAACCCATGTGCACATCGAATTCATGTTTTGGAAACAGTTCCGCATGGCTGATGCACCATGCATCACGAGCGACTTTGGCTAAAATCGACCCAGCAGAAATGGCGGGTACTTTCGTGTCTCCCTTCACCACAGTCATTGCCCGGTAGGGCCATTTAGGTAGTTTATTGCCATCCACAACAACCAGGCAATTTTGTTGGTTCAACCCGGCCTGAATCACAACTTGATCGACTGCTCGCCACATGGCCAAAAGGCTGGCTTGAAGAATATTCAGAGAATCAATTTCTTCAACACTGGCCTGTGCGACCGCACAAGCGCGGCTCTGTAATTCAATGGCTCGTGCGAGTGCTTCGCGTTTGCTTGGGCGAAGTGTTTTTGAACAGGCCAGCCCCTCGATTGAATTGGGTTCGGTTAAAAGAACAGCACCCGCAACCACTGGGCCGCACAACGGGCCACGCCCTGCTTCATCCACACCGATCACGGCCAAGCCATTGTCCCGAGCGTGGGTGATCACCTGCTCCCAATCATCCATTCATCAGCTCCAACATCACTTGGCTGGCCAACTGCCCGGATGGCCGCAACAAACGCTCATGCTGCTCTTTGAATTGAGTCTCCAATTTCGCCCGGTTTGCCTCATCATCCAGTTGAAATAAAGCCTGTTGACACAATGCCTGCGGGCTGGCGGCATCCTGAATCAACTCCGGCACTGCAAACTCATTCAATAAAATATTGGGTAGCCCAACATAGGGCATATACCCCTTGCCTTTCATCATCTGATAAGACAACCAAGGCATTTTGTAGGCAATCACCATGGGCTTGCGATACATCATGGCCTCTAAAGTGGCGGTGCCACTGGCGAGCAACACCGCATCAGCGGCGGCCATGCATTCATGAGAGCGACCTTGAACGAATGTCCAATGTTCTCGCAATGCTTCAGGCACCATTGCACTGAAACGCTGCAACAGGTCATCCGAAGGCATGGGCGTGACAAATCGCAAATTTGGCTTGGCCTGAACAAGCAACTGCGCAGCCTGCGCAAATGCCGGGCCGAGGTGTTTGACTTCAGAATGTCGGCTGCCTGGCAATATTGCCAGCAGTTCACCCTGTGTTTCCAGACTCAGGCTCGATCTAAAGGCAATCGGATCAATGCGAGACGGCACCAACGCAGCCATGGGGTGCCCAATGTAGGTGGCGGGAATGTTCTCTTTGGCCAAAATAGCGGGCTCAAAAGGAAAAATGCACAACACATGACTGCAGGCCGCCTTGATTTGATGAATTCTTTCCATGCGCCAGGCCCAAATCGAAGGGCAAACAATTTGTGCGGTGGGCACACCTGAGCTTTTCAACACCTGTTGGAGTTTCAGGTTGAAATCGGGCGCATCCACACCAACAAACAATTTGGGTCGGAGTTCCCCTGACCAGCGCTGCATCAGCTTTTTTCGCATCTGGAGTAGTCGAGGCAAATGGCGCAGCACCTCCACGTAGCCACGAACTGACAATTCTTCAGACCCATGAAGTGCAGTCACACCCAAAGCTCGAAGTTTTGGGCCGGCTACGCCTTCCATTTGAAAAGTGTGTTGTTGAATCAGTTGCTCAACAGCCAACGCACCAATCCAGTCACTGGAAGCTTCTCCCACGACTATCGCAAGGTCTGCAGGCTTTTGGAGTGGTTCCGAACAATGCGACTGCATTGCTTAACGAACAATGCCACGTGTGGCTTGGTCTAAAAACGCCTTCATCTGAGTCAAGTGCGGTTTTGCATCGTCTGGAGCGGCCACGATCAACTGATCAATGGCGTCTTTGGATTCGGCAATGCTTAAGCCTTGTCGATACAACGCTTTGTAGGCGCGCTTGATATTCAAAATGGCATCAGGCGTGAATCCCCGTCGTTTCAAGCCCTCGGAATTGATGCCGGCCGGGCTGGCCGGATAGCCTGCAGCCATGACAAAAGGGGGTACGTCTTGCATCAACTTGGTCTGAAATGCAGTCATGGCATGGTCGCCCACGCGAATGAACTGGTGCACACCACTCATGCCGCCTAAAATCACCCAGTCGCCGATGATCACGTGACCTGCCAGTTGAACGCTGTTGGCAATGATGGTGTTGCTACCAAGGTGACAGTCGTGCGCCACATGAACATAGGCCATGATCCAATTGTCGTGCCCCATGGTCGTTTTGCCACCATCTTGCACCGTGCCGGTGTTGAATGTGCAATATTCACGAACGGTGTTTCGATCACCAATGATTAACTCAGTGGGCTCACCTTTGTATTTCTTGTCTTGAGGGTCACCACCTATGGTGGCACTGCCGTGAAATACATTGTCCCGGCCAATCGTGGTGTGCCCTTCAATGATCATGTGCGGGCCAATTCGCGTACCAGCCCCAATTTTCACATGGGGACCAATCACAGAATAAGGGCCCACCTCCACGGAACTGTCGAGCTCAGCTTTGGGATCGATGATGGCTGTTGAGTGTATCGCCATTGATTTAATTTCCTTAGACTTCGCGGGCCGTGCACATCAAGTCTGCCAGCGCGACCACATTGCCATCCACAAGCGCCTTCGCGCTGTATTTCCAGATACCGCGCGAGACGCGCTCCACATGCACATCTAACATCAACACATCGCCAGGCACCACTGGTTTTTTGAAACGACAGTTGTCGATGCCCACAAAGTAATACACCAGATTTTTATCGGGCGAAACCTCCATCGACTTGAAAGAGAGCAAACCGGCTGCTTGCGCCAAGGCTTCCATGATCAATACGCCGGGCATCACTGGATGGACCGGGAAATGGCCAGGAAAAAATGGTTCGTTGTAGGTGACGTTTTTCTGCGCAAGAATTCGCACATTGGGTTCGAGCTCAAGCACTCGATCGACGAGTACGAATGGGTAACGGTGCGGCAACTGTTCAAGGATGCCTTTGATGTCCATAACGGGCGTATTCATAGCTTCTGAGTCACATTAAAGTTTGTTGTTTTTTATATCGCGCACATCCGTGCGCAACTTGACGATTTGCCGCAGGGACACTGCTGTTTTTTCCCAGTCTTTGTGTTCCTGCAATGGAAAAATACCGGTGTAGGCGCCCGCTTCCTTGATGCTGCTCATCACCACAGACGCCCCTGAAACATGGGTGCCATCGGGTATGTTCAAGTGACCAAAAACCATCGCAGCGCCGCCCACCGTGCACCGTGCGCCAATAACAGTGCTGCCGGCAACACCAACGCATCCAGCCATGGCAGTGTGCTCACCCACCACCACATTGTGTGCGATTTGTATTTGATTATCCAGTTTCACCCCAAAACCGATCAGGGTATCTTCAAGCGCACCTCGATCAATGGTTGTGTTGGCGCCAACCTCTACATGATCAGCAAGAACCACTTTCCCCACCTGAGGAATTTTGATCCAGGCGCCTTTTTCGTTGGCGAACCCAAAACCATCGGCTCCAATGACCACTCCAGAGTGGATGATGCAATGCGAACCAATCTCGCACTCGTCGTACACGCTGACATTGGGATACAACCGGCTGCCCTCGCCCACCATGACATCGCGACCCAACACCACACTTGCATGCAAAATCGCGTGTGGACCCACCACAGCGTTTTCGCCCACCACGCACAGAGGGCCTACGCTGGCACTGGGATCAATTTGCGCGCCGTTCATCACCACTGCGGTGGGATGCACGCCTGGTACTGAAGCAGGCGAACTTTGCTGAACCCACCACTGCTGGATGCGAGCGTAGTAAAGATAGGGATCTGGCACCAACCATGCGATTTTGGCGGGCTTGGAACCGGGTTCCTCAGCGATGAACTGAAGCAGTTCGTCAAACTGATTCGCACGCACCATGACCACGCCCACGGCACTCTTGCGAAGTTGCTCTTTCAGTTTGGGATTGGTAAAAAAGCCAAGATGACAAGCTTGACCATGCTCGAGCGACTGAATGCCGGAAAGAATCAAACCCGGGTCAGGCTGGCCATCACCATTGAACGAAGCCAGTTCGCCACCAAATAGATCGACCAGTGTTCCCAGCTTCGTTTCAATAAACTTCATGGCCAGCGATCGCCCTTATTTGGCGGTGTCTAAGCTACCCAGCACCTGGTCTGTGATGTCGATGCGCTTGTTCGCGTACACCGCTTCCTGAAAAATAATGTCGTAATTTTCTTTCTCTGCGATTTGACGAATTACGCGGTTCGCACGCTCAACGAGTTCACCAACCACCTGGTTTTTACGTTGGGCCAAATCTTCTTCAAATTCACGGCGCTTTCGCTGAAATTCACGGTCCATTTCTGCCAACTCGCGTTGACGGCGAATTTTCTCTGCTTCCGGAAGCGTAATTGCGTCTTTGTCCAGCTTGGTGGCCTCTGCTTTCACTTTAGAAGCCAGGTCTTCCAATTCTTTCTGACGCTTGGAAAAATCACGCTCCAAACGCTTTTGGGACTCAACAGCAAACTTGGAGTCACGCAAAATCCGTTCAGTGTTCACGAAACCAATTTTGGCCGATTGCGCCATGGAAGGTGCCACCACCGCAATAGACAAAGCAGCACCGATCAACAATTTTTTCAAACTAGTCAAAACTTTCTCCAATGTGTATTCAAGTATTCGTCAATTAAAACCCGGTGCCAATTGTAAATTGCACGCGCTGGGTTTCATCTTGTGGCTCTTTGTTCAAAGGCACACCAATGCTGAATTTCAATGGCCCGACAGGCGACAGCCACGAAATACCCAAACCGGTGGAATATCTCAAGTTGCCAAAGTCAACTTTCTCGTTGGCCTGGAATACGTTACCCGCATCGAGGAAGGTGAACGCGCGGAATGTTCTGTCCTTGCTGATGCCCGGCAGCGGGAAGAAAAACTCCGCATTGCCGATCACCCGCTTTGAGCCGCCCAACGGGACGTTGTCCGCATCACGCGGCCCCAAAGTAGACGAACGGTAACCTCGCACAGTTCCGATACCACCTGCGTAAACATTGCGGAAAATCGGGTACGGCGAACTGCCAATTCCAAAGCCACCCGTGATTTCGCCGTTCAATGCCAAGGTGTATTGTTTGCTGATCGGAAAATACACCTGCTCTTGGTAGGTGGTGCGAATGAATTCCTGATCACCCAACGGGGTCGCATATTCTGCCGTCAAGCGCCGAACACGGCCGCGTGTGGGTGCAATGGCGGAGTCACGGCTGTCAAACGAGTAACCAGCGTTGAGCAATACCGCATAACTGGAGTTGCCAAAATCACGCACATACCGCTGGAAACGCGCCGGGCTGAATGGTCCAACTTCCAGGTCGGTGCCTTCATAACCGCCACCGAAGGAAATTCGCTCAAATTCGCTGATTGGGTAACCAAAACGCAAGCCACCACCGGTCGTTTCGATGATGTAATCACCCAGGTTCAAGGAACTCGGATCGGTTCTTCGGTTGTACACTTCAAAACTGCGCGACACGCCATCAATGGTGAAGTACGGGTCGGTTTGCGAGAAGGATATGGTGCGGTTCACCCGGCTGGTGTTCAATTCGAGCCCAACTGTTTTACCCGTACCAAACAGGTTTTGCTGTTGAATGGCCGCAGACAATACCAGGCTATCCGTGCTTGAAATACCTGCCCCCAGCAACAAATTGCCTGTGGGCTTTTCTTCCACTTCCATGTTCACATCGATTTGATCCGATGTGCCGGGAACTGGCACAGTTTCAATGTCCACTTTCGAGAAATAACCCAGGCGGTCCACTCGTTCTTTGGACAACTGAATTTTTCTTGAGTCGTACCAGGACGACTCAAACTGGCGGAACTCACGACGCACCACTTCATCCATGGTACGGGTGTTGCCGCCCACGTTCATGCGGCGAACATACACTCGCTTGCCAGAATCCACGGCGATCGTGATGTTCACGAGCTTCTTTTCCCGGTCGAGTTCCGGAATGACGTTGGCAATCGCAAACGCATAACCGTAATTACCCAGACGATCCTGGATTGCCTTGGTGCTGTCTGTCAGCTTTTCGCCATTGAATGTTTCACCTTTTTGGGCCTGAATCAAAGGCCTTAGCTCGTCTTCACGACCAAGCATCTCACCGCTTAATTCAATGTCACCAAAAACAAAGCGGTCACCCTCTTTCACCGTCAAGGTGATAAACACATCCTGCTTGTTCGGTGCGATCTGAACCTGTGTGCTTTCAATGTTGAAATCCGCATAACCACGATTCAAATAAAATGAACGCAGTTTTTCAATGTCGCCACTGAGTTTTTGACGGGAATACTGGTCGTTTTTGCTGTACCAAGACATAAAGCCTGTGGTGCCCAACTGAAACTCTTCCAGCAATTCCTTTTCCGAGAAATCTTTATTGCCCAGAATCTTCAACTGCTTGATTGACGCAGATTCACCTTCATCCACGTTGAAGGTAATGGCAACACGGTTTCGAGCCAACTCGTCTACCCGGGTTTGCACCTGCGCGCCGTATTTGCTGCGCGACAGGTATTGACGTTTCAGTTCCTGTTCCGCCTTGTCGAGCAAAGAGCGATCGAATATAAGCGATTCACCCAAACCAATGCCTTTCAACGCAGTTTTCAGGGTGTCTTTGTCAAATTCTTTGGTGCCATTGATTTCAATTGATGCAATGGCTGGGCGCTCAACAATCGTGACCACCAACACATCACCTTTGGCAGAAATCTTGACGTCTTCAAAAAAACCGGTCGCGAACAAGGAGCGAATGGCTTGAAGCGCTTTTTCGTCCGTGAAAGTGTCGCCCACACGAATTGGCAGATAACTAAATACCGTACCCGCCTCAGTGCGGCGAAGACCTTCCACTTCGATGTCTTTGACGACAAACTGATTACCTGCAGCCTGCACCGCACCCACAGACAATGCGCACGTCGCGACGATTGGGCAAACCAAGCGCGCGGGAAACAAAGTACTTCTAATTGTCATTCAGATCGTTCCTACCAGTTTGATTCACTGGAACCCAATAAGTGAAGGCCTTACAGAACCAGCCTTTGAATATCATTAAAAAACGCCACACCAGTCAGCAAGCCAATGAGCAAGATGCCGATTTTCTGGCCTCGAATTTGCCACACTTCGTCAACCGGCTTGCCTCTTACGATTTCGGCCAAATAATACATCAAGTGCCCCCCATCCAAGAGAGGGATGGGCAAAAGATTCAAAATGCCTAGGCTAACCGACACCATGGCCAGGAAGCCAAAAAAAGGCAAAACACCCAAACTCGAGGATTGCCCTGCAGCCGAAGCAATCGATACGGGACCACTCAAATGCTCCCAAGACAAATCACCGGTCACCATTTTGCCCAGTGCAGCCAAGGAAAATACACTAACCTCGACCATGCGACCGAACCCTTTCACCAGTGAATCCACGGGTCCAAGTTGGTTTTCAACCAGCACCGACTCCCCACCGACTGACAAGCCAACACGGCCTATTGCTTCACCAGTACCCACCTCAATTCGCTCTGGCACCACCTGAAGCGAAAGCACATCAGCACCACGCATCACCTGAACTTGAGTGGCTTGTTCGGGGCGGACTTTCACCAAACTCGTGAACTGAGACGAGGTTCGAACCTCTTCACCATTGACCTGAAGCAACTGGTCGCCATTTTGAAACCCAGCGGCTTGGGCTGGAGACCCTTCACTTACGCCACGAACCAGAACCCGTTTCTCAACCGGTTGAAAACCAAGCGCTTGCGCCAAACCGGGCCCAAGCTCGGTGTCAATATCGCCAGCGGGAATGGTTGGCAGCGAAATTGGCTGACCATCGCGATTGACCACCATGGCAAGGTCGTTTCGGAACAAACGGGCCTTGATTAAAGACCATGAGACCTCATTCCAGTTCCCGGTTTCACTGCCATTGATCATCACAATGGCGTCATTTTGCTCAATACCGACTCGTTCAGCCACAGTGCCGGCCATGGGCGCAGCCGCTTGCGTTGAAATACCCGTTGGCTGCATATAGGCCAAAAAACCGTAAATCAGGGCGGCCAGAATGAGGTTGGCTAGGGGGCCTGCCAACACCACCGCAATGCGTTGACCAACTGGCTTGCGGTTGAATGCTTCGTTCAAATCGATATCGCTGCCTTTCAGGCTGTCAGGATCACGCTCATCCAGCATGCGAACGTAGCCACCAAGCGGGATCCACGACACTGTCCATTCGACTTTGGTTTTTTTGTTCACCCACTTCCATATTGGTTTGCCAAAGCCCACAGAAAACCGAATCACTCGCACGCCATAGTAGCGGGCCACCGCGTAATGGCCATACTCGTGGATGAACACCAGAATGCCCAAAGCCAACAAAAAAGAAAAAAACGAATTCAACATGCAGCGCTACCCTACCTATCGGGAAAAATGCCCGGCTTGTGCCATTGCAAAAACCCTGACTTCATCATCAAGGGCAAAGGCGTCGTCCAGACATGAAATTACACGACTAGCATACCTTTCCAAACACCTGTTGGTAAGCGAAACGATGTCCATGTAGGCAATCTTTTCATGCAAAAACAGATCAACGGCGACTTCATTGGCAGCATTGAACACAGGCGCAAGCGTGTCCGGTTTGTTCAAGGCCTGGAAAGCGAGACCCAGCATGGGGAATCTGGCCAAATCGGGCTCTTCGAAGTCCAGTCGAGCCAGTTGAGCCAAATTCAATCGTGGAGAACCAGATTCAATTCGATCTGGCAACCCGAGCACGTGCGCAATCGGAGTTCTCATGTCGGGGCAGCCCAACTGGGCCAGCACGCTGGCGTCTTTGTATTCAACCATGGAGTGGACAATCGACTGAGGGTGGATTAACACCGACAAGTTCGCCGCAGGCAAGCCAAAAAGCCACAATGCTTCAATAAGCTCAAGGCCTTTATTGGCCATGGTTGCGCTATCGACTGAAATTTTTCTCCCCATTACCCAGTTTGGATGTGCGACCGCCTGCGCAGGGGTGACGTGGGTCAATTCCGCAAGCGCCTTGGTTCGGAAAGGTCCGCCAGAGGCAGTCAGAATCAAGCGTTCGATACCAAACTCATCAGCCCTCGTGATGTCGAAATTCGAAGGTAAGCATTGGTAAATGGCGTTGTGTTCGGAATCCACGGGCAGCAGAGTTGCACCCGATTGTTTACAGGCATCAATCATGAATTGACCCGCAAGCACGAGCGATTCCTTGTTGGCCAGTAGCACTCTTTTGCCCGCCTTCAAGGCTGAAAGTGTTGGTCGCAACCCGGCGGCACCTACAATGGCTGCAACGATCGTGTCTGCCTCGCTGGATTCGCACAGGGAACTTAGCGCGTCGTGTCCATCAACCTGGGGTAAAAACCCCAGTTCTTGTTTCAGTTGCCTGCAATAACCTTGGTCATGCCAGAGAACCCGCGCATCAGGGTCACAAATCACCAAGCGAGCCGGGCGATGCTGGCAAGCCTGTTTGAACAAAAGCTCAATGTTTTTGCCCGCGACCAGCGCATGCACAGTGAACCGCTCAGGGTGACGCGAGATTACATCCAATGTACTCACGCCAATGGACCCGGTAGAACCCAATACAACCAAAGAATTTGAAGCCTTTTCCATGATCAACCCAGCGAGGCCCCCAACAACAGCATCGCAAAGGGCAATACAGGCAATTGGGCATCGATGCGATCAAGAACCCCGCCGTGCCCCGGCAGCAATTGGCTACTGTCTTTCACGCCTGCTCGGCGCTTTAACATAGACTCAAACAAATCACCCACCACGCTGTAAGCACTCAGAACGAATAACCAAATAGTGAAAACAGCGGGATGCCAACGTTCCAATGTCATGAATTGCCAAGACGATTCAAGCACAGGGTACTGGGGCGCCAAGGCTATCACCAACCAGCTGAGCGCAACCACGCTAATGGCACCACCCACCGCACCTTCCCAGCTTTTCCCTGGAGAAATACGCGGTGCGAGTTTTCTTTTTCCAAACGCTTTACCGGAAAAATACGCAAAAATATCCGCAGCAAAACACACGGCGATCAGACTAAGAAGGAAGACAATACCTTGAGCATGGGCCAGAACCAACGCCAGTCCAGCGGCCGAAATCAATATCAGGCCAGTCAGGCCGTAAATGCGGGGTTGAGTCAAGCGACCAACGGACACATGCCTTAAGCACCATGGCGCATAGGCAACCCAAAAGACGCTAGCCAGGGCCAGCAAGGGAAAGCCGCTGCGGGCTGGGTCAAGAGCCAAAAAGGCCAAGGTGCACAACGAGCCCCCGAGGACTGCATAGAACACGCATTGTTGGGAATCGAATTTTCCAAGCCTCGCCCATTCCCAAAATGCGCCCAGCAACACCGCCAGAACGAAAATATTCCACCCGATTTCTCCACCATAAGACAACACGGCAAGCAAGATCAGGAGCAACACCACAGCAGTGATCACTCGTGTTTTCAGCATGATTTATGTCTCTGAAGAATCGGGCTTTTCAGGAGGAAAGTCTGATCGAAGCCGGTTCAGGCTGGATCTGCTCAGAAGTTCTGCCAAAGCGACGTTCTCTGTTGTTATAAGAATAAATGGCTTCTTGCAGCATCGGTTTGCCGAAGTCTGGCCAGAATTTGTCAGTAAAGTAAAATTCAGTGTACGCCAACTGCCACAACAAAAAGTTGGATACGCGTTGCTCACCCCCGGTTCGAATAAACAAGTCGGGTTCAGGGCTCCCTTGCAAACACAAATGCTTAGAAAGCGCCTGTTCAGTGATCAATTCAGGGTTTGCAGCCAATTCGGGGTTGTTTGAAAGCATGGCCTTGGCCGCTTGGAGAATGTCCCAGCGCCCCCCATAGTTGGCAGCGACGTTCAAATTAAGACGGGTATTGCCCTTGGTGAGATCTTCTGCCGAAACGATGGCAGCCCTTAATTCAGGCTCGAACGCAGAAATATCACCAATGATTCTTAAGCGGATATTTTCACGGTGCATGGCCTCCACGTCTTTCCTGAGCACGCGAATGAACAAACGCATCAGCAAAGAAACTTCTTCTGGAGGCCTGCGCCAGTTTTCAGAGGAAAAGGCAAACAATGTCAGATGTTCTACACCCAGCTCGCAACACGCCTGTACGGTGCGTTTTACTGCATCTACACCGCGTTTGTGGCCGGCTACGCGGGGCAACAAACGGGCTTTGGCCCAGCGGCCGTTTCCATCCATCACGATTGCCACGTGTTTGGGCACGTGACTCGTTTCGGGAATATCAACAGTCGAGCTGGTGTAGGAAGTCATCCCTGTTTACACCGTCATGATTTCTGCTTCTTTGGCTTGAAGGACTTGATCCACCTCGGCCACAAACTTGTCGGTCAGCTTTTGGATGTCCGCCTGGGCGCGACGCTCATCGTCCTCAGAAATTTCTTTGTCATTCACCAGTTTTTTCAGCGCTTCGTTGCCATCGCGGCGAAGATTGCGAATCGCAACTTTGCACTGCTCACCTTCGGCTTTGATGAACTTGGTCAGTTCTTTGCGACGCTCTTCAGTCAGCGCAGGCATGGGCACGCGAATGGTTTCACCCATAGACGCAGGGTTCAAACCCAAATCAGACTCGCGAATGGCCTTCTCCACTGCGTTGGCCATGTTTTTTTCCCACGGCTGAACGGTGATTGTTCGTGCATCTGCAAGGCTCATGTTGGCCACTTGGGAAATGGGCACCATGGAACCGTAGTAATCGACCAACACATGGTCCAGGATGCCGGTGTGTGCACGCCCCGTGCGTACTTTTTGCAAGTCGGTCTTCAAGGCGTCGATCGACTTGATCATTTTGTCTTCAGTTGTTTTTCGAATATTAGCGACTGTCATGATTTCACTCTCACTGCATGATTCAATGGGTTTACTTTACATGTGCACCAGGGTGCCCTCGTTTTCTCCAGCAACGGCACGATGTAAAGCACCCGGCTTATTGATGGAAAAAACACGAATGGGTAATTTTTGATCGCGACACAAGGCAAACGCCGTGGCGTCCATCACTTCAAGGTTCTTTGATATCGCTTCGTTAAATGAAATACGCTCATAACGGGTGGCGGTGCTGTCTTTGTTGGGGTCTGCGGTGTAAATGCCATCCACCTTCGTGGCCTTCAAAACAACCTCTGCCCCAATTTCTGAACCCCGCAACGCCGCCGCCGTGTCGGTGGTGAAAAACGGATTTCCCGTACCGGCGGCGAAAATAACGATTTTGCCCTCTTCGAGATAACGAATGGCCTTGGGGCGAATGTAAGGTTCAACCACCTGCTCGATGTTCAAGGCAGACTGAACTCGGGCTTCCACCCCAGCTCGACGGAATGCGTCCTGCAGAGCCAACGCGTTCATGACTGTGGCCATCATCCCCATGTAATCAGCCGTGGCCCGGTCCATGCCAGCCGCCCCGGGGGCGATGCCCCTAAAAATGTTGCCGCCGCCGATGACAACGGCAAGCTCAACACCAGAAGCTGACACCTCGGCCACCTCTGCCACCATGCGTTCTATTGTTTGGCGGTTGATACCGTAGGCGTCGTCGCCCATCAGGGCTTCGCCTGACAATTTCAGTAACACACGTTTGTACGCAGCCATTCAAGCCTCTTGTAAGATCTTAGTGAGGATTCTATAACGTAAAGCACAGAACTTCGTAGACACGCAAATAAAAAAGGGGCTTCCCGAACGGGAATCCCCTTAATCAAGCACAATGTTAGCGCGCAGCAGCAGCGGCTTGTGCGGCCACTTCGGCGGCAAAATCATTGACTTTCTTCTCAATGCCTTCGCCCACGATAAACAGATCAAATCCGTGCACGGTGCTGTTGTTGGCTTTGAGCATGGCTTCAACAGTTTGCTTGTCGTCTTTCACGAAAGGTTGTGACAGCAAAGCCACTTCTTTCAAGAATTTCTTCACTGAGCCTTCAACCATTTTTTCGGCGATGTCCGCTGGCTTGCCAGATTCTTCCGCTTTGGCTTTGGCAACTGAACGCTCGCGCTCAATGTCTTCCTGGGGCACGCCACTTTCGTGCAATGCTTTTGGCTTGGTGGCAGCAATGTGCAGCGCCACGTCCTTGCCAACGTTTTCGTCGGCGCTTGTGTAATCAACCAACACGCCGATCTTGCCGCCATGAATGTATGAAGACAAACGGCCTTGGGCCTCAACACGCTTGAAGCGGCGAACAGACATGTTTTCGCCAATTTTGCCGATCAATGCTGTACGCACTGTTTCAACATTGCTTTCGCCCAAGGGCAATTCGCCCAGAGCTTCGACTGACGCTGGGTTGTGATCGGCCACCAACTTGGACACGTCGGCCACAAAGGCCAGAAAATCGTCGTTCTTGGCCACGAAATCGGTTTCGCAATTCACTTCAACGATGGTGCCGAGTTTGCCGCTCGCATCGATGTAGATACCAACCAAGCCCTCTGCTGTTACACGAGTTGCGGCTTTGCTGGCTTTGCTACCCAGTTTCACACGAAGAATTTCTTCTGCTTTTTCCAGGTCGCCATTGGCCTCTGTCAGGGCCTTTTTGCATTCCATCATGGGCGCATCGGTTTTGACGCGCAGCTCTTTTACCATTGCTGCTGTAATTTCAGCCATTGATCAATCTCCTAACTGTCGGATTCTGAACCAGATAAAAAAAAGGGGCGACTGATCGCCCCATTGGGTTGCAAAAGGCCAATTAGCCTTGAGCACCCTCTTCAGAGACTTCAACAAAGTCGTCGTTGCCCTTGATGGCTTCTACAACGTCGTTCACAGCCTGGTCGCGACCAGCCAATACAGCATCAGCCACAGCGCGCGCGTACAAACGAATTGCCTTGGCAGAGTCGTCGTTGCCTGGCACGAGGTAGCTTACGCCTGCAGGTGAGTGGTTGGTGTCAACGATGCCAACCACTGGAATACCCAGTTTTTCGGCTTCAGTGATTGCGATTTTGTGGTAACCAACGTCACAGACAAAAATTGCATCAGGCAATGTGGGCATGTCTTTGATGCCACCGATAGACTGGTTCAGTTTGTCCATTTCGCGTTGGAACATCAGCGCTTCTTTTTTAGTCATGCGCTCGGTGCCACCATCAGCCAAGATCGCTTCCATGTCTTTCAGGCGCTTGATCGATGTTTTAACCGTTTTGAAGTTGGTCAACATGCCGCCCAACCAACGCTGGTCCACGAATGGCATGCCGCAACGTGTTGCTTCTTCAGCAATGATCTCTTTGGCTTGACGCTTGGTGCAAACAAACAGGATGTTGCCGCGGTTTGCAGACAGGCGTTTTACGAATTTGGTGGCTTCTTCCAGCATCACAACGGTTTTCTCGAGGTTGATGATGTGGATTTTGTTACGATGGCCGTAAATGAAAGGGGCCATTTTGGGGTTCCAGAAGCGAGTTTGGTGGCCAAAGTGGCAACCAGCTTCCAGCATTTCGCGCATTGATGCTGCCATGAATTTCTCCAGTGTAGACAGGGTTGATTGAGTTTGTGCTGGGCCGAAACAGGCGCTGTGCGCATTTCTGCGTGAACCTTCGCGGCACCCTGTCGCACAAACCAATAAATTTGCCCTAGGCTTATAAACTAGATGAACCTAGAGCAGCCCGAGATTATACTCGGTTAAAATGATTCAGCTCAAGCAGGAAATTAAGAAACCATGAATATTGTGATCAAAACAGAGCAGGACATCGCAAAAATGCGGGTCGCTGGCCGTTTGGCTTCCGAAGTTCTCGACTTCATTACCCCACATGTCGTGGCAGGCATTACCACTGAAGAGTTGGATAAGTTGTGTCACGACTACATGGTGAACGTGCAAGGCACTGTGCCTGCACCATTGAATTACGCGCCGCCCGGGTACACCCCCTACCCCAAATCAATTTGCACGTCGGTCAACCATCAAATTTGCCATGGCGTACCAGGCCCAAAAAAGCTTAAAAACGGTGACATCGTCAACCTTGACATCACTGTCATCAAAGACGGATACCACGGCGACACAAGCCGCATGTTCATTGTTGGAGAAGGTTCGCTGGCCGCCCGCCGCCTGTGTGAAGTGACGTTTGAAGCCATGTGGATCGGGATCGAACAAGTAAAGCCGGGTGCGACGCTGGGCGACGTAGGCGCAGCCATTCAGAAGTTTGCCGAAAGCTTTGGCTACTCGGTGGTTCGTGAGTTCTGCGGCCACGGCATCGGTACACAGTTCCACGAAGAGCCACAAGTTCTTCACTACGGCAAGCCGGGAACCGGCGTGAAATTGCTTGAGGGAATGATTTTCACCATTGAACCGATGCTGAACGCCGGGCGCCGTGAAATCAAGGAAATGCCAGATGGCTGGACTATCGTGACCAAAGACCACAGCCTGTCTGCCCAATGGGAACACACTATTTTGGTGACTGCTGATGGTTACGAAGTGTTGACTGTTTCAGAAGGAACCCCCGCAAACCCTAGATTAAAAACCCAGGCAGCCTGATTTTGACTCAGACCAAGCAACACAGCAACCACGCCGACGCCATGCAGCAACTCAATGCACACCGCATGCAAATCAAGGAAGAATTGCAACGTGAGGCATCGGCTTGGCTGACCCCCTTTGATGACACAACAACCGCCAACGATGTAGATATTGCTTTAAGTAAGCGATGCAAGTGTGTTGATTCAGCACTGATTTCCCTTTGGAAATCATTGAGAATGCCCTCCTCTTACTCGCTGATTGCGGTGGGTGGTTACGGTCGCGGGGAGCTTTTTCCTTATTCAGACGTCGATGTCTTGATCTTGATCGACAAAGAACCCGACTCAGAGTGCACGGAAAAGCTTGAGAACTTTTGTGGTTCAGGTTGGGACATTGGGCTGGAAATTGGGCACAGCGTTCGGACGCTACAACAATGCATCGAAGAGGCCAGCAAAGACATCACGGTTCAAACAGCCTTGGTCGAGGCCAGGCTTATCACCGGAAATTCAAATCAATTCAAAAATTTAGAAAAAAATCTTAAGAAATCACTTGATATCAAGACTTTCTTTAGAAAGAAAACCCTGGAGATGCGACAACGGCATGCCAAATACCAGGAAACTCCCTACAGCCTTGAACCCAACTGCAAAGAGAGCCCGGGGGGATTGCGTGATCTTCATGTGATCATGTGGGTTTGCCGTGCAGCCAATTTGGGGAACAGCTGGGCTGAAATGGCCAAGGCAGGATTGATTACGCCGTTTGAAGCGGCCAAATTGCGAAACAATGAACGCACCCTGAAAAAAATTCGATTTCAGTTGCATGTCACCACCCGCCGCCGAGAAGACAGGCTGGTTTATGACGTACAAACCCAATTGGCTGAATCACTGGGCTATAAGCCAACGCCGATCAAGCGCTCAAGCGAGCAATTGATGCAAAAATATTATTTAGCCGCCAAGGCAGTGATGCAGCTCAACACCATATTGTTGCAAAACATTGAGCTATCGATTTTTGGTTCGATGGCCAAGCCCGTTGTGATTGATGACGATTTTCAATCCATCGATTCGCTACTGGATCTTCGAAACGACAATACGTTTGCAGAGAACCCCTCAGCCATGTTGCGCGCCTTCATCGTGATGCAGCAAAACCCGCAGCTAAAGGGCATGAGTGCGCGCACATTGCGCCAGCTTTGGCACAACCGGATCAAAATCAACAGCGATTTCAGAAAAGACCCTGTGAACAAAGCGTTGTTCATTGAGTTTTTCAAACAACCACGCGGTATTGTTCATGAACTTCGCCGAATGAACGAGACCAGCGTATTGAGCAGATACCTGCCTGTGTTTAGAAAGATCGTAGGCCAGATGCAGCATGATTTGTTTCATGTGTACACGGTGGATCAACACATCCTCACGGTGATCAGGAATTTGCGCCGCTTTACCATGGCTGAACATGCGCATGAGTACCCCTTTTGCAGCCAATTGATGGCCAACTTCGAAGACCATTGGCTGCTTTACATCGCCGCACTTTTCCACGATGTGGCCAAGGGGCGTGGGGGAGACCACAGTGTTTTAGGTGAAGTCGATGCGAGGAAGTTTTGCAAAGACCATGATTTCAATGATGAAAACACAGATCTTGTGGCCTTTCTGGTGAAGCACCACCTCACCATGTCGAACACCGCGCAGAAAAAGGACCTTTCCGATGTCGCTGTGTTGCGTGAATTCGCCGATGTGGTCAAAACGCCAAGAAACCTCACCGCGCTGTATTTGTTGACGGTGGCCGACATCCGGGGCACCAGCCCCAAGGTTTGGAATGCCTGGAAAGGCAAGCTTCTTGAAGATTTGTATCGTTTAACGCTGAAGCACCTGGATGGTGAAGCACCAAACCGCCGGCAAATGCTTGCCGAGCAACAGGCTGAGGCCAAACGGATACTTCGTCTGTATGCATTGTCCGAAGACGTACAGGACGCGCTGTGGAAGCAACTGGATGTGTCTTACTTCCTGCGACAAGGCCCCAGTGACATTGCCTGGCACACACGCCATTTGTACTGGCGCGTTGATGCCAACAGCCCCATTGTGAAAGCGAGGTTATCGCCAATAGGCGAAGGGCTTGAGTTGCTGGTGTATACGAAAGACGAAATTGATCTGTTTGCGCGCATTTGTGGTTATTTCGACTCGAAGAACCTGAGCATTCTCGATGCAAAAATTCACACAACATCTCATGGGTACGCGCTTGACTCGTTTCTGATTCAACATGACAACGGCAGTGCCTTCTATCGGGAAACGCTTTCCCTGCTGGAAGCTGAGCTTCAAGACCGATTGGTCAAACGTTTACCACTGGAGGAACCTGCGTTTGGGCGCATGTCTCGGCAATCGAAACACTTCCCTGTGCGACCAACTATTGACTTGAAGCCAGATGAAAAAGGCAATCAATTTTTGCTCAGTGTGTCGGCCACAGACAGAACTGGTCTGCTCTATTCAATCACCAAAGTGTTGGCGCAATACAAGGTCAACATTCAGACAGCGAAAATCATGACTCTGGGTGAGCGAGCGGAAGACAATTTTTTGGTGTACGGCGAATCGTTGAATTCACAAAAGCTCCAGATCCAGCTTGAATCTGACCTGCTGGAACTTTTGTCCACTTAAACTTATTCGTCGTGAAGCTGCACCATTGATTTGATCACGCCCATGACCCTACCCATGCCATCCTGAACCGTTTTACTGATTTGGGCGTGAGATATCTCGTGCGCGCTGTCGCCAACGCCAGCCGCCTGGTTCACAACCAAGGCAAGGTGAACATAGGGTATTTCCAGTTCACGCGCCAACGAGGCCTCCGGCATGCCGGTCATGCCGACAATGTCAGCGCCGTCGCGCGCCAGTCGCTTCACCTCAGCCGCAGTCTCCAGTCGAGGGCCCTGCGTACACGCATAACAACCGCCCTGCACCACCTGTTCTCCAGCGGCATCAGCGGCCAAGCACAAAGCAGTGCGCAACTGCGCGTCGTAAGGCCAAGTGAAATCAATATGTTGAACGGCCTGGCTTTCACCTTCAAAAAAGGTGCCGGCGCGCCCATGCGTGTAATCAATGATTTGATCTGGAACCACAAGCTGTCCGGGTTTCAAATCTGGCCGAATACCACCAACGGAAGCCACAGACAAAATGCCGTCAATATTAAGCTGTGACAAGGCCCACAAGTTGGCGCGGTAATTGATTTGATGCGGTGCGATGGTGTGGCCGTAACCATGACGAGCCAGAAACACGATTTCGTGCCCTGCAAGAACACCAATGGTCAAGGCACCCGATGGCTCGCCGTAGGGTGTGCGTTGAACTTTCCTTCGGGTGATTTCGAAATCGGGAAGCTGACTCAAGCCACTGCCGCCAAGAACTGCATACATCGTTTTGAATCCTGTTTTTATGTTCTGTTGTTCAGGTAATTGCTGAATTCCGCACTAACTTCGGGGTGCTTTAAGCCAAGTTCCACCGTGGCCTTTAAGTAGCCAATTTTGGAGCCACAATCAAATCGGGTTCCATTGAAACGATATGCCAATACAGGTTGGTCTTGCAGCAGCGAGGCAATGCCATCGGTCAATTGAATTTCACCGCCGGCGCCTTTGCCCACATGCCGAATATGGTCAAAAATTTGAGAATTCAACACATATCGGCCAACCACAGCGAGGTTGGTTGGTGCATCTTTGGGATCAGGCTTTTCAACAATGGCGTTGATACGCTCGGAGTGCGCATTCCAAGGGGTGCTGGACACAATGCCGTACGATTTGGTTTCGGCTTTCGGTACTTCTTGCACAGCCAACACACTGGCGTGTTCTTTTTCGTAGACTTTCACCATTTGGTGGGTGACTGAAGCCACGCCTTGATCCACATCCATCAAGTCATCGGCAAGCAACACTGCGAAGGGTTCGTCACCAATCACGGGCTCGGCACACAGCACGGCGTGCCCCAAACCCAGCGGCTCCATTTGACGAATGTAGATGCAATTCACATGGCTTGGGACAATGTTCTTCACGAGTTCGAGCAATGCGGTTTTGCCGCGGGCTTGCAATTCAGCTTCCAGTTCGTAAGCTTTGTCAAAGTGATCTTCAATGGCGCGTTTGCTTCGGCCTGTGATAAAAATCATCTCTGTGATGCCTGCCTGCAGGGCTTCTTCAACTGCGTATTGAATCAACGGTTTATCAACCACCGGCATCATTTCCTTGGGGCTGGCCTTGGTGGCCGGCAAAAAACGCGTACCCATGCCTGCAACTGGAAACACTGCTTTTCTGACTTTACTCATTCCTTATTGCTCCACCCTGTCTGTTGTGTATTCAAGTTTGTTTTTATCAACACTCATTGTTGAAATACATTTGCATGTTTCAAAGCATACCTTGAAACGTTGATTCGTCCAGAATCGTAACACCCAAGCTTGTCGCCTTCTCAAGTTTGCTGCCAGCGGCCTCGCCTGCCAATAGGTAATCTGTTTTCTTGGACACTGCCCCTGTAACCTTGCCGCCACGTTCGATGATCAATGCACTTGCTTCATCGCGCCCAAACGCACTGAGTGTACCGGTGAGAACAAACGTTTTACCAGAAAAAGCATGGTCGGCTTTAGCGGGGCCAGCTTTGGTCTGTGGCCAGCTTAAGCCCAGCTCAAGTAATTCCTGAACAACCTCCTGATTGGCTGGTTCATCGAAGAACTGGCGAATCGACTGCGCCACCACTGGGCCAACATCATTGACCTGTAACAGCTCATCGACCGTTGCGTCCATCAAAGCATTTGGCGTTGAAAAATGTGTGGTTAAATCGCGAGCTGTAGCTTCGCCAACATGTCTGATCCCCAAACCAAACAAAAAGCGACCAAAAGTTGTTTGTTTCGACTTTTCAATATTTTTCAGAAGATTGTTGACTGACTTTTCACCCATGCGCTCCAGTTTGATCAGGTCATCAAACTTCAATCGGTACAGGTCGGCTGGCGTTTTAACCAGCCCTTGATCAACCAAAACCTCGACCAGTTTGTCGCCTAAACCTTCAATGTCGATGGCCCGCCTGTGAGCGAAATGAATAATCGATTGGGTCAATTGCGCGCGGCACACCAACCCACCAGTACACCGATAGGCAGACTCACCTTCTTCTTGTTTCACCAGAGAATTGCAAATGGGGCAATGCGTTGGCATGGTGAATTCATCAACCTGACCAACACGCTGATTGCCCGGGAAAGGCAAAACCTCGGGAATGACGTCGCCTGCACGGCGCACCAACACCTGATCACCTGGACGTAAATTTTTTCTGCGAACTTCATCGAGGTTATGCAAGGTGGCAGAAGACACCATGACACCACCCACCTTCACGGGCTCAAGCTTGGCCACAGGGGTAATCGAACCCGTTCGACCGACCTGAACCTCGATACTCAACAGGCGACTCAATACCTCAACGGGTGGGTACTTGTGAGCGACCGCAAAACGCGGGGCTTTGGCCACGAATCCGAGCTGATCCTGTAAATCAAAGGCGTCCACTTTGTAAACCACGCCATCAATCTCGAAAGGCAGGCCAATGCGACCGTCCCCGACTTCCTTGTAATACGACAACAAGCCTTGCGCACCTTTGACACTCTTGCTAAGTGTCGACACTGGCAAGCCCATCGCACCCAACCATTTCATCATGGCAGATTGCGTTTTCAATTGACGCTGCATGTCACGATCAAGAACAGCGCCGTAACAAAAGAAACGCAATGGCCTGCCAGCTGCGATTTTGGGGTCAAGCTGCCTGATGGTGCCTGCGGCTGCATTTCTGGGGTTGGCAAATACTTTTAAACCCTGCTCTTCTTGCCTGGCATTCATGGCCTCAAAATCGCTTTTGAACATGAATATTTCGCCACGCACCTCCAGAGAATCAGGGATTTGATTCCCTTTCAAACGCAATGGCAAGCTGCGTATGGTTTTCACATTGGCGGTCACATCTTCACCCACCGTGCCATCACCACGAGTAATGGCCTGTTTGAACGTGCCGTTGATGTACAAAATAGAAATGGCCAAGCCGTCAAACTTGGGGTCCACTGCATAATCAATGATTTCATCGTCAGGCAGATCGCCAAGCTCTTTAACCCGTCGATCAAACGCCAGCACATCCTCTTCTTCAAAGGCATTGCCCAAAGAAAGCATTGGTGCACGGTGTTCAACCTGCTCGAACCCATCGGCGGGCTTTCCGCCCACTCGTTGAGTTGGGGAGTCTGCTTGAATCAGATCCGGGTGTTCGCCCTCCAGCTTTTGAAGCTGCGCATACACGCGGTCGTATTCAGCATCGGGCACAAGGGGAGCGTCGAGCGTGTAGTAGGCGTGTTCCCACTGGACCAGCGTATCGATCAGCTCGCGCATGGTCTGAACGGCAGGCTCTTGCTCATCATCAAACAAATCAAGATTACTCATCGCAAAAACCCAGTGTCAAACAACTTAGGAAAACAGGGTTTTTGCAATCAAACTACCAGGCTTAAAGCCTGAGTCCGTTAAATTCCTGACCCGTTCCATCAACTGGTTGTAGATGCCCTCTATCGCTTGCGTGCTTAGCGTGCGTCCGGAATCATCCATCAACGGCGCGGCAAACTGTTCATTCATGCCGTGACAAACAGTCACTATATCTCCCAATGCTTTTACTGGGTCTTGCGAGTTGGGCACATCAATACTGAAGCTCAACAGGCGCTTGCCCGGCGCGTTGTGGATCACCATGCTGGCCAAATGACCGCTTTGATCGGTCAATAACCATTGGTGACCTTTTTGCACCCATCCGGCTTGCGCCAGCGCGTCGACTGCCAGGGCTTCTGGCACGGAATCTGGCAACAAACAATGCAAACCAAGCAAGGTGTCAAGTGCCGCGGCGGCCTCATCCAGGGTTTCAGCTTTGGCAACCACGTCTTTCATTTCAGGGAAATCAAGCTCGCCGTTTTGATCATCTGCAAAACGTCGCAACCGGGCCAACACTTCTGAAAACTCAATGGAGCTCAAAGGGCCTTTGCGATTTGCAAGCTGCACATGCACGCGCATTGTTTGCGCAAGACCAACGTAGGGGTATGGCTTGAACCACACTGTATCGCCACCCTCCACCACTTCCGGGCTGACCGAATACACGATTTTCTTTCGGTTGATCTGATCAAAACCGTCAATCAAGGTTTTCCAGGCGTTGGCGTCTTTGCCTTCTTCAAAACGAATGAAGAATTCTGCAAACAGGCGTTTATCCAGTGTGATTTGTGGCTCGTTGCCCAAAACTTCATCGTCTACAGGGTTGTCAACAGCCTCTTGGCCTTCATGCGATGGGGCGTCATCGAGGTTTTCACGCAAGAAACCGGGCTCGGTGCGAGGGGAACTGGATTTACCAGCCACGCCGCCATTGCCTTGCAGCAACGGATCCTCATCGCTTGGGCCAAAGCGATCACGAGCCTGTTTTCTCAAGCGATAATCCTGCCACCAGTTGTAACCGATCATGGCGCCAATGCCACCACCCCCTACAACCAGCAAAGTCAATTGCAAATCATTCATACGGTTTCCGTTGCCATTTTTTCGGCAGCCGCCAAGTCAACTGCCACAATGCGGGAAACACCTTTTTCCTGCATGGTCACGCCGATGAGCTGCTGCGCCATTTCCATGGCGATTTTATTGTGAGAAATGAACAAAAACTGGGTTTGTTCCGACATTTGTTTAACCAATCGGGAAAAACGCTCTGTGTTGGCGTCATCCAAAGGCGCATCCACCTCATCCAGCAAGCAAAACGGTGCTGGATTTAACTCAAATATTGCAAAAACCAACGCTGTTGCTGTCAGCGCCTTCTCGCCCCCTGACAGCAAATGAATGGTGCCGTTCTTCTTGCCCGGAGGCTGTGCAAAAACCTGCACGCCGGCGTCCAGAATTTCCTCACCGGTCATCACCAAACGCGCCTCACCGCCACCGAAAAGCTTAGGAAACAACCGGGAGAAATGACCATTCACCACATTGAAAGTTTCAGACAACAAATCGCGGGTTTCCTTGTCGATTTTCCGAATCGCATCCTCCAGCGTATTCATGGCATCGGTCAGGTCTGCCACCTGCGAGTTCAAAAAGCCCTGCCGGTCAGTTGCTGCAGCCAATTCCTCCAAGGCCGCCAGGTTCACCGCGCCCAATTCCTGCATGCCACTCGTTAGTCTTGTCACTTCACCTTGCAGAACCGAGGCCTTTGGCGGCGACTCCATGGCAACGAACTCGTTGGCCAATTCGTTTACATCGGCCTGTACTTCATCAAGCAAGTTCTTGAATTGCTCAACCGTTAATTCAGCGGCCTGAATTTTGAGCGCCAAATCCTGAATGGCATCACGCAAAGGCTCCGATTGCCTGTCGCTTTCCTTTTCGGCGCGCTCAAGCTCCGACACTTTACCCATGATCTGCTCGAGTACATCCCGAGAGATGGCCACGTTCTCTTCAGCAACCACTCGCTCTTGAAGCGCTGCCTGCAGCGCATCTTGAACTTCATCTTCAGACAAACCTTCAAGTTCGGCCATGGCCAATGCCTTGCGTTGCAGAATTTGTTCAATTTGAGAACGGGCAAACGCAATATCGCGCTCGTTTTCGCGTTTTCTGGATTCCTGATTGCGTGCGTTGAATTCAGCGTCTTGCTTTCTTCTCAACGCGCTTTGCACCTGGGCCTGTTTGTCTCGTAAGGCCTGCTCTGCCTCGGTCACCCGATCTTTTTGAGCTTCCAAAGCCTCGCTGGCCAATGCCAGACGCTCATCGAGCTCTGCATACTTGTCCTCTGATTCCATCAGCAATGCATTCTGTTCCTCCAGTTCACCCTGAAGCAAAGCCATGTCTAATTCAATTTGCTCTCGACGGCTGTCTGCCCGCCCTTGTTGCTCTTGGAGACGAATCAGTTGAACCTGCGCTTCATGCAGGCGTTTGGTCAGGCCATCCAAATTGGCACGAACCCGGCCGACCTCGACTTTCATCTCAGCAGTGCGAAGTTGCAACTGGTCGCGCTTGGAAAGAGACTCGTTTTTCAACATGTCAAGCGCACGCACTTCTTTTTTTAACGCTTCAATTTGCTGAGTGCGTTCCAGGCGCCCTGATTGCGCGTTATCGGCGGCATAAAAAGACACGGAGCCGGTGGTCACACAATGCCCCTGTTGAGTGAACAGTTTCTGACCAGGCTTTAACGATTTGCGTTTTGCAAGCGCAGCACTCAAATCGGTGGCCATCAAGCACCCAGCCAGCAACTGGTGAACTGCCTGCTGAGTATTTGAGTCTGCGCAGCGCACCACACTTGCCAAATCGTCCGGCGTTGTAGGAATTGAAGCGTTTAGACCGGTTTCAAAAAAAGCAACTCGCGCGGGCGGCGGTTGCTTGGCAAACCCAGCCACAGAATCCAGATTACGAACCTGAAAACTATCCAACGCTTCTCGCAAGGCAGATTCAATCGCCCTTTCCCAGCCCATTTCAACCTGGAGCTGGGGCAGCAAGCGGGGGGTATCCAGCAAATCATTGTTGCGTACCCAAGGAGTCAATTCCGTGCTCTCGGCCAATTGGCTATTGAGTTTTTCCAAAGCATCAAGCTGTGCCAACGCATTGGCGTGGCGATCACGTTCAAAAGTGAAAGCCTGCTGCGCCTGCTCGAATTGCGCAGTTTCCTGTGCAAGGCGCAGTTCAATTTGCTCATGCTCGGCTTTCGCATGCTCCAAATCGCTGGTCAATTGTTCCGTGCGTGCTTGAACCTCTTGGAGCTCAGTCGCTGAAGGCGCATTGATTTGCTGCTTCTCGACGCTTAAACGATCCAGTTTGGCCTGAATGTTGGTTTGCGCCCTGCTTGCAGCCTCTTGTTGAGAGGAGACTTGCCCCAACGCTTGCTGTACATCCAGCACTGCAGATCGTTTAAGATCAACTTGCCGCTTGCTCGCATCGAGCGCTTGAGCGACAGGTTCAACGGCCAGTTCGGCCTCTTCCAGTGCGATGGTTAATTCTTCGAGCTCTGCTTCCTGATGTTCTGCCGATTCAATCACCTCAATCAGCTTGAGTTTGCCTTCCTCTTCCCGGCCTCGCCAATTCTGGATTTCAAGCTCCAGTTCAGCCACTCGGGCACCCAATCGAGAGCGTGATTCGGCCATGACGCGCAAATCCGCTTCAAGCCGACTGACTGAACGGTTCGACTCAATCCACTGGGTTTGGTCTGCTTCGAGTTGTTGCTGGGCATCCACCTGTTTTTGGCGCATCGAAAGCAGCTCTGTCTGTGTGCTGATTGATTTGGCCTGAATGCCCTCAAGGTCTGCTTTGGAACGCTCCAGCTTGGCTTGCGCGACCTGCTTTTGCTCCAGCGCCTCCGAATAGCGTATGTACCACAACAAGCGTTGTTTGGTGTTTTTGGCCTCTTCAAGCTCCTTGAACTGCCTGGCCACTTTGGCCTGTTGCTCTAGCCGTTCAATTTGAGCGCTCAGCTCGCGCAAAATGTCTTCCAGGCGGGTCAAGTTGTCACGAGTGTCTTGCAAGCGATTACTGGTTTCCCGGCGACGCTCTTTGTATTTTGAAACCCCAGCGGCCTCTTCCAAGAAGATTCGAAGCTCTTCAGGGCGCGCCTCGATGAGGCGGGCGATCATGCCTTGGCCAATGATGGCGTAAGCACGCGGCCCAAGGCCAGTGCCCAGAAAAATATCCTGAACATCACGCCGACGGACGGCCTGTTGATTGATGTAATAAGTGGAGGAACCATCCCGGGTCAACACGCGTTTCACCGAAATTTCTGAATACTGATTCCAGCTGCCCCCTGCGCGGCCCTCTGCATTGTCAAACACAAGCTCGACACTGGCGCGCGACGCTGCCTTTCGACTGGTGGAACCGTTAAAGATAACGTCCTGCATGGACTCACCACGCAATTCAGACGCTTTGGACTCACCCAGCACCCAGCGCACCGCATCGATGATGTTGGATTTTCCACAGCCATTTGGCCCCACCACACCGACCAGGTTGCTGGGCACGGCAAAGGATGTGGGCTCAACGAATGACTTGAAACCGGCAAGACGAATGTGTGTTAATCGCACGATGAAGCTGGAAATAGACCGATAGAACGAATAAAAACTTCAACCCACGGGAACTTCAAAACCCGCTGACCTTATAATAGCAAAGCCTGTGCGCTTTACGCGGCGGCCTCTGCCCCCTACGGCAGTTGTTTGATGTTGTTAACGCATACTGTGGCCCGCCTGGCTGGCCCTAGAGAGAATCCATGAGTACCAAACCCAGTCGTGAACTAGACACTTTCCCGAACCCGAACCCGGATCGCCCCTACCATGTACACATCGAAGTGCCTGAATTCACATGTCTTTGTCCTTTGACAGGTCAGCCAGATTTCGCAACCTTGGTGATTGATTACCTGCCGGACCAGAAAAATGTCGAACTCAAAAGCCTGAAAATGTACATGTGGAGCTATCGGGATCAAGGCGCTTTCCACGAGGCCGTCACCAACCGCATTCTGGATGATCTGGTGAAAGCAACCGACCCACGTTATATGAAACTGACCGCCAAATGGTACGTGCGCGGCGGGGTATACACCACCGTGGTGGCCGAGCACAGGCAGCAAGGTTGGCAACCTCAGCCGCGTGTTGAACTCGACCAAATATCAACCATGAACCCCACGCGGGGCTAAGCGATCCGATCTGTGAAGAATCTAGACAAACTTCAACCCTATCCATTTGAGCGCTTGCGGGCGCTGTTCTCGGGCCTGTCTCACACTGGTGAGCTTGAGCATGTCAACCTGTCAATCGGTGAACCCAAACACCCCACACCGGAACTGATCAAATCGGCCTTGATCGAACACCTTGATGGTTTGGCGGTGTACCCGGGCACCCAAGGGCTTCCTGCTTTACGGCAGGCGATTTCAAAGTGGATTCTTCGCAGATTTGACGCACAAGTCGACCCTGAAACACAGGTGTTGCCAATCCTGGGCTCTCGTGAAGCCTTGTTTTCATTCGCCCAAGTGGTTTTAGACGGCTGCCCTGATGACAGCCTGGTGGCTTTCCCGAACCCGTTCTACCAAATTTATGAAGGTGCAACCTTTCTTGGGGGAGCCCAGCCAGTATTCGTCAATATTGATCCACAAACGGGTTTATCCAATTTTCATTCACTCAGTGCAGACACACTGTCGAAAATCAAATTGATGTATGTGTGCTCGCCCAACAATCCCACCGGTGCGGTGTATACGCTGGAGGATTGGCGAAACCTGTTTGATCTCGCCGATGAATACAACATCGTGATTGCATCGGACGAATGCTACTCAGAAATCTACATGGATGGAACTGAAGCACCGATTGGCGGCCTGGAAGCGGCAAGCCGACTTGGCCGCTCGGATTACAACAACCTGATGGTATTTTCCAGCTTATCCAAGCGATCGAACGCTCCCGGTTTGCGTTCTGGCTATGTGTCTGGAGACGCCGACCTGATCAAAGCTTTCTTGCGCTACCGAACCTACCACGGCTCTGCCATGTCAACGACGATACAAATGGCAAGTGTTGCAGCGTGGAATGACGAGGAACACGTCCAGGAAAACAGAAGGCTGTACACCGAAAAATTCAAATCATTCAGCGCCATCCTTGAAGGCACACTTGAGTTGACCATTCCCCCTGCCGGCTTTTATTTTTGGGCCAACGTGCGGCAAAGTGACACTGAATTTGCAAAACGGTTGTTTCAAGACGCCCATGTTACAGTGCTGCCTGGCAGCTTTTTGGGCCGAACCGAGCAAGGGATCAACCCAGGCGAGAACCATGTTCGAATCGCACTGGTCGCCAGTTTGAACCAGTGCAACGAAGCCGCACACCGAATTAAAAATACATTTTGAAACAGGAAGCAAACATGACTATCAATCACCAATCCATCATTGAAAACGCTTGGGAAAACCGCGCCGACATTTCGCCAAGCCAAGCGCCAGCCGAAGTCCGTACCGCCGTTTCAGAAGTACTAGAAAAACTGAACACGGGTGAGCTTCGTGTGTGCTCCAAAGAAAGCGGTGAGTGGGTCACTCACCAGTGGATCAAAAAAGCGGTTTTGTTGTCGTTCCGGCTGGAAGACAACAAACCAATTGCCGCCGGCGGTTTCACACAGTTTTACGACAAGGTGCCCACCAAATTTGCGGATTACACCGAAGAAGACTTTAAAAAAGGCGGTTTCCGCGTGGTTCCACCGGCTGTGGCTCGCCGTGGCAGTTACCTGGCGAAAAACGTGGTGCTGATGCCCTCTTATGTCAACATTGGCGCCTACGTTGACGAAGGAACCATGGTAGACACATGGGCAACCGTGGGCTCTTGCGCTCAAATTGGAAAGAACGTTCACCTTAGCGGTGGCGTGGGCATTGGTGGCGTTCTCGAACCACTGCAAGCCAACCCCACCATTATCGAAGACAACTGCTTCATCGGCGCGCGTTCAGAAGTTGTGGAAGGCGTCATCGTGGAGGAAAACTCTGTGATTTCCATGGGCGTTTATTTGGGCCAAAGCACGAAAATTTTCAATCGTGAAACCGGGGAAGTCACCTTCGGTCGCATTCCAGCGGGTTCGGTGGTGGTCAGTGGTTCATTGCCCAGTGCATGTGGCAAATACAGCCTGTACTGTGCAGTCATTGTCAAGCGCGTGGATGCCAAAACCCGTGCAAAAACTGGCATCAATGAATTGCTGCGCAACGCGCAATAAGCCCGAACGCAAACAAACGAACAACACAGCAGAACGACGAAGGAGAAGACAGCAGGATGACAGCGAAGGTCTACGGAATTCCAAATTGCAGCAGCGTGAAAAAAGCCATTGCCTCACTCAAAGCCCGTGAAGTGGATGTGCTTTTTCACGATTTCAAAAAACACGGCGTCAGCCCACAACTGCTCGACGAATGGATCGACTCATTCGGCTTGGACAAAGTAATCAATCGCAAAGGCACCACCTGGCGCAAACTCGATGAAGAAGTGCAAAATCGGGCGCAATCGCCAGAGGGCGCCAAAGCCCTGCTGCTTGAGCAACCCACCATCATCAAACGTCCTGTTGTGGAGTTCAACGGTGAACTCACCATTGGGCAAACAGACTTCGCCAAGGACCCCTCATGAACGTCGATCTTGGCGCGTCAATCGCCAACGCAGCCCCAAGCTTGCACAACGTGCGTGATTGGGTGCGTTTTTTTCTCTCGGAGATGACTCGTCAAAACGTTTTCTTTGGTCATGGTTGCATCAACGCGTTGGATGAATCGGTCTATCTGGTGCAGTCCGCGCTGAGCCTTCCCATCGGTGATCTAGGGCCATTTTGGGATGCCCGGGTGACTGACTCAGAGAAAACCCGTCTCGTCGAATTCCTGAGCCAGAGGGTCATTGAGCGCAAACCCGCCTCTTACATCACCGGAGAAGCATGGCTACAGGGCCAGCGTTTCAAGGTTGATCAACGGGTCATCATTCCGCGCTCATTCATTGCAGAATTGTTGGCCGACCAGCTTACGCCTTGGGTCAATGCGCCTGAAATGCCCTTCGATATTCTGGACATGTGCACCGGCTCAGGCTGCTTGGCTTTGTTGGCGGCACACACCTTTGAAAATGCAAATGTAGATGCGGTAGATCTTTCGACCGATGCTTTGGAAGTGGCACACGACAACATTGAATTCCATGCAATGGAACATCGCGTGAAGCCAATCCAATCGGATTTATTCACTGCACTTGAAGGCAAACAATACGATTTCATACTGTGCAACCCACCATATGTGAATGAAGATTCAATGCAAAAGTTGCCGCCAGAATACCTGCATGAGCCACGCATGGCGCTCGCCGGTGGCGACAGTGGCATGGATCTGATTCAAACGATTCTTCAAGAGGCGCCAAAACATCTCAAACCAGAGGGTTTCCTCATTGTTGAATTGGGCAACGAGCGCCTGCACTTCGAAGCAGCCTTCCCACACCTCAACCCGATTTGGCTTGAAACCTCTGCTGGCGACGAGCAAGTGTTTCTGCTTCACAAAGAAGACCTGCTTTAAGCAACTCTCATGATACAGATCAACAACCTCAGCATTGCGCGGGGCAGCAAGCCCATTCTCAGCCACGCAGACCTCACCTTGTTTCCGGGTGAAAAAGCAGGCTTGATTGGTCACAATGGCGCTGGCAAATCCTCATTCTTAAGCGCATTGCTGGGCCAGCTACACATTGACGAAGGCAGCATTGAATTGCCCAAGGTGTGGCGTTTGTCCTGGATCGATCAGGAGGTGACAGCCAACGAGACCCGTGTAATCGACTTCGCCATGGAAGGCGATCGCGCACTGTATGAAGTGCGCTTGCAAATCAGCGAAGCCGAACACAATGGCGACATGGATGCGTTGGGGCATTTGTACGAACAGTATGAGAACCTCGATGGCTACACATCGGAATCCCGAATCGCCACCATTCTTCACGGTTTGGGCTTCAAACCCGAAGATTTGAGCCGGAAAGTGGGTGAATTCTCCGGTGGCTGGAAAATGCGCTTGAACCTGGCCAAAGTGCTGGGTTCGCGGGCCGATCTGATTTTGCTTGACGAACCCACCAACCACCTCGATATCGAAGCTGTGGTGTGGCTCGAACAATGGATCAAGCAGGTACCCAGTACTGTCATTCTGGTCTCTCACGATCGAGACTTTCTGGATGAAGTGTGCACACACACCGTGCACTTGCACAATGAAAAACTAACCAAATACAGTGGCGGTTATTCTGCATTTGAGCGGGCTTTTGCCGAGCGCGCCGATCAAGTGAATGCAGCGAACAAAAAAGCCGCTGGCGAAATGGAAAAGCTTCAAAAATTTGTAGATCGCTTCAAAGCCAAAGCCAGCAAGGCCAAGCAAGCACAAAGCCGAGTCAAAAGACTTGAAAAAATCAGCTTGATTGAAACATTACAAGTTGAGCAGCACGTGGCCATTCCATTTCTTGAGCCTCACAAAAGCCCCGATCCCTTGGTTGTACTGAGCCGGGCTGATTGTGGTTATAGTGGCGCATCCCCTATTCTCAAAAGTATCAGCCTTGAAATTCGCCCGGGTGACCGAATTGGTTTATTGGGTGCCAACGGCAACGGCAAAACAACCTTGGTGAAAAGCCTTGTGGGTGAATTGGAAATGCTGGGTGGTGAACGGGTGGAAGGCAAAGGACTGGTGTACGGTTATTTTGCGCAAGACCAAATTGAATCCCTGGACATGAACGCCACTCCGCTTCAACACATGAATCGACTGGACCGAGCCGTGTCTGAACAGAAAGGTCGAGAGTTTCTTGCCCGCTACCACTTTCGAGACAGCAAAGTTTCTCAATTGGTAGGCAGTTTCTCCGGTGGGGAAAAATCGCGCCTGGCGCTGGCTTTGTTGGCGTATAAGCGCCCCAACCTGCTATTGCTGGACGAACCCACCAACCACCTGGATATTGCAACCCGTCAAGCATTGGCCAGTAGTTTGCTTGAGTTTGAAGGCGCATTGGTCATGGTTTCCCACGACAGGCACCTGCTTGAATCCATCACCGACACCTTTTGGCGAGTTCATCAAGGCGATGTCACGGAATTTGACGGTGACCTGGACGACTACGCCGAGGTGTTACGCAAAGAAACCAGCGCACAGAACACAAAGAACAAGTCGCAATCCAAAGCACCAGCCGAACCACAAGTTGACCGCAATAAAATGGGGCAACGTTTGAAAAATCTGACCAACCAGGCTAAGAAACTCGAAAAACTGATTCAAACACAAACGCCACAACTTCAAGCACTGGACAAGCAACTGGCCTTGATTGACTACGCCGATCTGCAAGCACAAAGCAAAGCCAAGGAATTGCTTCAGAGTCGAGAAAAACTGGCATCGGCCCTGGATGCGGCCGAGTCAGAATTGTTGGAAATCATGATGGAAGTCGAAAGCATCGAAAAAGTCATTGCTTAATGCGTGCCAATGTTTCCATCCACCAACTCTTGCCATTGTGAAAGATGGAAGCAAAAGTACGCATCTCGAACAATGTGAGTGAGAGCCCTCAGATTATCTTCAAAACGCAGACGATTATCGGGGCCTGCCACTTCATATCGCTTATTTTGCAGATAGCTACTGATTAAGTCAGGAACCGTCAGGCAGCTCGAAAAATCAGATGGCTCTACGAAACGTCCCAAAACGAGATCAATCAAATCGGAACAAATGTCCTCTGAAAGAGCATGCCCCCGCATGGCTTCCTGATAGGCCAGTTCAATCAGACCAAGCTGACATTTCAAGATCAAGGTTTCAGGCGTTCGACACACCGCAAGCTTGGCGTTTCTTTCTTGAATCATGTCCTGATATTCGGGTGGCAAGTTCCACGCAACATTGTCAGCCCTCCGAATCGCATCCAGGCTCGCCTTGATGGATATATTCTCACCACCTTCAGGTTTGCTGGTCAAAGCAAACAAAGAATTCAAATCCTCGTCTTCAGCAGTGGCTTTGTGTTCGCCGATCAAGGTTTCAATAAAACGCCCTTCAGGGAGCACCTGATTCGACCTGTCTGGTGGGGTTTCTTGCTCAGCATCTGCCGGAGCTGACTCAATCGCCTGTTTGACTAATGGCTTATCATTGAATTTGGAGGGAAGTTCACCCTTCAAGTGGTGGTGAAATGGTGCGCCAAACAGCTTTTTCCTGTTGGCTAGCCAAAACAACATGGCAAGCAACACGATCCCAATCATCATGATGAAGGTGTTCAAGTATCCAACACTGAAATACGATTCACTTCCTGTTACGTGCCCCATGCTATCGTCATGCGCATGAGTCGAATCCCGAGGCCTGCTTTCAACCAGGCCATGCACACTCAGGTCACTGTTCAGTGCAGCCACTTCAATAGGCTTTTCAATCGAATCCGCTAAGTCTTTGCTTTCCGGCGAATTCACCACTGGCGTTTGGCCGACCGCGTTTGCGGTTTCCAGTTTGGCCAGACCGCTCGACTGATCGACATTGCCCTGATGTACGGTAGTACCGAAACGTGCAGGCGTTTTCAATGCGATTGGCGGCGACGCACTTTTGCTGTCAGTCAGACTGCTTGAGTGTTTAAAGCTAAAGTATTGTGCTGCCTGAACTTGGTCATCATTCAGAATGTTGGAAGCAGCGGAGGTTGGGGGCTCCTCATTGCTCAACTCAAGAATCACAGTCCATTGAATGGAAAACGCGACCAGTGGGCAATCCGATGTCAATTGTACGTTCACCACCGCATCGTCCATGATTTTCCGTGACCTCAACTCGATGAGACCGCCTTGATGAATCGTCGGCTGAAACTGAACGAGCACGTCTGGATCGATCACTCGTGGCTGTCCGGCCGATGTGACCTCAAGGCCAGACAACACGCGTGCTTTCAAACAGCTCGAACGTAGTTGCGACAACGCGCCATTGGGTACACCACTGATCGTGGCACTCAAGTTAAGTTTTTCCCCGATGTGTTGAAGCCCATTTGGAGCCGAAATTTGAATCGACCATGCAGCCTGGGGAAGACCAATTACAAGTACAAACAAAAACTTGTAGATCCGTGTCAGTCGGCACAGAGAAAAAAACAGCGTAGAAAATGTCATATCGATTCGCAGGTCACGGACTGGGGCAAAGCTCAGGATACTCAAGGTGCTGTGGCTTCAGGTATCCTTGCAATGACCTAGCACAAAAGTACTAACCCTACCCCGACGTTTTGGAGCCCGATGTTGAATACTGTTCCACCTTGCCTTTCTGTATACACATGGACAACCCCCAATGGGCACAAGATTCATATTGCCTGTGAAGAAATGGGGTTGGAGTGGAAAGCCGTGCCCGTGAACATTGGGCAAGGAGAGCAATTCAAGCCCGAATTTCTGGCCATCAGCCCAAACAACAAAATTCCCGCCCTTGTTGATCCTGATGGCCCTGAAGGCAAGCCGCTTACACTGTTTGAAAGTGGTGCCATATTGATTTATCTCGCTGAAAAAACGGGCAAGTTTTTTGGAAATAGTCCAACCGAGCGCTTGAGCATACTGCAGTGGTTGATGTTCCAAATGGGAAGCGTGGGACCGATGCTTGGGCAAGCACACCATTTTCGGGTGTACGCTCCAGAGCCTGTTGAATACGCGATCAATCGTTACACCAATGAAGCCAAACGACTTTACCAGGTCATGGACAAACAGCTGGCAGACAAGCCGTACTTGGCTGGCTCCAGCTACTCCATTGCAGACATCGCCACATTCCCCTGGGTAAGGAGCTGGCCACGTCAAGGCGTGGACCTGAGCCACTATCCAAATGTCCAGCGCTGGTTCACGGAAATTGAACAGCGCCCCGCAGTGATCAAGGCATTGAAAACATTGGGTGAGCATGCAAAGCCCATGCTCAGTGAAGAATCAAAGGCCAACTTGTTCGGCAGCAAGCAATATGAGAAACGTTAAAACTAGAATACATGCACTTATCAATTGCATAGCGGTTCAGTAAACTACCGACAATTCAAAAAAACAGAAACACGGGAGACCAAATTATGGCGAACATCGCCACCTTTTTGTTTCAGCACGAAAGCACGCCTAACAGGGTTTTGTACCGGCAATTCATCGACAACGAATGGGTTGACTTCAAAGCCAGGGAAATGATCGATTTGGCCCGAACCTGGCAAGCTTTTTTTAGAAGCATGGGTCTTCAGCAAGGTGACAGGGTTGCAATATGCCTGAAAAACAGTGTGCACTGGGTCGCATTTGACCAGGCTGCTGTGGCCATGGGCCTTGTCTGCGTGCCGTTGTACGTCGATGACAATGCGAACAACATCGCTTACTGCATCAATGATTCAGGCGCTCGAGCGGTCGTGGTTGAGAACGATCGAATTGCCCGCAATTTGATTAAGGAAGGCGTGGGAGACGCTCGCGTACTCTCAATGAAATCAGACATCAGCGAATCGGAGGGAGGCGTAGAAAACGCCCTTCAAGTATTGAAGTCACTGGAGAAGAAGCTTGAGAAATTCGAGCTTCTGGATTTAGAGCAAGACACACTGGCCACCATTTGCTACACCTCGGGCACATCGGGGCGCCCCAAGGGGGTCATGCTTTCCCACAAAAACGTGGTTGCCAACGTGGACAGTTGCTACCAATTGGACATCGCAAAACCAGAGGATGTTTTTCTCTCCTTTTTGCCCATGTCGCACATGTTCGAACGGACAGGCGGTTACTACCTGCCATTGAGAGTGGGCGCCAAAGTCATTTATGCGCGAGGAATCAATCAGCTTCCCGAAGACTTGGCCACCCAATGCCCGACCGTCATGTTTGCGGTTCCTCGAATATTCGAAAAATTTCACGGTCGAATTCAGGCGTCGATCAAAGACTCCAGATTCAAACGCAAAGCGTTTGAAAAACTTGTTGACGTGGGCTGGCGCATGGAACAAGGCAAAGGCGGCATCTTGGATCACTTCCAACTGCCTTTATTGCGAGCCAAAGTTGCACAACCTATTCTCGAAAGACTAGGTGGTAAATTGCGATTGGCCGTGGTCGGCGGCGCTGCACTCGACAGCACCATCGCCAAGGCTTTCATTGCCATGGGTCTGCCAATTTTGCATGGCTATGGCATGACTGAAGCCTGCCCAGTGATTTCAGTGAACAGACCAGAGGGCAACGTCCCTGAATCCGTTGGCCCTGCTCTGCCCAATGTGGAAGTGAAGTTGGGTGAAAACGATGAACTGTTAGCGCGTGGTCCCAATGTGATGTTGGGCTACTGGAACAACGAAGAAGCCTCCAAAACCGCTGTGGATGAGGATGGATGGTTGCACACCGGCGACGTGGCAGAAATTAAAGACAACCGCATATATATCCGCGGCCGAATCAAAGACATCATGGTGTTGTCCAATGGAGAAAAGTTCTCGCCACAAGACGCTGAAATGGCAATCATCGGTGATGATGTATTCGAACAAATTGTGTTGATTGGCGAGGGTCGCGCCTTCATCGGCATGATTGCAGTGACCGCGAACTCAAATGAAAAGGAATTGGTCAAGCGCGCCAATGAACGTCTTCAACACCTGCCCCGCTATATTCGTGTTCGACGAATTATCACCACGAAAGAGCCGTGGACAGTGGACAACGGCCTTTTAACGCCCACACTGAAAGTCAAGAGACTCAAAGTAATTGAAGCATTTAAAGAACGAATCGATGATTTGTATTCAGAAGGTTTGGGAGACTAAGTAGATACCACAAAAAGCCCGCTTCTGCGGGCTTAATACCATTTCATCATTTAACTGCGCTTAACTTCAATCAACCTCGTCTTGCTCGGTGTTGTCTGAATTGATTCGCGCGAGGAACTCAGAAGCGCGGTCGGGCGGCGGGCACGTTGAACGCAACCCGTCAATGAATGAGAACAAATCCTCAGGAATGTTTTGCCACATTGGGTCAAGAACGACGTCAATCCCCTCATGACGCAATAGCTCGGCCGCACTTGAGAATGCGCCATCGCCTGTCAATAAAACGACTTGCTGTACCTGCCTTTTGTAAGCCAATGAAGCCAAGTCAACGCCCATTCGCAGCTCTATGCCCTTGGGGTGAGAATCAGGTGTGAAGTCTTCATCGGCCAACTCATCGACAGAGATTTTTTTCCCGAGTAAATCGGCCAGCGCATCTTCGTTGAGCTTCCAGCTGTCGGCATCTCTGGTCTCGCCCAATTTAACTGCGAGCTTTCGCTTGCGCTGCAACTGGCGCTGAAACGCAGCCCGAAACTGGCCTTCTTTGGATTTCGCCAAATCAATAGATTGCCTGGAGACTGGCAAGGTCACCCGTTGTGTGAAAACAGGCGTGTCGTAAAAATAAATTCGAAACAAATGTCGCTTGGGCTGATTTCGTTCAAACAGATGGGCTGCCGATAATCTCCACACCAGATCGGCCATTACTTTTGCATCATGGTGAACACTACTTGGGAAAATTTGGCGTATTCGTCGAATAAAAAACGGCCCATCAACCAAAATAGCAGTCAGCATATAAATCCTTGATAAATATATAAAAAATTATGTAAAAAGAAGTTCTGCCTGAAAAATGTGCACGACTCCACTAATATCCTACCACCGAACACCTGTCAAAAATAGCGACCCCCACACCCAAATAGAGGGATATTTTTGAATGCTTTTGTAAGCATTACGCTTACAATCAAATCAACTTAATCAGCAAAGGTTGGTCACGCCAACCGGTTATTTGGCGCGGAGGGTAACTTGAAGAACGAAATCAAACAGAGCACGCACCAAAACTCACAACAAGAAGAAAAATATTGGCTTTATATCCTGTCAAACAGCAAGCACAATGGCCCACTGTATCTGGGCGATACAACTTGCCTCGAAACCCGAATGGGGGAGCATCTTCAAGGCCTGCGTCGTGATTACGCTCACTACCACCGCCTGGACAGACTGGTGTATTTCGAAGTTTGGGATGACTACGACAAGTTCGTCGCACGCTTGCGGCGTGTGCGCAATTGGCCACGCGACATGCGCTTGTTGTTGATCGAATCACTCAACCCGGATTGGGACGACCTTCTAACTCATCTAACTGGTTCGACCAAAGAAGAAAATGAAGCGAATGAAAGGACCAAACAGGAGAAAGCGGCGTAAACAACAACCTGTGCTCAGCTTGTCATCTGAAGACCACGTTGCAGCGTTCATTCGAAATCGAGCTTGAAACTTTTGGATTATTTGACGCACTAAGAGTGTTATACAACGATTCTTTGCTCGAATACTAAAATTTTAGAGTATCTGCTTGAATCTAAATGCAAAAGTGAAGAGTAATATGGATGTGCAAACTGAAGTCAGTGCGCCACGAAACAGGAGTTTATGATGAGTTCAATCGCCGAGCGTTTAACAAGATCCTACTGCCTGTTTCATTGGCTACAAGTCAAGCCAATCCCCGATCAAATACGTTCATCTGAGGCATTTGCTGCACTTGAACAAGAACTGTTGTCCCTCAAGGTCAAACCCGAAGACCTCGCAGCGGTTGGTACCGATGTGACCGATAACTTTGAAGAATCCCGGCTTGCATTCATGGTTCGATACAGTGGCTTGACATGGTCAACCTGCTCGATTTTCTGCGACGCGATTGAAAACCCGAGCTGGATGCAGACTGGCTCCCCTCTCCTGATCCAGTTTTGCGGGGTGGATCCGACCGGCTTACCTGGGTTGCCCCGCGCAGCATTGGCAGATTTTGACTTTCTCAAGCCGGCCAATGTGTGGATCGACAACAACCGCGTGATATCTTTCTACGTGCGCTGGAGCAAGCATGAAGTGCGCCGCATGGAGCGTTTCATTCGTCTCGCATCGGCGAGGCACGGCCTAGAAGCCAAGGTCAGCAATGTCTCGCAAAGCGAAAAATTCATTGCTGCGATCAAGGCGACTGTAGGCGCACAGTAACGAAGCAAAGCACCCCTTACATGGCGCAAAGGCACCCTGGGGTGCCTTTTTCTTTGCCAAAGAGGAAATAATAGTCGATGGCCAGCGAAGGTAAATCAACCAGTGTACTTCTCTATGACCTGATCACAGGTGATGAAGATGCCCGTGTGTGTAAAGACATTCCGGACGAATCTTGTCAGCATCAGCCTGTCAATTTTTTGCTTCACTTGCTGGGTAACTTTTTTACAAAGCTGGCTGATGAAATCGCCAGCGCTCGCTTGGTGTTTCCTTGGGTGCTTGGCTTGCTGGGCGCACCGTTGGTACTGATTTCCTTGTGTGTGCCCATCCGCGAAGCCGGTGTGCTACTGCCCCAATTGTTCATTGCCGCAAAAATCCGGGCCAAGGCGCTTCGAAAATATGTGTGGATGTTTGGGGGCTTGTTGACCTGCGCTTCTTTGTGGATGTGCGCAGCAGCACTCATTCTTGACTTGAATCAAACCCAGGCACAAATCACAGTGTTCTCGTCGTTACTGGTTTTCAGCTTTGCCCGTGGCATTTGCTCGGTTGCCGCCAAGGATGTATTAGGTAAAACCGTATCCAAAACCCGGCGTGGAACACTCATGGGCATGGCCACCACGATTTCAGGTATTTTTACCCTGCTTTTGGGCTTGAATTTGGGGTTTTATAACGAAATCAAATCAAGCGAAATCATTCTCGCTTCATTGTTTGGCGTGGCTGGCCTGTGCTGGTTTTTCTCATCCATGGCCATTTGGGCCATACGAGAAGAACCAGGCGCTACTCAAGGCGGAGGAAACGCTGGTGTAGAGGCCCTGAAATCGCTGAACCTGCTTCGAACAGACAAGCCATTTCGAAACTTCGTGATCGTTCGAACCTTGCTTTTGAGCGTGTCATTGGGCAGCCCAATGCTGATCATCATTGCGCAAGACGCGTTGAACAGTGCAAGCATGATCGGTTTGTTCTTGATTGTGGCGGGAGCGGCCAACTCCTTATCCGGTTACGTCTGGGGTCGAATTGCTGACCGTTCAAGCCCCCTGCTAATGGCTTGCGCCAGTGGATTGAATGCGGCCATCGGTGTCGTTTTTCTTTATTTGATGGCCATACGTGGCGAACTCACCGAATCATCGCTCATTTACGTTGCAACGTTCTTCGGTTTCTCAGTGTGTTTGGCGGGCGTCAGGCTGGGAAGGAAAACGTTATTGGTTGATATGGCAACGGCAGAAACTCGATCTGCCTACGTCGCTGTGAGCAACACCGCCATTGGCTTTTTGATTCTGTTCACCGGCGCCGTAGTGGGCCTGGCTGCAGACCAAAACGCGCAAGCGATGCTCGCCGTATTCATCGCCCTGTCTGCGTTGGGTAGCGTAGCCTGTGTGGCTTTGCTACCCAAGCAACACAACTAATTCAAACTCAAGCGCTCAGAATTGTTTTACCACCCATGTAAGGCTGCAGCACCTCGGGTACACGAATGGATCCATCAGCCTGCTGATAATTCTCAAGCACAGCCACCAGAGTGCGCCCCACAGCCAAACCAGAGCCGTTCAAGGTGTGAACAAATTCGGTTTTTCCACTGTCGTTTTTGAACCGGGCCTTCATCCGTCGGGCTTGAAAGCTTTCGCAATTCGAACAGGACGAAATTTCTCGATAGGTGTTTTGCGCAGGCAACCACACTTCGATGTCGTGTGTGCGACTTGCACCAAAACCCATATCGCCCGTGCACAGTGCCAAAACGCGATAAGGCAAACCCAGTTTTTGTAAAATGGCTTCGGCATGAAGCGTCATTTCTTCAAGCGCTGCATACGAATCTTCGGGACGCTCGATGCGAACCATTTCAACCTTGTCGAACTGATGTTGACGTATCAACCCTCGCGTATCCTTGCCATAGGAACCTGCTTCGGAACGAAAGCATGGCGAATGCGCTGTCATTTTGATTGGCAAATCACTGGCTTTGAGCATTTGGTCAGCGACAAGATTTGTCAATGTGACCTCCGCTGTGGGAATGAGGTATAGCGGTTCCGAACTTCCTTCTTCCCCCCCTTTTTTAACAGAAAACAGATCATCTGCAAATTTTGGCAACTGACCTGTTCCCTGCAAGGTTTGACCTCGAACAATGTAGGGAGTGTAGTGCTCTTGATAGCCATGCACCTCGGTGTGTGTATCGAGCATGAATTGCGCCAAAGCACGATGCAACTTGGCAATATGGCCCTTCAACACCGCAAAACGAGAGCCTGAAAGGTTCGCCGCCGCCTCAAAATCCAACCCCAAAGGCGCACCCACATCAACATGATCTTTGGGTTCGAAATCGAATTGAGTGGGCTGGCCCCAGCGGCGTATTTCAACGTTGTCTTCTTCAGACTTGCCAACGGGCACCGATTCATCAGGTAGATTGGGAATACCCAGCAAAAACGCATTCATCTCGTCTTGCAGCGCGGCCAACTCAGACTCATTGCGCTTGAGCTCATCACCCAGGCCACCAACTTCCGCCATCACGGCTGACACATCTTCTCCTTTGGCTTTCAGTTGGCCAATTTGTTTGGACAAGGTGTTGCGCTTGGCCTGAAGCTCTTCGGTGCTGGTTTGAAGTTGCTTGCGTGTGCTTTCAAGGCGGTTGAACTGCTCAACATCCAACAGGTAACCACGTTGAGCTAAACGCTGGGAAACAGCACTCAAGTCTTTTCGGAGCAATTGAATATCGAGCATGGCTTTTACCTGAAGCAAGGTTGATGTGATTAAGCGGTGATGGTACTAAATTACTTAGGGCGATTGAATTCCAATTGGCCCTTTGTGGGTCGTTTATGAGGATTTTCTTGAGTTCTGGGCATTGCGACTTTTAAGCCATTCCATCTTTTCGGCGATTTTCGCTTCCAGGCCACGGTCAGTGGGTTGGTAAAAACTTAAGGCGGGCTGTTGGTCTGGCCAGTAATTTTCGCCAGCTGCGTGGCCTTGTTCCTCATTGTGTGCGTAACGATAACCATCTCCGTGCCCCAGTTCCTTCATCAGCTTGGTGGGCGCATTTCGTAAATGCATGGGCACGGGCATGGATTCGCTTTGCTTCACATGCGCCATCGCCTGGTTGTAGGCGTTGTAACCAGCATTCGATTTTGCGGCAATGGCAAGATACAAAACCGCCTGCGCCAGCGCCAGCTCACCCTCTGGGCTTCCCAGGCGCTCATAGGTTTGAGCGGCGTCATTGACCAAAGTCAAAGCTCTTGGATCTGCCAAACCGATGTCCTCCCACGCCATTCGTACAATGCGGCGGGCAAGGTAACGTGGATCTGCCCCGCCATCCAGCATTCGACAAAACCAGTACAGGGCAGCGTCGGGATCGGATCCTCTCACTGATTTATGAAGTGCTGATATTTGATCATAAAATGCATCGCCGCCTTTGTCGAAACGACGAATTTGCGAGGGCGCCAATTGCAACAAAGTCGCCATGGTCAACACACGCTCGTCACTGGCCACACAATGTCGAACGACAATTTCAGCGAGATTCAAAAAACGACGCGCATCACCATCGGCAAAGGAACACAGGGCATCGAATGCATCCTGCTCCACTTGCACCTTCGCACCCAAGTGTTGTTGAGCACGCTGTAACAAAATACGAAAATCCGAGGGTTCAAGCGCGCGCAACACATACACTTGCGAGCGCGATAGCAAGGCCGAATTCACTTCAAACGATGGGTTCTCAGTGGTGGCACCGATGAAAGTGATCAAACCGGATTCAACATAGGGCAGCAATGCATCTTGCTGGGATTTGTTGAATCGATGAATTTCATCGATGAACAACATCGTGGCATGGCCAGCTTTTGCAAAATCGCGGGCCTGTTCAACCGCTGCGCGAATTTCTTTGACACCGGCCAGCACAGCTGACAAAGCGATGAACTGCGCCTTTGCAGCACCAGCCAACAAACGTGCAAGCGTGGTTTTACCGACACCAGGCGGACCCCACAATATCAGTGAATGCACCTGTTGGCGTTCAAACAACAACGTCAAAGGCTTGCCAGGCCCCAACAAATGGGTTTGGCCAACCACCTCACGCAGTGTGCGTGGTCGAAGTTGCTCCGCCAACGGCGCATTCGACGCGTTTTCCCCAACTGACCCGGAAGGGTTCTGGGGCAAGTCATCACCAAACAGGTCTGGTGTCATTGTGTTTGAATCAAATCGACGCCAGCCGGTGCCTTAAATTCGTAGTAGTCGGCTGGTCGGGCTTTGTCGAAGGTCCAATTGCTGAGTTCCAGTTTAGTGACCTGACCCAAAGAGTCGTGAATTTCCAAGTCAACAGGCAAGCCATCTTTCCAGCCCATGCGAACGAAATCAAACAAGGTTTCCTTGTCTTTGGGGCGGACATTGAGCCACTGTTTGCCGTCTTTCAGACCCTCGTCTTTCAGAACAAACAGCTTTTCAACCTGTTTGCTACCGAAAAGCAATGCCACGGGCGTTGAGTCCATGGCGTTGCCAATCGGCTTTTGGGTGGCATGTTGCATGTCTTCGTCATAGGACGTCACGGTTTGCCCGTTGGAAACCAACAGCAATGGATAAGGCCGAATGACTTCCCAACGAAACTTGCCCGGCCTGGAGAACGAAAATTCGCCGGTGCCCCTCTGTTTGACGGCGCCACTGGCTGAAATCACCACCTGAGAAAACTGCCCCTCTGCGAAGGAGCGATTCTTGACAAACTGTGCCAATTGCTCTTGGGCAGAGGCGAACACAGGCAAGGCAAGAGCAAACAACATCAGCCCAAGCAAGGATTTGAAATAAAACGGTGTGATTCTGTTTAACATAGGGCTCTTTTAAAAAGGTCCGGACAATCAATAACGCATAAGTCACGTTGAGGGAACACAGGCAACCTTACAAGGCTTGGGTGAACATACAGCAAGCGTAAGCGCCTGAACTCTAGTCGTCGTCTTGACCTGCTTCAGACCTGGCTAGAATTTCACGGTTCCCGTTCGTTTGCATGGCAGAAACCAAGCCAGCTTGCTCCATGCTTTCAAGCAGGCGAGCCGCCCGGTTGTATCCAATGCGCAAATGGCGCTGTACGAAGGAAATGGATGCACGACGATGCTTCAACACGATTGCAACCGCCTGATCGTACAAGGCGTCTTTTTCACCATCAAAACTACCAGCGGTGGCATCCATGCTGGCATTGCCCCCCTCTTCGGCCGTACCGCCCTCCAGAATGCCCTCGATGTAGTTGGGCTCCCCACCCTGCTCTTTCAAATACTCGACCACACGGTGCACTTCTTCGTCGGACACAAACGCACCGTGCACACGCTGAGGCACACCAGAACCAGGCGGCAGATACAGCATATCACCCTGCCCAAGCAGCGCTTCGGCGCCCATTTGGTCCAGGATGGTTCGTGAGTCGATTTTTGATGACACCTGAAATGCAATTCGGGTTGGAATATTGGCCTTGATCAAACCCGTAATAACATCCACAGACGGCCGCTGTGTGGCCAAGATCAAGTGAATACCTGCGGCCCTGGCTTTTTGCGCAAGCCGCGCAATCAGCTCTTCAATTTTCTTGCCCACCACCATCATGAGGTCGGCCAATTCATCAATCACGATGACCACCATGGGCAGGGGCTCGAGCGGCTCGGGTGCGTCTGGAGTCAAGCTGAAAGGGTTAGGAATGCTTTGACCGTTCTTTTTGGCTTCGGCCATCTTCGAATTGTAGCCAGCCAGGTTCCTTACACCCATTTTGCTCATTAAACGGTAGCGTTTCTCCATTTCCCCCACTGCCCAGTTCAACGCATTGCCGGCCTGGCGCATGTCAGTGACCACAGGACACAACAGGTGAGGTATGCCCTCGTAAACACTCATTTCAAGCATTTTGGGGTCAATCAAAATAAGGCGAACTTCTTCCGCACTGCTTTTGTACAGCAACGAAAGAATCATGGCGTTGATACCCACCGACTTACCCGACCCGGTAGTACCCGCCACAAGCAAGTGAGGCATTTTCGCCAAGTCGGCGACCACGGGCTTGCCTGCAATGTCTTTGCCCAACGCCATGGTCAATGATGACTTGTTGGTGCTGTACACCTGCGAACCCAGAATTTCCGTCAACTTGACCATTTGGCGGCGCTGATTGGGCAACTCCAGGCCCATCAAATTCTTGCCATAAATGGTTTCCACCACCCGGATTGAGACCAGGCTGAGTGCACGAGCCAAATCTTTGGCAAGGTTGACCACTTGCGCGCCTTTTACACCCGCTGCGGGCTCCACTTCAAAGCGCGTAATCACGGGGCCAGGCTGGGCCGCCATCACTTGTACTTGCACACCAAAATCGCCCAGTTTCTTTTCAATCAGGCGCGACGTGTATTCCAGTGTGTCGGCAGACACGGTTTCAACCAAAGGCGGCGCCTCATCGAGCAAACCCAACGGGGGGCGTTCGCCTTCGGCCAGGTCAGCAAATAGCGGTTGCTGTTTTTCCTTGATGGCTTGGATGGACGGCTCGACCGGCGTTGCCACCGGCTCAATTCGAATGGGCTTGTGTTCATCAAATTTCTCGCGTTTTTGCTCGACTTTCTCAACGCGGGCCAATGCCACTTTCTTGCCTTCTTTGCGATCAAAATATGCATTGATCACCGCTTGGGTTTTAAATACCAGGTTTTCAAGGAAACCACCCACGCGCTCTGCCATAACCAGCCAGCTCAAACCCAATAAGCCACTCAACCCGGCTGCAGTGAACAGCAGCAACAACATCACTGCACCAGACAACCCAAAAGCCTGAATAAAAACATCGGAAAGGGTACGGCCCACAACACCACCAGATCCAGCGGGCAAGCCGGCGCCGCTGAAAATGGAGACCGATTCAAGCCCCATCAAACCAAGCCAAAGCACAAGAAAGCCAATTGGGCGAACCCAAGCAAGCCATCTTGGCAAAGGTTCATCGAAACCGGGCAGCTCGATCGCGTCGACTTGTCGGCGTGCGCGCAGCAACATTACCAGCGACAAACCCAATAGCGCGTAAGCCGAGTAGCCGCCGATAAAAAACAAGAGATCTGACAGGTGCGCGCCCAAGGCACCACCGAAATTACTGACCACCTCGCTGCCCGATTCATGGGAAAAACTGTCGTCTTGCCCATTGTGCGACACCAGAATCAAAAACAAGTAAATCGAAAAGACAAGCAGAGCCAGCCAGCGGATTTCCAGCAAAAGCTTACTGATGCGCAACGTGCCTGTATTTTGTGTGGTCCGTGAATTCACTGTGGGTCAAGGTGGGCCGCAATGCGGCATATAATTGAAGACTGTATTCTGACAAAGTTCGAGGAAAATATCTCGGGCTGACTCCATTTGAAGCACAAAAGAGGTAGCAATGACAAGTTCTAACACCCCACGCCACGCCAAAGTACTCATTTTAGGCTCTGGGCCCGCCGGATACACCGCAGCAGTGTACGCGGCCCGCGCCAATTTGAACCCGGTCTTGATCACCGGCATGGCCCAAGGGGGTCAATTGATGACAACCACTGACGTGGACAACTGGCCAGCCGACGCTGAAGGCGTTCAAGGGCCTGACTTGATGCAACGTTTTCTGGCCCACGCAGAGCGATTCAACACCGAAATCATATTTGATCACATTCACACCGTGGAAATGACCCAACGCCCTTTCACATTGAAGGGCGATTCCGGCACGTACACCTGTGACGCATTGATTTTAGCCACGGGCGCAAGCGCCATGTATTTGGGTCTACCTTCTGAAGAGGCCTTTGCAGGTAAAGGTGTCTCGGCCTGCGCCACCTGTGATGGTTTTTTCTATCGCAACCAGGAAGTGTGCGTGGTGGGTGGTGGCAACACTGCGGTTGAAGAAGCCCTGTACTTGTCTAATATCGCGAAGAAAGTGACAGTGATTCACCGTCGGGACAAGTTCAAAGCAGAAGCCATTTTGATTGACAAAATGATGGACAAGGTCAAGGAAGGCAAAATTGAGTTGAAGTTAGACCACGTGCTGGACGAGGTACTGGGCGATGACATGGGCGTAAACGGCGCTCGAATCAAACACAAAGAAACAGGTGAAACTCAGGAATTGGCGCTTCAAGGCGTATTCATCGCAATTGGCCATCGCCCCAACACCGAAATCTTCGAAGGTCAACTGGAGATGAAAAATGGCTACATCGTGACCAAGAGTGGCTTGAACGGCCTGGCCACCATGACCAGCATTGAAGGCGTATTCGCAGCCGGCGATGTGCAAGACCATGTGTACCGACAGGCCATCACCAGTGCAGGCACTGGCTGTATGGCGGCCCTTGACGCACAACGCTGGCTGGAATCTCAAGAGGCCTAAGCTTGCGGCATACTTGATAACGAAAGGTCAAACTTGTTGTGAAAAAGCTGACTTCCATGGCCGACCTTGAAGGTGTCAGGCGCTCGCTCAAAGAGCAGCGCCTGGAGGCTGAACGCAAGGCGGAACTGAAAGCTCAAGCCGAAAGAAAGAGAATCGCTGAAGCCAATTTATTTCGGACAGCGATCAAAGATGTCAAACCTTTGGCAGATCCCAATCGCAAACTGCATCAAAAGCCCAAGCCGCCACCGGTGGCCATACAACGTGAACTGGACGATGAAGCGGTGCTTTTTGAAAGCATTTCTGATGAAATGGATGTAGAGCGGTTTTTAGAAACCGATGACAAATTGTCGTACCGGCGCAATGGTGTTGGGCTTGAAGCGCTGAAAAAACTGCGAAAGGGGCAATGGGTTGTGAGGGCTCAACTCGACCTTCACGGTTATCGCTCTGACGAGGCCAGGCTGGCAGTTGGAGAGTTCTTGAGGGCTTGCGTGAAGCAAGACATCCGCTGCGTGCGCATTATTCACGGCAAAGGCCTCGGTTCAATCGGTAAAGAGCCTGTACTTAAAGACAAAGTGAAGCGCTGGCTGGTGCAGAAAGAAGAGGTTTTGGCATTTTGCCAGGCCCCGCCCCGAGATGGCGGCGCTGGCGCGTTGCTGGTAATTTTGAAAGCAAAACCACATCAATAAGAACGACAAGGAGACAACACCATGACCTCAATCACCTGGCAACAGGGCTTCACCCGATCAAATACCACCGGACTGAACTTGGCCTGGGAACAAGCAGGCCCCAAAGACGGCGAAACCATTTTGATGGTGGCTGGCTTGGGTTGCCAACTCACGATGTGGAGCGATGAGTTCTGCGCACCATTGCTGGATAAAGGTTATCGACTGGTGCGTTTTGATAACCGCGACATCGGTTTGAGTGACCAGCATCCCACCAACATGCGGGTGAATGTGCCAGCCACCTTCATTCGCAACAAATTTGGGCTTAAAACACCCACCAACTACAAACTGGACACCATGGCTGAAGATGCAATCGGCCTGATCGACGCGATGGGATTGAAACGCCCTCACCTGCTTGGTGTGTCCATGGGTGGGATGATTTCGCAAATTGTTGCAGCGAAAACACCTGAGAAAATTGGCAAGCTTGTGACCTTGATGTCAAGCACCAACAACCCGAAACTGCCCATGCCGTCCGCCAACGTGATGCACAACATGTTTTTAAAGAAGCCCAAAAGCAGTCAAATTGACGATGTGGTGGCTCATGTTGAGCGAGTTTTCACTGCGATTGGAAGCCCGGGCTACCCGGCAGACCCAGCCAGGCTTCGCGAACGGGCGCGCAAATCTTACATGCGTGCCTACAAGCCCGCCGGAGTTCTTCGCCAGACACATTGCGTGGTGGCCACTGGTTCAATTGAAGATTACACCCGAGAAATCAAAGTACCCACCTGTGTGGTGCACGGGCTGGACGACCCCTTGCTGCGCAAAGCCTGTTCAGAGCGAATTGCCAAGTTGGTGCCCAACTCAAGATTGCACTTGATCAAGGGTTTAGGTCATGACCTGCCTGAAGCATTGGCCCCCACTTTCGCAGACATCATTCACGGCCACTTGAGATGAATTTGCGCACAATGGTTGTACCCGGGCTTTGACTGAACAAGTGTCGCCCGGGTGAATTCGAATTAAATGGCTTCTTCGCCTTGCTCACCGGTGCGAATACGGATTACGCGCTCCACGTCGGTCACAAAGATTTTGCCATCGCCAATTTTATTGGTTCTGGCGGCATTTTGAATTGCATCAATGGCTTGATCCACCAAATTGTCAGCAATCACCAGTTCAATTTTGACCTTGGGCAGGAAATCAACTACGTATTCCGCGCCACGATACAACTCGGTGTGCCCACGTTGACGGCCAAAACCTTTCACTTCCGTGACTGTTAAACCAGTCACACCCACTTCGGACAATGCTTCGCGTACTTCGTCTAATTTAAATGGTTTGATGATTGCGCTGAGCAGTTTCATTCAGGGAATCCTTCCAGGTCGTTGAATTTTGAGGTGATTGGATAGCGCCAATCACGACCGAATGCTCGGTGCGTGACCCGAATACCTACCGGCGCCTGCCTTCTTTTGTATTCGTTGATACGGAGCAGTTTAACAGCCTTGAACACATCTTCTTTCTGAAAGCCGCAAGCAATGATGTTTTCCACCGATTCATCTTTTTCCATGTACCGCGCAAGGATTTCATCCAGCACCGGGTAAGGTGGCAAACTGTCTTGATCGACTTGATCGGGCCGAAGCTCCGCGGAAGGTGGGCGAGTGATGATTCGAGTCGGAATGACCTCGGAGATCGAATTGCGGTAAGTGCAAAGCTCATAAACCAGGGTTTTGAAAATGTCCTTGATGACCGCAAAACCTCCGGCCATATCCCCATACAGTGTGCAATAACCGGTTGCCATTTCGCTTTTATTGCCGGTGGTCAACACAATTCGCCCTGTCTTATTCGAGATGGCCATGAGCATGGTGCCGCGAATGCGAGCCTGCAGATTCTCTTCCGTGGTGTCTGCGGGCAAACCGTCGAACAAGGGCTGCAAGCTGGACTCAAACCCCTTCATGCAAGATTCAATTGAAATTTCCTCGTACTGAATACCCAGGCGCTTGACCATGTCACGAGAATCATCCAGAGAAATATCAGCCGTGTATGGCGATGGCATCATCACAGCACGCACCTTGTCTGCACCCAAGGCATCAACTGCAATGGCCAGAGTCAGGGCGGAATCCACGCCACCTGACAACCCAATGATGGCGCCGGGGAAGCGGTTTTTGGTGACGTAATCATGCACGCCCATTTTCAAAGCCTCATACACTTGTGCATGAAGTTCCAATTCAGAAGAACAAGGCTGGTGGGGTTCCAACACGATAGGCTCACCTGGCTTGGCCACCGCATCAAGCAGGGCCAAGGCCTCACGAAACTGTGGCAAACGCATGGCCACGTGCTGTTTGCCATCCATTGCAAACGAGGCCCCATCGAACACCAATTCGTCTTGCCCGCCAAGCATGTTGGCGTACACGATGGCCATGCCAGTTTCTTTCACGCGCTGGGCAACCATTCCATGTCGAATGGTCTGCTTTCCCATGTGATAAGGCGATGCATTGGGAACCAACAAAACCTCGGCACCTGCAGCCGCTGCGGCACCGGGTGCGTAGGCATTCCAGGTGTCTTCACAAATATTGATGCCAAATCGAATGCCATCCACATCGAACACCAATGGCCTGTTGTCGGGTGTGAAGTAACGCTGCTCGTCAAACACCTCGCGATTGGGCAAATCGTGTTTGTGATAATGCCCTACAGCTTTGCCCCGATGCAACACAGAGGCGGCGTTGAATAAACGCCCCTCCTTGCGATCTGGGTGCCCTACAACCACGTACATGTCCAATGTCGCCAACTGATCGGTCAAGCGCTGCAGGGCTTGGTCGGTTTGACGCTGAAAAGAAGGACGAAGCAACAAATCTTCTGGTGGGTAGCCAGTGATGGACAACTCGGGGGTCAACAAAATCCGAACGCCCTGTGAAGCAGCTTGGTGTGCGTAATCGACAATTTTTTCGCAATTGCCTTTTAAATCGCCCACTGTCAGGTTTAACTGCGCAATGGCCAATCGGACTCGGGATAAACTCACGGGGTACCTGCGTTGTTGTAGCTGAATATTTATGAATTATCGCATGCAGATTTGCCAATCGATTGGCGAGATCGCACAAGGTGAATGGAATTCACTGCTGTTGAAATCCAATGCTGGCGTGCTTCACCCCGCCGTTCGGCATGAGTACCTGCACGCCATGGAGCAAACCGGTTGCGTCACCCCGACCACAGGTTGGGCGCCCTTGCATTTGGCCATTCACGACGAGCAATCCCGGTTGATCGCCGCCATGCCGCTTTATCTGAAATCACATTCTTATGGGGAATATGTATTCGATTGGGCCTGGGCTCAGGCTTATGAACGCGAGGGATTGGCTTACTATCCAAAGTTGCTGTGCGCGATTCCCTTCACCCCGGTGCTTGCGCCAAAAATTTTATGTGCTCAGCCAGAGCATCGGCATGCACTGGCGCAAGGTCTGGCCCAATTGACTGAGCAGGCCGGCAACAGTGATGAACTCCTTGGTACTCGCATTTCCACGCTGCATGCGCTTTTCCTGAATGCGGACGACCAAGCCGCACTGCTTGGTCCGGGCACTGCGTTGAATGCTCAAGCCAGGCATGTTGTTCAGTTTCACTGGCACAACCAGAACCCTGCTTGCGGCCTTTCGTTTTCAAGTTTTGACGACTTTTTGCAAAGCCTGAACCAGAAAAAACGCAAAAATATCAAGGCTGAACGGCGTAAGGCGCTTTCAGATGGAGTGGAAATCACGCGGATTTCCGGTAGCCATGCCACCGAAGAGCAGATCGAGTTCTTTTACCAGTGTTACGCCACCACCTACGCTGAACACTTTTCCAGACCCTACCTCAGTCTGGATTTTTTCAAGCAGATTTGCACCAGCATGGGCGAACAAGTGCTTTTGGTCATAGCCAATCAAAACAGCCGCCCTGTTGCCAGTTCGTTTTTCCTGCACAGCAACGAGCGTCTGTATGGTCGATATTGGGGATGCCTTGAACAATTGCCTTGTCTGCATTTCGAGCTTTGCTATTACCAAGGCATTGAATACGCGATTGAACACGGCATCGATTGGTTCGAAGGTGGGGCCCAAGGTGAACACAAAATGGCAAGGGGACTAAACCCACAAACCATGGTTTCGGCGCATTGGGTACAGGAACCCCATTTCAAGCAACCCATCAACCAGTTCATCGCACGGGAAAAGGCACACCTTGCAGCCTACGCCACAGAATTGAGCGAACATGAAGCCTTTCGCCAACAAGGAAAAGTAAGCCTCAAATAACCGCCTGTGATCGACAAAAAAGCCAGTCTGAAGACTGGCTCTTTTAAGACAGACTGCCTGGCAACACTCGAAGGTGTCAGGCCTTTTTGTAGTTGGCAATGCCGTCCAAAATTTCTTTGGTGACATCGTCTTTGTTGCCCCAGCCTTCGATTTTGACCCACTTGCCCTTTTCAAGGTCTTTGTAATGCTCAAAGAAATGCTGAATACGGGCCAAAAACTCTTGGGGTACGTCCGATGTTTCCTGGTAATGCTTGTATGCAGGCAACAACTTCTCGACGGGCACGCCCAATAATTTGGCATCGCCACCCGATTCGTCAGTCATTTTCAAGATACCAATGGGGCGCACACGAACCACACAGCCCGGCTGAAGCGGGAACGGGGTCATCACCAACACATCCACGGGGTCGCCGTCGGCAGCCAGTGTTTGTGGAATGTAGCCGTAGTTACAAGGATACTGCATGGAGGTACCAACAAAGCGATCAACAAACAGGGCGCCGCTGTCTTTGTCGATTTCATATTTCACTGGGTCTGAGTTGGCTGCAATCTCAATGATCACGTTCACATCATTGGGTACGTCTTTACCCGGGGAAATGATTTCATAGCCCATGCTTGTTCATCCTTGAAAATAAAATTGGTCGTATTGTAACGAATAAAGCTTTAAGCGAGCTGACGCTCGTTTTGTAAGTGATTGTTCTTTCGGTCTCGCCACACTTTTGCCCGTTCCGGCTGGCTGGCAGACTCGTACAGCTTTTCAAGCTTCCCTGCTAAGTGGGCTGAGGGCTGTTTGCTGTAGACCGCTTCGAACCTTGATATGGCTTTGCCCCACAATTGCTCACGCTCGCACACATCGGCAGCCAATTCGATCAGCCTCAAATCATCGGGGTGATCAATCAGCAATTGCTCCACCACTGACAAGGAATCCCTGGATTCCAACACCGCAACCTGATGGTATGTGGGCAGTAACTCCTTCGTGAATTGTTGCTTCAACGCCGTTTCAAGCATTTTTCGGGAAGCGGTGACCAAGCCAGCCCGCATGAGACCACTGGCCAAGGTTTTCAGCACCCCAGCGTTACTCAGTTCCAAAGGCTTGGCGTTCGACAACACGGTCTGCATTTGTTCTTTGTCTCCCGCCGCTGATTCGCACAACCCCGCATAAACCAGTTGCAAGGCATCGGAGCGCTCCTGCTCGCTCAGTACTTTGGCAGCAACGCAAACCCGGTGTTGTTCCAGAGCTTCGGCCCAGCGGCTAAGCCCGATCAACGCATTGAGTTTCAAGCTTTGCGCAGCAGGCAGCTTCATGGCCAAGGGGTCCATGGAATCAAGAAGACTTAAGGCCTTGGATGGATCGTTCTTGGCCAAGGCCACTTTGCCGCGCAAAATCAACAAAGCGTTGGAGTGCTCTCCGGATTTTGCTTTCTCCTTGTCCAATATGTCTTCAGCCACGTCGTAATGACCGGTTTGAATGGCTGACACTGCACGAATCAAATAGCTTAAATCGGTCTCGATTCCCGTTTTGGTGGCCTGAACAAGCGCTTTTTGAGAACCGTGGTCGTCGCCGGTGATGTAAGCAATCACGCCGCTTGTGTTGGCTTTCAACAAGGCATTTTGCTTTTTGTTCTGTCGGTAATCCTTGAACTTACCAGGCAATTGGCTAGAGGCTCTCCACACCCTCAGTAACACGTAGAGGACGAAGAACAACAGCAATAGCGCTGCCACTGCAAAATTCAAAGACATGTCGATTCGATATTCATCGAAAAAAATCAGTACTTTCGATGAATTACCCTGCGCGCCCAAAGTGACAGCAACTGCCACCACGATGATCAGCAACAAGCCTATCAATTGTTTCATGGGCGATCCCCTTGCTGGCTCGCCACAGCAAGGCGCAAAGCTGCTGTGGTGGCTTGCAGTTCAGGCATGGCCAAATCAAGCTGGACAGCGTCGATTTGCTTGAACACCGTTTTTGCACGTTGAACCTGATAGGCGCTTGGGTCAAAGTAAGTGTCGAGCAACTTTTCAGAACGCTGCAGATCGGATTTCAACAACTCGGCTTGGCGGGACAACAACGAGATTCTCGCATTGAGCATCGACAAACGCAGTGTGTTTCTCAAATCCTCTTCCTGCCGACTGGACAACAAGAGCACCTCAGGCGTGTTCACCTTGGTGACTTCGATCAGTGATTTGATTTCATGCCAGGCAGCAGCCATCGCCTGCTTGGCGGCAACCCAAGCGTCGTTCAGTGTTCGTTGCGCGTTTTGTTCCATGGTGCTGGCACCATCCACCGGAGTGTTGTTTGACCCCGCTTCCGACTGCGCTGCTGGCTCCGTTGCTGGCACCACAATGGTTGTAACCACAGCCGCTTCAGCATTGTTCTCATCGGCAGTCAATTCAGCAAGCGTTTGATCTGTCTTCGCATTCACGCTTGATAACAAGGGAAAGGAATCTACGGCATTGATCACCGAGTCGAGAGAAATCGCCAGCTTGACCAAATCATCAGACGGCAGGGCCCGAATTTGAGCCAAATCTGATTCAATGGCCGCCTGCAGATTCAAAAAAGACGGTTTATCGCTACGCTCCAGCAATTCGACGGCCTGCGCCAACGCAATCGAGGCACCATTCACATTGCCCAGCAAAAACAGTTGGCGCTTTGCAATTGAAATCAATTGTTCCACTTCACTGAGCGACACTTCGGTGCGACTGGCCAACAAACTGTTGTAAACCTCTTCCAGACTTGCGCGCTGACTGGCCTCCTCCTTCTGGGCGGCCTCGAGCAGATCGAATCGGGTTTTCAGGTCTTTGGTCAGGTCGCTTGATTTTCCAATCTGCTCTTTGACCAAATCCAAGGTGGTTGCTTCTTTTTGGATTCGCTCACCGAAGGCGAGCCTGGTTTTCTCAATTTGATTTTTACCCGCGAATGCAATGAGCAAGATCAAAATGAAACTCAATACAGATATGAAAAAGGCCGCTTTGCCCAGCCATTGGCCTTCCGAAGGGTTGGCTTGGACTGCTGTTGGAGTGGGTTTGACCGTAGGCTTCACATCCACGGTGCTTGCTTCTGAGCTTTGTTTATTGTCCATGCTTTTCTTATGTGCCTTCAACCATGTATGAACCGATTGTATCCCCGTTGCAATCTCCTCAACATGGGCATATCCCAATTCTTTGCATTTCGAGGCGATGCGCGGGTGTGTGGTCAGTAAGGATGCATTGGATCGTATGCGGTCTCGCTTCTCGGGCGAAAATCGCCCCAACTGAGAATCAAGCACCTCTGCAGTTTCACTGCTGGTAATCCAGAATACGAGTCGATCAGGCGAATTAAACAAACGATCGCAATCTTGCTCGCGTTGAACAATTGCCTGTCGGTCGTAACACTCCAATACACGCACTTCGTGCCCCAACGCACGCAGCTTTTCAGGAAATTCAACACGACCACGCGGACCTTTACACACAATCACATCGAGGCTGCCTTGCTCGTGCCCTTGTTCAATCAGCTTGGCCAAACCATCGGAATCTTCCGTCTGATTATTTTCCGCGCCCGTGGGAGCAATGATCAAATGTTCAGGAATGCCCAATCTTAAGGCCAATGCCTTACTTTGACTGCCCATGACGCCGCACAACACCTGCTCGGGCCACGCGCCAAAGGTGGTCACCGCGATCTCCAACACTGAAGGGCTGACAAACACAATCATGCGTTTGCTTCTAGCAGACTGACTGGTCAACCACTGGGAAATTTGCTCGATGGCAGGCAAATCCGGAGTTAACTCAAACACCGGAAAATAGATCACGGAATCGGCGGCAATGCCACTCAAACCGCGCGTTAACTCATCACGTTGAACCGCATAACGCTCTGGCAACCTGGGTTTACAAACAACGAGGGTTAGGCCCATGGGTGGCTTATCCTTTGAATTGTTCAACTGCAGACTGTATCAACTCTTTGGCGCCATCGGCCACCAATTGTGCAATCACCTCGCTGGCCACGGCGTCCCAATGTGTCAATTCACCGCGGTGACGCTTTTCAATCACGGTTTGTCCATCCGGGCTGGCCACCAACGCACGCAAAGTGAAGGTTTCCTTGGTGTCAAGTGTCGCATAGCCAGCAATAGGCACCTGGCAACTTCCACCCAATGCCTTTGAAACGGCACGCTCGGCACTGACCAGTTGTGTGGCCACAGGGTCAATGAGCTGCGAGGCCACCTTGGCCAATTCAGAGTCGTCGTGCCGAATTTCCAAGCCCAAGGCACCCTGACCCACCGCTGGCAACATGTCCACAGAGTCAATCACATTTCGAATGCGCGAATGCATGTTCAGTCGCTTCAAACCGGCCGCCGCCAAAACAATGGCTTGAAATTGCCCTGAATCCAGTTTACCCAAACGAGTATCCAGGTTCCCACGCAAAGGCTGAACCACCAAGTGCGGGAAACGCGCCAACACCTGCGCTTGCCTGCGAAGGCTTGAACTGCCCACCACGGCGCCTGCCGGCATCTCAGCCAATCCTGCATAATCATTCGAAACGAATGCATCGTGAGGATCCTCACGAGTCATGAAACCCAACAATCGAAATGCGGGGTCCACATCCATCGGAATGTCTTTGCCGGAATGTACCGCAAGGTCAGCGCGACCTTCGATCAAGGCCTGCTCAAGCTCTTTGATGAACAAACCTTTGCCACCAATCTTGGCGAGGGATTTATCCAGAATCTGGTCGCCCTTGGTGGTCATTCCCACAATCTCGACCTGATCAACCTGGGGCAAAGCCAACAACAACTTCTGTACATGCTCAGCCTGCCACATGGCCAATCGGCTTTCTCTTGATGCAATTCTGATTTTCATGAGGTACGTCGGCCTACCGACGAATTGGAATTGGTAAAAATACGCTTTTTCGATTGAGCAAGCTCAATGAACGCGCTGCGGGGAAAGTCTAGCACGGCAAACCTTTATAATTGGGCCCTGTCTAAAGCCGAGCAAAGGATTCCCCCATGTCTAATCAGTGGTCCAAAAAGCAGGAAGCGTGGTCTGCGCGATTCAACGAACCCATGTCTGAATTGGTCAAGCGCTACACCGCCTCGGTATTTTTCGACAAAAGGTTGGCTGAATTCGACATCCAAGGTTCATTGGCCCATGCCAAAATGCTCGCCCAATCCAAGGTGATCACTCAAGGCGACCTGCAAGCCATCGAAAAAGGCATGTCCCAAATTCTTCAGGAAATCCACACCAGCCAGTTCGAGTGGCAATTGGATCTGGAAGACGTTCACTTGAACATTGAACGACGTTTGACCGAACTGGTAGGCGACGCAGGCAAGCGTTTGCACACAGGCCGATCCCGCAACGACCAAGTGGCAACAGACATACGACTGTTTCTGCGCCATGAAGTCGACAAGATTCAACTGCTGATTAAAGACCTGATTAAAGCACTCGTGACTGTTGCCGAGAACAACCATGACACAGTCATGCCCGGTTTCACCCATTTGCAAGTGGCTCAACCCGTCACCTTTGGCCACCACCTACTTGCTTACGCAGAAATGTTTGAACGCGACCTTGAGCGTATGCAGGATTGCCGCAAACGCATCAACCGCATGCCTTTGGGTGCCGCCGCCTTGGCAGGCACCACCTTCCCCATTGATCGCGACCACACTTGCGCCCTGCTTGAGTTTGACGCGCCCACACGCAACAGCCTGGATTCAGTGTCTGACCGCGATTTCGCGATTGAATTCTGCTCAGCAGCCAGCATTTTGATGATGCATGTGTCGCGACTGTCCGAGGAATTGATTTTATGGATGAGCCAACGGTATGCATTCATCGATTTGCCCGACCGTTTTTGCACAGGCTCTTCAATCATGCCCCAGAAGAAGAACCCTGACGTGCCTGAGCTGGCTCGTGGAAAAACCGGCCGTGTGTATGGCCACCTGATGGGACTGCTCACCTTGATGAAAGGCCAGCCCCTGGCGTACAACAAAGACAATCAGGAAGACAAAGAACCATTGTTTGACACCGTTGACACCGTGGTGGACACCCTCACGATTTTTGCGGAGATGGTTGAAGGCATTCAGGTCAAAAAACCGAACATGCGCAATGCCACCTTGCAAGGTTATGCAACAGCAACCGACCTGGCCGATGCCTTGGTGAAGAAGGGCATGCCGTTTAGGGACGCGCACGAGGCGGTGGCCCGAGCCGTTCGATATTGTGATGAAGCCGAATGCGGCCTCGAGCAGCTCAGCATTGCTCAATTGCAAGAGGCACTCAAACTGGCGGAGCTCGGATACAGCGACGACCTGGTCGATGTTGCGTTGCAATCCGTACTTACGCTGGAGGGATCATTGGCTGCGCGCAATCACATTGGTGGCACCAACCCTGAACAAGTGAAAAAGGCGGCCGCCGAAACGCGGGCACGCTTGGGCCTGTAATTGTGAAAGGGCTACTTGCAGCGAGCCAGGCGATCGATTGGATTAACCAAAAGGTAGGGCAATCGATTGCATGGCTTATCCTGCTGGTCACCTTGATTTCGGCAGGCAACGCCTTAAGCCGAAAAATTATAAACCTCAGCTCCAACGGACTGCTTGAAATTCAGTGGTATTTGTTCGGCGCCGTCTTTTTACTTGCGGCCGGTTACACCTTGCTGACCAACAGCCATGTTCGAATCGATGTGATTGCATCCCGTTTTGGCCCTCGCACCCAAGCCTGGATCGATTTGCTGGGCTACAGCCTGTTCACCTTGCCGCTGGTTGGTTTCATGGTCTGGCACGGCTGGGATTTCGCCTACCAGTCTTTTTTGATCAATGAATATTCCGCCGACCAAGGAGGTTTGCTTCGATGGCCGGCCAAAGCCTTGATTTCTTTGGGCTTTGCCTTGCTAGGCTTACAAATAATCTCTGAAATGATCAAAAAATTAAATGTGCTTCGTTCAGCACCATGACAGGAATGCCTGAATCATGAACTTCCCTGTTGAGTGGCTAGCCCCCATTATGTTCGCGGTGTTGTTTGTGTTCATGTTGTCTGGCTTTCCGGTTGCATTTGCACTGGCTGCCAACGGTTTGTTATTCGGTTTCATCGCCATTGAGATGGGGCTGATGAACGTCGCGTTGCTTCAGGCGCTGCCCGACCGGCTATTTGGAATCATGAGCAATGACACCTTGCTTGCCATTCCATTCTTCACATTCATGGGATTGATTCTGCAACGCAGTGGCATGGCCGAAGACCTGCTGGAGACCATAGGCCAACTCTTCGGACGCGTGCGTGGTGGGCTGGCTTATGCGGTGATTCTAGTGGGCGCGCTTCTGGCAGCAACAACCGGAGTTGTGGCTGCCTCCGTCATCTCCATGGGCTTGATTTCCTTGCCAGTGATGCAGAAATATGGGTACAGCGCACCAGTCAGTACAGGTGTGATTGCTGCTTCAGGCACCTTGGCGCAAATACTGCCACCGTCGTTGGTGCTGATCGTGATGGCGGACCAACTCGGTGTGTCTGTGGGCGACATGTACCTGGGCGCTCTGCTTCCGTCCTTGCTGCTTGTTGGCCTGTTCATGGCGTACATTGCAGCAAGAAGTTGGCTTACCCCACATGCCATGCCTGCACTGCCAGCCCACGCCCATGCATTCATCGAAGGCAATGGAAGCTCGCGTATCCGTTCATTCTTGGTACTCGGAACCTGCAGTGCAGTAGCCGGATTTGCTCTATACCATGGCTTGCTTCAATACTCAGGTATTTCAAGCGACACAGGAATTGTGGCGGCAATTGCAGGAGGCACCGCGTGCGCGCTTGTCATTGTTGGTTTGAACGCCTGGCTGAAGCTGGAACTGATCAGTCAACTTGCCAAAGCCGTGGTGCTCGTTTTACTGCCGCCGCTTGCGTTGATTTTCCTGGTATTGGGCAGTATTTTCGTTGGGCTGGCCACGCCCACAGAAGGGGGTGCCATGGGTGCAGTTGGCGCATTGATTTTATCGATGGCCAAGGGTCGACTCAGCATTGAAACCTTGAAGCAAGCCCTGGATTCAACCACCAAACTGTCTTGTTTTGTGATGTTTATCCTGATTGGCTCCACTGTTTTTGGTTTGACCTTCCGAGCCATTGAAGGCGACGTGTGGGTTGAAAGCCTGCTTGGCGATCTACCCGGTGGGGAATACGGCTTTCTGATTGCAGTTCAAATATTGGTGTTTGTTTTGGGCTTTTTTCTGGATTTTTTTGAAATTGCTTTCATTCTGATTCCCTTGCTGTTGCCTGTGGCACAAAACCTCGACATTAACCTGGTGTGGTTTGGCGTCATGATTGCCATGAACCTGCAAACCTCATTTTTAACACCACCATTTGGCTTCTCGTTGTTTTATCTCAAATCCGTCACACCCAAGGCGATCAGCAGCCTGCAAATATACAAAGGTGCATTGCCTTTTATCGTGATTCAAATTGTGATGGTTGTGATGATTTTTCTATTCCCGGGTTTGGTCGGAAAATACGACGAAAAGCAATTCGAAGACAGTCCATTGAAAATCGAGATACCGACCCAAAACTACGGCTATGGCAGTGGTGATGGGCAACCTTTTGTGCCAAACTTTTCTCAGTGAGCTTGCTGACGAGCCCGCCTAGCCCGCTCTGATTTTACTCAGATCAACAGCTGGTTCTTGTTTTGTACCAATTCGATCAGCAAGCTCCAGCACAAACACCGTACCGGTTTGCACATTGAGCATGGATAAATTCCATGCCATTTCATGGCAAAGCCTTTTCACCACATACAAGCCAATGCCTGACTTGGGCAAATCGCTGCCAAAAGAAGACTGACTGCTACTGCGGTCGTGGAGCAAATCCTCGCGTAAACCCGGACCAGTGTCTTTAATGGTGAAACGATGCACTCCACCATGGCGACGATACGACACGTACACCCCACCCTCAACCGTGTGCTCAACTGCATTGAATACGAGATTACCCATGACACGCTTTAAACGCCTGGCGTCTGTATGTATCAGGTACTCCTCGGCATCCACCTCAAAAACCAAGCCTTTGCTTTCAGCCAACTGAGCCATCCAGCCTTGCAATGACTCACAAAATACGACACTGGAAATGCTTTCAATGCGCTGTTCCCTTTGCTCACCCAATTCAAGCCGTGTGGCTTCAAGCATGTTTTCAGCCAAATCATATAGCCAACGCTGGCAACTGGTCATTTGTCGTATAACCTGTTGGGTCTTTCCCTGTTGACCCTGCTTATCCAGTGAAGGATGGGCAACCAGCAGCCCCAAGGCGTGCAAAGGCTGGCGCATGTCATGCTGCACCCCGGCAAGCCAGCGCAACCTGTCTTTCCATTCAGTAAGAACCGCGTGCTTGGCCTTGCGCCAACGAGCCTGCTGCAAGCGGCGTTTCTGGATGCGTAACTTCGCATTGTTGTAGCGGTGCTGACGCTCCAAAAGAACAGCAACCAGCGTGAGTGGCAAAACCCAGCACAAGGCTTGAAAACTGGAGGCAAGCCAGCTGATGGAAAAAACCCAACCACCGCTGGAAGAAATAAATACGAGAAACCAGAGCTTTTCAGTTCTGGGCACACGGGTTGCGCGTTGTTTACTGAGCTTGGCATTCAGTAAACAAGCGCTGACGAATGCAATGTAAACCAGTTGGGCTTGAGAGGCCAATTGGACACCACTCAAATACTGGGACAAAGGAAACAGGCTCAGCGACAACAACAAAAACGCGTCGTAGTGTTGCTGAACCCAGGCACTGAGCCGATGAATTCTTCTCATGATGAGGTGTTTAATCGGAATACACCTCGTCGGTTTTTTGCTCCTGCCAAGCGCGATACAACATGGCTGCCTCCAAACGATTGCGGGCGTTCAGGCGCGCGAGAATACTGCGCACATGCGTTTTGACAGTTTCAGGCGACAAACCCAGATTCTGTGCAATTTCGTGATTAGACTCACCCTTGGCAATTCGATACAACACGGAGACCTGTCTTTCGGTGATTCTGGCCATGCGCTGACCAATGGTGAATCCATTTGAAGTTTGGTTTTTCTGATTGATCTGATCTGTCCAGTTGTTTCGGCGCAATCTTAAAACCATGCTGTCGAGAACGCCCAGAACGCGATCCTGTGTGATGCCTTTGGATACAAATTCAGTTTCCGGATACTCGTCGGCCATGTCACCCAATATTTCTTCATTGCCAGAAATCACCAACGTGCGGCTGTAGTCAAAGGTTTCCAGAGCGGTTTCCAGCACTTTTTCGGGAGTCATGTCGGGAAGCCCCAGATCCAGCAACACCAAATCGGGTTGTTCGAAGCGGCTGTGTTCAAGTGCGGGGCTGATGCGGCTGAATAACTTCACCTCAAGGTCGGAGTAACGGGAGTTCATGATGTCGCGTAAGGCCATGGCGATAATAGGATGATCATCAATGATGAATACGCGGAGTTGATTTGGAGTCGACATAAATAGGTCCCATGCTAGTCAAGTGCCAGAAACTGTCTTGGAGGTAAGAATCACCACAGTGCTTATTACGACAGTCCGTCAAACAGTGCACAACCCCGGTTGGAGCGACACTGCGTTGGGTGACTTACAAAGGGTAGTTGGTTCCATTAAGAGAAAAAAAGCGGCCCATTGAGCCGCTTATTTATATCGAACAAATACAGTGTCAGTCAAAAACTTACTTCGATCTGGGTATATATGAAGACAAGGTATTTTCAGCCACACGAAACCAGTTGCTTTGATCATTGCGAAACCGATTCCAGGATGCGAACATTTTCTTGAAGGCCGGGTTCTTTTGCGACTCTTCGGCATACAGCTTTTCTGCAACCTGATAAGCGGCATCCAGCACTTCACGCGGGAACATGCGAAGCTGCGCACCGGATTGAATCAATCGGCTCAAAGCAGCGGGATTTTGGGCATCGTACTGGGAGGTCATCAGCAGGTTCGCTTCTGCGCACGCCACTTCGAATGCTGTTTTGTAACTGGCCGGCAGCTTGTTCCATGCATCGAGATTCACGTAAAAGCTCAACGAGGGGCCAGGTTCCCAAAATCCGGGGTAATAGTAAAACTTGGCCACTTTTTGAAAACCAAGCTTTTCATCGTCATAAGGCCCCACCCATTCGGCGGCATCAATGGTGCCTTTTTCCAGGGAAGGATACACATCGCCGCCAGCGATGGTTTGCGGAACAGCACCCAGTTCAGCCATGATTTTTCCGCCGAATCCAGGAATTCTAACCTTCAAGCCTTTTAAATCCTTGAGATTTTTAACCTCACTGCGCCACCAACCACCCATTTGAGTACCTGTGTTACCACCGGGAAAGCTCACAATGTTGTAGGCCTTGAGAAAATCCCGCACCAGAGCCAAACCACCACCGTGGTAAAGCCAGGCATTTTGCTGACGGGCATTTAAACCAAAAGGCAGACCAGTTTCAAACGCAAATGCAGAATCTTTGCCCACGTAATAGTAGGAAGCCGTGTGGCCACATTCGACGGTGCCACGCTGCACCGCATCGGCAACTTGAAGACCAGGCACCAGTTCGCCTGCTGCAAATGGTCGAATGTCAAAGCGCCCACCCGTCAACTCAGAAACACGCTTGGCAACATGCGGCGCCGCATCCCACAGCGTATCCAGACTTTTCGGAAAACTGGAAGCCAAACGCCATTTGACATCAGGGCCGCTTGCCATCAACGCAGTGGAGGTGCCCGCCAATGATGTACCGACAAGGGCACCTGCCCCGGTCTTCTTGAGAAAGGAACGACGTTCCATACCCACTCCTTGTTTCATATCAATTGCCGGCAACTGTCATGGATTCGATCAACAGGCTGCCCATGTATTTGCTGCCGTACCATGCGGCGTCGTCGCCCAACGCCACCACATTGGCAAACATGTCTTTCAGGTTTCCTGCAATGGTGATTTCCTCAACCGGGTGAACGATGATGCCGTTCTCAACCCAATATCCGAAGGCGCCTTTGGAATAGTCGCCTGTTACACCATTGACGCCCTGCCCCATGGTTTCAGTGACCAACAAGCCTGTGCCCATGTGTTGCAACAAAGCGTCCAACCCGCCAGACACTGTTTTGCTCGACGACAAAATCAAATTATGGCTACCGCCGGCATTGCCCGTGGTTTCCATACCCAGTTTTTTTGCTGAATAGGTGGACAGAAAATAACCATTGCACTCGCCTTTCTTGACCACAGTGCGCGCTTTCACTTTCACGCCCTCTTCATCGAACGGAGAACTGCCGTGTGCGCCTTCAATGAACGGGTCTTCCTTAATGGTGATGTGCGGTGCCCAAACACGCTTACCCAGGGAATCCAGTAAAAAACTGGTTTTTCGATACAGGGATGTACCCGACACCGCACCCACGTAATTGTTGATCAAACTCGACACCAAAGGCGCCTCGAAAATAACAGGGCAATTTCTGGTGCTGATCGGCCTGGAACCCAAACGCGCCAAGGCACGCTGCGCGGCATATTCACCAATTTTTTTAGGTTTGGCCAAATCGCTGGCTTTGCGTTTGGCGCTATACCAGTAATCACGCTGCATTGGGCTGTCTTTGGATTTTTTGGCTTGGGCAATGGGGGAGACAGACAAAGCGTGCCTGGAATACGGATACCCGCCTCTGAACCCTTTGCTGTTGGCTGCGAAAAAATGTCCCGACTCCGTGGACACGTTGGCACCATCCGAATTGCGAATGTGTTTACTCACATCAAAGGCGGCCTGCTCCATCGCCAATGCCTTTTCAACCGCTTTCGCAGTGCTCAAAGCCCAAGGATGATACAGATCCAAATCACGATGGCGCTTTGATATGCTTTGCTCATCGGGAAGACCAGAGAATTTGTCAGAAGCGGTGTATTTTGCGATGTCCATCGCCGCTGCAATCGTCGAGTCGATGGCCTGAAGAGAGAAATCCGAGGACGATGCATTGCCACGTTTTTTGCCGACAAACACGCTAATACTGAAGCCCTTATCGCGGGTGTGTTCGATGGTCTCGATTTCCCCCATGCGAACGCTCACGGATTGACCAACGGCTTCGCTGATATCGACAGCGCTGTCAGTGGCCCCCAAAGATTTGGCTTTTTTCAAAGCGTATTCGGTTAATTCCTGAAATGTCTCGGATTTAAAGCTAAAGCCCATATTGACCTGCGAAATGTGCATCTAAAAATGGCTAATATACAGCCCATGGAACCAGAAAACGACAAACAGGGCGAGTTTGAAGAATATGATCGCCCCAGCAAGTCTGCAATCAAACGCGACATGCTGGCCCTTCAGGATTTGGGCAAAACCTTGTGTGAAATGCCCCTTGACAAGGTCAAGCGGGCACCGATTGGCGAGCGTCTTTTGCAGGAAATCGGTGAGTTTCACAAATGCAAAAGCCACGGCGCGCGCAAACGTCAAATGCAGTTCATCGGCAAATTGATGCGCAATGAAGAGCATGAGGACATTCAAGCGTGGGTCAATGGTGAAACAGTCGAGCAAAAACTCAAGGTGCTGCACTTGCACGCCGCCGAGCAATGGCGCGACCGGCTGATTGAAGAGCCGGGCCTGCTGGCCACTTTCATTGAAAGCTACCCCGCCGCCGCGCAGGAAAACCTGAACCCGATCATTCGACAGGCGGCCCAGGAACGCGCCGCCAAAAAAGCGCCTCGCAATTTCCGTCAATTGTTTCAGATTCTCTACCGCCTGATTGAGGCGCAAGACGACGAAAAAAATGAGGAAAACAATGAATCATGAACCAGTGAAAATTGGTTTGCTGTCGGTCAGTGACCGCGCATCCAAAGGTGTTTACCAAGACCAAGGCATTCCCAGTCTGAAAACCTGGTTGAGCAATGCATTACTAAACCCGGTTGAATTCGTGGAAATGCTGATTCCCGACGAACAGCCAGAGATCGAATCAGCACTGAAAGCACTGGTTGATGACTCCAAATGCCACCTGGTTTGTACAACGGGTGGCACAGGCCCAGCCAAACGCGACGTTACACCCGAAGCAACACTGGCCGTGGCCGACAAGGAAATGCCGGGGTTTGGTGAACAAATGCGTCAGATCAGCCTGCATTTTGTGCCCACGGCGATTTTGTCGAGACAAGTGGCGGTGATACGTGGTGAAAGCCTGATTTTGAACTTGCCGGGTCAGCCCAAAGCAATTGCTGAAACACTCGAAGGCCTTAAAGACAAAGAAGGCAACAGTGTGGTCAAAGGCATTTTCGCGGCGGTGCCCTATTGCATCGATTTGATTGGCGGGCCTTACCTGGAAACCAATGAAGCAATGGTGAAAGCATTCAGACCCAAGTCTGCAATTCGCAAAACGCAGTGAAACAGTGGGACAAGGAAGTTGCAATGAGTGAACAAATGGAATGTGTGGTGGTTGAAACGGGCTCCAATCCGACAGCCTGTGTGGTGTGGCTACATGGCTTGGGCGCAGACGGCTACGACTTTGTGCCCATCGTAAAGGAACTGGAACAACTGAATGTTCCTTCCACACGCTTTGTGTTTCCCCACGCCCCCAAAATACCAGTCAGCATCAACGGTGGATACGTGATGCGTGCCTGGTACGACATACGCAACGTGGACCTTCAACGCCAGGAAGACGAGCAAGGCGTGCGCAACAGCCAACAGGCCATAGAAAAGCTGATCGAAGAGCAGATTGACCGTGGCTTTGCGCCAGAGCGCATTGTGCTGGCTGGTTTTTCACAAGGTGGCGCAATTACCTATCAAACTGGCCTGCGCGGCAAACGCAAACTGGCAGGGTTAATCGCGTTGTCAACTTACCTGCCTTGTGAAGCCACTTTCGAGGAAGAATTCAAACAGTCACATGCTGACATTCCGGTACTGGCCATCCATGGCAGCCAGGACACCATCGTTTTGCAAGCTCGAGGCGAGAAAGCAGTTGAACTTTTAAAAAACAAAAACATGAATGTTCAATGGAAAAGCTATCCAATGGCCCATGCAGTGTGTGGTGAGGAAATCGTGGATATTGCGAATTTTCTGAAAAAACTGTTTGCCTGAAACAATCAACTGGACACACACCTGTCGATTCACAGAATCAATATTTTACTGTCATTAAATACAGTATTTTGGTTTATAATCTTGATTCTCAGGAATCTGCGAGTGCACCATGTCCAACAAGAAAACCGTTCAAATCAGCATCACTGAGCTGGAAAGCGCCATCAACTATTGGCGTTCACAACACCCCTCCTCCAGAGACACCATGACCTTGTGCCCCGAGGCTGCGTGCCTGGCTGAATTGTATGCCCGGATGATCGTATTCCAAATGACCAGCATTTCATCCGCAGAATTCGACAGCAAAGCCAAAAAAGCCTTACAGCAAGCCCAGAAGACTCAGAAAGCTCAGTGAATGCGAACCAACAATTCATGGGCCGCGGCCCACAGCTGTGCAGAAACAGGGGAATTACACGGACCTTTTAACTGGCTGATTGACCAGCCACGGGCACCTATCCGCTGAAATTCCAGGGTTGCACGTTGTGGATGACTGCCTTTGATTTGAAGATGAAAAATACACACATCGCCTGCCATACAACGGTCAATATAAGACGGCACGCAGTGATGCATTTTCTTGGCTTCATTCAATAACGCATTCAATGAGGTCAGTTCAAAATAATCTGTCTTCGCGTTCAAACTACCCATGCCCAACACCTCAGGCCAAAAAACATCGGGCCGACCACCATCCAGATCCAGTTCAACCAAATGCCAGTGAGCTTGTCGGGCCATCAGCGTGTCGTAAGTCCATTGCCGGGAAATTCGGGCCGACCTGCCCTTGACACCGGCCACGCTGGCCAACAGCCAATCTGCGATCAAAGGAAACTCTTCAGTTTCCAGTTCCTGCTGGTGCGCACGCCCGACAGACGCTTGTCGGCGCTCCAAGGCCAGCCGTACACCTCGCAACACATTCAATGCTTCTGCACCCTGCAAGCGATCGGCGTGTCGCCTTAACCAGGTTCCAAGTCCAGAAAACCCTTTCAACGCAGCAGTTTGCGGATCCACCCAATCAATCGGTAACCTACGCCCCAAGGCCGCATGAAAATTAACCCAGCTTAAATGCGACAAAGCTGACCAATCAATTCTTGCAAGGTAAGCAACAGGCTGATGACTCAACCAGCGCCAGCTGGCAGCCGACAAACCAACTGCCATAAAGCGGTTTTTGACCAAACGCCAATTCTCAAGCCCATTCCACATGCCTCGATCATTGGCAAGCAAGGGGGCCATTGCCGGGTTTTCTGCTATGCGCGCGGCCAATATAACTTGATGTGCTACAACCTGATTCAGATCAATCAATGTGGCCTGTCTGGGTAAAATTCGAAGACACAGCGAAACGCAATCCCGGCCATGGCGCCTTCGCAATGCAGCCAACCACGAGCGTTTCAAATCGTCCAGCGTCAATGCGCTCAAGTCCAGGTCGATGCAAACTGACCGAAAGTTTTCAGGGGTGCGCAAACTCGGCGGTGCAACCCAAGTGGATTGAAGCAAGGCGCGTTTTAAATCCCAAGCGGCTTGATCTGACAAAACCAAACCCGCATTTTCAGGCACCTTGGCGCGGTGGGTCAGGCCCCACTCGAAAAAAAGCCCAGAACGCGTAGAAACAAACCGGGACGGCAAACGAGACGATGCCACGCGCGTTGTGCTATTTTCAGTCATCAAATCAAAATCAAAAAAAGGGCGCACGATGAACGAGAATGAAGAGCCTGTGATTACCGAAAGTCTACAGCAAGGCGAGATCCACCTCATTTCCATCAACCGGGCAAGCGATCGCAATTGCGTGGACCGCTACACGGCAGACTTACTGGAGAAGGCATTTCACGCGTTTGAAAACGATTCTGTGGCCAAAGTGGCCATTTTGACGGGTGCAGGCGATCATTTCTGTGCCGGTGCCGACCTCAAAGCTGTGGCCTCTGGTGACCCTAGTCGAGTGAACCGAATGGAGCGGCATGGGGCTGGCCCAATGGGTATCAGCCGCATGCAACTGAGCAAACCCGTGATTGCAGCTGTTTCCGGGTTTTGTGTGGCCGGTGGCCTTGAATTGGCAGCGTGGTGCGACCTTCGAGTGGCTGATTCCAGCGCAACCTTTGGGGTGTTTTGCCGCCGTTTTGGTGTGCCTTTGATTGACGGCGGAACCGTTCGATTGCCACGATTGATTGGACAAAGCCGAGCGATGGATATGATATTGACTGGGCGTGGAGTACCCGCTGATGAGGCGTTCTCATGGGGGCTCGTGAATCGGCTCGAAACGCAAGGAAAAGCCCTGGACGGGGCGTTGGAATTAGCGAAAGTGCTGTGCAAACATCCGCAAACCTGCATGCGAAATGACAGGCAAAGCGTGCTGACTCAATGGGGGCTTGGCGAGACCAAAGCACTGGAAGAGGAATTTGAATTTGGACTCAACACCCTGTCATCAGGTGAAACAGTGGCAGGCGCCACCGCCTTCAAAGAAGGGCAAGGCCGGCATGGGGAAAAAATTTAATCGAGGGTGTATATCACGCCAAGATGTGCACTCTTGGCTTCATCGCGCCCTCCGTTACCCAAAGAATACTCGCCCGATTCAATGCCCATGAACCAGCTTGTGTTGGGCGAAGTGTTTCTCAGCACATACAACCCTTGGCTATCAGACCCACCGGTACCTTTACTGAGGCCCACTGGTGCGTACATGAGGCTAAGCCTGCCCTGCACGGGCACCTGCAAAGTACCCTTGACAGGCATGGCAGGCTCCACCCAAATCTTTCTTCTCTCTATTTGCATTTGAGATTGCGCTTGGGCGGTCAGCGCCGACAGATTCTCGTGAACACTTCGAACGGCAACGCCTCGAAAACTCAAATTGTTTGACATTGAGTCCCTCTTGAACTGCCCGATCCCAAGGTGAGTGACACCTGGTTTGATTGGAGACAGCAAAGGGGTGCCCAGGAGCGAGGTCTTTTTTAGGACAAGTCCTGAGGCCTGAACACCAGTGTGCCCACCAAACACAAAAATTAAGCCTGCGAGTCCGATCACCTGAACGCCTTTCAATGTGCTTGTAATCATGGTGTTCCACCCGTGTAGAAACAATTCTTAACACTATTAACGGCGCTTCTTCGTCAATATTCAATTGCCAGAATGGACTAACCATTTGGAGTAGTAACCGATTGAGGGCACCTAAATGCACAGAGACACTTTTAATTTAGAGGAAAACGCCTAGTTGATTACCGCGTAGTAACATTTTTCTGACTGGGTGATACAATTTTATGACTACAAAAAAGTCACTACGTCGGGTTAGCACAATCGAGCGAGTGAACTTCGAAGAATAATGGAGACAAATCAATGTACTACCCAGCCTCGAGCGCGTCTACGCCCTGGTGTCTAACCCGCATTGCCTCAGCCATTCTAATTGGCTTTATTTCGACCCAAGCCATGGCTGGTGGCACGGCCTTTGATGCCGCCAGCATCAGCGGCATGGCCAATGCATCGGCAGGCCAAGCTGCAGAAGCCGGTGACGCTTCCGTTCTGTTTGCCAATCCCGCTGCCCTCACCCGGTTCAAGCGAGCAGAGCTTACACAGGGCGCGGCGGTGATCACCATTGGGACTGATTACACGTCCGCCCAGAACAATGACGGGGCCAGCAGTGGCGCCCCACAGGGCAGTGAAGGTCAGGTTTTTTCCAGAAAAGATGGCTATGATGCCGCTGCACTGGCGCCCAATTTATACATTGTCATTCCAGTCAATGAAAAACTGGTGATGGGCTTTAGCGCCTCTGCATCACACGGCTTGGTGCTTCATTACGATGAAAATTTCCCCGGCCGGAACCAAGGCCGGGACATCGACTTTAAAGTCACGCGCTTGAATCTTGGTTTTGGTTACAAGCTACTGCCCACCCTTTCATTGGGCATGAATGGTTCTTATGAACGTTACTTCCAATCCATCAAACTGAAGCTGAATTACCGCGAGGCGGTCGAGGCCTTGTCGCCCGGATCATCCGCTCTTCTGGATGGCGCAGCTGCACTCAACCTTGCACCGCCTATTCCTCAAGAAACAAACGCTGGCTTACGGATGTTTGGATGGGCATTCAATGCACAGTTTGGGGCGCTATGGGAGCCTTCTGAGACCACTCGATTGGGTCTTTCCTACCGCCCAAAAACAGAATTCACCGGAAACAGAGGCAAGTTCAAACTCGACGATTCCCCTGAACAAGCAGCATTTCGCGAATTCCTCAATGGTGGTTTGGTTGGTTTGCTTGGTGGCCCACTGGGTATCGATGGACCTCAAGCCGCGGGTGACCTTGCGCCAGAGCAGCGCATTAAACAAGAAATCAGCTTGCCAGATGAGTTGCGCTTCAGTGTGTTTCACCACGCCACGCCCAAACTGGATTTGATGGCCACTTACACACGCCAGGATTTTTCCGTAACCACACTGCGTTTCGAACGTGAAAGCAACGGCCGATTGCTTGAGAATATTCCACAGAACTTCGTGGCCGCTGAATCCTACCGCATTGGTATGAATTACAAGCTATACAAGCGCTTAACGGTCAAAGCAGGCTACGCCGAGGAAAACAGTGTGATCGATGATGAAACACGAATCACCATTTTGCCGGATAGCGATCGACGTTATTTCAGCATCGGTGGGCAATTTGATTACAGCCGAGACACCAGCATTCACTTTGCGTACCAATATCTAGATACAGATCCAGCCCCAGTGGGCAATAACAACCAGATTACGCCCCCCGAGGTACGCGGAGGAGATTTCAAAGGCACCGTGCAACTGGATACTCACTTTTTCGGCATCGGTATCACAGAACGCTTTTAAACGGCCAACAAGAACCGTTTCATTCAAAGCTGCCTCAAAGGCGACTCGCAAACCGTGGGTCGCTTTTTTTCATTGGCGTCCAATTGAGTCTATTCAATCGTCATCAGTGACGGCATCGATTCCAGCCTCAACAACCTTCCCGGTTACTTTGATGCCTGTTGAAACCACAGCACCGGTCACTGAAATGGCCGCACCGGCAGTGGCACTGACCACCGCGCAACCTGAGGTCAACAGCACGGAAAGAGCAAAGGAGAACATCAACAGGCTGGAGGCAAAACGCTTTGGCAGCATGGGTTTTATCTGAATTGAATTTGAATTCTGAAGCTTACCGAACAATGCCGGCATTAAACAGAAAAACTAAAGCTGAAATTGCCGCCAGTACAACAAATCAATTGGACGACTTTTCTGGCGATTGCGATGATTTGGATTCGATTCCAAGGGCGCGAAACAGCCCAGCCACCAAAATGGCGTGGTTGGTTTGTTCTGCGGCGAGTGCCTGTTCCGCTTCTGCGCTTACTCGCTGCGCGTCCACCACGTCGAGAAAACTCACCAAGCCCAGTTGATACAAAGCATCGGCTTGCTGAAAACTACGACGACTGGAATTCACTGCATTGCCCAGCGACACCTGCCTGTCCATGGACGACTTAATCCTGAAGAGTGTGTCTTCAACTTCTTGTATAGCCAATCGAAGCGCCTGCTCGTATTCAGCCAGCCTTGCCTGCAATCGGGCGCGCGCAATGTCTTCCTCGGCATCTCGCGCGCCACCATCGTAAACAACCTGGTTCAGCATGGCCGACAACGATCCCAAAAACACACTGGCAGCCGGGTTGGCACCCCCCAAGACGCTACCGAATTGGAGATTGGCCATCAAATTCATGCTTGGGTAAAAATTGGCTTGGGCCACACCGAGTTGGGCAGAAGCTTCCAACAAACGAGCCTGGGCCAGTTGAATGTCAGGCCTCGCCTGCAAAACCCGCAATGGCAACCTGTTCGGGATGTCTGCCCCGTACGCGGGTAGCTCCTGAGTACTTTCAAGAAGATGCAGCAACCCTCCAGGAAACTGCCCGGTCAAAGTCGCCAGCCGGTTGACTGATTCCTGCTGGCTTTGCGACAACGAGGGCTTTCTTGCACGTAAATTTTCGACGGCTGTTTCAGCACGCCTGACATCGAGTTCAGGCGACAATCCGCTTTCAAAACGCACCTGCACGATTCGCAATGTTTCCTGTTGTAAGGCCAAAGAATCATCGAGCATCGACATCTGCTTCTGATTGCCTCTAAAGCGCAAATACTCTTGAGCAATCTCGGTGCTGACCTCAATCAGACGCGATCTGAATTCAGCCTGAACAGCCACCAAATTCGATGCGGCCGCCTGCACCTCCATTGCGTTGCGCCCTGCCAGATCCACTGGAAGAACCAGTGACATACCCAACAACACGTCCGTGCTTCCATCGTTTCGACTGGAAACGGCATTGTTTCCGGTACGGGCACGATTGCTGTCTTGTGTGGTCACGCTGGCATTCAACTCCGCCAGCAAATCGTCGCGAGAATTGATTAAATCCACATTGGCCTTGGCCAACCGAACATTGGCTGCAGCGGCTGCGACCTCAAAATTCTGATTCAAACCTTTCTCAATCAAATCATTCAAAGTGGTATCGCCAAAGCCTTCCCACCAGCGAACACTCGATATTGGGTTGTCATCGGAATTGCCCGACGAATGAAAAGATTCCAACACGGTTTGATTCAAAAATTGCTTGGGTGCCTCAGACATTGGGTCTGGTTTCACCGGGTCGACAGTGGGCAGCGCAGTACAACCAGCAGTAAGGCCTGTCATCCACCAACAAGCAATCAAAAAAAACCGTTTCACACACGCTCCTGTTGTTCATGTTCGGCTATTTCACGCTGAAGGTTCAGGGCTGCCTGAACCCTTGGCTTTGAAAATTGCGCCAACCAGGAATAAGCCAAAGGGGCAAGATACAAAGTAAAGAAAGTCGAAATCCCGAGGCCGCCAATTACCACCCAGGCAATCGCCTGTCGGGATTCAGCGCCAGGCCCACTTGTCAACACCAAAGGCACCACACCCAACAATGTGGAAAAGACAGTCATGGCAATGGGCCTCAAACGCATGCGTGCAGCTTCACGCAGGGCGTCGTGAATGGACTCACCGGCGTCGCGCAGCTGATCCATCATTTCAACCAATAAAATCGCGTTCTTGGTCATGAGCCCGATCAAAAGCACCAAACCAATTTGGCTAAAAAGGTTCAGCGACTGACCGCTGAGCATGAGCGCAAACACCGCCGCGGCGAGTCCAAAAGGCACTGTGAACATCACCACCAATGCGCTGGGCACATTTTCAAACTGGGCAGAAAGCACAAGAAACACCACCAACAAAGCCACCACAAACACCAGAACCATGTCAGATGAGGTTTCCTCCAGCGTTGCGGCTTCACCCAAAAACAGAATATTCATGCCCGAGGGCAAGGTGTTTGAGGCGATGTTTCGAATTTCGGCCATTGTCCGGGCCAAATCAGTTCCAGGTACAAGGCCAATATTCAACTCCACTGCACGTCGCTGGGCGTGACGGTCCAGCTCAGCGGCCACGCCGCGCTCTTGGGTCGAGATCATCGAGCCCAGTGGAATCAATTGCCCCGACGAATTTTTCGTATTCACACCGAGCAGGTCAAAAGGAGAATTCAAGGCATTTTGACTGGCGCCCAACATCAAAGGCACAGCTTGATCTTTGATGCTTAAATCAAGAAGACGATATTCGTCTGCCATGATCTGCATGGTTTGGGTAACTCGATCCACAGGCACGCCCAAATCATTGGCCTTTTCACGATCAATCTCAAAACCGAGTTCAGGCTGAGACGTGTCGTACTCAACCCTTACATCGCGGACGGCTACTATTTTGTCGGACAACGCAGAAGCCAACTCGTCTGCAACCAAAGCAATTTCATCGTAATCCTGGCCCAACACTGCTACGGTCAAACCACCGCCACCGCCTCGAATATTCAAACTGCTTTCATTCCTAAAGCGCACCTGCGCACCGGGAATGCCAGACACCAGTTCACTGATTTCCTGCTCGAACTCCTGCTGGCTGATACTGCGTTGCGCCCAAGGCTGCAAATTCGCCTGCACCGCAACCCGGTTTTTGTCATAACGCCCAACAATCGTAAAAAGGTCGGTGATCAGGCCTTGGTCTTGATAAGGTTTGAGCAATTGCTCAACAATTTGTCCTTGTCTGCCGCTGTAAACAAGCGAGGCACCGTCGGGACCGGTCAGCTCAACCACCAAACGCCCCCTGTCCTCGGGTGGCACGATTTCCTGGTTCAGCGATTTAAAGCCAAGGTAACCTGCAACCGCCACACAGAGGAAAACCAGCAATACCAACAAGCGGTGACGCAACACCCAATCCAGGCTATCAGCGTAAGCGTTTGCACACGCGTTGCCAAAGCGATGAAGTGCGTTGGGTTCTTCTGTTGAGGAGCCAGATTTCGCATCGGCCTGATTCAACAATCGTGCGGCCATCATCGGGCACAGGCTTAATGCCACGAACGTGCTGATTACGACGGCCATCGACAACACCAAGCCAAATTCCTTGAATAATTTTCCAGTTTCACCTGGCAAAAACGCGATGGGCAGGAACACAGCCGCCAACGTGGCTGTTGTCGCGATTACTGCAAAAAACACCTGTCGTGTGCCGAATATTGCCGCGATACTGGGTGACTCACCCAGCTTGCGACGCCGTTGAATGTTCTCTAAAACCACGATGGCGTCGTCTACAATCAATCCAGTGGCCAACACCAGCGCAAGCAATGTCAAAAGGTTCACCGAAAAGCCTGCAATCCACATGGCTGCAAGCGTACCGATCAGTGAAACCGGCATGGTCACCGCGGGTATCAACACAGCACGCCATTGACCCAAAAAAACGGCGATCACCAACAACACCACAGCCACCGCAATCAAGAGTGTGGTCAATACCTCGGACAGCGCCCCCTGAATGAACACAGAATCATCCGAGACCACCAACACCTGCAAATCTTTGGATTGAGCATTGAATTCGGCAATGCGGGCTTTTAGTTCGTCAGCAATCGCGACCGTGTTTGAGCCAGCCTGGCGCAACACATTCATGCCAATGACCGAGCGCCCATTGAGCAATGAATAAGATTCCGCTGATTGAGGTGCAAAAAAAACGTCGGCCACATCTTTGATCCGAATGTTGTTTTGCACCAGAATTTGCTCGACGGCCGCCGGGGTGACCGTGGACGCATTGGCCCTGACAAGCAGTTCCTGTTGATTGGCCTCGTAGCTGCCAGCAGGAACGTCAAGGCTGGTTGTTTCAAGGCTGGCCAGAATATCAGTGACCACCAAGCCATAACGCGCCAAACGTTGTGGATCGAGCAGCACGCGCAACACCTTGGGCTGATTGCCATTCAGGGGCACATCGGCCACGCCTGGAATGGCCACCACCAAGGGCACCAAATCGCGTTCCACTCGCTCTGTGACATCTTGAACGGGCAGCGTATTGCTGAGCACTGCCAACTGCATGATTGGGCGGGCGTTGTCGTCGGCCTTGATCACCAGAAGCTGATCGATGCCTTGGGGTAGTTCCCGAGTCACACGGCTTACAGCCTCACGAACATCGTTGGCAGCCACATTCACATCGACGTCCGGTGAAAATTCCATGCGAATTCGCATGTTGTTTTCTTCACTCGAACTTTGAATGCGAAGCACACCCGACACACGCGCAACTGCACCCTCGATTTTGGAGGTGATTTCAGAATCCATGGTGGTGGGCGAGGCACCGTCATACACAGCACGAACCAACACCACAGGCCGATCAATGTCGGGTAGCTCGCGAACCTCAAGACCGAACAGAGCCACAAGGCCGGCCAATATAATCAGTAAATTAATAACCACCACGAGCACGGGGCGCTTAAAGCCCAGCGCAATCAACCCCTCGTTTGCAGACTTCATGACAAGGGGTCCCCAACAATTTCAACTGTCTTGCCCTCGCCAAGGCGCAGGCCACCCTCCACGACCACCAAATCGCCGGACTTGAGCTCACCTTGAACGAACACCACACCGTCCCTTCGGCTTTTGACTTCCAGATTGATTCGTTTGGATTTACCGTCCTCTACAATCCAGACATATGCACCTTCCCTATCCCATTGCAGTGCAATTTCCGGCACACCCACAGAAGATCGATCAGGCAATAGAAGCTCAACCGAAGCCGACATGCCCGGTCGAAGAATGTCTTTGGTGTTGTCAATGTTGGCTCGCAGGCGAATGGTTCGTGTGTCACGCATCAGCCTGTTGTCCAAAGCATCCGCCACCGGTTTGAACTGAACGCCGGGCACACCCGGCACAGTGGCTCGCAGTTCAATTTCCTCAAGTGGCAGACCGTTTAATTCGCCATACACTTGTTCAGGTAAATCAATGTCGATGTACATCACATCCCGCGCATCCAGCGCGGCGATCAGCACACCTGGCCCCACGCGCTCACCCAGATCAACATTTGAAATACCAATCACACCTGAAAATGGAGCAATGATTTTATGCTGGGCAATCGCCAAAGTGGCTTGATCAAGAGCCACGCGGGCGGCATCAAAATCAGCCTGGGCCGTATCAACCTGCGTTTGAGGAACAGCGCCCTGTTTCACAGCTTGCTGATAGCGCTCAAGCAGGCGTTGGGTATTGGTCAAATTCACCTGTGCAAGCTTAAGTGCAAGCTGTTCTTCCCTGTCGTCTTGTTGAACCAACAAATCACCCCGCTTAACCTGCTGCTGGGCCTTGAAGTTCAGTTGGGTAATTTTTTCCTCAACTTGTGCATACAGTTCAAGTGAACGTTTGGCCTGGATCGTGCTGGTGAACAGGACTGACTGGGCAACTTCAGTGCTGGATGCCTCTTTCACAATCACTTTTGGCAACAAGGTTGCCTTGACATTGGATGGTCCAGAGGCATTGCTGAGACGAAAAACATCCAGTGCAAACAGAGCTGCCAACGCGATTGCAAGAATTACAAAACACAGGAAGATCCGTTTTTTGAAATGAGTAGTCACGGTGAAACCAAAAACAAACGATGCATAACTGACCCTGCGCATCCAATTAAGTTCGATGGCTCAAAGATTACGACATAAGCGGGTTGGGTGAGATCAAATAAAGAGTGAAATGATGAAAGGCAGGCCGGAAAGTAAAAAGCGCCTCCAACCGTGAGTTGGAAGCGCTTCATGCCAACTTGGCATCCCCAAGGGGATTCGAACCCCTGTTACCGCCGTGAAAGGGCGGTGTCCTAGGCCTCTAGACGATGGGGACCTAAAACTTTTTCTCGCATTGCGAGTTGCTATGGTGGAGGTAAGCGGGATCGAACCGCTGACCTCTTGCATGCCATGCAAGCGCTCTCCCAGCTGAGCTATACCCCCGTAGCGAAGACCGAGATTATTAAGTATTTTGTTTAATGTGTCAACAACTTTTTAAACAAAATTTTCTTCGTTTTTCCCAGTCTGCCAGCATTGCCTCAGCAATTCGAGCAGCCCGAATTATACACATATTTGTCGGTTACACTGCAAGAACTTTTTAAGAAAAAAGAAGCAACACACCATGAAATTCTGCAGCACCTGCTCAACCCCCCTCGAAATCAAAATTCCACAAGGCGACAACCGTGAAAGAAGCTGCTGCCCGGGATGCGGTGAAATACACTATGTCAACCCAAAAATCGTGGTGGGCACCATTCCCACCTTTCAAGGCAGGGTGTTGCTGTGTAAACGCGCCATTGAACCACGGCGAGGGTTCTGGACCCTGCCCGCCGGATTCATGGAATTGAAGGAAACAACGCATGAAGGCGCGCTGCGCGAAACCTGGGAGGAGGCCGGTGCAAAAGTTAATTTAGGCCCCCTGTTCACCATGTTTGATGTTTTAAGGGCTGACCAAGTCCATTTGTTTTTTCGCGCAGAAATGACAAGTGATGAATTTTTCGCCGGTGAAGAAAGCCTTGATGTACAACTGTTTGACGAGCAAGACATCCCTTGGGATGAGTTGGCCTTCAAAACCGTCACCAAAACACTCAAGCTGTTTTTCGCCGATCGCCAACAAGGCCATTACACTTTGCACACGGGTGACGTGTTTGAGCACACAGACTGGCCAGCCTCTGCCTTCAATGTGTAATGGCTTAAATGACTACACAACCGACCATTCCATGGCTTGAGTCGCCCGAAGACTTCCCCGATACAAGCAAGGCTTTGAAGTACCCGTCAGGTCTATTGGCAGCCAGCCTTGAAATTAATGCCGACTGGTTATACGAAAGCTACATCCGGGGCGTGTTCCCCTGGTATTCAGAAGGTGAACCCGTGTTGTGGTGGACCACCAACCCAAGGGCTGTTCTTTACCTCGATGAGTTCAAATTGCACCGATCATTGGCCAAGGTGATTCGCAAGCAAGCTCGGGATACGGCGCATCAAGTGAAATTGAACACAGCGTTTGAAAACGTCATGCGACGCTGTGCTGCGCCACGGGACGGCCAGGAAGGCACCTGGATTACTGAAGAGGTTGTGCAGGCCTATTGCGAACTTCACCGACGCGGCCTTGCCCACTCGGTCGAGCATTGGCGGGCTGGTCAACTGATCGGTGGCCTTTACTGTGTATCGATTGGTGCAATGGTGTATGGTGAAAGTATGTTTTCAATAGAAAAAGATGCCTCCAAAGTGGCTTTCGCCCACTTTGTCTATTGGCTTAAATCACAGAATGTGCACATAATCGATTGCCAGCAGGCCACCCGACATTTGATGTCTCTGGGAGCCAAAACGGTGAGTCGTGAGGTGTTTGAATCTGAAATGGCGAATTCCATTGTGCAGCCCACCTTGAATTGGGAACCGCGAGAATTGACATGGACGTATGACCAGACCTAAGGAACTGCCTTTTTCCACTTTGCAGTTTTATTCAACTGCACCCTACCCTTGTAGCTACCTTGACAACAGGTTGGCACGATCACAGGTGGCCACACCCAGCCACTTGATCAACGCAGACGTGTACAGCGAGTTGGTGCGCATGGGCTTTCGCCGCAGCGGCTTGTTTACTTACAAGCCGCATTGCGATGGCTGCAACGCCTGTAAACCGCTTCGCCTTGAAATCAATGAGTTCAAGGCCAATCGAAGCCAACGCCGAACCTTCAAAGAATTTGCACACCTTAAGCCAAGCGTACAAAGGCTACATTTCAATTCCGAGCACTACGCCTTGTACCTGAAGTACCAGTCGGTACGCCACCATGGTGGCGGCATGGACGAAGACAGCCGGGAACAATACTCGCAGTTTTTGCTGCAAACCCGGGTGAACTCCCGCCTGGTCGAGTTTCGCAACACAAAAGGTCAGTTGGTGATGGTGTCCATCATCGACATTCTCACAGACGGCTTGTCCTCGGTTTACACCTTCTTCGACCCCGATGAACGCAGCGGCTTGGGTGTGTATGGCATCCTTTGGCAAATTGAACAGTGCAGAGACCTGGATTTGCCTTATCTGTACCTGGGTTACTGGATCAAGGAAAGCGAAAAAATGGCCTACAAAGCGAGGTTTTCTGCTGCGGAAATTCTGAACAATGGCCAATGGGAACGTATTGAGAAGAGCGAATGATGCGTTCATGAATTTGTAAACCGTGAAATGTGAATTCACCAGTACAATGCAACCACCACAAGGTTACCCAATTCACCAACCCAAACCTGCGTGTGTCGCGCGCTGAACAACCATGCTTTTGCCCTACTCCCTGATTCGCCCCGCCCTGTTTTCGTTGGAGCCAGAAACCGCTCACGATGTCACATTCAGCAATTTGACCATGATGCGCAAGCTTGGCCTGTTGAAAATGTTTTCGCCGCAGGCTGTCAGCGATAAAGTCAAGGTGATGGGCATCGAATTCCCAAACAGGGTTGGTTTGGCGGCTGGCCTTGACAAGGATGCGGCTTACATCAGCGAATTGGGCATGCTGGGTTTTGGATTTCTTGAGGTAGGAACGGTCACACCAAAACCCCAGCCGGGCAACCCTGCGCCCCGCTTGTTCCGGTTGCCCAAAGCCAATGCACTCATCAATAGAATGGGGTTTAACAACGGCGGTGTTGACAATTTAATTGCCAATGTAAAGGCCAGCTCGTATTCGGGCGTTCTGGGCATCAACATCGGCAAAAACGCGGTAACACCGGTGGAGCAAGCCGCAGACGACTACCTCAGCGCGCTCGAATCGGTTTACCCCTACGCCTCTTACATCACGGTGAATATTTCCTCACCGAACACGAAAAATTTGCGTGATTTGCAAGGGGGTGACAGCCTGGACCAACTACTCGACGCCCTGAAAAACAAGCAAAAAGCCTTGGCCGACGAACACGGGCAATACAAACCCATGGCGTTGAAAATTGCACCAGATCTGGACAACGACCAAATCGACGCCATTGCCAAACGCTTGATTCACTATCGCTTTGATGGCGTGATTGCCACCAACACCACCATCGACAAAACGGCGGTGGAGCACCTCGAGCATGGCAGGGAACAAGGTGGCTTAAGCGGCGAGCCTATGCTGGAAAAGTCCACCGAGGTCATCAAAAGGCTGTACGCCGAGCTTGGTGATGACATACCCATCATCGGCGTGGGTGGAATTTCAAATGGCGTACATGCGGTGGAAAAGATTCGGGCAGGCGCAAAACTGGTGCAGTTTTACACTGGCCTAATTTACAAAGGGCCTGCTTTGGTGACCGAATGCGCGGCCACCATTCAAGCCAATTGTGGGCCCAAGCGCAGGCGCTAAACCCACAGTCTATTTACCTGCGGGTTTTCTGGTGCTTCTTGTAAAGATTGGAGAATGTTTCACCTTGTGGCACCGGAAAATCTCGCTCCTGTGTCCAGCCTGAGGCCATGGGCAACTTGGATATACCCCCTTGACGTTTGCCCCACCAGCCAAGCAACTTGACACCCATGCGCGTTGCCAAGCGATACAAAGTGGGTCGACTGGCCACAAAGGCCCACGCCTTAAAGGCCAGCTTTTCTCGCCAAGGGCGCATGCCACGTGAAAATTGTTGCTCTCGCAGCTTGCGCAGTAAATCAGGGAGCGGGATTTTCACCGGGCACACCACATGGCATTCACCGCACAGTGTAGCCGCCTGAGGCAGATCCATCGCATTTTCGATACCAATGTAGCTGGGCGTTAACACCGAGCCCATCGGCCCCGGATAGACCCACCCATAAGCGTGGCCACCAATTTTTTGATAAACCGGGCAGTGGTTCATACAGGCGCCACACTTGATACAGCGCAACATTTCCTCAAACTCGCCGCCCAACAAACCAGTGCGCCCGCCATCCAATAGTACGAAGTACATGTGTTCCGGCCCATCGAGGTCACCAACACGTTTGGGCCCTGTCAGCAGCGACACATAGTTCGAGATGCTTTGACCCGTCGCTGAACGAGGCAGCAGCCGCATCAAGGTCGCAAAATCTTCAAGCGTGGGCACCACCTTTTCAATCCCGGTGATGGCAACATGCACTTTCGGGTTGATGGTGCACATGCCTTCATTGCCTTCGTTGGTCACCAGCGCCACCGATCCTGTTTCGGCAATTGCAAAGTTACCGCCAGTGACACCCATGTCCGCAGCCAGGAACTGAGGGCGAAGCACCTCACGCGCCTCGCGTGTCATTTCCGGAATGTCGGTTTTGCGCGCGCGCTGATGAACTTTCTCAAACAGGTCTGCGATTTGCTCTTTGTCTTTGTGCACCACAGGCGCAATGATGTGGCTGGGCGGTTCACTGTCGTTGATTTGCAGAATGTACTCGCCCAGGTCTGTTTCTCGAACTTTGACGTCAGCAGCCTCCAACGCTTTGTTCAAAGCCATTTCCTCGGTGACCATGGATTTCGATTTAATCACCGACTTCACGCCATGTTTTTTGGCAATCTTAACCACCAACTCAGAGGCTTCTTTTGGCGTTCTGGCGAACAACACTGTCGCGCCGGTATCTTTGGCCTTCTGCTCAAACAAAGTCAGCCACACATCCAGGTTTTCGATACTGCGGTTGCGAATGTCCACAGCGGCAGCGCGAATGCCTTCGAAATCTTCGAGCTCCGTGATACTCGTGGCACGCGCATTCACAAACTTGCTGGACAGCCTTTTCAGGTTTTCCTGCAAACGTGAATCGGCCAATTTTTCGCTGGCCTTGCTTTCGAAAAACATACTTTGAACTTGCATCGCCCTACTCCTTGCCGACTTGACCTGGCTTGCGGCCAGTCAACAGTTCTGCCACGTGCAACACTTCGGTTTCATCACCCAGTCTGCGAAGGCGTCCCTCAATATTCATCATGCAACCCAAATCGCCCAACACGACGGCTTGCGCACCCGTGGCCTGAATTTGCTCGCATTTATCAGTGCAAATCGCAGTGGAAACCTCGCCGTATTTCAGGGCGAATGTGCCACCGAATCCGCAACACTGACGGCTGTCTTTCATTTCGATCAACTCAACAGCTCCCAATTTGTTGATGAGTTCACGTGGCTGCTTTTGTATGTTCAATTCCCGCAAACCACTGCATGAATCGTGGTAAGTGATGCTCTTGGTCTCGCTGGGTGTTGGCAGGCTTAAACGCTCCAAACCAACAACATTAACCAGGAAGTCGGTCAACTCAAAGGTTCGTTCGGCCAGTTTGGCTGCACGCAGCTTCAAGTCAGGGTCATTTTTAAATACCTGAACATAATGGACCTTGGTCATTCCAACACAGGAACCCGATGGAGCCACCACGTAATCGAACTGCTCAAACTCGGCGAGCCATTTGCGCGCCAGCTGATGCGTGCTAGCCGCGTCACCAGAATTCCAGGCGGGCTGTCCGCAGCAGGTTTGCGCCTGCGGCACAATCACCTCGCACCCGGCAGATTCAAGCAGCTCCAGCGCTGAAAACCCGATGGAGGGCCGAATCGAATCGACCAAACATGTCACAAACAAACCAACTCGCACTGAATTTTCCCCATGGGGTGATAAACCCTCAAAGTGTATGCAGGCCAAGGCTTTCAGGCCAGTAGTGATAACCATAACGGGTGACGTATTTCACAATATGGTTTAAACTTCTCACTGTATGAAAAAGAAGGTCAAATCATGAGCGAAGAGTCAGTCGGGCGAACCAGTATTCAAGTCATTGAACGCATGATGCAGTTGCTGGATGCCTTGGCTGAGCGTCAAGACCCTGTGCCACTGAAAGATTTGGCCAGCGACACCAAACTTCACCCTTCTACTGCCCACCGAATTCTGAACGATTTGGTGGCTTGCCGGCTTGTTGACCGCACCGACCCGGGCCTGTACCGACTTGGTATGCGCTTGCTGGAATTGGGCAATTTGGTAAAAGCGCGCTTGAATGTGCGGGACGCTGCGCTGGATCTGATGCGAAAGCTGCATCGACTGACAGGGCAAACCGTGAACCTGTCAGTTCGTCAAGGCGATGAAATTGTGTATGTGGACCGAGCTTACAGCGAACGGTCGGGCATGCAAGTGGTTCGGGCCATTGGCGGGCGAGCCCCGCTGCATCTCACCTCCACAGGCAAATTGTTTTTGGCCAATGAAACGACGGAGGCGCTTAAAGCGTATGCCGAACGTTCCGCTTTAAGAGGCACCACGATCAACAGCTTGACGAAGCTTGAAACACTGGAGAAAGAGTTGTTGCAGGTTCGTTCAGATGGTTTCGCACGCGACAACGAGGAACTCGAGATGGGGGTTCGCTGCATGGCCGCTGGCATTTACGACGACTCATCGAAGTTGATTGCCGGGCTATCCATTTCAGCTCCTGCCGAACGCATTCAAGAAGAATGGTTGCAAGAACTGATTCACACGGCCCAGCGCATCAGCGCCTCGCTAGGCTGGCAAGGCAGAGTCAGCCCACCGAGCGGGCGATTTCGAATTTAAACCCTCGGGTTTTTAAATGCCGCCTCAGTTTTGGGCGGTCATCAGATTTTGACCGCTCACGAACTCCCGAATACGCTCCGCGTCAGAATATCGAGCTTGCGAGCCAAGTGCATCCAGCAACACGATAACCAGGTTTCGTCCACCCACCTTGGCCTGCATCACCAGGCAGCGGCCTGCTTCATTGATAAAGCCGGTTTTTTGTACCTGAATATCCCACTCTTTCTGCTTGATCAAACGATTGGTATTGCGAAAGCTGAGTTCACCACGATCAGTGGACACAGAGAACTGGGGATCCGTTGAGAATTGCCGAATCAACTGAAACTGTTGAGCATGCAACACCATGCGAGCCAGATCATTGGCACTCGATTTATTGTCCACTGAAAGGCCGGTGGTTTCAGCAAAATTGGTGCTCACCATTTGAAGCGCTTTCGCCCTTCGATTCATCTGCGCCACACAGGCGGCCATGCCGCCAGGGTAGCTTCGGCCCAAGGCAGAAGCTGCACGGTTTTCTGAAGCCATCAAGGCAAGGTGAATCAATTCACGACGCGTGAATTGCGTCCCTGGCTTTAATCGAGAACGGGTGTTTTTGTAGTAATCAATGTCGTCTGCCGTGATGGTGATCAGTTCATTCAGATCAAGCCCCGCCTCTAAAGTAACCACCACAGTCATGACCTTGGTCAGAGACGCAATGGGCAACACCACATGGGGGTTTTTTGCATACAGCACTTCCAGGGAATCAGCGTCGGCAACCAAAGCAACAGAACTGTTCAGCGAAAGCGGATCGTACGCCCCTTTCAAATTGGCTCTTTCAATGCCAGCGGCCGCAACCAGAGCGGGAAACACCGACACCACACTGAAAACGATGGCAATGTGAGCAAGTAAACGCTTGGAAATGATCATGTTGTTTTGTTTGTTGTGATTGGATGACTGATCTAAAATTCTACGCAGTTTCATGGTGCCCGCCTAGGCATCAAACCGCCAATCAACATGCTTTTACCCTATTAAATTCAAGTTAATTCTAAATAAGCTGTTTTTTCACCCGCATGCCATAATCAGCCAGTCTGCTCACCACCCCCAACTGCAGATCGGTCAGGTGTTCAAGATTGGGGAAATACCCCCCAGCCATGACTGCAACCACAGGCAAATCGAATTGGAACGCCCAATTCAAAACAATTTCATCTCGCAGCTCAATGCCTTTGTCTGACAAACTCAACTTTCCCAAACGATCATCGGCGTGCGCATCCAGCCCAGCCACATAAAGCAATAAATCGGGTTTGAACCGCTGTTCAATAACCCCAAGGGCTCGATTCAAGGTGTCTAGATACACCTGGTCGGTCGTGCCATCTGGCAGTGCAATGTCAAGGTCACTGTTTGTTTTCTGAAATGGGTAGTTGCGCTCACCGTGCATTGAAAACGTGAAAATGCTGGCGTCGTTGCCGAGAATTTCGGCCGTACCATCGCCTTGATGAACATCAAGATCGACCACCAACACGCGTGTTGGCGCACGAAGCACCTCTTGTTCGCTACGCCGGCTCAACTGAGCGATGCGATCGGTCTGGAATACGCGCGCCGCGACCGCCAAGTCATTGAATACACAAAAGCCTCCTCCCTGCTGACGCTTGGCGTGATGAGTGCCGCCGGCCAAGTTCACACTAGCCCCATGTTGCAATGCACTTCGCACCCCTGCCACCGTGGCCCCTACAGATCGCAATGAGCGTTCTACCATCAAGGGAGACCAGGGAAAACCAATGTCACGTTGCTCTTGAGGCGACAGTAACCCAGATTCGACTTTTTGAATGTAATTTGGGCAATGCGCAAGTGCCAGTTGGCCTACAGTGGCGGCTGGCGGCACTTCAAGACGAACAGAATCCAGTCGCTGAGCGACTTTGTTTCGCAATATTCGATACTTTTCCATCGGAAAGCGGTGACCGGAGGGAAGAGGCAAAACGAACTCGTCGGTATAAAACGCTTCAATCATGGTGAATACAACAGAACCAAACTTATTTATTGCGACGCAACATTTTTGTTGACAGGGAAATTTATTTGCGTAAAATTCAATTTGTGCACCGCATCAAACGGTGTTTAAAACGTGGAGCGAATAAACAATCCACCCATGAAAACCAGCGGTAACAAAACTGACGGAGCAAATATGATGATGACCCCAGAACAATTGATTGAAATGCAAAAAGCCAACCTGGAAAAGCTGTTGGGCCTAAGTCAAAAGTCGTTCAACAACGTTGAGAAGGTGGTCGAATTAAACCTGAACGCTGTGAAATCCTACATGGAAGACAGCGCCGAGGCAATGAAGGCACTGTCCTCTGCCAAAGACATTCAGGATTTTGTGGCCGTCTCCAGTTCTGTAGCGCAGCCCATGTCTGAGAAAGCCGTCGCTTACGGCAAAGACATGTACACCTTGTCTTCTGGCGTTGCGTCAGAAGCGGCCAAGTTGGTTGAAGAACAAGTGGCTGAAAACAACAAGAAAATTGTTGAATTGTTTGAAGCAGCCAGCAAAAATGCGCCTGCAGGATCTGAAGGTGCAGTTGCACTGATGAAATCAGCATTGACAGCTGCAAATTCTGCATACGACAGCGTAAGCAAGGCAACAAAGCAAGCAGTTGAAATGGCCGAAGCCAACGTGGAAGCCGCAACCAAGGCAACCATCAAGGCCAGCAACGCCACAAGCAGCAAAGCCCGCAAAGCAGCCTAATAAGCGCTTCGCTGCACACCGGTGTCTCCTCGTTCCTCTCGGAACGAATTCTCAGAGCCTGTCGCTTCACTGCGGCAGGCTCTTTTTTTATTAAAGCAATTCAAACTTGCATTGCAAACAGTTCAAGGTTGTTAATAATTCATCGAACGCCAAGGCCACTTGCGCCTGTTGTTCGACCGCGCCCCTCGATTTCACCCCAAGTTCGATGTGCCTGGCCAATTTATTGTCACCGACACTGGGAAGGCTATACAAGGTGCACCCCACATACTTGGCTTCAATGGCTTCCATCACCGGTGTAATTCGCGCCTCTGGAGTGTCAAACAGGCGCAAGGCTTTTTTGTATTCCAACACTTTGTGGTGAAAATGCGGATACAGGGTATCCAGCACCCAATCGATCATGGGCCATGCCATGACAGGGAAACCCGGCACAAAATGGTGTTGCCCCACAGTAAAACCGGCAATGCGGTTGTAAGGGTTTGGAATCAGCGCAGCGCCTTCGGGGAAATCGGCCATGCGCAGGCGATATTCATCCAAGGGCTGCCCACTTTCTTCACAACGCTGTCGAATCAATTCCACAGCCGCGGGATGCCGCTGAATGGGCCTGCCCAAGGCCTGGGCGGCTGCCTGGCGAGTGTGGTCGTCCGGTGTGCCACCAATGCCCCCACAGGAAATCACGATCTGATCGCTTTGAAAAGTGCGAGCCAGGGTGTCGGTGAGAAAGGCCCGATCATCGCCCACCATTTGAACCCAGGACAAATGCATGCCACGCGCCCCTAGGCGCTCGATGACAGCTGATACGTGTTTGTCTTGCCGAAGCCCAGACAATATTTCATCACCCACTACAATCAGACCAACTTTGGGTACCAACATCGTTTAATCCTGCAAACAACTAAAAAACAATGGGTGGGCAACTTTAAATGGCGCCCTACTATCTTCATTGAACTTCAATGACTTCAACGTCCACCACGCGATCTGAACGCACTTCACGCAGCGAAATCAGGTAGTGCCGGGTGAAAGCCAAGGCAGACATCACCGGCATGATCAACAGTATTGGCGGGATGAAGCTTAGAAAGGCACACACCAAGCCAATGAGCCAAGCTGAGGTGCTGTCTTTTTTCTTGATCAGCTTCATTTCCTGTTTGGTCGCGTGAGTGGCCAAGGCATCGAATCGCATCACAGCGATCAACAGATAGGCAGTCAGCAAAACCGGAAGCACAAACGCCACGCCTGGAATTAACCACAATGGAAGCGTAACAACCCAGGCGAGAAGAAAAACCACGACAGCCTTCAAGGTGACCCACAAGCCAAGCCACATGCTGGCATCGCCTTTGGTGCTCACATCAGAAAACTCACGACCCGATAGATACTTCACCACAGGCGGCGTGACATACAAGCCAGCGAGCAGCACCGCCGAGGTGGCAACAATGGGCCAAAGAAGACCAAACACAGTCAATGGCACCAACACCACCTTGATGATGGAGAGCATGGTTGACCCTGTTTCAGGATCGACCGTGAAATCCACACCTGCGAAGGCCAACAACCAAGTGGCCAAGTTCACCAATGGGTCGATGGAGAGCCAAATCACTCCCAACCAGAACAACGATGCAAATGCCACAGAGATCAAAGTCAACATCAACATCTTGGGCCGAAATGAGTCAACTAAGGCGTTAATCAGAATGGACAAGGCATTGTTCATGCGTTCAAATTCCTCATTGTTGTCTACGAGACAAAGTGTCCCATGCTTTTGACAAGCGCTTCACCGACACAGGCATGGGCGTTCGCAATTCTTGCGCGAAAAGCGAGACCCGCAGCTCTTGTAACTGCCAGCCGAATTGCTCCAGGCTTTCATCGGTCTCGCCTTTCAAATTGGCCATGGCGCGAACCCACATCACTTGAAGGGTGTTCATTTCCTTCATCAACTCTTTGTCCCTGTCCACAGAATTTCTAAGCCGATCCAGTCGAATCTGCGCTGCTTTCAAATAACGTGGGTAGTGGGCCAGTTGTTCCCAGGGCTTACTCAAGATGAAATCTTTAGGCAACAGCCAAGACAACTGGTTTTCAATGTCAGCGACGGCTTGCGGAAATATTTTAGAATTCACTTGAAGTTTTTTGGAAAGTGTATTGTATTCACTCAAAATAAGTAAAAGAATTTTACCGATTTCCTGGGCAATCAGGTTCAAACGGGCACGCGCCTCTTGAGCTTTGGCTGTGAATTCCTGTTCTGTGGAGGGAAGGCCGCCAGCCAGTGCACCACGCATCAAAGTCAATTTGATCCACTGGCGTTGAAGTTCATCCGCTGTACCCAGTGGCATAAACAGCAAAGCCACCTTCTGAAAGTCAGCCAAATTTTTGTTGAGGTATTTCAACGGCTCTTTCAACGCAATGCTGAACAAGCGCAACACACCATCCACATGGGCTTTTTTGGCCAACGCCTCTTCGTCATAAACCTCAATGACACAATGCTCGCCCATGTCTTTCAAAGCCGGATAACCGAAGAAGGTTTGCCCTCCACGCTTGATTTCCAGCATTTCGGGCAGTTCACCGAATGACCATTGCGTGATCGGTTCGTTGCTCTGTGTCAAGGCACCAGCAGCACCTTCACTTCCCTCGCCTTTGTAAGCCGCCTGCCCAGCTCTATCAACCTTGCTATTGCGTAAACCTGCATCAACCTCGGCAGGAGAAGTGGCTGAACCGCCCACCTGTGCCCGAGCTTGTTCCACCACCGCTGAGTTTTTGAAGGTTTCCAGCGCCTTTTTACCCCACTCAGCTCGCAAAGCCGCGAGGTTACGCTGCATATCAAGCTGTCGACCATGCTCATCGATCAACTTGAAGTTCATGAAGTGGTGCGGCGGCAGGGTTTCAATCCGGAAATCGCTCAACAAAGGCCGCGCTGGCGTTTGAGAGCTGACGAAATCGCGCAAACGCTCAAGCAGGGCTTTGTCGTACAACGTGCTGTCAAAATGCGCTTGCGCAAACTTCTCTGCAAATTGTGGCACGGGCACACAATGGCGTCGAAGTTTTTGAGGCAGCGACTTCAACAACAACAACGCCTTTTCTTTCAGCATGCCTGGCACCAGCCATTCAGTGCGGATCAAATTGACCTGATTTAACAACATCAATGGCACATTGAGGGTGACCCCGTCTCGCGGGCTGCCGGGTTCAAAGTGATACGTCAGATCAAAAGCCAAACCACCCATTTCCAGCTTTTTGGGATAGAACTCGGTGGTGATGCCCCCAGCCTGTTTGCTTAGTAAATCCTCACGCGACAAATACAGGGCTGCCAAGTCGTCTTTACTGGCTTGCTTGGCCCAGTTTTCAAGCGTTTGCTGGTTGTAAGCGCCCTTGGGCAAACGTTCTTCGTAAAACTGCGCAATCAAGCTTTCATCAACCAGAATGTCTTGGCGTCGCGCCTTGTGTTCCAGTTTTTCCAGATCTTCAACCAGTTTTCGGTTGTGCACATAAAAAGCCAGATTGGTTTTAATTTGGCCGGGCACCAAGCCTTCTTGAATCATCAGCTTCCTGGCCGATTCCTGGTCAATTTTGGCCAAACTGACGCGCCGTTGGGAGTAAATGGGCAAGCCATATATTGTCCCAGTTTCCATCGCCACAGCCTGCCCGGAGTTTTTCTCCCAATGCGGGTTGCTGTGGTTCTTGCGCACCAAATGAGCGCCCACTTTCTCAATCCATTCGGGTTGAATTCTGGCTACACAGCGTGCATATAGCCGGGTGGTTTCAACCAGCTCGGCGGCCATCAGCCACTTCCCGTTTTTCTTAAACAGGTTACTGCCGGGGTGAACCGAAAATCTGATACTGCGTGCGCCCAAATACACAGGCTCGCTTTCATGCTTTAAGCCCAAATTACCAAGCAAACCTGACATCAGTGCCATGTGAATTTGATCGGCTGTGGCCTTCTCGGTATTCAAGTGCCATTTTTGCTCTTTGGCCATGCTCAACAACTGTTGATGCACTTCTGTCCATTCACGCAAACGGTTTCCAGAAAGAAACTTGCGCTGTAAGGTGTTTCTCATCTCCCGATTGCTTAAACCTTTCTGTTTTAAATCAATATAGAACTTCCACAACTTCAGAAACGACATGAAATCGGAATCAGGATCTTGAAACTGCTGTTGAGCTTGGTCGGCGGCCTCTTGTGCGTCCAGTGGGCGTTCACGAGGGTCTTGAATGGACAGTGCTGCCGCGAGCACCAGCATCTCCGACAAACATGCTCGCTGGGCGCCTTCAAACAGCATTCGCGCGATTCGTGGGTCCAAAGGCAGCTTGGCCAGCGATCGACCTGTTTTGGTCAGCTGGCCAGAATCGTCCAGCGCATGAAGCTCAGCCAACAGCTGATAACCATCGGCGATTGCACGCCCCATGGGCCGCTGCAAAAAGGGAAACTCCTCGACTTCAGTCAAGTGAAGGCTTTTCATGCGCAGAATGACCGAGGCCAGCGATGACCTTAAAATTTCCGGGTCTGTGAAATCGCTTCGACCTGCAAAATCGGTTTCACTGTACAGGCGTATGCACACACCGTTGGCCACTCGGCCACAACGCCCTGCCCGCTGGTTGGCCGATGCCTTGGAAATGCGCTCGACTTGCAGCATTTCCACTTTGTTTCGGTAGCTGTAACGCTTCACCCGCGCTTGCCCGGAGTCAATCACATAGCGAATACCGGGCACTGTCAGCGAAGTTTCAGCCACGTTGGTGGACAGTACAATTCGACGACGCCCACTGGTCTTGAAAATTCGCTCTTGTTCCTGTGCAGTCAACCGGGCAAACAGAGGCAAAACTTCCAGGCTTTGTCGCAGGTTCTTACCCAAAAAGTTTGCCATGTCACGAATTTCCCGCTCACCCGGCAAGAACATCAAGATGTCGCCCGGCCCCTCGCGACAGAGCTCTTCAACCGCATCCAGTGTGGCGGCTTGAAAGGCGTCTTCATCCACCTCATCGGTCGGATTCTTGGGGGCATTTTTACGTCGGTTTGTGTCGAAATCAAAAGGGTCTTTGTAACGCACTTCAACCGGATACAAACGGCCAGACACTTCGATCACCGGCGCTGGCTGCCCCCCCTCGGTTTCAAAATGTTTGGCAAACCGTTCGGCATCAATGGTGGCCGAGGTCACAATTACCTTCAAATCGGGGCGCTTTCGCAGCACGTCTTTCAGGTACCCCAGCAAGAAATCAATATTCAGGCTGCGTTCGTGCGCCTCATCGATGATGATGGTGTCGTACTTTTTAAATAGCGGGTCGGTTTGGCTTTCAGCCAGCAAAATGCCATCAGTGACCAATTTAACGGCTGTGTTGCTACCGGACTGGTCTTGAAAGCGGATCTTGAAACCCACCCACTGTCCCACCTCTGATTGCAGCTCGAACGCAATGCGCTTTGCGGTTGCCGTGGCCGCCAGGCGGCGCGGCTGGGTGTGAACAATACTTTGACCATGAAGCCCACGGCCCAACTCCAGACACATTTTGGGCAACTGGGTGGTTTTACCTGAACCGGTTTCCCCACACACAATCACCACCTGGTGTGCGGCCAGCAAGGCTTTGATTTCCTCCCGCCGTTGCGAAACCGGTAATTCTTCCGGGTACTGAATCAGGGGCAACGGGTGGGCGCTTTGTTCTTTTGACAACACAACTTGACCAATATGAGGTTCAAAATCCGATCAAATCGGGCAAAAACGGTCACAGCACTGGACTGGACACAGTGGCAAATTATAATCAATCGATCATCCAGCCACGGCTGCCGACAGTGTATTCCCCTTTTTCAGGATCACCTCCAGAACAATGAGCAATGCCGCAAGCAATGACGAACTCTCGATGAACAGCCAAACCTTTGTGCACTGGCTAAGAACGGTGGCGCCTTACATTCACGCGTTCCGGGGCAAAACATTCGTGGTCGCTGTCGACGGTGAGCTGGCTTATCAGGGCTACCTCAATTCATTGGCACAAGATTTATCCCTGCTACACGCCATGGGCATGCGTATTGTGCTGGTGTGTGGTTCGCGCCCTCAGGTAGAGGAACAGCTGGCCTTGCGAAACATTCAACCGGCCTTTCACAAGGGTTGGCGAATCACCGACAAAGGTGCACTGGAATGCGCCAAAGAAGCGGCCGGCGAACTTCGCCTGGACATCGAAGCCGCATTCTCTCAGGGCTTGCCCAATACTCCCATGGCCCATTCGTCCATGCGTGTCATTTCAGGCAATTTCATCACTGCGCGCCCAATGGGTATTCTGGACGGCGTGGATTTACAGCACACCGGGCTGGTGCGAAAAATCGATGTGACTGCGCTTCAAATGAGCTTGAACAGCAGTGCCATCGTATTGCTGTCAACCATTGGCTTTTCCCCCACGGGCGAAGCGTTCAACCTGACCATGGAAGACGTGGCCACCAGCACCGCACGGGCCTTGAAGGCTGACAAGCTGATCTTTGTCACCCAGATTGAAGGAATTTTCGATCAAAGTGGCAAACTGCTAGAGGAACTTGAGCTGGACCGGGCACGTGAAATCATGCTTCAGGCAGACCTGCCCGAGCTTACGAAAGACTATCTGGAGTGCTGTATTCTGGCCGTGCAAGGGGGCGTTGGCCGCGCACACATTGTGCCTTTGAATCTGGATGGCGGTGTGTTGCTGGAACTGTTTTCTCACGATGGCGTGGGCACGATGGTTTCAGAGGAAAACCTGGAGAGCTTGCGACAGGCCACGCTGGATGATTCCGGGGGCATCAAAACCCTCATTGAACCACTTGAAATGGCCGGTGTGCTGGTGCGCCGCGGCAGGGACCGCATTGAGCGCGACATCGATCATTTCGTGGTGCTGGAACACGATGGTATTTTATGGGGCTGTGCGGCCATGTATCCCTATGCCGCCGAGGGCCTGGCCGAACTGGCTTGTCTGGTTGTGCACCCTTCCTGGCAAGGAACGGGAGATGGGGAAAGGCTTTTGAAAAAAGTTGAACAAGACGCGCGCAAACAAGGCTTGAAGCAATTGTTTGTGCTGACCACACAAACCTCGCATTTTTTCCTCAAACGCGGCTTTGTGGTGGCCGATCTGGAAAAGCTGCCCATCGAAAGAAAACGGCTGTATGACTGGAATCGCAAGTCTCAAATCATGATTAAAACCCTGTAAGCCTGCATGAGCACTTTCAAACACAAACCCGGCACGCAAGCCTTGTCGACCCAAATCGTGCATTCCAAACCCATCGGTCCCGAAGGGTTTTCATCGCAAGCTGTGCCCACCTACCGTGGCTCCAGCACTTTTTTCGAAAGCACAGCAGCTCAACGATCAGCGGTGAACCCAATTGGGCTGGATTACAGCTATGGCCTGCACGGAAACCCAACGCAATATACGCTGGCCAAGCGTTTGGCTGAAATTGAGGGCGCTACCCATGCGTTGGTCTGTCCTTCCGGCTTGACAGCGATTGCACTGGTGGCACAGGCATGCCTGTCCACTGGTGACCATTGGGTGATCCCAGACAACGTGTATGGCCCGGTTCAATCATTGGCACGCCACTTGCAGTTGCACAGTGGCATACGCTTCACCGAATACGACCCAATGGACCCGGCCAGCCTTTCGAGGGCCTGTGAACCCAGCACCCGGTTGGTGTGGACAGAAGCACCTGGTTCACTCACTTTCGAAGTGCCTGATTTACAGGCTTTGCTTGCAATCGCGAAGGCAAAAGGCGCCCGCACCGGCATTGACAACACATGGGCTGCTGGCCTTGCCTATCGGCCTTTCGAGCACGGGTTCGATTTCAGCGTTCAAGCGCTGACCAAATACCAGTGCGGGCATGCAGACGTATTGATGGGTGCTGTACTAAGCAACAACACACAAGCCTTTTGCGACCTGGAAAGAGTCAACCGCATCATGGGCCTTGGTGTATCACCCACCGATTGCGAGCTGATATTGCGCGGGCTGCTGACCCTGCCATTGCGCTACAAACAGCAAGGCGAGAATGCGCTGCAAATAGCACAAGCCCTGGCCGAACACCCAGCCATTGAACGCGTACTTCACCCCGCCCTTACACAATGCCCGGGGCACGAGTTCTTTGCTCGCGATTTCAAGGGCATGGCCAGCGTGTTCTCGGTGGTGATGAAATCTAGCTACACGGACGAGCAGGCCTGCGCGGTCATTGACGGGCTGGAACTCTTCAACATTGCTTACTCGTGGGGTGGGCCAGAAAGCTTGGGGCTTGTTGTGAATGTACCGGATAGTCGACGAAAGCGATTGCTTGACGCACAGGGCCAGTGTGGGCCAATTTTGCGCCTTGCCATTGGTCTCGAAGACCCCAAAGACTTATTGGACGACCTGACACAAGCCCTGAACAGGGCTTAGTGCCTTATTGGTTCAGCGCGTTATTCCTTCACACAATCCACATAGAACGATTTGTTGCCCTGATCGTCCTCGATTTCGACCAGTCCGTGAATGTCTGTTTCGAAACCGGGGAATTGTTTGTTGAAATCACGGGCAAATCGCAGGTAGTCCACAATCGTCGCGTTGAATTTCTCGCCAGGAATCAACAACGGAATACCAGGCGGGTAAGGCGTCAACAAGGCAGAGGTGATGCGCCCTTCCAACTCCTCTACAGGCACCCTCTCGATTTCACGATGAGCCACCTTGGCATACGCGTCAGCCGGCACCATGGCAGGCTGCATGTCGCTGAGGTACATTTCTGTAGTCAGGCGCGCAACATCCTTGGTTCTGTACATGTTGTGGATGGTGTTACACAAATCGCGCAGGCCTACGCGCTCGTAACGCGGATGAGCCTGACAAAATTCGGGGATGACACGCCACAAAGGCTGGTTCTTGTCGTAATCGTCTTTAAACTGCTGCAAAGCGGTCACCAGCGTGTTCCAACGGCCCTTGGTGATGCCGATGGTGAACATGATGAAGAAGGAATACAAGCCGGTTTTTTCAACAATCACACCGTGCTCAGCCAAATATTTGGTCACGATTGAAGCGGGAATGCCAGCGTCAGAAAACTGACCATTCACATCCAGACCAGGGTTTACGATCGTGGCTTTGATCGGGTCCAGCATGTTAAAGCCACTGGCCAGCTTGCCAAAGCCGTGCCAGTTGTCGGTGGCGTGGATCATCCAGTCGTCGCGCGGGCTCATGCCCTCGTCGCTCAGCACATCAGGGCCCCAGACCTTGAACCACCAGTCGTCACCGAATTCTTCGGACACCTTGCGCATGGCACGGCGGAAATCCAGTGCCTCCATCAGGCTTTCTTCGACCAGTGCGGTGCCACCGGGTGGCTCCATCATGGCAGCAGCCACATCACAGCTGGCGATGATCGCGTACTGCGGGCTCGTCGAGGTGTGCATCAGGTAAGCCTCGTTGAAGATGTGACGGTCAAGCTTTCTGTTCTCTGATTCTTGCACCAGAATTTGCGAGGCCTGCGACAAACCGGCCAGCATTTTGTGCGTGGATTGGGTCGCAAACACCAACGGGTCTTTGGGCCGGGGTCGGTCACGCCCAATGGCATGCATGTCTTTGTACAGTGGGTGAAAACTGGCGTGGGGCAACCAGGCTTCATCAAAATGCAAGGTGTCGATTGTCGAACCCAACACCTGTTTGATCATCTCAACGTTGTATAGAACACCGTCATACGTACTTTGCGTGATCGTCAAAATACGAGGCTTCTTGTTCTTCGCTTTGCTGGCGAACGGGTGGTTCTCAATTTTCTTTGCAATGCTTTCCGGCTTGAATTCCTCCAGTGGAATGGGCCCGATGATACCCAAGTGGTTGCGCGTGGGTGTGAGAAACACCGGAATCGCGCCTGTCATCGTGATGGAATGCAAAATGGATTTGTGACAATTTCGGTCCACAACCACAATGTCGCCCGGTGCAACATTGGCATGCCACACCATTTTGTTTGAAGTAGACGTGCCATTGGTTACGAAAAAACAATGGTCTGCGTTAAAAATACGTGCAGCATTTCGCTCCGAAGCGGCAACTGGCCCTGTGTGGTCAAGCAACTGCCCCAATTCATCCACTGCATTACAAACATCGGCACGCAGCATGTTTTCACCGAAAAACTGATGGAACATTTGGCCCACTGGGCTTTTCAGAAACGCCACACCGCCGGAGTGACCAGGGCAGTGCCAGGAATACGAACCATCCTGGGCGTAGTGCACCAATGCACGGAAAAACGGAGGCGCCAAAGAATCCAGGTAACTTTTCGCTTCACGAATGATATGGCGGGCCACGAACTCGGGCGTGTCCTCGAACATGTGAATGAAGCCATGGAGCTCTTTCAATATGGCATTGGGAATGTGACGCGATGTACGCGTTTCACCATACAAATAGATGGGAATGTCAGCATTCTTGAAGCGAATTTCCTGCACAAAGCTGTTGAGGTTTTGAAGCGCGTCTTCGATTTCTTTCTTGCTTCCCAGGCCGAACTCTTCGTCGTCAATCGACAAAATGAACGCACTGGCGCGGCTTTGTTGCTGCGCAAACTGAGACAAGTCGTGGTAGCTGGTTACACCCAGAACCTCAACCCCTTCTTTTTCAATGGCATCGGCCAAGGCGCGCACACCAAGTCCGGAGGCGTTTTCAGAACGAAAATCTTCATCAATGATGACAATGGGAAAACGAAATTTCATTGATCTTCCTGTGATGGGGTTTCAACGCGAACCACTTGAAAGTACGCGACGGCGAAAGGTGCATTATCCACTACAGGGCCCACAGTTCCAAGCCTTCGATCCGAAAACATTCAACACCGGCACGAACAAAGTGACGGTTTGACGCAGCGAATGAATACCTCGAAAAGGTTACATCATCGAAATGAAACATGAATCAGTTTTAATGCGTGCAAATTAACAAATTTTCAATACTTTTGAATGCACATTAACAACGCCAACACGGGCTACGAAGGCAATCTTGAGAAGCCACAGGCCCAATCATTGCCCATGACTCGGCGCGTTGACCAATACCTCCAAAGCTACGAGGCCAGTTATCAGCGCATGGCCCGTGTTCGGGAAAAAGTAATTGAACAACAAGCACATTCCCACCCAGAACCACACGTTTTAGACCGTGCCTTGGCGCACCCGGAACGTTTCAAAAACCCAGTGCTGCGAGCTCTGATTCACATTGCGAAAATCACCGAGGAATTGGCTGAAAGCATCACCGATATTTCTGGACTGACCGAACGACTCACTCGCAACTTGATCTCATCGGGCGAAAAAGCTGACCTTGCCCTTGTTATTGGCTCTGCTGCAGGGCGAGTGGTATCGGGGCAACTCAGTTGGCTCGGCTTTGCCCTTCACAAAGCGATTGGTGCCAGCCTGTACGGGATCTCTTCACTTGCAAGCATGGCTGCACTGTCATTGAGCAGAACAAGGTTTGGTGAACTACAACAGATTGACCGGGTTGAGAAAAAAGACAATCAAAGCGTGTTTGACAAAAGCATGTATGAAGTGATTTCAAACAAATTGCTTTCCATCAAACACGGACTCATCAAACGTTTGGTCGGCTCGGTGAATCAACAGGGAAAAATAGGCAAATGGGCCTGCTACATGCGCAGGAATAAAAATACAGACAGGCAAAAAAGTGCAACAGAACGCCGCGCCAATTGCAATTACATGTGGAATAACCTGCATCAATATGGCGCAACAACCAAGGCATTGATGCACCTGGCCTATGGCGTTTTTCAAATCGTGAACAAATTGGGAGTGTCGTATGACAAGCACGTCGGCACTTTTCTGTCGCGGAAATTGCTGAGCAAAAAAATGGGTGAACTCATGGGTACAAGGCTGGCGATGACGCTCACCGTCGCTGCGGCTGCCGCTTTGTCTGTGCCATTGGCCCCTATGACTGTGGGGCTGTCGTCGATTGGGGCCATCGCATGCGGCGTGGCGCTGCTTGCGCTACTTGCAGCCAAGGCCAATGTGAAATACAACTTCGACTGGAACGGGGACATTCAACCCCAAATGCCCCGCACTAAGTTTTCGGCAGGGTGACACCGCTTTGACCTTGGTATTTGCCACCCCGGTCTTTATACGACGTTTCACACACCTCGTCGCTTTCAAAGAAGAGCACTTGCGCACAGCCCTCACCAGCATAAATCTTGGCAGGCAATGGCGTGGTATTGGAAAACTCCAATGTGACATACCCTTCCCACTCAGGCTCAAACGGGGTGACATTGACAATAATGCCGCAACGGGCGTAAGTACTTTTTCCAAGGCAAATGGTCAGCACATTTCGAGGGATGCGGAAATACTCAACCGTTCTGGCCAAAGCGAATGAGTTTGGCGGGATGATACAAACATCGCCTTTGAAATCAACAAAGCTTTTTTCGTCGAAATTCTTGGGATCAACTATGGTGCTGTTGATGTTGGTGAAGATTTTGAATTCATCGGCACAGCGAATGTCGTAGCCATAGCTGGAGGTGCCATAAGAAACAATTCGATGGTCGCCACTGTAACGCACCTGACCCGGCTCAAACGGCTCAATCATCCCGGTGTCTTCAGCCATGCGACGAATCCATTTGTCTGACTTGATGCTCATGTTCGCAATGCTTTCAAAGTTGAATATTTGCGAATGTTACATGAGCCGAGTCAATCACTGATCCATTTCACTGAGAATCTGATCCAATTCCTTCATCACGGATGTAGACAAGGCATCGAAGAAAGTTTTGATCAATTCCGACAACTGTGCTGCAGTAACGTCTTTAATGGGCAGCTGCATTAAAAATTCCAGGTTTTCGGTTTCCATGTTGATTCCCACCTGGTATTGGAAATCCAGCACATGAATCATCGAATGCGCTTCAGCGAGAAAATGAAGACAGATTTCCACTGAGTTGGGCTGGTTCATGTTGTACAGGGGGAAAGCCATAACAATCCAACGCATGCTTTCACTCGCACCAGCGCGAAAACTGAGTTCAAATTGTTCCTGCTTGGCCATGATGACGCCTTCACCATCAAACCATCTCATGCCCGTCAAAGAAATCGCATCGTGAAGCAAAGAGGCCTCGGCGGCGGTAAAACCGTGTTCAAGGGGCTTTTCCTTAAACATTGGGTGAGGAGCCTTTGGAGGCGGAGGCCTGAAACGCGGCGGCTGAGTCAAGTGATTACTCCCTGCTGGATAAATACATTGATTGATGTGTTTAGGTGGAACCTTATTTTAAAAAGGTTCACATCAAACTCCGGCCTCCATTCAAATCAGAGTTGCTTCAGCACCTCAGCAAGGGCCTGCATCATGGTGGAGGAATCCGGGAGGTGCCCTGCTTTTTCGAGCTCGACCAGTCTGGCCCTAGGGATCATCTCAGCCAGCATTTTTGCTCCTCCGGGCGGACACACTTTGTCCTCCAAACCCTGAACGACGTTCAACGACCAATCAGCACGAGTGGCCCGAAGCAACAGGTCATTCCAATCCTGCGCAGAAAAGAAACAATCGTATTTCAAGAAATGCGCTTGCAGCCGATACTTGCGCACCAACTTGTCAGCCTCTGGTGAGTTTCGCTCGGGAACGCCAATGGTCTGAGTGGCCCCGGCACCCAGTAAACGCATTTCAAGTGATCGCCAAGCTGCAGACAGCTCCAAAAGATGATCAGGCGTGGCGACATCGAACAACTCTGCAATCATGGCTGTTCGCGCACCTGGGCCAAAAGCTTCTTCGAAATGATAAGGAGCCAAGGCCTCCAACTGAGCAAAAAATGCGTCAATCCTTGGGCGAATTGGCACAAAAGGCGCACGCAGTACCACGTGTTGAACACGTTGCGGCACGTAAGTGGCAATGGCCAAGGCCAAGGTGGCTCCCCAGGAACCTCCCAGAATATTAAAAGTTGAAATGCCCAAGCTGTCAGCAATATCCAGTGCATCATCGATGAACCGCTGGGTATCAATCACCGACAAATCAAGGTCTTCGCTCTGCCCGCTGTTTCGCTGATCAAAACCAAACCAAGGCAAGTTGGCAAACCTGAGCGGCGCGACATGTGCAGCCGTTAGGGCGCCACCGGGGCCGCCGTGTAAAACCATCCAGGGCAAGGAGCTCGTGGGTAACGCAGGCTTTTCGGCCCACACAGCCAACTTTCCGCCTAGATCGAGTTCAAGGCTGGGGTCGCCCCAGATGCCAGCGAGCCCAGAGGATGGAGCCACGCTGGCCAGTTGCTGGAATGAGTGTTGCTCTCGCGCCACTGGCCGCACTCCCGAGTCGATTCGTCGGTCAGGTGTTCTGAACGACAATGGATGGAAACTTCAACGACATGTCCTTGGACTGTTCGGCAATCCGGATGGCCACTTTTCGTGCAATTTCCTTGTAGGTTACAGCCAGGTCACCATTGGGATCGGCAACAACGGTGGGCTTGCCGGAATCGGCCTGCATGCGAATGCGCATGTCCAAAGGCAAGCCGCCCAAATAGTGAATGTTGTAATCTTTGGCCATTTTTTGACCTCCGCCATCACCAAAGATATGTTCCTGGTGACCACAGTTGGTACACACATGAATGGCCATGTTCTCAACCACACCAAGAATTGGAACACCCACTTTCTCGAACATTTTCAAACCCTTGCGAGCATCCAACAAGGCAATGTCTTGAGGCGTGGTCACAATCACGGCACCTGTCACAGGCACCTTTTGTGACAGCGTCAGCTGAATGTCGCCAGTACCCGGAGGCATGTCCACAATGAGGTAATCCAGATCTTTCCAGTTGGTTTGCTTCAACAACTGTTCCAGGGCACTGGTCACCATGGGGCCGCGCCAAACCATGGGAGTGTCCTCGTCAATCAAAAAGCCAATCGACATGGCCTGAACGCCGTGACCTTCCATGGGGTCGATGATCTGACCATCATCCGATTGAGGGCGTCCGGTGATGCCCAGCATGGTGGGCTGAGAAGGGCCGTAAATGTCTGCGTCAAGCATGCCCACGCGTGCGCCTTCGGCCACCAAAGCCAAGGCCAGGTTCACCGCGGTGGTGCTTTTACCCACACCACCCTTGCCTGACGCCACTGCGATGATGTTTTTCACATTGGGCATGGGCTTTAAGCCACGTTGCACCGCATGGGTTTGAATTTTGATGGTCGCGTTCACACTGACATTTTCAACGCCTGGCACTGTTCGCACGGCTGCGATCGCCTTTTTACGCAGGCCATCAAGCTGACTTTTACCGGGGTAGCTCAATTCGAGTTCAAAGCTCACATCACCGCCATCCACCTGAATGTTCTTGATCAGTTTGGCGCTGATGAAGTCTTTGTTCAAATTGGGGTCAATGACACTGCGCAAAGCGTCGCGCACGGTGTCGATACTCACTGACATACACATCTCTCCTGATAACTTGTCTGGTTGAGCCATGGTCGTGCTCATTACCGAGAGTCTAGCTTGTTTTTATACATCAGGTTCCTGCCCCGCTAGAAACCTGAAGCGTATTGACATTGGCGTTTACCCTAAAACTATCAAAAACCGTAAGTCATCAATTTTTTTAATTGAACATCCAGAACCTTTTGATTGGATCCTCCGCTTTTTCTTTGAGACAATCCACGTTGTCAAGTTTAAGGATTTAGAACTGTGAAAACTTATGTATGCGTGGTGTGCGGTTTTACTTACGACGAATCCAAGGGGTTGCCCGAGGATGGCATAGCGGCTGGCACCACTTGGGCAGACGTACCAACCGACTGGTTGTGCCCGGATTGCGGTGTCAGTAAAGGCGACTTTGAAATGGTCGAGGTTTAAGGCGAGTCAATGCTGAAGGCTTAATCACCAGCGGGCGTAATGGTCCTCGCACCAGCCTTTCAAGCCGTCGATTCGATGCGTTTTATTGCCACCCAATGCACGAACGGTGCCGCTGAACACACCAAAGCATTGATTAAAGCGGCTGGCCAAGATCCACAAATTGCGGTGATCATCGATGTGCCCAAGCGGAGTGAAGGTTAAATCCACTGCCCCACAACTTGAATAAACGCGCCAAGGCTGCATAACCTGATCGCGATCGTATTCAAACCAGACCAATGGCAATTCTGACAAACGGCCATCGACCCACAGCACATTTTCATGCGCACCGGTTTCATTCACGCCACGCGCAAGATTGACAGACAACATGGGGCCGTCGGTTGAAGCCCGACCGCTTGCGCAGGCCCAATTCCAGAACGTGTCTCGTCGCAGGAAACCGGCGGTCCAATCGTGATAAGAGCCATCCGTGTCCGGACTGATATCAAACACTTGGCCACGACTGCACACATGACCCGACACGGTTCCCCCACTTGATTTCTGTGCATATGCAAAACCAGTGTTGGACACTGGGGTATTCAACGCCAGGGTGTCTGCTTCAGAACAGTTCAATTCAACTGAGCCATGAAACTCATCACCGAACTGGAATTGCAAGGCACGCCCATTTGTTGTGCGCACAGAGGCCACTCGGTGATTGGTTTTGAAAGGGTGAGCCCACTCACTTGTCCCCAAAGGTTTGTAATCGCTTTGAAACCCGACATCCAGAGGCAGATCAAACTGCACACGGTGCAATCCGGTTGACTCACTGTGCAAGTAAGCAAAAGTTGAATTGACGAACCCCAGGCGCACCATGCCACAACCGAACTCGAAGCCCCGACCGACCACGCCATAAAAATCGAAATGTTTGAACAGAAATGATTTGAGCCATTGCGGGCGACGAACCCCCATGTGGGTTCGGGCATCGTATTGCTGCCAGTTGATTGCGCTGGGCAATGTGTCAAAACGCCCCCATCTGGGCTTTCCTGTGGAATCGATCAAATTCATGGCTTGATATTTGTTGATTGAATAAGCGACCAACAAAAACGGGCAAGTGATGCTTGCCCGTTGTTGTCACGATAAGCCCCCGCTAGAAGGCAATGCTGTGGTTGCCGCCTGATCAAACAGGCAAAGCGCCCTGGATATTGCCCGCGATGTCCTCTGGCCCCACCATGCTGGTGATGCCACTCAAAGGCGAGTCAGCAAGAAGATCGGTCAGGGCTGACGCTGGTGAATCGCCACCTGCGCCACTGGGGGCCATGGCTGCCAAAGTGGCCAAGCCATCGACCACAGGTTCGCTCACGGCAGCCAATGGCGTACCGCCCAAGGCATCAAAGACGGGATCAAGTGCCGCATCCAGAGGCGTTCCTGTGGTGCCGCCAGCATCACCGCCGCCATCACCGCCTGAATCACCTCCCGTGTCGCCGCCGGGTATCATCGCTCCCAGCGTGGCCAATCCATCGGCCACAGGTTCGCTCACGGCAGCCAATGGCGTGCCGCCCAAGGCATCAAAAACGGGATCAAGTACTGCATCCAGGGGAGTTCCTGTGGTGCCGCCAGCATCACCGCCGCCTTCACCGCCGCCGCCACCATTGCCGCCATCGCTTCCATCCACATTCCCACCACCCGAGCGAGCGGTAGGGCCAGAGCCCTCGTCGCTGCCAGAGGCCAGCAAACCAATGCCAATTGCACCAGCACCCACAGCTGCGGCAGAACCACCCAACGAAGCGCCTGCCAACAAGCCGCCATCAAACAAGCCAAACATGCCGCCACCGCCGGCTTGCTCAACACCTTGCAACTCGACCAGTTCTGCAAAATCAGGGTCCAGGTTGGCCAAAGTTACGCCGTCATCAGACAAAGCCTCAAACACAAAGCCGGTTTGACCATTTTTCATCGTGGTGTCAGCAATGACACTGCCGCTAGGGGCAATCAGCAGATTTCCGATAGGCTCGCCAACAGAGTTTGACAAAATGACCGAAGCACGGCCGCTGTCAGAAGCAGTGATCACATCACCAGCCAAGATTGAATCACCTGTGCTCAGTGCGCGGGTTTCGCCATCGCGCATCACGTTTACTTCACCTTCCATTTCATTGACGGAACCAATTACTTGTGCGGACATGTCGCCTCCAAAAAACTTTGTATTTTGTGTTGTGGAATTTGTAAGTAATACTCTGACATATTCAACGTGGATTCAAAGACCACTTATTTTTTACAACATCACCACAACAGCACCGCCCAACAAGCCACCCCAAAAGGCACCAATCAAAGGCATCATCCATTCATAACGAGAAAACACCGGACGCAGCGCCTTTTCAAATTCAAGTGCGGGAAGCTCGCTCAGGCGTTCAATGATGACCTCTTCGATGCGAAGGTGATCGTGCAAATACAAACGCGCTGCCATCAGGTGGTTTTCAAGCTTGCTCGCAAATATTTTGGCTGCGTCTTTTTTGATGGCAAGCCACTGCTCGGCTCCAAGAAAAGCAACCAACAAGGGCTTGACACCACTGGATTCCTGATCCATCACGCGCTGCACGTGGTAATCAATCAACGATGACAAGTTTTTGGCGTTTGGCCCACGGCACAACGACAACACAATGTTTTCGGTGGTCAACACTTCGCGAGCGGCAGTTTTGGCAAACAGCTCCGAAATGTGCAATTGGTCACGAAAAAAGAAACCCGTGAAGCTGCCCAGTCGAATGGTGCCGTGGTCTGGGTGGAAAAAGAGGCTTTCCAAAGCCAATTCGTTGGCCACCGCACCCAACACAATGCCGCCGATCAAAATCCAGTACCACTCCACGTTCAACCAGGCCAAACCAGCCAGTGACAAGCCCACCACCAAACCGGCAATCACTGAAAAGCGCAGCAGATACGCCATAGGATCTTTACCCGCACTTTTGAATAAATCCACCACAAGAAATGGCTTGCTGGTAATCACATCAAGCACCAGTGTTTTCAAGCTCAAGTAGTAAGCGGGTTTTTTCTGTAAATCGAGGATGATTTGTTGCGCCACAGCGGGCACCAAGCCACGAATTCTGGAAACGACAGAGTTTTGAACAAAACTTGGCAGGCTTTCCCACAAGGTGGGTTTGTGCTTGATCATGACCTCGCGACAAGCCAGGTCAGCGGTTTCCTGCATGGGCGGCGTCAAACGATCAGCCAGACCTTGCGCTGGAATGCGTTTGATCATTTCATCCAGAGGAAGCAGCTTGTGTGTCATCAAGCGCACCGCAATTTCAGCCATGATCGCCTTTTGGTGAGGCACCAGCCCTTGCCAACCCAAACCCTCAAGTCCCAGTTGATGCAAACCCATTTTGCGAAACAAGGGAATGCGCCAGCCTTTGAACTCCTTGGGATTGAACATCAACCACAAGGCTGCAGCCTGAAAAAACCACGCCAAAAAAAGGCCAAGCAATGCTGCCAACAGGACAACGGCCCAAAGAGAAAGCCCCAAATGAATAAAGGAAAATTCCAAAGCGGAGTTCCTGTAAAGAGATTATTAAAATAATTGATCTAATTTTGGCATCCAATACGGGTACATTAGATCGTTATACTGACATTTACGACTGTACAAATTAGAAGTGGTTGTCAACGCCTGTTATCAATACAACCACCTATTACTTATTATTCACCAGCAAAAACTAAAATTCTAAGGGGACGCTTCTAATGGATTGGGGCGCAATTTACGCTGACGTTCAGCAAAATTATCTGATTTACGGTTCCATACCCATTGTTGCCGCCATTTTGGGTTACGTCACCAAAATCGCAGCGGTGAAAATGATGTTCTATCCCATGAAATTTGTGGGAATTCGACCGTTTTTTGGTTGGCAAGGCATTGTGCCGCGCAACGCGTTGCGCATGGCCTCGGTGGCTGTGGACACGATCACCACCAAGCTGGTCTCGGTCAACGAGGTGGTTGCCAACCTTGATTCAGAAAGACTGGGCAAAGAACTCGAAGGCCCGGCCATGCAGGTGATTGAAAGCATCATTCGCGAAGTGATGTCCAAGCACCAACCCAGACTGTGGGAAAGCCTGCCCAATTTTGCCCAGAAAAAACTGATTGATCGGGTGAAAAAAGATGTGCCGGGCGTCATCGCGAGCGTGATGGACGACATCAAGAACAACATTGATGAAATTGTTGACTTGAAAGCGCTGGTGATACGCATTCTGATGAAAGACAAGCACCTGTTGAATCGAATCTTTCAAGAGGTGGGCCGGGAAGAATTCAAGTTTTTCGGCGTATCCGGTCTGTACTTTGGCTTCATGATTGGCCTGGTGCAAATGGTGCTGTGGATTTTGCTCAAAGAGCCATGGATTTTGCCGGTGTTTGGCTTTTTGGTGGGTTTCATTTCAGACTGGATCGCACTGAATATTCTATTTGAGCCGAAAAAACCGATTCCGTTTGGGTCTTACACGATCCAGGGGCTGTTTCTGAAACGCCAGAAAAAAGTGGCTGCCGATTACGCACGCATCATTGCCAGTGAAATCCTGACCCCACGAGCCATCATTGGCGAAATGGTGGCCGGGCCGCTGAGCGAACGTGTACAGAAGATGGTCGATCAACGGGTGCGCGAAATGGTGGACACCAAAGCAAGCATCGTGAAGCCTTTTGTGGTGATGGCCGTGGGCGCCGAAACCTTCCAGCAGATGAAACAAGACACCTCAGAAATGTTGATGGGTCGGCTGGAAGCCGTCATTTTGCACGCAGAAAATTATGTACAAACGTCACTGGACATCGAGAATGTAGTTGGATCGAAAATGCAAGCCATGACACCGCTTGAATTTGAAGGCTTGCTGCGCCCAGTTTTCAAACAAGAAGAATGGATTCTGATCATGACCGGTGCGATTTTGGGTGGCCTGGTTGGTGAAGGTCAATTGCTGACCATGATTCACCTGGGTGTCATTTAAAGCGTAGCCACAGGCTGGGCGCTGCTGGACTCACAGCGCCAGCCTTGTATTTCGTTACTGAACCCGAGCCTTGGCCAGGCTTGGGTTTTCTCTGCCTGTTTCAGCAAACTCCACGAATTCGCCCACACAATGGGCAACCCACTCCGCTTCAGATTGCACCACCCAGTGATGGGCATCAATGTCCCGACGCCACACGTCTTGCAAATAAGGGTAAGCCGACTCGATCATGGCTGGCGTGACAAACTTGTCACGCAACGGCACCAGAAACTGTACCGGCAAGTCAGTCTGGCGAATTCGGGGGCTAGTCATGCGCGGCACCACGTTGGCGCGATATAAATTAATTCCATTAACGCCGTCTTTCAACTGGGTCGGATTGTGTGCGTGATGAGCGCCTTCCATCTTGGCCAACATTTTCGGCCACGCTTTATCAAGACCCAACTTCCAGGCCATGGGCGCTAGAAAAGGCAATTGAAATGCATACACGTACCAGGAACTGATGGCCTGACCCAACACACTCTTCAGTGCGCTGGCCGTGTTGGCGGCAAACCCACGACGCAACCACAAGCCCACATGGTCCAGGCAGGGGCCGGAAATGCTCGTGAAACTTGCAATTCGGGTACGCAAACGATGATCCGTCACGCTTTCCCAGCTTTGAATGGAGCCCCAATCGTGCGCAACAATGTGCACGGGTTGCGTGGGGCATACGGCGCGCATCACCGCTTGCAGGTCTTCCGACAATCGGCTTAAAGAGTAATCCCACATCCACTCAGGTTCAGTGGATTGCCCACACCCCCGGACATCGTAGGTGACCACGTGAAAATGATGCTTTAAAAACTCAACCACCTTGCACCACACAGCGCTTGAATCCGGGTAGCCATGAACGAGCACAATGGTGGGGTTGTAAGGTTCACCGTAGCAGGTCACCGCCAGTTCTACGTCGTTGGAATAGACCATCGTTTTGCTCATCAAACGTTGGTCTTGAGTGGTTTCTTGCATTGGTTTTGCCCTGTTTGTCTCGTTCTTGTGTTTTTGGTTTTACTTATTTATAACCCTCAACAGCAACCCAGATCGAGCGATGCGTTAGAGGTGCTACTCCAAATAAGCAAATAACTAAAAGATAGAACAACTTACAGCGTTTTTTAACGGGGTGCGTTATCATGAGCGCGATTGTAGAACTCAGAGATTCAAAGCAGAAACCATGTCAAACCTGATTCAAGAACAAGTCACCGAAGTCCATCACTGGAACGACACACTATTCAGTTTCAAGACCACACGAAGCCCGGGCCTGCGTTTTCACAACGGCCACTTTGTGATGATTGGCCTGGAAGTCGAAGGCAAGCCTTTGCTGCGCGCCTACAGCATCGCCAGTGCCAATTATGAAGAACACCTTGAATTCTTCAGCATCAAGGTACCCGACGGGAAATTGACTTCGCGCTTGCAGCACTTGAAAGTGGGTGATTCCGTACTGGTTGGCAAAAAACCCACCGGCACCTTGATTCTGGATGACGTACGCCCCGGTAAAAATCTGTTTCTGTTCGGCACTGGCACAGGCCTGGCTCCGTTCATGAGCCTGATCAAAGACCCAGACGTGTACGAGAAATTTGAAAAGGTGATTCTGGTGCACGGTGTGCGCTATGTGAACGAACTCGCTTACAGCGAATACATTCAAGACGAACTGCCAAACAACGAATTCTTCGGCGACATGGTTCGCGACAAACTGGTGTATTTCCCAACCGTGACACGCGAAGAGTTTCGCAATGTTGGGCGTATCACAACACTGATGGAAAACGGTGAATTGTGCAAAAGTGTCGGTTTGCCACCGCTGAATCCTGAAACAGACCGTGCGATGATTTGCGGCAGCCCAAGCATGTTGGCTGACATTCGAAGCATTCTCGATGCACGCGGCTTTGAGGTGTCGCCAGGCATTGGTGAGCCCGGCGATTATGTGTTTGAGCGCGCCTTCGTAGAAAAATAATCATTCCCGTTCCTGCGCCAACTCCTCTAACAGGGTTTTGGCGTGGCGCATGCTGTCCATTGCAGCAGGAAAGCCGCAATACACACTGGCGTGAATGATCAATTCACGCAACTCACCTGGCGTAACCCCGTTGTTGATTGCTCCACGCATGTGGAGCTTCAATTCATTGGGGCGATTCAAAGCAATCAACATCGACACAGTCGCGATGCTTCGGATTTTCGGCTCCAATCCTTCGCGAGGCCATACAGTGCCCCACGCATGCGAGGTCACGATGTCTTGCAAGGGTGCTGCAAAATCTTCAGGGTTGGAAACAGCCTTGGCGACGTAATCGGCACCAAGCACCCTCGCCCGCATGGCTTTGCCTGTGTCGTAGTTCGCGGGTTTGTTATTTGCCATATTTTTCCTCCAACTTCTCAATGTAACGGTCCACCAAACCTTCGAACATGGTTTTGATAAAACCCGGGGTTGCTGCCTTCAACAACATGGGCACTTTGATGTCACGCAGTTGACCTTTGATTTCCACTTCAATATCAATCTTGTCGCCATTGGGCTTGAAATCAAAAAAGCCCGACAAGGTTGCATTGCCCACGCCTTCTTTGCCAACAAAACTCAAGCGGCCTTTGGCCTCATCAAGCTCGTAGGTGGCCGCATAATGAACCGCGTGCGAAACACCCATGGCACCAATGGGCCTGAGCTTCCACTCGTAAGCCTTTGGACCAATATTGGTCAAACTTTCCAGTTTGGGGAAAATTGAAATAACGGGCTCGATCGCTTTTAGATCGGCGTAGAGTGCTTCTTTGTTCAATGTTACAGAAGCTTTTTTGTCGAGGGAAAGTTTGCTGTCCATCTTTGTTTTCTCCATATTGTGCGGCAGCGTCTGCGCTTTGGCTGAGGTACACTGGCCGCTGTTGAATTCACAAAACAATACTCATGAGTAACATACCAGCAGATCCCCTGCTTAGGATCAAAAGATTATCCGATTCGCTAGAAAATAATGCGTTCGACAGCACGACTGCACTGGTTCACGCTTTCCGCGCTGAAAAAGATTTGCTTCGTGACCTACCTGCTGTGTTTGAAGGCGCGTTGGACAGCATTCTGGAGCGACTGGAAAGCACTGCCATGTTCGCAGGTGAAAGCTGCTCATTCAGTCAAAGCGACTTGTTGGCGGCTTTGTCGATATGGCTAGAGAAAGCGAGGTCGTACCTTGAAAAACAAATGGGTATTCAGTGATTGCTTGGAATTGTTTGAGATGACTCTTTGAGTTTCTCTGACAACTCCAATATCAATGCATCCAGCTTTTCAAAAGACACAGGCTTGGTCATGTGCCAATTCATGCCAGCTTTTTTCGACAACGCAATGTTGTCGTCATCCGACAAACCGGACAGGGCACAGATGTAACTATTGCGTGAGGCGGCACTATCGTTTGCACGAATGCGTCGGGTTGCTTCGTGGCCATCCAGATCCGGCATGTCAATGTCCATCAACACCAAGTCATAATTGTGCTCAACGCACATTTCAACCGCCATTTCACCACCAGTGGCCTGCGAAACATGGTGTCCGCGTTTGTTCAAATAGCGGTCAAGCAACTTGATATTCATAGGGTGATCATCAACCACCAACACCTGAAGTGCCGTGTTTGCCTTTGGAGTTTGAATCACCTGAACCGACGCTTTGGGAATGCTTCTTGCAACGGGCAAGTTCAGGCTGACGGTGAAGACTGAACCTACACCGGGTTCAGAGCTCACATCGATTCTCCCACCCATGAGTTCGATCAAGCCTTTACAAATGGCCAAACCCAAACCCGTGCCACCAAACTGGCGATTGATTTCACGATCGGCCTGGCTAAAACGCTGAAAAAGCTTGCGCAAATTCACCTGGCTAATACCGATTCCACTGTCGGCCACCTCTAGAAACATTTCAACCCGCCCGTTCTGCGGTGCTGTGGCCATCAGCTTCACCCGCACATAACCACTTTGTGTGAATTTCAAAGCGTTTGAAATCAGGTTCTGGATCACTTGGCGCAATCGATTCGAATCGCCCTGCACCCACAACGGCCCCGCAGGCTCATGCACCTGCGTGAACTGTATGCCTTTCTTTTGCGCTACATTGAGATTGATGGAATAAACCTGATCGATCAAATCAACCACATCAAAAGGCTGGGATTCAAGCCTTAAGCCATCGGCCTGAATTCGGGAAAACTCCAGAACGTCGCTGAGAATGAAATGCAGGCTTTCAGCCGAACTGGAAATATTTCGCGCATCATGTTTTAGTCGCTCGTCGGTCAGCTGTTCTTGCAACAGTTTTGAAAAACCAATGATGGCGTTCAATGGAGTGCGCAATTCATGACTAATCGTCGCAAGAAATTCCGACTTGGCCCGGTTGGAGTTCTCTGCTTCTTCTTTGGCTTTGACGAATTCGGTCACATCGGTGCAGACCGCATACACGTGTACACCCTGCGGAATCGCCTCCCGATTCAAAGTCAGTTGGAAATACAACTGCTCAACGCCGCTTCTTTTGATGGTGGCAAACAGCACCGACTCTTGAGGTGGAAAAGCTTCCGTGCGCCCAACCGCAGTGCGTAGTGCCGAATGAAAACCTTCTTCTACATGCGGCAACAGTGCGGTCCAGTCTTGAAGAAACAACTCGCGCAAATCAGGAAAGTACCGGTTGATCGACGTGTCCGCGTGCCGCACTTCCACCAGGCCTTGCGGATGCACCAACATTTCCACCACAAAACCACTGATTGAATGCTGATAGCGAAGCAAACGGCGATTGGATGAATCATATTGACCAATCAAATACTCGTTCTGTTCCTGCTTTCGCACCCATTCCTCGGCAAGCTTGCGAAAGAAATTCGTATCCATGTAGGAAGGAAGATCTGTATCGGATTGGTCCTTGACTTCGGCCACTCGCTCAGCCAACCGAAAACCCAGCCAAGCCCTGGTGATGACGCTGCCCAAAAAAGCTGACACCCCGAGTGAAAACGCAAACAAGGCCAATTGCCCAGCCCAAGCCAGGTCACTGAGTTGAGACCAAAAAACAAACGAAACCAGGCAGGCGAGAACGAAAATCAACGCAACCAACGGGCGCTGTGCAAAAGCTTTCTTCAAACCGCGAGAGGCACGCGCACTGGCAGCAGGTTCTTTGTTTGAGCTGGCGTTCAAAAAGTCGACCCTAAAAAATTCGGGAAAGGTTTCCATGCCACATGCGGCATGGAATTGATCCAACAGACATGTCAGGCGCGCGTTCAGCCTGCCTGACAGGCTTGCTCATTAAGCCACGACACGGGCCAAAAACTCAAGCGTCAAACCCCGGGCACGACAGGCGGCCTGCTGCTGATACATGGGGCGCCCCCAACAATTGAACCCATGATCCACGCCCGGATAGGTGTGAATTTCCACATGCGGTTTGCCTGAAAAGGCCGACTGAACAGAGCGCACAGCGTCCATGGGGATGAAACCGTCTTGCTCTGCAAAGTGCATCAACATGGGATTGGTCGCTTTGTCGGCTCTATCCAGTGCCGTGTGAATACCACCACCGTAATAACACACCGACGCATCAACCGCCCCGGGCGTGGTGCCAACCAGGTAAGACAGCATGCCGCCCATGCAATAGCCCAGGCTGGCAATGTTTCCACTGACTTCCGGCAAATGACGAAGCGCTTGAGCTGACGAGCACAAATCCTGAACGGCCAGTGGGAAATCCATTGACTGCATGAGCTCGAACCCCTGCTTGAAACCCGCGTCGTCGTAACCCACTTCAAAGCCAGGGTGCTGTCGCCAAAACACATCGGGCGCCAACACCACAAAACCATCACTGGCATATTGATCGGCGACTTCGCGAATGTGCTGGTTCACACCAAAAATTTCCTGAATCAACAGAATGCCCGGCCCCTTGCCTGTGGGCGGCAGCGATAGATATGCAGAAAACTCACCTTGATCATGCGCGCGGATTTGAATGGTTTTTGATGACACAGCCAACCTCGTTTGAAAGCAATAACACTAATGGATTGTAACAGCCTGATTTGCAACATTTCACACATTTGCATTACCTGAAAACACAACTTTTAAAAAATACTGTACAAAGTTACAGCCTTTATTGTACAGTTGTTTCAACAGGGATTTGATTGGAGAAAAAAGTGAGCATCACACGTTTCGCGCTGTTTTTTGTGTTGTGGATTCTGGCCTGTGCGTTTTTCGTAGAACCGACATTGATTACTCCTTTCTTTGAGAGCAAACACACTGTCGACTTGGCATACAATGGAAGCTTGGTCCATTTGGCACCCATGGAATACAACGGCGGGAACAGTGCCCCGGTTGAATCAATGGACCATTTCCGGGTGCTGTGTTTGCTCTATGTCGGGTTGCCCTTGCTGGTGTATTTGGGTAGCCACTTCAAGGAGCTTTGAATCGAGTAGCGTGATATGAAGCGAATAACGTTGGGCGTGGTTGGCCTGTTACTTGGAATGATGATTCAGGGTTGTGCATACAAAAACCCGTACTACAACCCCGACAAACCACACCACCGACCAAACGGTTTTGTCAATTCCGACGGCACCACAGTATCCAAACCGTTTTCCGACCTGCTGAGATGGTATCGAGAGCGATTCGGCAAAGATTTACCCCCTCCCCCTGGTGAATTCTTCGCCTCCTATGATGAGTTCCCCCTGGAGTTATTCAACAAAGAGAAACTGGCACAATACGGCGACAAGACAATGACTTGGCTTGGCCACGCAAGTGTGCTGGTTCGCGCTGAAGGATTCACCGTATTAACAGACCCTCATTTTTCTGAACGCGCATTCCCGGTTCAATGGGCAGGCCCCGCACGCAAAGTGATGAGCCCAACCACGGTCAAAGACCTACCAGCTGTCGATGTGGTGGTAATTAGCCACAGTCACTATGACCACATGGATTACGACACCATCATGGACATTTCGCGGCTACAACCCAATGCGCTTTTCCTCGTGCCTTTGGGTGTTGACCTCACATTGAAAAAATGGGGGGTGAACAATGTGAAAGCACTGGATTGGTGGGAAACACATGAAATGCGTGGTCAGGAACTGACGCTTGTACCGGCTTACCACTGGTCTGCCCGTTCATTCACCGACCGAAACACCACGTTGTGGGGCGGCTGGGTATTCAAGAACAAATCCTTGAACTTCTATTTCAGCGGTGACACCGGTTACAGCGCAGATTTCAAGGAGATCGGCAAGCGATACGGCCCTTTTGACGCCAGTGCCATCGCGGTGGGAGCCTACGAACCACGTTGGTTCATGAAGGCACAACACATCAACCCGGATGAAGCGGTACAAATTCACCAAGAGGTTGGTTCCAGGTATTCCATTGGGGTTCATTGGGGTACCTTCGAACTCACAGACGAACCTCTGGATCAGCCCTTGGGCGATCTACAAAAGGCGTTGGTTCTAAAAAACATAGACCCTGAAACCTTCAAAATGCTGAGACAGGGCGAAACCGTCCGGATCAACTAGTCATAGACGTTGAAAAGCCCGCTCGTGGCGGGCTGTTGTTCAAATATCTTGTCTAGGTCAAACAAGTTTATTGAAGTCGGGAACACAACTTCTAATCAAGGTCAGTGTCAACAAATCCTGAAGCTGATCATCAGTGGCACGGTCGGACAGAAAGTGAATACCGGCCAATGAGGACCATGCACTTTCGGAAACTCGGAACGGTGTGTCTTGCAACACGATAAACTGTGTGCCTGCGGCGTACATGTCCATCAAAGTACTTTGTACCAATGGGCTTGAGCGTTGAAAGCTGGCACGTACAACCACCACGCCAATGTTGAGGTTCTCGGCGGCCAGCGCCAACTCTTTGCCCGTTTGCCGGGGCAGAACTTCCTGTTCCCCCCAAATGGTTTTCGCAAAACCGCACAAACGATCCAACAACTGTTTGTTGGGCTCTAAAACCACCACTCCAATTGAATCTAGCGCTGCTGCCATGTTTTCCGCCTTATTTGTCTAGGACAACTCACTGCATTTGAACACACGCTGCTTTTTAGGGCAAACAGAATTACGCTATCTGATCAATTAAGTTCATTAATAGAGACTGCAATAAATATTCATGCGACTTGTTATAGACCAAGCATACACAAAGGTAGGACAGATGGCCAAGAATATCTGCACCAACGCATATTTATTGCAGGGATTAGAAGGTCAGTTCAGGTTCAAATGCGGTTTTAGACAGTCATGCAAACGCAATTCCGCTTTCAGGGTTCGCAAGGTGACCAAGACTCCGCCAATGCGGCGGTGAAGAAAGATGATTTCTTTTGGTGGAATCTTGAAGTGCTTGGACATCATTTTCAAGGCTGCGGTTTGTCCGACACGCTTTGGCAAGTCTGTGTCACCAAATCGATATGCACCACCTGGGGTGTACAAATGTTCAGACACCTTGGGGTCAAAAGGTTTGCGAAACGGCTCCACGATGAGCTCTGTCAGCTCACCAAAACCATGCAACACAGATTCTGGCGTATCCGGGTTCATCAAGCCGATGTCCAATACACCTTTCATGATTTCTTCTCGATCCATCAGCAGCGAACCACGAACAATACGCCCATAGTCGTTCACGAAAGCTTTGGGGAAATGGCGAGTAGCGCCGAAGTCCAGCGAAACGATTTGGTCATTCTCACCATCGGGATCGATTCGAACCCGATAGTTGCCAAAGTGCGGATCGGTTTGCACCATGTTCCACTCAAACAGCTCGCTGATGAACAAATCAACAAACGCTTTACCCAGTGCGTTGCGGCGGCTTTGCGACAGCGCCTGAACTTCTTTGGACGACACGGACACGCCTGGCTCATAACGGGTGGTCAACACTCGGCTGGCGCTGAACTGACCAAACACCCTGGGGACAATGAAGCGAGGGTCGTTTTGTAGCTTCTCGTAAAACAGCTCAGTGAACTCCCGTTCTTGTATGTAATCGCACTCGCGTTTCAGCATGTCACGCAATTCATCGAACACATGGCTTAAATCGAGCGCTTTGGGCGCCAGGCTGGTGGCATACACCAAACGCGACAAAGTACGTATGTCGCTGTCAATTGCGTTGGCCACACCGGGGTATTGAATCTTGACAACCACCTCCTCGCCCGTTTCCCGAATGGTGGCACGGTGCGCTTGCCCCAGTGAAGCCGCAGCCATGGGCTTGGTCAGGATGTCGAGTTTTTCGATGGTCTGTGGCCCCAATGCATCGATTAATTGGGGTTCTACAAATGACCAGGACACAGCCGGGGTGTTGTCTTGCAATGACGCAAGCACTTCAACCGCTTCTTCGGGCAAAAAGTACTGGCCATACAGGGAAAGCATCTGCCCTGCTTTCATGACACTGCCTTTCAAACGCCCCAGTTCGTCGGCCAGTTCCTCGGCCTGCCTTTTGTAAAAGTCACGGTTGGCTTGCTCTTTGGAGTCGCCGCGCCGGAAAAAATTACGCATGGTGTGGCCAGCTATTTTCGCGCCTGCGCCCACACCCATGCGGGTCAAGGCAACGTTGCGCTCAAAAGAACCGGTTTTAATGCGTTCCAGGGTGTTGTCTTTGTCTGGATCGGGGTGTTTGGAATCGTCCATGGTTACTGCAAATGACTTACTTCATGAGTTTTCGCAAAGCCGCGGGCGTGAAATCGCCCGAACGCACAGACACATTGAATTCCGTGGCAGCGTCTTCATTCTGAAAACCACTGAACACCGATTTACGGGCATTCAAATCGTGCTGCACTTCGCCCGCTGTGTACATACCAGGCGCGTCATAGGCCTGCATCAGGTAGAGCATTTTAACCCGCCAAAGTTCGCCTTTGCTGTCGTACTGGTCCATCAGGCTGACATACCAACTGTCTTCGTCGACATACATGGTTCGTTTGGAGTAAATGTGCTCCATGCCCGGTTTGAGTGTGCCTTCAATCACCCACACGCGATGCAGCTCGAATCGGGTCAACTCTGGCTTTAAGAAAGAATCCTGAACCATGTTGTCGTACTTCAGCGACTTGTCACTCAGCTTGTAGCTGTTGTACGGAATGTACATTTCTTTCTTGCCCAGCAGTTTCCACTCAAATCGCTCCGGGGAACCGTTAAAACCATAGATGTCGTCCACTGTGCGCAATGCATCGCTATTCCCGGCCGGTGCCGAATGCACCAGTTCAGGGGCGCGTATCACCCGACGCTGGCCAGAATTAACCACCCAAGCGTTTCTAGCATCGTCTTTGAAGTTCAAGGTGTCCAGCACCAGCAAGGCCTCGCCAGCCTGCGCAGCAGGTCGGGTTGACTCACCGATCAAGGCAAACAACAGGTTGGTGCCCTCTTTGCCTATGGCTGGCGCCCACGCAATGGTTTGACTGCTTGAGAAAGGCTGTGGCTTTAGGCCTGGGCCTGCAACAAAGCCAGATGTGTGTGACTCAAGCGTTTGGGCCGGGCGGCGAAGTAGCGTGTTCCAAACAGCCTCAATTCCACTTTTGGGTTGAGGAAAAGGCACACTGGTGCTGTTGACCCCCTCCACAGCCAAGCCGCCGTGCACAACCTTCGGCTTGCCCGCCTCGGCTTCGATGGCCTTCATCATGGCAGGAGAAAACACGGCTGTGCGATGGCTGGGGTAAACAGGAATGTTGTAGTTGGGGTAACGCTTGATCAGTGCGATTTGACCGGCTGACAAAAATTTTTGATGCTCGGCCAAATTACCTTGATTGATGACAAACAAGGGTTTTTCATTGGCGAAGGGGTCGGCGTACCCTTTTTTAGGATCAAAACCCGCCGGTGGTGTGGCCAAGCCACCTTTCCACTCAGGAATGGTGCCGGCAGCATTGCCAGCTTGTTCAGCGCCCAGTGGCGTTAGCTTTACGCCTTGTGCATTGCTCATGGTGGTGCTTGCAGCAAGCACGACCAAGGCCAAACCATGTTTGAATGTGCCGAAAAATCTCATTGTGTCTCCTGTTTATTGTGGAATCAGTGTACCGCAATCAAACCCGCGGCCATGCACGAGACACAACAGCATTTCACAACGCGTTTTCTTTCAGAACGTTCAAACTGACCACCTCCAACGCAGAAGCATGGGTGCCTTCCAGAAATACAGGGGGCGCTACGCCAGCGTCGTAGGCCTCGCGCCAACGCATGGCGCACACACACCAGCGATCACCTGGTCTCAAACCCGCAAACCGGTATTCGGGGCGTGGGCTAACAAGGTCATTGCCCATGCGCAGCTGGAATTCAAGAAACTCTTGAGTGACTTTGGCGCAAACCACATGGCGCCCAAAATCATTAGGGCCGGTGCTGCAACATCCATCACGGAAAAAACCGGTCAAAGGCGAATAGGAACAAGCCAGCAATGGACCGCCCAGTACGTTTTTGTCTTGCTTGGTGCTCACGCTACTCATGCCGCCTGCCCCCCGGGGATGGCAACAACAGCCATGGTCAGGCGTGATACACAGGTCAGTTTGCCTTGGTCATCACGCAATTCAATGTTCCACACCTGTGAAGACTTGCCCGCGTGCCACAAATTCGCCCGGCCAGTGACTTTGCCAGTGCGCACACCGCGCAGATGGTTGGCATTGACCTCTTGGCCCACACAATAAAATTTACTGGTGTCAACAATCAGATTTGCACCCATGCTGCCCAGCGTTTCAGCCAACAACACATTGGCTCCGCCATGCACAAGGCCAAACGGCTGAAAGGTGCGTGAATCAGCAGGCATGGTACCCACCAGATAATCGGGACCCACTTCAATCAGTTCAAGGCCCAAGGCTTCACACGCGGTGTTCTTGAGCATGGCATTCATGGTACTGATGTCGGGATTGGAGAACCAGATTGATTTTGTGTCGTTTTGCATCGGATATTCTTGGAAAAGCAGTCGCGCCTATTGTAGACACACAAATTAACTCCTGGGCGCCACCTGCAACAGTTTGGCCACTGTGCTTGCGAGATTTAAGCCTGTTTCGTCTTGCAATTGGCTGGCATTGTCCTTGAGTTCGGCTGCGTTCAGTGAAAAGCCCGCGCCATGATGAGCAACAGCAACGACATTGCCACTTTTACACGGGGCAAGCACGAGCGCCCCCGGTTCGAATGCATCCAGAAACCGCAATTTTCCTGGCTCTGAATCCTTTTGATTGCTCAGTAAATTGGCCACCAGGTAACCCTGCCCTGTCAGCCTTTTTTTGCATTGCAGATAAAACTCACTGGAATTCAGAGGGCCGACTTTGGCATGTTCATCAAAGCCATCGACGAAAATAAGGTCGTATTGACTTTGAGTATTGGCGACGAAGGCGGCACCGCAACCAATCTCGATTTGAAACACAGGCGATGTCTCAGGCAGTTTGAAATGCATTTGTGCAGCCACCACCACAGCCGGCGAGATTTCAACCACGGTGATGGCGCAGCCAGGCCTGTACTTGTGCAAAAACTTGGGCATTGCACCCACGCCCAGCCCAATGAACAGGGCTGTGCGCGGCCAGCCCTTGTGCATGTTGAATAACAGGGGCAGCATCATTTCCCGGGTGTATTCAAGTTCAAGCGCATAAGGCCTGGCAATTCGCATGGCCCCCTGCACCCACTTGCTGCCGAAGTGAAGCTGGCGCACCCCCTTTTCTTCACTGATCATGATGTCCATAGGGCGCAAGAATAACCGAATTATTCAAACAATGGCTGCCCCATCAACAGCCTGCTCCCCTCTTTTAAGTACTCAAGCAGTTTCCAGTGCGGTGGCACCAACAACACCACCGTTGAACCATGTTCAAACCAACCCAATTCGTCGCCCTTTTTAATCGGGGTGCTTATGCGTACGCGTTGAGGCCCTCGATCATGCTGCGTAAACACACGGTCAGTGCAGTGCAAACGAATCCCGGCGACCAGTATCGCTGCAACAGGAATGATTGCAAATGACTCGCCTTTGGGTGTTTTACCACTCAGAACAGCCCGCTCGTTTCGACAAAACAGCTTCTCAACGCGTTTTAATGCCACCGGGTTTACGTTCCAGGTGTCTCCGTGAATATAGTCAACCTGCTCAATGACACCATCGTGTGGCGCATGCATTCGGTGATACATGCTGGCGGTGATGCGGATGGTTAGGTACTGATGCCCGTGAAATTGTGTTGCCAAACCTGGATCAACCAACAGTTCTTCAAGATGGTACGGAAAGCCTTTTATTTGAAGCAATTGACCATTTTGCACGCTGCCGTGCGCACCCAAAATGCCATCGCAAGGACTTGTTGCAGTGGCGTGCCTGTCAATAGGCCTTGCGGCCGGTTTCAACGCACGCGTAAAGCAATCGTGGATGGAATCAAATTGTTGCTTGTTTGCTTCATGCAAACTCAGGTCTGTGCAGTGGCGCCACAGCCACAAAGCAGGTTGAGCAAACAAAGGATGTTTAATCTTGCTGATTTTTCCCATCAACCAGGAACTGAACAAACGCGGAATCCGGTTGGTCAACATGAAATTGACATCGTCCTGAAGCCGAAGCCGTGAGGTTTTCAGGGTGCTGTAAGCCTGTGGGTCTTTTTGCAATTTAATCAGCCTGTCACCGAATTGGCGTACAACCATAGCTGTTGAATTTGACAACAGTATGTATGAACCTCGACAGCCTGACCCTGCTGGCTGGCGCCATTGCCAGCTCTTTCCTTGTATTCAAAGCGCATCGTCGACTCCAGCTGTCACGAGCCAAAAGCCCTGGCTTGAGCGGCCATGTTCGACTGGCCAAACGCGTATCCAAGTTGATACGCAACTACAGCCTTGAGGGGGATTCATTTTTCAATTGCGACGGCGCAAACGCGTTGACAGTCAAAAAACGACAAGAGGGCTTTGAAAATTTGTCCGCCCAACTGATTGGGAGGGCGCCACAAGGCAAACTGCTTTTGAATCAAGCGATCGAAAGTATTTCAGATGCGCGCTTCACCCACAGTTACAGGGTTCCCTTTCAGTTCAGGAAAACAGTGAATGACAAGCTGTTGCCTACACTGTTTCTCAACCGTTCCGAGGGTGTCTATGTGTGGGATATCGACAACAACCAGTACATCGATGTGACCGGTGCCTATGGCACCAACCTGTTGGGCTACGATGCATACAAAAGCTTTATTCGACAAGCCGCAGAAGACATGGATTCACTGGGCCCGGTGTTGGGCCCATATCACCCGGTGGTACTGGATAACACGCGACGAATTCTCGCCTTGGCCGGGCAGGATGAAATTTCTTATCACATGAGTGGTACAGAAGCCGTGATGCAGGCGGTACGACTGGCCCAATACCACACGGGCCGCCAACGTATTGTGCGTTTTGCGGGTGCGTATCACGGCTGGTGGGGAGACGTTCAACCCGGCATCGGAAACCCCGTGAGCGCAGACCGAACGCTGACACTTAAGGAAATGAGTGAACGGACACTGAAAGTGTTGGCCACCCGAAAGGACATTGCCTGTGTGTTGGTGAATCCGCTTCAGGCCCTACACCCCAATGCAAACGCACCCGGAGACTCGGCCCTGATCAGCAGTGGACGCAAAGCCGGGTACGACAAACAGGCCTATGAGCAATGGTTGAAACAATTAAGGCAGGTGTGCACGCACAACGGCATTGTGCTGATACTCGATGAGGTGTTTCTAGGATTTCGTTTGGCCAAAGGCGGTGCACAAGACTATTTTGGCGTGCGGGCGGACATGGTGACCTATGGCAAAACCTTGGGTGGTGGTTTGCCGGTTGGGGTGTTGTGCGGCAAAGCTGAACTGATGAAACGATACCGCGAGTCCAAACCAGTGGACATTTGTTTTGCCCGCGGCACGTTCAACTCGCATCCCTACGTAATGCAAACCATGAATCTGTTTTTGAAACACCTTGATGGTGTCGAGGCGGAACGCATGTATCAGAACGTAGACACCGTTTGGAATACAAGGCGGGCAGCATTGAACAAACAACTTGAAGAAATCAGTTTGCCTGTGGAACTGCAGAACATGACTTCGGTGTTCACGGTTTTGTACAAAACACCCTCACGATTCAACTGGATGTTTCAGTTTTACCTGCTACAGGCCGGCGTGATGTTGAGCTGGGTAGGCTCTGGGCGAATGATATTCAGCCATAATTTTACAAACGATGACTTTGACGTGTTTTGCAGCCGCTTCATACAAGCGGCCCGCTGCATGCAGGCCGATGGCTGGTGGGACAGCCCAGAGGCCTGCAACAGCAACAAGAAAATTCAGCGACGGGTGCTCAGTGAAACCTGGCGCGCCTTGACGTCGTCCATGGGGTCGATCAACTGACCTTTGAGCAAGTAGAGGGGCGATTTGTAATAAATCTTCACGTCATGGAAGGGGTCGGTGATGATTTTCAAAGCCCACACCAAGCCTGTTTCAATGTCGCGAATGAAGAACAGGTGAATCGTTCTGAACAGCAATCCGCCAAAACCCAGCCAAAGCCAGGATTCACCCACACTGCGCACGAAACTGACCGTGGTCGCGCCAGTGGGTGGCAAGCCAAAGGTGGACGGGCTGAACCATATCAACACGGGCAATACGCCCCAGATTCCGAGCAAGATCACCTTGCGGCGAAGGTTATAACCGACCTTGATGTTTTCCTTGTGCTCGTGGGTGGCTTCATTAACCTCATCATACGTTTTGGGTTCAAAAAAGAAATGACCAATCTGGCGACTGGTCATGGCCACGAGCCAGGCGACCAAGGCCGCCGACACTGGGTCAATGAACAACAGCACGTAGCCAAACAGAAATGAGAGTGCGCTGAGCAGGTGAAGGCTTTGATTGATACGGCTGTGATGGTAGTAGCGATGGTCATCCCAACGCTGTTCGTGCAAGGTCTCGAAGATTTTTTTCATGAAGGCAAAAAAGAAGAGGTTAAGGAAGTATTCGCCTCTCTTTATGCCAGCCTGATGTTGCGTTTTTGTGTCGGGACCAAGCAGCGCACTGATTATTGCTCAACGCCCAAGCTCGCCACGCGCAATAACTTCCTTCATGATTTCAGACGTGCCTGCATAAATGGTTTGCACCCGCGCGTCGGTGAAAAAACGCGAAATGGGATATTCCTCGGTGTAACCGTAGCCACCGAACAACTGGAGACATTCGTGCGTCAGCTTCACCTGTAATTCGGTGGACATCAGTTTCAGGATGGAGGCCTCTTCTGTGGTCATCGCACCCAGCTTGAATCGCGCTTCGCACTGTTTCAAGTAGGCCTTGGTCAGTTCAAGTTGGGCACGAAGTTCTGCCATCTTGAAGCGTGTATTCTGGAACTGTGCAATGCTGGCGCCAAACGCCTTTCGCTGCTTCACATAGTCGGCGGTGATTGCCATGGCGCCTTCGCACGCGCCCACGGCCTGCGAGCCAAGCCCAAGGCGTTCCCGCGGCAATTCCTGCATCAGGTAAATAAAACCTTTGTTCTCCTCGCCCAACAATGCGTTGGCCGGAATCCGCAAATTGTCGAAAAACAACTCTGCGGTGTCGTTGGAGTGCTGGCCCATTTTTTTGATGCCTTTGCCTTTGTTGAAACCCGGCAAACTGCTGTCGACCAGGAACAGGCTGATGCCTTTTGCGCCTTTGGTGGTGTCGGTTTTGGCGGCCAGCACAATCAATCCGCAATGCAGACCATTCGTGATGAACGTTTTGGAACCGTTGATCACCCACTCGTCGCCATCGCGCACTGCGTGCGTGCGCATACCCGCAAGATCGCTGCCGGCACCGGGTTCGGTCATGCCGATTGAACCCACCACTTCACCTGTGACCATACGAGGCAACCACTGTGCTTTTTGCTCGGCCGTGCCCAGGTTATTGATGTAGGGCATCACGATGTTGGCATGAACGTTCAGGGCTGTGCTCAAAGAATGCAGATTCAAGCGGCAGGTTTCTTCGAGAATCATCAGGGTCACTTCAAATGGTGCACCTGCAGCTCCAAATTCCTCAGGCATGTCAGGCCCCAACATGCCGGCTGCGCCCAGCATCAGCCACGTTTCCTTGGGCATCCACCCATCTTTTTCCCACTGGTCGTAATGCGGCAACACTTCTTTTTCAAGACAACGCAGCAGCATGTCCCGAAACAAGGTGATGTCTTCATTTTCGGCAGATTTCAAATGATTCACAGCCTGATCAATCGCGCCCATGATGATTCCTTTCTTGATTGAGTCTGTTTACTTGGCTTGCATGCGAATGCCACCGTCAATGCGGATGGTTTCGCCATTCAAGTAGTTATTTTCCACGATGGACACACACAGGCGGCCATACTCATTGGGTGCGCCAAAACGACGCGGATTCTGAACCATGGCAATCAACGGTTGGCGATACTCTTCGGACACGCCTTGCATCATGGGGGTGTCGAAAATACCGGGTGCAATGGTCATGACCCGAATGCCATAACGACCCAAATCACGGGCCATCGGCAAGGTCATGCCAACCACGCCACCCTTGCTGGCTGAGTAAGCGGCCTGACCGGTTTGTCCATCAAAAGCCGCCACAGAAGCGGTGTGGATGATCACGCCGCGCTGACCATCCTGATCGGGGTCGTTCTTGGCCATTTGCTCAGCGGCCAAACTTGCAATGTTGAACGAGCCGATCAAATTGATATTGATGGTTTTGGCAAAAGCTTCCAGCGGCAGGGCTTTGCTTTCACGGTCCAGTGTTTTACCGGCTGCGCCCACACCTGCGCAATTCACGGCAATGTGGATGGTGCCAAACCTGGCCACGATTGCATCAATGCCTGCACGGGCTGAAGCGGCATCGGCCACATTCACTTTCTGGAATATCACCTTGCCGGGGTGAGCGGCTTCAGCGGCTTTGCCTGCTTCCTCATTCATGTCAAACACCGCCACCTTGGCACCAGCCTGCACAAACTGCTCCACCGTGGCCAAACCCAAACCAGACGCACCACCTGTGACCAAAGCCACCAAATTATTCAGATTCATTGAGGAGTCTCCAACACTGCTGTTTTTAAACAAATGGATCAATACCGAAAGGTTAACGCAGAAATGAACCGACTGCTGCAGGACAAATTCGAACGAGCGTTCGTTTTTTAAAATTTAATTGGCCTTTTCAAAAATCAGGCTAAATGCGGTGAACAGCGGTGGATGAAAGACCTTGGAACCTTCATTGTTTTTATTGCTTTGGGTTTTACAAGATCAGCGAATATGCATAGCATGGGGCCACTCCCAATACAGCATTCATCATGAACAATTTCACCGACCCTGCGATTCTTTTCTTTCTTTTGGGTATTTTCAGTGGTCTGGTTAAATCAAACCTTGAAATTCCAGCCCAGGTCAGTCGATTTCTGTCCTTGTATTTGCTGATGGCACTGGGTTTGAAGGGTGGTTTTGCTTTGCACGAATCTGGTTTTAATGCACAAGTGTTGGGTGGCCTGGGCACCGCCCTGCTGCTGGCGGTGATTGTGCCACTGGCGAGCTACCCGATTCTGAAACGCTACACTTCGGCGTTTGACGCGGCGGCGATTGCAGCCACCTACGGGTCAGTCAGTGCGGTTACGTTCATCACTGCAGTTCAGTTTCTGGAAAAATCAGACATTGCTTACGGTGGGCACATGGCCGCAGCCATGGCGCTGATGGAATCGCCGGCGATTATTCTGGCCGTGCTGTTTGCCAATATGGCCCGAAAACAAGGCGTGGCCGCGACAGGCTCCAATACTATGCAGGTGCCCGGCAAAGGATTTGGCCACTTATTGCAGGAATCCTTCACAGAAGGCGCGCAGTTACTGTTGCTGGGTGCGATGTTGATCGGCTTCATGAGTGGTGAACCAGGTAAAGTGGCCATGCAACCTTTCACCGGCGACCTCTTCAAAGGCATGTTGGCTTTTTTCCTGCTCGACATGGGCTTGACCACCGCCAAGCACCTGCCGAAGTTGAAATCAGTGTCTCGATGGATGATTGCCTATGCAGTGATCGCACCCATTACACATGCAGCGCTGGCCTGGGTGCTGGCCAAAGCCACAGGCGCCAGCGTGGGTGACACTGCGCTGTTGATGGTGCTGGCAGCCAGTGCCTCCTACATTGCGGTGCCCGCTGTGGTGCGCTATGCCATACCCGAGGCAAACCCCAGCTTGTATGTTGGACTGTCCTTGGGCATTACCTTCCCATTGAACATTTTGGTGGGCATACCAGTGTACGTAGAACTTGCAGGGATGTAGGACTGATACCCGGTTTTCCAGACAACCCGATGTTCTGTGGGTTTTGAACTTTTTGATGTTCGCATGCACTCATTGTTCATTTCAATGGGTCACGATCATCAAGATGAACTACATCCAACGGACCGAAAACAGGGTGATAGAAGACGCTGGTTCATCACATCCAGCAAACAAGAGGCTAACCGGCGTCCTTGGCCGGTCAATTCGAATGATCGCCGCTGCGTTGACGAACTGTTCCCTTCACACCATTCCATCACACCTTCTGCAAACAATTGCCCATAAGTTGTCCGCTCAAGACTCGGCCAATCTAAAAGCAAGTCACCGCGAATTGGCCAGAAATATTTCGAAAAAAGACATGGTGCTGGGCGAGGCCAACACTCATGGCACAATACACCGCGACTTCGCCACTGTCCGGGAGATTGTTGTTGCCGCTGTCAAGAACCCTTTTGGTCCAACTTTAAATATTGATGCGAGTTTTCGAGACGATCGTGAAGTTGTTTTGAATGCCATTACAAATCGCAAAGTCGATCTTGACTTTGCTGGCGATAGCCTTAAGGACGACAAAGAAGTAGTGATGGCTGCGGTCAGAAACAATGGTTTCGCTGTTGGATTAGCAAGTGAGCGGCTAAAAAATGATGAAGAAATCGCGATGGTGGCTGTTGGAAAAAATCCAATGTCGATCGTCAGCCTGGGGCATGTACTCAGAGACAATCGAGCTGTTGTCATGGAAGCGGTTAAAGGCGACGGCATGGCTCTGACGGCTGCAAGCGAGAGGCTTCGGGACGACGAAACTGTTGTGATTGCCGCAGTGAAAACTAGAGGCTGTGTTCTTAGCGACGCCAGCGAGCGACTTCGCGACAGTGAGGCAGTCGTTTCAGCCGCGATCGCAAACGATTACAGAGCCTGGGTCAATGCCAGCGATAGACTCCAATCCTCTCTCAATATGCAAATTTTGGTCATGCATGAAATGAATCGACAAGTTGAAGATTGAATCGATTCTTTGGTTAATTTGGGAGGGGTATCAGGCGCCCAACAACTGAATTCCCTCCAAATCACGCGCACACACTTCACGCATAACAGCCACAAAATCGGCTGTGTAGGGCTTTCCGGCAATCGCCTTGGGTAAGGCTGCATACAACGTTGACATCAACCCGTTTTTTCCAAGAGGCACTTGGGCCACATAGCCCCGGTTCACATAGCCCTTCACTGCCCACGCAGGCAAAGCTGAAAGCCCGCGCTTGCTGGCCACAAGCTGAAGAAGTGCCACGGTCAACTCGCTGCTGCGCCTTTTCACCTGGACACCTGCTGGCAACAAAAAATGCTTGATGACATCGAGCATGTCGTCGGGCACCGGGTAGGTCAGCAGGGTTTCCAGGGCGAAATCAGCCGGTTTTAAATAGGCGCGTTTGGCCAACTTTGAATCGACAGGCACCACACCCACCATTTCGAATCGGAACAAAGGAAAAGACACAATGCCCTCTTCTTGACAAAGTTCGGACACGATGGCCAGTTCCGCATCGCCCTTGTGCAACAAACCCACAGGGTCTGCGTGAAAGCCCGACACGATATCAAGTTCGACTTCAGGCCAACGATTCCGATACACATCCATGGAAGGCATCAACCAATCAAAGCAGGTGTGGCACTCCACCGCCACACGCAACGGGCCGCCGGCACCCTGCTTCATTTGCAAAATATCAAGCTCGGCTTGATCGACCTGCCCCAGCACCTGCCCTGCAAGCTGCAAAAGGCGCTGCCCCACCACGCTGAAGCGACTTTGACCGCCCTGCTTGTAAACCAGCTCTTCGCCGAACCAGTCCTCGAGCGCTTTAATTTGATGCGACACCGCACTTTGAGTGATGCAAAGCACATCGGCCGCACGGCTTAAGCTGCCTGTTTGCTCAATGGCTTGTAGTGTGCGCAGGTGGCGCAATTCCAAAATGCTTTTTGACATGAATACAATTCACTTTATTCAATAATATTATTCGTTTGAATAATACCTTGGTAATGGCGATCATGTTGTTTTAATTGACACGCAAGAAGAAACATCATGATTAGAACGCACACCCTGGGATTCCCGAGAATCGGCGAAAACCGAGAATTGAAATTTGCATTGGAAAGTCACTGGCGGGGCCACACCACCGAGGAGAATTTACGCAGCACAGCACATGGCCTTCGCCTGAAGCACTGGCAAGCTCAGATTGATTCCGGGCTTGATTTCATTACAGTCGGGGATTTTTCTTTTTACGATCAAATGGCAGACCACATTCAATTGCTGGGTTGCGAGCCTGAACGTTTTGGGTTCAAAGAAGAACAATCCAAACTGCAGCGCTACTTCACCATGGTTCGCGGGAAATCCACTGAAAATCATGGTTGCAAACAGGTTCACGAAACCTGGGCGCTTGAAATGACCAAGTGGTTCGACACCAACTACCACTACATGGTGCCAGAATTCACCTCCAGCACTATATTTAAGGCGCATACAGCCAGCTTGATTGAACAAATCAACGAAGCCAAAGCATTGGACCACCCCATCAAAGTGAGTTTGATCGGGCCACTGACTTTTCTGTTTTTGGGCAAAAGCAAACAGGCTGGTTTTGAGCAATTCGCGCTTCTGGACACGCTATTGCCCGTGTACAGCCAAATTCTGGCTGAGCTGAAGGCACAAGGCATTGAATGGGTACAAATTGATGAGCCGATCTTGGGCCTCGACCTGCCTGGACACTACCTGGCCGCCTTCGAGCGCAGCTACCTCCAACTGAGAAGTAGCGGTGTGAAAATTCTGCTGGCCACTTATTTTTCCAGCACACAGGGCCACACCAGCGCAGTGTGCAAACTGCCAGTGGATGGCTTGCACCTCGACTGTGTGCGGGCGGCTGATGATTTACCCGTGGTGCTGGATTGGCTGCCTAACTACAAGGTGTTGTCGCTGGGCTTGATCGATGGGCGAAACATCTGGAAAACCGATCTTCAGAAAGCGCTTTCAGCCGTGCAGAAAACATTTGAGGCTGGTAAAGGCGAGGTGTGGCTTGCACCCAGTTGCTCCTTGTTACACGTGCCATACCGGTTCGACAACGATGCCACCGTGAACCCGCAAGTAAAACCTTGGTTGGCAGGGGCCATCGAGAAACTGCAAGAATTGGAGCTGCTCAAACACGCATCCAGAGCGCACCTTCAAGGCAAAGCCCTTGCTGGTGGTTTGGCAAGCCTGTGGCATGAACAACAAGCCACGGTTTCAGCGCGTGCCCAAAGCCCGCTGCTCAATAACCCTGATGTAAAACAGCGGGCGAGCCAACTGAACGACAATGCGGACACCCGACACAGCGCCTTTTCAATTCGCCAGGCCAAACAAAATGAACGTTTTAAGCTGCCCGCTTTTCCCACCACAACCATCGGTTCTTTCCCCCAAACCGCGAGCATACGGGGCCTACGTGCCAAGCTGAGAAAAGGCGAACTGGACTCTGAAACCTATCAAACCCAAATCAGCCACGAAATTCGTCAAGCCATTCGCTTTCAGGAACGTTTGGGGCTGGATGTGTTGGTTCACGGCGAAGCCGAGCGCAACGACATGGTTGAATACTTTGGCGAGCAGCTGGAAGGGTTCACCTTCTCCGCCAACGGTTGGGTTCAATCCTATGGCTCGCGATGCGTGAAGCCACCGATTCTGTTTGGCGATGTAAGACGCCCCGCCCCCATGACTGTGGATGTGGCTCGTTTCGCCCAAAGTTTAAGCGACAAGCCGGTGAAAGGCATGTTGACCGGCCCAGTCACGATTTTGCAATGGAGCTTTGTTCGCAATGACCAACCGCGCAGCGACACAGCCTTGCAAATTGCATTGGCCATTCGCGATGAGGTTGCCGACCTTGAAGCGGCTGGGATTGGCATGATCCAGATCGACGAGCCTGCTTACCGCGAGGGCTTGCCGCTGCGCCGCGCCCAGTGGGCAACTTACCTGGATTGGGCCAGCAAAGTGTTTCGCATTTCAGCCAGTGCTGTTCGAGACGAGACGCAAATTCACACCCACATGTGTTATTCCGAATTCAATGACATTTTGCCTGCCATCGCAGCCATGGACGCCGACGTGATCACCATAGAAACCAGTCGATCTGACATGGAACTTCTGCGCGGGTTTGGTGAGTTCAAATACCCCAACGAGATTGGTCCAGGCGTGTACGACATTCATTCACCACGCGTGCCATCGAAAGACGAAATTGTCCGTATGCTGAAAAAAGCCATGGAGGTTATTCCTGCTCAAAACCTGTGGGTGAATCCCGATTGTGGTTTGAAGACCCGCGGCTGGGAGGAAACTGAAAAAGCCCTGGCGGTGATGATTCAGGCCACACGCCAGATCAGGGAAGAACTGAAGCTGGAAAAAACTGCCGCATAATCGACCTGCGGTTTGCACTTTGGGCTTGGGGCACGGGAAAATAGAAAGCATAACAACTATTTCTCCGGAGACTCCATGTCCAAAGACCCCATTGTGATTGTCTCGGCCGCCCGAACCCCCATGGGCGGGTTTCAAGGCAGTATGTCTGGCTTCACAGCACCAGAGCTTGGTGCACACGCGATTCAGCACGCCGTGTTGCGTGCCGGGCACCCCACGCTGTCGGAAAAAGTGGACGAAGTCATCATGGGCTGTGTGTTGCCTGCGGGTCTTGGGCAGGCACCTGCTCGCCAGGCAGCCTTGGGCGCAGGCTTGCCTTTGGACAGTGCCTGCACCACCGTGAACAAAATGTGTGGATCTGGCATGAAGGCCATCATGATGGCTCACGATGCATTGCTTGCCGGCAGTAGCACCGTGGCGGTTGCGGGTGGCATGGAAAGCATGAGCAATGCACCCTACCTGCTTCCCAAAGCACGCGCAGGCATGCGCATGGGGCACAGCCAGGCGATGGACCACATGTTTCTGGATGGGCTGGAAGACGCCTACGACAAAGGCCGCTTGATGGGCACATTTGCCGAGGAATGCGCAGACCAATATCAGTTCAGTCGCCAAGCCCAAGATGAATTTGCCATTCGTTCGCTACAACGAGCCAAGAAAGCCACCCAAGACGGCAGCTTTGATTGGGAAATCGCCCCCATCGAGGTGCAAACACGCCAGGGTGTAACCCCTGTCAAAATTGACGAACAACCGATGAAAGCCGACCCGGAGAAGGTTCCTTCCTTAAAACCCGCATTTCGCAGACCCGACGGCACTGTGACGGCTGCCAACAGCTCATCGATTTCCGATGGCGCTGCAGCCTTGCTGATGATGAAAGAAAGCCAGGCAACGGCTTTGGGCCTGAAACCCCTGGCACGCATGTTGGGGCACAGCACCCACGCTCAAAAACCGAGCCTGTTTACCACAGCGCCTGTTGGTGCGTTACGAAAGCTGTTCGAAAAAACAGGCTTGGATGCCCACCAGGTGGACCTGTTTGAAATCAATGAAGCCTTTGCCGTGGTGACCATGGCGGCCATGGTTGAATTGAACCTGCCTGCTGACAAAGTGAACATTCATGGCGGCGCGTGTGCCTTGGGCCACCCCATCGGCGCCAGCGGCGCGCGCATCGTGTGCACTTTGCTAGGTGCCTTGAAAAAAACAGGTGGTAAAACCGGTGTGGCCAGTTTGTGCATTGGTGGCGGCGAAGCCACAGCCCTGGCCCTTGAACTGATTTAATACAAAGAGAAAAGCATGGACAGTGTGGTTTATTTTTTACTGGCAGCGGCCTTGGCCGTACCCTTGTTCAAGCGCTTGGGCTTGGGTGCAATTCTGGGTTATTTGGCCGCAGGTGTGGTGATCGGCCCGCAATTGCTTGGGTTGATCGACGACCCGGAAAAAGTACTGCACTTCTCGGAAATCGGCGTGATCCTGTTGCTGTTCGTGATCGGCCTAGAACTGGAGCCCGCCAAGCTGTGGGCCATGCGCACCAAAGTCCTATTACTCGGTGGTGGGCAGGTGGTGATCACCGCCGCTTTGATTTATGGAATTTTGGCCTATCTCTTTGAGGTGAACACCAACACCGCCATCGTGATTGCGCTGGCACTGGCCTTGTCGTCAACGGCCTTTGCGATCCAGTTGATGGCCGACCAAGGCATTCTGGGCAATGAAGATGGCCGCAGAGGCTTTTCGATTTTGCTGTTTCAAGATTTGGCTGTGGTGCCGATTCTGTTTATTGTCCAAGCCCTCGCACCCGGTCAAGCCGACACCGAAGGCGGTGCATGGTGGCTTGCTCCCCTGGCAATCTTGGGCCTGGTGGTGTTTGCGCGTTATCTGATCAGCCCTGTGTTGAACTTCATGTCGCGCTATGGCGGGCGCGAAATCATGACCGTGGTGGCCCTGTTGATTGTGCTGGGTTCAGCGGTGTTGATGGAACACGCCAATTTGTCCATGGGCCTGGGTGCATTCATGGCCGGCATGATGTTGGCCAACTCCTCTTTCCGGCATCAACTGGAAGCCGATGTAGAGCCCTTCAAAGGGCTAAGCCTTGGGCTGTTTTTCATCTCCATTGGCATGACGCTGGATTTCGGCCTGCTGACCGCGTCACCGATGACCATCATGTTGGGCACCTTGGGTTTGATGGCGCTTAAGGCAGCGGTCATCGTCGGGCTGGTGATGGTTGCTGGTGTGCCATTGCCACGCGGTTTGTTGCTGGGCTTGATGCTGTGCCAAGGCGGTGAATTTGGCTTTGTGATTGTGGCCGACTCGTTGAATGCCGATCTGCTTGACAGAGAAACCGCCGGGCTTGTGAATTTGATGGTGGGCATTTCAATGGCATTGACGGCACCAGCCGTGATCTGGTTTGACAAATTCACTGACAAACAAATTGCCAAAGCACCGGAGAACACTGAAAAGTTTGATTCGACCGAACCCGAAGCCTTGATTTTGGGTTTTGGCCGGTTTGGTCAGGTAACAGGTCGAATTCTGGCAGCCAATCACATTCACTTCACCGCACTGGATAAGAGCGCCCAGCACATCGAGTTCGTAAAAAAATTCGGCAACCAGGTGTATTACGGCGATGCCTCGCGCCGAGAAGTGCTCGAAGCCGCAGGCATTTCAAAGGTGCGTACAGTGGTGGTGGCCATTGATGAGCCGCATCAAGCCAAAAGCATTGTGGAGTATGTGCGTGCCAACTTCCCTAAAATCACCGTGATTGCGCGCGCCCACAATCGAAGCGATTACCTGGCCTTAAGAGCTGCTGGTGCGCATTCCGTGATTCGCGAGGTGTTTGCCGGAGCGCTGGAAGCTGCGACCGAAGCGTTGCATGCATTGGGCTACAGCGATGGCCAGTCCATGCAGAAAGCTGAAACATTCAAACAACACGATCAACAATTGCTGGACAAGCAAACCCAAGTCCGCCACGACGACAGCAAAGTCATAGAGATTAGCCTGGAGGGCCGAGAGGAGCTGGAAGCAATTTTCCAGCAAGATCAAATCGCGAGCCGGAGTCACTGAAATGGAGATTATTCAATTTTTCAAGGACCTTGAACCTGCGGTTGACCAAGTGTTCAACTTCCTTGAGGGACGATTGGGCAAATTGATTTTATCCATTTCCATTTTGTTCCTTGCAGTGCTCATCAACCGCTTCATGCACTGGCGCTTATTGAGTAATTCCAATGCAAAAGAGCCACACGGCAATGTCAGGGCCACTTGGGTTCGTCGCAAAAACCTGGTCTGGGCCAGCGCGGTATTCCTTGTGCTTGCCTTGTGGTCGGGTCAAATCACCGGCTTTTTAATTTCTTTGGCCGCCATTGGTGGTGCGTTGTTGATTGTCAGCAAGGAGTTCATCTTGTGCTTGTGGGGTGCGCTGATCATTTCACTGAACAAGAACCTGAAAATTGGCAGCACCATTGAAGTGGGCAAATTCACAGGGCAATTGGTGAACACGGGCTTTGTTACCTTTGATTTGGCGGAAATTGGACCTTCGAAAAAGCAAACGGGGCGTTTGCTTTCACTGCCAAACAGCCTGGTGTTCGTGGAGCCCATGAAGAACCTGTCGATTTATGGCGCTTACGGCATTCATTTGATTGATTTCAACATGGACAAACAAGTGAAAATCCAGTTTGCGGAAAGCCTTGTATTGAAGCTTGCTGTTGAAGCCGGCAAGCATTGGATCGAAGAAGCAGAAAGACACTTCGAGGCTGTGGAGCGGGACAACTTCGTGGACCTTCCCAAAGCACGCCCCGAAGTATTCTGGACCAGCGTAGACGACAAATGCCTGCGCATGACTTTGCGCTTAGCCTGCCCACTGAACAAACGAGGCCAACTTGAAAAATCAATCGTGAAGCGTTTCTGGATTGAATACAACGACATGGCTCAGGAACTCTTGCTGAAAAGCCAACAAAATCAGCTGAGCCAGTCTTCGGATGCTTCAATCACCTCACGAATTTGAGCCACTTTGGCAGGGTCATCGATCAAGTCCAGTGGGCTGTTTAAATTCAGGAAACGCTCGGCAAGCAAGGCTGGGGAAAACAAAAAGCCCTGCACATAATCCACACCCAATGCTTTCAGTGCTCGCAACATGTGGATATCCTCCACCCATTCAGCCACACACTTGCAACCCAGATTTTGCGACAAGCCAACAATGGCAAGAGTCACAGCGTTACTTTCCGTGCTGGTGCAAATATTGCGAACAATCGAGCCGTCGATCTTGATGACATCGGCACGCAGATCGATCGCATAACCAAAGTTGCTGTACCCTGCCCCAAAATCATCCAAAGCCACTCGAACGCCATAGGCGCGAACCTGTTCAATGAAGCGCTGAACCCCTTCGAGGTTGATTACAGAACCCACTTCAGTGATTTCCAAACACAGCTTTTTTGCAACGCGCGGATGCGCTTGTATCAAGGCAAGGGTGTCAGCCAAAAATGCATCATCATTCAAAGAGCCCGGCGACATGTTGATGCTGAAAGAGCCAAGCCGATGAAGCGCAGCCTCATTGTGCTGAAGGAATTGCAGGCTGTTGGACAAAACCCAATTGTCCAGAAAGGCGGTTTGCCCGCTGTGTACGCAAGCATCGATTAAATAACCAGCTGGCTTGAGCCTGCCGTTTTCATCTTGTATTCGAAGCAGCGCCTCCACATAGATGGGCGCATCAAGGTTGCAGGTTGACACAATGGGCTGCAAAGCCAACGTGAGCCCTGCAGGCAATTCCTTGTTGCTGAGCCGCTGTATGGTGCGCGATTCGTCCAGTAAAACACCACTTTGTTTGGGCTCAAACACCACCTTTTCCAACAGCGCGTTTCTTCGAAACTTACCCTTGGATTCACGCATGCACACCTCAATGGTGTCCATGACATCCAGCACACTCACGGGGCTCTCAAGCTGCAGTTCCGTGGCCAAAGCGGCAAGCGCAAACGTGCGGTTTTCCAACTGCACGCCATTGTGTTTCAGCTTCTGGATGAATGCATCAAACTGCCGATTGGCATCGCTTACATTGGTGTTTTCAGCCAACACCACAAACTGATCGATGTTCAATCGTGCAACAGCGCCATACATGTGCATGTGCCGATAAAGATCCGTGTAGAACGCCTGCAAAAGCTGATCAGAAACAGACATACCATAAGCACTGATCAATCGAGAGAACTTTTTAATGTCTAAACAATACACTTGAACACGCTTCGCCTTGTTAGCAATCAATGCATGAACGCAATTCTGAAAACCTCGCCGGTTCAGTGCGCCGGTGAGTTCATCGTGGGTGGCTTGATACTGCAAAGCCATTTCCTTGTCTTTGGCAGCGGTGAAGTCATTCACCATACCCACAATTTGCTGAGAGTCCCTGTTCAAAACCATTTCAAACCATTGCGTTTGCCCCCCGGCGGCCAACACAGGCACTTGAATTCGAACACGACCTTGACCTTTGCCCGAGGAGCCGAACGCGAGCTTCAGTCGTTTGGGGCTTAAGAATTCAAACAAAGGCTGGTTTTCACTGTTGAGGTAAACATTGCGGAACTGCTGGTTGAATTTCAGCAACTCTCCCTCACTGTTACAAGTGAACATCGCCGATGGGGCAATGTTGAACACTTGGGTGAGACGATCGTGGGCGCGTTGTACCTCTTGGGCCCACTGCAGTTGGCGATTGCGCGCCTGTTTCAAAAACTCGGCCAAAGCAAAACCAGTCATAACACTGGCCATGATTGTGACCGACGCGCTGTTGAAATAATGCTGGAAAGTCGATAAATCAAACCAGGCCGCCAACACTTCAGCCACTGCCCCGGCCAACGTGGCCATCATGGCCAACAAGTAGTAAAACCCAATCCGATCCCGGTTTTCAAGAAAGTACTGGATTGCCACCCAGGCCACAATGCAGGAACCCATGAGGCTGATTGGCCAGAACAGTTCAAGAAAAATACGATAAGGTGAAAACAGGGATAGCAGCAACAAAATGATGCAGGCAGCCTGCAAGGTGCGAAGTGGGAATTGCCAAGAGGCTCGATGCACGTTTACAAACAACTGGCTCATCATGAGCACAGTGGAGGTGAAGTAAAGCGCCAGTGCAACCATGCGAGCGTGAACCAAGGCCTCTGGTTGAAGCAACACGCCAAACAGGGTGTGATCCCAACCCTCGGACAAAGCCACGACACGCAAGCTGGCAAACAACCAGAATGAGTAAACCACCAGCAAAGGGCTTTTAATTGCGATGGCGGCAATGGCAGACAAGCCAATCAACAGGTATAGCCCGCCCTCGAAAAAGGCCTGACGATGTTCATTGCTCAGTGCAGATGAGGCCAACACGTTGGCTGCCTGAATATTCATTTCCAACATCGCGGGACCAACGAAACTGAACTGACACACTCCGAACTCGTAACCATGCGGAGGGGTTTGCGTCGAAACCATCCCCCCTTGATCTGTCCTGAGCCAAACCTCGGTAAGGTTCCCCTCCCGATCTTTAAACCAGCATTGAGATCGCACCAAGTGGCGAGAGTAAAAAACCAATTGATGCTCTGGGCCCACATAAAAATCGGTCAAATCGAAGCCAAACCAATGGGGCTTCTCACTGAGCTTTGAGCGAAATTTGAATTGCTTTTGTCGGTCAGCAAGCGCCTGTGAAACCTCAAATAGCGATCCATTCGCTTGATCTGCGGGTAATACAGAAAAACTAAGGGGTTTGACAATCAGCGGTTCATTCTGATCCAAGGTGAAAGCATGAAAGGATGCCACCAGAAATGCGGCCAACATCAACACGGACAGGATGGGTATCCACACCGCATGATTTGCCAACAAAACGCGTGATGACAACTGGGAAGCAATACCCGTTGATGGACTCATGAACATTGCTACCCGTTCGATATCAGGCTAAGGGGTTCGTCGAGAACCATGGTGCGTGCCTGAATGTTATTCAGTAAATCCGGGTGTTGTGTCAAAAAATACACTTGATGCAACGGATTGCCTGTTTGAATCCACTTGTGCTCAATGTCCAGCGAATCAAACCACAGCACCTTGTGCGCAATCATGCCAATGTGCTTCATCGGTACAAATTCGCCAGCGGGCAGTACGTCCTCCAGGTCAAAACGTTTGTATTGCCTGTCCACAGGGTAACGAACACAGAAAAAAATACGCGCTACCTGTTGAAACCTGCAATGCCAGTAAGCCGCTTTGATCAGCATCAAACGCAAAGCAAGGCTGTTGGCCCTAGCAGGAATGGCCAGGCGTGAAATTTCGGCCACTTTTCCCTGCTTTAATGCTTTTGGTAGCTGAAATGAATCCTCCAGCCGCAGTAGACCAGTATCAGTTGTTTGAATGCGCACAGTGCCCAGGCAACTTCCGTCGAGCTTGGACATGGCAATTAACACAGTGCAATTGTCGGATTGATCGTCAATGTCCGGGTTTTGCATGGCAGCGCCGAATTCAGGAAGATGTTTGCTGTAGGCGATTGCGCGGGCGCGACAGGCCTGTCGAAAATCGTCGTCGGTTCGCGCAACTTCAATTCGAAACGGCAGTAGTTCAATAGCAATAGATTCAGGCAAGGAAGGGGCAATAAAAGCGGGCATTTCAATCTCCAGTCGATGAAATCACCTTAAATATTTCACATCCTTTTTGCGTCCCCCCGATCGGGTTAAAGCTCCGGTCTGCACTGGTCACCCGCAGGGTCTAGCATTACCGCAATTAGCGAATATCGGTACAAGAAATTATTGGTGTGAGAGAATCTGCCGCGAAGTCAATCACAGGAGACAAAAGCGTGAAGAAAAAAGAATTCGATGTAGTGGTGTTTGGGGCAAGCAGTTTTGTTGGTCAAATCCTGACGCAGTATTTGTTCGATAAGCATGGTGTGAAGGGCGATATATCCTGGGCGATTGCCGGGCGCGACAGTGGCAAGCTAAACGAACTGAAAAAACAACTGGGCAGCAAGGCCAAAACGCTACCAACAATCGTTGCCAATGCAGCCAGCGAGGAAGACATGATCAGCTTGTGCGCCAAGGCGCGCGTGGTTGTGTCTACCGTTGGACCTTATGCGTTGTATGGCTCTAAACTTGTGAAAGCATGCGCACAAAGCGGCACCGACTATTGCGACTTGACAGGCGAAGTGCAGTGGATCGCCCGGATGATTGAAGCACACGAAGCCGACGCCAAAAAAAGCGGTGCCCGCATTGTGCATTGCTGTGGTTTTGATTCCATTCCTTCTGACCTGGGCGTTCACTTTTTGCAGCAGGCCGCCCACAGCCAATTTGGCGAACCATGCCAACAGGTTCGCATGCGCGTTCGCAAGATGAAAGGCGAATTTTCCGGTGGCACGGTGGCGAGCATGATCAATGTGACGCGTGAAGTGGCGGCTGACCCTTCTCTGGCCAAGAAACTGGCGAACCCATTCTTGATTTCACCGAAAAAACTTGCTGCGCGTCAGCCCAACGTGAAATTTGCGGAATACGACAGCGCTGCGAAAAGCTGGGTCGCGCCCTTTGTGATGGCGAGCATCAACACAAGGGTGGTTCACCGAACCAATGCACTGACTGCTTACAGCTACAGCAAAGAATTTAAATACGACGAAGCGATGATGACGGGCCAAGGCCTGCGAGGCCGATTGATGGCCATGGGTGTGGCTGGCGGTTTGACCGGTTTTCTGATTGGTGCCGCGTTGCCGCCCACGCGCTGGGTGTTGGAAAAGTACGTGGTGCCCAAGCCTGGTGAAGGCCCCAGCCCGCAATCGCAAGAACGTGGCTCATATGACCTTCGGTTTTACGGCACCACCAGCAAAGGTGGGCGTTTGGTGGCCAAAGTGACTGGCGACCGCGATCCTGGTTATGGATCCACGGCAAAAATGTTGGGGGAGGCTGTTGTTTGCCTGGCCAACGACACCGAGGGCAAGGCAGGAGGCTTCTGGACCCCTGCATCGCTGATGGGCGATGCCCTGCTTAGCCGCCTGCAGCAACACGCCGGCTTGACTTTTGACTTGTTGAACGATTAAGCAGTACACCGAGCACACCACACTGGGGGCCACGACATGCCACGATATTTTTCTCGACTGATTTGTTTACTTGGCATGCCCCTGTTGTTTGCCTGTACCGGGGAGGCACCGCCTGACCGGGGTGGCATTTCTCGCACCAACCCATCGGGCAACAACGGCAATGCCCCATGTTTTAACAACAGTTGCGCCTCGGTCGAACAAGTGTTCACCATGCCCGATGCAGAAAACCTCGTGTTCTCGCCTAACGGACGGCTGTTCGTGTCCGGCGGGCAGTCCGTGGTTGAGGTCGCGAAAAATGCCAACGGCTTTGTGCCCCTCACTGTGTCGGATGGCAGCTGCAATTTCACAGGATTGACCGTGGCGCGAAACACGCTGTACGCCAATTGTGGCGATGGCAGCCTGTGGGCAGGTTCACTGGCCACCATTCCAACCAAAATCAAAAGAATTTATTCGTACGATGGCACCAGCCTGATCAATGGTCTGACCAGCAGTGCCGATGGCTTGACCTTGTATGCAGTAGACGGGCCATTGCCCAGCAACGGCCCACCCACACCAAAAATCGTGAAGCTGGCGCTGGCTCCAACCGATCCTTTGAAGGTAAATACCCAAACCATCTGGCTGGATTTGGCTGGGCGATTTCCAAATGGCATTCAGAGACTTGGCAACGTGTTGTACTTCACTGATTCCGAAATTCCAAATTTGGGGCGTTTGAATTCGGTTCAGATTCGACCCGATGGGTCGGCCAGTGTGCCTTCTGTGCTTGCAACTCTGGAAAGCCTGCCAGACGACTTCACAGTTCTGGCCGACGGTTTTGCGATTTCCTACTTCTTTACCGGCCAAGTGGTGAAGTACAACTTTTTGGGTCAAAAGGTGGATGGTTTTAACCCGGGCACCTTTTCAACAGGTACCTCGCATGTTCGCCAGGGGCAAGGCCCGCTGTTCAGCAGTCGGGATTTATTGGTGACCGAAAAAGGTATTTTGGGAGAACAAGCCAGCCCGGTTGGCAACCGCTTGACTGTGGTTCGCAGAACGCAGTGAAACAAAAGCGCACCACCCTATTGAAATGATAATTATTATCATTTACGATAAGCTCTGAGTTAAGCAATTCGGAGTGAACAATGCACCAACCCCACCACAGCACCCCACTGGGGCAATGGCTGGCAGGCAGTGAGAATGGTTCGGTTTATTTTTGCGCGCAAAGCAATGTGGTTTCACTGTGCCTGCATTACATGACCATGCGTTTTGAAGCCGATGCGTTTCGTGAACTGCTGGGAATGATGGGCTTTGCGCAGGCTGAAATTCAACACATTCGAACCCAGCTTGACCAAGCTGCTCCTGCCCATCGCGAACACAACGCAACTGGCGGTTCTTCCATTCATTAATTTCACAGGGAAACCGAGTTCATGAGCCCACGCTGCCCACTGAATAAGACAACCAATGTATTGCTGGCTGAAAATGAGGCCTTGTGCCGACAGCTTGGAAAGCTTCAATGCCGCGCAAGCGAACTGCTGCAACAGCGCGCAGCAGAAATCGACCAACTGAACAGCGCCATTGATTTTTTGAAGTCAGAATTGAATCAGCGTGACGCCGTGATTGCGTTTTTGCAAACCAAGTTGCAGGCTTTCCGTTATGTCAAAACAGAAAGACCTGTGCGTCAGTTGGTTTGCAAGTAACCAAAGTCAAAGGCGTGGGACTCACCATCCACATTGACTTTGACCGTGATGTTCTGGGCACTGCTGGCTGACAGTTTTTTGGCCACAATCACATGTCCGGAAACCTCTTCACCCGGTCGCACCACACGCGGCTTCAAGCTGTACTTTTGAATGCGGTCGAAATCAGCGAAGGCCTGTTGAACATCCACACTGTCATTGAAATCGGTCTGGAAAAACAAGCCACCTTTGAAGCCACCGTGGTAGAACGGCGAGCGATAAAACGGATTGTAGAAAATTGGCAAACGCTGACCATAATAGGCAAGGCGATTGCGAACGTCCTGAATTTGCGCTTCATAGCTGATCACCGAGGCTGGTTCATCGTTGAACGTGACGGTGACGTTGTCCGTGGAAAACTCAATGGGGAACTGCCCTTTGTTCACAAAAGTGACGTTAAACCGAGGGGCATCGAATTGTCGGATCGAATTCTGAACAGACCCAACCTGCACCATGTGCTTTTTGGTCGAACTCAAAGACTCAAAGCCGGGCCCCTGAACAGGAACCTGATTGTTGGCCACCACGGGCCGTACACTGTACATGTTTGCGCAGGCGCCCAATAACAGCGCCGAAGCCAATACCACCACACTCGAAATACGCATTTCAACCACCCGATACAACGAAAAAGCGAAACTTGATTTTATTCCCAATGCCTTGGACTGAACAAGAAATATGAAGTTCCTGCCGGGGTACTGGCACGCTTTCTGCAACGGTACTGGTGTGCGCGCAACAAATGCCCCAAAGCCGGGGCTTTGACCCGCCTTTTCTATTTTTTTGCACCAAATAAGTGCAAAACACGAAACCAAGCTTTCACACGTAGCAAAACGGCAACGACGCCTACCTTTGTGATCACACCCTCGGTGTATTCACAACGGTGGGCGTTTTTTATTTTGATGTTTAAACCTGAATAAGGGCACACGCCATGAATGACCATGCCAGGCTAAATCTGCTTTCCTTCAGCGGGAAAATGAAGATCCTGCACATGAGCTGGATCGCTTTCTTCATCACTTTTTTTGTGTGGTTCAACCACGCGCCCTTGCTCGGAGCCATTGCGCAATCACTGAGCTTGACCAAGGAAGAAGTTAAAACCCTGCTGATTCTCAATGTGGCCTTGACCATTCCAGCGCGCATCATCATTGGCATGTTGACCGATAAATTCGGTCCACGTTTGGTGTACTCCGCTCTACTCTTCATTTCAGCCATTCCATGCTTCATGTTTGCGTTCTCGACCGATTTCATGCAAGCGGCTGTTTCACGATTCTTGCTGGGCTTCATCGGTGCAGGGTTTGTGATTGGCATTCGCATGGTGAGCGAATGGTTTCCCGCGCATCAACTGGGTACAGCTGAAGGCATTTATGGAGGCTGGGGCAACTTCGGTTCAGCTGGTGCGGCCATGCTGTTGCCCACACTGGCCCTGCTCTTCGGTGGTGACGACGGCTGGCGATATGCAGTGGGCCTGACCGGCTTGATCAGCCTGGTGTTCAGTGTGGTGTGGTACAAGAATGTGCGCGACACGCCCAAGGGGTCGACCTATTTCAAACCCAAGAAAAGTGGTGGAATGGAAGTCACCAGCGTGGCCGACTTCTACTTCATGCTGATCATGAAAGTGCCCCTGTATGCAGCGCTGGCTTTGCTGACCTGGAAGCTTTCGCCAGAGGGCGTGGGCATGCTGAGCGAACTGCTCAGCTGGGGCATTTACGCCGGGTTGGCTGTGATTTTCGCCTACGACTGTTTCAGTGCATACCAGGTCAACAAGGACATTTTCACCACGCCTGTGCCCCAATTGCACCAGTACAAATTCAAACAGGTGGCCGTGCTCAATGTGTTGTACTTCGCAACCTTTGGGTCTGAGTTGGCGGTGGTGTCGATGTTGCCTCTGTTTTACTCCGAAACATTTTCGCTAAGCCCTGTGTATGCCGGCTTGCTGGCCTCCATGTACGCCTTCATGAACTTGATGTCTCGCCCCGGTGGTGGATGGATCAGCGACAAATTCGGCCGCAAGCGCACCCTGCTGATTCTGACTGCGGGCCTGGCTGCCGGGTATGCATTGATGGGGCTGACCAACAGCGCATGGCCGCTGTGGCTGGCTGTGGTCACCACCATGGCCTGTTCGTTTTTTGTTCAGGCCGGAGAAGGTGCAGTGTTTGCTGCGGTGCCTTTGATCAAACGGCGCCTGACAGGGCAAATAGCAGGCATGACAGGCGCCTATGGCAATGTGGGCGCGGTGGTGTACTTAACCGTGTTGTCGTTTGTCAGCTATCAGGCCTTTTTCTTTGTGATTGCCTTGACCGCAGTGGCCGGCTTTGTCACGCTGCTGTTCATGGAAGAGCCGCAAGGCCACATGGCAGAAGTGAACGACGATGGCACGGTCGAATTGATCAAGGTGGGCTGATGAACAACACCCTGCAGGTGCACTTTGGCGGGTATTCAGACACAGGGCACAAAGCGGTGAATCAGGACGCCTTCGCCGCCCTGTGCGGCCAAGGCGATTCCAATCTGCTCAAAGGCGCAGTGGCCGCCATTGCCGATGGCTTGAGCAGTTGTGACGATTCCCACATTGCAGCCCAAACTGCAGTGACCAGTTTCATCGATGATTATTTCAGCACGCCCAACACCTGGAGTGTGAAGAAATCCGCACAGAAGGTGATTGCAGGGTTGAATGCCTGGGTGCACCAACAAAACACCAACCGCTCAAGTTTCGGCGACGGTTTGTTGACCACGTTTACTGCTGTCGTATTGAAGTCTAATACCCTGCACTGCTTTCATGTGGGCGATACCCGCCTGTACCAAATTCGAGGCCGACACATTGAGCAACTGACCCAAGACCATGTGCGCATGGAGCGTGGCCAAGAATATTTGTCGCGCGCTTTGGGTGCTGACCAACATCTTGATCTGGATTACAGCACGCACGAGGTTCAAGTCGGTGACCTGTATTTGCTGAGTAGCGACGGCGTGCATGGTTTTCTGAAAACGGCTGAGCTTCAGATCCTGATGGATACTGTAGGTACCGACAACCTGGAAGCACTGGCCCAGGCCATGATTCAAACCAGCCTGGCCAATGGCAGCAATGACAACTTGACAGCCTTGTTGATGCGGGTAGACGCCCTGCCGCACGAAACACTGGATGAGGTGCACCGGAAGCTTACGCAGTTGCCCATTCCGCCTGTGTTGAATGTGGGCAATAAAATCGACGGTTACGAGGTGCAGGAAGTGATTTTCTGCGGCACCCGCAGCCACATGTACCGAGTGCGCGACCTCGACAGTGGCATTCAATACACCTTGAAAACCCCGTCGCTGGGTTTTGCACAAGATGCCGTCTACCTGAATGGTTTTGTGCGTGAAGAATGGGTGGGTCAAAGCATTGCCCACCGCAATGTGATGCGCACTTACGAGCCACCCAGGCCCAAACAGTTTTTGTACTACCTGGGGGAATACATCGCGGGCAGGAACCTGCGTGAATGGATGAACGATAACCCCAAGCCCGGCCTGGACACCGTGCGCAGGCTGGTGAAACAGATTGTGGCGGGTTTGAGGGCGTTTCAACGCGCAGACATGGTTCACCAGGACATCAAGCCAGAAAACATCATGATTGATGAGCATGGTGTGGTGAAAATACTCGATTTCGGCACAGTGATGATCGCCGGCGCCGATGAGCTGATTTCACCGCTGGATAAATCAGTGCCGCAAGGCAGCGTGAACTATGTGGCACCCGAGTATTTGATGGCGCAGGTTGGCACGTTCAAATCGGATTTGTTTTCGCTTGCGGTGGTGGTGTATGAAATGCTGACCGGGGAGCTGCCCTACCCTGAAAAACAGATTAAACAGGTGGAGTTAAAGCGCTACAGTGAATTGAAATACACACCGGCCAACCACCGAAGAAAAGACCTGCCATTGTGGGTTGAGGCGTGCCTGAGAAAAGCATTGCAAGCCAACCCTGCCCAACGCTACGAGGCATTGTCGGAATTTCTGCAAGACTTGACCGAACCCAATGCAGCCTTGCAAGCCAGCATTGCACGCCAACCCTTGATCGAGAAAAACCCGGTGGTGTTGTGGCGCACGCTGGCACTGCTGTTGTTGATTCTTAATTTGATTCAGGTGGCTTTGCACTCAAGCTGAAAATAGCAGTTTCCCCAATTTCACCTGGCCAGCACTTGAGCCGGTGATGGGGCCAAAGGGCTGGCTCTTGGGCTGCTGGTGGGTGCCATGGTCATACCGTGCAAGGTTACTGAATCCACCTGATTTCTGAATCGTGGTGTGGGTAAACGAGACGGCTCATCGTTGGCGAAACTCACCATTTGCATGCCCAATAGATCTGGGGCGCCGTCTTGAAGCTTGTTTTGCCACCAACATTCAAACACGGCTTTGTCTTGTTCAAGCTGCACGATGCCATAGCCGTGCTCTACCCATTCCATGAATTGCACATGTTTGTTACCCAACAGGGTGGCTGCTTCAATGGCTCGGCTTGCAGCCACATGCACTGCAAACGGGCTGCCCGGCAAGGCATTGGCCACCAGTTCGTCTGCACCACCCCGACCCATGGATGACGGGGCAAACTCCACGGCAGCAGAGGCCGCACGCATATTTACGCCCGGCAAATTGCCTGTGGCTGAGCGTTGAAAGCCGGCTGCGTTGTTTTCAGGCGAGGTGCCCCTTCGAAGCGATGGCATTGGCGCAGCCACTTGATATTGGTTCAATAAAGCGGTTTCGTTGTCTTCGACCACATCTGAAATCCAGTTGCCATGCATGTCACCGGAAACAAACACCGTGCCATTGACAGCAGGCGTTTCTCCGCCACCGCGCAATTGTGAAATCAGCAAATTGCGCTCAGCGTTGTAATCATTCCAGCGAACGGGCAAGGGAACCACGGGTGAACCCACCACATTGGGCACCACCCAAGGTGCAATCCAGGTTTGATTGTTCAACACTTTCCACACCACGCCTTCGGATTCATCATTGCGCAGCTGAGCCAGCAACCAATCGTATTGCGTTTTTCCAAACAAGGTGGGTGTGCCTTCTGGCAAATGGGAAGCATCAGCCTCTAGACCATAACCAGGCAGATAACTTTGCGTGTCCAAGGCACGAATACTGGCCAATGGACCATATTTCAGACTGCGATACACCAGCAAAGGATCCACAGGCGCCGGGTATTCCGTATCGGGGTAAAACAGAAACTCACCACTGCCATCGGGCCTGACTGGGCGTGAAGGCGTCCATTCCCAAAAGGCGCGTGTGGTGTCTTGCAAGGTGCATGTTGATTCAACGCCTGCTGGTAAAGTCGTTGGCAATTCATTGCCAAAGCCCGGGTCGATGTCGTGGTTATCCCAGGTGATGAACCAAGGGTGTTGCTGATGCGCGGCCATCAAATTGGGGTCGGAGCGGAAAAGTGCATAACGTCGGCGGCATTCATCGATGTTCAGCCAGTCGCGATAGTCAACATAAGCCGTGTCTTGAATGTTTCGTCTTGCTCGAAGCTGTTCATCCTCGTCGACGAAATCGTAAATGTAATCCCCGCAGTGAATAACCAGGTCCAGGTCTTCCCGTTGTGCAATTGCGCCATACCCGCTCCACGTGCTTGACCAATAGCTTGAGCACGACACCACCGCCAGCCGCACGGCAGAAACCATATCGACCGGGGCTGTGCGCGTGCGCCCCACGATGCTGTTGTGTGGGCCAGTTTTGAATTGATAGTAATAAGTGGTGGCGGGCTGCAAGCCTTGTGCGTCTACTTTCAAGGTGTAGTCGTGCTCAGCCACCACACGCTGGGTGCCGCGACGCACCACGGTATTCATGTCGGGTGTGGTACTGACCAGCCAGCGCACTTGCACCCCCTGAGGTGGATACTCGGGCAATGTAATTCGTGTCCACAAAATAACGCGGTCAGCCAGAGGATCGCCGCTGGCCACCCCATGTGCAAAAGGCATGCCCAGCACCATTGGAAAATCAAAGCCAGGGGGCTCAAACCCAGGTTGTGGCAACGCCTGTTCAAATTCATTGGTTGCGGTCGGCGAGCCAGACCCAGCACCAGGATCAGATGGGCCAACCGGCACCGCTGGGGTGTTGTTGAGCAGATTATCCCCACCGCAGCCGACCAAGCTTGTGGCTGCCATGACCTTCAATACATCTCGTCGCTTCATCCCTGCACCTTTCACCATTGTTCTGAGTTGTACTGGCAAAAGGTCAGAAAGGATTTGAAAAACACCAGAGCCCCATTACTAGATGACTGTTCTCCAATTTGAAATATGTCAGAAGCGTGGCTGTTCACACTGAATCAATCACCCAAACCACACACACGTTTCACCAGTACCAAAGACAGGCATCAACAACATTCTTACAGGCATCACCATGAATCACCCCACTGTTCCCTCATTCAAACGCCGCACATTGTTGCGAGCCATGTTTCTTGGTGCAGGTGCAACGGCGCTTCCGTTTCTCAGCGCATGCGGTTCGGATTCGAACCCGGATGCAGCGGTGGCAACGCCCACCAACCCCAACGAAAATGGCAATCCCCCCGTAGTCAACCCACCAGCGGCTGGACCATTGGCCATGGAGCTGCCTTTGAAAGCAGGTCCTCTGGCTGGAATTGGCGAGCTCATGCCTACAGGCGTGGACAATATTCTTGCTCCTGCGGGCTTCACTGTGCGCCCTGTAGCCAGGCACCTGAGTAACCCTGTGTTGGGCATTCCCGACCCACTCGGTGCAACCGGTTACAACTGGCATATCTTCCCCGACGGTGGCGCCGTATTCCCGACTCAAGAAGGCGGCTGGGTGTATGTCTCCAACAGCGAGACCGAGGCCCCTCAGGGTGGCGTGGGTGCGCTCCGGTTCAATGCCCAGGGTGACATTGAATCGGCCTACAGAATTTTGACGGGAACAGCCCGCAATTGCGCGGGCGGCGCTACGCCCTGGGGAACATGGCTGAGTTGCGAAGAAACCCAAACAGGCATCACCTGGGAATGCGATCCACTTGGCAGCACGGAATCTGCTCGTGCGTTGCCAGCGCTTGGCGTGTTCAATCACGAAGCAGTGGCAGTCGACATGGCCACAAAAACCCTGTTTCTGACCGAGGACGCTGGCGATGGTCGCCTGTATCGTTTCGTGTCAGAAGGCGATTTAAGCCCCGCAGCGAACGGACAAATGGGATTGAACATGGAGCAAGGCAAGCTTCAGGTGCTGGAAATCTTAGGCTTTGAGGCAGGCGCATACCAAGAGGACATTGCAGTGGCCCAACGCGTTCATCGCGTGCAATGGGTGGACGTGCTTGAACCCGAGAACCCCCAGGCTCAAGTGCGCACGCGCACCAGCGCTGCTGGCGTCCCGGTTCCGGGCACCGTTTTCAAGGGTGGTGAAGGCATCTGGATTCAAGAATTCCCGCAGGGCGAGGCCCCCACTGTGAGCGGCGTGGCCAAACCCATGCGCGCCGTGGTGTTTTTCGCATGCAAAGGTGACAACCGGGTGTACGCCCTGGACATCGACAACGATTTGATTGAGGTCGTCTTCGACAACAGCCAGTTGGCTGAAGGCACAGGCTTTGACGATGTAGACAACCTGGTGGTGAGCCCTGCCGGCGATGTCATCGTGGCCGAAGACGGCGACGCCATGCGGTTGATGGTGATGATTCCAAACAAACCGGCAAAAATTTTGCTTCAGATCACTGGCGGTGGCAGTGAACTGGCCGGTCCAGCCTTCTCCCCTGATGGTTCACGCCTGTACTTTAGCAACCAGCGTGGCCCCAATTTGCCAGCATTGCCCGGGCTGCCCAATCTGCCCGGCACAGGGGCCACTTATGAACTTCTGATTCCAGAGGAGTTTCGCAAGGTGAACTGAACACCACTGTGTCACCCACCTGACCAAAACTGAAGGAACAATGAGCAAAAATCGGCTTGGCTTGCAAGGACAGTGTAAGCCAAGCCCCAAATGATAGAAAACGTACCCAGTACGAAGATTATTAATATCCATACTTTAGGAATATTTTTGTAATTATTCGAAGTATGCTTGGATAATCATCTGTCAATACTAAAAAAAGAAGGTTCACCTTGACCAAGCCTGTCCGCAAATCCAAAGGCAAAGAGACAACACCTGTTAGCGAAGGCGCAAAACTGGTCGACAAGTATTTCGACCACGTAGGCGAAGCTTTCCTGAGACACGCCCCCGAAGTGCAGCCACACAAGCTGCGCGGATGGCGCCCAAAAATGTGGAGCCTCACACGACTGAACCCATGGTATGGCGGTTTGATGGGTGTTCACCGCAAACGTGTGGGTGTGGGCAAAGACAAAATCGTGTGGCTGGAGGTGGGCGGCAAAGACAAACCCGTGCTGTTGTTGTTGCATGGTTTTGCGGCCGCGAAGGAACACTGGTTGCCCATTGTTCCTTTTCTGGCGGGTCAATTCCGTATTTTGATGCCTGACCTGCCAGGCTGGGGTGAAAGCGGTTTCAACCCGGATGAACATTTTGGCCTGGAAGAACAAACCGAGCGCCTGGGCGGCTGGCTTACTGAAATCGGTGTGCACCGGGTCAATGTGGTGGGAAATTCAATGGGCGGTGCTTTGGCTGGCTTGCTCAGCGCACGCCACCCCAACCTGGTCACCAGCCTGGTGTTGATGGATGCATTGGGATTGCCGGGCTCAGAGGAAACCGATTTTATTCGCGAAGTGCTGCGTGGCAAAAACCGCTTGGTGCCCCGCGACCCGGTGGATGTCATGAAACTCACGGATTTGGTTTTCCACAACCGCGCATTGGCCGCATCAGCCGCGTTTTTCTCGGCCACTGAACTGATTCACCGGCGAGACGTGAACGCCTACCTGTTTCAGGAAATGCTAAGCCGCAGGCCCGATCTGGACAAAGCCACGTTCGAAGACATCAGCGCGCCCACCCTGGTGATGTGGGGTGTTGAAGACGCGGTGCTGCACATCAGTTGCGCCTTTGAATTTGAGCGACTGATCAAGCGATCTGAACTGTGTCTGTTTGATGCTGTGGGGCACCTGCCAATGATTGAAACCCCCTACCCTTGCGCACAAGCCATCAAGGAGTTTGTCACCCGCAACATTTAAGCGTAGGGCAACTCGAATATTGAACAATTGTGAACTGTAGCAGTCGAACTGTCAGTGATGAACACAGCAATTCAACCTGACAGCACACGCATGATGAACAAAGTTTTAAAACGTAGCGCGTTGGCCTTGACGGTTGTTCTGACCCTGGGCGCATGCAGCGCAGTGAAACTGGGTTACAACAACTCAGCGAGCATCGCCCACACCTACATAGTCAATAAAATAGAGTTTGAGCCACAACAGGAAGAGTTGCTCAAAACAAGCCTGAATTCGCTTGTGGCCTGGCATCGTCAATATGAATTGCCGGTTTTGGCGCAAGAGCTGAGCAAAGCGCAAAACATACTCGCCCCCAAGAATGGTTCGGTTCAGCCAATCCGCGTCGACCAACTTCGTGAACTGAACCAGGTGCTGCGCGATTCCTTAAGACGCACCGCAGACCAGGTTGCCCCGGAGATGGCCCGCAATTTGTTGGGGCTCTACCCCAACCAAATCCAGGAGATCCAAAGGCAACTCGACAAATCCAACGAAGACTATCGCGAAGACCGCCTGGCTGCAAACCCGCAGCAGCAATGGGTCGAGAACACCGAGCGCACCGTGTCGCGCTTTGAACGCTGGTTGGGCAAGTTGACACCCCAGCAACGCGAACGCATTGAACAGTGGGCTCAAGGCAATGCCCACAACGCGCAAACGAATTACGATCGTCGTTTGGCACGGCAACAAGATTTCATGAAACTGGTTACGTTGGCAGCCAACCGTCAAATTGATCAAGCCAGCTTGAGCCGGGAATTATCTGTATTGCTGAACCGATGGCAGACACCGGTAACTGCGTTAGAGGCCCAACAGGCGAAAACCCGCCAGGAACAGGCGCTTTCAATGACGGTGGACGTACTGAACCTGGCCAGCCCAAAGCAACGCGCCAATGCGGCGAAAGAGGCTCAACAGTGGGCCAACGACTTCACCATCCTGTATGAGCAAACCTGACTGAAAACGCTTAGGCTGCACCGGCCAAAATTTGTATGGTCTTTTTGCTGGTGTAAAAACGCGTCAAATGCCTTCGAATGAAATCCTCGGCCAACCCTTCAGACACCAATAGCTGCGCCACGTGTGGCAGGTAGTTGGCCAGTTCACCCTGAATCATGCCCCGGCTTACTCCGATGTCATCCAGCAGGTCTTGCAGTGTTTGCTCACCGTACTTCTCAAAGAAAAAGTCCACGCCCAAATCGATGCAGGAACGAAGGTAATCGGTGTTTCTGAATTCCAGCCAGAATTCATACCCCAACACCATGAATTCTTGAAGATCCTGCTCGGAAATGTAATCCCGATAGGCGCTAAGCGGCCACTGGCGAACCACGTCCCAAAAAGCCAAGGCACTGTTCAGTGCAGTTTCGCGGTATTGCTCGTTGTCCAGGGTTTCATCGACCATTTCAAGCGAGTTTTTCACGCCACTGTCCATCAGCTGGCGCACCCGGTCTTCGAGACCATCGGACAATTCAGGTGCCTTGTTACTCAACCACTCACGCACCAGGCGCGTGCCGCTGGCCACCGTGTTGAACTTCATCAAGTTGTTCTGTTCCAGCAAGTAACCTTTAAGCACCGTGAAAATCACATCAGAGAGAAAATGGCGGAAAGGTGCGCTGTTGCGGATGTTGGTCACGGCGTGATCAAGCACACCGTTTTGCTCGAAAAACTTCTCAATCAACTCGGTTGCAATCGAATCGGGTACCACTTCACCAATCTTGGTTTTTCGGCTTGCTGGAAACTCGAAAATTCGATGTGCAATTTCACCAAACAGTTCAGGAATGGCACCGCCAATTTCCATTTCAACCGCGTAGCGCTGAGCGGTGGCTTTTACTTTTTGTTCATCCACAGCCTGGTTCAAGGTGATGTATTCAAGCAGGTTCAGCGCCCTGCCCACTTCGTCAGCCAACAGGTTCTCAAACTTTTTTCCTTTGAGGTTTTGCAACCAAAAGGCGGTTTGGGCCTCTATCAGCTTGGAAGCCAGGTCCATCGGCGTTACATCGCTTTGATTCACCATGTGATTAACCCACTGTGTAATACTGAGTGGGAAGTTTAACCTGCGATTGAAAAACCATGATGTTCAAACCAGCAATAGCCTTGTTCTTTATTGGAGTGTGTGCTCCAGCTTTCGCGCACTTGACTTGGGTGGAGCAAGGGCAACAAAGCATGGGCCTTTCAACGGGTCACCATTTCCCAGCCAAGGAACTCACCGTGACCGGAAGGTACGTTGAGTCGATCACCTGTGAAGACATGGCCGCAAACACATTTGCGCTTGAATTCAACGACAGAAGCATTCGCTACCCATACTCTGAGCAGCCCAACAATTGCGTAGCCGTGTTGAAAGCCACTCAAATTGAGTTGACGCCGCGCCAAGGTGTTCAACATCTTGAGGAAAGCAAAGCCGGCGCAGATTTGATTGCAAAGGCAAAGCAAAGCAGCGCATTTCTCGAACAATATTTCAAGGTTGCACAAATGAAACCGGTGGAATTCACCGGGCCGTTGTACAACCCCGATATGGCGCTTTTTGTAACCAAGGCAGACACCCCAAATGCGATTTATTTGTACCGCAACGGCAAACCCTTGGCGGGCGTTTCTGTGGGCTTGGAGTACCCAGAGGCACCAGTGACCTTGTGGAGCAGCACGCAGGCCGATGGTGAGGTCAAACTGCTGCTACGCCCCAATGGCAAGGCGTTGCTGCGGGCTTTGGTGGTGGAACATGCTGGCCTACAGTTCGAAAGCCAGTTTGTGTCGGTGCTTTTAAGCCCTGCCCCATGAAAAACCCCTGCGCTAAAGTTGCGCAGGGTTTGGATCAATACACAAAACCAAGACACGATGTTGTGCGTTTAATCAGGCAAATCAAAAGGTTCGTCTGTTTCTGAAGTGGCCAACACCAAGTTGCGCACATCGTCGGGCTCACCGGTTTCTGTGGTTGAGCGTGTCAACAAGTTGGCTTCCGATCCATCAATACGCCCATTGCTGGCGGCCGTGCCCAGCCCAAAGGGTGCACTGGTTCCGTCGCCGCCACAACCCGCCAAAACCAGCAGTGCCAAGGCACCACCACACCACATTGTTGTGTTGCTGAATTTCATGTGGTCCTCCTCAAGGTGTTTGTGTTGGCGCTGGCGCACCAGAGCCCGGCGTTGGCGTGCTCAGGAATGGGAAACGAGACACGAATGGCACACGGGCCTGCTCAACCGCATCATGAATTTGCAAGGAGGTGTTGCCCAAGGGCACACTGTTCGGGCTGCAATCGGACACCAAATTCGTGCCAGGCACCGTATTCAACCCCAAGCCATTGGCAGTGCCATTGGCCATGCACAAGCCACCCATCACCGCCACCAAAGACACATCGACCACATCATCGATTGGTCTGCGGCCATTGGGGAAGCCTGCATTGTCACCACCGACCACACCCAGTTGATTTTGCTGGGCAAATGGCGTCGCAGGCGTTTCGGTGTTCAAGCGCAGCATTTCCGATAACACCAGGTTTGCCGGTCTGTTCAATCCATCAATGCCCGCCAAAAACACATTCAGTAAATCAGTTCTGGGAAAATTGATGGGTGCAGCACCCGCGTTACCGGTCTGTACCAGACTGATGAGTTGCGGCAAGGTGGGGTTGGACACATAGCTTAAAAACTGGCCATCGCCCATGGGCTTGGACGCATTGAAGCGGTCTTTGTCTTTCAAGCCAATCACCACTTCGTTCACCAAAGGCATACCCAAGCGCGAGACTTGAACCCATGCACCGCCGATTTTCTCAGCGGTTTGGTGACCTTGGGCTGGAATGCCATCGCCGATTTGAACTTGCCTTAAGCTGGCCGTGGTCCAACCACCAATCACATTTTCTGAACCAGGCGTTAAACAATCCTTGTGAATTTCCAGCGCAATGCTGGTGATGTTTTTGTCTTGAATTGAATTGACGGCGGCAGCATTGGCGTTTGCGCTACTGCGATTCGAAATGGCGCTGGCCGGGGCATTCACCAAATCAAAAATTGCGCCCAAATTCACTGCAAAACCTTCCTGCCTCTGACCCACAAACACACGTGCCTGGTTGGTGCCTGCTGCACAGCCAGGAATGGTCACATTGTGAATATGCGCATCGGCATAGCTTTGATAAGCCGCCGCGTTACCCAGGGTTTTTTCACCGATGTAATCTACGGGCTTTTCCAACGTGGTGCTGCCCCCACTGGTTTTGGCCGCCAAAGTACGATTACCGTTGCGTCGCCCATCGCGCACTACAGTCATTGTGTAGGTTTCATTCAGATTCAAATTGGGATCTGACAGCGTGGACACCGCACCCGCTTGAATCAAGGGAATACTGACTGAAGGCGTGTTACTCCCGCTTCCAATCGGAAGCGCAATATCCTTGAGATTATTTCTGAAATTAAACTGAAACGTGATTTCTTCCTGCGCATCACCATCGTTGTCAATGTGAATTTCATAAAGCGCGTTGGGATCCATCGAGAAATAATTCGGACCACCGTAGCCGTCTTGAAGGGGCTGATAATTGGCAATCAGGGTGATGAAATCTGACCGATTGGTCTCATAACTGCGGAACATGTAAAAATCGGTTCCGTCTGCTTTCGGAGTGGTGGTGATTGAAGGCGCTTCACGGTGGCTAGAAGCCAAAGCCGCAACGCTGACGACAGCCAAAAGGCTACCCGCTAGAATATTGAACTTAAACTTGTTGTTCTTGGTTGTGCTTGTCTTCCTCTGTGCTTTCATTGTAACTCCCTGACTTCCAATTGTTGCTTCCAAAAACTACACTTACAAAACATCTTCTTTGAGTATAGGCTCCAATAACTATTAACACGATGACAATTGCTGCAATAATTACCACTCTATTAACCTACCCCTCTCTTTACTAACCAATTAACAGGGTTTTGGATGCGTCAGTACAAATATTATGAATTCGTCCTGGTTGCATTTGTGGCCGTGCTGTTGTGTTCCAACCTGATCGGCCCCGCGAAAATTGCCGAACTGAATTTGCCTTTGCTTGGCACAGTTACCTTTGCAGCGGGTGTGTTGTTTTTCCCAATTTCTTACATATTCAGCGACATCCTGACCGAGGTGTATGGTTACGGCCGCGACCGCAGGGCTGTTTGGGCAGGTTTCGGGGCTTTGGCCTTTGCATCGTTCATGGCATTCACCGTGGTGAATCTTCCTGCCGCATCCTTCTGGGTCGACAAACAGGCTGCAGTTGAAAGT
>CAXRAE010000008.1:0-220561 GCA_964229025.1 Limnobacter sp. | reverse complement strand
GAGAGCTTTGTGAAGACATTCAAACGTGACTATGCTCGTCTGGCCAATCGGCCTGACTCGCAAACTGTCATGCGTGAATTGAAGTTGTGGTTTGAGCATTACAATGAAAAGCACCCTCACAGTGCTTTGGGGTACCTGCCTCCCCGGAGATTCCGGGAAAAGCAGAGGTCAATTAACTAATACCGATGGCCCTGTAATACGGGGGCGAGTCCACCACCATTCTATAGGAATAACACTTTTATGATTGTTTTCAGGGCTCAAGGGGGATTGGGTAACCAGCTCTTTCAATACGCTACTGCGCGACGCTTAGCTTTAAAGAATCAATGCCCGCTGGTTTTAGATCATCATTGGTTTGACCATACCCGCCCCGGCGAAACACCACGCCCTCTAGAACTTACACGATATTCATTAAATATGCGTTTGGCAAAGCCGTTAGAGCTGCTTCGTTGGGCGCCGATTCGCTCGCGCTGGGGGCGACACCTCAAACCATTCCTATCGATGAATTTGATCCTCGAACAAGGGTACGACGTCAACAAAGACGTGTTGCTAGCCCCACCAAACACCTATCTTATGGGCTACTGGCAAAGCGAAGCATACTTCGCCGACATTCGTCATAAACTCTTATTGGAACTAAAACCATCAGAACCGCCAGGACCTCAGGATCTAGCCATGATCGAGCACATGCAACGAGGTGAGTCCATCTCCGTGCACGTGCGGCGTGGTGACTATATCAGCTTGGCATCGGCGTCCGCTTATCATGGACTGTGCACTCTGGATTACTACAGCAAAGCTATTGCCTATATCGGAGAGCGCGTATGCAAGCCTATCTTGTTTGTATTCTCAGATGACCCTGCGTGGACGCGGGCTAATTTAAGGTCATCGTTCACGACCTTTTATGTTGACCACAACACATCTGACTATGCATTTCAAGACCTACGTTTGATGAGCCACTGCAAGCACCATGTAATCGCAAACAGTAGCTTTAGCTGGTGGGGAGCATGGTTAGCCAATTCAGCTAATCAAATCGTTGTAGCACCAGCGAAGTGGTTCCAGGCGGATCGCCCAACCCCCAATCTCCTGCCTTCTCACTGGGTACGATTTTAAATGCCAAACCAACCAAGCATAACCGTCATAATACCGACATACAATCGACGCGAACAACTTCGCCGCGCGCTATATTGTCTCTCATGTCAAACAGATTCTGATTTCGATGTGTTCGTTTGCGATGACGGCTCATCTGAAGACATTCAATCAGTGATCGATGAGTTCAGTAACAAACTTGCAATTGCTTGGAAGCGAATTCCAAACTCAGGTGGCCCAGCTCGCCCTAGAAACATTGGGCTAGCGAACGCCCAAGGAACATGGGTTAGCTTCCTAGACTCAGACGATTGGTGGCTGCCAAGCCGCATGAAAACCATTAAACAACATCTTGGGAAAGATGTAGATGTAATTTATCATTCGTTGAGTGTGACCAGATCGCCGACTGCGAACCATGTAGGACCGAATAGTGCGATCATCGGCCAGCCACTTCGTTGTGCCGATCCATTGAATCACATGCTCCGATTCGGAAATCCGCTACCTACATCGGCTACCATTGTACGCACTTCACTTATGCTCGAAATTTGCGGTTTTGACGAAAGCGGCGAGCTAGCGTTTGTGGAAGATTTCGACGCGTGGCTTCGACTAGCCACCAAAGGAGCTCGCTTCCGCTATGTCCAAGATGTACTTGGTTTCTACTGGGTAGGCGAAGATAACAACAGTGCGCTCACAAAGAGACATTACGAGCATCAATGCAAGCTGTTTGAGCGACATTTATCTCTGCTTCCTCTGCCCTACTTGCGTAGAGCAAGAAGCAATTTTAATTACCTACTCGGACGCTATGAAATGTTGCTCGGCCTACCTAATAGTGGTCGACTAACCCAAGTCGAATTCACTTGCGAACCACTTCGCTGGCTGAAGGCTCGATTAATGAACATAATCCAGGCTCTTATCAACCCAAGGAGACCGAGTTGACTCAGCCTTACCGCATATTGCTGTGCTGTGAACAGTACTCTCCTAGCGTTGGCGGTGTTCAAGAAGTGATGCGCCAAATCGCAGAACGCCTTGCTATGAGGGGATTTAGTGTCTGCGTAGTCACTGGCGCGCATTTCAAACGCCATCCCGATATTGTAATCAATGGCGTACGTGTTGTATCTTTTCCAATCTTAGGCAATAAGGTTAAAGGCTTCACCGGACCAGTTGCCGAATACCAACATTTTCTTAGAACGGAATGTTTCGACGCTATCCTTATTAAGGCGGCACAACAGTGGACATTTGACGCGGCAGTTGATGTAATGCCATTGATTAACGCCAGAAAGGTATTTATTCCTTGCGGCTTTTCAAAATTACACGATCCAAGTTACACAACTTACTTTGACAAGATGCCGGAATGGCTCCGGGAATTTGATTGCCTCGTGTTCTACGCTAGTGAATATCAGGATATCGACTTTGCACGTCGACATGGCATCACCAACATAAAGCTTATTCCTAATGGGGTAGACGAACGCGAGTTTGAAGTTATGGAAAATCGACGAATTCGGGAGCGCCTCGGCATCCCGCCTCAGAATGATTTACTACTTAGCGTGGGTAGTAGACTTGTTACCAAGGGCCACTGGGAGGTGCTCGAAGCGTTTCGCTTGGCTCAGCTTGAGCACCCAGCCACTTTAGTTTTGAACGGCAATTCACCCGACGATAAAACTTTCTCTAAATTTAAAAGAACTATCAAGCATGCCATCAAAGGACAATGGCCACTCACGTGGCAATCGACATATGTAAACCAATGTCCCAACAAGCAAGTTATGATAACTGATCTTTCACGACCCGACTTAATTGCCTTATTTAGTACCTCCGACCTTTTTATCCTTGCATCCCATGTTGAATACTCACCATTAGTTCTTTTCGAATCATCCGCGGCTGGAGTGCCCTTTATTGCATCTAACGCTGGAAATAGCTCAGAGATCGCCAAATGGGTGGGAAGTGGAACTATAGTTCAATCAAAAACAAACAATAGCGCTAAAGTCGACCCAATAGCTCTAGCTGACGCCATTAAACTTGCTTTCAGAGATAGAGCCAGCTTAAAATCTGCGGGCGAACTAGCACGCAAGAACATATTCGAAAGGGGTCTAGTTTGGGCTGAAATTATTGATGATTACATCAAAGTGCTCGTGCGGTGATTTCCGTTCAGAATACAAATCTTAAAAAATTTCCTGCACCCACCTGTTCTTCAAAGTTGAGAAGAAAACAGCGTCTAATCGTGCACTCTTGGTTTTTAGCGTTCATCTTTTTAAGTCTAATTTCATGGTTTCATCAACAGTTAGATTTTGAAGGCAGTCTAGAACTAGGCATTCCTATTCCCGATATCGTCAACATCTCTCATACATTCGATAACATCTTTTCGACTGACGAGCTTAATCAAGACATAAACCAATTTTGGGGGGTAAGCGCGCTTTATGGATGGACTTGGCTCATCCATCCTTCACTCTGTTTTGCAGTCAACTTAATTCTGATATCTTGGGCCACGAAAGCATACAGTAACTATTTCATTAAAAAAATTGGAGCTCCGGCTTGGTCAATCGTCGGATTACTTGGGAATCCTTATGTTGTTCTTGCAATGGCAGGACCCAACAAAGAGATACCCTTAATTCTACTTACGTTACTATATTTTCGGGCCATCACCGAACGAGGATCAGGCTGGATTCTTATCGCTGGAGTAATTTCTTTAATGACATTTTTGTTCAGGGACGGATACGGTGCGTTTCTTGCGTTCTTTCTGCTGTTGATTATCCTGTTTAACTTTCGTGCGAAGCTACTTGCCGTATTTGTCTTCATTGGATGCCTGATAATTTCCTCCCTCTTCGGATTGCTCGAATCAGTTGTTCCTATTCTCCAAAGAAATATCGAAGGGCTGGAATCGTTCAGTGGCGAAACGTTAGCTGTGGGGACGTTTGCGGCGCTCCTAGGACTTGACCCCCTATCAGTGATTGGTGGAAGTGTTATGTTTCTCATACGTGCAGCCTACAACCTCCTAACACTATCCGTTTTTCCCATTTTTCAAACAACTGGAGGGGTGTACTGGTTAGGTATCTCCTACTGGATTTTTGGTGTTACGATTCTAATCTCTATTATCTGTTGTATTGTAGTATTATTATCAGCAACGATTAGACGCTCACCATTGCTTATAGCCGCGGCATTAACAATAGGAACTTGGTTCATGATTAGCTTATCGCTTTTTGTACAGCCTCGTTATCTCATGCCTGTATTACCTCTTGCTGTAGCAGTGATGGCTTGCTGCTCATCTCGGATTCGCCAATATAGCATGCAGTGTACGTTAGTTTTTATTGGCCTTATTATCTTTTCTTACTGGTCTCTCGATCGTAAACCCCCTCTGACTGATCCGGACTCCTTCAATAAACCTGCTTATGTATTTTTAGCATGAATCTACAAAGCGACTCGTTTCCTTTACCGGTGCAAAAGACCGAACCTACCGCAAGCGTAATTTTTTGCGTCAACTGCAGCAATCCTCATCTCAAGGAAGCGATACGAAGTGTTTTAACACAAACCCATACCGAATTTGAATTTTTAATAGGCGCAAATGCATGCACCGATGAGTTCTTTGATGAGTTAACTAAGCTTTCGACTGATCCTCGTATCAAATTGTTTCGTACCCAGCTTCCTCAGCTCTCATTCACTCTCAACTTTCTCATAGAACACGCGAACTCTGATTTGCTTGTGCGGATGGATTCAGACGACATATGTGAGCCGAGGCGTTTAGAGCGTCTTATCGATGTGGCGCTGAACTCAACAGCTGATGTCATAGGTTCATGGGCTACCTTAATTGACGAAAACAACCGTGTGTTGGGGTATTCAACCCCTCCGCAGTACACTAAAGCGTTAAGGAACCGTATGATCTATTCTTCTGCGATCATCCATCCAACTGTCATATTTAGGAAAAGATTTTGGATTGAATCTCGCGGTTACCTTGGAGGCTTCGTATCAGAAGATTTCGATTTATGGTTGCGCGGAATTTCCCGAGGTGCCACGATAATAAATATCCCAGAATATTTGTTGCAATATCGAATTCATTCCTCTCAGGTTAGTCGCTCTCGATTAGGGTATGCCGAAACCGCGGCGCACTGGTACCGCGAATTATTGCTCCACCCAAGCTTATTCAACATAGGCGGCTGGCTTACGGCGTCTGCTAAAGCTATTCTTATGCCAATCAAGAACTGGATTAGAAAACGGTCGTTATGATGAAGCTATGTTTTTTTTCTCGCGACAAACGAACTCATCAACTTTTCCGATCCAGTTGGCATCTTGCAGCGCTACAGTGTGGTATCGAATCGCAGGTAGTCTGCCGAGAATTTGGCGTTATTAAATCGCTTCTAGCGCTGAGTCGTTTTATTAGCTTATCTCGTTTCAGGCGAGTTATATTTGGAACTAGCGAGATTTGCTTATACGCCATGTTCTCTCGCCAATCCGATGTGTGGGTTTTTACCGGACTTGGACGACTCATAATGAATGAGGATCTTACCTCTAGAGTAATCTGCGCCTTGCTACGTCAGCTATATCGAGGGCAGCTTCTTGTTGTCTTGAATATTTCGGATCGCGAAATGATACGACGTTGCATCGGAGGGAATCCTGTGGTTCTCGAAGGCGAAGGATACAAATTCCATCCTTTATCTAGTCATGAGCGTGTGCAGCGTGGATTGACATTTGCCTACGTTGGCCGACTGCTGAAGTCCAAGGGCGTCGACCAATTAGTTGCTAGTTTTTCTCGATATTCTCAACCGGACTGGACGTTACTGCTCATAGGAGACAGCGACTTTTCCAACAGGGATTCAGTTTCCACAGAGGAGCTCGACAATCTCGCTAATTCTTCTCTAGGAAGAATAGTCTGTACCGGCTTTAGAACGGACATTCATTCATTGCTGCGAGATGTTGATGTTCTTGTTTCGCTATCTCGCCGAGAGGGGCTACCATTTTCTGTCCTTGATGGGATCAACGCTGGAGTTCATCTTTTACTTTCTCCTGTGCCCGGACACCTGTCATTTGATGGTCTTCAAGGTATTACCTTCGTCGAGTCGGCCGAACTAGGAATATTCTTCGAGCGCTTTTTGGACAATCCAAGCCAGTTCCTAACATTTGATCGCGCAACGCGACTAACAATTTGCAATCAAAAATTCGGTCAAGAAGCAATTATTAAGTCAATTAAAATAATCTTTAAAGATATTGGATTAACCTCAGACCGTTAAACGACGAACCGACAACACACGAAACCATGACTTCTTCAAATTTGCGCCCCCTATTATTACTTGAACTCAATGAAATTAGCTTTTCAGTTGTCAAGGAATATATCGCCACAGATCCATTTCTCTTCCCTTCACTTAAAAAATTAATGGATTACAAGATGGTTCATACCGTGGCTGAGACAAGTTATGAAGAAATCGAACCATGGATCCAATGGGTCTCAGTGCATACAGGCTTAAGCTATGCGCAGCATCGCATCTTTCGGCTAGGTGACATTACTGGGTCCAACGCACCACAGATTTACGAGACACTTGAGCGTCAAGGTGTATCAGTAGGATGCATTTCTCCCATGAATGCAGCGAATCGACTGAAGAAACCATCGTACTTCGTACCCGATCCATGGACGTCCACGTCCACAGATGGGTCATGGTGGAGTAGCGCCCTCCATGCGGCAATTTCCCAGGTGGTTAACGATAACGCAAAGGCTAAATTAACGCTCAAGAGCGCTATCATATTGATCCTAGGTATCATGCGATTTGCTCGGTCGACTAACTATTTACGGTACTTAAAACTGCTGCGGGGAGGTAAGAACGCGCCTTGGAGAAAAGCACTGCTACTTGATCTTTTTCTACATGACATGCATATGACCCTACATCGTTCCCGGAAACCCGGCTTCTCAAGCCTCTTCCTTAACGCAGGAGCACACATTCAACATCATTATTTCCTTAGCGCAGAACCGATAAAAAACCGCCTAGGGAATAGAAACCCGATGTGGTATATAAGTGCCGAAAAAGACCCCGTTAAGGAAATGCTCTCAGTCTATGATGAAATCATCAACGAATATTTGTTAGAAGATGACATTGAATTTATCGTCGCAACAGGACTTTCGCAGCAGCCTTATGAACGCCTCAAATACTACTACCGGCTACGTGAACACAAAAACTTTCTTCGGCGTATCGGCATTGACTTCGTTGCAGTACATCCACGCATGACCCGTGACTTTTTAGTAGAGTTCTCTGGTACTAAGGTAATGAAAGACGCGATTATGCTCTTAAGTTCAGTACGCGTAGTGCAAGACGATATCCCACTATTTGGAGAAATCGAAGAGCGTGACAACAGCGCATTTGTGACACTGACCTATCCGTATGAAATTACATCTACAACCACCTTTATGGTAAACAATAAACAATTTCCGTTATTGCCTGAAGTTGCGTTTGTCGCGCTCAAAAACGGCATGCACTGCTCGGAAGGTTTTGCATTTTTCAGTGCAGGTGTTGGCCGGCACGCCCCTTCGGAACGGCAACATGTAAAAAGACTGCACGAATCAATCAAGGCCTATTTTAGCAATACAAGAGTTGACCCCCGCATTGGCACCGATGATCAAGGACGGTAGTACAACGAGTTCGGATTCCTCACCTCAGTCTGCTGATACAAATTCGACGGCCTGTTCAGCTTAGCACCACCATCCCGAGTCAATGGCCGCCACAAAAAATTGGCGTCACCGGGAATGCTCTTCGTGAAAAAGGCACTGAATGGCACGGTCATGTATATGCCTTTGTCGAAGCTGCCTTCACCAAAATCTTCCGCACTCACATTCGTTCGAGTTGCAAACGCGCCCATGCGCACGCCGTTGTTGAATTCGCGTGAGAAATCTACCGTTACGCCCTTGTCCCCAGCCAAGTATTGCCCCACGCTAACTGTGGCCAATATGTCTTCAATGCCGGTTGCTACATACGCTGTAATGTGCCCGGTGTTCACCTCGTAGTTCTGCAACCCAAAATCTTGCTCAAAGGCGCGTTGGCGCACTTTGTTCAGGTCAACGCCAATCGCGTAGCGGCTGTTAAATGGCCTGTACAGGTATTCACCGCCTGCACCCGCGAACATTTCCTCTAGCAACCCCCCGTACACACTGTAGTAGTGCCCATCGGCTAGTTTGCCCATGTGGTTCAGGGTTAGCCGTGGAATGGTGAAATCCGAAGTAACGGCGTATTCACGCAGGTTGGTGCGCACTTGCGGCAGGCGGCTGTCGCCACGCTGGGTGAACTTTTCATAGTTATCCAACAGGCGATAAGCCAAACGGCTTTCAAACCAGGTGTTGTCGGTGAAATTAAAGCGGGTGTTGTTGGCAAACAAGAACTGGTAAAGATAACCATCTGCCCCGCCCAGCACTTGCTTATACCCTATGGCAAAACGGCTGGTGAAGCGCTCGGTGGGTTGATCATACACCGTGCGGTAAGGGAAGCTGTAGCCTTCAATGGCGGCTTGTTCTGGGTAGGTTTCTTCGCCGGTTTCAAAGCGGCCATTGGCAGTGGTCAAATCGTATTCAGTGCGGCGGGCCACGAACTGTTTGCGATCCACAACATGCTCGCCCACCTTGGTGCCGTTGTTCTCGTATTGCATGCTGAACCAGTTCACGCCTTGGGGCAGGTCTTGGTGCAACACCTCGGCCGCGCGTTCCAGGTTTTGGTGGTAGTAGGCTGCGTCGCCATTGCGCACATTCAACTTCACTTCGCTGCCGCGTTGTTCAACTTTTGTAACTTCCCAATCGGTTTGTTGCTGGAAAGTGTTCAGGGTTTTTTGCCAATCCACCTGCGCCGGGCGTGGTGTGGTAGTAACCGGCAAAGGCTTGGGGTCGCCCAGCTTCAGGTTGTTCAGCGTGGCCATGTTTTCCTGAAAACTCAAGGCCACGCTTAGCGTATTGCCCCGCTCTACCCCCAGATGAAAGCTAACGGATTCCGAAATGCGGTACACGGCGCCATAATTCACACGGCTGCTTTGCACCTGCGGGTTGTTCAATGGCTCGTTTTGATAATTGTTGCCATCGTATTCCAGCTTCAGCACCCAATCATCCCAAGGCGTGTGCCATTGCACACCGCCAAACAGGGCCATGCGGCCACGAAAGTAGGTGCCCGTGCTTAGTTTCCCACCCTGGCCCACCGTGTTTGCGGGGCGGGTGTTGAATTCATCGCCCAACACAGCCAAAGGGTTTGCAAAATCGCCCTGGTTGCCCAAATAACCCCAACCCAAACCGAGAGAAGTATCGAAATCACCAAAACGCTTGTTGGCCACCAGGTATTCACTGGCAAACAAGGCTGTGCCACCAATGTCGTTCAAACCGACAGCAATTTCGGGCACGTAGGCACTTTCTTTCCACAGGCGAAGCTTGGCATCGATGTTTTTATCCAGATACTTTTGGTCGCCACTGAATGCGCGGGGACCAAAATCCCGGTTGGTGATTTTGGTGTACCGAAAACCACCTTCCAGCCATTCAAAAGGCTGCAAAATAATGCTGTAACGGCTGTAAGGCTCCACCCGCCCCAATGTGATGCTGACACTGCCTGCAGGCCGCATGCGCGCGGTGGGGGTTTGAAGCAAGCCCACCCAGCCAAAATCGCTGGCGGTGATGGGCAAATCACGAAGCAGGGCCTTGGTGCTGGCTTGTTCAAACGTGGTTTTATCGGCAGGTTGCACCCAGCGTGCGGTGCGCAGGGTGGCGGGCAAATATGAAGAACCTTGGGTGGCCAACAACTGCGCCAATTGGCCAAGCACTGCAGGTGTTAGCGCCGTATTCCGCGAAGGCGCAAGCAGCCACGCACCCGGCATGGGCACAACCTGTGCTTTGGCATTCCATTGCCCCACATTCAATTCATGAACTTGCCCTGTGGGTTGCACCAAGTGAACATGATCAACCGTTTTGGCACCACAGGCTTGAACATATGCAGGCGCTTCCACACCCGGGCTGTAGGGCACTTCGCAGTAACCAAAATCGCCCAGCACCACCACAGTTTGGGGGCGCGGGGCAATGTCAAGTACATCGCCAGGCTGTAGCCGTGGGTCGAGTGCAGGGTGCAGGGCCATGTAGTCGCCATCGACCGAGGCCAACACCAAACGGCCTGTGGTGGGTAGTTGTTCAACCAGGCTGGTGTACGGGTTGGGCACGCCTTGGTAGGCGGTGAACAAAGCGGTTAACAACTGTGTTTTTTGCAAGGCTTGGGACTGCTGCAAACTTTGGCGCTTTAACACCATGCCAGGCAAATAAGCCGCCTGCGCATTCACCAAACCGGGCAACAGACCCTGCGCCCGCAAGTAAGCAGACAAACGCGCACCCGCTTGCATGGCGGGGGCTTGAGCGGCAACGGCTTCGGCGGCATATGCAGGCGCTGCCCACATGGTGGGTAGCCCAGCAAAAAGCGAAGCGATTAAAAAACCCACAATGCTATTGGGCTTTGGTGCGGTTAAAGGGCGCTGCACAGGCAAGTTTGCTGGGGTCATTGAAAAATAAAAACAAAGGTTGCAATCAAAGTAACGAATAAGTGTGACCAATGGGGGCACACCAAAGCCTATAAATTTTGCGCTGGTGTGCGCACCAAAAATTCAATGCAATAGCTGGGGGTGCTGCAATGCTGACCGTACACCAAGGCCCCGGTTTGCGGGTGGGTGGCCACCATTTGGAAGGTGCCATTCAGCTTGGCCACATGCGAATTCACAGCGACACCTGTGGGCTGCCCAAGCCAGCCCCGCTCGACCAGGCCGGGTACAGTGCGCGCACGCTTCAACAGCGGCGTGTTGGCAAGCTTCACGGTGCGCAGGTCAACAGGTTGCAAGTTCAACACGGTGTTGTAAATACCCAGCCCCGGTGCATCCACCAGCAAGCTTTCCGGTTGGCCATTGCCCTGCGTGCTTAAGCTGGCTTGTTGCCACAATTGATCAACCCCGGCAGAACCGACCACAAAACCGGCCTGGGTGCGCAACACCTCGTTGCTGGCACCCACCCAGGTTTCCACTACGGCGGTGTTGTTTGACGAAGCGTCCGCCTCGGCCAATACCAGCAACGCCGTGCTGTTGGGGGCATGCACTTCAAGGTATGTGAATTCCTTCAAGGGCTGGTTTTGGTAACCCTGTGGGTTGCTTTGTTCATACATCGCTTGAACCATGCTGGCAGCCGCACCGCCCAAACTAGAGCAACCCGGCAACACGAGAAACGCAGGCAAGGCCAACATTAATAAACGACGAAGGTTGATTGACATTCACACACTCGACTTAAAACTTAAAAAACAACCATTAAAAATGGCCCCGAAGGGCCAGTTTTGGATTCCTAGCTTACAACACGCAACTTAAGGCGTTGTTGCCGTCGTGGTCGTAGTCGCAGTCGCGGTGTTGTCGTCATTGGTTGCAGCGACAACCACACCAGCCACCACAGCACCAGCCACCACAGCGCCAGCACCAATGGCACCTGCTGCACCAGCCGCACCTGCGGCGCCTACACCAGCACCCGCACCTGCTGCGCCGGCACCAGCGCCGGCTGTACCAGCACTTCCGGCTGCGCCTGCGCCTGTACCGGCGGTAGTTGCACCAGTGGTGCCTGCGCCAGTGGTAGAACCTACGCCAGCATCAACAGCGCCTTGTGCGAAGGCCACAGAACTGAGTGCACACATGGATACAATAGCTAAAAACTTTTTCATGATTTCTCCCTAGGGAACTTGATTAATAAACGCGCGTTTTAAGAAGTTACAACAAAAATGCGTGCTGTACCAGCTTTAAAAGGAACTAATTGCCCACCCACACATTTGAGCCCCCCTTATGCTTTAAACCCCCAGGCCCGCTTGAAGGCGCAAAGCTTTTCTCGGGTTTCCGGGTTTTGTTTGCCATTGCGCAGTGCGCCCTTCAACAAAGCAATAAGCACCGCCAGAAAACCCGCTGCCAACACACTAACCACCACGATCATGGCCCGCTTGGGTTTGCTTTTGCGCTCCGGCGGCACGGCGGCATCCAGTTGCTGCACGTCGCCACCATCCTTGGCTTCATCAATTTTGGCCAGCTCAAACTGCTTGGCCATGATTTCGAAAATGGCCTCGTTGTACTTCACTTCGCGGAAAGCGCGCACATACTCCAGGCCCTGTTCCGGCAAGTTGCCGGCCGACACCAAACCCAATTCACCGCCAGTGCCGCCTTTGTCCAGTTTCTTCAATTCCGTGCGCAGGCCATTCAATTCAGCCACCACGCGGCGGTAATCGGCATTCTCGGCCGTGGCAAAAGTGCGCATGGCGCTAAGCTGCACTTCACGCTGGGCAATTTCCGCACGCAAGCGGGCCACTGCACCAATGGTGGCTTCGGCCTGGCTTTTCAGCTCCACCAGCCCGGTGCGCTCTTGGGTTTCTTTCAAGGCCACTTCGGCGTTGCTTAAATCTTCCTTGGCCTTGGCGAATTGTTCCTCGAAGAACACGCGGCGCTGCTGGGCTTCAGTAACAGCCACACGGGTCATCAGCTTGCGCAACACTTCATAGTAGGCATTGGCCATGTTGGCTGCGAATTCCGGGTCTTTGTCGTCCACCTCGATGGTGATCAAGCCCGATTTCTTGTCGCTGCTGACTCGAACTACAGCGTCGAGCGTAATGTACACGTCTTGTCGTTTTTCCGCCTCGTAGCGATTGATCAAATCAAACTGATCAATGATTTCATCTTTCGCGCTGCGGCTTTTCAGCATGCTAAGGATGGTATCGGCCGTGCTGCCGCCACCGCTGATGCCTGCCAAGCCAGCCAAACCGCCCAAGGAAGCCAAGGCCGCCGCAGCCGCGCCACCGCCACCACTTTGGGGCGGCAACAAGGTGGTGCGGGCCGTGAAAATGGGCGTGAGCAACAGCGACACCACAATGGCCACAATGCCTGCCAAAAATGGCAAACCAAAAATCAGCTTTTTTTCTTCGCCCAGGGTGGTGCCCAAATCGAGCAAACTGATTTCGTCTTCATCTTCATACACTGGCGCGCCAGTGGGGTTTAAATCTTGGTTCATGCAGTGGCCCGGTTAATCTTTGATGGCGTTGACAGACGCTGCACCCAAACCGATCTGGAACAGAATTTGGGAGTAATCCAGCAGGCTTTTGGTCAGCGACACGCGCTCGAAATCTTCCGGCACGTAAATGGCATCGCCCGGCAAGGCCTTGCTGCCATACAAACCGCTGACAAACGGCACCCAGCCTTGCTGGGCACTGTCCACCTTGCCGTTGGCGCGAATCACGAAAATGGAGCCTTTGTCGGAACCCTTGGCTGGGCCGCCCGCCATTTCAAGGTAATCAAACACGGTGCTGCGGGTTTCAAATGCATAGGCACCCTGGCTGTACACCGAACCAAACACCGAAATTTGACCGGGCACGGCAGGGATAGTCACCACATCGCCATCCACCAGTTCCAGCGGTGGCATTTCGGCAATGCTGGTGGCTTTCGGCGACACATTCAACACCACGCGGCCGTCAGGCTTCACTGATCGCAAACGTTCAAGGTACGCGCGCTGGGTTTCAGCCTGTTTTTGGGCGTTGGCGGCATCGGCCGCCGAAATGGCTGAAGCGGTGTTGCTGGCTTGGCTGTTCACCAGCATGCGCTCGGCTTGTTCCAGCGCCTTAAGCTTTTGCTCTTCTTGCTGGGCCACAATTGAACGGCGGGTTAGCTTGGTGCCAAACAGGTAGGCGTCTTCAGCAAGCCCGCCCGCCTTCACCAGCACATCGCGCAGGGTTTCGCCGGGGGCGATTTGATAGTAACCGGGGGCTTTCACTTCGCCGGTGACCTTGATTAAGGCTGTTTTACGGGTTTGTGGAATGTCGGCATCGTTCGCGCTGAAAATGGTGACAATGTCGCCAGCCATCAGCTCCAGGTTCTGGGATGGGTCTTTGGCCATGGCGCGGCGCAGGTTGAAAGGAATAAGCTGGGTGCGCAATTCAGTGCGGTCAAGCCGCTCGACCACGGCGTAATCCCAATTGATTTGGCTAAGCAGGTTGGTGATGGTGTCTTCCACCACTTCAATGCGCTGCTCGCCTTGCTTGTCTGTTTCGGGTTTGTCCACCTGAACCAGCGTGCCTTTGCGTTTGAAGTAGGTGTCTTGCACCAGGGCATCGGTGTTTGGAATTAGGTCGGCAATGCGCATGCCTGCGTAATAGGGGTAGCGGGCAGGTGCAGCCACATTGCCTTTCAGGGTAACCGCATTGCTGAATTCCCGGCGGGCCTGAAACAGGGTGATGATGTCGCCATCTTGCAGGGTGGCTTGGGTTAGCGCCCGGTTGTAGCTAAGCTGCTCCACCCCGCGTGGGGTTTTGGGGTTTTTCGGGTTGAAGCCTTCAATCAGCACGGTGTCTTGCCGAAGCAGGGTGCGGTCGATGCCGGCGATGCTAAGCACATCGTCCAACGTTTCGTTGGGCTTGAGCTCAAAAATGGCGGCCGATGGGCCCTCCACATTCAAGGCAACCCGCGGGCCAACCTGGCCCACAAACACCACATCGCCCGCGCGCAGTTTGCGATCGCCATTCAATTCGCCTTTGCGAAGCAGGTCGTACAGGTCGAAAGTGGCCACGGTTTCGCCGCCGCGCTTTAACTGCACATTGCGAAAGCTGCCATTCACGCCGGGCTGCGCCACTGAAAACACCACCGAGGCCAATGTGCTGGTGCTGCTGACCGTGTGCATGCCGGGGGCCAAGGCCTGCCCTGCCACGAAAATGCTGACGCCACCCAGCTTGCCCAAGGTGGCGCTGAGGTTGAAGTTTTTGTAGTACTTGCCAATTTCAGCGGTTAAAAAACCGTCGAGATTGCGGGCACGCACGCCCGCCACCGGGAACGTGCCCACGGTGGGAATGGTGAGCTGGCCATCGCGATCAACCACGGCGTTGTGGTTTACATCGATACCGCCCCACACACGCACCAGAATTTGATCGCCCGCGCTGATTTCATAATCAGCCGACACGGGGGCGTTGTTGCCACTGGCGGGGTCGATTGTTTTTTGAAGCGATTTTTCACCAAAAGGCAAAAGCAGCTTGCCGGTGGTTTCCTGAACAAAGCGCTGGAAGTTGCTTAAAGGCTTTTCAGGCAAAGGGGTGGGTGTTTCCTTGGCCACTTCGCCACCGGGAATGTCGCCAGTTTGCTTGGTGGAACCCAAATTGCCAATTTGTTGAAGTTGTTGCTGCTGCGTTAGCGGCGGTGTGAATTGCTGTGGCTGTTGCTGAGCCTGCTGCTGGCGAAACTGCTCCACTTGAGCGGGGCTGATTTGCATGCTTTGGGCGTGAACCACTGAAGGCAGCAAGGAAACAATGGAAACACCAAGAATTAACTTGCAATGCTTGAAACTGATACGCATTGGACGATCTCGTTATGGATAAGTAACACGTGCGGGAATGTGGGTAAGTTAGCAAAAATTAGGGCGCGCTGCGCAAGCAGGCACGCCGCTTTGGCTTTTTAAACCGTTTCAGGCTTTTTTCAACCCGAAATAAACACCAATACTGAGCATTTTGCGATAGGCGCGCTGGTACACCATGAAGCTGAACACCAGCCACAACACCACCATCAACAGGCTTTCAGGCCAGAAAATGGCGCCCAACATGGGCACCGCCGAGTAAAGCCACATGAACGGCGCAGTGGCCGCGTTGCGTTGCCAGGCTGGTGCGCTGGGCATTAGCCTTCTGGACACAATGCGGCGGTACACCAAGCTGTGCAGGTGGGATGCATCGGGGCTGCCGGGGCTGCGCCTGCTTTTGCGGCTGGCGCGGCGATACACGCTGAACAGGGTTTCAATGATGGGGTAGCCGCACACCAGCAACATGGCCCAAGGGCTAACCTCGCTAGGGTTGCGCAGGGTAAGGGCCACCGCCAGCATGGCCACGTAGTAGCCCAGGCTGTAAGCGCCGGCATCGCCCAGAAAAATGTAACCGCGCGGGAAATTCACCGCCAAAAAGCCAAGCACAGCCAGCACGCCGAACATGGCCAAATTCAGCACCACGAAATCGTCAACCCGGTAGGCGATGGCCGCCATGGTAAGCAGCATAAGCACCACCACCCCGCCTGCCAAACCGTTGAAACCATCGATGATGTTCACGCTGTTGGCAATGCCTGCCACTGCAAAGGCGGTGAACACAATGCCCACGGGTGCCAGGGCCAGCAACCAATCCACGCCGGGGATGTTCACGGTGTTGATCCAGTAGCCGGTGAGCACAGCCGCCAGCAGGCCGCTGGCCATGGTGGCCAACAGGCGCGTGCGAACGCTGACACGCTTGGTGAGGTCTTCAACAAAGCCAGCCAGAAAGGCAGGCGCACCGCCCACCAACAGCAAGCCGAACAGAATTTGCACTTGAAACGCGTTGGGGTTTGAAGCGGGCAAGGCGAAGTAAGCCACGAAAAGGCCCACCACCAAGGCAAGCCCGCCAATGCGCGGCGTAGGCGACGTGTGGAATTTCTGGATGCCACAGGCTGCATCGAGACTGAACGCCCCGTGCCAACGCTTTGTGGCCACCAACAACACTGCAACTGCGAATGTGGCGAGCCCACCAAACAGGGCGGCTTGCCAGTACAACTCGGCGTTGATTGTGAGCGGCATGATTACCCCCCTGATTGCGCCCAAGAACTGCGGGGCGTGCGGATCAATAATAACTGTAATGAAATAAATTCTGTAGCTGCAAAGTTGCTTACAGAGCCTTACACCATACCCCAACAGGGGCATTCCGGCAATCGAGTATACAGACCCACACAGGGTTTTCCATGAAAGTTGTGTGAATTTCAAGGTGGGTGGCCCGGGTAGGCCAAAAGGAACACCGGAAAGTGAAGCATATCATTGGTTTTACAACAACTTACAGGCGAAGCACCCCAAAATGAGGGGTGTGTGAATAAGCAAGGCTAATCGCTTCCAAACAAGTCGCGGGTGTACACCTTGTGCGCCACATCATCTAGTTCAGGTACTTGCCGGTTGGCCATAATGAGGTCGGCTTGTTGCTTGAACTGGGCCAGGTTGTTCACCACGCGGCTGCGGAAAAACTCCGCCTCGGTAAGCACAGGTTCATACACAATCACCTCGATGCCTTTGGCTTTGATTCGTTTCATCACGCCCTGTATGGCCGATTGGCGATAGTTGTCGCTGCCGGCCTTCATGACCAAGCGATAAATGCCAACCACGCTGGGGTTTTTCGCCACCACTTCATTGGCGATGAAATCTTTCCGTGTGCGGTTGGCCTCAACAATGGCTTGAATCATGTTTTGCGGCACATCGCTGTAATTGGCCAACAATTGTTTGGTGTCTTTGGGCAGGCAATACCCGCCATACCCAAAGCTGGGGTTGTTGTAATGGTTGCCAATGCGTGGGTCGAGCGCAACGCCTTCAATGATTTGACGGGTATCTAACCCCTGGAGGGATGCGTAAGTGTCGAGTTCGTTGAAATAGGCCACGCGCATGGCCAGGTAGGTGTTGGCAAACAGCTTGATGGCCTCGGCCTCGGTGCTGTTTGTAAACAAAGTTGGGATGTTTTTTTTAATTGCGCCTTGTTGCAGCAGTGCAGCAAACGTTTCAGCGTCAGAATTGCGCGCGCCAACCACGATGCGGCTGGGGTGCAAATTGTCATGAAGCGCTTTGCCCTCCCGTAGAAACTCGGGGCTGAAAACAATTCGTTCGGTGTTGAATTTGCTGCGCAGGCTTGCGGTGTAGCCCACAGGCACGGTTGATTTGATCACCATGGTTGCCGTGGGGGCAATGGCCAATACATCGGCCACCACGGATTCAATGCTGCTGGTGTTGAAGTAATTGCTTTGTGGGTCGTAATCGGTGGGCGTTGCAATGATCACAAAGCGGGCCCCTGAATAAGCCTCTTCCTTGCGGGTGGTGGCCCTGAAGTTCAATTGCTTTTCCGCCAGAAAGTGTTCAATGTCGGTGTCTTCAATGGGGGATTTGCCTTGATTCAGCAGGTCCACTTTGGCTTGAACGATGTCGAGCGCAACCACTTCATTGTGCTGGGCCAGCAACATGGCGTTTGACAGGCCAACATAGCCCGTGCCTGCAATTGCAATTTTCATATTGGGATTTTGGTGAGAAAGTACTAAACAATGGCCTTAGAATACCGGATTACATGTAATTGCAATGCGCAAAGGTCTTCCATGAAGCAAAAAGTGTTGGTAACTGGCGGTGCGGGTTTTTTGGGTTCGCACCTGTGCGAACGGCTGTTGAACGATGGCAAAGAGGTGATTTGCGTTGACAACTATTTCACTGGAAACAAAGAAAACATCGCGCATTTGCTCGATAACCCTTATTTTGAGTTGATTCGCCACGACGTTACTTTTCCGCTTTACATCGAAATCGACGAAATTTACAACTTGGCCTGCCCGGCCAGCCCGGTGCATTACCAACACGACCCCGTTCAAACCACAAAAACCAGCGTGCACGGTGCCATCAATATGCTGGGCCTTGCCAAGCGTAAGAAAGCACGTATCTTTCAAGCGAGCACCAGCGAGGTATATGGCGACCCAGAGGTGCACCCACAACCAGAAGAATACTGGGGCCGGGTGAACCCGATTGGCATTCGCAGTTGTTATGACGAGGGCAAGCGCTGCGCTGAAACACTGTTTTTTGATTACCACCGCCAGCACAACCTGGACATCAAAGTGGCCCGAATTTTCAACACCTACGGCCCACGCATGCACCCCAATGACGGCCGTGTGGTAAGCAACTTCATTGTGCAGGCGCTGAAAGGCCAGGACATTACGATATTTGGCGATGGCAGCCAAACCCGCAGCTTTTGCTACGTCGACGATTTGGTTGAGGGTTTCATTCGCCTGATGAACACTGAGGCTGGCTTTACAGGACCAATGAACCTGGGCAACCCGGGCGAATTCACAATGCTGGAGCTTGCTGAGAAAGTGATTGAACTGACTGGATCGACCAGCAAGTTGACATTCAAGCCCTTGCCACAAGACGACCCGCGCCAGCGACAACCCAACATTGAGCTGGCCAAGAGAAAATTGGGCTGGGAACCGAAGGTGAACCTGGAAGAAGGGTTGAAAAAAACCATTGCCTATTTTAAAACCATTGTGTGAGCTGAACGAATGACCACCAGCCCGGTTTTATTTTTGGTGTTTAACCGCCCCGACACCACCGAACGCGTATTCGAAGCCATTCGGCGGGCCAAGCCACCACGCCTGTATGTGGCCGCCGATGGCCCCCGCACCACCCGGGAAAATGAAGCAAGCCTGTGTGAAGCCACGCGGCAAATTGCAACCAAAGTTGACTGGCCTTGCGAGGTACATACCCTGTTTCGTACAGAAAACCTGGGCTGCAAAGTGGCTGTGAGCTCGGCGATTGACTGGTTTTTTGATCATGAACCAGAGGGTATGATTTTGGAGGATGACTGCCTGCCAGAGCCTTCCTTCTTTCCATACTGCGATGAATTGTTGGCCAAGTACCGCGATGACGAACGGGTGGGCATGATCAGTGGAGACAACTTCATTTCCAGGCAATGGCAGCCAGAGGAAAGTTACTACTTTTCAAAGATCAACCACATTTGGGGCTGGGCTTCGTGGCGCAGGGCATGGGCCCACTACGACGTAAACGTCAGTAACTGGCCAACCCACAACGCACAAAAGCTGCTTCGCAAGGTTTTCCCGCGTTGCAAACAATCGCAACGCTACTGGCAGGATCAATTCGACAAAGTTCACCTCGGGGAAATTGACACTTGGGATTACCAGTGGACATTGACATGCTTTGCAAAAGCTTATTTAAGCTGCATGCCCAAGGTGAACTTGATCACCAACATCGGGTTTGGGGCCAACGCCACGCACACCACCAGCGCTGAAAGCAAGCTGGCCAACCTGGCCACTGCGGAACTGGCACTGCCACTGGTGCACCCACTGACAATACAGGCCAATACTGAGGCTGACCAGTGGACAATGGATGAGGTATTTGACGTTCACCACCTGTATGGCTTTGGCATGAAACGAATGAAAGCATCTGCCCGCTACCGCCTGGGCCTTTTGACGAAAATGTGGGGACAATAAGTTGACTGATGCACCGCCAACCATGCCATGTCGCCTGTGTGGGGGTTCTGCCCAGCACGCTTATAACGCAAAGCTTTTAAGCCATGATGTGGCTTACTACCAGTGTAGTGAGTGCAACTACTTTGAAACCCAAACCCCACACTGGCTGGACGAAGCCTATGGCGATGCGATCAATGATTCAGACACGGGTATTTTGGTCCGCAACCTGGACAATGCCCGCAGAGTGCTGACCACACTGTTTGCCTTGAAGCAATTGAACGGTCGGGTTCTGGATTATGCAGGGGGCTACGGCATTCTGGTTCGCTTACTTCGCGACCTTGGTGTAGATGCTTATTGGAGCGACAAACACTGCGCAAACCTGCTGGCCAAGGGCTTTGAACATCGTGAAGGACGATACAGCCTGGTTACGGCGTTTGAGGTGTTTGAGCACCTTGAAAACCCAGTAGAGGAACTTGATAACCTGTTGCAAATGGCCGACCACGTGCTGATTTCAACCGAATTGTATACAGGCGAACAAAGCCCGGATAAAAACTGGTGGTACCGTGCCCCTGAGCACGGCCAACACATTGGTTTCTTTCATACCCGAAGCCTGGCATGGCTGGCGCACAACAGCAATTGCCATCATGTTTCACTTGGAAGTTCCCTTCACTTGCTGTCGAGAAAGCCCATACCGTTTCATTGGAAGTGGTTGACCCGTTTCTCGCGATTTGCGGGATTGATTGCGAAGTTGAAGTTAACCCCCAAAACCCAACAAGACTTTCAGATGATGCGCAATGAAAATCGCCTTTGACCATGAAATTTTTTGCCTTCAAAAACGTGGGGGCATTTCAAGGTATTTTTGCTGCCTCGCTGAGGAGTTCAGGCAACTTGGGCATGATGTTGCTGCATTTTCCCCCTACCATGTGAATGAAACTTTGGATACCTGTGGATCGCTTGTGGTCAAAGGGCGAAAGGTGGAAGCCTACCTGCCCAAACTCGGGGGGCTGAGTGTGAAATACAACGAGTGGAAAGGGGCCAGGGATATACGTGCGTGGCGGCCAGCCGTTGTTCACAAAACCTTTTATTCACCACAACAGGCCAATGATTTTGGTGCACCGGTTGTGGTGACTGTGCACGACATGATCCACGAATTGTTTCCAGACGAGTTCCGGACAAAAGACAAAGTTCAACAGCTGAAGCGAGATGCTGTCTTGTTGGCCGACAAGGTCATTTGTATTTCAGAAAACACAAAAAAAGACTTGCTCAAATTCGTGGATGTGGATGAAGACAAAGTGGTGGTGATTCACCATGGAATTGGACTTACTTTGCCAGTGAGCAACCAAGGCACGGTGCAGGATAATTCGAGCCTTGACAAAGAACGCCGCCCAACCATTTTGTACGTGGGCGCGCGAAACAAATACAAGAACTTCAATGTGTTGATTCGGGCGCTGGGAAGTAGCCGCGCATTGCGAGAAGAGACTGAAATTGTCGCTTTTGGAGGTGGGCCATTCACTGATGCGGAACTGGCTTTGTTCAAGCAATGTGGGGTAAAACACCAACGACAGGAATCAGGCAGCGATGCACAGCTTATTCAGCGCTATCGAAGCGCCGATGTGTTTGTTTGCCCATCGATGTATGAAGGGTTCGGATTTCCTCCGCTAGAGGCCATGGCCTTGGGTTGCCCAGTGGTGGCAAGCCATGCCAGCGTTCTACCGGAAATACTCGGAAATGCCTGCGTGTACTTTAACCCGCACGATGAAGAGGAATTGGCGGTAGCAATACAAAGGGTTTTGTTTGATGAACAAAACAAAGCCAGACTGATTAGCGCCGGGCTTGAACAAAGCGCCCGATACAGCTGGGCCCACACAGCAAGACGCACCCTGGAGGTGTATGAGGCGCTGATTTAAGCAAATTTAGCGCTGTGCCCATGCACGAAGTAATCGGCCCAACTGAAGCAAAACCAAACCCTTGCACTGCATTTTGAACAAACCTCTTGCCACAGGGTGGCAAGCATTCATCAACAAAGCCGAGCCGAGCTGCGCGAACAAGGTGGCCCACGCTGCACCTTGCGGCCCGTACAGCGGGATCAAGTAAAAATTAAGCGCCACATTCAATAACGCCCCCACAGCAGTGGACACGAACAGGAAACGTTGCAGGCCTTGAGCCACCAGCCAACGCGCGCCAACAACGCCCGAGAAGACAAACACGGCAGACCACACATGAACCTGCAACACCGATGCAGAGGCGGCATATTGGCTGCCATATAAAACAGCGATGATACTGGCTGAAAAAACAGACACCAACGCTGCGACCAGGTAAGCCATCAGAGAAAGCGCGGAAAGCAACAAAACCAACGTTTGTGCGACATTGGAACGGGCTTCGAAGCTGTCGTTACCATTGGCCGACATGTTGTGAATGATCCGGGGAAACACTGAACTGACTATGACAGTGGGCAAGAAATACCAGATTTCACTGATTCGAACGGCTGCCGAATACACACCGACCGCGTTCTGATCAATCAAAACACCCAACATGACTTGGTCCACGCGCATGTAGAGCATGATGGCCAAACTCGACAAAGCCAAAGGCCAGGTTGCGTGAAAAAGTGCTTTGACGCTGGAAGCCGGAAAGGTTAGCGCTGAGAGTTTTATTCGACGCCCCAGCAAGCACACAAAAGCAAGCGCTGTAAGCGCGGCCTCGAGCACCAGCAAGAAAACAAAGCCAAGCAAATGCGCGCCTTGCAAAATCATCAGCACGCGAGCAAGCAAGACAAAAACAAACACGAGGTTTTCAGTGATAACAAGGTGCTTTGAACGCACCTCGGCCTCGAAGTAAGCGCGCACCACATCTGAAAAACGAAACAGGTTGCTGGCGGACAAAACAGCCACAGCCCAGAACACCTGTGAATTGCCAGAACTTAAACCCCATGCCAACAACAGCCCCACGACAAAGGCAACAACGCCGCCAAGCAATTGAATGACAAAAGAGGCGCCCAATGTTTGAAGCTTTGCCTGCGGAAACTGCACAAGACGCTGCACAATCAGGGTGTTCAAGCCCAGTGAGGCCAGCACCGACAACAAGGCCACCAAAGCAATTGCATAGTTGTACACCCCGAAAAGTTCGGGGGCGAGGTACCTGGCAAGCCAAAGGGTAACGATGAAAGAGGCGCCTAGCCTGAACAGTTTATCGAACAGCAGCCAGCCCATGTTCTGGACAGCCCGCAAAAGGTTCGGACGATTTTGAAGGCTGGGAAGCTTCAACTTATTGCGCATACAGGTTGCGCCAATGGGTGGGCAAGCGCTTGTTCAGCCGTGAATAACGAATGAAACGAAGCAGGTCGCCACCGGCGACATAGGAGTACAACCGCACCAGTTGGTCACCCAAGGGCGCATTGTCGTAGACCGAGTGACCGAATATTTGACTTCTCTCGTTGAACAAGGCCAGTGTGTTTGCTCCACTGACAGAATCGGGACGAAGCCTGAACCCCGCCACTGGCAAACCGGCGAGCAGGCGGTGAGGTTGGCCCTGGCGCATTAAAAAATCAACCAGCTCATATTCAAACGCAAACTTGTACTTTTCACTAAAGCCTGCGAATCGCTTCCAGTTAGAGGCATTGAAGAAAAAACCACCTGTGAAAAAATTCGAATACCCTCGGTAAGAAAAAGGTGGCTTGGTGAGCCATGGCAGCAATAACCGTTGAACTTGCCCATCCTCGGAGAGCATGGCCGCGCCGCCCGCAGCAAAGCCTGCGCCGTGAATACCCACCGCACTGGCTGCATTTGCCAAGGCATCTTTGCGCAGGTAGACATCATCAGAATTCAACCAGCAATACACATCACCCTGCGCATGAGAAAAACCGATGTTCAATGAGTTGGCCAAGCCTGTATCTTGTCGCGAAACAATTTTGATTCGTGGGTCATTGAGTGATTCCAGGTGTTCAAGCGTGCCATCCGTTGACCCCCCATCACAAACCAGCAACTCGAAATGTGTATGTGTTTGACCAAACAGGCTGAACAGGCTGTCTTCGAGATAGCGCATGCTGTTCCAGGTGGGCATGACAATTGAAACCAAAACAGGCGAGTTGTTCATGGTTAGTGGTTCCGTTGAAAGGCGCGAACCCGGTTGGACAAGGATTTCAATGCGCTGAACAACGCTGGCCAGCGCCGAAGGCTTAAGCGCAACAAGGTTGGCAAGGAAATATCCAACACAATGGTCGACATGGCCTGATAGTAGTGCGGGTTGGGAATTGGCTGTGGCGCATCGGTTGCAGCGCGCGGGTCGACACGATAGTTCGGATTGACTGCCAGGCGTTTGATGTAAACAGGATCTTTCACCGAGGTGTGGGTGGCCTCCATACCGAAGCCGATGTTTTTAATGAGGTTGTGTGCTGGTGTAACAGCCAGGGCCCCTTGTGCCCAATGGGTGTAGGTCCACTGGTGATCCCAACAAGTGGCAATTTGTTGCCGGTAAGTGAGGTCGAACACAAGCCGCCAATACCTGCGGTGCAAACCAGGGGCCGGCATGAAAGGAAGGGAATCCAGATTGCGTTGGGCGTTTGGCCATGACCCCATATTCACATCATAGTGTGCCCATGCGCGCCGCCATGAGGCCCACCCCCACACAAAAAAAACATTTGAGAAAAAGTAAGGTTGCTCGCTTTGGTACCACGGCTGCACAAGGTTGTTACCGACGACCGAGAAAACACGTTCGTCATGCTTGTAGCGTTCAAGCATGGTGTCGCAGAACTGGAAAAAGGCGGGTGTTGGCAACACGTCGTCTTCAATCACAATGCCCTGCTCTTCGTGCTGGAAAAACCAGGTGATGGCGCTGGCCACGGCATCACGACAACCCAGGTTTTCGGTTTGAAACCGGGTGACCAGTTCACAAGGCCAGTCGATTTGATCGAACACCCTTCGCACCTGCTCGGTGTTGAGCACATCATCGGCGCGACCGGGCCGGGGCCCATCAGCAGCCACATACAAACGAGGGGGCTTTGCCTCTCGTATTGCATTGAATACCTGCTCAGTGACATCGGGCCGGTTAAAAACCAGCATCAGCACCGCGTTCGTGGTTGTCATGAATGGTTCACTTGAATTGAATGGCATAGCGGATTTTACAGGCTAAACCCCCAAGCCCGGCTTCCAGCTTGCAGAGCTTGCTCTACACATACATTACTGGCGCAGAAGTGCTTTATCATCGAAGCACACTGAACACACCGCGAACCAGGTTTGCCTTGAATACAGAACGATTAATCGGCCTACCCCGTTGGCTTAAACAGCTTGTTGTGATGTCAGTGGACATCGCACTGGGCGTTTTGGCCACTTGGCTGGCGTTTAGCCTGCGCATTGATGGCATGCATGTGCCACAGGGCAATGAATGGATTCCGTACTGGTTCGGGCCGCTGTTGGCTTTGCCCATCTTCATTCATTTCGGGCTGTACCGCGCCATTTTCCGTTTCACTGACCTGGCCGCCATCAAACAGATTGTGAAGGCTGTGGCCGTGTATGCCACCATTTACACCGCGGTGGTGCTGCTGTTTTACATTGCGCCCAACCCCCGCTCAATTGGCATTCTACAGCCCTTTATTTTGAGTGCCTTCATTGTGGGTGTGCGCATGTTCGCCCGCTTTTGGCTGCTTTCCAGCACCATTGACCCCCGCCTGCGGGTGTTGCGCCGCCGCCTTTTGATTGTGGGTGCTGGCGACGAGGCCTTGCAATTATCCAATGCATTGAAAACCTCGCCAGAGTACATTCAAATTGGTTTTGTCAGCAACGACGCCCAACTCACCGGCCGCAACATGGCCGGCCACCGGGTGTTTGCAATGGACCAGTTGCGCAGCGTGGTTGAGAATTACGAGGTGTCCGACCTGGTGATTGCGCTGGGCAGTGGTGGGCAAGGCGCACGCAAGCAAATCATTGAAGAGTGCAAGGGCTTGCCGGTGCACATTCAAACCGCGGGCTTAACATTGGATAGCCAGCATTCTTCCATTCGGGAACTCGACATTGACGACCTGCTTGGGCGCGAGCACATTCCGCCGAATGTCGACATGCTGAACCTGAAAAACCACAACAAGGTGGTGCTGGTGACCGGCGCTGGGGGCAGCATTGGTTCGGAGTTGTGCAGGCAAATTTTAACCACGCGCCCTGCCCGCTTGGTGTTGTTTGAGAACAATGAATTTGCCCTGTACGCCCTGCACCACGAGTTGCAACAAAAGGTGAATGCTTTTTATCACGAGGTGGAGTTATCCCCCGTGCTGGGCGATGTGCGGGATGCCAAGCGGCTGCTTGAAGTGTTCAATGCAGTCAAGCCGAACACGGTGTACCATGCGGCCGCTTACAAGCACGTGCCCTTGGTGGAATTGAATCCCTTTGAGGGAGTTAGAAACAACTTCTTCGGCACACGGATTTGTGCGCAGGTGGCCAATGAAGCGGGGGTGGATGATTTTGTGTTGATCAGCACGGACAAAGCCGTGCGCCCAACCAACATCATGGGGGCGAGTAAACGCCTTGCCGAGCTGGCACTTCAGGCCCTGGCCACTGAGCCCGGTGTACGCACCCGCTACAGCATGGTGAGGTTTGGCAATGTGCTGGGCTCTAGCGGCTCCGTGGTGCCTTTGTTTCGCCAGCAAATTTCCAAATTGGGCCCGGTAACCATAACCGACCCAGAAGTGACCCGGTTTTTCATGACCATACCGGAAGCGGCGCAACTGGTGATTCAAGCCGGTGCAATGGCCAAGGGCGGCGAGGTGTTTGTGCTGAACATGGGTGAGCCGATTCGCATTGTCGACTTGGCCAAACGCATGATTGCACTGGCTGGCTACACCGTGAAAGAACCCGGCAGCGAGGAAGGCGACATTGAAATCAAGATCACCGGCTTGCGCCCCGGTGAAAAGCTGTACGAAGAACTGTTAATTGGCAATGACCCCAAACCAACCGAGCACCCACGCATCATGAAAGCCAATGAAAGTTGCATCAGCAATGCTGAACTAGAGCAAGAAGTGAAAGCATTAAGGGACATACTTGAAACGCGCAATGTGCCGGAACTGAAAAACCTGTTGCGCCGCTTGGTGGATGGCTATCAACCCGAACATGAAACCTTTGATGCACTGGCTGACAAACGCAACCCTGGTGCTATTTCAACACCGCCAGAAAAGTCCGCATGATGATTTGAATATCAAGCCAAAGGCTTTGCTGCTGTACATATTTCACGCAGTAGGCGAGCTTGGCCGGCATAATTTCTTCAACATAGGTTTTTTCGGGGTTGTCGCTTTGTGCAAGCAATTCGCTTTCGCTGCGGTATTCGATACTGGCCAGGTCGGTGATGCCCGGGCGCACTGAAAGCACAATGGCTTTGATCTGCTCGGGGTATTGCGCCACGTATTTGGGCACTTCAGGCCGCGGGCCGACCAGGCTCATGCTGCCCTGAAACACATCGATGAGCTGCGCAAGTTCATCGATTTTGTAGCGCCGCAAGAAGCCGCCGATGCGGGTGATGCGGGCATCGTTTCCAACCGTGATTTGCATGGCATCGCCTGGCTGCGCCACTGTCATGGTGCGAAATTTGTGAATACGAAAAGGTTGGCCTTGCAAACCGATCCGTTCTTGCCTGTAAAACACGGGGCCACTGGAATCGCGTTTGATGAGCACGGCGATTAACAACAACACGGGGCTTAGGAACAACAGCCCCAAAGCACTGAACACAACATCAAAAATGCGCTTTGTGAACTGCTTCATGGGTGTTTGACTGCTTGCATGTTGTTTCAACCCAGCGCCAAGCGAACAGCCGACACCACGCGATCCACCTCTGCTTGGGTCATCTTCGAGTACAGGGGTAGTGAGACCATGCGTTCGTAAGCTTTCTGGCTGTTGGGAAATTGTTCTGGCGTGAGTTGGTAGTTGTCTCGCCAGTAAGGGTGCAGGTGCAATGGAATGTAATGCACGCTGCAACCGATGCCCTGTTGATACAGCGCATCGATGAATTCATCGCGGTTACAGGGCGCGTGTTCGCTTAAGCGCACAATGTACAAGTGCCATGAATGCTGGCCATTGGCTTGCGGGCCTTGTGGAAGTGACACAGGCAGGTCGGCAAATGCAGCGTTGTAATGTTGAGCGATTGCTTCACGTTTTTGGCGAAAGGTTTCGGCCTTTTTTAGCTGATGCAAGCCCAGTGCCGAGGCGATGTCGGTGAGGTTGTATTTAAAACCGGGAGCCACCACTTCGTAGTACCAGCTGGGTGCCTTGGATGTGAACCGATCGAACACATCGCGGTTGATCCCGTGCAGGCGCATGGTTTTCACACGCGATATGATGGCCGGGTTCCGGGAAACAAGCATGCCACCTTCGCCGGTGGTGATGGTTTTGTTGGCGTAAAAACTGAACACCGTGATGTCGGTGTCCAAATTGCCCACCAACGTGCCGTCAACCCGGGTGGGCAAGGCGTGGGCAGCGTCTTCGACCACTTTCAGCTGGTGTTGTTTGGCCAGTGCAATCAACTCGCCCATGTTTGCAGCAAGCCCGGCAAAATGAACAGGCATGACAGCTTTGGTTTTGGTGGTGATGGCTTTGCGCACTGCATCCACGTCGATATTCAGGGTGCCAGGCACTACATCCACAAAGACTGGATCGGCGCCCATGTAGCGCACCACCTCGGCTGTGGCTGTGAATGTGTGGGTGGGCACAATGACTTCATCCCCAGGGCCAATGCCCAAGGCTTCCAGCGCCAGATGCAAACCAGCGGTGGCGGAATTCACGGCGATGGCCTGAACCGGTTCAAGCCCTGTGGGCTCGGCGTTGAGCATGGCCTCAAAAGCAGATTCAAATTGACGCGTTTTGGGGCCGGTGGTTAACCACCCTGAACGCAGGCAATCGACCACTTCCTGAATTTCTTCTTCGCCAATTTCGGGCAAGGCAAAAGGTAAAAATGGTTGCTGGGTCATGATGTCAATTCAATGAAATAGCGGTTCAGTATACGGTTACCGGGGCGCTTGCAACTGCCAGCCGGTTGAAAACCCAGGCCAGTGTAAAAGCGATTGGCCTTGTCATTGCCTGCCTGGTCGGTGGTGAGGTAAACAGACGGCGCACCTGCCACCTTGGCGTGCTTCAGAAACTCGAGCACCAGTTGGCGGCCCAGCCCGGTGCCCTGCATGCTGGGGCATACGCCCAGGCTACTCAACAACGCCGAGTGGGGTTGATCAGGCAAGGTTTCACCCCGATAAAACAAGGCTGACCACAATTTGACCAGCACCAGGCCAGGGTGCCGCAACAAGGGCCACAACGAGGCCAACAGGAATTTCTGCCATTGGCTTTGAAGAAGCTGCCTGAAAAAACCTTGGGGAGCCAGGGTACCTGCCACGAAGCCTTGCACTTCCGAGGGTTTGTGTACCGGGCAGGCCACAAGGCAAATACCACTGGGGTGCGACATGAAACCTTGATACAGCAGGCGCAAAAAACGTGGCCCCATCAAGGTGAGGAAGAACCCGGGGAAAGCGGCGATGTGCGCCTGCACGATTTGGGGCAAATCACCCACGGTGGCTGGCCTGACTAAATACGTTGAATTCATGTGGTTGAATCGACGCCTTGGATCTGATTAAAAAATTCGAGGTACCGCGCGCACACTTGTTGGCGGGAATAGCCATTTTCAAGATAAGCGCGCCCCTGGCTGCCCATGTGCGTTTGCTGCGCCTCATTGGACAACAGTGCCTCAATGGCAGACCACAGTGCTTGGGGCTGGGCAGGCGGCACCACCACGCCGCCCTGTGCGCGCTGCACCAGGCGACCTGTTTCACTGTTCAGGTCAACACTGGCCACAACGGGCCTGGCTGCGGCCATGTAACCCAGTACCTTGCTAGGAACTGAATAAAGCCCCTTGCCCGGCAACAAACTGACCAGCGACACGGTGGCGCAGTTTTGAACATCCAGCAACAAAGACCGGGGCTGAAAAGGCAAAAACCGCACCTGCGGCAAGCCTTGCGCCATGTTCTTCAAAGCGGGCAACAAGGGACCTTCGCCGACGAACAACCAATACACATCGGTGCGCTGCGTGGCCAGTTGAGCAGCCTGCAATACCACTTGTGCCCCTGACACATGCCCAATGGTGCCTGCGTACAACAGCACCTTGGCACCACGAGGAATATTGGCCATGTTCCGAATTGATTCACCCTGCCCGGGCACAGGCCTGATTTCGTCCATGTCGATCCAGTTGGGAATAACCTGAACACCATGCGCGGGCGCGCCACGATGGCAGGCGTGCTCTTTAAACCCTTCACAAATGACAGCCAGCCCATCGGCTTTGCAGTATGCGGTTTTTTCGATTGAACGAAGGGCACCAATGACCATCGGGTTTTTCAACAAACCAAGATCGACCAGCACATCTGGGTGCAGATCCTGAACATTGAACACCAGCTTGAAGCCGCGAATTTTTGCGAGGAGCACCAAGGTGGCCCCCAAAGGCAATGGCTGCAGCACAGCAAACACCAAGGCGGGTTTTGGGCAGGTCAGCAGGTAGAAAAAACTGCTGAGTACAAAGCTTAGGAAATTCAGCGCCCGGGACAAAAATGTTCTGGATTCCGACGTAAAAAGCCACAGGCGGGTGACGTTCACCTTGCCCAACTGTTCGCGTAGAACACGGCGCTTCACATACGGGGCTTGCACCTTGCCACTTGGGTGGTTTGGAAAACCGGTGACCACTTCAACGGACTGCCCGTGGTCAGCCAGATATTGAGCCAGCTCTTTGAGCATGTAGCCAATGGGCGCGTGTTCGGGTGGAAACCATTGCGTCAGGATGACGGTTCTGCCATGCCCAGGGTGCTTGCTGGAATTCATGGCGTTGCGCCTGCCGATAGCTGGTTTTGCTTTGGATAAGCCAAAGCCGCAACCGCGACAATGAAAAAAATGCCTTCTGCGAAGTCGTAATGAAATGAGTTCAACACATTCAACAAGGTATAGGCGAGCACCACACCAATGAGCAAACCTTGAGGTCGTGGCGCGTAGCGAAGCAGCGCCGCGATGAACAAGGCGTAAAGCAACAAGGCAACCACGCCGCCTTGCACTGCGAACAACAGGTATTGGTTGTGTGGGTTGTTGAACAGGAAAAAGCCCGCTTGTGAAACATAGGGCTGAACCGCATTTTCAAAGCCACCCATGCCATAACCAACCCAAGGGGCAGCGAGAAAGGCCTGAATGGAATGCAGCCAGAAACTAAGCCTGCGGCCGTTGCTGGTGTCTTTGGCAATCGATTCACCTTGAAGCCACTGCTGAACTTCAAGCCACAAAGCGTCGACCCGGGTACTGACCAAATCAACCGACGAATAAAGCAACAGCGACAACACCACAACCAACGCCCCGGCGACCAACATACCAACCCAGCGATATTTCATAAAAGCAACAGTCAAAGGCAATGTAGCCAGCGCAACCCAGCCTGAGCGGCCTTCAACCATGAAGAAGAAGTTGTACAGGCACAGCAAGGACAACAACAAGACCGCAACCTTCACTGCGGGGGTGGTTCTCGACTCATGGTTGTAAAACCAATGGCCTGCGTAACCAACGGCCAGCGCAATGAAGAAATTGTGCGTGATGTGCAGTTTGAAAAGCAAAGGCGATTCAGACCCACTTGGCCACGCAAACACGCCGAAGTACACCAGGAAACTACCCAATACACTGACCAGCACACCCAGGCAAAACGCCCAGGCGACCACGGGTACGCTGCGTGGCTGCACAAAGCAGGCGGCCAACACGGGAATGAGAAGCAAGCGCAAGTATTTGCTTAAATAATCCCGAGCCTGATCGACGTTGCTGGTTTCAAAACCGAGCGTGACCAACAACCAGGCCAATAGCAGCAACAGGGTAATCGTGATTGGGTGCTTGATGCATTCACGCACCCGAGCGCGACCTTCACGGCTAGCAAGGAGCCAAACGACTGCGACAAGCAAAAATACATTCACCGGGGCTGGCTTCAGCGGCAAAAAAAACGCAGCGAAAGCCAGCACATGGAAAGGTTGAATTTTCGCAAGAAAACTCAAACCCACCCCCACTTTTGCCAGTGCATTTTCACAAACGCATAGGTAACAGGTGCGGTGATCAGCCCGGGCAGGCCGAACATGACTTCGCCCAAAATAATGGCGATCAGCATTTCGGGCACGCTGGCGCGCACGTTGCGCCCGATGATGAAACCGTTGATGAAGTATTCCAGTTTGTGAATGACAAACAGGTACACCACCGAGCCCAGGGCCACAAACACGCCAAAGCGGATGGTGAGCACCAAAATGAGGGTGTTGGCCATGACATTGCCGGCAGCCGGGATCAGGCTGGCCACGGCGGTGAACATCAGCAGCAGTTCCCGAAAGGGCAGCACCACATCGAATGCCGGTAAAACGCCATACACAAACACGGCCGTGCAGAAGGTGTTCCAGATGCTGACGTACACCTGCGCGCCCATTAGCAAGGTGAAGCAGCGCACGTAGTTTTCAAGTGTGTTGAGCCAGGCGTGGCCCAGTGGCTTTTCGGCGGCGTTGTGGGTGCGAACCGAGGTGGTCATCAATGCGGCAGACACCCCAAGAATAAGCGCGAACACCAGTTGCAGAAAAATGGCAAGGCTGGCGCCGCTGAAGCTGCGCACATAGCCCATGACGTCGCCTTCATCTTTGGTGATCATCTTGAACAAATCGCTGGGTTTGCCGGGAATGTGTTCACGAATGTTGTCGGGCAGGCTGGTGGTGATGCTGTTCAAGTTCACCAAGGCTTCCTGCACCAGTTGTGGGCCCTGCTGGGTGATGGTTTGCAAGGCGGTGCGCACGCCTGCGTTCAAACCCAAACCAATGAGAAACACGGCAGTTGCCACCACCAGGGTGGTGAGGAAAGTGGGCAGCCAGCCCAGCAGGCCGCGCATGAAAGGGGTTTTCTGCGATTGAATGTAGGGCGCAAGCAGTTTGAGAAAGCCGCGCCGCGTGAAACGGGTGAGCGCGAAGATGGCCAGGCCTGCGATGAGGCCCACGCCAATTTTCAATGACAACATGGTTGCCCAAATCAGCAATATGCCGGCCACGCTGGCGTATTCCCAACGAACTGAATAGGTGCTTTCGGCTTGAGAGGTCATGTAAATTTACATCATTGAGGTGTGGTGGAAGCAATAAGACCACCCAAGCCAGAATTCTATCCCAGTTGCACCGCCCTGCGCCAAGCACCCAGCAAAAGGGCCAACCCCATCAAGCCACCCAACGCCAAACCACCGCCACCGCCCGAGGCGGCAGGCGAACCTTGACCGCCAGCACCACCGCCAGCGCCGTTTTCAGACGGGCTGGTGGGGCCACCCCCCGCGGCGGGGGGGGTGCCGACCGGGCCAAAAGTTCGCTCATTGGCATTGCTTGCGACCACACGCAGCGAACTGGTGCTGCTTTGGTTGCTTTGTGTGTCGGTCACAGTCAGTGCAAGCTCGGCCACATTGCGATCAGCGCCCGACAACACAGTCACCGCCGGGTTATTCACGCCAGACAACACCAAAGGGTTGCCCGCCACCTGCCGCCACAAGTACACCAGCCGGTCGCCAGCACCATCGCTGTTGGTTGACGCACCACCATCGACAGAGAAACCGCCATCGCGGTTGGGCACAATCGACTCTTGTACATTGGCCACCGGCAAACCGGGATTATTCGCGCGCAACGCATTCACAGCGCCCAAGGGGTTGAGCAAGCCCGCGCCGCAACTGGTGGCGGTGCAACCACAGCGAATCAGCCCGCCTGCACAGGTGTTGGCATTGCCGGGAAAGGGCAAAGCGGTGGTACGTAGCAGATCAACCACTTCACTGGGCGACAAACCCGGGTCGATTGACTTCAACAAAGACACAGCACCGGCGATCATTGGCGCAGAAAAGCTGGTGCCACGAATGAACACCGCATTGTGTCCGTTCGGATCGGGTTGGCCCGTGGGTGTGCCGCTGTTGTTGGCGGCCACGTACCGGGCTTGAGAATCGCCGGGCGCAGCCAGCACCAAAGCACTGCCACTGTTGCCTTTGGCGCTGTAATCGGCCAGTTGGCCGTCGTTTTCTGCGGCCAGCGCGGCAATAACGCCGGGGCAACTGGCAGGAAACTGGACCGAGCCACCGGAATTGTTGCCGGCGGAAATCACCACCGACACGCCGAGCGCGCGGGCGTCGGCAATGGCCATTCGAACAGAAGCCGCGCCAGCATCGCCACAGCCACCACCAAAAATAGGCGCATTGGTGGCAAAGCTGAGGTTGATCACTTGTGCGGGGTTGGGGTTCACGCCGATGGTGGGGTCAACCCGACCGGAACCCGAGGCCCAATAAAAAGCATCCACAATGTCGGCGCTGGTGGCAATGCCGCAGCGCCCTGAAACACGCACGGGCAGAATTTTGGCATTCCAGTCCATGCCGGTCATCAAATTGCCGTTGTTGGACTGGGCCGCCGCCACAGAAGCCACAGACGTGCCGTGAAAGGAACTGTCGGTGGAGCCGTCGGTGCAGGCAGAGCCAGGGGGTGGCGCATCGCCGGGATCAGACGGATCGGGGTCGCGGCCATCGCCGTCATTCGAACCGGTGGTGGACACACTGCCCGCCTCGGCCGTGCCGGTGGGCGGCGAGGCGCGCGATACGAAATCGTAACCGGGCAACAGGCGCCCTTTCAATTCAGGGTGATTGAACAACACGCCAGAATCCAGCACGGCCAACACCACGCCACTGTTGCCACGTGTTTGGTCCCACACACCCTGCATGTTCAGCGAAGCGTAAGCGTTGCTGTTCATGTAAGGGGTTTGGTTGACCTGGTACACGGGGTCGTTGGGGGCGGGCACGGCAGCGTGGGGAATTTCAATGTCTGGGCTGGCAAATGCCACGCCGGGCAAGGCGTTCATCCAGCTCGACATACCTTGGTAGGTTTGCAAGGCGCGCAAAAGTGGAACCTGTTTGATTTCCAGCAGGTAACTATTGGGCTGCAGCATGGGCCGAACCAGTTCAACTGGCACACCCAACTGGGTGTTTAAACGCTGAAGGAAGGCAACTGCGTCGCTTTGAGGCAGGTTGACCACCCAGCGCAACGGCAATTCAGTGGGAGGCGCCTCAGTGGAGGCACCCAACACGCCGGGGGCCAGGCATGCAATAGCGGATATAAAACGAAACAACTTCACGATGGCTCCGGCATGGGGGTACATCATTGTTACCCCTGAGGCCTCAAAACGGATTCACCCCGCAGTGCAACACGCGCCACGGGGTGAATGTCACTTCAACTACAGGCCAACATCACTGGCCGACCAAACCACCATCAGTGCGCGTAATCACGATGGTGGCCGAGCGTGGCCGGTTACCAACCACTGGCACGGTGCCAGAGGGTGGGTTGCCAAACCCGCCACCCGCCAAGGTGTAGGGCCAGGCGCTGGTGGGTGCGCTGGTCAGGTTACTGGTGTCTTCGCCGGGGTGCTGAATGTTCACGAACAGCGCTTTGCCATCCGGGCTTTCAGTCAAACCAGTGATTTCACTTTCGATGGGCCCGACCAACAAGCGGCGTAGCGTGCCGGTTGAACCCACGCGTGTGGTGACTGTGCCGCCGCCCGCTGCGCTGTTGTTCACTGTGACATCGCGACCATCGCCAACGGAGCCTGGCACGGCAGCCAACAACATACAGTTGGAGGTGTCGGTGAATGCACCGTCGTCGGTTTGAATGTACAGCACGCCGGTTTTTTGCGAGAACCACAGGCCATCGGGGCTGGACAGCACGTTCTCGGCTGTGAGGCCGGAAATGTTCACATTCGGGTTGGTGAGGTCGTCGGTTTCCGCGCCAAACAGGTAGATATCCCAGGCGAACGTTGTGGCTGCGGGGTTGCTGCCAGTTTCGCGCCAGCGAATGACGTGGCCGTTCACATTGCCGCGAGTGCCTGTGTCCCCAACACCGTCGTTGTTGGTGTCGGTGTCGAAGTAAACGCGCGGGTTGGCCGGGTCGGCTGTGGTGCGGTTGGTGTTGTTGGTCAGGGTCATGTAGACCTCGCCGTTGCGTGGGTTCACCGCGCCCCATTCTGGCCTGTCCATGGGCGTGCCGCCCACGATGTCGGCCAACAAACGGGTGTTGAGGTATTGCTCATTGGCGCTGGTCACGGTGTAGTTGATGGCGGCAGTGGACAGGCTGCCCGAGCCGCGCACGGTGCTTACTGTGGTGCCGTTGGCCACAGTGGCCAGGTCCAACCACTCACCATTGAAGTTCGCATCAAAGCGGGCCACGTACAACTTGCCGAAATCCAGGTACTTGTCGCCAGCCTGCAGGCCACCCATCATGTCGGCGGGGTCCCAGTTGGCTGTGGATACAAACTTGTAGATGTATTCGTAACGCGAATCGCAACCCATGTAGAACACCACTGGCTTGCCGGCTTCTACAGGGCCAACCCAAGCGCCTTCATGCGCGAAACGGCCCATGGCAGTGCGCTTCTTGGGCGTGGTGTTGGGGCGGAAAGGATCAATTTCCACGTTGTAACCGTAGGTGAACGGTGCGTTGCGATAATCGTCAGCGGCGGTGGCGCCCACGATGCCCGCATTCCAGCGGCTAAACGGCTCACCAACCTGGCCTGTTTCAATGGCGCTGTTCCAGCCCTCTCGGCCATTGCCGCTGGTGCGAACACCATAGCGACGCATGGAGGCCTGGTCGTTGCTGCTTCGGCCCGTGTTGTTGCTGTTACCGAAGTAGCCAGCCCAGTTTTCTTCACAGGCCAGGTAGGTGCCCCATGGCGTATAGCCACTGGCGCAGTTGTTGATCGTGCCGCGTGTGCGGGTGCCGTTGGGTGAGAACTTGGTTTTCATGGCATCGGCGCCGCGCAGTGGGCCGCTGATTTCCATGTCGGTGAAGGTGTGAATGCGGCGGTTGAACAGGCTGTTTTGAACCACGCTGAACTGGCCGTTGCTGCCACGGCGCACTTCAATGACTGACACACCGTGAATGTACATTTCCTTCAGTGCTTCGTTGGCATCGCGCGCGCCCGCGGTGGTGGTGGGGCCATTGGCGTGCAAAAACAAAGGGGTAATGGCTTCGTGGTTGATCACCAGCAAACCACGGTCACTGACCTGCGGATCCCAGGTGTTGTTTGAACCTAGGCCAAAGAAGTACATGCCGTCGTGGTGATCGCCCGCGCGGAACTGGAATTCCTGTGGGTTGTTGGCAGCGTCGGTACCATCGTTGCGGTAAGCGGCCACGCCATTGACAATGGGGTCGCCCAGCTTGTAAAGCACTTGAAACTGGTAGCCAGGCGCCACTTGCACGGAATCGGCCAGGCTAAGCGGTGTGGAGCTAAAGCCCACCGCATTCAACTGCGTGGAGCTGGGGTTGACACTGCCCAAGGCTGTGCCACCGTCGCTGGTGCACCCAGCCAGGCCCAAAAAGCCCAAAGCGGCCACGCCCATGCTGCCTTTCAGGATGTGGCGGCGTGAGGGATTTTCCAAGTGTTTATTGATGATTTCTTCAAATGTTGGGCTGGACAACACCGCCAGCTCTTTTTGGGACATGTTCGACATTTCGACCTCCAGTTAAAACCTGACGGAGTATCGCCACAATTTGTGACGCGCCGATTGCCGAAATATTGCAAAAAAATGTCAAATCGAAGGCCGCTTCTACAAAGCTTGGACAAAGCCTTGAGAACAATTTGTGTTTCCTTTTGATGAATTAGATCTTGTTCACTGGGCAAGTGCATGGCACACTCAGAAGCGTTAAAAGTTGTATGAGGTTCACCGCGATGCCCGACCCACTACAAAGCATTGCCAGAGTTAAACAAGCCCTGAACAAAGAAAACAGTTTCAGGCAAAAAATCTGGAAGCTTTGGTTGATCATTTTTGCCGCAGGCCTGGCGGCAGCCTTCACCACCAGCGCGGCCAACGCCGATGCCAATCTGGACCAAGCCCAAACCCGAGCCGTGATTGAAGCCCAGCTGGAAGCGTTTCAGCAAAGCGACAGCGCAAAAGCCTTTTCCTACGCCACCCCCAATATTCAAACCATGTTCGGCAGCGCCGAGAACTTCATGAAAATGGTCATGGAGGGTTACGATGTGGTGTACCGCCCGGCCTCGGTGCGCTTTGTCAGCTTCGAGACCGACGGCAGCAGCGCCCTGCACACCCTGCAAATGGTGGACCAGCAAAAAACACTGTGGAACGTGTACTATGTGCTGCAAAAGCGGCCCGACGGCAGCTGGTTGATATCCAGCTGCGAAACCGAAAAGGCCGGAACCAACCTAGTTTGAACATGACCACAGACACGGCCACCCCCACCTGCAACATCACCTTGAGCGACTCGGCTCAAGAGCGAATTCTCGACCTTCGAGACAACATGCACCAACCCGCGCGCATACGCCTGTATGTGCAGGGCGGGGGCTGTTCCGGTTTTGAATACAAAATTGACCTGGCCAAGGAACTGGACGATGACGACATTCGCATCGAAGTGAACCCCTATATTCACCTGTTCGTCGACCCCATGAGTGCCCCCTATCTGGAAGGCACCACCATTGATTACGAAGCGCACACACTGGCCTCGCGCTTCGTATTTAAAAACCCGCAAGCCACCAGCACATGCGGCTGTGGGTCGAGTTTTTCGGTGGAATAAGAAAAGCTTCACTTCCTGTCAGAATATTGAATCGCTAGTGAAATACGCTCATTTGGCGAGTTCAACTCACCACCACGAGTGATATTTAAAGCCGCCCGCTGCTTGTAAGGTACTTAAACCTGATCAAGAAAAAGGCGGCACCATGAAAACACGTCGTACCCCAGCTTGGCCCGTGTTGGGTATTGGTGGCAAATTGCTGTTGCCACCACTGGCGATGATTCTGCTGCTGTTGGTGGTTGGGGCTTTGTCACACTGGTCGCTTTCAACCATGCGAGGCCTCGTAAAAGAAGCCTACGACGTTCGTTTTCCACATTACCAAACCGCTTCCTCAATCGATCGGCAATTGCTATCGGTGCAGTACAACCTGTCCCGGTACATCAACAACGCCTTGTCCAATGCCTCTGAAACCACACTGGCCGCTATTGAGGCAGGCATGACAAAAGAAATGGAAGCGGTGACCAGCACCATGAAGGCACAGGTTCAGCACGAGGCCGGACACCCCAAGGGCGTTGAGGGGATTGAAAACCTGTTACGACAAATGACCGCTTACCGGCAAACCGTGGGGCAAACGTTGGAATTTGCCTCGGTGGACCCCAGCATGGCGACCGTCTATTTGCGCAAAACGGAAACCATCTACGATTCAATTGCAGCATTGTCCAAAGAGCAGGTGAGCATACAGCAGGCTTTGGGCGGGCAAGCCAGTTTGCGGGCTGAGGCGGTCTTTGAACAATCACAGCAGCGCATGGTGGGGGTGATCTTGATGGCGATGGCACTGGCGGCAGGCTTGGTGGTTCTGCTGCGAAAAAGCATTCTCAAATCCATTTCCAAAATCTCCGATGCATTGAATTTGCTGGGGCGGGGTCACTTAGATGCTGTGCCTTCCACACACCATGCAGGTGATGAGGTGTCGCAGATTTTGTCCCAATTGGGCACTGTAAGTTCAAACTTGCGGGGCTTGGTCATGGGAGTGACCAATTCTTCTTCGGTCGTGAAAGACGCGTGTCAGGACATGCAAGGGTTGCTTGAACGCTTGCTAAACAATAGCCACAAACAGAGTGAGTCGTCCCAGTCAGTGTCGACCACGGTTGAAGACTTCACGGCGAGTATCTCATCCATCTCGGACAGCACCACGAACCTGCGCGAGCAAACCTCACAATGCAACGCCCGTTTGAGTGAAAGTGAATTAGCGGCAAATGTATTGGACCAGGCTTTGATGCAACTGCAGGCCAGCTTTGCAAGCATGCAAGAACGTGTTGCCTCGTTCATGGACAATGCGCTGAGTATCTCCGACATGACGCACACCTTGCAGGAGTTGGCAGACCAAACCAATTTACTGGCTCTGAACGCCTCGATAGAAGCGGCGAGAGCGGGCGAGTTGGGTCGCGGGTTTGCAGTGGTTGCCGAAGAGGTGCGGCATTTGTCTGAGCGATCCACCAAGGCGGTTCAATCCATTGCAACCGTGTCGGGTGGCATTCAGCAAGAGTCCTCAGAAGTATCAGACGCCCTGCGGAAAGGTATGGATGCTGTGAGCGATTCCATTCACAAACTCAGAGAGTTACACGCAGTGATCCAGAACATGGCGGGCAATGTTCAACACACCCATGTCAGTGCCGAGCGCATTGGTCAGTCAATTGCAGAGCAATCAGTGGCTTGCCAGAACATGGCGGCAAAAATTGGGAACATCGCAAGAATGATCGAGCAAACCGAGTCCCTGGTGAGCGAGTCAGATTGTCTTGTACAAGAACTCGGCTCGGCATCCATCACGATGTCGGACCAGGTAAAGCGGTTCAAGTTATGAAAAATATTCAACAGGAGCTTTGACATGAGAAAACTGTTTTGCACCCTTGCAGCACTGTCCATCGGCTTAAGCGCAGCCGCCAACGCGTCTCCAAAAGATGAAACCGTGGCCTTTGTGAAACAAGCCGCAGCGGAAGTAACAACCGGCAAGAAAGACCAGGTGATTCAAGAGGTGAATGCCAAAAGCGATAAGTGGTACAAAGGTGAACTGTATTTGATTGTGCTGGATACGCAAGGCAACCACTTGGCCCACCCCACCAACCAGAAACTGCTGGGTAAATCGATGCTGGACTTGCCCGATGTGGATGGTAAGTTGTTTAGAAAAGAACGCGTAGAAATTGCCAATGGCAAAGGTGAGGGCTGGGTGGATTACAAGTACAAAAATCCGCAATCCGGACAGGTGGAAGAGAAGAGCCTGTATGTATTAAAGGCCGGCGATGTCATTTTATCGGCTGGGGTTTACAAGTAAACGTGTAACAGGTCGGCGAGACGGAAAAAGAAAAGCCCCAACACTTTCGGATTGGGGCCCAAACTACACCAACTTAAACTTCAATTACATTTGGCAAGTGGCCTGCACACTGTCCCAAATCAACTGCGCGCGCTCCATTTGAGCTTGACCAGCAGGTGCTGCGGCCAAATCGCTGCGTAAATTGCGTGTTGAACAGCCACTGACGGCCTCCAACGCAGCCAAAGTTGCGCCTTGACCCGCAGCCGCCTCATTTTCCAAAGCCACTGTGTTATTGATAATCAAGGCAGCAGCTTTGACTTCCTTGCCACCGTTACAGGTTTCTGGTGAAGACAGGTTCGATGAAATCGCGGTCGTGCCCAAGTCGAAAGTGATGTTGGTAATGGCCGCAACCACATCAGACGTGGGCGCAATGGCGCCACCCAAACCACACTCAGTGTAAATTTGGCCAACATCGCGCCCTTGTGCTTGCGCCTGCAAAGGAGCCAAAGTGGACAACGCAACAGCCGCAGCAACAATCATTTTATTCATGATAATCCCTCAGAAGGTTTTAGTGATGTAGACACCCAAGCCGTGATTGACCTGGGAGTATTTCGCCTCGATTTCCATTGCATAACTTTTGTTGATTTTGAAAACCGAGATGTTTTCAGCAAAAAGCACAGGCATTCTTTCGTGAAAGTTGCCTGCACCGCTTGCAGAAACCGGGACATAAGCATGCCGATAACGCAGGTTCAGCGTGCTTGAAAATTGATGATCAGGCCGATACTGCAACCTGGCGACGTAAGCCAAGGTACCGGCATGAACGCCTGTGCCAAGTTCAGGCTCCAGCAGCAAAGCAGCCACTGTGGTGTTGTCTGGGTTGGGGTAAGAAAGACCCAACGCACCAGTAAAAACAGGCTTGAGTCCATGAATGCCACCTTGCTCTAATTTGCGCAAGTAGTCAGGCTCACCGAGTCTTCGGGCCACGCCAGCGGACACAGCCCAAGACATCAAACCACCGAGGTAAGAAAGCCCCGTGTCATCCGGCCCACCAACCGACTTGACCGACAACACAGTGAACTCGTCGATACTGCTGTTCTGTCGGGATTGGCTCGCCTTGAATCGGAAGACGGAAAGCTCCCGGCCCACACCCAAGGGGTGCAGTGTGTTGTCGCTTTGCTCGAATGCGGACCATTTCAACTTGAATTGCTCTTTTCGCACCTCATCGACGGCAAGACCGAGGGAGAACTGACCACTTCGTTGCGACTGATGAGGAATTGAATTTTGAATGGGAGCAAGTTCGGGAATGAATGCCTTGCCTGCGGGAAGAAACAGCCTCGCTTTAAGAATGGCTTCTTTTTCAGACAGGAACTGATCAGCACCGGAATCCAGGTTGAGCGTTTGCCAATAACTCAATGCAGCATCTAGCGCGTGGTCAGCATCGTGTGGCAAGTTGTTGTTCTCACGAACGCGCTGCAACACGGCGTGAGGTTGTTTTGTGGCATTGATATATAAAGCCTGCCCGCCCGCGCTTAATGCTTCAAAGCGCTTTTGCAACACAGCCTGCCCAGGCGGGGTGTATTCAATGGTTTTGACCAGCGGCAGCCCCGTGACCAAGTTGTTTGCATTGGCCAATTTGTGAATGAGCTCGATGGGTGCGAACCAGGTGGGGTCATCTGGCATGTGGTAAGGGTGCCCGGCCACCGCGTTGATCATCAACCCCATGGCGTAAGCGCAATTTTCGCTCAGAAAATAATAGTCAAACTTGTGGGTGACCAGCTCTGCAGAGCGGTACACCACTTCCAGCTTTTGCTGCTCGGTCAAGTTGAGTTGATAACGCCAAATGGCGCGCAACTCCTTTTCTTGATACGTGTTCATGTGGGCTGAATACGCCCCGTCACTAAAGCCTGCCGCGTAACCACCAAACAACCCACGGGCAATGTAGGTCATTACGCCCTCGCCCGGCGGCACAAGCGCGCCATAGTTCAAAGAATCTTCCAATGACCGGTGATGCTCGCCCAAGCCGGTGCGAAAGTTCAACAGTGTGTGACCAAAGGTACTGGCGGGGTTGGACAAATACCCAGACACAAACAGCAAATCGACTGAAGCCACATGCCCATCGTGTATCCACTTCGACAAGGCTGTGCAGTGCGACGGGAACGGCATGGCTTTCCCATGCAATTGTTGATGCACCCAGTTGTGACGCGCCGGGAAATCACAGACCCCTTGGGAGTGAATACCTTCGTTGATCACAGTTCGAAGCTCCTCCAGCTCCCAACCCGGCTGATCAAGCTTCGCGCGATAAAACGGGTTGTCTTCCAGAAACTGCGGGGACAACAGTGTTTCTCCACGCCTGGAGAACAACAATTCATGCCAACTTGTTTGAAGCGCACCCGGTCGGGCGACTTGTTGAACCAACTGCGCAGGAGTTGCAGCTTGCGCATTGATGGTCAATAGCGAAGCACAGGCAACGACCGCCGCACGGCATAAAGTTGGCGAGAAAATTAGAATCTGCTTGTGCAGTATCTTCTGCACAAAAGCATACGCATGACAAAGGCCATACAGAACCAGCGAATGGAGGGGAGCTGACATTGTTTTTATTGTTATGTGTCGAGTTTATTGCTTGAAATAGTTTTTATGGTTGGTTTTAAAGTTAATGCTTTCTGCAGAAGGCCGGAAGGCCCCTAAATTCGGGGGGCAACTTTACCAAGCGAAGATTCTTGTGGGTGGTGAAATTCGAATCAAAGTTCCAGCAGAGCCTGGTATTTCAACAACGCACTGTCGCACCACAGGCTACTTGCACTTGATTTCTTCCTTGAACTCATCGTACTTGGCCTCTCGCTTCACCTTGCAGGGACCATCTCGATATTCCTCTTTCCAGGGCGCATCAGCCACTGGCGAAAATCCATCTTCGCACTTCACTTCCTTCTGTATTCAAACGGTTTCGATTCCACTTTGATCAGGCTCAAAAAAGGGATATTCACCCAGCCCAGCCTTTTGCAATGGCGCTGCGCACCTCTTGTACCGTGGTCTCGAACCCCTGGATATCGGGTGCCAGGCTGTTGGGTCTTCTGTCTGCCGGGATTGATCGAAGCAGCTTGATGGCGTCGTTAAGGTAAGGTTCGGTTACCTGGTAAAGGTGCATCACCAATGACTTCGCTTTGGTGTGTTTGATACCCATGGCCTTGGCTACAGACATAATCCTGTCAAACAGATCTACAGGAGTCGCTGACCCGGTCGTTTCAGAGGGGTCTCCACCGCCAAAAGGCAAAGCACTTAACACGTTGTGGCTGTGACGGCCTCGGTATGCGCGCATAGGTGCAGGGTCAAACAGGGGGGAGAGGCGATAACGCTTCATTGCGTTTTTGCCCGGAGCTGTGAGAATTGCAAGGTTGTCGGTATGCAGGTCCCCGTTGCCGGTCAGAAGCGACATCACAAATTGGGCATAAAACCTTTCTACCTCAGCATAGGGGAACCTCAGCTTGTTGAGCACTTCTCCGATTTTTTCGATTGAACCGTCTGTGTTGCACAGGTACTTCGTAGGGCTACCGGTGTGCAAAATGCTGTACATACTCTCCAGCGGAAGCGGTACATCGTGATCCCGATCAAAGCGCTCGGACGCCAAGGCAATCAGAGGCTCTTCATTGACGGTCGTTTCCAGCAACCAGGTGCGTGGGACATCAAATAACTCGGCTTTCCTATGGTACTCGTAAGCCAGCGACTCTAGCTGTAGCAGCCCGGGGTAACTGTTCTGCTCAATTTTGACCAAGGCGCTAACGGAAGCTCGACCGCCCTCCCCGGTCCCCGGCTTGCCGATGGTTTTACCTGCCCATGATCCGTCCGATTCCAGCTCAATGGTACACAACATCTTGGGGACGAAGCCTGCGACACCGGGCGTGGGTCCCAAGGTCGCTTTGAGTTGGTCTTCCTCGACGCTGGGTAGGCTCTGGGCGACATACTTTCTAAACGCGCCCCACAGCTTAAGATCCCTGAGCGCCGAGCGACCTGCTGGTTGCACGGATCCATCATTCTGCGCGTAGTAGTGCTGGGCATCGCGGTCGCTTTCAAACACATCGATGTGACCAACTGCGTTTCGGCCGGCAAATACGAGCATCTCCCACTGCTGCAGCTCTGTTGGCAATCCGGTGATTGATCGGCCGCTGGTCAACATGAGATCCAACAGGATCCTGCGCTGGGGGTTCAGGGCTACATCTGGAGGCAACAGTGCTCGCAGTTGTGGTGGCAATACGCGCGAACCATTTCTAGAGTAGACCAGAATGGAGTCCCCGCCCATATCGTGAAGCATGCTCAATCCTGGAGTCCCGTTTTTTCTTGCGGAGTCGCTAAAGGTCACTCGCAGTTCAGTCTCTGTGAGAACCATGTCTGCGAGTTTTTCGGGCGCACCCGAGGCGCGAGTCCATACGACGGCAAAGCGATCTTTCCAGCTCAAAACAGATCCCCCTTGCGCAATCCCTCTGAAATATCATTATTCCGAGTAAGAATCACTTTCATGTTCAGAACGCGGCATAAACTCTGAAGCGTGGCTATTTCGTAGCGACCGGTGCTAAGCGCTTTGGACAAGGTGACCGGGTGAATACCAGCGGCCGTGGCCAACTTGGACTGTGTCAGCCCTTGTTTTTTGCCCTCGGCAATCAATTCTGTTAGGAGTTCGACACTTTCCACTTTTAGCCTATGGTTTAATTTATAGAAAACTATATCCTATAATTAAACCATGCGCTAACATTTTTGTTTTGTCCGCTTTTTTGTGGTGAGGTTTGCTCGTAGTTAATACGGTAACGCCCTTTGCAAATAAATGCTGCTGGGGGCGTAGCGGATGGCCACACCTCCCACATTCACTTCGATCAACTGGTTTTGAGCGTTGTAGCGGTAGCGGGTTACCTGCCCTTGGCGTGGGCCACGCTCGATAACTGCTTCGGCGAGGAAACCTTTTCCTTACGGCGTTCGCTTTAATACTCGCAACTGTAACAAACACTATGACGGTACACGTGGTTATTTATCTATGCGAAGTGATGTGTGACGCAACTCAACGAAGCTTCCACGCCAACTTAGTCCAAGAATTTCAATTGAATGAAGCTCAATGTAAGACCCTGAAATATCAAGCTTGATCGGCCCAGATATTTCAATTCTTAAATCATCGGAGAATTCAAATATTCCGATACCATCTTTCAATGCGGCATTCAAATACTCATATTGATTATCGCCGGGCCGCCCAAGCACCGGATTCTCCAAATAAAAAACCACGCACCCAACATCTGCCAACCACTGCTTCAACAGTAAAAAATCTTTATGGAACACTTGGCTTAATTAACCCCGCGTCAACTTTTGGAACATAAATTTGATTTCCCCCGCCCATCAATTGCGGGCGCATACCCAAGGTATTACGTGAGCTATCAATCCATACAATCCTTATATAGTTGCCCTAAAGCGAACCTTGGTCACGAAACAATTCAAATAATTCTGATGGCGACCATTCGTAGTCAGCGGAAAATACGAAATCAGCCGCCCTGAGTTGCTGAAATATCCTAACTTGATCATTCAGCCCATTTGTTGACAATTTAAAGCTGGTGCCTTCCCGAACTCAGATTACTTTTATGCGGATCGATCCTTGAATTAATTAGCTCTGTCTGAATTCTCATCAAAACCTGAGTGATTAACTTCGTTTCTCCAGACTTTATTTTTTCAGCCTCATCCCTGGATACCATATCCTCTCGAATTTCAACCTGATGAGAGCCTGCATCATACCTGAGGTAAAAACCTCCGGACTTTTCTATCAACTTCACCCCATTACCTTCAAAAACCACTGTCATACTTTCACCATTTATTTGAATACAGGAGATACCAGATATTCGCCTTCCAGCACTGGGTCAATAACGGCTTCTGGAATTCGTCCTGGATAAGTGAGACCGCCAGGTCGCCAGAAACCGTTCGCCCCAAACTCATTGCCCGACGGGATGCGCACATTCTGTGGATTTGGGATATCAACCAATACTGGCGCTGTACCTAAATAGCTTGCATCAAGCCCAAATAAAGACTCAAGTTTTCTTGGGTCTCCATTAGCAGACGAAACTGCATCGGACACTACAGATTTCGGAAAAACCCATGTCTCAGTCCGGCCAATTGTGCCAGTTGGCGCAGAAGGTTGAATCCTTGCCGCGCCCGAATCAAAAAACGCCTTGTGACGTCGAGTATAGTTTTTGATAGGTACGTAGAAGGATCTGGCCTTTGTCCTTTTGGGGTAGCCAGTATTTCATTAAGCCTCGAAGTGGATAGCCCCGGGTTGAGATCTTTCCACTCTTTACAACTCAACCCCCACGGATCCACCCACGTCACCGGGTTCGGTGCGTACTGGTAGGCATTCATTCCACCCAACAGCCCAATCGGGTCTTGCGTGGTGAACTGGCCGCAGTTGGGGTCGTAATACCGGTGCCGGTTGTAGTGTAGCCCTGTTTCTTCGTCGAAATATTGCCCTTGAAAGCGCAGTGGATTATCCACTTCGTTCACGTGGGCCAGCGCCAGTGCGCCATAGGTTTTGAAGGTGCTTGACCACACTATTTCAGCATTGGCGTTGCTGATTTCTCGCGGTGTGCCAATGTGGTCGGTGTGGTAGTGAATCACCTCACCGTTTTGAATCAGCGCCAGTGGCGTGAAGCTGAATGGCTCAAACAAGTAAGTGCGACTGGGCCGTGGCGGTTTGTGGTCGGCGTTGCCAATCACCTGTTCATTGAATTCACCCAACAGCACATCGCCATTCCAGTAAAAGGTGGTGGTGGCTTTGGTGCCATCGGCGCTTTCACTTTCCTTGCATACCTGCCCGCCAAGTGCGTCGCATGTAAAGCGCGGTCTTCCTTGCCGCTACAGCCTGTTACCCGGGTCCGGCTGTGGCCTGAAGGCGCTAGGGTTTATGGTTTCATCGAGCGTTTAGGTAAGTTTTCACCAATTGCTCTGTTCTATCGGTTTCAATAAAGAAATCTTGACTCCAATCACTTGCTGTTTCTAAATAAGCCCTTGACAAACCTAGTAATTCTTTAAAGTTTTTATCTGTCGGACTTTGCAAAGCCTTTTCATACAAGGCAATCGTTTTAGCAAACCATGAACTAGATGATTCATGATGCTTCCTTAGTAAAACTAAGGCTTGCTCAATTTGATTTATGACAATTGAAATATTCATGACATTTATGGTCTTATTGGATAATAATCAATAATCCACTCCGAGGGCCAATTTTGCGGCAAAAGAACCTGATCTGCACCCCCCTGAAGAACGGTGCCCGAAGCGGTGCGCTGGGGTGCAACTTTACCGACATTCAGGACTGTTTCCTTTGGAATACGAATTACTGCTTCATTGGTCCGAGAGTTTTTCCACTCAGGTAGCAGCGCTAAATCCTGCTTCGCTTGAATTCTATTTTGTACTGGAAGCGTAGTAGCAAAACCGCCAGAGGCTTTTGCATTACCGCCATATGCGCGATACAAAATAATATCCTCGTTTGCGACTACAGTGCGATATTCGCCATCCTCAAAGCTATCTTTTACGCTCTGCGGTAGTGGCTGTTGTTCTATTTCTGTAACTTTGCTATCAATTCTAGTTTTTCTGTGGACGTACTCCTTACAACTCAACCCCCACGGATCCACCCATGTCAGCGGGTTCGGTGCGTACTGGTAGGCGTTCATTCCACCCAACAACCCGATCGGGTCTTGGGTGGTGAACTGGCCGCAGCTGGGGTCGTAGTAACGGTGCCGGTTGTAGTGTAGTCCTGTTTCTTCGTCGAAATATTGGCCTTGGAAGCGCAGCGGGTTGGCTACTTCGTTCACGTGGGCCACGGCCAGTGCGCCGTAGGTTTTGAAGGTGCTTGACCACACTATTTCAGCATTGGCGTTGCTGATTTCTCGCGGTGTGCCAATGTGGTCGGTGTGGTAGTGAAACACCTCACCGTTTTGAATCAGCGCCAGTGGCGTGAAGCTGAAGGGTTCGAATAAATAGGTGCGGCTGGGCCGTGGCGATTTGTGGTCGGCGTTGCCAATCACCTGTTCATTGACTTCACCCAGCAACACATCGCCATTCCAGTAAAAGGTGGTGGTGCTGTGTTCACTGCTTTTGGAAATTCGCCTGCCCAGTGCGTCGTAAGCGTAGCGGGTGGCCACACCTCCCACATTCACTTCGATCAACTGGTTTTGAGCGTTGTAGCGGTAGCGGGTTACCTGCCCTTGCCTTGGGCCGCGCTCGATGATTTCTTCAATGCGGTTGCCGCGCTCGTCGTATGTAAAGCGGCGGTTGCCTTGGCGTTTCAGCCGGTTGCCCGGGGCTTGTTGCGGCCTGCGGGCATTGGGGCTGTCGGGTTCAGGCAGCGATTTCGCTGCCATCGCATCGGTGGCGTCTTGCCCATCCAGCGCTTCTAACAGGTTGCTGGCGGGGTCGAACAGGAAGGCTTCTGGATTGGGGCCTTCAACGGTGCGCAACCTGTCGAGCGGGTCGTATTGGTAGAAGTGGCTGCCGTGGTTTTGATCATCGATGCGAACCAACTGGTTGCGCTGGTTGTACACATAGCGCCTGCGAGACAAAGTCGGCCCGCTGCCATCCACTTGCCCAGTGTTGCGGCCCCTTCGGTTGATCTGCCCCACCAGGCGGCCTTGGGGGTCGTACAGGCTTTGGCTTTGCACCTGGTTGGCCAGTTTGCGCTTCACTTCGCGGCCCAAGGTGTCGCGTTCAAACTGGGCGAGTAGCTCGCCATTCAGATTGATTTCACTGAGCTGCCCCAGCGCGTTGTAATTCAAACCCAAGGCACTCGAGGGTAGCGCCCCTTTTGCTTCACCGCCCATGCCTTGCCATTGGGTTTGTTTGAGCCAACCCGCTGGGTTGTAGCTGTGTTCGATGCGGTGTTGGTCTTGAATTTCAGCCAGCACCCGGCCTTCTGGATCCACTTCCCAAGCCAGTGGACGGTGGGCGTTGTTGGCTTGCACCAGTTGGCCCAAGGCGTTGTATGTGAACGTGGATTCTTCGCCGTCGCTGTGAATGGCTTTAAGCAGCAGGCCGTGGGCATTGCGTTCATACCGTGTGAAGGCCACGGGCTGGGCTGGAATGTCGTTCAGAAAGACGGTTTCGCCCGGGGCGCTGCCACCCAACACGCCCCAATCCTGCTTTTCCTGCAGGTGGCCTGCTGCGTTGTATTGATAGGTTTGCACGCGGCCGTCGAATCCGCGTTCTTTAACCAGGCGCTCGGCCAAATCGTACTCAAAATGGCAGCTTTGGCCGTTTTCATTGTGGAGCTCGACGAGGTTGCGTTCGCTGTCGTAGCGGTAATGCAGCCTGAAGCCTTGCGAATCAATACGCGCGGTGGGCTGGCTTAAACGGTCTGCGTATTCGTAAATGGTGCTACGCCCGGTGGGGTCGACGATTTTCGCGATCTGCCCCAGTTCGGTGTAACTGTATTGTGTGGACAAGCCTTCATGATTGCTGGCGCGGGTGCACCGGCCCATTAAATCGTAGGCATACGAGGCGGTGCGCCCCATGGGGTTGCTGACACCAACCAAGCGGCCCCACGTATCAAATTGATAGGTGGTGCTGTGCCCCAGCGCATTGGTTTGGGCCTGTATTTGCCCCTGTGCGCTGTACAACAGGCGTGTGCTTTGGCCCAATGGGTTGATGATTTCGCACGGCAAGCCAAGCTCGTTGTATCGGTAGCGGGTGGTGGCTTCGGTGGCATCGGTTTGGCTGGCCAACAGGCCTTCTGGGGTGTAGGTGTAGCTGCGGCTTTGGCCTGCCGGGTCGGTGTGGCGCAGCACCTGGCCCTGCGCATTTAATTCCAGTTGGTGCGTGTGGCCCAGTTTGTCCACATACGCGACCAAATAACCCTGCCTGTTGTACACCCAGCGCTGGGCGTGGCCCAGTTCATCCACCTGCTCAATGGCCTGGCCTTGATCGTTGTAGCGGGTGCGGGTGCTGCCGCCTTCGGGGCTGCGTTGCCGGGTGCACAAGCCTTGGTGATTGAATTCGTATTCGGTGCGCGCGCCACGGCTATCAATGGCTGCATTCACCATGCCGTCGGCGCCACGAGTGCCTATTCCTGTGCCTGTCAAATCCCACTCAAAGCGGTAGTGGTAGGTGGGCTGGCCCTGCACCGGGTCGCCCCATTGGCGCGCGCAGCGTGAATTGGGCAGTGGCGTGCCGTCGGCGCGGTAGCTTTCCCACTCGAAGTGAATGTTGTAGCCACTTTTCAGGGTGCGTTGCACCAGCACGTGCTTGGCATTGTAAGCGTACCGTTCGGTGTGCCCGGCAGCGTCGGTGGCGGCCACCAGCTGCCCCAGTTCGTTGTACTGGTACTGAACCAGAACCCATTGATTCAAGCCAGCCACATCAAGGGGTTGTGCCACTTGTGCGATATGGGCCAACAAGCCTTGTGCGTTGTAATGCAGCGCCCAGCTGGCTTGGCTGCTGTGCACCCAGGCGGGCCGACCATCGCCGTTGTATTCAATGCGCAGGGTGTTGCCAAAGGCATCTTCAATTCGCGCAAGCGAGGCGTGCCCTTGGTCAAATGCCTCGAAATACCAGGCCCAGCCCAAGCCATGGCTGGCTTGAAGGCGATAGGTGTGCTGCCCGGTGCGCCGTAGCGTTAGAAATTCACTGGTGTTGGTGCACTGCTGCCCCACGTTCAAGGGTTTGAAGTAAACCGTGCGGCCTTCATCGTCGATGTAATTGCAACCGTTCGAATTCAGTTCAATGTGTTGCGCCAATGGGTGCGCCCAACCGGCACCCAGCCCTGCATTAAAGCCCTGCTCGGCGATGCTGCTGCGATAGGTACGCTGCCAGTTCATGCCCACCAAACCGGGCAAACTGCAATCCACCAGTTGCAACAGCTCTTCGCCATTGATCATGCTGATGGGTTCGCCCTGCGTGGGTGTTTTCTCCGCACGCGGGCCACTTGCGCCTGTTGATTCAAGCGGCCCGGCTGGCTTGGTGGATGAATCTGCCTCGGTTTTGGATGAGGGGTTGGTTGAGTTGTTGGCTGTTGAGTTGGCTGTTGGGTTGGCTGCTGTGTTTGCTGCTTTTTTAGGCGGGGCAGCGGGCGCGCCACCGGTGTCGGCTCGCATTTTCTGAGCCAATTCGCTGCCTTTGGCTTTGGCAAACTGGGCCAGGTGTCGAATGGATTTCATGGTGAACGGCCCTACCCTCACACCCATGCGCCCAGCCGCAGCCACCACACTGCCGCCCATGGTGGCCAGCGCCAGCAGCACCTCAATACCGATGACAAACACCGCACCGGCCATGTTGTGAAGGCGGCGAAGGTGGGGAACGCTTTCCGAATACCCGTCAAGAAATTCGAAAATACCGGCTCGCAACAAGCGATCCTGGCAAACCAGATTGAACAGGCGCAACCCTTCTTGCACGGCGGCGATCATTTCCTGGGCGCTTTGATAGGCTTGCATGCCCGCGGCCAACAACATTTGCCGAATTTCTGCAAAGTTGGACTGCACGATTTTTTTCAAACCACGGCAGCTTGCTTTCACTGCGGTGGCGGTGAACTCCACAGTGACCTTGATCAAATCCCAAAGCCCCTGCACAAAATCCACGGCTGCAGAGCCCACGCCATGGCCAATCGCCTTGCCCTCTTCAAGCAGTTCACGCACACGGCTTTGCGCCTTGAATTCCAGGTTCAAGCGATCATGCTCGCGCCAGCGCGCCAGCAAGATGCTGGCCATTTCCACCAGCGCCTGGCCGCGCTCGTGCTCCGCACTGCCTGCGGGATGGTTCAACAGTTTTTCTTCGCTAACCCAGTAAATGCTGTTGGGGTCGAGCAGGTTGGTTTCAGGCCTGTCGGATATCGGCAACTTGACCACTTGCAAGTCGCCAGTGAACACCGCTGTGCGTTGGCGCTCGGTGCGGTCAACCAGCCAACCATCGCGGTACAAAGGGCCGTAGATCAAACCAAAATGCGTGAGCACCTTGCAATCCACAGTTTGGCCCGTTCTGCTTTTTGGGAAACCGTGGAACAGCAACTCGTCCAACAGGGTGTCGTTGATGGATTCGCGGTGCAAGGCCAGCCAGGGCGACAATTTCGTGCGCCGTTCGAAAAATGCCCAGTAATTGCCACGAAAGCGAAAACCGAGACCAGGCCTGACCGACTGACCAAAAACGGGAATTTGAACGAAATCCATGAACGCACGACAAGCCGATAACCGGCAAAAGTTACTCGGCGCGCGACGTTTATAAAAATCGAATCAAAAAGGGTGATGCACCCCGGGTGAAGGGGTGAAAAGAGGCGGCAGCCGTGAAGCCGCCGAAGGGCTTAAACCTTAAACAATTTTCGCATTTCTAAACAACTGGTCTACCGTGACCCGGGACAAATTGCTTTCGTCGCGCGGGTCGTTTGAGGCGTACAAACCCACCTGCAAAGCACCCAGCACGGCGAACAGGCGATGCACGCTGATGGAACCCGGGTTTTTCTCCAGGGAAGACACCGTGCGTTGGTCAATGCCCAACAAATCGCCCAATTGCTTTTGGGTCAACCCCATTTCGCGCCGACGGGAGCGAATCAGGGAGGTGACATCATTTAAACCCACTTTTTTAGTGCCATGGCGTGTCTTTCAAACAAGTTAAAGCTTAATCACAGCCATTTTTTCCTGGGTCATGTCTCGCATGGTGTGGCCAATTCCACCCACGCCATAACCCGAGTGCCGGCGACCGGCAAATGGCATCCAATCCACACGAAATGCTGTGTGGTCGTTGACCATGACGGCTGTGGCGTCGATTTCCCGCACACAGCGCATGGCCACTTTCAACTTCTGCGTGAACACAGCCGCCTGAAATGCAACAGGCAAACTGTTGGCGCGAGCGATCGCGTCGCTGAGCGAGTCGGTGCCATACACACACACCACAGGGCCAAACACTTCTTCCTGGCTGACCTTGGCTTGAGCGTGGGGATTCAACAGCACGGTGGGGGCGTAAGTGGTTTCACCCAAAGGTTTGCCACCACACAACACCTGCGCGCCGCCGGATACGGCCTCGTTCACCCATTCATGAACGCGGGTGACTTCTTTCGGGTTGACGAGTGGCCCGCATTGGGTGTCTTCTTCTACAGCATCGCCCACTTTCAACTGGGCAGCCTGGTCGGCAATGGCCTGCGCCACGGCACAAGCCATGTCTTCAGGCACATACACCCGCTGTACGCTAACGCACACCTGCCCGGCGTGGTAAAAACCACCTTTCACCAGTGCAGGCACCATGGCTTGAAGATCTGCGCAGTCATCGACAATGACAGGGGCCACGCCGCCATGTTCCAGGGCACAACGCGTGCCGGGGGCCAGTTTGCTTTTCAGCGACCAGCCCACCTTGCTGGAACCAATGAAACTGAAAAAAGCCACCCTGGGGTCGGTGACCATTTGCTCGGCCACATCGCTTTTGCAAGGCGCAAAGCGGCACCACTCTTCCGGCAGGCCAGCCTCGTACAGCATGTTCACAAAGGCTTTGCAACTGAGTGGTGTTGCGCTGGCTGGCTTGACCAACACCGGGCAACCCGTGGCCACCGCTGGCCCAACTTGGTGCACAATCAAATTCAAAGGGTGATTGAAGGCTGAAACTGCGACCACGGGCCCAATCGGCTCGCGTGTGGTGAAGGCCATTCGCCCAGCGCCCGCAGCGGTTAAATCCATAGGGATTTCTTCGCCTGTGAGGTGCCCCAATTCCTTGATGCACAGCTCAACACCATCAATGGCGCGGGTGACTTCAACCCGGGCATCCATCAGGGGTTTGCCACCTTCATTGGCAATTTGATGGGCCAGTTCGTCAAAACGGCCCTGCATCAGTTGCGCGGTTTTTTTCAAAATGGCGATTCGTTTGTGCGCTGGCAACCAGCCTGCGCGGTCACGGTGAAGACGGTCGGCCGTGGCCAGCCAGCCGTCAATGGTCGGCCAACCCACTGTGGGCACTTCGCCGATTGTTTTCAGGGTAAAGGGGTTGACGACTTGCAGAATGTTTTCGCTCATATCAAACACACCTTCGCGGCCAGTTCATCGATCAGCACCTTTTTGTTCTCGGAGTAATCCACAGGCACTTCCACCAAGTGAACACCGCCGGCTTTGAACGCTTTTTCAAAGGTCGGCACCAGTTCACTGGCACTGCCCACCCGGTGGCCGCTTGCACCGTAGGCTTGGGCGTACTTCACAAAATCAGGGTTGCCAAATTCCAGCCCCCAGTCGGCAAAACCGACATGTTCTTGCTTCCAGCGGATCATGCCGTAGGCGTTGTCGTTGAGCACGGTCACCACCAGGTTCAACTTCAAACGCACCGCGGTTTCCAGCTCTTGGGAGTTCATCATGAAACCGCCATCACCGCAAATGGCCATGACTTTGCGGTCCGGGTACATCATGGCTGCCATCATGCCGGAAGGCAGCCCTGCGCCCATGGTGGCCAATGCGTTGTCGAGCAACACGGTGTTGGGCTCATAGGCTTTGTAATTGCGGGCGTACCACAGCTTGTAAATGCCGTTGTCGAGCGTGATGATGTCTTTGGCGCCCATGATTTTGCGGGTGTCGGCCACCAAGCGCTGGGGAATGATCGGGAAGCGGTCGTCTTCAGCGCCTTCGCGGATGTGCGAATCAATTTCGTCGCGAATGCGGTCGAAATAGCTGCAATCGTATTCCAGCTTTTTGCCAATTTTCTGGGTCAGCTTTTGGACGGAACGGGCCACATCGCCCACCACTTCGCATTGCGGGAAATACACCTGATCAACCTTGGCCGATTTGTAATTCACATGAATCACTTTTTTGCCGCCGTGATGCATGAAAAACGGTGGCTTCTCAACCACGTCGTGACCCACGTTGATGATCAAGTCTGCCCGTTCAATGGCGCAATGCAGGTAGTCGCCATCAGACAGCGCAGCGGTTCCCAAAAACTGGGGAGAGCCCTCATCGACCACGCCCTTGCCCATTTGAGTCGAGAAGAACGGAATGCCTATGGTTTCAATGAATTCCTGCAAGGCCAAACGCGCCTGCTTGCGATTGGCACCCGCACCCAACAGCACCAAAGGCATGCGGGCCGAGCGAATCATCGACACCGCCTCGTTCAACACCGCTTCGTCGGCCACGGCGTAGTGGCGTTCACTGCGTGGCACAATTGGCGCGGTGGTGGATTCTTTGGCGATGTCCTCAGGCAACTCCAGCAACACCGCGCCAGGGCGTTCTTCTTCGGCCACGCGAAAGGCCTCGCGCACCAGCGAGGGAATGGTGTTTCCGTGCACAATCTGCTTGCTCATTTTGCAGATGGGGTCGAACAGGTTCACGATGTCGATGATTTGAAACTGACCCTGTTTGGAATTCTTGATGGGTTTCTGCCCGGTCAGCATGATGAGCGGAAATGCGCCCAAGTGAGCGTAGGCAGCAGGCGTGGCAAAGTTGGTTGCCCCTGGCCCCAAGGTGGCCAGACAAACGCCAGCACGCCCTGTGAGCCGACCATAAGTGGCTGCCATGAATGCGGCGCCTTGCTCGTGGCGGGTTAAAACCAATTGAATGCTCGATTTGCGAAGCGACTCAACCATGTCGAGGTTTTCTTCGCCGGGCACTGCGAAGATGTGCTTCACACCTTCGGCTTCCAGTGCCTCTACAAACAAGTCGGAGGCTTTCTTGCCTTCGTTGGACATGGGCGTTCTCCTGATTGTTGAACGCTCAGTGTCTGCTTCTTAGGCCATGATTTCAAGCCCCATGTCCATTCTGTGCAGCGCTTGGGCTTCCCGTTGACACAGATAATCGGGCCTGGGTTCCCTGGCACCAAAGGGTTTCACAACCTGATTATCAAGGCTGTTGAACACACCCATCAGCACGGTACGGGGATCAGCGGAAATATTGTCGGGCGACCCGTGCAACAAATTGCATTCATGAAAAACCACGGTGCCCGCAGAGCCCGTGATGCTTTCAATTCGGCGCTTGCCGAGCACTTTGCGCATCGTCTGGGCAGAGGGCACGCCAAGCGTTTGTTTGCGAAGTGAGGTTTTGAAGTTGTCTTGCCCCGTAATACCCGAACAGGAAATGAACTCTTTGTGAGACCCGGGGATTACATACAACGGCCCATTGTGCTCGGTGCAATCACTTAGCATGATCCACGCTGTGAGTGCGCGCATGCGTGGCATTCCATCTTCGACATGCCAGGTTTCAAAATCAGAATGCCAGGCAAAGGATCGGCCCGTGAACGCAGGCTTGACATTGATTCGGCTTTGCATCATGTGGGTTTTTGAGCCCAAAAGCTGTTCGGCCACACCCAAAATATCCGGATGCTGGAAAAAGCCTTGGACAAGCTCGCTGTGCCCGAAAGGGTCGAACACAGTTCGCAGGGCGCGGCTGTCTGGCTCCAGAACCAGTTTCTCGCTGCCCTGAAGCTTTTGGGAAAGCGGTTCAATTTCCTGTCGCAAAGGCTCCACCCAGTCAGGCATCAAATCGTTCATCACCAAAAAGCCGTCACGCTCGTAACGCGCAATTTGCTCCATGTTCAAGGGCCCTTCACACGGCAGACCGGTTGCGCGGTTGTAATACACGACGGGATCAAGACGGGGCAGGATTTTCTCGGCTTGCCCCAGGCGGGAAGGATAGTGGTCGGCGATGGTTTGTGCTTGCATAAACAGGGGTCCTCCGTTATGAAATCTCGCAAACTTTTCAAGTCGAAGAAATAACTGCGCCTGACGGGCCGGCAATCACGTGTATTTGCCAGCGCTTCAGGCGCACAGGAAGACCTAGGGTTGGTCTTGAAAATTTCAAGACCCTGATTTGATCACCCCACTTTCAAGGCCATCAAACCGGTGCTGACATGGTCGCGAAGCTTAGGCTTCACGGTTTTACCACTGGCTGACTCCAACACATAGTTAGACGGATTGAAGCGTGCCAGGCGCAAGCGGTACTCGGCATTCAAACCGGGGTACAGGGTGTTGTTGCGGCCATTGGGGCTGAGGTACCAGCTTGCACAACCCGATTTCCAGACGGTGTGCTCACTGCGACCATCCATGTTGTTCACAAAACGGTTTTCCACTTCAGGCTTCACGCTGATGGCTTTCAGCTTGCGCTGATTACGCAGCTTGATGGCTTGAATGACATAACCCATTTGCGCCTCGGCATAGGCAATCACGGAGGTGTGGCCGGGGCCTGTGAAGGGGCCCACCAAAAAGTACATATTGGGAAAGCCCGCAGTGGCAATGCCCTGATAAGCCTCTGAGCCCTCTTTCCACTTGTCGTTCAGGCTAACGCCACCCACGCCTTTCGCCTCAATGGGTGCGCCTGTGTGGCGAACTTCGTAGCCTGTGGCGTAAATGATCACGTCCAATTCATGCTCAGTGCCGTCGGCTGTCCGAATGCCATTCTCGGTGATGCAATTAATGCCATTGGTTTCCAGGTGCACGTGCTCTTTTTGCATGGTGGGGTACCAGTCAGAACTGACCAACACACGCTTGCACCCGAACTTGAAAGTGGGCGTCAGCTTTTTGCGCAGCTCTGGATCTTTCACTTTGCGGGCCAAATAACTACTGGCCATTTTCTGGGGCTGAGCCTTGAAAAAATCATATTTCAAAATCAGAAATGGTGCAGTCAATTCGTTGAACCAGTACACACCCAAGCGATTCATCTTCATGTTCAAGGGGGCTTTGCGGTTCACTGCCTTTTCAGCTTCTTCGATGGTGCGGTCTGGGCGTGGCATGATCCAGTTGGCCGTGCGCTGAAACACGGTGAGGCTCTTGACCTGGTCAGCAATGGCAGGGCCCACCTGCACAGCGGTTGCGCCAGTGCCAATCAAACCCACACGCTTGCCTTTCAAATCAACGCTGTGATCCCAGGCGGCTGTGTGTACGGTTTTGCCTTTGAATTGCTCGGCCCCTTTAAATGCAGCCACCTTGGGTGCGCTGAATGGCCCAACAGCGGTAACCACGTTCTTGGCACGAACTTGCTCGCCCTGATCAGTGGTCAAGGTCCACACGCCGGTTTTCTCATCGTAGTTGGCTGCGTTGATGCCGGTCTTGAATTGAATGTGCGGGTACACGCCATACTTGGTGGCGCAGTGGCGAAGGTACTTGTAAATTTCACCTTGCTTGGCGTAGCTGTTGGACCACTCGGCCCATGGCTCGAACGAATAAGAGTACAGGCTGCTTTTTACATCGCAACCACAGCCTGGATAGGTGTTGTCGCGCCAGGTGCCACCCACGTCGTGACCCTTGTCGAAAATGCGGAAATTGGTCTCGCCAGCTTTCAGCAATTGAATGCCCATGCCCAGGCCAGACACACCGGCGCCCACGATGGCCACTTCAAGAATGGGGGAATTTGATGTTTTGGCTGCTGTAACCGCCATGATGTTGCCTCGCATTGTGGTTATTTTGTATTGATGCGGCCCAGTGTAGGGCGCAAGCAAGCCACACCGTGAGGTGTCAAAGTGACGACATAGGAGTCAATTTGGGCCACAAACACCCACAAGAAATGCCATAATGGTGACTCGCTAGACTGCAGGCAGGCCACTGGTTTTAACGCCAGGCCTCTTTCGCCATGTTGTTGTACTTTTTTTATTGCAGGTGATGTATGGAATGGTTTCACGCACTGACCACCCTTAGCTTGGGTGCACTGTTTGGCGGCATTGTTTCGTTTTCGGTGCTGTTTGCACCGCTCGTGTTCACTCAACTGCCCATGGAAGTGGCCGGTAAATTCATTCGCGCGGTGTTCCCCTGGTATTACCTGTATGTGATTGTGTTTGGCTTTCTCAGCGCCATTTCCGCTGGGCTGGCCGGGGCGGGTATTGGCACTTTGCTGCCTGCTGCATTGGTCGGTTTGGCCAGCGTGTACACGCGCCAGGTGCTGATGATCCAGATCAACACGCTTCGTGATCGTGAACTGGCCGGCGACACAGCCGCGGGCAAGGCTTTCAACACCAAACACCGGCTAAGCGTAATCATCAACTTCGTACAGCTGCTGGTGGCTGGCTGGTTACTGGCTTGCTGGGCTTACCCGGTGGTTTAAACGCTGCGCATGGCTGAACTCAAAGAACTGGCACATTTCAAACGGCTTGAAACCACCACGGTGGCGCAGGCCTACCCGCTGTTTTTCGTGAACTACGCCATGCAGCGCGGGTTTAAAGCGAACCAGGTATTGCACGGCACGGGGCTTGAGCTGGCGCAGTTGCAAGTGCCCAATGGCCGCATCAGCGCGGCCCAGCACGGCGCCATCGTCATGAACCTGCTGTCACTGTTTCAAAGCGAGCACATTGCCATCGACATTGGGCTTCAAAGCAGCCTGACCAAGGCTGGCATGATTGGCTTTGGCCTGATGAGCTGCGCCAGCCTTCGCGAAGCCCTTGAGCTGGGCATTCGGTTTTTGCCAACCAAAGTGCCTTTTTACACCATCGATGCAATCGAGGATGGCCGCACCGTGATTTGCCACATTCGCGAGGCGATGCCGCTTTACCCTGTGCGCAAGTTTGCCATTGAAAACTTCATGGTTGAGGCGTGGCGGCTCTTTGAAAGCCTGTTCGACCCCACGGGCCAAAGCCGCACGAATTCCGGCGCAGAACTGTGGTTCGACTGGCCCGAACCCGATTACTACGCAAGCTTTGCCAGCAGCCTGCCCAAATGCCGATTCAATGCCAGCGGCAACCAGATCCGCATGCCCGCCAAGTGGCTGGACCTGCCCCTGCCCACCGCCAACGCCAGCACCGCCCAAATGGTGATTCAACAATGCGAGCAGGAACTGATTGCATTGGGCCTGGGCGACAATTTGAGCGGGCGAGTGAAAAACCTGTTGATTTGCCGCGACGGCCACTACCCAAAACTTGAAGACATGGCCGAAACCTTGCACATGTCGGTTCGGACCCTGAAGCGAAAGCTTCAGCAAGAGGGGCGACACTTCACCGACCTGCTGGGCGAAGTGATTGAGCGTGACGCGTGCCTGCTGCTTGAAACCACCCAGCTCAACATCGATGAGGTGGCTGAACGCGTGGGCTACCAGGACCGAGCCAACTTCACCCGTGCATTCAAAAAACTGACCGGGCGCACGCCCAGCGACCACCGGGAGTGGGTGAAAAAATCGCCTTAGGGAATGTTAAAACATCGCAAGTTTTTCAACGAACCGTTGTGAATTTCAAACTGGTAAACCCTTGACCAAGAAAGCTCTTCGTCGTCGTTGCTAAAAACAACCTGACACCAACGAGGTTGGTTCTGATCGACGGAACACTCCTCAGTGATTTTGACTGGCCTTACGGTGGTATCTGCAAAAAAATTATCGATGTCATCGAGTAAGGAATGACCTGGCTGATCGCTGTTGACGCCTTTTGGTTTGTTGCCAGTAAACAGAGAACAATCTGGATGACTTGCCAGCAATTCACCACCATTGCTGATCAGCAGTTGTAACGCATTGGCAGAACCATTTGAGCCGGAAAATGCAAGCGACGTGTAACAGAGCAAACCTGCAACAACAATCAATTTACTCATAGCCAAGCGCGCCAAAATAGAGCTGAGTGCTAGCACCATACAAACCTTTGAATTTGATCAAAAATCGCTCTGGAGAATCTGTGATCACTCGATCAGATCCGTTTGAGTAATGCCAAACCAAATCATCGACAAAGATACCGATGTGCTTTTTGGGACTGCTACCCATGGTTTTACCACTGACATTCGAACTGGGGGTTACAAATGCCAGACAGGGTGTTAAACATTTCGGTTTGTTGAACCAACCCCCCACGTGAACGCAACGATTAAAAATTTCATCAACTCGAATGCAGACGCCTTGACCCCGAGTGGCCCAACTCATATTTCCGCACAACATTCCAAACTGCAGATCAATTGCATGAGAAACGAAATGAGCGCAATGATTTAGACCCGATGAATTGAATCCAGTGGAGCAAATGTCTTTGATATCAAGGCCTTGATATTGAACCAGATCGGAGGTTTGTAGTGATTCCAGTTTCAGCTTACTGTCGCAAACAAGATTCATGACGAAACACTTTTTTTAAAACGTGAAAGACTACGACAGAATCTCGGAAGGTGACAAACGCTACACTGCGTCACTCAATCAGCTGGTGAGAAAATGCCCAATCAACGCCTGCGCATCCGAATCGTGCGGCAGGCTGACGTGGTCGGTTCCTCTCACAGTCGCCACCAAGGGCTTCACCGCAAAATGCTTCATCAAACTGATGGACGACGCATGCGGCACCACCTCATCGTGTTCAGCCAACACCACAAAAGTTGGATTGTGTACGCGGGCTGCGCAATCGTTCGATTTGAATTTGCTACGCAACAACAGCGACACCGGGGCCAAAGGCACTTTGGCTTTCGCGATGTTGATCAAGCTGTCGTAAGGCGTGAACAACACCAGTTTGTGCAATGGCGTGCTGGCGGCCAGCTGCATGGCCACGCCCGTCCCAAGGCTGCGCCCGATGGCTGAAATTTGATGCTGGTCGCACCAAGGCTGTTCAGCCAGCCACTTGTAGATCGCATGCGCATCAGCCACCAAATTCTTCTCAGTGGGCTTGCCCGTGGAGCGGCCATAACCCCGGTAATTGAAAAACACCATGGGCAGGTTGGTGAAACCCTGTGCCTCATTCAACAACCAACGCACATCTTCACTGCGACCACCAAAATAAATGGCACAAGGCAGTTTTCCGTTCGCAAGGTTCAAACCACTGGGCATTCGCACCCACCCTTCCAGTTCAACCCCGGGAGCCACTGGCAATCGCAGCGCCGTGAATTCATGAGCGTGGCTGCTTGCACCGAGATGTTCCGCATTCAATTTCAGCGCAGGGCTATAAATGTGGCGGGTTTGGCTGAAAAAAAGGTAAGTCCAGTAGGCGGCAAAGCCCATCGAGGCTGACAAAGCCACCTTGGGCATTCGTCGGGGTTCTTTGGATACAACAGCATTCATGGCACGGCTTTTTGACAAAGGGGTTACAGGTCACACAAGTCAGTGTATTGAAATCAAAACGTCACAAAGGTTCAATCACCCCCCCAAATCGGTTTTATATTGCGCTTTAGAAGGCCTTGCCAAGATGACCTGTCACACACGGCGTGCATTTCACAGCACAATGTCGGTATAAGTACCTGCATAAAAAACAAAGAAAAAACCTGAACTATGAATTTGTCCATCCTGCGCATCCTGGTTATAGCAAGCGCGCTGTTGCTCTCGGCCTGCTCAAACAAAGATGACAGCTCAGTATCAAACACCGTGGCGCCCAGCGCAAAAAGCACACCCACAGGGCTTTTGTATGTGGGCCATGACACCGGGCCGGTGAGCCTGTATGCACTGGCTGAGTTCAACAAGCTGGGTGAGATTGCCGTGGGCGACATGCCAGCAAGCCAGGGTGGACAAAGCCTGGCTTTGAGTGAAGACGGCACATTATTGGCTGTGGCCATGGCACAAGGCCGAGCACTGGCCATCGTGAACACAAGCACACAGCAAACAGTGCACCAAGTGCAGTTGGGCAGCGAACCCAAACTGGTTCACGTGCACGGCATGACCGCTGTGGTGGCCCACGCACCCAAGCAAATCAGCGTAATCGATTTGCCAGCAGGTGAAACAAAACGCACCTTCAATGTGGCGATTGAACCCCACCACATGGCCATTGCTGCCAATGGTCAACACCTGGTTGCCACCAATGAAGATTTCGATGAACTGTTTGTCTACGACCTCAACACTGGCGAGCTTGCTCAGCAGACCGATGTGAGTGAGCACGGCGTGCGCCCGCGCGGCGTTGTGCAATCGCCCGATGGCAAACACCTGGCCCTTGCCATGGAGTACAGCAACAAGGTCTTGATACTGAATGATGAATACAAAGTGGTGAGCGAGGTATTAACGGGCGAGGTGCCCTATGCAGTTGCATACAACCAGGATGGCTCTGAACTGGTCGTGGCACTGGTGCGTGGCAAGGCAATACAGGTGTTTGATTCCAACACCTCGATGCTGAAACGTGAATTGCCAGTGGGGGAGCAATGCATGCGCTTCGTGTTCTCGCCTGAAGACACCCATTTGATTGTGGCCTGTGGGCTGGCAAACAAACTGCTGATGCTGAATTACGCCACCGGCGAACTTGTCCGTGAAATTGAGCAAACCAGCACACCGCGCGGCCTGGCGGTGCGTTTGCAGTAAGGCCCCGGGTAAGCGCCCATCGACAACAGGCAGAAATTAGCGGGCCTTTGTATTCCAAAGTGAGGTTCTCGCGTTAAAGCTTAACAATCGAGTCAACCCGCGCAGTAAAGGAGTGCATCCATGAGACGCGTCAAACCATCGACAACCGCCTTGAAACAGGCACCTAATCATCTGATTAATTTGATTCAATCCCAGTGGTCGCAGGCCCTGCGTGCCCCCGCCGGGCGTGAGCGAGACCTGCTGTTGCACAGCCTGTTTGAAAACACCGGTGAATTGCGTGCGGTTTATCCATTTGATTCCCGCGTCCAGATGTGGGCCGGCGTGGTGAGCGCAGGCTATGGGCGCGAACTTGGCGGCGTGTGCGGCCTTGAATTGCTGAACGAGGCCAAGGCAGCGCTTGAACAGGCAATTGCTTTAAACCCGCAAGACGGTGCGGCCTACCTTTATTTGGGCTTTCTGTATGAAAGCGCACCCGTGAAGCCTTATTGCTTCGGCGATGAAGCCTTGGCCAAGCACTTTCTGAGTGAAGGTTTGAAGCTGACCTTGAAGTCGCCCAGTTCGGTTAAACAGGCCGCTCTGGCCTAATAAAAAAGCGCTGTCCCAAATGGGAACAGCGCTTTTTTTACATCAACTCAGGTTACGCTGATTCAGGCCAGATCGAATCGATCGCCATTCATCACCTTCACCCAAGCGGCCACGAAGTCGTTGACAAACTTCTCTTTCGAGTCGTCTTCAGCGTACACCTCGGCCAAAGCACGCAGCTGGGAGTTTGAACCAAACACCAAGTCAGCCACTGTACCAGTCCACTTCACATCACCTGTTTTGCGATCGCGGCCAGTCAACACACCATCAGCGTCTGGGGCGTCCCACTTGGTGCTCATGTCCAACAAGTTCACGAAGAAGTCATTGGTCAGTGTTTCCGGTGTTTTGGTGAACACGCCATGCTTCGTGTGGCCGGTGTTGGCATTCAACACGCGCAAGCCACCCACCAACACAGTCATTTCCGGTGCTGTCAGGTTCAGCAGGTTAGCCTTGTCGACCAGGCGCTCGGCCACGTTACTCAACCCTTTGCGGGCAAAGTTGCGGAAGCCGTCTGCGGTTGGCTCCAATGGTGCGAATGCGTCGGCGTCGGTTTGCTCTTGTGAAGCATCGGTGCGGCCGGGTGCAAATGGCACAGTCACTGAATGGCCCGCTTTCTTGGCAGCCTCTTCAATCGCCACACCGCCTGCGAACACGATCAGGTCAGCCAAGGAAATTTGCTTGCCACCGCCTACAGATGCGTTGAAATCCTTGCGAACTGCTTCAAGGGTTTCCAACACCTTGGCCAAAGCGGCAGGTTGATTCACTTCCCAGTCTTTCTGAGGGGCCAAGCGAATACGCGCACCGTTTGCGCCACCACGCTTGTCGCTGCGACGGAATGTCGAAGCAGAAGCCCACGCGGTATTCACCAACTGGCCAATTGACAAACCACTGCCCAAGATTTTCGATTTCAATGTTGCCAAGTCGGCTGTCTCAACCAGCTTGTGGTCAACGGCGGGCACTGGGTCTTGCCAAATCAGGTCCTCTTTCGGCACCAATGGGCCAATGTAGCGGCTCTTCGGGCCCATGTCACGGTGAGTCAATTTGAACCAGGCACGTGCATACGCGTCTGCGAACTCGTCTGGATTGGCGAGGAAATGGCGCGAAATTTTCTCGTAAGCCGGGTCTTCACGCAAAGCCAAGTCAGCGGTTGACATCATGGGCGCATGACGCTTGTTGGGGTCGTGCGCGTCCACTACAGTGTCGGAACCCGCACCATCTTTGGGCTTCCACTGGTATGCGCCAGCTGGGCTCTTGGTGAGCTCCCATTCGTACTTGAACAGGGTTTCAAAGTAGCCCATGTCCCATTTCGTTGGATTGGGCTTCCAGGCACCTTCCAGGCCACTGGTGATGGTGTCGCCAGCGTTGCCTTTGCCGTGTGAATTCATCCAGCCAAAGCCTTGATCTTCCAGCTTGCCTGCTTCTGGTTCTGGGCCAACTGCGCTTTCTGGGCCTGCGCCGTGTGCTTTACCAAAGGTGTGGCCGCCCGCAACCAAAGCCACGGTTTCGTAGTCGTTCATGGCCATGCGGCTGAATGTTTCGCGAACATCATGTGCAGAAAGCTTCGGATCGGGGTTGCCGTCCGGGCCTTGTGGGTTCACATAAATGAGGCCCATTTGTACAGCGGCCAAAGGCTGATCCAGTTCGCGTTTGCCACTGTAGCGGCTTGGCTGCTTGTCGCTGGTGGCCAGCATTTCGCTTTCCGGGCCCCAGTACACTTCTTCTGGCTCGTACACATCGGCGCGGCCAAAGGCAAAGCCAAAGGTTTTGAAGCCCATGGTGTCCATACAGTACGTACCGGCCAAGGTGATCAAGTCAGCCCAAGACAATTGCTTGCCGTACTTCTTCTTGATGGGCCACAGCAGGCGGCGGGCTTTGTCCAGGTTGCCGTTGTCGGGCCAGCTGTTCAAGGGTGCAAAACGCTGCATGCCAGTGCCTGCGCCTCCGCGACCATCACCAATGCGGTAGGTACCTGCGGCGTGCCAGGTCATGCGCACGAAGAAGGGACCGTAGTGGCCATAGTCGGCTGGCCACCAGTCTTGAGAATTTGTGTAAAGCTCTTCCAGATCTTTGAGCAAGGCAGGTACATCAAGCTTCTTGACTTCCTCTGCGTAGTCGAAATCTTCGCCCATTGGATCTGTGAGCGGCGAATTCTGGTTCAACAGCTTCAGGTTCAATTGGTTGGGCCACCACTGGGCGTTGGTGCGGGTTCCTGCAACGGCGGTTTTAGGGCCGGTTCCAGTGAATGGGCATTTTGCGTCGTTCGACATTCATCACTCCTTTTTTTATCTGTTTACGATTGTTCAAGACAACAACTCAAAAATCAGTGTATGCCCTGAAGATGAATTCATCCAATCGGATTTTTCAACTTTGCTTATAGGCGCTGCCGATTATCAAGCGGCCTGCTTACCCATGGCCAAGGCCACGGCTTCGGCCACTTCAATGCCATCCACGCCAGCAGACAAAATACCACCGGCGTAGCTCGCGCCTTCGCCTGCCGGGTACAAACCTTGCACATTCAAACTTTGGTAGTTTGCGCCACGGCTGATTTTTAAAGGCGACGACGTGCGCGTTTCAACCCCGGTCAACACGGCATCGTGCATGTCGAAGCCTTTGATTTTCTTGCCAAATGCGGGCAGGGCTTCACGCATCGCAGTGATCGCAAATTCCGGCAAGGCACCCGCAAGGTCAGTGAGATGGACCCCGGGTTTGTACGAAGGTTCCACACCACCCAATTCGCTGGACGCCCGGCCTGCAATGAAATCGCCCACCAATTGCCCCGGTGCTTCATAGGTACCACCGCCCATCAAAAAGGCGTTGGATTCCAGCTTTCGCTGAAAATCAATACCAGCCAAGGGACCGCCCGGATAATCGGCAGGGGTGATACCCACAACAATGCCCGCGTTGGCATTGCGTTCGTTGCGTGAATACTGGCTCATGCCGTTGGTGACCACCCTGTTTTCCTCGGAGGTGGCCGCAACCACTGTGCCACCGGGGCACATGCAAAAGCTGTACACCGAGCGCCCGTTGCTGGCGTGATGAACCAGTTTGTAATCGGCAGCGCCCAGCAAAGGGTGGCCCGCATGCTGCCCCAAGCGCGCACGGTCGATCACGCCTTGCGGGTGCTCAATGCGGAAACCCACCGAGAACGGTTTGGCCTCCATGTAAACACCCCGCTGGTGCAACATGGCAAAAGTGTCTCGGGAGCTGTGCCCCAAAGCCATGACCACATGGTCAGCACGCAATTCATAGGATGTGTTGTCTTGCTGGTTCAGCACGGTCAAGCCACGCAGGCGCCCGTTTTCAATGTGCACGTCGGTGACACGTTGCTGAAAACGAATTTCCCCGCCCATGGCGATGATTTGTTCACGCATGTTTTCAACGACTTTCACCAAGCGGAATGTGCCAATGTGTGGCTTGTTGACCACCAGGATTTCTTCAGGGGCACCCGCCTTCACAAACTCGGTCATCACTTTTCGACCCAGAAAACGCGGGTCTTTGATTTGGCTGTATAGCTTGCCATCGGAAAACGTGCCGGCCCCACCTTCGCCAAACTGCACATTCGATTCGGTGTGCAACACTTTCTTGCGCCACAGGCCCCAGGTGTCCTTGGTGCGTTCACGCACCGGTTTGCCGCGCTCCAGAACAATGGGTTTGAATCCCATCTGCGCCAAAACAAGCGCTGCAAAAATACCGCAGGGGCCAAAACCCACCACCACAGGGCGCACGGCCGGGGCTTCATTGAGCTTCACAACCGGATAATAATTTTGATCAGGAGTGGGCCTTATGTGCGGATTGGTGTGAAACTTTGCCAGCAACTTCGCCTCCAGGTGGCCACTGGTCAAGGCCACGTCCACGATGTACACCAGCAGCAGTTTCTTTTTGCGGGCATCGTAACTGCGCTTGTAAAGGGTGTGGTGTTTCAACTCATGGGCCGCAATGCCCAAGGTGGATACGATCAAATCTGGCAATGCCTGGTCAGAATGGTCGAGTGGAAGCTTCAGCTCGGAGAGGCGAATCATGGTGGGGCGTGCCTTGTGTGGATCTGTTTTTCGGATCAATTCCACATTTTATGCCATGGCTGCAGCCACTCCAATCGGCGTGGTCGAAAGGCAACAAAACGCTTGAACTCGATGATTTACCCCCCAAGCCATGATTTTCTGTATCAAAGAAGCACATTCGAGCGTATTTTGTTGTGCAGCAAGCCCCTGTTCGATGCTATGGTTCGAGTTGCCCTGATCCAAAGCGGGCGTGATTGGTCACGAACTCGGCATGTGCAGGGCCTCTTAAGCAATTTGTTTCCTGGTAACTTACCAACATATTTGATAACAAAAGGAATGACATGAACAAATCTGAATTGATTGACGCGATCGCTGAAAAGTCAGATGTTTCCAAGGCAGCCGCTGGCCGCATGCTGGAAGCATTCACGGAATCTGTAACCAAGGCCATGGTAGACGGCGACTCCGTTACTTTGGTTGGTTTCGGTACATTCAGCTCAGGCGAGCGCGCTGCACGCACAGGCCGTAACCCACGCACTGGCGAAGAAATCAAGATCGCCGCCGCACGCACAGGCAAATTCACTGCTGGCAAGGCACTGAAAGACGCCCTGAACGAGAAGAAAGCCAAGAAGAAAAAGTAAGCACTGAACAAACAGCGCCTTTTCGCAGACCCGCTGAGTCGATGACGACACAGCGGGTCTGTTTCATTTCTGCCCCGAGGAAAACTTGCAATGAGTTGATCTATATCAACGCCTCCCATGCCCGGCCTGCCTACACTGCTTTCATCACAGCAACACCACCAGCGAGCGGGGCAACAATGAGTCACATTGAACAGAACGACACCCCACGGGGCAAGAAAGCCAGGATGGCCGTTCACACAACCGACCACGAGCGGATACTCGACCCAAAATTCCCCATCGTCACCAAGACTGATCTGAAAGGGAAAATCACCTATGCAAACCGCGCCTTTTGCGAAATTTCCGGCTACAGCGAATCTGAACTGATAGGCCAGCCCCACAACGTGGTTCGCCACCCCGACATGCCACCAGAGGCCTTCAAAGACCTTTGGGATATTGTGAAGCAAGGTCAGCCATGGCGCGGCCTGGTGAAAAATCGCTGCAAAGATGGCGGCTTTTACTGGGTGGACGCTTACGTCACCCCACTGACCGAAAACGGCAAAAAAGTGGGTTACATGTCTGTAAGGTCGATGCCCACTGACAAGCAGAAAAGCGAGGCGCAAGCCCTGTACACGGCGGTGAACAAGGGCACCGCCAGTTTCCCCTGCACCACGATTGCGCGCGGCAGGCCACTGGCGGTTGATTTTGCTGTGGCCAGCCTGTTACCCACCACTTTGGCTTTGGGCACACACTTCACCCAAGGCCCAACCGCCTACGCCTTGAGTGCCGCCACTGTTGCACTTGCTGTGGGCGGGTTCGTGTGGATCAACAAGCTGATACACAAAGAGGTGCGCACCATCAGCCAGGTGATGGTTTCACTGGCCGAGGGCAACTTCAAACACCAAGTGCCACACTCGAGTAATCGGGAATTTGGCAGTATATTGATCGGCTTCAGAAACATGCAGGTGAACCTTCGCGCCATCATTGCCGATGTCATTTCAAGCTCAACCCGCGTGAAAGACGATGCGCACAGCCTGACAGAACTGGCGGGTGACCTGATGAACCGTTCTGTGCAACAAACCGACGGCATCAACAGTGTGGCGGCAGCGCTCGAAGAATTGTCAGTGTCGGTGTCTGAAATCACAGAAGCCACCAACAAAAGCACCGGGCACGCCAACCGCGCCATGCAAGTGGTTGACGAAGGCGCCCAAGCCATGATTCGATCGACCGCCGCCACTCAAGAAGTATCGGAAGTGGTCGAAGTGGCCCGCGCCAGCATGACCCAACTTAGCCAGGCGGTGTCGAAAATCGATTCCGTCACCAGCACCATCACCAGCATTGCCGAAAAAACCAACCTGTTGGCCTTGAATGCGGCGATTGAAGCCGCGCGGGCCGGGGAATATGGGCGTGGCTTTGCCGTTGTGGCTGACGAGGTTCGCAAACTTGCCGAAATGACAAGAATCTCCACCAGAGAGATTTGCGACACCGTGGGCCAAGTGCAAGAAGGCACGCGTGGCGCTCTTGAAATCATGGAACTGGCCAGTAGCAAGGTCCAAACCGGTACCAGCCTGATTCAGCAAGCCAATGCAAAACTGAGCGAAATTCGCGAATCAAGCAAAGGAGTTGCGCAATCGGCCAGCGATATTTCCGCCATGCTGGAACAGCAATCGCAAGCGTCGCTGGAAGTTGCCAACAGCATGGAACGCATGAGCGCCCTGACTGAGAGCAATTTGCTGGGGATCACCAACCTGGACGACTCGTCCAAAACCCTGGCGGGCACCTCACAGGAACTTCGAAAACTGGTGCACCATTTCGAGCAAAGCTTGTAGTGAACCGGTGCCGATCAAGCGCTGCGTAGCGCATGCACACGGGCCTTGGCCTGGGCCAGGGCTTTGTCATTGTCAACCAAGGGCAACGGGTAGGTTTGCCCCGGCACACAATCAAACCGCCGCTGCTCCTGGGCACCCAACAACCACGGTGTGTGAATGTGCTCAGGGGGTAAACCCGCCAACTCAGGCACCCAACGGGCAACAAACTCGCCTTTCGGGTCTAGCTTCAACGCGTTCTTCAAAGGGTTGTAAATCATCAGCTGCTGGAAATGCGAAGTGCCACTTGCAATGCGGTGTTGGCCTGCGTGTATGGCCATGTCGAAATCAACAAACTGGTGGGCCAAGTGCAGCATGACCTGCTCCCACGGCAACCACAAATGCATGCACGCATAGGAAACAAGCATGGCTCGCGAGCGCATGTTCACCCAGCCGCAATCATTCAAACAACGCTGAATGGCATCGACAATGGGCACACCGGTTCGCCCCTGCCGCCACGCCTCAAAATGTTCGACGTTGAACGTGGCTTGACGCACCCCTTTGAACGCGGGAATCAATTCCGTGTCTTCCAAATCAGGGCAATATTCGAACTGCTGCAAAAAACCTTGCCGCCACTGCAAGCGATCAAGAAAGAAGCGCGAAGCCGACTCCACTTGTTCAATTTCCGAAGGCGAAGCATGTTGGTGGGTGCGGTTGACCAAATCATTCAAACGCTGCATCACTTCGCGATCAGACACCACGCCATACGCCAAATAAGCCGACAGCCTGCTACACCCTTCCCACGCCTTGTTTGGGCTGGAAATGGAATATGGATATGCCTTGATTCGAGGCTGTGTGAAAAACCGCGCCGCCAGTTCACGCGCCTGCGAACGACCACCCTTGGGCCGCAACAGCTTGTCCTCGCCCTGCGCCTTGGGAACGTGATCGGCGCTAAATACAGCGTGGTTTTGTTTGAAGAAGTAGGCTGATAAATCCTTACCAGTGGGGTTCTTGATCGGCTGTTGAACCGCCGCATCAAAGTAGGCCTGAGAGCTGAGTTTGGCATGCTGTGGTTCGCTGCCGCGAATCACGTTGTTCTGGGGCAGTTCGTGGAACTCGACCCCGTTTTGCCTGGCCCACAGGCGAACAGCTTTGTCGCGGGCGTGGTGGCTTTTCTGGGTGGTTTCCCGGTGCGCCCAAATGGCGGTCAGCCCATGTTGCCGATGCAATGCATCGAACACCTGCACAGCTTCACCAATTTGCTGATACAAAAACCCGCCAAGCTGCTCCAGTTGACGGCCCAACTCGTTCAAACATTCATGAACAAAACACTGGTGCTGGCGCGCGCAAAACGGATCGGCAATCAGCGAGGGCTCATGGATGTACAGCGGCATGGTCAGGCCACCAACCTTTCGATTGCGCAAGGCCTCGAACAAAGGCATGTGATCAGTCAAGCGAAGATCACGTTTGAACCACAACACCTGCATGTACAGCCCACCCACCATTGCTTCAGATTGGTCTGAACTGTAGCAGAATGTGCTTCAGGGCGGGCTGATTAACAAAATCCGGTTTCAGGATGCGCAGGGACTCCATTCGCCCATGGCTCGTTTTGGGCGTACATTTACCCTTTAATCGAATGATTCAAAGGCAAGCCCTGCCCTTAATCTCTCCGAATACCCAGGGGAGACAGGAGCCCACCCATGACGGAGTTCAGGCGAAGCAAAGCCATGCACCAGTACTATCGCGACAGCCTGGTGCAAACCTATTTTTTCGACGAAATTGGTCAAACCCCCAAAGAAGCCCTCATTTCGCTCATCGATGCCAAAGCGTGCGACCCCATATTGGCGGCAGAAACACTGCACGGCTTAAAAACTGGCTTACCCCCGGCAAAAGACCTCGCCCTTCGGCAAATGGTGCTGTTGATTGCACAATCACATTTGTGCATGGACAAACACCGCCTGGGCGTACAAACCACCCTGCCCCCGGCGTTTAGCAAAGGCATTCGCGATGGCCTGATGAGGGTATTAAAAGCCGTGCCCAACCCCAAATACCTGATGAATGCCATTCAAATTCTTTACCGAGTTGGCGAAGTAGACGAGGCCATGGCGCTGGTGCGCACAAACCCCAAAGTGGTAGACACCTCACCCCACCTGCAGCAAATTGCAGCCATGGTGTACACCATGGAAGACCGTTATGAAGAGGCCCTGCCCTACCTGCTGAAACTTGTAGACTCTGGCGCCCACCAAAACAACTCGCTTATCAAACTGATGAGCATGGCCTGCATGTACAAATTGGGGGCCTTGCCCGACGAGCCCGTGAATTTTGCTAGCCTGGCCAGCGAGCCAGCACAAACCACGGTCGTTGTTCCCTACACCTGGGTAATCGAAGCAGACCTTGCGCGTGAGCCCAAACCCACTGTGGTGGTGGCCTGCGACAACAAGTATTTTTTCGAACACGCCTTGGCCCATGTGTATTCACTGGCCGAAACCAACGCCCATGCAGTGTATTTGCATCTTCACTTGTACACACCCAACGCCAGCGTGCTTGCCCATGTTCAAACACTGGCCAAGCAATTTCCTGCCCTTCAAATCAGTGCCACCCAAGAACATATTGATTTAAAAGCGCCCACCAAGATTGTGGCCTTTGCCTGCCGACGATTTGCCGTGGCCCAAGCCATGCTTCAGCATTTAAATGCGCCCGTGGTGTTGATGGATGCCGATGCGCTCTGGCGAAAACCGTGGCAAGACACAGTGGGCAGCATGGCTCAAGAGAATGATGTGATGGTTTGCCAACCTCCTGCTGCGCCTTTTTGGGAGCATGTGGCCGCCGGTTTTGTTTACCTCAACAACACCCCAGCTGCCAAACGCTACATTGCTCAGGCTGTGGCCATGATCGAAGACAACCTGAACAAGGGCAAGGCCCTTTGGTTTTTGGATCAAATCGCCCTGAGCGCCTGTCATCATGAGTCCATCAAGCACAAGTGGGGCACCCGATTCGCCAGCACCGCACCCACCGCATTGATGGATGTCAACCATGGCGAAGCTGCACTGACTTGGGTGGTCACCAACCAAAAGCAGGCAGCCGGCGTGTATGCAGACTACAAACGTGAACTGCAGCAGCGGCATGGCCAGCAGCCTTACAGCGGACCAAATGATGCATTTTTGGCCATCAGCCAACAAAAACAGCCTGTCAAATTTTTGCAGGTGGGCGCCATGGATGGCGTGAGCTACGACCCGATCCACCCCTTTGTGAAGCAATTTGGATGGCAAGGTGTGTTGGTTGAACCCCTGCCCGACATGCTGGAGCGAACACGCAACAACTATGCTGGGTGCGATGGCTTGGCGTTTGAAAACGTGGCCATCACCGACCGCGTAGAAACCAAAAAGCTGTATCGCATTCGGCCAGAAACCATCATCAAACACAAACTGCCAGATTGGTTAAAAGGCATGTCCACTTTCAGCTCAACCAAACTGGCTGAACACCAAAAACACGTGACCGTTGAAGACGTGCAGTGCCTGCCGCTGATGCAAGTGATTGAACGCAACGCGCTTGAGCGTATTGATGTCTTTCAAATCGACACCGAGGGCTACGACTACACGGTGTTCAAGCAACTGGACTTTGCCAAGTTTCGGCCCACCATCATCAACATGGAAGTGGTTAACCTGAGCGAGGAAGAAAACATCGCCCTTGAGCGCGACCTGCACGCTCAAGGCTATGTGTACTATCGCTACGAGTTTGATTTAATTGCGCTGGATAAGGCTTGGTTTATTGCAAGCTCTGAAGTTTGAGGTTTGATTTCATCTTTGTTGGTGAGTGCATGGTGCGCCCAATGGGTGGCGGGATTGAAAAACAATTTGCCAACCGAGACCAGAGTCACCCCCCTGTTCTTAACTAATAAAGTCGAAAACTAGGCCCTAGAATTCATGGGCCTCGCGAGGCATGCGATCAGCGACTCACCCGAATTAAAGTCGAAAACAAGAACTGACTGGTGAGGTAGAAAACTTGAAAAGTGAAATTAAAGTCGAAAACATCACGTAGTTCCTAATTGTGGAAATGGTTCTCTCCATTTGTATACCGCAAAGTGGCGGATTGGACTCCTCAAACACACGGGACAATCAGTGGTCTGAAATCAACGGCATCTGACAATAGGCTCGCAGTCTTTAGACTGATACATATGAAGCAGGCGCCGAGACAGATTTAATCAGTCCACTGCAGGTTTTCCTCAACTAGTTCTAAGATTGAAATTGGCAGCAACGAAAGGGTCAATCGCCCCTTTAATAAACAACACTTTCAAAAGTTCGACGCTAAGCAGGTCTGTTCTCCGTAAAAATATGAGCTAATTCAGGGGGGAATGTAACTTCTACATTCTGCCCCTCGCGATCGAAACTTAAAATACCATCCGAAACACCATATAGTTTTGGTGAACATGTTCGCGAATCGGTCATGGCCGAAACCATTTCAGCTAAGACCTCAATCCAATGAGAAGCAGGCATAGTAGGGTCAACAACAGTAAACAGTTTGCGTAGCAATTCAAGCAGGGATATAGACTCGGGCATCAAAGCCCGTCAAATAAATTCAATTGCTTTGGCTGTCGGCCCGCCATCGGTAGGTGTAAATCCAACCAATTAGAATCCCACTTGTTTAGCCAACAAAATGAACGGTAGTGGCGCTGGGTAAATTCAAGCCGAGAGGGAGCAACGTTTTGCTCCAGGTAATTCGAACAAACTTTTCGATGCACCACGCGCACATCTGTATCCGCGCTTATGTTTACAGTTGCTTGGTGTACTCCCCGATATCCAAATACAGAGGCCCACAAAGACTGGTTACTCAAAGCCTCCGTACTTTCATAAAGAATTGCCATTAGCGTCACACTCTCCTCGGACACCGGAGTAAATTGACCCGATTTAAGTACAGATACCAAGCGGCCTATACGCCTTAAGTTCACTTTATCGAGCTGGACGGGCTCGCAGCCCATTAATCGCTGACATAAGAATTTCAAAAGCATGCGAGCAGCGACTTTCCCGTCATCTTTCAAGCACCCTATGCCATGAATGCCATCCAGTAACATTCCACATAAGTTATCCGACTGACTAGATCCTGCCTCCATCTGATCCGCCAACAACTTTCTACGAAATTCAGGAAATGCCATCGATAACGCGAGGGGCGTAACTGGTGTGTCTTCCCGCCTATCAAAATCTGTTGTATCGCTGGGTAGGTATCCGTAAATATGCAGCGAGGATTTCTTGATCCGCAGCCGCTGCAAGCGAACTTCATGATTAACGCACCAATCGCAAAACTCCCACTGATGAGAAATACGCCAGTACGAGAAACCGAACTGATTCAAATCCTCGTTTCGACATTTGGGGCAAAACAATAGATTTGCTCCCCCTGCAAAACTCACTTCCGACAACGAGTATCGACCTGTCAAGGGGTCAGCTTTCCTCTCGGCTGGAGAGGGATAATTTAACGAATGCCAATCGTGAATTGATTTTGTATACTGACCCAGATGGTCTTCAAAAAGCCCAGCCCAATCCACTTTAAAGTCAACGAAGGACGTGCAAACCCCCAAATTGAATTGCTTTTCATACAAGTCACGGCAATCGACAAAACCATTTAAGCGACACACCCGAACCATCAAACTGTATAAGGTTTCATCAGGTAATAGCTTTGGCAGAAACAAGGTCAACCTTCACAGTTCGACCTACGTACCGCCCATTTTTTAACGATTGGCCATGGCTTCACAGTCCCCTCGTACATCCATGCAATTATCGAAAACCATACCGTGGCGATGAGCAACTGAGTGCCAACGGCTTGAAATGGCGAGATGTGCTCAGAGGGAATAACACGCAAAAATAACATCAGATAGACAATTGACAGCAACCCAATGCTGGCAAGCGCAAAGGCTGGCATCCACTTGTTGGCATTAAACCGAATGGTTTCGTTGTGAAGCTGCAAATATCCACCTCGACGCAACCAACGGATTTGGTGATCTGAAGCACCCAGCTGTTTTTGAAGATCCAACACCTGCTGTCGATTGCTTTTGGACACTGAAAAACCAAATCGCTCACGGAAAAATCTCTCACTGTTAAGTGCCAATTCATCGATGACCACTTCATCACCGATGTCTAGAACTGAATCTGAATAAGTTATGGATTCGTAATAGTTATGGCCCGCCACTCGATTGCGTTCGCCGATATTGGTTTGAAGGGGTCGAGAACTCGCAGACCCCTGTCGATCGGCTTGCGACGCATTATGTTCATTTTTCATGATAGTCACGCCCGGCAATTCTATTGCCTGATCCGATGTTGACTTGAGAGGTTTTGGACTCAGCCTTTTCCTGATGCAGCAGCGCTGAAAAGTCGACCGGTTTCTTGGCTTGGAAGTAAGAAATTGCGTCACGCAGCACTGTCTTACCAGCACTGGTCCGATCTTGATTCCACACCTGGGAGTTGTACATGGTAAGAATTAAATCAATCGGCACTGGGCGATCAAGAGCAGAATTCAGAAAACCCTGTATCGCAGGCTCATCCACGACTTCAGAGAGCCTCTCATTCTCAATTAGATCGAGGACTGCCCGAGCCATCTGGTCATTCTCCCTGCAAGCCAACTCGGCAAGCGACACACGCAATCTGATAGCCCGAATCCAATCTAAATCTATCCGACTCTCCCCTGACATTGATCCTTCGCCTGTAAGCAACCAATCAATTGAAACTTTTACCGCCTGCCTAATTGCAAGCAGAAACTCTGCCCCTGGTTTTTTTTGACCACGTACAACATCGCTTACAAATGCCGCTGAGGCACCGATTGCTTTTGCGAACTCCCCTTGATTCATGCCACTTAGGGCGATTACTAAACTCAACCTTGAGGCGAGACCGTCCAAAGACGACATCTCCACATCAGAAACATCTTGATTAAAATCTTTCATTGCGTTTATATTTCACTAAAGAGTATTTTTATAAACCACTAAAGAATAGATTACTACCTATTCCTAAGGAAGTCACCAGTAACTTGGACCCGCTCGAGATCAATTACAGCCTGAAACGGATTGGGAAATCTCAATCGGCAGTTGCGCGGGAGCTCGGCGTAAGCACAGGGATTGTCAGCAATGTGGTCCATGGTCGCACCACCTCCCATTTCGTCGCGAGCCACATTGCTCACCTATTGGGACTTGAAATAAGCCAGATTTGGCCATCTCAGTATATTTATAAACCCAGAAAATTCGAGGGCAAGGTGTCCTCAATCAAAGGCTATAGAGATGCAAAAATCGGTTCGAAAGGAGGGTCGCCAACGTGACAGCATAGAACCAAAAGAAAAAAGCGCGAGGATTAGGGCCCTCACGCTTTTTGAGCCGGGGGTATGACCCGACTGACTTATGTCATTTCTCAGTCTACGAGCAGAGCTTTCGCTCGTCAATACCCCCAATTTTTTTATTACACATCACGGACTTATGTGAGGAACACATTCGTTCGAATAATGGGGGCGAACATTGAGAACAACCAAAAGATTTACACCACGTACTTTGGAAAGATTTGAAGAACGCGAACGTGGAATTGGAAGATTTGAAAATTACCAACCATGGCATCAGATCACCCGATCCGATCCAGCAAGCCATGGGAGAAGTCACTTGGTTTTCCATGAAGGGCGGTTCATTCACCTACTCAGCGACAAAGAACTGATCGTCAGATACTTCATTCAAATGCTGCCGAATTTGATTGAGGTTCGCGAGCAACAACCACTCCGTCTGCACAGAAACAACGACTACCTAGAGCAAACAGCTGACCTAGATGAATACGGAATGTACCCGGGCACATTAGAAATAAGCGAAACGCTAAAGATCAAACATCCTCGTACGCATGATGCTGAGCAGTCACTACCCTGGCGAATGACCACAGACTTCTTGGTACTGCTGCGACTAGAGAACGCAGTGAAAAAGCTTGCTATAAGTGTGAAGGCTGAGCCATGGACGACCATTATTAAAAATCGCCGAACAATGCAACTCATGGATATAGAACGTGAGTATTGGAGGCAGAGGAACATCACATGGCTATTGATCACGCCAGAAACCTACGACCATCGCGTGGGTGAAAATCTAAGACGTACCGCTGGATGGGTAATTACAGAGCTCGACAGAACGATCAATTTTTCTCTTGTGAGCGGCATTGTGGCGAGAAATCAAGGCCGACCATTATCCGAAATCCTGCAAATCTTGGGTGAGGCGGTCGGTGACATTAACTGCGCACAGATTGCATTTTGGCGGTGTGTATGGAGCGGCTACTGCACAATCAAACTAACCAGAGGCTGGAGACCTAGCGAACCAGTAGAACTAATCTCACAGCAAGAATTTGAGGAGCAGAACCCTGTTGCCTGTGGGAGATCAGCATGGAAATGATCTCCAATGAAACGTTTCGGCTTATTGGCCCTGAAACAACCTACAAAGATTTTGACCCTGGCATTTACAGAATCATCATTCATAGTGTTGCACGAGGTCTAATCGCCTGTTCATCCATCGCAAACGAAAATCCGAAGGCTTCAAAAACCAAAGCTCGGAAACGAAAAAATAAATGGAAAAAACCCCCACTACCATTCGTAGGAAAATTACGATGGATCCCAAAAAACGTATTTATCTCACTTGTTGAACAAGGGCAAATAATTCCCATTGAATACAAACGCGATGCTCATGATGCTAAAAATCTGAGCCCCAAAGCTCAGTCAGTATATTCGCGCAGGGTGCAAGTTATGGGCGACTTCCTCGATCAAATTCGTTTGCACGATGAGCTTGACGCGACTTGCTCCATAAGCTCTCTCGTTAAGCAGACAATGAACAAGTTCTCAGTTTCAAAGTATTACGTCCACAAGAACTGGTCCTTGCTTTGCAGATACGGCCTAACGGCGCCATCCCTAAGCCCGTCTTTAAAAAAATGCGGTGGGCGAGGCGTCCCACGTCCTTGCGATGTTAACCCGGACGGCAGTTTGAAGCGACAAAAAGCCGGACGGAAAAGCAAAGTTCAATCCATGCATAAAACTCTGGGCCACGAATTTGTGTTGCAGCCAGGGATCACCAGCGAATGGCGAAAAATGATCCTGTCTATTGATTCAAAGTTTAAAAACCCCAAGCCATCGTATCCAGTGCGATGCAAGAATATTTTGGAAATGGGCTTTAGTGATGTCACGGAGATTAACGGTCAGATGGTTAAAACCCTCTGGCCACAAGGCAAGTATCCGTCGAGGACTCAAATCTTGCATGTATTGAAGAGTGGCACTTCTTTCATTCAAAGAATCGGCGAAACAACCAGTAAGCGTCATTTAGAATCGTCTCGCCGGGGGCTTACCGCAAAAGCCTGGCAGGGTGTTCCAGGGCCTGGACACACATGGGCGATCGACTCGACCATTGGGGATATCTATCTTCGTTCTTCGGTGAACCGCGACTGGATAATCGGTAGGCCAATCGTGTATCTGATCGTCGACATGTGGTCGACCGCAATCGTTGGTGGCCATATTTGTTTGGAAGGGCCGAGTTGGAAGACAGCCAAGCTCGCAATATTTAACGCAGTTTGTGACCCGGCAATTCTAGGCGAGCTGTGGGGGCAAGATCCACTCGAATCCTTAAATCCAAGACCCATGTTACCTGCTGAATTGCTTTGCGATCGCGGCGAATATTTGAGCGAAAAGCACAAGGAAACTGCAATCAAGCTTTTTCCGCACACCAGCTACACGCCGCCCTACCGAGGAGACCTCAAAGGATTGGTGGAAGTGATGCACCGAATTGAAAAAGACAAGATGTTTCGATTCGTGCCCGGTGCACTCGATGCGCGCCGCGCTGAAATGGATCTTCAAAAATCAAAACCAAGGGAAAGTGCGTTGACCGTAAATGAGTTTTGGGCTTACTTACAGCATTCAATTCATGAATATAACCTCACGGCCGATCGCTCAAACCGGCTGGATGCATCGATGCTTGCCGATGGAGTAGACCCCACTCCCGCGGGACTTTGGAACTGGGGACATTCGGTTGGGATTGGATATAGAAAAGCTGTTCCTGCGGACGAAATCAACCGTTCATTGTTACAACCAGTGGGAGCGAGCATTCAGCGAGACGGTTTGACATACCTGAACTGCAACTACACATCTCCACAAATTGACCTCAAAGAATTCACTACCATCGCGCGAAATCGAGGGCTGATAGAAATCAATGCCTATCACTACCCTGGTTCAATGCAATCTTTGTGGATTCCTGATAACAGATCCGATGATCTAATTCGATGCACAATTACTGATACCTCATTGTCACTACCTACGATTACAGCTGATGAATGGCGCGACTGTGTAGCCGTTCGCGCCGCAACAAAATCAATACATGAACACAAACACAATGAAATCAGCGTTCAAACTCACTCAAAACAGAAATCAATTATCAATGAATCGAAAAAATCAACTCAGAGAATACACAGACTCAATAATGATCCCATTCCTAACATTTCAGCGGCCAGAAAAATAGAGATTGAATCGACAAAGCTAAAACCTGAATTGAACGACATTCACATCCGCCCGAAGGAGGCTGTCACTTCAAATATTTCACACACCAGCGAAGACCTAGAGAGTAGCTACGCATCGCTGATCAGCCGCCTCACAAGTAAAGACAAAGGCGGTGACGAATGAATGACACATATATTGACAATATACTGGTCAACAAACTTGAAACTTTACAATCCCGTCACGATTTGTTTGAGCGCCTCCTACATCTGCCCCGATTACCCAAGGACATCGAATTCACCTCAGACTTTCATCGTGTCCAGTGCTGTGAAGAGGTAGCCGATTTACACATTCCCCAACCGATTGAATTCGATATTTTCGACTCAATCAACCTGATGATACGGAGCGGTTACAGGCATCGAAACCCATTGAACGTGACCACCTGGCGAGATCTCCACCACCCAGGAACTTATCTAGTACCTAGAACCGCGCCAGCCGCAACGGTAGTTGGCTTACCTGGCGTTGGCAAATCCATCACTTGCGCCACCATTCTGTCAAAGTGTTACCCGCAAGTAATTGATCACGATGATTTTCCGAATTCGGAAGGCCCAGTCAAACAAGTGGTTTGGCTAAGCGTAGAAGCCCCACACAGTGGTAAAGCTCGTGACTTTGTCGACAATCTTATGGATGCTTGGAACACTGCCACGGGACAAGCTAGATTTCAACGTCCATCGTATTCAACATCGAGAAGATCCGCATCAGATTTAAACGAGTGGTTACAGGTTGCAAAAACTGGCTTTCTGGGGGTGCTGCACATCGATGAAGTCCAGAACCTCTTTCAGCTTAGCTCGGCTGCAAGTCGGAAAAGCAATAGCCACAAACGTGAGCTGAGAATCGTGGAAGACGACCTCTTGAAATGGTTGCTTAACCTGAGCAACAGCGGTCAAATTCCGGTTCTTTATTCTGGAACTCCGGATGGTCTAGACGCGTTGGCAAAAAGATTCAGCAATGCACAAAGATCTACAAATATGGGTTACCACCCTATACCCACGTTCAATCAACAAAGTTTAAGTGCTTTCAAAAATCACTTTTTGATCTACCTTTTTGCGTATCAGTACACTGAGCGTCAAATTGAATTGACCGATGAACTCGCTACCTTGATTCTTAAACTGAGCGCTGGGATACCTCGAATCGTGATGGGCCTTTGGATAGCCGCTCATCGTTATGCAATTCGGCGCGGCCATTCAACGCTGTCAGCAGAATCGTTCGAGCTTGGTTCTCAACAGTTCACACGAATGCTTAGCCACGGTGTTTCTGCACTAAACCACAATGACCGGAACGCGATGAGCCACTATGAGGATTTGATGCCCAGAGACAGCATTTTTTGGAATGAATTTCTTCGTTCAAACGGACAGTCGCTCACCGAACGAAAGGAAATTTGATAGTTCTTAAACCATCAACTGACGAGCTCATAGGATCCTATATTTACCGGCTTACGGCCGTGAATGGATTTAAGGACCGAAAAGCTGCCTTGTACTATTTCGCCAATCGATCGGGTTTGCTATGCGATCTCGATATCGTTCGCTCCCCTCAAATAATTGCGGCCTTACTTCATACCTCGTCACTCGAGATAATTAAAAGACACACAATGCTTTCATTCACTTCTCTCATGCCTGGGCCTACCGGTACCTTTGACCTTAGAACAAATAGTGATAAGTTATTTTTGGCTGCTGGAAAGCATCTTTCCAAAGATCTAAATTATTGCAGAACCTGCGCACAGGAGGAGTTTGATAAAACGGGTTGGTCATCTTACAAGCGGCACCACCAGCTTGATCACATAAGTTATTGTCAAATTCATCGCGGGCAACAACTGTTGACAAACCAACCTTCAAGTTGGGATGTCTGGATGCCGCATCTACCGGCAAACGAAAAAGTCCCCTACAAGATTCGCGCCAGATCGAAAATGGGATTGTCCGCTCAAAAAACATTTCACAGTTATTGGAGTGCGCTTGAGCAATCCACAAACTTCATTGATGGTGATTTGTTGAGACTTTTTCTTGTTTCCACTGCACGCAACCAAGGGTTCCAAACCACGCCCGTTGATCAACACACTCGTATATTTTCTGACCATATTTTAGACACTTATGAACCTGGATTATTTGAGGAGGTTTACCCGGCAGGGGTCAAGAAAACTAGAGGCGTGCTATTCGACCCTATGGATGGATATCTAATTTACGGTTACCGATCGGCAGTAAAAATCACACTGATCTTGCCAATCATGATTGGGCTCTTTGAGTCAGCAGAAAAGCTAATCGAGGAGTTTGAAATCTTCAAAAGCAGACTTTAAACGTTGGACTTACCAAAAAAATATCTCAAAAGCTAAGAGCCATGCACTATTGATTGCAATCCATTTTCAAGCGAAGTCACGACAAATTGAGGGAAATTTCTCTTGAACTTTTCAGAGCTGAAAACGTTATCAACTTCATATCGCGGCAACAACTCCGCAGCATCACGAATTCGCTGGCTAAAAACACCTGCGAGTTTAATTTGCCATTTCTTCAACACAACATACTTAGGTTTTACACCAAAAGCTTCTGCAGCAAGTTCAATAAACTCTTTGTAGGTTCTTGGCTCATCACAGGGCAAATGCCAAGTTTGTCCGTAAGCCGAGGGAGTATTACCCAACAACGCCATCGCGCGGCTGGCGTCTGGTGTGTAAATCAAAGTACGCAAGGTGTCATCACGCAAAAATACACGCGCTTTTTTACCTGATTTAAGATTGTCAACGATCGTGGTGTTGGTGATGCTTTGAGTCAATCCAGGTCCGTAAAATTCAGGGGCGCGGCAAATCAATGCTTCAATTTGCCCATCCTGCATCGCACTCAGCAACTCATTCGCAATTTGGGCGCGAACCTGTCCCTTGGCGCCGTTGGGCTCAAAACGGCTGTTCTCATCCTGTACCTCGGCCGTTTGTGGATACATGTAGGTATTGTCAAAGAAGACCAGTTTGGCCTTGTGATGTGAACACGCGGCAATCACATTTTTCATGATGGTCGGCCATTGCTCGACCCACATTGCGGTATCCATGGGAAGCCCTACGGTCAGGTACACAATGTCCGACCCTGCCACAGCATTCAACGTTTGTTGTGCATCCAAAAGATTCGCGGACATCAACTCATCAGAATCATGAACACGTTTGGGGCTTCGACTTACCAAGCGAATTTTGTCTGTGAAGCCTCGCTTCAAACTCAACGCCAATTCATAGCCAATTTGACCATTTGCACCCAAGATGGTTTGCATCACACCCCCTCAATTTATCCGAGCTCTTTAACGAACATTCCTCTGCATGGCTTGTAATACTGCCTTGGCCAAGTCTCTAGTCGATTCGGGGTTTTGGCCGGTCACCAGCCGACCGTCAGCAATTACATGCGACGTAAACGGCAACCAGCTTTTCTCATAGCTTGCTCCTTTTTTCTCCAGTTCTGACTGGAGATCAAAAGGCACTAAACTACTCACCCCTGCAAAGAACTCCTCGACGCGTGAAAATCCAGTCACCCTGCGGTTGGAAATTAACGGTTTTCCATCCGGTGTCTCAAGATTCAACAACGCCGTGCTACCGTGACACACAGCAGATACAATTCCACCCTTGTTGTAGATACCCTCTGCCAAACGTTTAAGCTGGGGATCATCTTTAAAATCCCACATGGTTCCTTGGCCACCGGTGAAGTAAATCACATCGTAATCCGCAGGATCAATATCTGCGGCTGCGCGAGTATTGCTTAGACGCTGGGCAAAGTCTTCATTGGCCAACAACTTTTTTGCGTTATCGTCGGTGTAGCTTCCACCCAGGCTGCGCTTACCCAACGGTACGTTTCCGCCTTTGGGACTGGCAAAGTCCATCGAAATACCAGCCTCATGAAACACTTCATAAAAATGGGTAAGCTCGGTAAGCCACAAGCCCGTGGTATCTGGACGATTGGGGTATTGCGCGTGGTTTGTCATCACCACCAATACTTTGGCCTGAGGAGGTGCTTCCGATGACTCAGCAGCGCTAGCTATTGTCGGAGTTACAGCCATGCCCACCAGACCACTGAACAGGACTGAAAATAACAGTGCTTTTAATTGAAGGACGTTAAACATGACAATCATCTCCGGGACGTTAAAGTGCGCGTATCAATTTCCACATGAATGGAATTTCACTACCCATGTAACCTGAATAAGCCGGGATATGAGCTCCTGGATTTTCGACCATCCGATGGGTAAACATTTGAAGTGCTGGCATGGGCAAGCTTTTGAGATCGGGATGATTGACCACTGGCACAAACAAAAGCTTGGGGAACATTGGAATATTAGCCCTTTCAAGTACAGGCTTTCCACACTGCGTGCAGCTTCCCCTTCTTACCAAAGGCGGCTTACTGTAAGACTTGTAAACACTGACCTCAGTTTGCTCACTTTCCAATTGAGAAGCTCTGTAGATGAGAAAGTCTCCATAGGATGCCTGATTGTAATCTTGACAGAAAAGGCAATGGCAAACTGCTCTCATCACTGGCTGACCCGACAAACTGAAGTGATTTGAACCGCAGGCACAACTAAGCTTATGAGTCGATTTCTCTGTGTACATGTCAAACCTCAACGGTAAGAAGTCCCGATCCTGGCAACGTCTCCACAAACTTGGATCCCATCAATTTTGCAGGTGTATATGCACCAGCAACATCGGTGCGTTGAACCAAGTGAGCAGCAATCGTAACTGCACTGTCAATAGTTAGCTCATACGGGTGCTTTGTTTTTATGCGCACAGTGGCTGTATCACCATTGTCATTTCGGGCATGCCCCCATACAAAAGTCGGCAATGTGTCACGTTCACATTCAGTAGGACCCTGAACTCGCTTGTCCACCAACTTTTTCAGAAAGTTTTGCACTGCTTGCAATCCCAAGATAGGTCTAACCCAATTCGCAATCTTGCTGAAACGAATCAATCCATTGGGTGCAGGGATATAGGTTTCGATATTTTGAATTCCAGTTGTGTGATAAGCGGTAGATACATCACCCCACGGAATTGTCATGGCTTGCTTAACACCATCCCCAAAATCAATTTCCTTCACCCCATATGCCAACTTCACAGTGCTAATTTGACCATTGCGTCGCACTTTACCGCCCTCGGCCATTCCTTCAATTGAGGTTTTTGCTGTACCGGGAGAGAACCCAGCGCGCGAATCGAACCCCAAACTCAAATGTGTCGCATCAGGTAGAGTTTCTTTGAGCTTCATCGCCACACAATCTGTAGGTACCACATCAAAACCTACACCTGGGCAAAGAACCACACCTGCTGCTTGTGCTTTTTTATTCAACGATTGGGCAAGCTCAAACACCTTGATCTCGCCAGTGATATCCAGGTAATTCACCTTGGCCTGAATACAACCCAACATCATGGGCTCAGCGGTGACCGAGAATGGGCCAGCGCAATGCAAAACCACATTCAAATCCTTGATGTTATTTTCAATATCTGATGGATTATCCAAGCCAAACACTCGAAACTCGAGCCCTAACTCCTTTGCGAGTTGTTCCACTTTGGCACGGCTTCGACCCGCAATCACAGGTCTTTGCCCTTGAGCAACTGCTCGGCGAGCGATCAACTCACCTGTGTAACCGTTGGCACCGTAAATCATCCAATTTGTTTTCATCTCACTGCACTCCTGTGTATTGATTAGCGTGGACCAATATTGCGGTAGTCTCTGGGCTGGCACTTGACCTCTCGCGTCAGTGCTTTTGACACTTCGCGCCAATCCGGATCACTCGAAAGTCATTTACCCCAAAGCGCCTTTTTCAACATGACGGGCAAAATTCCCAGCAATACAGCGACAGTTTCAAATACAGACTTTGGCGCAGCCAATTTGATGGTTTGACTCATCAATGCATAACTTTGCGCGTTTTGCGGTCCCCACCACAGGTTCTGACGTGGTTGCATGAAGTCCCAGTTAATGACTTTAGGTTTTGCCATTTCCAACAAACCCTCAGCACCGTGTGTACGACCAATTCCGGATTCCTTAGGGCCACCCCAAGGAAGATCAGGCATGCCATGGGTGTAAAGATGGTCGTTAATCGCGACCACACCGGAATCAATACGCTTGGCCAGCGCACGGCCGCGCTTCAGATTTTTGGTCCATACCGATGCAGAAAGTGCCATGGTGCTGTCATTGGCCAGCGCAACTGCCTCATCTTCGGTTTTAAATGACATCACGGGTAACAAGGGGCCAAACGTTTCTTCGCGCATAGTGAGCATGTCGTGGTTTACATTCACCAGCACGGTAGCTGGATGATAAAACCCATGTTCATCACCAATGCGTTGGGACTGCGCTGTGACCTTTGCACCTTTTTCGAGAGCGTCTTGCAGGTGTGCTTCGATCGTGCGTTGTTGCTTGGCGGTACTCAGTGCACCCATGTCTACATTCAAGGCTGCTGTCGGTGCGCCGTGCTTCATCGCCTTTACCTCGTTTGACAGCAATTCCACAAATCGCTCATAGACTGACTCGTGTACGTAGATCCGTTCCACGCCACCACAAGATTGACCAGTGTTGGATAAACCAGCCCAGGCCGCACCGCTTGCAGCGCGTTGTAAATCGGCGTCTTCCAGAACAATCATAGGGTCGTTGCCACCGAGCTCCAGCGAGACTGGTGTCAGGGTTTGAGCCGCTTGCGCCATGAGTTGTTTTCCTGCCGGCACAGACCCAGTAAAGAAAAGTTTGTTAATGCCGTTCTCGAACATTGCTGTGGAAATGTCACTACCTGAACCTACGATGTGTTGGAACAACCCTTCGGGCAAATCGGCAGCGGACACGATGTCTTCAATTGCTTTGCCCACCAGTGGGGTGGCTGCTGCAACCTTCAGAACAATCGCGTTGCCAGCCATCAACCCCATCACCAATTCTTCAAAAGGAATGGAGAAGGGATAATTCCAGGGGCTAATGATGCCCACCACACCAAGTGGCTCGTAGGTAATCTCAGACCGCTTTCCCATCCACATGATGTGGGACATTTCTCGGTGCTCTGTTTTCAAAACCCTAGATGCATTCTTGCCATACCACTCACACGCCAACGCGCAGGGCAACACCTCGCTCACCAAAGCATCCTGCCGCGTCTTGCCGTTACTCATGCTGATAATTGCAGCCAGTTCGTCACTGTGATCGCGGATATATCGCTGCATTTTCTTGATTTCACGGTAACGCGCTTCATAGCTTTTTCCCGCCCAAACTTTTTGAGCGTCTCTCGCTTTGGCGAACAAAGCTGGAAAGGTTTCTGGTGCTGTATTTTTCAGACTGCCAAATCGTTCCCCATTAGCCGGGTTGATAGCGACGGTTTGACTGATTTGTTCTGCGGCAACGTGCATGATGTGATCTCCATGGAAACAGTGTTTAATCAAGCTCGACTGGGGCTTGACCATGGATTTAGTTTGAGCGCCTGACTAATTCAAGAATTGACGTGGCGCGACAAGGTCTTTGACAGTTCGCGCCACTTTTTTGATTGCTAAGACTGGTTATTCAATACCGCGACTACAGCTTGCGCAGTGGATTGAGCCGATGAAGGATTTTGCCCTGTGACCAAACGTCCATCGGTCACTGCGCGAGGGGTGAATGGAATCAAATTCTTTTCATATAACGCCCCACGTTTCTTCATTTCCTCTTCGGCGTTGTAAGGCACTTTCTTTGCAACACCCGCGAGCACCTCTTCAGTCCATGCGAAACCAGTTACCCGTTTTCCAGCAACCAGATAACGATCACCACTTAATTTGACATTGAGCAAGCCACAGTAGCCATGACAAACAGAGGAAACCACACCACCTCGCTCATAGATCTCTTTGGTAATCGACTGAAGACTGTGATTGTCTAGAAAGTCCCACATCACACCATGACCACCGGTGTAATAGATCGCATCGTAGTCAGAGGGGGCGATGTCAGCGGGGCTCAAGGTATTCTCTAACAGCAACATACGGGCATCATCAGAAAACCACTTCTTCGCTGAAGAATCGAAGTTGGGCCATTTCAATGATTTAGGCTCCAAAGGCGACTTTCCTCCAGTTGGGGACACAATTTTCTGTTCATAACCTGCCGCGGCAAACACATCCCAGGCGTGTGTAAGTTCAGACAACCAAAGCCCGGTGGCTTCGTCTGGATTGTCGTAGTGAGCGACGTTGGTGACTACATGCAAAATCCGCCTTTTCATAAGCGTTCTCCAAAAAGCTTTTGGTTGTTGATTTATTCAGCTTACTTCTTGATCGCGACTGCTTTTAGTGGCTCTGGTGAATAGAGTGCCATTTGGAAGTCTGGGACATACTGATATTGCAACATTCGCCCCAAGTCCAACTTTCTAATGAACATAGAAAAACTTCCATCAGACAGGCGCAAGCTGGCCGAATCGGAATTAAAACTAGTGGCATGACTTAAGTGGCGAGAAACTGAATAACCAGTGGTGAGTTGACCCTTTTGATCCAGATTCGTAAAGCTGTTGTTAACCATGGCAACCTCGCTCGACAAATCTTTCAGTTTGTCTCCTTCGATCACGAAGTCAGTTTTACCTGTTTTTTCATCGGCGACTTCGAAAACTACTTTGTCATTGGTGGTTCGATAGTCGATACGTGTAGTCCATTTCGGCAAGTTATAGCCAACCACCCCCCTTACGCGTGCAAGTTCAGTATCCACCGGCAACTTAAACACATAACCCCACATCTCCTTATCCATCGCCTGATTGATCAAACTAACTGGGCCATAATTGCCACTTCCAGGCTTGTTGGTTACCACAGCAAGCGCGATTTCGTTGTAGCTGTCGTTGTCACAATAGTGGTACGCATATGCGGTCAAAGCCACCAATCCGCGACCGGGCAACACCTGTAAAGGCTGAACCTGCTCCAGAACTTTGGCTGGCATCAAGGTGCGCAAAGTATCCAAATCGGCAGTAAACACCATGGTGACCTTGCTGTTTTCGTAATAGAAATTGGGAGAGTAAGAGACGAATCCAATGTCTTTTTTGGTTTTGGTCAGTGTTTTAAACCAACTCAGATCCGTGTTTGGAGATTCCTTAGCAACGACAGACAATGGGGGATTAGAACGAAATCGATCATACAAACCGCCGGCCACCACAGGTACGGGCTGACCAGCTATATCAACTATCGCAGTATTCTTTAGTGAATCTTGAACATTAGATTGAGCAATGACAGGGCTGCTTAAGGCCCCGAGCATAAGACCGGTAGTGATGAATGCGAATCTGTTGTTCATGGTTATTCCCTAAAAATGTTTTGATCGATGCTTCGCTACAAATAACTACACATCGATTCTTCATTTCTAGTGAGATTCGCTCTTGACACCTCACGTCAGATACCTTGACATTTTGCGCCAATGTCTGAGACTCGAAAGCACTAAGCGAACACGAAGTCTTCTCTTACCTCATGGGGGGCGATCCCGGTCCATTCCTTGTAGGCCCGAGTAAATGCACTGTGCTCGGAATACCCAAGCAACAAAGCAATATCCACAATTTTAAGTCTCCTGTCCTTCAGGTAATTATTGGCAAGCTGAAGCCGAACAATACCCACTTCCTGTCGAAACTGGGTATTTGCAGACATTAGCTTTCTCTGAAGGGTTCGCGATGAGCAGTGCAATTTACTGCTGATAGTGTGAATATCGGGTTCTCCATCTCGAAGACTTTTGGCAATTTCGCGGCGTACTTTTTCAACTATTTCTTGTTGTCGGGGTAACTTATCAAGCAACTGATTTGCGTGTTGCTCAAGCATTTGAAGTAGGGATGGGTCGGCGCTTCGCAGTGGCAAGGTCAGAATGCTCTGATCGAACAAGAAGCCTGGTTCCTTGCAATTAAATTGCACAGAGCAACCGAAAAATTCCTCAAAAGCTTTCACATTCGCTGGTTCTTCGCCAGAAAACCTGACCTGAAGGCATGGCACATCATTTCTGCAAATGGTTCGCGCGAAATGAAGTGTTACTGCAAAGCCAGCCTGCTCAACAATGCTTCTTACTCGAAAATCCGATACGTCCCACACCAGGTCGATAGTATTTTCATTGAAGCGAAACTCCATCGGATTGACATCAAATATCAAACGTTGATATTGCTCAAAACGCATCAAAGCAGCCCCTAGATTGCAAGAGGCCAGCAAAACTGCACCCAAAACCCCCAAATGTCTCGGTGTAATTGTTTTGGCCATCTCCAATGGCAGAGAAGAACACTTTAGGAGTGCCTGAGCCGTCTCAAGCATAGTCGCCCACACTTCGACGTCCACACCTCCAATGCCTGAAGGATCTGGAGTTGGCCAAGGGTGACCTAGGGCCTGTTCCGGAACATGCCCCTTGGACTCCATGTACTCATAGAGCAGTTGAACGTAGGTTTCGGGAACGACCCGGCGATAAAGTGCGTTTTTCATAAACAGCAAGATAATAGATTGGCGGGAAATGTCAATTCGACTGTCAGCAATTGTCAATTCAAGCTTCTAGTGCAACGCCCACAATACATTCATGGTCGAAAGCTTATTGACCTGCCCCAATTGACATCACGAGAGGACAAAACATGCGACAGAAACTCATCCAATTCCTAGCTGTATTAAGTTTATCTTTTGCGGCAGCGACGAGCTTCGCAGCGGAAACGAAATCGACCTCCACCGTTGACATACCCAAACCAGCAGTAACAACAAAGTCTCCTAAAACAACCAAAGAGCCTAAAGTGCTCGTGGTGTTGACAAATCATTCCAAGTATCCGAGTCGAGACGACACCACTGGTTTGTGGCTGACCGAGCTGACCCACTTTTACGAAGTATTCAACGAAGCTGGGATTCCGATGGACTTTGTGAGCCCCCGGGGCGGTAATGTTCCTCTAGACGAGAGAAGTCTAGGATGGCTGTATTCCGATAAGAATTCAAAGGCCTTATTGACTGAGCCTTCCTTTGCAGATCAATTAGGCAATTCGAAAGTTGCTGCAGAGGTGAATCCAGAAGACTATGACGTAATCTTTTTTACGGGTGGACACGGAACCATGTGGGACTTTCGTGACAACGCTGATTTAAAGCGACTTGCCGAAGGAATCTATGAAAATGGTGGGATAGTGTCATCTGTATGCCATGGCGCTGCAGGGCTTTTGAATCTTGAGAACAATGACGGCACACCGTTAATCGCTCAGCGACGGGTCACTGGATTCTCCAACTTTGAAGAGAAGCTATCGGGAATTGAAAGCCAGGTACCTTTTGCCTTGCAGACCGAAATGGAGAAAAAAGACGCACTTTACGAAAAAGGCTTGCTGCCTTTTGGCTCCCACGTTGTGACAGATGGTCGTTTAGTAACAGGACAGAACCCCGGATCAAGTCGCGAAGTTGCAAAGGCTGTATTAACTGCTCTACAGACCTTGATCGGTGAGAACAAAGAATGAACCACGACCACCACTCGGCCCAAAAACGGCCTTTAATCAGTTAGTTACATTATGGGCAACAAGCCCGAAGTGCCTGCAACAAGGCCTTTGGAAACCGTTTTCGACTTTAATTTTTTGTTTTCGACTTTAATAGCCAGTTTTCGACTTTAATAGCTCAGAACACCCCCAATCAGGGAACCTTTTCATCCAGTTAGCACTCAGAGGTGAAGAGTGCTAAAATATTGTCTGAAATTTGGCTCATTATTACGGAGAACACCGCAACCATGACCACTGCATTGACCCTTGCAAATGCCCCATTAGCCAATAATGGCTTGGCACTGCGCGACCCCTGGGCCTTGGTTGCCCGCGGCCCGCTAGGCAATATTGATGCATACATTTCAGCCACCCACCAAATTCCCATGCTTAGCCCTGAAGAAGAGCAGGAGCTGGGTGAACGCCTTCAGCGCGACGGCGACATTGAAGCCGCCCGCCGCCTGGTGTTAAGCCACCTGCGCCTGGTCGTGGCCGTGGCTCGCCAATACCTGGGTTATGGCCTGCCTCACGCCGATTTGATCCAGGAAGGAAACATCGGTTTGATGAAGGCGGTGAAGCGCTTTGACTCCACCCGTGGCGTGCGCTTGGTCAGCTTTGCCTTGCACTGGATCAAGGCTGAAATTCACGAGTACATCATTCGCAATTGGCGCATGGTCAAAATGATCACAACCAAGGCGCACCGCAAGCTGTTTTTCAACCTGAACAGCTTTAAAAAATATGGTCAAACCTTGTCGCCAGATCAAATCAATGAGGTGGCCAACGAGCTGAATGTTCGCCCTGAAGACGTTTCTGACATGGAACGCCGCATGTCAGGCCACGAGTTCAGCCTCGACCCAGTGATTGATGTCGACAGCGACGACGCAACATACAACCCGGTGCGTTATCTGGCCGCCGAAGGCACCGAGCCTAGCGAAATCATGGAAAGCCATGCCGATGAGCGCCTGCACACCGAGGGGCTCGAATTGGCATTGTCTTCGCTTGATGAGCGCAGCCAACGCATCATCTCCACCCGCTGGCTGGCTGGCGAAAATTCAAAAACACTTCACGACCTGGCTGCGGAATTGGGTGTGTCGGCAGAGCGCGTGCGTCAAATCGAAGTTCAAGCCATGAAGAAAATGCGAACCGCCTTGATCAAGTACGAACAAAGCGGCGCGTAAACAAATCATGTAATCATTTTGAGTGAAAACTCACCTACACTAAGGGCTTGGTTTCAAGCCCTTTTCTTTTGATCAACCGGAATACAGCTCGTCATGATTGAAGTTCATCACCTGGAACACTCCCGCTCTCAACGCATCATCTGGCTGCTTGAAGAGCTCGGCCTGCCCTACAAAGTGACCCGTTACGAGCGCGACAAGAAAACCTACCTTGCGCCCCCCGCGCTGCTGAAGGTGCACCCCTTGGGCAAATCACCAGTCATCACCGACGGCGACATCACCGTGGCCGAATCGGCCGCCATTGTGGAATACCTGATCGACAAAGCCAATGGCAAGATGCGCCCACAGGCGGGAACGCAAGCTCACCGCGATTACACCTACTGGATGCATTTCGCAGAGGGCACGGCCATGCCGCCCCTGGTCATGACCTTGGTATTCAATAAAATTGAAAACGCACCACTGCCCTTTTTCCTGAAACCCATCGTGCTGCCAATTGCACGCGGCATTTCCAAACAAGTCAAAACCAGCTTCATCAACCCCAACCTGAATGCCCAATTCAAATTCATTGAATCGGTACTGGCCAAGAACCCCTGGTTTTGTGGGTCTGAAATGACTGGTGCAGACATCATGATGAGCTTTCCACTGGAAGCCGCTGCGAGTCGCGCCGATGACATTCGAAACATGCCACACATCACCGCCTACCTGAAACGCATCCACGCGTTGCCAAGCTACAAGAAAGCACTTGAAGTGGGCGGCCCTTACAATTACGCTTGAGTTCAATGACTACTAAGCCCTCCATCGATCAACAAGCCACCGTGGTGCAAGCCAGTGGCAATGTGCAACTCATCCGCGACGGGTTTTTTCTCCCGGTCGAGTCCGGCTTGGTGTTGCTGCCAGGCGACCGGATTATTAGTGAGTCGGCCGCGCGTGCCGTGATTCAGTTCACGGGCGTGGACGACGCGCTGGTCATTGAAAAAGGCGCAGCCGCCACCTTCAACTTGGAAGTGGTTGAACTGGAAGAGCCTCCACAATGGATTGCAAGCGACCTGTTCGGCGAAGGCGTGTACTTTGACAGCCAAGCAGCGAATGCCAACACGGCAGCCACTGAGGGTGACGCCAATCTGTTCGGCCTGTTCGGCACCGGCGCGACGGGTGAAGGCACAGGCTTTCCTGTTCTTGAAACCGTGGCTGCTCTGGGGGCCACTGCGGCCATCTACAGCGACAGCGACAACAACGGCAGCACGTCCAACACCGATGAATCCGGTGAAAACACAACCGGTAACCCAAGCGGCAACCCAGGTAGCAACCCAAACCCAAATCCAAACCCTGACCCTCAAACACCCCCACCCGGTAACGAAGGCACACCAGATAACCCTTTGGCACCCGTTCTCGACCCGATCACCGATTTGCTGGCCCCAATTGGTCTGGCTGGCGATGGAACCGCATCGCCACTGGCCAGTTCCAGCGATGGAATCGACAGCAATGTAATTCCTACGCTACTCAGCAACATTTCAAATCAAGGTTAAAAGTTCAAACACAACCCAACCAGAGTTCCCTGTGCAGATCGGAATAACAATTCTGCATAAAACTATGCAGGGAACTCACAACCGCCGCTTCTTGACTAACATGGTGTTAAACAATGTTACTTAAGGCAAGCAGTCATGACCGAAAAGTCCAGCTTAGTACTTGATTTTTCAGAAGCAAGGCGCATTCACTCACTGGCAACATCAGCAACCGCATTCAAACCAGTAGAACTCGATATTTGGGGGTTTTGTGCGCCAGCGGCACTTCAAGCGAAGGGCAGCGGCCTGTGCGCTTTGGCCACGGTGTTGCACCACCATGGGATCGGGTGGGCACACATTGAAAGGGATGAATTAAATCACCCTGTCAACAACGTGTTTATTGAAGAATTGATGCGTTGGAGCGAAATTCCCGACCTGGCAGCAGGTAGCATGGGCACCTTACCGCATGTACTACTTCAAAACCTGAGAAAGGCTCAACTAAACGCACATTGGTATGCAGGCAACTCAGCCGAGCTTTGCCTCGCACTCATTGTCCAAGAACTGAATTTGGGCCAGCCCGTGATTGCCTTACTGAACTTTGAATCGCAAGGTGACCCCATGCGCCTGGAATGGCATGTGGTGTACGGAGTCAACGAAAACAGTGTGCTGATTAAAGACTGGCGCAAAACCAACAAGGAAGTGCGCCTGCAACACGAGGAGTTCAAAACGATGCTGCAAATTCAGTTGCCTGAGCTGTCTTGCAGCATCATCACCGCCACCAAGGCCTGAGCCCACCACAGGCCAAAGGCACATCATCAAGGGTTATTTGCCGTCGAGAATCTGCTCAACATCATTCACCACCGGTGCGGAATCCGCATTGTGGCGAATCAACAGCCGTGGTTGACCCTGCTGGTCAAACACGTAGCTGGCCGATGTATGGTCCATCAAATACTGATCAGGGCGACTGCCCTCGACCTTGGCTGCATACACTTTCAAACCGCTCAACAGTGGTTTCAGTTCATCGAACGACTCGGCAGTGAGCGCATCGAATGTGGGGTTGAAACGCGGAACGTAGTTTCGCAGCAACTCGGGGGTGTCACGCTCGGGGTCAACTGACACAAACAGCACTTGCAGGTCGTCTCCCTTCTCGCCAAGCTGCGCCTTTACTTCCGACCATTGCTGCATGGTGATCGGGCACACATCGGGGCAGTGTGTATATCCAAAAAACATGGCCACCACCTTACCGCGGTAGCTTTCCATGGTGCGTTCCGTGCCAGACAAATCTTTCAACTTGAAATCGGCCTTCAATGAAGAACCCGTGATGTCTGTATTCATAAACTTGGCCGGGCCGCCACTGCAGGCCCCCAACAAAACAGCGCTTGAAACAAGCAAAGCGCGCATCCACTTTTTACCGTTGAACTGCATGACAAAACCTCACAACGTCACATAATGATCGACCAACAGGGCCGCAAACAACAATGCCAAATAGGCAATCGAATATGTAAAGGCCTTTTTGGCCAATGCATCACTGTAGTTTTTCCAGATCTTGTAACCGTACCCAATGAACACCGCATTCAATACCACAGCGCTGACCAAATAAATCAATCCACTCATGCGCATGGCGTAGGGAATCAACGTGGTCGCAGCCAGCATGATGGTGTATAGAAACACGTGGAACTGGGTGAATGCCGCACCGTGGGTCACAGGCAGCATGGGCAAGCCCGCGCGTGCGTACTCCTGTGTTCGGTACAAGGCCAAGGCCCAGAAGTGGGGTGGAGTCCATACAAAAATGATAAGAAACAACACCAACGCCTCGGGCGACACTGTGTTGGTTACCGCCGCCCAACCCAAAACAGGAGGCATGGCGCCCGATGCCCCGCCAATGACGATGTTCTGTGGCGTGTTCGGCTTCAGAATCAATGTGTAAATAATGGCGTAGCCCACGAAGGTGGCCAGGGTCAGCCACATGGTCAGCGGGTTCACAAACACGTACAAAATCCACACACCCAAGCCGCCAACCATGCTTGAAAACACCAGCGTTTGCAGGGAATTCAACTCACCGCGCGGCAAGGGCCTGGCTCGTGTGCGCGCCATCGCCGCATCAATCTTTTGCTCAACCAGGCAATTGAAGGCCGCAGCCGCACCTGCCACCAGCCAAATACCCAGTGTGCCAGCGATCAGCACCTGAGCATTGGGTAAATCAGGTGTGGCCAGAAACATGCCAATGACGGCGCAAAACACGATCAATGCCACCACGCGCGGCTTGGTCAAGGTCCAATACTGCTTGGCGATGTGGGTTAAATTGGTCACGGCTTTGCTCTTGGTCAGGCTGGGCATGTTGTTGTACTTATGAAGAAGGGCGTCGGTTGCCCGCAACCCGATAGTTTACCAAGATCAGGGTCACCACCAACAGGGCTGCCCCTCCATTGTGGGCCACAGCCAACCACAATGGCAATTGAAACACCACATTGCCAATGCCCATGGCCAACTGCAGGGCAAGTACGCCTGCCACCTTGGCGCCCAACGCCTTGGCACCGGGCGTGCGCCACAACGCGATGGCCAAAGCCCCCAACACAAGCGTGACCACAATCGCGCCAATCCTGTGAACCATGTGGATGGCCGTCAACGAATTCACATTCAACATGTCGCCTTCCGGCGTTTCACCCAAGTGGCGAATGATGTGGAATGCGTGTTCGAACTCCATCTCGGGCCACAGGCTGCCACGACAGGTCGGGAAATCGGTGCACACAACCGCCGCATAGTTGGTGCTCACCCATCCACCCAATATGATTTGGGCAATCACAGCCACAAAACCGAGTTTTGCGAGCAACTTCAGGGACGCGGTTCGGTTCGTGGTTGGCAAATTCTTGGAGGGGTCGGTTTGCCGTAGCCACAGCCAGGTCAACAGGCCCAAAATGGTCATGCCACCAATCAAGTGCCCAGTCACAATCGCAGGCTTCAACAACATGGTCACAGTCCACGCCCCAAAAGCGCCTTGCAGGCACACTGCAAAAAACAACACCGTGGCCAAGGTGGGGGATTGTTTCAATTCATGCTGCTTTCTCCAGGCCATCACCATGATTGCAATGATCAACAAACCAAGGAATGTGGCCACATAACGGTGGGCCATTTCTTTCCAGGCTTTGGGCATGGACACCGCACCGTGTGTTCCGCCTTGCTCTTCGACAGCGGCTGCAATTTCAGCGGCTGCCTGGGTGGGCAATATTTTCCCGTAGCAACCTGGCCAGTCCGGGCAACCCAGGCCAGCGTCGGTCAAACGCACAAATGCGCCCAACATAATCAACAGGAAGGTAAGAACTGTGGTGAACGCCACCAAACGTTTGTAACTACTCATGCTGCTCTCTTAGTCATCCAATGTTCGAAGCCCACAACAGGCGGCTGATGTCTTTACGAAACTTGTCGAATTGCAAAGTGTCGTTCGGCGGGAAACGCATCATCACGTGGCCAAGCGGGTCGGCGACAAACACGTGGTCGTGTATGTCACCAATGGCCTGGCTGCCTTTGCTACCCACAATGCCTTGCTCCAAAGGCAGCCAGCTTTCCAGCTGGGCCTTGCTGGCCCGCACAAAGTGTACATCCGGGAACTGGCGCAACAGCAAGGTTTCAAGAGGGCCATCGTCGGTCACAAACACCACGCGAGCAATTCGACCTTGCTCTTTGCCCTTGCTGGTACGGGCCTGTCGCTGAAAATACAAGGTTTGCTGACACACCTCGTCGCAACTGCTTTGAATGGCCTGGATCAGAACCCATTTTCCGTCCACGGCCGCCATGGTGAAATCTTCGCCATTGATGTTCTTGAAGGTGTCGGTGGACACATTCACCTGCGGATCCAGAATGGTGCCGTAATTGTTGGTGCCTTCTGGTTTGTTGAAAAAATACAAGTAAAACGCCGCTGCGATGGGCAACGCACACGTCAAAAATACGAGGATCAGGGTCAAGCGGTTTTTCTTCACAGCGGCACTGGCCGGCGCAGCACTCATGTTTGTCTTCCTTTGAAAAATTCTTTGTAAACAAAAAAACCAGTCAACAACAGCAACACGGCCGACATGGTGTACCACTGAAAGGCGTATCCCTTGTGCTTGGCCACTTGGGTCTGCAAAGGCACTGCCTGGTGATAAAACCCCTGGACCTTGCTGGCCTGGTTCGCCTGACCATCGCCAGGTGACTGCTCCACCGGCTGCAAAGTGACAACAAAATTACTCAAGGGCAGTTCGGCCAGTTCAGCAAAAGCTTCGGCACTGAAGTTGGACCACACCCGCATGCCATTGCTTTGGTCTTGGTGGATGTTGTTCACGTCGCCCAAGGCCATCCCGCTCAATTCAGCAGCTTGCGCAAACCTGGGCAACACCGTGCCTGTGAGCGCCACTTGCGCAGAATCGTTTTCCTCAGCGGGCATTTCGGGCGCCAAGCGAGGATTTGAAGGATCACGCAACAGGTAGCCCCGATCCACAGGGATCAAGAACTGCTCACCTTGTGGCTGAAATCCTTGTACTACTTGCACTGCCGGCCTTCCATTCACCTGACGATTGTCTATATATATCAGGGCTTTGTCATCGAATCGACCCTTCACCTCGATTTTCCGGTAGGACAAATTGTCCAAGTCAAGAGTGGGCGAAGTGGGCGTAATCGGCGAGGCCGCCAAGGCACGGGCTTGTTCAGCCACCAAGGCCTGCTTTTCCTGAGCGCGGCCAGTTTGCCACTGCCCCAAAGAATAGGTCAAATACACAAAGGAAAAACCAATCAGCAAGGTCCAAAATAACTTTGCGTAGGGGGTTCGCTGCACACGCTCATCCATGACATACTTCCAACTGACACGTGAAGATTGTTTTGCATTGAAGGTAGTACAACATGAAGTTAGTCATTGGTATCGCGTTTTTGCTCATTTTGCTGAGCCTGGCCAGCGCGTTTTTCTTTCTGATGAAAGACAAAAGCAAATCGTCCCGCACAGTTAACGCATTGACCATGCGTATTGGTATGTCAATTGCATTGTTCCTGCTCATCCTCTTTTCCTACTACATGGGATGGATCGAAGCCACAGGCATTCGATAAAACCTCAGCCGCTAAAAAAAAGCCACCGGAACATTTCCAGTGGCTTTTTGATGGGTTATTAGCCTTGCGCGTTAAATCCAGTACACCACCACGTAGAGACCCAACCAAACCACATCCACGAAGTGCCAATACCAAGCGGCTGCTTCAAACGCGAAATGATTTTGCGGCGTGAAGTGCCCCTTGATGCACCGAATCATGATGAAGAACAACATGATCGCGCCAATGGTCACGTGAAAGCCGTGGAAACCGGTCAACAAGAAGAATGTGGAGCCGAAAATGCCCGAGGTCAGTTTCAGATTCAGGTCTTGGTAAGCGTGCACGTATTCATAAACCTGGAAGCCCATGAAGATCGCACCCAGCAGCACAGTGGCAGCCAAGCCCAAGATGGTTTGTGAGCGTTTGTTGGCAAGCAGGGCATGGTGTGCCCATGTCAAGGTGAGGCCAGAGGTCAACAACAACGCCGTGTTGATGGTTGGGATTGGCCAAGGGCCCATGGTCTGGAAGGAGTCCACCACGCCCGCAGGGCCTGTATTGGGCCAGTTGGCGGTGAAATCAGGCCACAGGAAGGCTTTGTTGTCAAGGTCGCCAAGCCAGGGCAAGGCGATTTGACGCGCGTAAAACAGGGCGCCAAAGAAAGCAGCAAAAAACATCACTTCAGAGAAGATGAACCAAGCCATGCTCCAGCGGAAAGACACATCCACGCGATCGCTGTACTTACCGCTTTCGGATTCGGACACCACATGCTTGAACCAGCCAAACAGCACATAGAACAAAATAGCCATGCTGATTGCGAACACCGCCGGGCCCCAGCTGACACCGTTCACCCAACCGGTCATGCCCGTGATGAAAAATAACATGGCCACAGCGCCCAGCGCTGGCCATTGGGACAAGCCCGGCACGAAGTAATATGGTGCAGTCGCACGCATGGTGGTTTCTCCTATTTCTCTAAATTTTTGGATACTTCAATAATGCCAAGGCGGGCCATGCAACTGCTCAGGCGGAACCCACCACTAAATTCACTATGGCCAACAGCCCCAAGACAAAGGCCACTGCGACCAACACGCCAACGATAATCACGTGCACCGGGTTCAACCGCTGCATATCATCGGCGTAGTCTTTTGCTTTCCTCACGCCAAAGAATGACCACAGTACAGCAGACAAAGTCTGCAAAAAAGTGGCTTGTGTCCCCTTTCTCGACGCGGCTTCCTTGATGTCTTTCGACACCTTTACTGCTCCAACATTGCAGTGGCACCAGCCACTTCAAAGAAGGTATAACTCAAAGTGATGGTGTGCACATCCGCAGGTAGCTTCGGATTGATCACAAACACCACTGGAAATTCTTTACGCTCACCCGCTTTGAATGGCTGCTGCTTGAAACAGAAACACTCTAGCTTGGTGAAGTGTTCTGCCGCCTTCATGGGTAGGTAGCTTGGAATCGCCTGGCCCGCCGTGTCAGTGCTGATGTTGTTGAACACCTCGTAATTCACTGTAATCAGCTCGCCGGGATGCACTTTCATGCTGCCCACTTCTGGATAGAACTGAAACCGCCCACGCTCATTGGCATCGAACACCACTTCAATCGTGCGGCTTGTATCAACCTGCGTATTCTTGAGCACATCAGCGGCGTTCTTGTCTTGCTGTGTCAATACATTGATGCCCGTGATTTCACAAATGGCTTTGTAAATTGGCACCAAAGCGTAACCGAATGCAAACATGGCCACCACAATCACCATCAACCGAAAAAGCATTTGCTTGTGCAAACCGCCCGAACGTTGTGTTTGATTTTCATTGGCCATAACAACTACCCCTTTTTTACTGCGTTTTCACCGCGTGCTGCTGTTTGCATATACCAAAAACCTGCTGAACCCAAACCCGGCTAGAAAGCCTTTGCTTGGTTCACCGAGCTTAGTTCACCAAACTCAAAATACCTGGCTCCATCACCTTGCGCACCACAATTCCCAGAAAAAACACCAGCGCCACTGACAACAGAATCAGGCCTGTGCGCTTGTTTTGTTTGGACTTCTTGTGATCATCCTGCTTGGTCATTGTTTCATCTCATCGCTTGGTTACTACTGTGTACTGCTTTGCGCAATCGCTGCGTAAAGAAGCCTTAACACCAAAGCTGCTTTACGCAGCGGGGGTTTGCCTATATGGCAGCCCCCGCTGCATCTGCACAGGAATTATTTCACTGTGGGTGGATCTTCAAAAGTGTGGAACGGAGCTGGTGAAGGCACGGTCCATTCCAAACCTTCGGCGCCTTCCCATGGCTTGGCTGGTGCGGGCTCACCTTGCTTGAAAGTCCAGGCACGCATCACACACCACAGGAAGATCAACTGTGACAAACCAAACCAGAACGCACCGATGGTGGCAATGGCGTGGAAGTCAGTGAACTGAGTGGCGTAGTCAGCGTAACGACGTGGCATGCCGGCCAGGCCCAAGAAGTGCATGGGGAAGAATGTCACGTTGAAGCTGATCAAGGAAGACCAGAAGTGCAACTTACCCAGCTTTTCGCTGTACATGCGGCCGGACCACTTGGGCAGCCAGTAGTATGTACCAGCAAACAAGGCAAACAGGGAACCTGCCACCAACACATAGTGGAAGTGGGCAACCACGTAATAGGTGTCTTGCAACTGGATATCAACCGGTGCGACAGCAAGGATCAAGCCTGTGAAGCCGCCCATCGTGAACACGAAAATAAAGCCCACGGCAAACAGCATTGGGGTTTCAAAGGTCATCGAGCCGCGCCACATGGTGGCCAGCCAGTTGAACACTTTCACGCCGGTTGGCACCGCGATCAACATGGTTGCATACATGAAGAACAACTGACCCGTCACTGGCATGCCTGTTGTAAACATGTGGTGTGCCCACACGATGAACGACAGAATGGCGATCGACGACGTGGCGTACACCATGGAGGTGTAACCGAATAGTTGCTTGCGCGCAAAGGTTGGCACGATGTGAGAGATGATGCCGAAGGCCGGCAAAATCATGATGTACACCTCAGGGTGACCAAAGAACCAGAAAATATGCTGGTACATCACAGGGTCACCGCCGCCAGCCGCATTGAAGAATGACGTGCCAAAGTGGCGGTCAGTCAACAACATGGTGATGGCGCCAGCCAATACAGGCATCACGGCGATCAACAGGTATGCAGTGATGAGCCATGTCCAGGCGAACATTGGCATTTTCATCAAGCTCATGCCGGGTGCGCGCATGTTCAGAATGGTGGTGATGATGTTGATCGAACCCATGATCGACGACGCGCCCAGGATGTGCATCGCGAAGATTGCAGCGTCCATACCGGGGCCCATCTGGATGGACAACGGTGCGTACAAGGTCCAGCCAGCAGCGGTTGCACCGCCGGGCATGAAGAACGAGGCGGTCAAAATGATCGCAGCGGGCACCATCAGCCAGAAGCTGAAGTTGTTCATCCGGGCAAACGCCATGTCAGAACAGCCGATTTGCAGTGGAATCATCCAGTTGGCGAAACCTACAAACGCAGGCATCACTGCACCAAACACCATGATCAAACCATGCATGGTGGTGAGCTGGTTGAAGAATTCAGGCTGAACCAACTGCAAGCCGGGTGCAAACAGTTCTGCACGCAACATCAAGGCCAACACACCGCCTTCAAGCAGCATGATGAACGAGAAAATCAGGTACATCGTCCCGATGTCTTTGTGGTTGGTTGCGTACAACCAACGACGCCAGCCATGTGGATGGTCGTGGGCATGGTCATGATCGTGATCATGGCCGTGGGTTAAATCTGCCGCGGTAGTGCTCATGTAAATCTCCTAAGCAATCTATTAACGTGCAGCCGTAACAGCACTTGGCTGAACAACCGGGTCTGTGCCTTGACCAGCGTTGGCCCAGGCGTTTCTTGTGTAAGTAATCACGGATGCAATTTCTACATCCGACAACTGTTTCCACGCTGGCATGCCAGCGCCTTGGCCATTGAGCAAAATATCAATTTGCGTTGCCTGTGGGCCCATCACCGAAGGTGCGTTGACCAAAGCGGGGAACGCGCCAGGGATACCTGCACCGGTGGCTTGGTGACAGGCTGCGCAGTTCGCGTTGTACACGGCCTCACCACGAGCCACGAGGTCTTCCTTGGTCCACTCTTTGGTGGGGTCATCTTGCTTGGCTTTCATTTCTTCAAGCTTGGCCTGCACCCACTTGGAATAGTTTTCCTCGGACATCACTTCAACAACAATTGGCATGTAGGCGTGGTCTTTGCCGCACAATTCAGCGCACTGACCACGGTAGATGCCTTCTTCTTCCGCCTTGAACCAAGTGTCGCGCACGAAGCCGGGGATCGCATCCTGCTTCACACCGAACGCTGGGATCATCCAGGCGTGGATTACGTCATTGGCGGTTGTGACCACACGAACTTTCTTGTTCACTGGCACCACCACGTGGTTGTCCACTTCCATCAGGTAGTTTTCGCCACGGTCTGTGGCTTGGCCTTTGTGATCGTCAATCTGATCACGCGGGGTGGACAGGGTGGACAGGAAAGCAATGCCTTCGCCCTCGCCGGTCAAATATTCGTAACCCCATTTCCACTGGTAGCCAGTTGCCTTGATGGTGAGGTCAGCGTTTGAGGTGTCTTTCATGGCGACCACGGTTTTTGTCGCGGGCAAAGCCATGCCAATCACAATGAAGAACGGAATAATGGTCCACGCAATTTCAACTTTCACGCTGTCGTGAAAAGAAGCCGATTTCGCGCCTTTTGATTTGCGATGCGCAAAGATTGAGTAAAACATCACGCCGAATACAGCGACGAAAATAACCAGGCAGATCACCAGCATCAACGTGTGCAAATCATAGATTTGACGCGCAATTTCAGTGACAGGTGGGGCGAGGTTGTACTGCAAGGGCTGCCCAGACACATTCTCGGCGAACGCAGCACCTCCGAAGGATGTCATCGCGGTGGCGGCGGCGATTGCCGCTGCTTTGCGAATACCCAAGGACGACTTCAACATGGCGATCCTCAATCTCAAAAAAAATCAAACTGGTGGAAGCGGCTTACTACACCCCGTAAGCAGCCTTTGCCAACGCCGCCTTTAACTCTCGATGCAGCGCTGACTTGTCTTTTTCGGCAATGAATTTGCCTATTTTTACTTGTTCACCCCGATGACTGAACATCAAGGGCGCTTTGTACTGTCCGTTGTAACTGAGTTTGGCCCATTGAGTAACCCACTTCACTTCGGTCAACTTCGAACCTTCGGCTTTCACCAACTTCAGTTGGTCTGCCTGGAGTTCGATCATTTCGTAGTCAGTGGCATGCCGACCATAAATCAGGAATGCGGTGCCCACCAACATCAACTCAACACCCGCAAAAGGCAGCACGATCCAGTAACCTGCCAGCATAAAGCCTGTGGCCACCGACAATGTGATGACACACAAACTGAAGTACCACTGCCAAAGCTGCCTGGGACTGAGGGAACAATTACGTTTGAAGACCCACTTGCCGCCACACTGCGCGTTTTGCTGACTTGAATTTTCCGGAATCACGCCCATATACCTCTCATCGAGCATTCTTTCAGACCTTTGCTACACATTAATTGCGCAAAGAAACCTTCGAATTATAGGCCCAAGCCTTGGCGGCAGGCAATATCGTTGGTGCAATACAGGCGTTATTTCCCGGAATTAAAAGGAAAACAATGCCCTACATTTGCAGAATTCAAAGTAATTCACTTGTTCGATGAGCGGCGACCACCAATGTCGCTGATTTTCACGGCCGACACATCACCCCGTGGCTTGCGGTTCACCTTCCAGGCATGCCCATAAACCAGCTCAAGCGTGAGCGACAAGCGCCCGCTATCCGGGTCACGCTGAGCGTTCAATGCATCCAATGCTTGCTGATAGGCAGCTTTGCCCAACAAACCAGGCGACTTTTCCGCCAATACGTTGCCTGCCAAGGCACGCCAATCGGCCAACAACTTACCGGCATCGGCGTAGGTCAGGGTGAGCTTTTCCATCTCCATGACAGGGTCAGAAAAGCCATGCTTGCTCATCAAATCGCCCCAATCATGCATGTCAGCGAAATCGGGGAAAGACACACCCAGATGCCTGGCAAAGGCATGGAGCTCTTTGGCGGTGTCTGGGCCAAAGCAACTGAAGAACACGCCGCCCTCGGGCTTGAGGATGCGCAGCCATTCAGAAAGCTGGTAGGTTGGGTCTTCAACGCCATGCAACCACAAGGGCGACCACACCATGGCTTGGCTTGCATCACTGAAAGGTAGCGACTGCCCGGCCTGCACCACCAAAGACCGATCCACTTTCAGCTTTGATGAGCGACCCGGCCACAGCTTGGCCAGAAACGAGTCTGCTGCGCGTTCCGTTTCCTCGGGCGGCAATTCAATAGGCTGTGCAGCCAGCACCGCCAAAGACCGGCCAGCGAACAACAGGCGAACGCCTGCCAGTGCGTCGGGGTGTAACCAGCCTTGGTGCACCACCCCTCCCTCGACTGGGCGCATGATCTGCGCCCGGTTCAACATGCGCTCATTGACCTCTTGCAGTACAAAAGGCAAGGCAAGCACCACACGCCGCCCCCACTGCAAGGCAGCGTGGCGGTTGGAGCGGGGGTTTTTCCAAAAAGACATAGACGACATGAGTACGAACCAACACACGAATTTAAGAAGCACACCTTCATTCTATCGAACCTGGCGGCACCTCTGCGACCTGCTGCTGCCTGGCCGGTGTGCAGCGTGCTCGCAGCCTTGTATCCATTCGAACCAACCCCGACCTTCCCAGAGCCACACCGAGTGGGAACGCCACCTGTGCCCACCATGCCGCATGCTGGCGCTTGCAGACAAAGCAGTGCGGTGCAGTGATTGCGGCCTTCGGCTGGGGCCACGGCTTCAGGCGTTTGGCTGGACTCGCTGCCGGCATTGCAAAGCAGCCACACCCAAGGCGCATCGCCGACACGCTGTGGTTTGCTGCGACTACACCGCGCCATTTGATCAATGGATCGCGCAACTGAAATACGGCAAGGCTCACGGATTTGCGCCGTTCTTGGGAGCCTGGCTGGCCGATACACTGCTTAACGAAACCCGCAACAGCCCGGCAGGCACCCACATGCCCAAGCCGGGCCTGCTGGTTCCGGTGCCCTGCCACCCCGACAAATTGAGTGCGCGGGGCTATAATCAAGCCGCGCTCATTGCGCGCGAAGCTGGAAAACAGTTGAAAACACCGGTTTGTAATCGGCTTTTGACAAAAACAACACACACTCAAACCCAGGCTGACCTTGGACGAGCCGAGCGCCTGGCCAATCTGGAAGGCGTTTTCCAAGCCACACGTGCAATCGACCCAAACTTAACCATTGGCTTGGTTGATGACGTGATCACCACGGGTGCCACCTTGCAGCGTTGCGAGGAGGCTTTGCTGAAAGCGGGCGCAAAATCTGTCGTATTAATGGCCATTTGCAGGACTCCAGAATGATTCATGTGGTGTTGGTAGAACCCGAAATTCCGCCCAATACGGGCAATATCATCCGCCTGTGCGCGAACACGGGCGTACAACTGCATTTGGTCGAACCTTTGGGTTTTCCACTGGAAGATGCACGCATGCGGCGCGCTGGGCTTGATTACCATGAATTCGCCAGCATGAAGGTTCATGCCAACTGGCAAGCTTTTCTGGACGAATGCAAACCCGACCTGTCGCGCTGCTTTGCCATGACCACCAAGGGCAGGCGCTCGCCATTTGACGTGAAATTCAAGGCTGGTGATTTTCTGGTGTTTGGCAGCGAGACACGTGGCCTGTCCGAGGAACGACGCAACGGGTTTGACCGCGAGAACTGGCTACGTTTACCAATGCGGGCGGAAAGCCGGTCATTGAACCTGTCCAATTCTGTGGCTGTAGCGGTGTACGAAGCGTGGAGGCAACTTGGGTTTGAAGGAGGCGCTTAAGCCCCACATGCCCAATCAATCGTCTATTTCAGGCTTTGCTTCTCGCGACAGCAAGCTCATCAGCCCCTGGGCCGGTTTCAAACCATCAAACAACACAGCGTTGATTGCTCTGGTGATTGGCATGTCCACATCGAATTCTTTGGCAGCCTGCAGCACCACTGGAGCACACTTCACGCCTTCGGCCACTTGTCCAAGGTCGTGAAGCACATCATCGAGGTTTTTGCCCTGCGCCAGCATCAACCCCACGCGGCGATTGCGAGACAAATCGCCAGTGCAGGTCAGAATCAAATCGCCGAACCCCGATAAACCATTCAAGGTTTCGGCTTGCGCGCCCATAGCCACGGCCAATCGCTTGATTTCAGCCATTCCCCGCGTGATCAGGGCTGCACGTGCATTCAGGCCCAACTGCATGCCATCGCAAATGCCTGTGGCCACCGCCATGATGTTTTTGACAGCGCCTCCCACTTCAGCACCAACCAGGTCATCAAGCTCGTACACACGAAGTGCGCCGTGGTGCGCTGCATCCACCATGGCTTGTCGCGTGGCCTGATCGGAACTGGCTGCCGTTAACGCGCACGGCAAACCGCGAGCCACTTCAGCGGCAAACGAGGGCCCGGTGAGCGCACCCCCATAAGGCCGACCCAACACAGACTCAACCACTTGATGTGGCAACATGCCTGTGCCCACCTCCAGGCCCTTGCACAACCACACCATGTGTGGCCACTGCTCCAAAGGCGCAATGTTCAACAAGGTTTCCAGTGTGCTTCGCAGGGCACCCATGGGCGTGCCCAACACCCACAGTGCATTGCTTTGACCAAGACTGTGCCGGGCGGCAAGAGTGAAGTCGGCCTGCACCTTCAGCGCAGGGGTGAGCGAAATGCCTGCAAGGTAACGAGGGTTCTCGTGCTTGCTTTCGATGCATTGCAGCACGGACTCATCACGCCCCCACAACACCACACGATGGGCAAGCGCCATGTGGGCCGCCACCGCGGTACCCCAGGCCCCTGCACCAAACACGGTGATGTTCAAGTGCGCCACCCGTTACGCTGTGGCGATGATGCCAGAGCCATCGGGCTTCTTGCCCGCCTGCTCTTGGGCCGCTGCCAGGCGCTGCTGATAAAACTGTTCGAAATTGATATCGGACAAATGCACGGGCGGGAAACCGGTGCGGGTGATCATGTCGGCCACATTGGCGCGCAGGTAGGGGTAGATCATGTTGGGGCACAGAATACCCAGCAATGGATCGAACTGCTCTTCGGGCACGTTGGCAATCTCAAAAATGCCAGCCTGCTTACACTCAACCAAAAACGCAACTTTGTCGCCGATTTTGGCGGTCACTGTCACGGTCACCTCAGATTCGAAAATATTCTCGGCCAAACGCTGGGCGCCCACATCGACAGACACTTCAATCTTCGGGGCGTCTTTTTCCAGGAAGATTTGAGGCGCGTTGGGCAATTCCAACGAGGCGTCTTTGATGTAAACGCGCTGCATTTGAAACACGGCGTCGGGATTTTGCTCGGCCATTGTCTGGCTCCTATGGATGGAATGAATGAATGTTTAACTGCCGGACTGTAACAGCCCCATCAGCTGGCCAGACCGGTCCAGATCAAAAAGATCGTCGCAGCCACCCACATGGGTATTGCCAATGTAAATTTGCGGAACGGTTCGGCGACCGGTTTCAGCCATCATTTTTTCTTTCTGGCTGGGGTCCAGGTCAACCCGGATTTTCTCGATTTGCGCAACGCCACGTTCGTTCAACAACCGTTCTGCGCGCACGCAAAACGGACACACGGCGCTGGTGTACATGCGAACGGGGACTTGTTGGTTGCTCATGTCTGATACCTCTTTACAACGGTGTATTGATTTAAACCTTGGCCTTGGTTTTGGCCGCTGGCTTGGATTTGGCAGCGCCTTTGGCTTGGGTCTGGGCTGACGCGTCAGCGGTGTCCACTTTCTTGACTGGCATGCCTGCCTCTTTCCAGGCGGCCACGCCGCCGTTGAGCACAAACACATCGCTGTAACCCGCGCCTTTTAGAATCGTTGCGGCGGCACCTGCACGCGCACCGGTTTGACACACGACGATCAGCGGGGTTTCCTTGGACTTGGACAAAGTGTCGGCCTTGTCTTTGAGTTCCTTGATTTCAACACGCTTGGCATTCATCATGGCGCCATGGTGCGCCACTGTGGCGCCGTCACGAATATCCACGAGAACTGCTTTGCGGTGGTTGATCATGCGCGTGGCTTCCGAGACGCTGACACGGGTGCCGCCACCTTTGGTGAGCACGGGCCAAAGCAACATCAGGCCAGAACCTACGGCCAATGCAATCAGCCAACTGTTTTGAATGAGAAATTCCTGCGACATAAATCCTGCATATAAGTGGGTCTTGGTGGATTGGTCATTATATCCCCTTGAATCAAGGCTAAAATGGAGGTTTGCCTGATTTACATACCAACTTAAAGGCTGGGAACATGTACAAACTCGTATTGATGCGCCACGGCGAAAGCCAATGGAACCTGGAAAACCGCTTCACAGGCTGGGCCGACGTGGATTTGACCGAGAAAGGTCGCGAAGAAGCCCGCAAGGCCGGTGCGTTGCTGAAAGCTGAAGGTTATTCCTTTGATGTGGCCTACACCTCGGTGTTGAAACGCGCCATTCGCACTTTGTGGATTGCGCTCGATGAAATGGACCAAATGTGGCTGCCAGTGGTGCACGCCTGGCGCTTAAATGAGCGCCACTATGGCGACCTGCAAGGCTTGAACAAGTCAGAAACCGCTGCCAAATTTGGCGAAGAGCAGGTGCTGATTTGGCGCCGCGCTTATGCCATTGCGCCCAACCCCATGAAAGTGGATGACCCCCGTTTTGCCGGCAAAGACCCCCGCTACGCCAAGCTGAAAGCCGAAGAGGTGCCGTTGACCGAATGCCTCAAAGACACGGTCGACCGCGTCATTCCGTTGTGGAAGGAAGGCATTGCGCCTGCCATCAAGGCGGGCAAAAAGGTGATCGTGGCCGCGCATGGCAATTCGCTGCGTGCGTTGATCAAGTACCTGGACAACTTGAGCGAAGAGGATATTTTGAGCGTCAATATTCCGACCGCGCGCCCTTTGGTGTACGAACTGGACGAGAACCTCAAGCCCATCCGCAATTACTACCTGGGTGACCAGGCAGAAATTGAAGCCGCCATGGCTGCAGTCAAAAACCAGGGCAAAGCGAAGTAAAGAAGCCACGTGAACGCGCCAAGCGCAAAGGCCAACCAGGCACGGTGAACCAACTGTTTTCATTCAAAGCCCCATTGCTGGCGGCGCTGCTGTGCACCCAGCTTGTGAGCCTGCCCTCAGTTGGGCAGGCAGCCGTGCGCGACCCGGCGGGGGTGAAGCAGGAGCGAGAGGAGGTTCGCCGCAAGCTGGAAGACCTGAAAAAAGCAATCGACCGAACCTCGGGCGAGAAAACCCAGGCCGCCAAGGCCTTGGTGCTGCTTGAACAACGACTGGAAAAAACCGAGGAGCGCCTGAATGCACTCGACGCAGACAGAAAAGCGCTTGAGGTGGACATTCAGAAGCTGAGTCAAGATGAGGCCTTGCTTCAAAAGGCACTGGACAACACGGAAGCCCGCCTTGGGCAAGTGTTGCGCAACCAGTACCGCCGAGTGGAGGTGAACCCCACGCAGGCCTGGCTGGCCGGCAAATCAGCCAGTGAAGCAGCGCGTGAAAGTTACTGGTACGAGCGAATTTCAAGTGCAGAGCGTGAACTGGCAGACCAACAGGCTGCGCAGGCCCGGGAAATGCAAGCCATCCGCTTGGGGCTTGAGAAAAAGCAGGAACGCCTGGATAAAACCATTGCGCAACAAAACAAAAGCCAGCGTGAATTGATGGCCCAGCGCGAGGAGCGCAACCAGCTGGTCGCCGACCTGAGCTCGCGCCTTAAGGACCAGGAGCTTGAGCGCAAAAGGCTTCAGCGCGACGACAAACGCTTGACCGGCGTGATCGCCGACCTGACCAAAGCGATTGAGGAAGCCAAAAGAAAACAGGCACTGGCCGCACAACGTCAAAAACAACAACAGCAAAGCGCGCCTCAAGGTGGCAACAGGCCCAGCCCAAGTTTCTCGCCACCACCACCGATGCCCAGCACCGGAGACTTCGCCAAACTGAAGGGCCAACTGGTGCTACCCGTTCAGGGGACATTGAGCGGGCGATTTGGCCAGACCCGGGCAAAAGACGGACAGGGGCCATCGTGGAAAGGCGTGTTCATCGCCACCGAGGAAGGTCAAACCGTACGGGCCGTTGGAGCTGGCCGGGTGGTGTTTTCAGAGTGGTTGCGGGGGTTTGGTGAAATCGTGATCATCGACCACGGCGACCAATACCTCAGCGTGTATGGCAACAACAGCAAATTGTTAAAGGCTGCAGGGGATTCCGTCAAACCGGGTGACTCCATTGCCGAAACAGGCAACAGCAGTGGTAATCTAGACACAGGTTTATATTTTGAACTTAGGCATCAGGGGCAACCCTTCGATCCGATTTCATGGACCAAAGGTCGGTAGGACATATGCATTACAAATTGCGTCAAATTAGTTTGGTTTCCGTCGGCGTGGTCGCCGGCGTGTTGGTGAGTGTCGGCATCAGCGCAGTGGCGCAGCGCCAGCAACCCGAGGCCCTGCCCTTGAGCGAATTACGGCAGTTTACCGAGGTGTTTGGCGCGATCAAAAGCTTCTACGTTGAGCCAGTGGGCGACGACAAACTGTTTTCAGGCGCCATCAGCGGAATGGTGTCCAACCTGGATCCCCATTCCAGCTATCTGGATGCAGAGGCATTCAAGGAATTGCGCGTGGGCACCCAGGGCGAATTCGGTGGTTTGGGCATCGAAGTGGGTACGGAAGATGGCTTCATCAAGGTGATTGCCCCTATTGAAGACACCCCAGCGGCCAAAGCCGGCGTGAAGGCTGGTGATTTGATCGTAAAAATCGACGATCGGCCGACCAAGGGCATGAGCTTGTCTGATGCGGTGGGCCTGATGCGCGGCAAACCAAAAACCGAGATTCGCCTGACACTGATCCGCAAGGAAGTGGACAAGCCGATTGACATAAAAATTATCCGCGATGTGATCCGTGTTCAAAGCGTGAAGTACAAAATGCTGGAAGACAACGTGGGTTACGTGCGGATCACCCAATTTCAGGAACACACCGGCGAGTACCTCGTGAACGCCATCAACAAGCTGCAAGGCCAAAAACCCATGAAAGGCCTGGTGCTGGATTTGCGAAACGACCCGGGTGGCCTGCTGAATGCAGCCGTGGGCGTGAGCGCAGCATTCCTGCCGCAAAACACCTTGGTGGTGTCAACTGACGGCCGAACAGAAGATTCACAGCGCAAGCTGGTGGCTGGTCCTGAGGATTACTTGCGTGGCCGTGAAAAAGATTACCTCAAGGATTTGAACCCGATCGCCAAAACCGTACCCATGATTGTTGTGGTCAACGGCGGATCGGCCTCGGCATCTGAAATTGTAGCTGGTGCGCTTCAAGACCATGGCCGAGCCAAGGTACTGGGCACACAAACCTTTGGCAAGGGTTCCGTGCAGACCATTCTGCCTTTGAACAACAACACCGCCATCAAGCTGACCACAGCGCGTTACTACACACCATCGGGCCGAAGCATTCAAGCCAAGGGCATTGAGCCCGACTTTCTGGTCACCGAAACACCCGATGGCGACATCGTGGAGCGCGTGCGCGAGGCCGATTTGACGCGTCACCTCAGCAATGAGAAAGGCGAGGAAACTCCGAGCGAAAAGCGTTCCGATTCAAACAAGAATGCGGACCTGAAACCCATTGTGTTTGGTGAAAAAGACGATTACCAGTTACAGCAGGCTTTGAACTACCTCAAAGGCAAGCCTGTGTTGCAGAACCGGAAAGCGGACCAAACGGCCAAGGCAAAGAAGTAAATCGCAGTGAGTGACCGGGACCTGACTGACGAGGAGTTGCTTCGCTACTCCCGTCACATCCTTCTCGACGACATCGGCATTGAGGGCCAGGCACGCATCGCGAACGCCAAGGTGTTGGTGGTGGGTGCTGGCGGGCTTGGCTGCCCAGCCGCACTCTACATGGCCAGCGCTGGGGTGGGTACTTTGTACATCGCAGACGACGACACCGTGGACTTGACCAACCTTCAACGCCAAGTGCTTCACACCACGGCTCGCGTGGGCCAACCCAAGGTGGAATCGGCCCAAACGCATCTAGGTGACTTAAACCCTTGTTGCAACGTTGTGCCTTTGGCCAAACGACTGGAAGGCGATGAATTGGATGCCTTGGTCGCCAAGGTCGATTTGGTGATGGACTGCTGTGACAATTTCAACACGCGCCACGCTGTGAATCGCGCTTGTGTGAAGCATCACAAGCCATTGGTGTCTGGTGCGGCCATTCGACTGGATGGTCAACTGGCGGTGTTTGAACTAAACAACCCAGATGCCCCTTGCTACCACTGCCTGTTCCCGGATGGAGACGATGTGGCCGAAGTGCGTTGCGCCACCATGGGTGTGTTCGCTCCACTGACTGGCGTGATCGGCAGTTTACAAGCGCACGAAGCCTTGAAGATTTTGGCAGGTTTCGGCAAACCCCTGTACAGCACGCTAAAAATTTACGATGGCCGCAGTTGCGTATTCACCGACATGAAGTTTCACAAAGACCCAGACTGCCCGGTGTGCGGCAAACCCCAAGCCCATTAAGGCCGCTTCTTTTTTTTATCTTTATGGGTTGAACCCGCCTCCAGGCCCGCCATGGCCTGCGGGCGCACCCACCGATCAAAATCTTCCTCTGACACAAAACCCAGCGCGCTGGCGGCCTGCTTCAAGGTGAGGTCTTCCTGAAAGGCCTTTTTGGCAATTTGTGCAGCTTTGTCATATCCAATGTGCGGGTTCAAGGCAGTGACCAACATCAACGATTCATCCAGATGTTTTTGAATGACCGACACATTGGGTTCAATGCCTTTGGCGCAATGCAGATCAAACATGGTGCATGCATCAGCGAGCAACGCCACCGATTCAAGCAGGTTGTGAATCATCACTGGTTTGAACACATTGAGCTGAAAATTGCCTTGCGAACCGGCAAACGCCACCGCTGCGTCGTTTCCAAACACCTGCACAGCCACCATCGAGAGGGCTTCACACTGTGTCGGGTTCACCTTGCCCGGCATGATGGATGACCCCGGCTCGTTTTCCGGAATGAGAAGCTCGCCGATGCCCGCACGGGGACCGCTGGCCAACCAGCGCACATCGTTGGCGATTTTCATGAGCACACCGGCCAAGGTTCGCAAACTGCCACTGGCCGCCACCACTGCATCGTGCGCAGCCAACGCTGCAAATTTGTTGTGAGCAGAAACAAAAGGCTGGCCCGTTTCTTTCGCGATAGAAAGCGCCGCTGTGTCACCAAAGGCCGGGTGCGCATTCAAGCCGGTGCCCACCGCGGTGCCGCCAATGGCCAGTTCATGCAGGGCTGGCAGCGAGGCTTTCACACCAGTCATGGCTGCATCCAGTTGTGCCACCCACGCACCGATTTCCTGCCCCAAGGTCAGCGGCGTGGCGTCTTGAAGGTGAGTGCGACCCACTTTGACCACGGTCTGAAAGCGATGTGCCTTGTCGTTCAAGGTGTTGCGAAGTTGACCAACGGCAGGCAACAACACATGACTGATTTCTTCCACCGCTGCAATGTGCATGGCCGTGGGGAAGGTGTCATTTGAACTTTGCCCTCGGTTCACGTGGTCATTGGGATGGACGGGGCTTTTGGAACCCAGGGCACCGCCAGCCAGTTCGCAGGCGCGATTGGCGATCACTTCATTGGCATTCATGTTGGTTTGTGTACCGGAACCCGTTTGAAACACCACCAGCGGGAAGTGTTTATCCAGCTCGCCCTCAATGACTTCGTTGGCGGCCTGGATAATCCAGTTGGCGTGCTCTTGCGGCAACTCACCCAGTTCTGCATTCGCTTGCGCCGCGCCTTTTTTCAACACACCGAGCGCGCGTATCAGTGGACGGGTGAATTGAAAGCGCGGGCTTCCGATGTCGAAATGCGCCAGGGAACGCTGAGTTTGTGCACCCCAGTACTTGTCGGCGGGCACCTCGATGGTGCCCATGCTGTCGGTTTCTGTGCGTGTTTGACGTGTGTTCATACGCCTTACGCTAACGCAAAACCGGCCGCCTGGATACCTAGAACTTGGCGGTTCTGATTTTCTCGAAGTGTCTGATGCGGTGTTTGACACGCCCAGTCAGCTGCCGCGGCTTGAAACCCAAACCCGGCATGGTGATCCAACTGGTCCGGATACCATGCCGGGCGGCCGCGTGCAGATGGCCCAGCGTGTCATCAACCAGTAAAGCCTTGTGGCCTTTGAGTTTGGCTTTCAGATTGCGCCACAGCACTGGCGAAGGCTTGGGTCGCCACACTTGGTGGACCACCATGTCTTCTATGGCCACCACGGCATGCAGGTGCTTGTACAACCCCAAGGTTTTGCACAGGTCAACAGCGTATGCCCTTGGCGCGTTGGTCAGCATGATACGCACGCCATTGAGCTGGCTAAGGCGGTGCGGCACGCTCGAAGGCCGCGCACTCAGCGTTTTCAATGGCCCAAACCGATGGGTGTTGGCCAGAAAATGATGGGGGTCTGTTTGGTGATGGCGCATCATGCCCAACAAGGTGGCCCCGTATTTTTTCCAGTAGAGCGTACGCAGGGCACTGGCATCGGCTGCGCTCAAAGCGAGGTGCTCTGAGAGGTACTGCGTCATTTGACGGTTAATCTCGGGCAAAATGTGCCTGGAGGCGTGGTGAAGGGTGTTATCCAGATCCAGCAGGTAAACTTTCCCGGGCGAACCGGCTCGGGGTCGGCGAATGTAACGAATGCGCAAAACGAATGAACCTGAAGTTGAGTTTTCATCCTGAATTTTGTCAGGACACCTTGTGCCATTCTGACACTGCGATGCGATGCGGTCTAGACAACCGTTGCCCGGCCGATTTAATGGAGAACTTGTGCAGGCTGTCGACTTTGCTGGGCGACATACACAGGCGCCTGGAGCTGAACACTGGCGAGTTGACCATCAACAGCGGTTTTCGCTCGCCAGCCTTGAACGCTCAGGTGGGTGGCGTGCCCCATTCGCAGCACTGCCTTGGGCTGGCCGCTGACGTGGTTTGCCCCTCGAAAGGCAGTGCCTATGACCTGGCCTGTGCCATTGCGGGGTCGGGTTGCGAGTTTGACCAGTTGATACTTGAATTTGGCCGTTGGGTGCATGTGTCGTGTGCGCCCGAAGGTGCAGTGCCTCGCAGGGAATGCCTGAGCATTTTCAGCAAGGATGAAGGTTATTTGGAAGGCATAGTGAAACGATGAACAAATGGACTTGGGCTGGCGCCCTGACTTTAAGCCTGCTGGCGCAGCCTGCTTTGGCACAAACGCAATGTCGCAATTTGAGCAAACACATTGTTGACACCGACCTGCGTTTCTCGTTGACGCACAGCCAGATTCCAGGTGAGCTGGCAGTGAGCAGTCACAAGCTGCGGGTTTCAGGCAAACATTACAAGCTTGAGTCGGTGTCGCAAGCCAAAGGTTTTATCGCCTTGTTGTATTCGGGCCAACTGACTCAAAAAAGCGAAGGCGTGGTTGAAAGGCATGGCGGGCTGACGCCAATTTATTACGCAGAGCAGCGGGGCAAAAAACCGCTGGCAGAAACTGTAGTGGATGCACAAACCAAAACGGTGCTGTTCAAACGAAACGGAGAAAGTGCGCCAGCAGAAGAAGGGCTTCAAGACCGGCTGAGCATGATTTATCACCTCAGCAGCCTACTTCGTTGCAATGGTGAAGCAAAAATTGGAGACACCGTCGAACTGCGAGTGATGAGCACTGGCCGGCTGGGCACTGAAACCTTCACTGTAAAAACTCTGGACGCCGTGACTCTGGATATGGGTGAAGGCGGCAGAATGGTGAAAACGGTGATGTATGAATCAACCCCGGAAGATGCCAACGACGAGGTGGTTCGAATCTGGTTTGGCAAAGACATGAACTGGCAGCCAGTGAAAATCCAGATTCAGGACCCAGACGGCAAAAGCCTGACTCAAACGCTGATCGGCGAGGGCAAACTGCCCGAATAAAGGACGATCAAAAAGCCGACCGAATGGGTTACTCATTAACCTTCCGCCGGAATTCGCCGCAACATATTGGGATCTACGCCCTGAGTGGGCAGGTTCACCTGGTGGCGTTGACCACCACGGCGCAACACTGCAAACGTGGGGCCCACCTCGCTCAGTTCCCAGCCATTGGCCACGTCCTCACCCACTTTTTTGGATTGCGCTGGCTGGCCTTCAATCGACATGACCGCTGCGCCCTCACCTTGCCCATTGGCAAACACCCCCAACAAGCTGACTGAAGGCGGAGTGAGGCCACCCGCTGTTTCCACGCCCATCAAGCGCGCTTCCGGCGATTGATCAATTTGATACTTGGCAGAAGCCTGCGCGGGCATGGCAGGCGCCACCTCTGGGGCAGGCGCAAACAATTGAATGAGCACCCATGCCGCCAAGGCTGCGCTGGCCAGCCACAGCAACAAACGCAAGGCGCTCAACACGCGGGGCGAGGCGCTGAAGCGAAAGGCTGGCTTTTTGAATGCGAGTTTCATGGCGTTGCAGGCAGAATGCGAATCAAACCCTAGTGTAGCGTGCATCTAGCCGCAGCTGCGTGCAAGTATAAAAAAAACCGGATCACCTGATGGTGTCCGGTTCTAAGCCATGCTTCAAGGGTTGTTGGCAGATCTCGCCACCAACGCGATAAAGTATGCGCATGCGTGACCTGGTTGGATAGCCCCTGTTTATGTGACAAAACCTGGGAAATCCGGGTTGTGAGGCGCACGGTGGCGAAAAGTGGCGCGTAGTGGTGCCTGGCAAGGCGCCAAAATGTCATGAAATGGGTGTACCCTTTCTTTCAGGATTTGTTTATTACTTTAACGGTTGTTTATGAACACACTCACCCGGCTGAAAAGCCAACGCAATAGCGGTTTTACACTGATCGAAATCATGGTTGTTGTTGTGATTTTGGGTATTTTGGCCACGCTGGTGGTCCCGAAAATCATGGGCCGTCCCGATGAGGCCCGCATTGTTGCGGCCAAGCAGGATTTGGCGTCCATCATGCAGGCTTTGAACTTGTACCGGCTGGACAACAGCCGCTACCCGACCACCGAACAAGGCTTAAAGGCCTTGGTTGAGCGCCCCACCACAGAACCACAACCCAACAATTACAAGCAGGGCGGTTACCTGTCGCGCCTGCCGACTGACCCCTGGGGCAATGGTTATCAGTTTTTAAGCCCGGGGATCAATGGTGAAGTCGATGTCATGAGTTTCGGGGCCGACGGTAAAGCGGGTGGTGAGGGCGTCAATGCTGACATTGGATCCTGGACCCTTTAAAACCAAGGGCTTCACCCTGCTTGAATTGCTGGTGGTGATTGTGGTGCTGTCGATTGCGGCTGGGATGATTGTCGTGAAGGGCACACCTGGGGATTCCAATTATCTGGAATCGGATGCCCGAAAATTGTCCCAACTGCTCCGGATTGCCCAGCAGGAAGCCCTGCTGAAATCCAAAGACATTCGCTTCGTGGCTGGCGAACGCGGGTATACATTTGAAGAATTCACCGGCAGCCGCTGGGTGCCGGTGAAATCAGAACCCATGTTGCGTGCCCGGGAATGGGACCACGGGCCTTTTCAGGTCGATTTGCTCAACGAAGGCCGAAAAAACAGTTTTCTGACCATTGAGGCCACGTCAGGATTGGCCCAACAAACCATTGTGCTTCAGCGCAACCGGGTTCAAATTGCTTTGCAAAAGAGCACCTCGGGATTGTTCAAAGTGACCCAGCCACGCACTGTGCTTGCACAAAGCACCGCCCAATGAGCCCCATGAAGAAGCCCGCCCTGAAACGCAACGCGCCTGGCTTCACCTTGATTGAAGCCCTGGTGGCCATGACCATCATCGCGGTGGCGTTGATCGCTTGCCTGAAAGCGGCAGGCAACCTGAACATTCAGCAAGACGACATGATCAAGCGGCAGTATGCACAATGGAGCGCCAAGAACATGGCCAACTTCATTCGCGTAGCGGGCGTGTTTCCCTCAGCGCAAACCGCGCAACAAGCCTGCCCGCAAGGCGCGTTTCAGTTGGTGTGCCGGGTCGACATCACCAACACACCCAACCCGAACTTCCGGCGCGTGGAAATACAGGTTAAAGATGCTTTTGAAGGTGAGCAAGGCAACCAGCTGGCTCGCATGGTGATTTTTCTGAGCAGCGCGCCATGAAAAACACGCACGGATTCACCCTGCTGGAGGTGTTGGTTGCGCTGGGTATTGTGGCGGTGATTTCAATTTTGTCCTGGCAAGGTCTTCAAGAAGTGCTGCGCTCAACCCAGCGGGTTAGTGCGGTAGACGAACAGGTTCAAACTGTGAGTGCTGTGTTTTCTCAACTGGACAAAGACCTCAACGCACTGGAGCTGGACCTGAGCGGCGCCACGGCCGAGGGCGACTTGATTGAAACCACTGGCAATGGGCTGCTGATGCGTTTCACCCGCCGGGACACCAGCGAACCCGCTTATCGAGAGCAAGTGGAGTGGGTGTTGACTGAAAACGGACTGCTGCGAATTGCGACCCGGGAATTGAACCCGGAACAACCATCGGTAACGCCGCCCATTGCGATCAAGGGGCTGCGGGTTCGATTGCTGCGCGAGCCTGGTGGCTGGAGCACACCCGTTGCGATTGGCCAGGTTGTGGCCCAAGAGTTTCAGGACATCAACCTGCAAGGCCCGCCTGTGCAGTTGAACAACACGCCTGCACCACCGAACCAACCACCCAACGCTGGCGAGAATCCCAATCCCAACCCTAACCCGACAGCCCCACAAGCCACACAAACCAGCCAGGGGCTGGTGCGTGCGGTGGAAGTGGGCTTGACCCAACTCAACAATCAAACAGTGACACGGGTTTTTCTGACTGGCGGGGTGTATTGATGCAGGCACCCCACACAAAATACAAGCAACAAGGCGCGGCTGTGGTGATGGCTTTGTTCATCGTGGTGTTGTGCACATTGGCCGTGTCGCCCTTGATTTGGAACCTGTTTGCCACCGCCAAAACCATTTCCGTGGCGGCTGCGCGTGACCAAGCCGAGGCTGTAAGCCGCAGTGGTGTGGATTGGGCGCGGGTCATTTTGCGCGAAGACGCAAGGGTTTCAACCACCGACACATTGACCGAGCCTTGGGCAGTGCCGCTCGCAGAAAGCCGCTTGAGCGAGGGTTTGATGCGAAAGGGTGAGAATGTGACCGACCTGGACGATCGCGAGGTGGTGCTGACTGGCCGCATCGAGGACGCACAAGGTCGCTTTAATTTGCGCAACCTGGGCAACGACAACACCCTGCGAGACAACTGGTTGCTTGCTTTTGGAAAGCTGTGCGATTTGCTCAGCGTGCCGGCAGACCAAAAACAACTGCTGAGCACCACGCTTGGCAGCATGTTCGCAATCAAGGCCCCCGCCGATGAACAGGCCAGCCCGGGCGGCCCGAGAGAAGAAGTTCTGCTGCCTGCCATGCGCTGGGATGAATTCCGCGGCAAGTACGGAGTTAGCGAAGAAACCTGGAATCAACTTCGCCCTTATGTGGTGATTCTGCCCAGAACCAGCCCACTGAATGCGAACACCGCCACGGCTGAGGTGCTGTATGCAGCGGTCGAAGAGATGAGTTTCAGCGACGCCCAAAGACTGCTTGCACAGCGGGAACGGGTCACTTTCAGAAACCTCGCCGACATTCGAAGCGCCCTGAACAACAACATCACGATAAACAATGATTTAATAACCGTGAGCAGCAATTATTTCCTGGTGGAAGGCACCGCTCAAGTTGAGGAAGCGCTGATTCGAACCCGCGCGTTGCTAGAGCGACGTGACCAGCGGGTGTATGTGATGTGGAGACAATAATTGAACAACAACCAACCTGTGTTGGTCATTTGGTGGCCCAAGGCCCTGGACCAGCAGCGCGCTGAAGACGAGGGCAGAACCTTGCGAGTGCGTTATGCGGTGCATGCCAGGCATGGCGAAAGGCTGCACGGCGGCGAAGAGGCCCTGAACAAATTGCCCAAAGACCTGCCTTGCCTGGTGTTGGCAAGCCCAAGTGAAGTGGGCCTGTTTGCCGTGGTGCCGCCCAAGCTGAGCGGCAACAAGCTGAAAGACGCCTTGCCTTTTCTGGTTGAGCCGTTTCTGCTGAACGAACCCGAAGAAAACCACGTCAGCCTGTGGCCGCAATTGCCCAGCCATGGGCAGGGCGCCAAACTGGCCGCCGTAATCGGCAAGACCCGTGCGCGCAGCATTGTGGCGGCTTGTGCCCAACAGGGCCTCAAGCTCAGCGCCCTGAGCTGTGAAACCTTGACCCAGCCGGCTGGCTCGGCCGCAGTGGCGTGGGTCAGCGCAAGCGATTTCATGTTGGTCGACGGGCTGGACACCCCTTTGGTGTGCAACACCGAGCAAGCGCCTGTGGTTAAAGTGCTGGTGCACCGCCGCTTGCAGCAATTGAGCGACAAGCCGGTTGAACTGAACCCGACCGATCACGATTGGTTGCAAACCCACTTGGGCGAACAAGAGGCTGCAGCGCGCCTGGTGGTGAGCAACGACACTTTGCGTGAACCCATTACGCGCCTGATGGGCAAGAGCCTGCTTTCACCCGATGAATTGCGCAAGCTGGGCATGCGCCCATTGGCCCAGAACGCAGGCTTGAACAGATTGATGGCCCCTGCGCTGGCCTTGGCGCTGATTGCCGTGTTGGGGTTGAATGCGCTGGCCTTCAAAGCCGAACAAGCCAATGCCGCGATTGAAGAACAGATCACGCAAGCCTACACACAAGCACTGCCCAACACGCCCATGGTGGCTGACCCACTGTTGCTGATTGAACGCGAGAAGCGAACGCTGAATGCAGGCTTGGACACAAGCAATGCACAGGGCGTCGCCGCGTTGTTGCATGAAGTGGGCCTGGCGATGGACGACGCGCCTTTCAACAGCCTGGTGGATTTCGCCTGGGCCGATTCAACCTTGAGCGTTCGTTTCAATGCCAATGTCAGCGAGGTTACGCAGGAAAACGCACTCCAGAGGCTTCGAGCTCGGAGGCTGGATGCCAAATGGCTGATTGCCGCGCAAAGCAACTTGCCGGTGTTGCAGGTCAAACAAGGAAACACGCGATGAAGCCTGCACAACTGAAACAACAACTGAACAATCGACTGGACCAGCTCAACGCCCGTGAGCGCGCCCTGGTCACCTACGGTGGGGCACTGGCGGCTGTCTTGATCACCTGGTTTGTGCTCATCGAGCCTGCCTGGCAAACCGTGCAACGGGCCCCAAGCAATCAGGCTGCGCTGGTGGACAAGGCCGGCCAGGTGATGCGCGCAGCGCAGGATCTGGAGGCTTTGCGCGGTGCGCGCTCGCGTGTGGTTGTTCCCGACACAGACCTGCAAAAGCGCCTCGAAGAATTGCTTGTTGAACAAGGCATTGCCGAGCAAAGCTCCCTGATCCGGACCGAAGAAGGTGACATTCGGGTGGAATTTGCGCAAGTGTCCGCCAGTGGTTTTCTGGCCTGGCTGGTTCGCGCTGAAGCCATTTCCAGCCTGAAGGCCAACATTGGGGAAATTGAGAAGGGACAGGCAGGCGAGCTTAGTGGTTATCTCAGTTTCGTGCCGCAAAACCTGACGCAAGGCACCCCCCGATGAAGTGGATCAAAACACTGTGGCCTTTCGTGTTGGTGGTGCTGGCTGTGTGGGTGTGGAATTACCCGGTGTATGCGGTGGCTGATCGAATTGAAGGGGCCACAGGTGGCAAACTGAAAGTGCTCAGCAGCGCAGGTTCCGTGTGGAACGGCCACATGCAATTGGGGCTTTCAGATGGCGCCAAGGTGTACGCCATTCCCGAACCGTTGCGCTGGCATTTGCGATGGCTAGAGGGCGAGAATTGGTTGGCTGTGGTGGTAGAACACCCGAAATTGGTGTCACCGGTGCATCTGGGATTCAACGCTGCAGGTATCAATGTAGATGGCGGGCAATTGAGAATGCCCGCTTCCTGGTTGGGTGCGACCGGCGCCCCATTCAACACAATTCGGCCAGAAGGCGTGTTGCAATTGAGTTGGTCGGCTTGGGCCGACGGCCAGAACATGGAATTGGTGATGAAATGGCTGGATGCGCAATCGGCGCTGGCAAGTATCCGGCCTTTGGGCGAGTATGTAGTCACCCTCAACGGAAACCCGGCTGAACGGCTCAACATGGCGTTGGTCACCAACAAAGGGCCGTTGATACTGGAAGGCACAGGCCAATGGGCCAACGGCGAGCGCTTCGTGTTCAACGGCACCGCGTACGCGCAAGAACGCAGCAAACCGGCACTCACCGGATTGCTCAGTCAAATGGGAAGATTGGAGGGCGACAAGTATCGCCTTGGTGTATTTTGATGAAAGAAACAAAAACAAAAGGAACAGTGAGCTTGAACACTGAACACATGGGGCCTGTGAAGCGCTCGTTTTTAAGCCTGGCCTTGGTCGCAATGGGAATGGGAATGGGGCTGGGTAGCCATGCCCAAAACTTGAACCTGCAGGGGTCTTCATCCATACAGGGCAATCCCCAAGATCGTTACGCCCTGAATTTCGTGAATGCGGAAATTGATGCGGTGGTGCGCGCCATTGGCTCTTTCACCAACACCACGTATGTGGTTGACCCTCGCGTGCGCGGAACGATCTCGCTGGTGTCACCTGAACCGCTGAGCCGGGACGACGCCCAAAACGCCTTGCTGGCGGCATTGCGACTGCAAGGTTTCACGATTGTGGAATCGGGTGGTGTGGCGCGTGTGGTGCCCGAAAACGACGCCAAGGTGCAAGCCGCCAATACAGACCCCAAACGCGCCATGAACCAAAGTGGCAATGCGATTGTGACGCAGGTGTTCCAACTGAATTATGAATCGGCCACGGCATTGGTGCCGGTGTTGCGCCCTTTGATTGCGCCCAACAACACGATTGCGGCCTACCCCAACAACAACACGCTGGTGATCACCGACTACGCCGACAACCTGCAACGCATCGGGCGAATCATTGCCAGCATTGACGGGCCGCTGTCGGGCGACCTGGAAATCGTGAACCTGGAACACGCCTTGGCCGTGGACCTGGCGGCCATTTTGAACCGCATGCTGGATGAAGGCAACCGGGGCACCGGAGCGGCCGTGGACGCAGGCCAGCGCCTGTCGGTGATGGCCGACCCACGCACCAACGCCCTGTTGCTGCGCAGCCCCAGCAAGGCGCGTATGAACCTGGCCAAGAACCTGATCGGCAAGCTTGACCAGCCCACCAAACAACCCGGCAATGTGTGGGTGGTTTACCTGAAAAATGCCGAAGCGGCCAAACTGGCCAAAACACTACAAGCCGTGCTCAGCAACAGCCCGATTTCAAGCGCCAGTTCTGGTTTGAGCAGTGGCGGCATCAGCACTGGCACCGCAAGCGCAGGCTTGGCCGACAGCGGCAACAACAGCACACGGAATATCACCAATGGCAGCCCCGGCGTTGGCTTGGGCGCCAGCCTGGGCGGTTCAGGCAACCAGCTCAGCGCGGCCTCGGGCAATGTGGATGTGAACAGTGGTGGCATTGTTCAAGCCGACACCTCCACCAACTCGCTGATCATCACCGCGCCAGAACCGATTTACCGCAACCTGCGCTCCATCATCGAAAAGCTGGACGTGCGCCGTGCACAAGTGTTTGTGGAATCCCTGATTGTCGAAGTGTCCACCGACAAGGCGGCTGAATTCGGCATTCAATTTCAGGGCCTGTCGGGCGTGGGCAAAGATGGCGTGAACGTGATCGGCGGCACCAACTTCAATGCGCCCGGTTCGGGCAGCAACATTCTGGGCGCATCCACCAATTTGGGCTCGGTGGGCCGGGGCTTGAACATCGGTGTGATCGACGGGCAAGTGAATGTTCCGGGCATTGGTACCATTTCCAACCTGGGCTTTTTGGCCCGCGCGCTGGAAAGCAAGGCCAATGCGAACATTCTTTCAACGCCAAACATTCTGACACTGGACAACGAAGAGGCGAAAATCGTGATCGGGCAGAACGTGCCATTCATCACCGGCCAATTCACGAACTCAGGCGGCAACGGCGCCACGGTGAACCCCTTCCAGACCATCGAGCGGCAGGACGTGGGTTTGACCCTGCGCGTGCGCCCGCAAGTGTCGGAAGGCGGCATTGTGAAACTGGGTATTTTTCAGGAAGTCAGCTCGGTGGTGGATTCGACCAATGTGTCGGGCATCATCACCAACAAGCGCTCCATTGAAAGCAATGTGCTGGTTGAAACCGGCAACATCATTGTGCTGGGTGGCTTGGTGGAAGACCGGGTCACTGGCAATGAAGAAAAGGTGCCGGGCATTGGCGATGTACCCGTGCTGGGCAATTTCTTTCGTTACGACAACCGCCGGCGCGTGAAAACCAACCTGATGGTGTTTTTGCGCCCCGTGGTGGTTCGGGATGAAAGCCAGGCGCAAAGCATTGTGACCAACCGCTACGACTACATGCGCAAGCAGCAGATGGAAAACCAGCCTGAGAAACGCTTTGCCTTGCCCGACATGCAAGCCCCAGTGTTACCTGCGCGCACACCGCGTGAAATGGCGCCCATGCGTGAAATGAAGCCCATGCAAGGTGATCAGGACACCATCAACCTGACCCCCAGCACCCGCATTCTGGTGATTCCCCGCCCCGGCACATCCCCGCAGGGAGGAAACCGGCCTTGAGCGAAGCGCTTCGTTTCAATCCGCAAACTGTGGGGCGTTTGCACTACGGTTTTGCACGCCAAAACCAGGTGCTGTGCCTGGAGGCGCTTCCGGAACAATGGCGGCTGGCTTTTAGCCCCAGAACCCCAAGCCATGCTTTGATTGAAGCGCAACGGGTGGCCCCATGCCCGATCGACTGGGTGTTTTGTGAAGACGCGGTGGTGCTTGAAAAAACCATCAACCAGGCCTATTCCAACCAGGAAACCAGTGCGGCGGCTGTGGCCGACGAAGTGGCGGGCGACTTTGACCTGGACCAATTGATGCAAGACATTCCCGCCGTGGAAGACTTGCTGGAAACCGAAGACGACGCGCCCATCATCCGCATGATCAATGCGCTGCTGACCCAGGCCAGCCGGGACGGCGCATCCGACATTCACATTGAAGCCTTCGAGACCCATTCAGCCGTGCGCTTTCGCGTTGACGGCACCCTGCGGGATATTCTGCAGCCGCGGCGTGAACTGCATTCGGCGCTGATTTCCCGTATCAAGATCATGGCCAGCCTGGACATCGCTGAAAAACGCCTGCCGCAGGATGGCCGAATCACCTTGCGCATTGGTGGCAAGCCCATGGATGTGCGGGTATCCACCCTGCCAACAGGCCATGGCGAGCGCGCTGTGCTGCGTCTGCTCGACAAAGAGGCCGGGCGACTTGAGCTGAGCCGCTTGGGCATGCCACCACACACACTGAAGGAAATGGACCGCCTGTGCAACATGCCGCACGGCATTGTGCTGGTGACCGGCCCTACAGGCTCGGGAAAAACCACCACACTGTATGCGGCGCTGTCGCGAATTGACTCGGCCACCACCAATGTGATGACGGTTGAAGACCCGGTGGAATACGATTTGCCCGGCATCAGCCAAACCCCGGTCAACCCGAAAATCGACATGACCTTTGCCAAGGCCTTGCGCGCCATTTTGCGCCAAGACCCGGATGTGATCATGATTGGTGAAATCCGTGACCTTGAAACCGCACAAATCGCGGTGCAGGCCTCGCTCACCGGGCACTTGGTGTTGGCCACCCTGCACACCAACGATTCAGTCAGCGCCGTCACACGCTTGGTCGACATGGGTGTTGAACCCTTTTTGCTGTCATCCAGTTTGCTTGGTGTGCTCGCGCAGCGCCTGGTACGCCGCCTGTGCCCACACTGCAAAACCAGCAGCACCGATGAAGAAGGCCACACCCACTGGCACCCCAAGGGTTGCGACCACTGCGGCCACACGGGCTATGTGGGCCGAACGGGGGTGTACGAGTTATTCTCGGTGGACGACGACATGCGCACCATGATTCACAACGAAGCAGCAGAGGCGGAAATGCGCCAAGCTGCCTACGCCAAGGGCATGAAGGGCATGCGCGAAGACGGGCAACGTTGGGTTGATTCAGGTGAAACCACGCTGGAAGAACTCATGCGCGTGACGCGGGACTAAACCAACCATGGCCGTGTTTCGATACGAAGCCTTGAACGCCCAGGGCAAAACAGTCAAAGGATCGATGGAGGCGGATTCTGCCCGTTCGGCCCGCAGCCAAATGCGCATGCAGGGCATGACCCCCATCGAAGTGCAGGAAGTGGGCAGCGCGAAAATGACCGGCAAAAAGGCCGGGCGCTTTGACCGTGAACTGAGCACCCGCGAAGTGGTGCTGTTGACACGTCAACTGGCCAGCCTGCTGCAAGCCCGCCTCGCATTGGCGCAAGCCCTGGCAGCGTTGGTTGAACAGGCTGAAAAACCACTGATTCGCGAGCGCATCAACAGCATTCGCTCGGAGGTGGTGTCTGGCACGCCATTGAGCCAAGCCTTGGCGCAATACCCCAAAGCCTTCACCGAAATGTATGTGGCCACCGTGGCCGCGGGCGAGAACACAGGCGATTTGGGTGGTGTGCTGTCCAAACTGGCTGATGCGCTTGAAGCACGACAGGCCTTGGGCCAGAAAGTAAGCGCTGCCTTCATTTACCCAGCCATTGTCACCTTGGTCGCTTTGCTGGTGGTGGTCGGGCTGCTGACCTATGTGGTGCCGCAGGTGGTGTCTGTCTTCGAGAACACCAACCAACAATTGCCCACGCTGACCATCGTCATGATTGCCCTGTCAGACACCTTGCGCGACTGGGGCTGGCTCATGGTCATTGTCATTGTGCTTGCAGCGGCCTTGTTCAAGAATGCATTGGGCAACAAAGCCTTCAAGCTGCGTTTTGATGAAATCGTGCTGACCCTGCCGCTGGTTGGGCCCTTCATCCGTTCGGTGAACACCGCCCGCCTGGCGTCCACCCTCTCGATACTGGTGGGCAGTGGCGTACCCATTCTGAAAGCACTGGCGGCTGCCAACCGAACGCTGGGCAATACTGCCCTTCAGCTGGCGATGCAAGACGTTCAGGAACGCGTCAAGGAGGGCAGCGCCTTGAGCAAAGCCATGGGCAAAAGCGGGTTGTTTCCACCCGTGTTGACCCACCTGGTGGCCAGCGGCGAGGCCACAGGCCAACTGGCCGCCATGCTGGAACGCGCGTCGGAAAGCCAGCGCACCGAGGTTGAACGCAAGGCCATGTGGCTCACCAGTTTGATGGAGCCAGTGCTGATTCTGGTCATGGGTCTTGTGGTGTTGTTGATTGTGTTGGCAGTGATGATGCCCATCATCGAAGTCAACCAACTCATTCAATAGCCATGAAAGACATTGAACAAGACACCGGTTTGATTCGAATATTCATGGTGGATGACGACCCAGCCGTCCACTCCAGGTTAGACAAAGCCATTGAAGCACACCCCAACATTGCCCTGATCGGCCGTGCCTTTGGGGTGGCTGAAGGCATACAAGGGCTGGCCAAGTGCACGCCCGATGTGCTGTTGGTCGACCTGGGCTTGCCCGATGGCAGCGGCATTGAGTTGATTGAGTATGTCCAGAAGTACTTGCCAAATTGCGAAAGCATGGTGTTAACCGTGTTGGGCGACGATGCGCACATCTTATCCAGCATTGAAGCGGGGGCCACAGGTTATTTGACCAAAGACACCAGCGCAGGGGAAATTCTGGACATGCTGGAGCAACTGCGCGCCGGCGGCTCGCCCATCAGCCCGATGATTGCCCGGCGCCTTCTTCATGGTTTTAGAAACAAACTCGAACAACCTGCCCCACGCAGGATTAGCCAGAGAACTGCCGATGACGCAAAAAACTACCCAGCGCTTTCCGAGCGCGAACAACAAGTGCTTGAAATGGTGGCCAAAGGCTTCATGCAAGCTGAAATCGCTGGAATCATGGGCGTGAGTGTGAATACGGTCAGCACCTTCATCAAACGCATTTACAAGAAGCTCGCCGTCACCTCCAGGACCAGTGCTGTGCACCGGGCCAACGCGCTTGGCTTGATCAATCTGAAAGACTGTTAAAGCCCACCGGGGCATTTGTGGGGACCAAAACATGTGGGTGTGCACGCCTAAAACAACGCGGTAGCATTCAATCAAGCGCAGGACAACAAAAGCGCAGCACACAACACCTCCTACACTGGTTATTCGCATGCTTACTCACGACTCACATCGCAGTTCCGTCGACTCAATTGGCGTTATTTTGGTGGAAGACGAGCCCAATACCCAAGACCATTTGGTGAAACTCATTGAGGCCAGTGCGCCACTGAAACTGCTTGGAAGAGCCAGCACAGCCAATGAGGCCTACAGTCTGTTGTTCATGACCTCACCACAGGTTGCACTGATCGACTTGGGTCTGCCCGATTCCTCCGGCATAGAGATCATCCAGTGGCTGAGCAAAAACAAGCCTGAAATCAACACCATGGTGGTGACGACTTTCGGTGATGAAGACCACGTGATGCGCAGCCTTGAGGCCGGCGCCAGCGGCTATCTGCTGAAAGACGAAACCGGTGAAGAACTGCTGAAACACGTGTTGGAAGTGGTCAATGGCGGCTCGCCCATCAGCCCCTTGATTGCTCGGCAGCTACTGAACCGCATGCAACAGCAACGCGCCCTCGAAACCGCAAACAACTCGCAAAGCGCAAGCCGACAGAGCGTGATGCAGAAAGCCAATAGCATCACCGACCGTGAACTCTCAGTGATTCAGCAGGTGGCTCGTGGATTCACGGTGCAGGAAATTGCTGCACAAATGGAAATTTCCGCGCACACGGTGTCCACGCATGTGAAACGCATCTACAAAAAGCTGCGCGTGAACAGTCGCTCCGAAGCAGTTTACGAGGCTTCGTTGCTGGGGCTCATTGAACTTTGAAAGAGACCTCGCCATTGCGCGTTTTTTTGGCCAAAGGTTTGCTCCTTGTCATGGGTCTGTGCGCATTGTCGGTTTTTGTCGTGCCTGAAGCGCTCAAGAAGGCGATTCACGCCTCACCAGGCACCAAGTCGATGTACATCGAGAACCAGGCGTCGCTGTACATGACCCTGCAAACCGGCTTGAGTGCCTCTGATGTTCTTCAAAGCGAGAGCAAAACAACCGTCAGCCTTCCCCACACATGGGGCACTCAAATGCAACAGCCAGTTGGGCATGGCTGGTACGAGATCAATTTCATCCTTGACCCCGAGAAACCCAAACCCAATGCGGTGTATTTGCCTAGAGCCATCATGAATGCCAATGCCTATGTGAATGGCCACTGGATCGGGGGTCACGGCGCGATGGATGGGGACATTGCGCGTCACTGGAATAAGCCTTACTTGTTCCAGTTTTCTCCCGACTTGCTCAACTCGCGCCACAACGTGCTTCAAATTCAGGTTGCCGGCTACTCAAACTATCGAAGTGGCCTGGGGCGTGTGTGGATTGGCCCGAGCGAACTGCTGGAGCCCCTTCACAGCAAAGCGCGACTGTGGCAAGTCACCGGATCCTTTTTGGCCAGTCTGCTGGCTTTCGGTGGGGGCGTGTTGATTCTCATATTCGCACAAGCCTTCAAGCAAGAGCGGGTTTTCCTGTTCTTTGGCCTCGCCCTGGTGGTGTTTGCATTGCGCAATGTCGGTTACTTCTCCGATTGGGCGCCGTTTTCCCAATCTGTTTGGGCCATGCTCGTTCACAACTTGCACGCCTGGTTTGCCTGTTTGTTCAGCATCTTCATGATTCAATACATGAAATTACCCTGGAAGGGTGCAGTCCTTGGTTTGTGGATTTATGCGCTTGCCGCCACCGCTGTTTTGACGCTGACCGGCCATGGGCTTTTACTTCACAACACGGTGTGGTGGCTTGCGCCATTGGTGCCAATCACTATGCTACTGGCATGCATGCTGTTGATCAGGGCCTGGAAAAACAACAGCATGGAGGCCAGCCTGATTGCAGGCAGCGCCATCGTATTTGTATCGCTTAGCTTGCGTGACATGGCGATCATGGTGGACCGATTGCCCAATGAATCGTTGCTGTTGTCTCAGTACTCAGGTCTTTTCCTGTTCGCCACGGCAAGCTACATCTTGTTAAGCCGCTACAAGCATTTGCTCGAGAAATTAAGTGCTTCCAACGAAGAGTTACACCGTGAGTTGGAAAAACGCGAGCAACAGCTGTTTGCACAGTTCGAGCTGATCCGGAAAATTGAGGAACAGCGGGTTCAGGATGAAGAACGAAAGCGCATCATGCAAGACATTCATGATGGTGTGGGCTCAAGCCTTGTTTCAGCGCTGAATCTATCCGACACACGGCCTTTGGAACCCGATGAAATGCGCGAGGTGCTACAGGAATGTCTGGATGATCTTCGCATGGCCATTGACTCACTAGACCCTCAAAGTGAGGACCTGCTGGCCTTGCTGGGTAACTTTCGCTGGCGCTACGAGCGACGATTGAAAGCAAGTGGTGTGTCGCTGAAATGGCGGGTCAAGGAAATTCCGGCCTTGCAGGGCTACAGTTCTCGGGATTTGTTTGACCTTCTGCGAATTGTTCAAGAAGTGTTTGCCAACAGCCTGAAGCATTCGAAAGCAGACCGCATTGAGCTCAGCGTTCAGGTCGACCCAGACCTGAAACACATTTACCTTCACATCGTCGACAACGGTGTGGGCATGCCTGAAAACTCAATTGTCCGAGGCAGGGGGCTCGCCCACATGGGCATCCGCGCCAAATCATTGGCCATAGAGTTGTACACGGGCTTTGGGCCAGGCAAGACCGGCTTTGGAGTGTACATGCGCATTCCTTTAGTTCGCCAACGCAGCGCCACTCTTAATCCACAACGCCCGGCCAGCGCGGCTTAAATAGGGCTGACCCAGCTGCTCGGCCATCCAGGCGCCGGTTTGCACCAAGGCGTCCAAATCAAGCCCTGTTTCAATGCCCATGCCGTGCAGCAAGTACACCACATCTTCTGTGGCCACATTGCCAGTGGCCCCTTTGGCATAAGGGCACCCCCCCAAGCCACCAATCGAGCTGTGAAAAGTACGCACCCCAGACTGCAACGCCGCCAGAATATTGGCCAGCGCCTGGCCATAGGTGTCATGAAAATGCCCGGCCACATAAGCCAGCCCAACCGCTCGGCCCACCAGTTCAAACACGGTTTGAACACGCGCAGCAGTGCCCACGCCAATCGTGTCGGCCACGTCGAATTCCTGCACACCGATGTCTTGCAAACGCCGCGCCACTTCGGCTGCGCTTTCAACGGGCACTTCGCCTTGATAAGGGCAGCCCAGTGCGCAGGAAATGGAACCACGCAGGTGAATACCGTGCTGATTCGCAAGTTGCGCAACAGGCTTGAATCGTTCAATGCTTTGTTCGATGCTGCAATTGATGTTTTTCTGTGCAAAGGCTTCAGAGGCTGCCGTGAACACCACCACCTCTTGAACCCCGGCTTGAATCGCAGCTTCCATGCCTTTCAGGTTTGGCACCAACGCTGAATAAGACACGCGACGGCCTTGTAATTCTGGCTGGTTTTTAAGCAGATTCAACACCTGTGCACCATCGGCCATCTGCGGCACCCACTTGGGCGACACAAATGCCGCCGCCTCCAGGCGAACAACACCCGCCAGCAACAAGCGTTTGCTCATTTCCACCTTGATGTCGGTTGGAATGGGGGTTTTCTCGTTTTGCAGGCCGTCTCTGGGGCCCACCTCAACCAAGGTGACTTTGCGGGGTGTGTTCATGATCGCTTACAGTTGGGCTTCGTCTTCAAAGTGTATCAGTTCGGTGCCTTCGGTCACTTGGTCGCCCACCGGGTGTGGAATCGCCTGGACCACGCCATCGCGCGGCGCGTTGAGCATGTGCTCCATTTTCATGGCCTCCAGACCAATCAAAGGCTGCCCCTTTTTCACAGCATCACCCACCTGAACCAGCACGGCAAACACCTTGCCAGGCATCGGAGCGGCCACGCCTTGCCCGTCATGTGCCTGGTCCGCACGCAAATGCGCCGGGTTTTGCCACTCTAGTACGGCTTGCGCTGTGCCCACGTGCACATGCAGCGTGTCATGGTGCCAAATCAAATCGAAGCAGGACTGTGCATGCGGGCCATCGAGTATCTCGCCCGTCAGGCGAGTGAGCTCAGCCGATGCGGCTTGGCGCGTGGGTTGCAGTTTGAAACGGTGGTTGCCACTTGGCATGCTGACCAGGGCGTGCTCGCCGTGCAGGCGAACATGGCTGCGCGTCGCGAACGCTTGTCCGCGCCAATTCCAATCGTCGCGACGCAGGTTTGCTGCGCTTGAGTGGAAACCATCAGGCAACACCATGGGGTCTGTGGTCGCGCTCACAGACAAAGCATAGGGGTTTGCCAACGCCCAACGCGCCAGCCCGAGCAAAGCGAACAGGCTTTGCTGATCCAATTCGCTGTTGCTGGGTGTTTCATCCGCTTGCATGCGGTCGATCAGCCCGGTGTCATAAGCACCGGCTGCAAACTCTGAATTCAAACACAGGGAACGCAGCCAGGCCAGGTTGTTTTTCACACCCACACAACGCAGGCGCGCCAATTTGTCTACCATCAGGGCAAGGGCCTGCTTGCGGGTGGGTGCCCAAGTGATGAGCTTGCCCACCATGGGGTCGTAGTACGGCGACACTTCCAGCCCTGAAGCCATGGCGGCGTCGAGCCGAACCGATGCCGTCCGGCCTGCAGCCAGCCCAGTAGTAAAGGCAACATGCTCGGGCGCCTCCCAAAGATTAACCGTGCCAATCGCCGGCAAAAAGCCCTGCTCTGGGTTCTCGGCATACAGGCGGGCCTCAAAGGCATGGCCATCAATCGCAATGTCGCCTTGTTCCACTGGCAAGGGCTGCCCTGCTGCGATCAACAACTGCCACTGCACCAGGTCATAGCCGGTGATCATTTCAGTGACTGGGTGCTCCACCTGCAAACGGGTGTTCATTTCCATGAAATAAAATTCCCCATTGGCATCCAGCAAAAACTCCACTGTGCCTGCACCCACGTAACCGACAGACTTTGCAACCTGCACGGCGGTTTCACCGAAGGCCTCGCGTTGTTTGGCGCTCAACCCAAAGGCCGGAGCCTCTTCTATCACCTTCTGATGGCGGCGCTGCGCAGAGCAATCTCGCTCAAACAAGTGAACCACATGCCCGAACTGGTCGGCAAACACCTGAACCTCCACGTGACGCGGCTTCACGATTTGCTTTTCAAGCATCACGATGGGGTCACCAAACGCATTGCGGGCCTCACGCTGGCAACTTTCAAGCGCCGCTGGCAAGTCCTCGATCGCCCCTACAATACGAATGCCTTTTCCTCCTCCGCCGGCCACAGCCTTGATCATCAAGGGAAAACCAATGCGCTGGGCGTGCTCCTGCAATGTGGCCAAAGTTTGATCAGCCCCGAAATAGCCGGGAATCAAAGGCACACCGGCCTTTTCAACACAGGCCTTCGCTTCGCTTTTGCTGCCCATGGTTCGAATGGCTTGCACGCCAGGACCAATGAATGAAATGCCCGCATCGGCGCAAGCCTGCGCGAAATCGGCATTTTCCGAGAGAAAGCCATAGCCCGGGTGAATGGCTTGCGCACCGGTTTGCTTGGCAGCCGCTATCACTTTGGCAATATTCAAATAGCTTTGGGACGCCTGCGGATCGCCCAAGCACACCGATTCATTGCATTCCTGCACATGCAGGGCCTGTGCGTCGGCTTGCGAGTAAACCGCCACTGTTTCAATGCCCATCGCTTGCGCGGTTCGGTTGATTCGGCGGGCAATTTCGCCCCGGTTGGCAATCAGTATTTTGGTGAACATGAACTTTTTTTAGTTAGTCGATTGCGCCAAGTGTAGCGCAGCCAACGGGTTTGAAAACGCGCAGGGCAAACACCGCTCGGTCGCTTGACCTATCGTAAGCCCACATGCTGAAAAAATTAATTTGAACGCAACACAAAAGATCACCACTTAATCCTTTAACGCCCACGAGACAAACGCCATGAACGCCACCCCAATCCAACACACACCTCAAGCCATTACTACCACAAGGGATCAGAGCGATCATCAAAGTGCGGCACTCAGTTCCATGCCAGCCACACTGGCTGGCGTGATGAGTGAATCACTGATGAGAGATCGAATCATCGGTGGCCTCACACTGGAAAGCACGCATCGACTGGCGACATGCTCTAAACAGTTTCAGCAAATCGCACTGACCGGAATGAATACCGTGGCGCCCAAACTGGTTGACGCGTTGTCTACAGTCACTCCACAAGTAAAAGCTCACTGCAAGAACATGACCATTGGAGATCCCAATGCTCCCAGTAAAATGCAACTGGTCGACCAAGCTCGGCAACGCAGCCTTCAACGCGGCCGCCTGGGCATTCCTGCTGCATCGGCTGGAACAGACGTCGATGGGCTGCATGTTCCAACCCAAAACCCAAGAGACATCCTGTTACAACGTCTGCGAAACCGTCCCCGTTAAGCAGCCACAACACTTAAACCCAGTTGGGCTTGCGCTTTTGCATGAATGCGCCCATGCCTTCTGCCGCTTCAGCGCCGCCACGCACTTCGGCCAGGCGCGCAGCCACTTCCGCATGGGTTTCATCTGCTGTGATATCCATTCGGGACACATCGCGCACCAAACGCTTGCACTCAGCCATGGCCAAGGGTGCGCAGGTGTCCAGTTCAGCCAGAATTTGGTCCAAAGTGGCGTCCAGCTCTGTTGGCGCGCACAGGGCATGCACCATGCCCATGGTGTGGGCCTGAGCCGCCGTGAATGATTCACCCGTGATGAAATAGCGGCGCGACGCCTGCACGCCCATGGCTTGAACCACATAAGGGCTGATGGTGGCAGGAATCAAGCCACGCTTCACCTCTGGCAAGCTGAATTTCACATTGTCACTGGCCACGATGATGTCGCTTGCACACACCAAACCCATGGCACCAGCCAGGCACAGGCCATGAACACGGGCCACCACGGGCTTGGGGCATTCGGCAATGCCACGAAACAAGGTGGTTAATGTGTGGCCACTTTGCTGATTGTTGGCGGCTTGTTGGGCCATTTGCAACATGTAGCCCAAATCCGCGCCTGAACAAAACGCGTCACCTTGACCCGCCAGCACAATCGACCGGGTTTCGTCGTCGGCGCCCAATCGAGTAAACGCTTCGATCAACTGGGCAATCATGTCGCCATTCATTGCGTTCTTCACCTGTGGGCGGTTCAAGGTCAACCACACCGATTTACCGCGCCGGGTTTCTACCACGGCTTGTTCTGTTGTCTCGCTCATTGCACGCTCCGTGTTTTACATTCGATACACGCCAAACCGTGTTTCCGGTATGTCGGCATTCAGGCTGGCGGACATGGCCATGCCCAGCACGCGACGGGTGTCTACAGGGTCGATTAAACCGTCGTCCCAAAGCCTGGCTGTGGCGTAGTAGGGCTGGCTTTGCTCGTCAAACTGCTTCAACGTGGGGGCCTTGAAGGCGGCTTCCTCTTCTTTGCTCCAGGTGCCGCCCTTGCCTTCAATCTGATTGCGCTTCACCGTGGCCAGCACGCCTGCAGCCTGCTCCCCACCCATCACGCTGATGCGCGCGTTGGGCCACATCCACATGAAACGCGGGCTGTACGCTCGGCCGCACATGCCGTAGTTGCCAGCACCGAACGAGCCACCAATCACCACCGTGAACTTGGGCACTTTGGCACAAGCCACCGCCATCACCATTTTGGCGCCATGGCGTGCAATACCTTCGTTTTCGACTTTCTTGCCCACCATGAAGCCTGTGATGTTTTGTAAAAACACCAAAGGAATTTTTCGTTGGCAACACAGCTCAATGAAATGCGCACCCTTTTGGGCAGACTCGGAAAATAAAATACCGTTGTTGGCGACAATGCCAACCGGCATGCCATACAAGCGAGCAAAACCACACACCAATGTGCTGCCAAACCGGGCCTTGAATTCATCAAATTCGCTGCCATCCACCACCCGCGCGATGATGTCGCGCACATCAAAAGGCTTTTTCGCATCGGTGGGCACAATGCCGTAAATTTCTTCAGCGCTGTACAGGGGCTCTTTGGATTCACGCAAAGCCCATGGATAACGCTTTTCCGGGCGACCCAAATTGGCCACAATGCGGCGCGCAATTTCCAAAGCGTGTTGATCGTTCTCAGCCAGGTGATCAGCCACGCCCGACAAACGGGTGTGCACATCGGCACCGCCGAGTTCTTCCGCACTCACGATCTCACCTGTGGCGGCCTGCACCAAGGGCGGGCCACCCAGAAAAATCGTCGCCTGGTTTTTCACGATGATGGCTTCATCACTCATGGCGGGCACATACGCGCCACCGGCAGTGCAACTGCCCATCACCACCGCAATTTGCGCGATGCCTTGCGCACTCATGTTGGCTTGGTTAAAGAAAATGCGACCAAAGTGGTCTCGATCAGGAAACACTTCGTCTTGATTGGGCAGGTTGGCACCGCCAGAATCCACCAAATAGATGCAAGGCAGGTTGTTTTCTGCCGCCACTTCCTGAGCGCGCAAGTGCTTTTTCACACTTAAAGGATAATAGGTGCCGCCTTTGACCGTGGCGTCGTTGCACACAATCATGCAGTCCACTCCGCTGACCCGGCCAATGCCCGCAATGGCACCCGCTCCGGGCGCTGCCCCACCGTACATGCCCCACGCAGCCAAGGGCGCCAGCTCCAGAAACGGTGAGCCAGGATCGAGCAAACCAGCCACGCGCTCGCGGGGCAACAGTTTGCCACGCGCAACATGCCGATCGCAGGCCACTTGCCCGCCACCCAGGGCCACGGTGGCCAGGTTGGCTTTCAATTCATTGACCAGCGCACCCATGGCGGCGGCGTTGGCCACAAAATCAGGACGGCTTTTTACATTGTTGGAATCCAGAACAGCCATGTTTAGAACGGCCCCTGCACAACCCAGCGGCGCAAATGCTCCATGCGATCCTGCCCCCAGAATGCTTCACTGTCCACCACAAAATAAGGCGCACCAAACATGCCTGCATCGATGGATTCCTGCACCGCGGCTTTCATTTTTTCCTTGATGCCCTCGTCGTTGCTGGCACCGGCCAAAGCCGCGCCATCCAGGCCCAAGCTGTTGGCCACTTGCGCCACGCCTTCCTCGGTGGTGATGTCCTGCCCATCCACAAAGTAAGCGCGGTACAAGGCGCGGGTGAAATCGCCCACCTGCTGCTCGTTGTCCTCTTTCAATTTCAAAATGGCACGAGAAGCCACAGTGGCATTGATGGGAAACTTTTCGGGAAACTTCAAAGGCAGACCATGAAAGCGTGCGGTGCGTGAAAAATCACGAGCGGAATATTTGCCCTTGGTTGGAACCATCATGGGCGCGGAATTGCCGGTGCTCTTGAACACAAAGCCCAGCAAAGTGGGTTTGTAGTTCACGGTGCGGCCGCCGGCCTTGGCGATGTCTTCGATCAGTTCTGCCGCCACATAGCTGTATGGACTGGTCAGGTCGAAATAGAAATCAATCGTTTGTTTGGTAGACATGGTGCTTTTCGGCTCCGAAATAAGGGCTTCGTATGATTCTATCGACTTTCTGACGCAGATGGGTGACCCCATGGGCGCATCGCGATGGTCTGTGCGACCACTCTTTGGAGTGAAGGGATAGCCCGATGGACAGGCCAGCCCACGTATTTTATAAAGGAAACGTGCATCACTTTATATGCATCACCCGATGTGATCAAACCTGACAGGAGCAGTGCCCATGAACGCAATTCGACGCCTTGCCTTGGTTTCTATACTCGGCCTCATGGGCAATTCAAACGCTTGGGCAGAACGTTTTCCGGATGTGAAACGACCGATCGACTATTTCGTCGACGGGCGTGAGGTGCTCACCGTAAACACCCTGCGGACAGAATTTCAGGAGGAAGGGCCCATCCAGTTGGGCCGGGCTTTGTTCATTATCGGGCGCGCTGATTTGCTTGGGCTAAGCACGCCCCTGGACAGCTTTGAGACCAGCACGCTCGAAACCCCACTGGGTGGTTATTTTGAGGTGAACATGGAACAGGCCGTGTCTTTTCGAAATTCACACGCGGTCAGCCGATCAGAAGGCCGGGTGAACCGCGTGAATTTCAGGCACAGGTTTTAATACACCTCGGCCAGATCAGGCGGCTTGCTTCACCGCCGACTGGGTGCGTTTCCTGGCTTTTTTGCCAACAGCATCCGCGCGTGTGAACTTCAGCACGCCATCTTCGATTTCCCCCTTGCGCAAGCGGGGTCGATCCGCAAGGTAATTGTTGTCAATCGTCCATGGTGCTTTGGGCCCCTGTTTGGGCAAACGGTCTGCAGCGCGCTTCATGTAGCCCGCATCCAGATCAAACATGGGTGCACCATCGGCGCTGACACCAGTGGCGTCTGGCACCACAGTGGCATACCCTTTTTGATCCATGTGATTGATCACTCGGCACACAAATTCACTCGCCAGGTCAGCTTTCAATGTCCAGGATGCATTCGTGTACCCAAACACCATGGCGAAATTGGGAATGTTGCTCATCATCACGCCTTTGTAGCTCAACACATCGCCAATTTCGATGGGTCGGCCATCCACTTCCACACCCACGCCACCGAGAATTTGCAGATCCAAGCCTGTGGCGGTGATCACAATGTCCGCTTCCAGCAACTCGCCATTCTTCAGGCGAATGCCTTTGGCCTCAAAGGTGTCGATGTGTTCGGTCACGATGCTGGCCTCGCCTTTTTTCAAGGCCTTGAACAAATCGCCATCAGGCACCACGCACAGGCGCTGGTCCCAAGGGTTGTAACTCGGCGTGAAATGCTTCATGTCGAAATTCTTGCCCATGCGCGCCTTGGTGGCACCCAACAACAGCCGCTTGATCGCGTTGGGCCGTTCTTTGCTGAGCTTGAAAATCAAGCGCTGCAATGCAATGTTGCGTGCGCGCCCAATGCTGTACACCCATGAATTGGGCATGAATTTTTTCAACATCACGGATACGGGGTCTACCGACGGGATAGACGCAATGTAAGTGGGCGAGCGCTGCAACATGGTCACATGAGCCGCTTTGTCAGCCATCGCCGGCACCAGCGTGATGGCCGTGGCGCCGCTGCCAATCACCACCACCTTCTTGCCGGTGTAATCCAGGTTTTCAGGCCAATGCTGAGGGTGAACCACCTTACCCTTGAATTGTTCAATGCCTTTGAATTCCGGCAAGTAACCCTTGTCGTAGTTGTAGTAGCCAGTGCAGCCCAACAGGAAACGGCTGGTAAACACCTTTGTTTCGCCGGTTTGTTCGACCACCGCCTGCACCGTCCATTGCGCGGCTTCGGAATCCCACTGCGCCCCAGTCACTTTGATGCCAAACTGGATGTCCTTGGTTACCTGGAAGTCTTTGGCCGCTTCGGTCACGTATTCACGAATTTCCTGCCCATTGGCCAACACCTTCTCACCTTTCCATGGCTTGAAGCTGTACCCCAGGGTGTACATATCAGAATCCGATCGGATACCGGGGTAACGGAACAGGTCCCAAGTGCCGCCAATGGCGTTGCGACGTTCCAGAATTTGAATGGTCTTGCCTTTGCAGTGCTGTTTGATGTGGCAAGCTGCACCAATACCTGAAATGCCTGCGCCAATGATCAGTACATCCACGTGTGAATTGCTCATGTTTTGTCCCCGTTATTTGACTTTGTGTATTGTCAGTTATGAGCATAGTCGGGAGTGCAGGCTTTTGGCTAGTAATAATTACTCTAATTCAATCAAAACCCATACAGGACTTGGACCATGGAATTCATCGATGCATTGAAAAGCCGCCACAGTGTGCGCGCGTTTGACAACAAACCCGTGCCCGAGGCCACATTGATTCGTCTACTTGAACAGGCATCAATGTCACCAAGCTGGTCCAATACCAACCCTTATCGTGTTGCATTGGCCACAGGCGACATCCTTGAAAGCCTGCGCGCCGAACTCTACGCGCGCTTTCAGGCCACCATCCGGTTGCAACGCGGTGGCAAGCTGACCCAACTCAAAGGCCTGTTGACTGGCAACCCTGGCGTGCCTGATGGCGATGTGAAGCCTGTCTTGAAGTACCCCAAAGACCTTCAACCTCGGCGTGTGGAGTGTGGCAAAGGGCTGTACGCAGTGATGGGAATTGAGCGCAACAACCTGAATGCCCGCGACCAGGCCATGGCTGAAAACTTCCGGTTTTTCGGCGCGCCCGCAGCCATGTTCCTGTTTGTTCATGCAGACGTTGGCATTTACAGTGCATTGGACGCAGGCATTTTCATGCAAAGCCTGATGCTCGCCGCCACCAATGAGGGGCTTGGCACGTGCGCGCAAGGTGCACTTGGCTTGTTCCGCTCCCCCTTGGACAAACACTTCGACATTCCCAAGCAGTACAACTTGTTGTGCGGCGTGGCCATTGGCTACGAACTGGATGCACCGGTGAACAAGTTCCAGCCCGAGAAAATCGCAGTCAATGAACTGATGCTACCAAAGCGCAAGGCGTGACTGCAGTCTCGCTGCGGCTGGGCGGACCAACCCCGACAAGTTGGCTGAATAATCAGTACCTAGAACCAACCGTTACATTGAGGGATTCCGCATCCATGTCGATGGACTTCCTCGTCGCAAGTTCGAACGCATCGATACCTGCTCAAGGCAAATCAAATTTCAGCGAAGTCTGGGGCTGAGGGTTATATCGCACAACAATTGATTCGTAATTTGGTAATTACTTGTACTGCTTTCAGTCTCAGGTCTGCAGAATCGACCAGGAAGTGAACCAAATCCCAACAGCCTTTACAAAGTGGTCCAAAACCAACCGAAGGCAGATACCCATGGCAAGATATTCAATCTATCAAGATAGACCGTCGAGTTCACGTACTTTCCAAGACCTCAGCATCGCCCCGGACCGCAAGCCTAACGCCCAGGGCGGTTGCGCAAGCAAATTCATCAACGCCGCCAAACGACTTGGACAGAACATTTTAAACACCTTAAAACTAGACACAAACAAAACCAGTGTCAAAACCAGTCCCACTCCGCAAGCGGGTCCAAGCAAGCGCACCGCACCGTCCAGTGCGCCACACACCACAAGAACCGTCAGATTCCCAAGCACTGCAGCCTCCTCGACCCGTCAAGCCTTCCCCTATCAAGTCAGCCACACCTACTCTGCCGGTATTCAGGCGTGCCAGCGAGCACCCAGCGTTTCAAGCCTGATGCCACAACTTGCAAACTCGCTTGCCAGCAAGCAGGGGTTTGTATACATACGCGATGATTCGGGCCCAAGCCCTGTCGCTGAGTTTGTAGAAGCGTTCCGAAACTCGGGCTCCATCGACTTGGGCAATGGTTGCAGATTGATCGGCGCCCATGCTCCACCCACTGAGAAACAATCCGTTTTTTCACCGAACTGGATCTTCCAAATCTACGACTCCAATCTTGAAGCCAGTTTTCAAGTACCAGTGACCGAAGTGCCTTTTACAAACCTTACGGACCCCTACAATCGGACAGAACAACTACTCCACCTGAATAATTGCATGGACACGCATTTGCGGTCGCTACCCGATGCATTTAAGGACAGCCCGAAATGCCCCGCCATTATTTGCCCGGAATTGCCGCGCGTCGCCCAACTACTGACCGCACAGGAGGAATGTCTTGGGCGTCAACATCGCGGAGAGCTGAACTGCCGTGAAAGCATTGACTGGATTTGTGCCGGTGAGGAATTGCTTAAGACCATCAGTCCGGAAAGCCCAAGATTCCGGGGCGAAGAATCCTGCGACTTTGAATCGTTCTTTCGGCGCGCCGGGGTTTACACCATTGGAAACCAGGCATTGCCGTTTTCAATTGGGCACCCTGGGGTTGATCTTCGTGAGGCCAGTGTCATTCGCGGATACAAACGCCACCTCCCTTGTAACCCCTCAACATCAACACAACCACAATCTGCGGCTTCGTCATCGTCCCCGACATTAGTAACCAGCGCGCATCCGATGAATGCCAACGTCGCAAAAAACACCAAACCGCAATGGCTGATCAACCGTGACGCTGGTCAAGCCTACAAGGAACCTGTTGGGCAAATGCAGTGCGCGTCACATTCCATCAATAGTTTGTTGCAGCGCCATGCTCTTAACCCAATAAGCATTTCGACATATATCGCAGCGAATCGTCTCAATGAACTTCATCAGCTGGGTGTTTCCATCACAGAGCAGCAAGGGCTGTTCCATCCCAAGGTGATGGCTGCCATGCTCAATGGACAAAGCGTGGAAATATCAAAACGAGACTTCATGGGTCAGCATCCCCATGAAATGAACATTGCCACTGAACAAACACCAATTGAGTGTTGGCAAAACCTAATTAATCTTAGCCCACAAGCGAAAGGCAAAAACTGGTTCAACAACGCCCGTGAACTCAACTCAATCAACCACCTGAACATAACTCCAGAGATGTGGATATCCGCTCAGCGCGGCGTTGAAACCAGAGAGCTACTCGGGATGTTGAATGATCAACTCGACACGAACCCACAAAGTCACTTGCCAGGGGAAATGATTCACTGGCCTGTTGAAAACCATAGGCATGAAATTTTAAACCTCGAACAAATGGCACAGCGCGCTGTCGCTCGTCAGAAAGACTTTCCGATTGTTGTGCGCACAGGGGCTGAATCCGGTCATTTTCAGACCATCGTTCCAGACTCCAATGGAAACTGGCTCACCCTGAACAGCGATGGCACCAAACAAACTGGCGTGCAGCACTGTAACCGCTGGTGCAATGCTGGCGAGCTGGCCGCTTCGTTTCAACGTGCAGGCGTCGGCGACATTTTGATACCCAATCCGTCCAACTTTTAAGGAATAGAGCATGCCAATTAATATTGTTGAACAGATACTTGGTTGTTTTGGCCTTGATTGTCTGCAAGATCGGCAGCAAAGAGAAGACTTTCAGGTTCCTCCAGCGAGACCACGAACATCGGAGCCTGCACCCACAGCTTATGCTGCGCCAGCAAGCCGCCCAACTTACAAACCGGGCCAGAACTATTCGATTGCGGAATTGAATCAGTTTGCAACCAGCAACTTGCCAAGCGCGGCAAATCGCTTGCGATTTCAATCGCAGTTGCGCGACACACTTGTAATGACCGAAACAAGTAGACCTAACAAGGCCATGCTGTGTAAACATCTCGCCACACTGATGACAGATGAGGATCACCTAGAATGCAATGGTGCCATCAGACAAGCCAATTACTTTGCGTCGTACTGCGTTGATTTGAGTATTCAAGAGTTGAATCAACAATACTCCGCTGTTATGGAGCAAAACCTTCGAGATATCCTCACCCTGTGGTTCAATACACTTTGTCCGGGGCAGTCCGAGTTCAATCTCAATGGAATCATTTACAGCAGATCTGAGGTGCAGGACATGCTGAAAGCCCCTAGTTTAATAAGCCGCCAACTACAACAAACGAACTCGGATGTGGCACGACAGCTGGAACGGAGGCTACGCGGACAAGGATCTACATCAAACTATCAAACAGTCCATGACCGCGCCGTTCAAAACAATGCAGGCCGCGTGTTAGACATTATGAGAGCCAAGCACGGCCAAACCGATGAATTAAGTCATGACGCTGTCAGGGAATTCGTCACCAATGCATCTAAAACTCACCCATCACGAACCAATGTTCTGGCTGCCATGGATCATTGCCTGAGCAACACAAACCGGGATAACAACTGGAATGTGGATATTCACCCTCAGCATGCGATCAAAGACGTCATTCAATACATTCAGTCGGTGCCAGATGAAACCATGCACCTCAATCTGACCAATGCCTTGCTGGAAAGGCTGCGAGAGATTCATGTAGAAGGACCGTGCGTCAGCGGTGTATTGCAAAGACTGATTGATGTGCCCAATGGCATTGATCCCGACATGAACTTCACTGGTGCCTCCAGGCAAATCGCCGAGGACATGGCCACCCTTGCCAGCAAAACCTACTCGAAATTCAGCGATTTAATTGAGGAGGGAGTTCGAGCCGTCGAGCACGAAGAACACAACTCGGATGTTACGCGCACAATTGCCGGCACCATCGGACGGGACATGTTTCATACGCGAGTTGACCAAGACATGAAACTGATGGGAGGCCTGAACGAAACTGAACTCGCCCCCCATCGTGAACGCCTGAAAGAAGGTTTCGACACTAGTTTTTCTTGATAAACCGGTTCGTAAACCGCACCGCCTCGGAATAAGGGAAGATGTCTTCAATGTGGCCTTGGCCAATGCGCTCTTTGCGTTCCTGCCAAAACTCGTATTCGAGCAAATCCCTGTGTTTGGCCAAAAAGGCCTTGCGCACCCGCCGATCGCCCAGCAAGAACTGCCCGAACTCCTCAGGGAATACATCTTTGGGGCCCACGGAATACCAGGGCTCTGAAGACATTTCAGCTTCCGGGTTGGGTGCCTCGGGAATGCGACGGAAATTGCAATCGCTCATGTACTCGATTTCGTCGTAATCGTAAAACACGACACGGCCCAACCGAGTAACACCAAAGTTCTTGAACAGCATGTCGCCCGGGAAAATATTGGCCGCCGCCAATTGCTTGATGGCGTTGCCGTATTCGGTGATGCCATGTTCCACTTCCGCGTCTGTGCCCTGTTGGAGGTAAATGTTCAACGGCGTCATTCGCCGTTCAATGTACACATGCTTGATCACCACCATGCCATCCTCAAAGGTCAGCGAACTCTCGCAGGTGTCTTTCAAATGATCAAGCAATTCTTGCGAAAACCGGCTCAAAGGCAAACCCACGTGCGAATACTCCCAGGTATCCGCCATGCGGCCCACACGGTCGTGTTCCTTCACCAATTGGTACTTGCGCATCACACCCGCACAATCAATTTCCTTGGATGGTGCAATTTTGTCTTTGATCAGTTTGAACACATATGGGTAGGACGGCAACGTGAACACCGCCATGACCAAGCCCTTGATGCCGGGTGCCACAATAAATTCATCATGTGAATGTTTCAGGTGGTGCAAAAAATCCCGGTAGAACAGGGTTTTGCCCTGCTTGTGCAAACCCAGCATGGTGTACATCTCGGCCTTGGGTTTGTTGGGCAGCAGGGTGCGCAAGAACTGCACATAAGCACCCGGCGTTTCCATGTCTACCAAGAAGTACGCCCGGGTGAAACTGAACAACGTGGCGATTTGCTGCACATTGAACAACACCGTATCGAGATAAAGCCGCCCCGAGGAGTCCCTTAGAATCGGCACAGCAAAAGGCTGAGGCATGTTGGAATTGATGAACTTGCCAATGATGTAAGCGCCCTTGTTTCTGAAAAACAGGCTGGACAACACCTGGATTTGACAGTCAGGGTCCACCTTCACAGGTCGTGAAATCACCTGCCGTGCCGCATGCACCACGTAGCGCAAATCGCGCTCAAGGTCTACAAACTCCGCGGTCAAGCCGAAATCCCGAACCAGTCGCTTCAAGGTTTTGCGCAAACCACCACTTTTTGGGTTGGCCGGGTAATAGCTGCGGTACGAGGGCGGGTCACTTTCCACGTAATCCGTGCTCACCGCTGGGCGTACGAACAAAAACCGGTTGTGGTAATAATCACGATGAAGGATTTTCGTCACAGCGGAATTGAAAAATGTTTCAGCCAACTCCGGTTGCTTGTGGTCCACCAGGTAAGTCACAAAGCGGGTTTTGATTTTGGCCCACACCGATTCGCTCATCAACAGCGAACCGTAATTGCGGCGAAGCAGATCGACCGACTCCTTCACACGCTCGTCGTAGAAATCGATACGATCGCGCGCCAATTGCTGAATCAGGTGCCAATCGCCTTCCTGAAACAGCTTTTTTGTTTGTTGAGCGCAATATCGAAAAAGCCGGTAGTGCTTGTCAAAACCCGCCAGAATGTCGGTGGCCACCTTCTTGGATAGTTCGCGCTCCTCTTCGTCGCTTAACAAGCTGGTTTCACTCAGCTCGCTGAAATCGTCGTCGAAGGTTTTGATGTCCAGGGGCGTGTTGCTCATAAGCGGTTCCAATCCGGTGGGGGTCGGTCAAAAGTGTACAGACTCAGCAAAATTCAAACAACGCGTCACAAGGTTTCGGCAAACAACTCCCGGCCAATCAGCATGCGGCGAATTTCGCTGGTGCCTGCGCCAATTTCGTACAACTTCGCATCGCGCCACAAGCGGCCACACGGGTATTCGTTGATGTACCCGTTGCCACCCAGAATCTGGATGGACTCACCAGCCATCCAGGTCGCTTTTTCGGCAGAAAACAAAATGGTGCCTGCGCAATCCTTTCTCAACTTTCGCACCGTTTCCGCATTGGCTTTGTCGCAAGCCTTGCCCACCTGATACACATAGGCCCGAGTGGCCATCATGGTGGAGTACAAATCGGCCAATTTGCCTTGAATCAACTGAAACTCGCCAATGGCCTGGCCAAACTGCTTACGCTCGTGCACATAAGGCACCACCACATCCATGACCGCCGCCATCAAGCCCAAGGGGCCACCACTTAACACAGCGCGCTCGAAATCAAGCCCGCTCATCAGCACATTCACGCCACGGCCCACCTTGCCCAGCACATGGGTTTCAGGCACCTCGCAGTCCTCGAACACCAGCTCCCCCGTGTGGCTGCCCCGCATGCCGAGCTTGTCCAGCTTTTGGGCCACGGAAAAACCTTTCATGCCTTTCTCAATCAAAAAGGCAGTGATGCCATGTGGCCCCGCCGCCAAATCGGTTTTGGCGTACACCACCAACACATCGGCATCCGGGCCGTTGGTGATCCACATCTTGTTGCCATTGAGCACGTACTTGTCGCCCTTTTTGTCAGCCCGCAACTGCATGCTGACCACATCGGAACCTGCATTGGGTTCGCTCATGGCCAACGCACCCACATGCTCGCCAGAAATAAGCTTGGGCAAGAACTGTTTGCGCTGCCAATCGTTGCCATTGCGGCGAATCTGGTTCACACACAAATTTGAATGCGCACCGTAGCTTAGGCCCACCGATGCACTGGCACGCGAAATTTCCTCCATGGCCACAATGTGCGCCAGATACCCCATGCCACTGCCGCCTAGCTCTTCCTCGACAGTCAGCCCCAACAGGCCCATGTCACCCATCTTTTTCCACAAATGCATGGGGAACTGGTCAGTTTTGTCAATTTCACCCGCCAAAGGGGCAATTTCATGTTGCGCGAAATCCTGCACCGCATCGCGCAATGCATCAATGTCCTCACCCAAATCAAATTGAAGTCCTGGCAAATTCAGCATGAAAGTCTCCGTGTAAATCATGTTTTGTTGAAATGATGCCCTACAATCGGCGGTTGACCCAACCAAACTGACTGAAAAGTCACATTAAACACCATGGGAATTGAACGTTTGTTTGAACCGCCTGTTTTGGGCGAACCCACCCCGGTTGCACCGGGCGTGTTGTGGCTCAGGCTACCCCTGCCTTTCGCGCTTGATCACATCAACGTGTGGCTGCTGGAAGAAGAGCACCAATACACCTTGGTGGATTGTGGCGCTGGCCTGCCTGACGTGGCCGTCATGTGGGAGGAGATTGAACAATCACTGTTTGTGAACAAACCGCTGGGACGAATCATCGTGACCCACGCCCACCCCGACCACATCGGCATGGCTGGCCCCTTGAGCCGCCGCCACGGCGTGCAGGTGCACATGTCCACGGGCGAATACTTCATGGCGCGCGGCCTGTGTGCCAACTTGCCAGGCTTTGATGGCAACACCTTGGGCACCTTCATGGCCAGCCACGGTCTCGCCAACGAAAAAAAGGCAGAAGAAACCAAAGAAGCCCGTGGCGGCATGTTTGCCCGCCTGGTGCCAGAGCCGCCATTGAGTTACCAGCGCATTCAAGACAATGATGAAATGTTGATCAACGGCAAAGTTTGGCGTTGCCACGCGGGTTTTGGCCACAGCCCGGAACACTTAAGCCTGGTGTGCGACGAATTGAACCTCATGATCAGCGGCGACATGTTGCTGCCCACCATTTCAACCAATGTCAGCGTGTACGGCATCGAGCCCGAAGGCAACCCCTTGTTGCTGTTTTTGAAATCTGTGCAGCGCATGGCCAAACTGTCCGACAATTTGACGGTTTTACCCTCACATGGCGTGCCGTTCAAAGGCGTTCACGATCGTTGTGCACAACTGCTGCGCCACCACGACCATCGCCTGAACGAACTGCTCGACGCTTTAAAAGAAAAGCCCATGACCGCGCGCCAAGCCATTAACGTGCTGTTTCGCCGCGAAATGGACGGCCACCAAATGAGCTTTGCCATGGGCGAAGCCGTTGCCCACCTGCATTATTTGTGGCACAAAGACATGGTCAAACGCACACAGCAAGACGGCGTGTGGCATTTTCAGGCCAATTGAGCCAATCAAAGAGACCGAACCGAGCAAAACTGACCAACCCTTTAAATTTTTAGTTTCGCCCCCACTTACAAACCTGAATTAACCAACGCAAACAGCCAGCCATGAGCAACGCACCACACAACCTCGTTCCCGTCACCATCCTCACCGGCTTTCTGGGTAGCGGGAAAACCACCTTGCTCAACCGTATCCTGAAGGAAAACCACGGCATGAAAATCGCCGTCATTGAAAACGAGTTTGGTGAAGAGGGTGTGGACAACGACTTGTTGCTTCAAGACGAGCAGGAAAACATCGTTGAAATGAACAACGGCTGCCTGTGTTGCACCGTGCGCGGCGACCTGGTTCGCATCATGGGTGAAATGGCTGCCAAGCGGCTGGCGGGGGAATTGAAATTCGACCGCGTGGTCATTGAAACCACCGGCATGGCCGACCCCGGTCCTGTTGCCCAAACCTTCTTTGTCGACGACCTGGTGGCCGAGAACTACATGCTCGACGCCGTACTCACCGTGGTCGATGCGAAACATGGCATGCAACAGCTCGACGAACACCGGGAAATTCAGCAACAGGTTGGTTTTGCAGACCGAATTTTGTTGTCAAAAACCGACCTGTGTGAAGCCGACGATGTCACAACCCTGAAACAGCGACTGGTCAGAATGAACGCCCGCGCCGAGATCATGCTGAGTGAACACGGCGTTGCACCCATTGCCAAATTACTGGATGTGCGCGGCTTCAACCTGAATTCGATTCTCGACATCGCCCCGGATTTCCTCGATGAAGACAAACACATTCACAACGACGACATCCAAAGCTTTGTGTTCAAAAGCGCCAAAGCCTTCGACGGCCAAAAGTTTGAGGAATTCATGGGCTCGGTCACCCAGGTGTACGGCCAGGATATGCTGCGTTACAAGGGTATTTTGAACATCAAGGCGAGCGACCGAAGGGCCCTGTTTCAGGGCGTGCACATGCTGATGGGTCTGGACTGGGGGCGCAAATGGGAGCCCTCTGAGAAAAAAGAAAGCAAAATTGTCTTCATTGGGCGTAAACTTCCCAAGGAATTTATCACCCAAGGGCTGGAGTTGTGTCTAGCTCGCTGAACAATATACTGGTATATAGTCATTAAGAACCCAAGAATAGAGGCTGTGCGATGACCACTGAAAAAACGGCAATCATCACCGAGAAGCAACTGCTGGCGATGAAAGAAGACGATTACATGAATGATGCACAACTCGCATTTTTCAAGCAGCGTCTGCAAGACATGGAAAAAGAACTGCTGGCCAATGCAGGCGAAACCACGGAACACCTTCGGGAAACTGTGGTGGTTCCCGATCCGGCAGACAGGGCAACCATTGAAGAAGAACACGCGCTTGAGCTTCGCACCCGCGACCGTGAGCGCAAGCTGCTGAAGAAAATTCAGCAATCCATCCAGAAAATTGATGCCGGTGAATATGGCTGGTGCGAAGAAACCGGCGACCCCATCGGTGTGGCGCGTTTGTTGGCCCGCCCAACCGCCACATTGTCGCTGGAAGCCCAGCAACGAAGGGAATTGAAGCAGCGCATGTACGGTGATTGACTAGCGAAAAAAACTGCACTGCTTCATCCAAAAAGCCACCCTCGGGTGGCTTTTTTTCTGTACACATTCCCCGAGCCAACCGCAACCTTACCGACAAAAGTAAGCATTGTGCGGATTGCAGAGGACCTCCATTGTCTGTTTTGATTACGCAAGCAACGAAGATTGCTTACACAAAAGTAACAATATTTACATTCATCAAAATGACGGAGAGAACATGCCTTTAGACGAACTCAGAAGCGGATTGTCCACAATACCTGTGCTGGGAGACATCCTGAACGACGTAACCGACAACCTGCCTGGTGGGCTGGCCAACGCAATCGATCCATCGGCCTTGCCCGGTGAGCTGGGCGCCCTCACAGGCCTATTGGATGGTGGTTTACCAACCCCCCCGAGCAACGGCCTTGCAAGCGCTGATGCAATTCCTGGATTGAATGCCCTGCCCGTGTCACCCGATGCCATCACTGGCCTGCTGGCAGGCGGCTTACCCAACGCGGGCGGTATACCTGAATTGCCCGGCCTCGACTCACTTCCCGGCTTGGACGCGCTACCGATTCCAAGCGATGGGTTGCCGAGCGACGGCCTGCCCGGCCCAGAAGCCATCACTGACCTGCTGGCTGGCGGCTTGCCCGACGCAGGTGGCTTACCTGAACTGCCCGGCCTTGATGCACTGCCCGGTTTAGACGCACTACCGATTCCAAGCGATGGGCTGCCAAGCGACGGACTTCCCGGACTTGAAACTGTGACCGACTTGCTGGCAGGCGGTTTGCCTGACATGGGTGGTTTGCCTGAATTGCCCGGCTTACCAGGTCTTCCAGGGCTACCCGACGGCGGCGGTGGCGGTTTGCCTGAAAGCCCAATTAGCTTTGAAGACGGCACCCTGAGCATCGTGCTTGCCAACGACATGGTGCCCATTTCTGGTTCCGTGTCAGTGTCTGGTCTCGAATTGCCAGAATCACCAGTGGCTCTGCCTGTTTAAAACCGGGCAAAAACGCCACACACAATCACCGACAGTGGTTTTGCCAGCCCCAGGGCTGGCTTTTTTATTCTGCGCCCTTTTTCAAATCGAGGGCACGTTGATACACCACGTTTTTGGACAAACCTGTGGCCTTCACCACCACCGCCACCGCTGTCTTTAGCGGCAACTCCGCCAACAGCGCGCTCAGCCACACATCCAGTGATGCATTGGCGGCGGCTTCTTCTCCTGCAGAACCGGCTGGCTGACCGGCAATCACCCACGCCCATTCACCACGGGTGGCATTGGGGTCTTGGCGAATCTGCTCAAACACCTGTGCACCTGTTCCGCGATAAAAGGTCTCAAACTGTTTGGTCAGCTCACGGCCTGCACACATGTCGCGCTCACCAGCGGCCAAGGCTTCCAGGTCATCGACCATCTGCAACACCCGGTGGGGCGCTTCAAACACCACCTGTGGTTCGGGGCAGCTCAGCCACGCGCCCAGCGCATCGGTTCGCGCTTTGCCCTTGGCGGGCAAGAACCCTCGAAATGTAAAAGCCGACTCAACCAAACCGCTGGCTGCCACCACCGCCAGCACACTGCTTGCACCCGGAACGGGCACCACCTGGAAACCCGCCTGCGCCACACACCGCACCAACACGGCACCCGGGTCTGACACAGCAGGTGTGCCCGCATCGCTGACCAAGGCCACCGACTCTCCGCGCTGCAAACAGGCCAGCACACCTTGCGAACTGTCACGCTCATTGTGGGCGTGGTGGGCCATCAAAGGCTTTTTGATGCCCAACGCATCCAGCATGCGTGCGGTGTTGCGGGTGTCCTCGGCTGCGATTCGATCCACGCTTTCCAGCACCGCCCGGGCACGCAGACTGAGATCACCCATGTTGCCGATGGGGGTGGCCACCACATAGAGTGAAGGCGGGCGCCCTGCCTCAGAATTGATCTCGTTCACAGTATCTTCCTCGCGCATGGCACATTCACCCAAATCCAAAGTTCCTGAATTGTCCGGCATTCCTTGGGCTCGACGCAAACCCGCCACCAAAAAACCCACAATTCCCTGGCGAGAAGCGTCAAAAGTCGATTCACCACAAAAGAGCCAAAACAAAACGCTCACCCACGCCATGAAAGCCAAACACCTGCAAGATGGAATCAAAGCGGAAAACATCGCCTTGGACTTTCTTCTGGCCCAAGGGCTGCGTTTCATCACCAAAAATTTTCGTTGCCGCTGCGGTGAGCTCGATCTGATCATGCAAGACCAACACACCGCTGTCGTCATCGAAGTTCGGCTTCGCAACAACCCGCACTACGGCAGTGCGCAAAGCAGCGTGGGGTCGGTCAAACAACGGCGTGTCAGCTTGTGCGCACAACGCTGGTGGCAACTGCAAGGTCAACGCCAATTCGAGCTGATGCGTTTTGATGTAGTTGCCATCACAGAAGGCCAGGAACCTGTTTGGATACAAAATGCGTGGCTAATCAGCAACTAAAGCCTTCTGAAACATCGCTGCGTTGCAGCGGTGCGAGGCTTTGGCTCACCTATAATGTAAGGCTCGCTAACAGCCAAAAAGGCCTGTCGCCATGGATTTGATTACACGCATCACCCAACAGTTTGATGAAAGCATCGCCGCCAAACAGGCCGCCACCGAAGAGCTGGCCGGTCCCATTGCAGAGGCTATTGACCTCATGGTCAACGCCCTGACCAACGGTGGCAAAGTGCTCGCCTGCGGCAATGGCGGTTCAGCCGGCGATTGCCAGCATTTCGCAGCCGAACTGGTGGGTCGTTTCGAACGCGAGCGCCCAGGATTGGCCGCCATCGCGCTGACCACCGACTCATCGGCCATCACAGCGATCGGCAACGATTACAGTTTCAATGAAATTTTTTCCAAACAGGTGGCAGCCATCGGCCAGCCTGGCGATATTTTGCTGGCCATTTCGACCAGCGGCAATTCGAAAAATGTACAAATGGCCATCGAAGCGGCCCACTCGCGTGAAATGCAGGTGGTGGCGCTGACCGGCAAAGGCGGTGGCCAAATCACCCAACAACTTCAGGACACCGATGTGCATGTGTGCGTACCGCACACCCGCACGGCCCGCATTCAGGAAATTCACTTGCTGGCCATTCATTGCATTTGCGATGGCATCGACCTGAGCCTACTCGGAGAAGAAGAAAATGAATCGTAAATCCCTGATCAGCGCCATGTTGTGCGCCTCGTTGACCCTGCCACTGCTTGGCGGCTGTTTTTTCGGTGCTGCTGCAGCCCTGACTGCAGGCTCTCTGGCAGCCGCAGATCGCCGCACCGTGGGCACACAAGTTGAAGACCGTTCCTTGCAACTGAAAGCGGAAAGTGCCATTCGAGAATCCTTTGGCGAAGCCGTTCACGTGAATGCCACGGTCTACAACCGACAAGTGCTGCTGACAGGCGAAGTGCCAGACCTGGCCACTCGCAACGCCGTGGATGCACGCGTGGCCACGCTACCCAACATCCGTTTGATGGTCAACGACATTCAAGTGGCTGGCAAAAGCTCATTGACCTCACGCTCCAATGACGCTTTCATCACAGGCAAGGTGAAGGCCTCACTGGTTGATGCACAGGATATTTTTGCCAATTCGTTCAAAGTCACCACCGAAGCTGGCGTGGTGTACCTCATGGGCCTGGTCACCGAACGCGAGGCCAATCGTGCTGCGCAAGTTGCGGCTGGCGTACCCGGGGTGGTGAAAGTGGTGAAAGTGGTGGAATTAATCTCCGAAGCTGAACTATCTCGCCTGTCTGCCACTCCAAACAACGGAAGCCAACCCCAAGAAACCGGACCCCGTTGATACACACCGCTCATGAACAAAACCCTGCTGCGACCTAGCCTGTTGTGCTCAGCCCTTGTTGTCACCAGCCTGCTTGCAGGCTGTGGCGGCGACCCGGCACCCAAAGTCACCTTCCAAACCATCGCAGGCCAAAAGCTTGGCCCAAGCGACTATGAAGGCCAGGTGATGCTGGTGAATTTCTGGGCCACCAGTTGCACCACTTGCGTGAAGGAAATGCCACAAATCGTGGACACCTTCAACAAGTACAAAGACCAGGGTTTTCGCACAGTGGCCGTGGCCATGGCTTACGACCGCCCGGATTACGTGGTGAATTTTGCTGAAACACGGCAATTGCCTTTCGACGTGGCACTCGATGTGTCGGGCGAAGTGGCCAAAGCCTACAAAGACGTCAAGATCACCCCGACCACTTATCTCGTGAACCGGCAGGGCGAGATCATCAAAACCTATGTGGGCGAACCTGATTTCGCGGCCATGCACGCCCTGATTGAAAAATCGCTGGCCGAAGAAAGCTGATTGGGGGCCTACTGCCCATCGCCCCACTTGAAACCGTCCATCACGCGCCGATCACGCTTGGTCGGCCTGGCCTTGATTTCCAGTGCGGGATCTTTCATCAGCTTGCGGTTTGCAGCGCGCTCGGCACGCTTTTTCGCACTTTCTTCGGTTTCCTGATACAAACTTTTGGCAATGGTGGCACTGCCACGTTTGTCGGCCAAACCAGTCACCACCAGCACCACATCATCCCAACCCACCGGCACAGTCAGCACATCGCCGACTTGCACACCATAGGCAGGCTTGATGCGCTCATCATTGCACTTCACCTTGCCACCATCCACCACCTCGGTGGCTTGTGAACGGGTTTTGAAAAAACGCGCTGCCCACAGCCACTTGTCCACACGAACCTTGGCACCAGCCGCTGCAAAGTCGGTCTTGCCATTGGGGGTTTTGGTGGGCTCAGGGGCTTTTTGTTTACTGCGGCTCAAAGGCTTACTCCATTCATGCTTAAGCGGTTTTCCTGTCTTGGTGGTTTCCACACTGGCAGGCCTACCTCGGCTCAGGTAGCCTTAGCCGCTTGTTGAAGCCAAGCAAAGGACAGGATGTGAAACACAACATCGCAATCATTCCCGGCGATGGGATCGGTCAGGAAATTATGCCAGAAGCCTTGAAGGTGCTGGCATGGGCAGAAAAAACCCATGGCATTGAACTGGAGCTGCACCACAAAGACTGGGCGCACTGCAATTACTACCTGGAGCACGGCGACATGATGCCCGCCGACTGGAAACCCCAGTTGCTGGCCTGCGAGGCCATTTTGTTTGGTGCCGTGGGCATGCCGCACCTGGTACCCGACCACATTTCCCTGTGGGGCTCGCTGCTGCGCTATCGCCGTGAGTTCGACCAATACGTAAACCTTCGCCCGGTGAAGTTGCTGCCCGGTGCGCCTTGCCCTTTGGCGGGTAAAAAGCCCGGCGACATCGATTTCGTGGTGGTTAGAGAAAACACCGAAGGCGAATACTCGGCTGTGGGTGGCCGCATGTTTGAGGGAACGGACCGTGAAATCGTGCTGCAGGAAAGCGTGTTCACCCGCCATGGCGTGGACCGTGTGCTGAAATTCGCTTTTGATCTGGCGCAAACCCGCCCCCGCAAAAAGCTCACTGCCGCCACCAAAAGCAATGGCATTGCCATCAGCATGCCTTACTGGGACGAGCGCGTGGACGCCATGGCCAAGGGCTACCCGGAAATCACCCACGACAAACAACACGTGGACATTCTGGCTGCACGTTTTGTGATGCAGCCCGAACGCTTTGATGTGGTGGTGGCCTCCAACCTGTTTGGCGACATCCTCAGCGATTTAGGCCCTGCCTGCACCGGCACCATCGGCTTGGCACCCTCAGCCAACCTGAACCCAGACCGCACTTTTCCGTCACTGTTTGAGCCCGTGCATGGTTCGGCGCCAGACATCGCCGGCAAAGGCATTGCCAACCCCATCGCGATGATCTGGTCTGCCGCGTTGATGATCCAGTTTTTGGGTCAAAGCCCCGCAGTGCTGGCCGAAGGTCGGCAGGCGCGCTATCAACAAGCCCACGACAGCATCATGGCGGCCATTGAAGAGGTTCTGCAAGCCAGTGATCCCGAGGTGTTGACTGGCGACCTCAAAGGCAAAGGCAACACCCGCACTTTGAGCGACGCCATTTTGAAGGCGCTGGGCTGATTCGGCACTGCCACCGGGCCAAGCATGCGTCACCTGGATGCATTCTTGGCCAGGTACCAACCTGTGGGTGCGGGCCGCAAGGCCATTTCAATGATAAAACTGGGGTGCAAATTGCCCGCAAACGCAGTGCCGGAATCCAGCACAAACACGCTGGGGTCAAACGACTCAACCTTTAAGTTGCGGAAATGGCGAAGCATGTGGGCGTCTTTCAGACTGGCTTCAAAGCGGGCGGTGACCGCGTCTTCCTGGCCCATGGGCTTGTTTTCCCGATAATCCAGGGTTTTTTCCACCCACAAACGGCCAAAACACAAGGCCTCATTCTCGCCCGATTCGCTTTGGCGAAAATGAACCCCCTCCAACTTTTTCAAACCCTCGGACGGCAGGATCACCCAACGTCCATCCCGAGTCTGCATGATATCCAGCAAGCCCGACATGTCCCATGCATGCACGTTTTTCGCAATCGCACTGGTCGCAGGAATCAAATCACGAGAGTACAGATCGATGGCCTCCGTGCTGGGCAGTCGCGCGCACAGCGCACCATGGTTCAAGATGAAGGTTTCTGCACGCCCACCCCGAACGAGGTTTTCTTCATTCAAGCTGTTTTTTGGGTTGCAACCGACCAACAGGCCCAAAGCAGCACAGCCAGCAGCCAGGGCAAGGGGTTTAAACAAAGGGCGGATGTTCACAGGCATGGGGGGTCGAAAGCTGTTTTCACTTGTTGACATTGTGGGGCCTGACCTTGTGCCACAAAGCGGCGAAAAACGGCTAAAACCCCTGTCAGTTGGTCGGTTAAGCGGCTCAACTCAATGCCGCGCTTCACTTTCGTTCATGGCTCAATGACCGTGGTGGTTGATAACCCAACTCCACCGCACGGGCTTCAGCCTGCGCAGCCAACACGGCCTGCCCTGTTTCCCGATACAACAAAGCCAATTCATAGCTGGCAATGCCGTTGCCCAAGGCGCTGGCGTATTGCAACCACCCTGCATAGCGAAGCAGGCCTCGCTCACCGCCCTCGGCTTTGTGCAGGCGAGCAATGCGTGCGGCCGCATCTTTATCGCCACGTGCAGCCCGGTGCAGGTCGGCATGGTCTTGGGTCGGGCTGATGAAGCTTGTTTTGTAGAGGTGTACACTTTTCGACCGCAGCAAACGCGTGGCCTCTTGTGCACCCGACATGTAAAGCTGGGCCAAGCCAACCTGGCTGCCTTTCTCAAACACGTGGAGGTACTCGCGGCAACGGTCAATCACGTCGAGCGGCCAGGTGGCTTGCTGAACAGCCCGCCAAGCCTGCAATTCGGCTTCGCTTTGCGCGGCGTTGGCCAAAGCCAGCGCCTGCTGTTGCAAAGCGGTGGCCCCCACTGGCACTTGCACGGCGGCGTTGTCTGCAATGAATGGGCGCTGGGCCAACTGCCGAATGGCCTGCACTGGGTGAGCCAGCATGGTTTGCTCCACATCTTGCTTCACCAGGCGAAACAGGTCGTTAAACGTGGTGTGGGCGGGCGCTTCGCGCAACAGCTTGACCAACGAAGCGGTGTAAAAAGTGTTTTGATCGGGCCGGTCAGGTGACACCGCTGGCCGCCCGGCGTCTGTAGAAAAACAAACGAGCCCGCCCACTGGCGCCTCCACCTGATTGAAACCATCCTGGTCACCAAAAGCTTGGCGCAAGTCTGTTCGGCAGGCGTCGATCACCAACATATTCAAGGCATTCGGCCTTGCAGGCAGCTGCGCGAGCAACTGGTGCTGCAACACAAGGGAATTGGCCAACAGGTCTTTGCGGGGGGCGCGGGGATTCACCCCGCAGCCCAGCAACAGGTTGTTGGCCTGCACCTGCAAACCATGCCCGGCGTAATAAAAGAAAGTAGTTGCATCGGGTGGTGCTTTGGCCACCCGCCTCACAAATTCCTGAACGGTCGCCAACATGCCTGCTTCGTTCAGGTCCATGGCTTCAGTCACATCAAAGCCGCGCTCAGCCAACGCATCGCTTAAATCCATCACATTTTTGTGAATGGGAGGCAGGTCGTGGGGCACGGGGTAATCGGCGTTGCCGATCAGCAAGGCCAAACGGTTCGAAGGGCCCGGCTCAGCCGTTGAGCCCGCTCCCGCCCATGCCATCGAGCTGGCACCGGTCACCCAGCCCGCAGTGGCACCCAGTGCCGTGCACAACCACTTGCGTCTGGGCGGACTTTGCAAAAGCCCAGCCCCATGGGTTTTATTCAAAGGTGTAAATGAACTCATGGTCCTGCACATCCATGGCAATACGCGACACCTGTTGACCTTGCAAGGTTGCATTCAACAAGTGTTGGCTAATGACTGGCAACACGGTGTTACTTAAAACGCTACCAACCATGCGCGCACCAGAATCCGTTTCATGGCACAAAGAAACCATGCGCTCAATCACCGCTGGCCCGGTGCGCATGTCAATGCCATGCACGTTGAGCACACGTTTCTGAATGCGCTCCAGTTGAAGACGTACGATTTGAGCGAGCATGTCGCCAGACAATGGGTAGTAAGGCAGTATTTCCAGGCGGCCAAGCAGCGCTGGTGGAAACACTTGCAACATGTCAGGCCGCAAGGCTTGAACCAACACATCGGAATCGGGGCGCAACTCACCTTGCTTACAGGCTTGCATCAAGGTGTGGGTGCCCACATTGGTGGTCAACAAAATCAGGGTGTTTCTGAAATCGATGCGCCGCCCTTCACCGTCTTCCATCCAGCCTTTGTCAAACACCTGGAAAAACAGCTCATGCACATCAGGGTGGGCCTTTTCGACCTCATCGAGCAACACCACACTGTGTGGTTTGCGTCGCACAGCCTCGGTCAACACACCGCCTTCGCCATAGCCCACATAGCCCGGAGGTGAGCCTTTCAATGAACTGACCGTGTGCGCCTCCTGGTATTCACTCATATTGATGGTGATGATGTTCTGTTCACCGCCATACAGGTTTTCAGCCAGCGCCAAAGCCGTTTCGGTTTTGCCCACACCCGAGGTGCCTGCCAATAGAAACACACCCACCGGCTTGTTGGGGTCGTCCAGCCCAGCCCGGTTGGTTTGAATGCGCCGGGCAATGGCCTGCAACGCCGGGTCTTGACCAATGATGCGCTGCCCCAGCGAATGCGACAGGTTCAGCACATTCTCGATTTCATTGCGCACCATGCGCCCCACCGGAATGCCCGTCCAATCGGCCACCACGCTGGCCACAGCCTGGGCATCCACCTGAGGCATCACCAAAGGGTGTTCGCCTTGCACCGCCTGCAACTGCGCTTCCAATGCTTTCAAACTCGCCAAACCGGCGTCGTTGTCGTGCTTGTCGGCTTGTGCAAGCGATTGCCGACAGGCCAGAATTTGCTCAATCAACTTTTTTTCTTGCGCCCATTGCGTTCGCAAGGTGTCGCACTGTGCATTCAGCTCAATGGTTTGCGCTTGCAATTCAGCCAACCGTTTGTCGTCTTCCCGACCCAGCTGCGCTTCCTGAGTCAAGCCATCAACCTCGGCTTGAAGGGCAGCCAGTTTTTTCTCGTTGAACACCAATCGTGAGGGCGTGTTGTGCTGCGACACAGCCACACGCGCACAAGCGGTGTCGAGCAAGCCAATGGCTTTGTCTGGCAGTTGGCGGGCCGGAATATAACGGTGAGAGAGTTTCACTGCGGCTTTGATGGCCTCGTCCAGCAACCACACACCGTGGTGGGTTTGCATGGCGTGAGCCAAACCGCGCAACATGTCGACCGCCACAGGCTCACTGGGCTCACCGACCTGAACCACCTGAAAACGACGGGTCAGTGCCGGGTCTTTCTCGATGTATTTTTTATACTCGGCCCACGTGGTGGCGCCGATGGTTCGAAGGCTGCCACGGGCCAACGCCGGTTTCAGCAAGTTGGCTGCATCACCGGTGCCTTGGTTTCCGCCGGCACCCACCAGGGTGTGCACCTCGTCGATGAATAAAATGGTGCTTTGTTCACTGCTTTGCACCTCGTCGATCACTTGGCGCAAACGCTGTTCAAACTCGCCTTTCATGGAAGCACCCGCCTGCAACAAGCCCATGTCCAGGCTCAACAACCGAACGCCTTTCAAGGCAGGTGGCACCTCCCCGGCCACCACCTGAAGCGCAAACCCCTCAACAACCGCGGTTTTACCCACGCCTGCTTCACCAGTAATCAACGGATTGTTTTGGCGACGACGCAGCAAAATATCCACAATCTGTTGGACCTCCATGGATCGCCCGGTGACAGGGTCAATCTGACCTTGGCGCGCTTTCTCGGTCAAATCCACGGTGTAACGCTTCAGGGCTTCTTGTCCGCCCATTTGCGCTGCGTGCATGGCACCGCTGGCCTGCCCGGGCAAGGAAGCCTCACCAGCCTTGTCCATGGCACTGCTGCTCATCGCCTGCTCGGGCGAGGACTCGACCCAATTCAAGAATTGCTCGCTGATTTCATCCGCATTCAAACGACTGAACTGGCTTGAAATCCGCCCCAGTTCCTGACGCAGGTAATCCGTTCGAAGAATACCGAGCAACACATGCCCGGTGCGGACCGTTTGCGCACCGTGCATCAAAGACCCATACACCCAGGCCCGCTCCACTGCATTGGTGATGTGCTCGGACAAATCCGCAATGGCGTGGGCACCACTCGGTAAACGCTCCAAAGCCTGTTGCACATCGCCAAGCAAGGTGTTTTCTTTCAGGTCGGCGTGCCGAATAATATGATGCCAATCGCTGTCGTCTTGTTGCAAAATCTGGGCAACCCAATGCACAAGCTCCACATACGGGTTACCGCGCAGCTTGCACAACACGGTTGCGCCTTCAACTGATTTGAAGGCAAGGGCATTGAGCTTGGAAAACAAGGCAACGCGGCTGATGTGACTCATGTCAAACTCCAGACAAAATGGAAGAGGAAGCGGCAATGGCGGGGCATTGAATTCGCACCGGATGCACTGGCCGCGAGAGGCGCTTGCCCAGCCAACTGGTTCGACCCAGTGCGGTATCGTGGCCCAAGCGTGCAGCGGGAATTGTTTCTGGCTTCAAGTGCACCTCGAACACCACGTCGAACTCAAAACCCAAGTAGGCGTGGGTGGCCTCGAACAAATGAGTTCGGGTCGGCGGACCAGGCAGCAGGCGCGCATACGTGGCATGGTCTACCGGCCCAAGGCAAACTTTGACTTTGCTTTGGGCACACAACACACGCTGACCGAGCAGGGTGTTCACACCCAACATTGGGCGGCGATTGTCGAGGGGCCGGGTCAACCACTGCGCCTGGAACGGTTGTGCGCGGGCCCGCATACCCGTGCATGCCTGAATAACAGCCAGCAAACCCGCCTGTGTTTTGCTTCGTCGGCTGAAATGTCCAGCCAGCCCCAAACGAAAGTGATCATGCAACGTTTCATGTTGCCATTGGGTGCCCACACCGTGGCCAACCAGCGAACTGAGCCGGGTGGTGAACGGGTTTGGCTCGGGCTTCAGCCCGGAATCACAGGCGCGCACATGGGGTTGCGCCTGCGCCCATGCCCTGTAGAAAAGCGAGTACGACCTGTGCTGAAAGACATCCAGAAACTCAGTGAGCGTTCGATCTTGCCAGTGATGAATTCGGTTGTACGCATGTTCGGTGAAATGCAAAGGCAAAGCACCATTGGGGCCCAACAAACCAAAGTTTTGAATATAGAACTTTGAAACCGCACTGGCTGCACCGCCAACACCCACTGTGCGGGTTGAAATCCGGGTGCTGGCCACGCAATCTTGAGTGGCAAAATCCAGGTGTGGATGCTGACCCAAACGAATGGGGTCGTGCCTTAGCCTCAAGGACGTGCCCAAAGGGGCCTCGCCAAGCGACACATCCAGTTGCCAAAGCAGCGCAAAGAAATTCATGGCCTGCGGGGACCGCATGTGTGCTGACATGGCCTCTCCTACAACAGCGGACGGTCGCCGGCCATGGCCTTGAACGTCAGTGTTCGGCCAGTTTGCAACGACTGAACCACAGTTCGGACAAAGGAATTCACACTGACATGCGCCACCACGCAATGAGCGAGCACTTGCCCCAACACGGCCATGCCCATGCCCTGAAGAGCTTCTTCATCCAGAACGAGGGTAACCTGTACACCCCGAACCACCACAGGCCGGCCATGTCGGACCACCTGCTCAATGGCCACCGAGCTGGCCACCGAGTGCACCGACTGCACCAATGAACGATGGGTGGCTTGAGTGGCGTCGGCATGTAAACCCAGCAATCGGGCGAATGAGGCAGCCCCCGGGCCATCCACAAGCCCAAGGTAATTCAAAGACAGCTGCTCGATGAGTTGCCAACTGCTTCGCCCCTGCGCGATGGGCGGTTTTGGCCTGCTTGGCCCTCGCAGGAAACGCACTGAGCTCAAAGGCAAATGCCCTGGCCACACCAAATCGGTGTTCAACTGCCCAAGCGGCACCAACAAAGGCAAATCCCGATTGCTGCACAGTGCTTTGACCGACAATTGCTGCAAGCCATGACTGCGCATGAGTTCACCATGAGGCTGAGTCAAAGACAGGTACACCTCGCTTCCGATGTAAGCCGAACGACCGCCCTCGCGACGTGTCTTTTCAGACAACTGACTCAAAACGCGTTTGGTGTGATACCGAACTTGATTGTGCTGCCCATCCAGAGGCGAAGCGTACATGGCAGGAATGACCTGAACCTGGCCCGGCCCGTGGCCTTGCACCTGCCGCACACTGTGAACTTCATAATCGAGCGGCTGAGTGCGGTTTGCAATGACATGCACCTCGTGGGTTCGTTCATCCAGCGTGATTCGATCGCATGCATGCTCGAACAGGTTCACCACCGGCGTGCAATTCAAAGCCAAGGTGTCGTCACCCAGGGCTCGATCCAGATCAGGTTGCTGGTCTGCAAAGCCAAAGCACAATTCAAACCCGGTGGACTGACATTGTTCGACAAACCTCGAGAGGCCCGTGACCCGGAAAAAAAGAAAGCGATCAGGAAATGTAAAGAACTCCTGCAAGAGACGATGCCCGCTGAATTGGCGAGTGTCGTCGGGCACCAACGCCTGATCAGGGTCGAGCCCCAGACACTGGAGACTGGATTCATCAAGCCAATGCCAGGCATGCTGCCCTGAGGCCCGCACACCCAAGGCCACACAACCATGTGTAATGCGCTCGAACACACAAAAGGCGTACTCTTGTACGCAACTGATATGAAAATCAAGGTGTTCGAGTTTCAATTGGTGCACAGCGTTGCCTGCAGTGCACGACACACTCACCACCAAGGCGGATTTTGGGGCTTTGCTTTGGGAAGTGTTGGGGGCTTTGCTGGCGCCAACCCAAGGCCCATGGGTGATCGCGTCGATGCGCAGGGGCCACAACGTGAGGGCATGCCCCACTCGAAACGCGCAAGGCGTGCCCACGCCCATGGCCACATGGCTTTTCAACACAGTGCCCGCTGCCACATGCACGCCCTGCTTCAATGCGCCATCGGTAAGCTGCGGGTTGAACTGGACAACGCCCATCGAGGGTGTTGGCGCCAAAAAATTAGGGCTGATGTGATCGAGCAAGTGCTCAGTGAAACGCGGAAATTCTTCATGCAAACGCAGTTGAATACGCGCAGCCAAAAAAGCGAACCCTTCGAGTAAACGCTCTACGTAGGGGTCTTGCACCTCGGTGCTGTCGATTGCCAGGCGTGCCGCAATTTTCGGAAAACGATCCGCAAACTCGGCCGCGGAATCCCGAACATGAGCAAGTTCCTGGGTGTAAAACTCAAGCAGGCGCGGATCCATATCAAGACAGCCTTAAAAACCCGACAAAGGCAACAAGGCCACGCGACCTGTTTCCAGATCAATTTCGGTGCGCAACATCAGCTCGATGGGATATGGCTGGGCCCACAGCAAACCCGATATGCGCAAACCAATCACATTGTGCAAGTGCATCAAGCCCTGCTGGCTTTCTGCCTGCACGAACAAGGAATTCGGGTCGATGCGCGGCTCAAATTGCTTGATGGTGCTGGCCACGGTGCGCTCGAAATCCTTCACATCAACCGACGAGGCTACCTGGCCTGCTATCGGAGGCATGCCATACGCCAGAACCGTGCCTTCAAGCTGCGGCCATCGCTTGGAATGGGTTGAGTCGATGATCCGAGTTGCATTGAGCAACTGCTCGAGATCGCGCAGAACAAGCGCACGCAATTCATCTTTGGTCAGCATGCGTTTGCGCGAAGACTCTTGCTGCTTGCTTGGCTCGTCGTCTTGAAGCCGATCAAACAAGGCCGGCTGCAAGGCTTCACGCGTTTTATTCATAGGTGTCGATGTAAGTGCAGGCGCCGGCTTTCAGGTTCGCGGCTGACTTGGGTGTGTACACCACCTCAATTTCCTTGAACGCAATTGAAAACTGCTCTGACACTTGCCTAGCGTCGTCGTGACCACCCGAAATTTCGTAGTCGCAAATACGCGCCTTGCGCAAGGTGATTCGCAAGTAATCGATGGTTTTCACACCGCCGGGATCTTGGCAAGTCAACACAACCTTGCCCAGCAACTCAGCCGACTTTAAAGCGCTCATGATGGCCGTCGAACTGCTGTCAATTGGTTTGCAAACGGTGAGCGCCCGAACAGATGCTTTGGATGTTTGCTGAGAGGCAGAATGGACCTGCTGGGACATGCCCCAGGACCAACTTGAAATCTCCATCTCGCCCAGGTGCCCCAAAACCTGGCTTTCGCCAAGGATGGCCCCCTGACGGGAGCCCTCCAAGGCCAGGAACATATCGACTTTTGACATCGCAATTCCCGGTTATCCGATTACTTCTCGGAGTTGGTTGCAATGTTGAATGTGGCCTCAACCTTGCCATCTGGGCCGCCGTCTTTCTTCTGTGGCACGTACACGTAGCTGAACTGGGCAAAGTTCAGGGTCACGGATTCAGTCAAGCGGTCTTCACCGCCTGAACCGCCCTGGCTGACGTTGGAAATAATCACGTCTTTCATGGTCAACACCACATATTCCAATGGCTTCTCGCCCGCTTTGCGAACAGTCAGCACGGCCTCATCAAAGTGCTTGCCGTTACAAGCTGCCTTGATCAGATTGGGTGTGGCCTTGTCAATGTACTTGGTGATGGTGATGTCTTGAACACTGACTTTGCCTGCGCCACCGCCACGGCCCACGTGCGTGGTACCGGATTGGGACATGCCCCAGCTCCAGGAAGACACGTCAATTTCTTTGCCGTGTACGCTGTCTGCCGATTCACCATCGACTCCTTTGATTTTCAAAAACATGTCTACAGACATTTCAATTCCCTCTGTTAATTAATTGTTGATAGTCAGGTTTTAAGACGCTTTGGCGGATGGCAATTTGCTTACCAACCGCAAAGACACGGTGAGGCCCTCCAACTGGTAATGGGGGCGCAAATAGAAGCGCGACGCATACATGCCGGGGTTGCCTTCGATTTCCTCAACCACCACCTCTGCAGCAGCCAATGGCCGGGTGGCTTTCACGGATTCGGATGAGTTTGCAGGGTCACCATCGACGTACTGCATGATCCAGTCTTGCAACCAACGCTGCATGTCTGCGCGCTCTTTGAAGGAACCCACTTTGTCGCGCACGATGCATTTGAGGTAGTGCGCGAAACGACAGGTGGCAAACAAATACGGCAGGCGCGAGGCCAACCTTGCATTGGCAGTGGCATCCGGATCGTCATATTCAGCCGGTTTGTGCATGGATTGAGCGCCGATGAAGGCTGCCAAATCGCTGTTCTTTTTGTGAATCAAGGGCAGGAAACCGCTTTTGCTCAGTTCTGCTTCGCGTCGATCGGAAATCGCAATTTCCGTTGGGCATTTCATGTCTACGCCGCCGTCGTCGGTCGGAAATGTGTGCGTGGGAAGATTTGGCACTGCGCCTCCCGATTCAATGCCACGGATGCGCGAACACCATCCAAACTCTTTGAATGAGCGGTTGATGTTCACCGCCATCGCATAAGCCGAGTTGGCCCAGGTGTAACGACCGTGATCGGCCAGCCCTGTGTCTTCCTCAAACGCGAATTCCTCAACAGGGTTGGTTTTGGCGCCGTAAGGCTGACGCGCCAGGAAGCGCGGCATGGTCAACCCGAGATATTTGGAGTCTTCGGATTCACGCAAGCTGCGCCAGGCGGCGTAATCAGGTGTGGAAAAGATTTTGGTGAGGTCGCGCGGGTTGGCCAATTCCTGCCAGGAATCCATTTGCAGGCTGGCTGGAGACACGGCCGACAAAAAGGGCGCGTGCGCGGCGGCGCTGATTTTGGCCAATTCACCCAACATTTCCACGTCGGGCGGAGAGTGATCAAAGTAATAATCGCCCACCAAACAGCCGTAGGGCTCGCCGCCAAACTGGCCATACTCGTGCTCGTACACCTTCTTGAAAACCGGGCTTTGGTCCCAGGCAACGCCTTTGTAACGCTTCAGGGTTTTGGCCAACTCGGTTTTCGACACATTCATGAACCTGACTTTCAGATATTCGTCGGTTTCGGTGTTGTTCACGAGGTAATGCAGGCCACGCCAAGCGCTTTCCACTTGCTGGAATTCGTCATGGTGAATGATGGCGTTGATTTGCTGCGACAATTTGTCATCGATGGCGGCAATCATGCGCTCAATGGAATCGACCACATCATCGCCAATCAATTCCACACCATGCAATGCCTGCTGTGCCAGCGTGAGCACAGCCGATTCCACTTCGGATTTGGCCTCTTCTGTTTTGGGCTTGAATTCCTTTTGCAACAGTGATGACAGCTCATTGCCTTCAAGCTCGATGGTGTCGAGCAGGCGATTGTGGGCCAGGGCGCTCATGCAGACTCTCCTTCAGGTGAAGCAGGTGAATTGGATGTGTTGGCATCGGGCTGAGGTGAAGCCGACAATGTTTTCAACAGGGCCGGGTCTGCCAACAGCTTGGCCAACAACGCTTCTGCACCGTTTTTCCCGTCCATGTAGGTCAACAGGTTGGCCAATTGCTGGCGCGCCTGTAACAGCTTTTGCAGAGGCTCCACCTTGCGTGCAATGGCGGCGGGGCTGAAATCGTCCATGGATTCAAAAGTAACGTCGACAGCCACCTGGCCTTCGCCAGTGAGGTGGTTGGGCGAATGGAAGGCCACACGTGGTTTGATGCTTTTCATGCGTGAGTCGAAGTTGTCCACATCGATCTCGAGAAAATCGCGCTCGGCCACAGGTGGCAAGGGCACCTCAGATTTGCCGGATAAATCGGACATCACGCCCATGACGAAGGGCAACTGCACCTTTTTCTGGGAACCGTACACTTCGACGTCGTATTCGATCTGTACACGGGGTGCGCGGTTGCGCCCTACAAATTTTTGTCCACTCATTGGTTGATCTCGCAAGTCAGTTGATTGAATGCTGGGCAGTGTCAGGCTTCGTCCTGCTCGATGAATTCGGGATTCACGCCCATGATTTTTGAAACCTCAGCCAAAGCCTCGGGTGCCAGTTCTTTGACCAATTGCAGGAAGTTCTTGTCGATCAAGCCCTTCGCACGCCTCAAGAGCAATTGCGCGGGGTTGCTCGGCTCGGCCTGCGACAAATACGTACACACCGCCTCGATTGCAGCGAGGGCTTGCGCACGTGAATGGATGACGATTTGGGATGACGAGGACAACGAGACGCCTGCTGACTGGCTTGACCGAACAGCATCAACGCCAGACAAAATGCTATGTGGCAAGTCAGCTAGGGTTTGTTCCATTTGGGTCGATTCTGCAGGTGCTGGCAGGCAGGCATGCAGATGGGCGAGCAAGGCTTTCACTTCGTTGAGTTGCGGTAATTCAGTGGCCTCAACCTGATGGGCCAACTCCTCAAGCAATTGATGAAGCGCCAAACGGGTGTTGTTCAAGATGAGCCGCAAGGCGTCAGCGCTGGTGCGCTCAGCGGCAAAGAATTGATCCAGTTGTTCGCGTGCCACGGGAGAGGCCGAGGCGTCGCCATGGCCTGCGAGCGCCTCGAAATCTTTCAGGCGAAGCTCCCCAAGGCGAGGGCTTTTCAGCACGACACACTGGCGCAAGCTGGGCAGAAACGTGCCGCCTTGCCCCATGCTTTCAATCACATTGAGCCGGGGGTAAGGGTCACCATCGTCAAGCGGGGGGTTCACATTTGGCCAGGCCGATCGCAACAAGGCGCCCAAGGCAGCAAAGCCTGCGGCCAAGGCTGAAAAACCATACAGGTTCAAACGGGCCTGGGTCCACAGCACCACCAATCGCAAATCGCGACTACGCTCGAGCAAGGCGGAGGCACCCGTTTCAACGGCGCCCCAGTCGGGTGGAGTGCCCGCATCGAATTGGGTTTCAGGTCGACCTTGGGCTGCCTGAAACACTTCCAGATAGCTGTTGTCGTATTCCAGATTGGGCCCGCAATCGCCATCCGCCAGCGGAGCAGCCCAAGCAGGCAGGTCCGGGAGCTCACTCTGATCGGATGCAACGCCAGGGGGGGGAAGAAAAGAAAATGTCACGGCGCCAGGCAGCCCAAGTTAAAAAAACTTCAGCGACAATAGCAACGCAACAAAAGATTGGCGATTGGTCTAACCTGACCAAGATCACCCTGAAGAGTGGTCGAGGGATGAACAGCACAAAGCACGCCGCATTCGGTGTTGCAATGTGCCTTGCAGTGACCTACCCTCGACCCCTATCGATTGATCAGGCCCCGGTTGGCCCAACAGTTCGGGTCAATTCCCGAAGCAGAACCCATTCTTCAGCCGAGCTTGGGTGCACAGCAATGGTTCGGTCAAAATCGGCCTTGGTGGCCCCCATCACATAAAGCACGCCGAGCAATTGGATCATCTCGGGAGAATCGTCGCCCAGCATGTGAATACCCACCACGCGGTCGGTGGCGTCGTCCACCAACAGCTTCATATAGGTTTTTTGCTCACCGCCTGAAAACTTGGTTTTCATGGGGGTGAACTCGGTTTCATACACGCGAGTGAGCGCTTTGCTTGCGGCCTGCTCTTCAGTCAAGCCCACACTGCCAATCGGAGGCGAAGTGAACGTGGCTGTGGGCACACTGGTGTGGTCAACCGTGATGTTGTCTCCATTGTTGAATTCGTTTTCGGCCAGCGCACGCCCTTCAGCAATCGCCACCGGTGTGAGCGCGACCCGGTCTGTGACATCACCGACGGCGTACACGCCATTGACTGCGGTTTCGCTGTAGGCATTGACCTCAATCTCGCCTTTTGGGCCGGTGTGAATTTGAATATTCTCCAGGCCGAGCCTGTCGGTGTTGGGGCTTCGCCCTGTGGCATTGAGCACAAAGTCAAAGGCGTGTTCACCTTCAGCTGTGTTCAACACATAACCCGGACCTGGCTTGGCCAGCGATTTGAAATCGGTTTGTGGATACAGGTGAATGCCTTGCAACTGCATCGCTGTCACCAAACGGGTTCGAATGCTTTCATCAAAGCCGCGCAAGGGCAAATCACCCCGGTAGAACACGGATACCTCTGAGCCGAGCCCCCGCAAAATGCATGCGAATTCAAGGGCAATGTAGCCTGCACCAATCACGCCCACTGTTTTGGGCAACACGGACAAATCCAGCAATTCATTGGATGTGGGTGCCAGCTCCAAGCCTTCGAATGCGCTTTTGTTGGGCGATGCGCCTGTGGCAATCAGAATGCGACGGGTTTGCAAGGTTCGATCACCAACCTGCACTTCAGTGGGGGACAAAATGACACCGTGACCGCGAATGGTCTCTACGCCGCTGTTTTCCAGCATGCGGCCGTAAATGCCTTCCAGCCGGTCAATTTCTTTACTTTTGGCCTCTTGCCAATCGGCCATGTTGAACTGGGCCTGCTCAATGGTCCAGCCCGGCTGTAGTCCTTCTCGCAGGCTCTGTCCGAATTGTGCAGCGTACATCATCAATTTCTTGGGCACGCAGCCCCGGATCACACACGTACCCCCAAGACGGCTTGACTCAATCAGTGCCACCTTGGCACCAAAGCTGGCTGATCGACGGGCTGTGGCCACGCCACCCGAACCGCCGCCAATGACCACGAGGTCGTATGGTTTGTTGTTCTCAGTCATGATTGTTTACTCCTTGGGTGCTGCTTAAGTGGCTTTGATTGTAACAAGATGGGCGCCTAGCCCAGGCGCCAGGCGTGGTATTTGCCCAGCCACACCAGCACCTTCTCGGGGGCGTGTGCGCGCTTCCATTCACCGGCGGCGTACTTGTTGGCCTCGGCCAAGGTTGGGTAGGTGTGAATCGTGCCGAGAATTTTGTTCAAACCCAAACCATGTTTCATGGCCATGACAAATTCTGCCAACAAATCACCCGCGTGCACGCCCACGATGGTGACACCCAGAATTTTGTCCTTGCCGGGTACGGTGAGCACCTTGACCATGCCATGTGCATCGCTGTCGGCAATCGCTCGATCCAGGTCGTCGATGCCGTACTTCGTGACTTCATAGTCAACGCCCTGTTCTTTGGCGTCTTGCTCGTTCAGACCCACGCGAGCCACTTCGGGATCAATGAAGGTGGCCCATGGAATGACCGAGTAATCGGCTTTGAACTTCTTGAATTGGCCAAACAAGGCGTTCACAGCGGCATACCAAGCCTGATGCGCGGCCACGTGGGTGAACTGGTAGGGACCCGCCACATCGCCAGCGGCAAAAATATTGGGGTACAGGGTCTCCAGGTATTCGTTGGTGGTCACGGTGCGGTTGGTCTCAATGCCCAAATTCTCCAGGCCGTAGCCCTTCAAACGAGCAACGCGCCCAACGGCACACAACACGTCGTCGAATTCAATGTTCTTTTCCTTGCCCTCATGCTCAACCACCAGCACTTTCCTGCCATTGTCGGTTTCAAAACGCAGGGCTTTGTGGCCGGTCAGCAGATTCACGCCATCGGCCTGAAGAGACCTGCGAGCCATTTCCGAGACTTCTTCATCTTCCCGAATCATGATTCGTGGAGCCATTTCGACTTGTGTGACTTCGCTGCCCAAACGGGCGAAGCTTTGAGCAAGTTCGCAACCGATGGGGCCACCGCCCAGCACCACCAGGCGCTTGGGTGGGTCGTCTCGTTTCACCAACTCATCCCAAAGCGTATCGCTGGTCAGTACACCCGCCTCTTCAATGCCGGGCAAGGGCGGTACCAGCGGCTGTGCACCGGCGGCGATCACCACGCTGCGTGCGGTCATGCGTGTGGTTTCACCGCTGTTGTGCTTGATCTCGACTGTCCAGGGATCAACCAGCGTGGCGTACCCTTGAATAACCTCCACACCAAGGCTGGTGTAGCGTTCAATGCTGTCGTGCGGTTCAATGGCTTTGATGACCGCGTGCACACGTTCCATGACTGCTTTGAAACTGAAGGTGGGTGTGGTGGCATTCAGGCCGTACTTGTCGGCATGGCGCATCTGGTTGGCCAGCTTGGCGCTTTTGATCAAAGCCTTAGACGGTACGCAACCATAATTCAGGCAGTCGCCTCCCATTTTGTGCGCTTCGATCAAAGTCACTTTGGCTTTGACAGCGGCGGCAATGTATGCACTGACCAGGCCGGCGGCACCAGCACCAATCACAATCAGGTTGCGGTCAAATTTTTCGGGCTTGTTCCAGCGCGCATACACTTTTTTCGCCTTGATCTTGTCGGTGATTTTCTTGGCCAGCAACGGAAAGACGCCCAACAACGCGAAAGAAAGAATCAAACCGGGCGACAAAATACCCGACAGGCTGTCAATCTGGGCCAGTTCCGTGCCTGCATTCACATACACCGCCGTGCCGGCCAACATACCGACCTGGCTGACCCAAAAAAAGGTCCACACTTTCATGGCGGTCAAACCCATCAACAAATTGACCAGAAAGAAAGGGAACACGGGCACCAGGCGCAAGGTAAACAGATAGAAGGCGCCTTCTCTTTCAACGCCTTGATTGATCGCTTTAAGCCGCTTGCCAAACTTCGACTGCACGGTGTCGCGCAACAGGTAACGCGCGCCGATGAACGCCAAAGTGGCACCCAAGGTTGAAGCAAAAGACACCAGAACCAGGCCGTGAAGCAAACCAAACAGGGCGCCCGCGCCCAAAGTCATGACCGCTGCACCGGGAATCGAAAACGCGGTGACCACCACGTACGCCAGGAAAAACGCCCCCGCCACCAGCCAAGGCGACTCGGCCTGGAAACTTCGGAATTGATCAAGCCCGTTTTTCAAACCATTGAGGGTCAGCGCACTGTGCAAATCAAAGGCGAACACCAATGCAATGATCACTGCAATGACCAGCAGTACGATTTTTTTCATGTCAATTCCTTGTTGTTTCTTGGGGCAGAGCCGGGCTCAGGCGCGAGGTTGCGTACGGCGTAGAGCGTGTATATTCGACCACACACACCGAAAAGTTACCCACCTCGTCGTCTTTGGGCTTCAGGCTTTGAGCATGGACTAGCTTAACCGATTGGCCCACCCATAACGGCACATGCCTTGCAGGACGGATTTCACGGCAGCTTGCATCGTTTGATGCCCATGGGTGTGTGTTCGGACCGATTACGTGTTGCGTTGTTTGCTGGCCTGCTGATCGACAAATCCAACAAGATCATCCAGTTGGAATGATTTGTCAAAAAAGGCATGGGCGCCCAAGGCCAAGCAGCGGTGTTTGATCAAGTTGTTGGCGTGGTTCGAGAAAACGACAACGCGCGTGGTGGGGTGTGACGGAACGTCATCAGAGAGGCGCTTGAGAATTCCAAGGCCCGAGCCTTGTTCGAGTTGCAGGTCGATCACGGCCAAATCTGGATTGAGTGTATCAATGGCCCGAAGAGCGGCTTGTTCGCAACCAGCAACTTCGACCACGTGTGCACCGTCGATGTTGTTCAATGCGGTGCGCAAATGGGCCTGTATGAGGGGAGAATCCTCAACCAAGAGGATTGTGTACATGGCAGCCTCTTTAAAAACAGCCGCCCTGCCGGGCTGAGCGCCCGGCAGGAGTCACGCGACTTCAATCCACGCTCAATTACTTGGCTTTCACTTCAATGTTGTTGCTGATGTCTTTGACGCCTTCAACCTGTTTGGCCAACATTTCAGCGCGTGATTTTTCAGCTTCCGTCTTGGCCTTGCCGGTCAGGATGACTACGCCTTGTTTGGTGTCCACACTGACGCCGAGTACACTCACGACATCATCCTGTGCGTGCTTGGCTTTCACCTTGGTGGTGATGACGCTGTCATCAACAAACTGCTCGGCGGCTTGAATCGGCTTTTTCTCCTTGCCGTGATCCGCCGCGTAGGCTGGTGCCAAAGCCGAAAAAGCCAAACCAGAAATGATCAATGTTTTGGTGATTGCGTTGTTCATGTTCAAACTCCTTATTAAGTCAATGAATGTACTGCGCTTAAATTCATGCTTTGCAGTGTAATGAAGCGAGTTTTGTTAATCTGTCCGACAAGGATGATTTGCATGTAGGACACCGCTGACATTTTTTGAGCACCACATCGACCAGCTCCACATTGAATAAAGGAACGATTTGTCATGATCCGTTTGGCCATAGTGGATGACCACGCCATCGTGCGGGCCGGTTTTCGCGAAATGCTTCAAAGCGAGCCCGATTTACACATCGAATTCGAAGCCGCGAGCGCTGAAGACGCATTGGAGAAACTGAAAGGTTCAGCCTGTGAGGTGGTGTTGCTGGACTTATCCCTGCCCGGTCAAAGCGGTGCAGACTTGTTGCGCACCATTGGCCAGCGCCACGCACACCTTCGGGTGCTAATCGTGAGCACATTTGCCGAAGAGCGATATGCCTTGTCGATGATTCGGCATGGAGCCGACGGCTACCTGTGCAAAGACTGTGAGCCCAAAGATTTGATTCAAGCGATTCGCACAGTGGCCCAAGGCCGACGTTATGTATCCAGAAAAACAGCGGAACTACTGGCCGACGACATCGCCGGCCAAGGCCCCAAACCACCGCACGAACTGCTGTCAGACCGGGAATTGCAGGTGTTCATGAAACTGGCGAAGGGTCAGACTGTGGGCGAGATTGCTTCTGATTTGAACCTGAGTGTCAAAACCATCAGCACCTATCGAGCGCGTGTGCTCGAAAAACTGGGCGTAGCCAGCAACGCCGAACTCGCCACATACGCACACACGCAGGGGTTGTTGATGACGCACTGAGGCGCTTTTAATGCGCCCAGTCATATTCAAGCAGCCAAGGCCTGTTGCCTGGCTGATACGGGCATGCGCGCCTCGATGCGCGTGCCTTCCCCTTTGGCTGACCGCACCTGAAGATTGCCATTGAACATTTGAGTGCGATGTCGCATGCCCGCAATACCGTGGCCTGTACATCCACCGGCTTCCCGATCAGGATCAAAGCCCACGCCATCGTCTTCAATCGTGAGGCAGACCTCATCTTGATCCATCCGGAGGCGCAAGGTGACCTGCTCTGCGCGAGCGTACTTTCTCACATTGGTGAAGGATTCCTGTGCAATCCTGTACAGGGCTAAAGACTGTGATTCACCCAAACCCGATACCTGACTCGGCAATTCCAGACGAACAGGCACATCCAGCTCGAAATCCTGAGCCAGCACACGCAACGCATCGACCAGGCCCAGCCCGGCCAACAGGGGCGGATGCAGTTCATCAACCAGGCGACGCCCCAGTTGGATGGTGCTTGCAATGCTATCGGACAAGCGGTCCAGGCGCGCTTGCGTGTCGGTGTCGGTACCCAGTGACATGGTGCGTTTGAGGTGCTGGGCATCCATATTGGCCGCTGTCAGCCAGGCTCCCATTTGATCGTGCAATTCCCGGGCGATGCGTTGACGCTCCTCTTCACGGGCTTGGGTCAAATGGCTCGCCAAGTCGTTCAGGGCTTGCGTTCGCGCCGCAACCATGGCTTCCAACCGACTGTTTTCATTTTTCAACAGGTGCTGAATTCGCGCCCGTAAAACCACCTGCCTTTGTTGCACACGGAACAGCCCAATCATGAGCATCAGAGACAAGGCACTGAGGGCCAAGCCCACGTATTGAACGACAACTTCGGCGCCCTGAACATGGTTTTGCTGGGTCGACCACACGATCATCGACAATGCGAGAACAATCAGGCCTGCGACACACAGCAACACGCGCGTTGGGTTGGATTGGAATAGGGCTCGAGTCAAACAGTCATCCTTAAGTTGGTTTCGAAAATCAAGGAGAAAACCGCCCGAATATCAGATGGTTTATCTCCGTGTACTTTCAACAACTCGTCGAACTGCAGCGAGGTTGACTTGAAGCTCCAAAAAATTTAACACAATTTTACAAACAAGGAGCCGACAACAAGTGAATTGCGTCGGCGTGCTTTGTTTATGCGCCCATCCAGCCCAAGGCCAGTGCCGTCAATACTGTGGATACACCTGTACTCACCATGGTTTTCATCTTGTTGGTCATTTTTACACTCTCCGGAATCATTTCATTGCACACCACAAAGGCCATTGCACCCGCGGCAAAAGCCATCGATGCAGGGGTGCCATAGGCCCATAGATCACTGGTCAAAACCCCCAACATGGCACCAAAGGGCTCAACCAGGCCAGTGGCCAAAGCGGCCAGGCCGGCAATCGCTTTGTGAATGCCGATGCTCCACAAGGCCGTGGCCACAATCAGGCCCTCAGGAATGTTCTGCAAGCCGATGGACAAAGCTGCGCCAGACGACGCGGCCGCGCCAGCACCCTGGCTGGCGCCCACTGCGAAGCCTTCTGGCACGTTGTGCAAGGCAATCGCAATGGTCATCAGCATGGCCATGCGAAGGCGTTGAGCACCCTGCATGGTTGGACCCGCAACAGGATGTTCATGCGGCAATGTTTGATCAATCATGGTCATGACGCCATAACCAGCCGCGCTGGCCACCAAGCTCACCATGACCGCGCCCTCGGTTTGAATGGCGGGCAAAAACAAGGAGATGACGGCAGCAGCGGCCATCATGCCTGCTGCAATGGAAATGAACAGACCTAAACCTTGATCATCGATTTTCTTCATGGCCAGCAACGCCATGCCACCCAGACCGGTTGCTGCACCGGCGATGGCAGACCATTTGACTGCCTGCAGTTTCTCAGGCGTAGCCCAGATGTGTTGAATCGCAATGGCCACCGACGGCAAGATTTGAACACTGGCCCACAGCATACCCAAGGCGGCGAATGCCCAAGCAACCGCTCGTACGGCGTTGCGGGCATTGGATACGCCTGTGTGACGGGTGGCTTTGCCACTGCCTAAACCAACAAGTTGGGTCATTTCTTGAAACGACATGGTCGGGCTCCTGAGAACTTACGGAATACGTGAGCCTTAACAATGCCGGACAATCAACTATTCGTCTAACAGATAAAAACCATTTTGTTTACAGGGAAAACCGATAACCAATTGATTACAGGGCACAGGTTCGGAAACCCGAGAGCACATCCACCCGTTCCGGCTGGAAATAATTGCGATACTTCCTGTGCATCATTTCCGCTGAAGTGGCCCAGCTGGCACCTTTGAGCACTTTGCGATCGTGAAACCAGGGTTGGGAATAGTCTTCGTAAGGGTGCATCTCGAACCCGGAGAAGGGCAGGAAAGTGCTGGAAGTCCACTCCCAGACACGCCCCCACTGAAAACCCAGGGCTGTATGGGCGGCGTATTCCCACTCCGCTTCAGTGGGCAAGCGCCTGTCGGCCCACTGGCAGTAGGCCTGCGCATCGTGCCAACTGACGTTGCAGGCGGGTTGATTCATATCCAGAGGCTGTTGCTGATCAAAAGAAAGATCGAACCATTGCCCAGACTGAAAACGGACAAAAGGCGGCAAAGGGTGCCCGGTTTGAGTTAAAAAATCGCAATAAACCGCCCACGAAACCGGCTGCGAGTCGATTTCAAATGCAGACAAATCAACAGGCTGAGGCGGCAGCTCATTGTCAAAAGCAAAACCATCGCCTTGCCAACCCAACACCCACCGTGCGGGCGCCAAACGAAGCTGCTCGGTAGCCCAGTGTTGTGGTTCTTCGCTTGATCCGTGGCGTGGCGTGACAGCCTGAAGTTGGGGACGCTTGGCGAACTCCGGGCTGAGCCCAATATTGAGCTGCTTGGCCATGAACACGGCCGCCTCGTTGTGCATTTGTTCATGCAACAGGCTTAAACGGAAGAAGTACAGCAATGCATCGCGTCGCTCAGGTTGTTCCTGGCACAGGGTTTTGGCCGTGGCCAACATGGCCAGGCTGTCTTTGAGGGAATGGGCCAGATAATTCTGGGTGCCTTGAAGGTCGGGCAGACCAATGTCCCAACGCCTGTCGTGGGCTATGGTGCTGGAATTCAAGCGTTCATCCGCGTCAAGCAGGCGCGAAGGCAACTTGGGGTGGTCTGGGTCGCAACGCGCACCCTCTTGCCATTGAGGGTTTCGCGCAAGCCACCAATCCTGAAACCAGGCCACATGGCAAATCTCCCACAGCGGCGGGTTCAGTTCAGGCAAACAGGGCACCTTGCACTCGGGCCCCAAAGCTGCGACATAATCGCCCAGCAAACCCAAAGTGCGGGCGCGCGTGCGCAACAAAGCTTCATGCAGAAAATCAGCGTCAGCGGTGCGAGCCAATTCGGCGAGGTTAGGTTCAGCGTTCACAGCCAATACATTGAATCAAATTGAGAAAATGGTACGCGAAGTCGTTGCTTGTGGGGGCGAAAAAGGTATTAAAAAGCCCAACGTGCATTTAGACACGCATTGTGCTGACAAGTTGGCCGACAAACCCTACAATTTCCCGTAATCGGAAAAATCAATTAACGCAGCAACAGTCAAAATGAACAAACAATACGTGAAAGCAGCATCGATTTCCTTGAAGCAATTGAGCTATTTGCTGGCAATTGCCGACACGCTGAATTTCACCCGCGCGGCTGAGCTGTGTTTTGTGACCCAGTCAACCTTGTCTGGCGGCTTGTCTGAACTTGAGCGGGTATTGGGTGTTCAGTTGGTGGAACGGGATCGACAGCGTGTGGCCTTGACCCCGTTGGGTGCCAACATGGTGCGCCGGGCCCAAGACATTTTGTCGGCCACAGCAGACCTGGTGATGCTGGCCCAGTCGGCCGCAGACCCGGCCAGTGGTGAGCTACGCCTTGGCATCATTCCCACTGTCGCGCCATTCATGCTGGGCAAGGCTTTGAATGCGTGCAAAAAGCAGTTTCCGCAACTGAGGGTGAGTGTACGGGAAAGCCAAACTGCGGTGCTGTTGGCTGAAGTTGAGAATGGAGAGCTGGATGCTGCCGTGCTTGCCTTGCCCATTGAAACAGGCAAGCTGCACGAACACGTGCTGTTTGAAGAGGAGTTGTGCCTCGTTACCCATGCTTCAGACTCGCTGTGCAACAGCAAACAGCAGCCTTTGGCGAAAATCGACGCCAAACGACTCTTGCTGCTGGAAAAGGGACACTGCCTTCGCGACCACACCTTGTCGGCTTGCAGCCTGGAGCGCAACCCAGGCCAAACTAGCGATGGCGGCGTGGTCGAGGCCACCAACCTGAGCACCATGGTTCAATTGGTCAATGCGGGCATTGGTTGCGCACTGTTACCACGCATGGCCATTGAAGCGGGTATTCTGCATGGCACGCAGGTTCAGGAAGTGCCCTTGAGCGCGCCCATTCCAAGCCGCGCCATTGCGCTGGTGACTCGAACCAGCCACCCCAATTTTGACTTCATCAATGAAACATTGAGCACGGTGCTTCAAGGCTGCAACCCCGCCTAATTCTGTAGCAAAGCCTCGCTTGTACCCGCCAACACTACGCATTGAACGAAAAAGGCACACTCGGTGTAACAGGGGCTGTGCCATAATCGCTCCACACAATCAGGAGAATGCGATGGCTTTGTTGACGTTGGTATTGGGTTTGGCTTTGTTTCTAGGCATGCACGCCATACGGGTTCCGGGGGAGCAACGCCGCTCGGGCATGATCGCCCGCATGGGCAAAGACAAATACAGGCTGGTATTCACCCTGACCTCCATTGTGGGGCTGGTATTGATTGTGTACGGCTACGGGCAAGCGCGCCTTGACCCGGTCTTTTTGTGGTCGCCACCTGTGTTCACTCGCCACCTGGCGGCGCTGTTGATGCTGGTTTCCATGGTGTTGCTGGCGGCGGCCTTCGTACCGATGAATCATTTGAAAGCCAAACTGGCACACCCCATGACCTTGTCAGTCAAGGTGTGGGCATTGGCACATTTGATTGCCAATGGCACCTTGGCCGATTTGCTGCTGTTTGGATCGTTCTTGGTGTGGGCGGTGATGGTGTTCAAAAGCGCGCGTCGACGTGCTTCGCCCATGCTGGTGAAAGGCGAAGAGCCCACCAAGGTGGGCACACTGATGACGATTGTTGTGGGTGTATTGGCTTGGCTGGTGTTTGCAGCCTGGCTACATGTGCGCCTGATCGGTGTCAGCCCTTTCTCGGGCTGACACCGCCAGGTACATTGGCTGATTTACAGGAACCAAAAACAACTGCCGGCCACGGCAGTTGGCACCAAGGCACCAGCCAGCAAGCCGCCTGCAGAAACCGCCTCGCCATCGAATTGACGCTTCAGAATCGACAGGCCCGCGGGGTTAGGCGCGTTCGCGATTACGGTAAGGCCACCACCAGCCACCGCACCGGCCACCAAGGCATAGCGGAAGCTCTCTGAAGTGCCTTCAATCAAAGACCCCAAGTAGGTGAGCGCAGCATTGTCAGTGATCGCCGTCAAACCCATGGCCGCGAGGAACAGCACACCATCATTCAAGCCGCTGACTGCCGGCTGCAACCACCAGGCTTGCATGCCACCGAGCACCACCAAACCGGCCAGGAAGAATGCGACCAACAGGCCCTCTTTCAGGAGCAGGCGTGACTGGAACGTGTTGTATGCGGCGGTGAAGCCCAAAAAGAACAGGAAAATGCCCATGAAAACCGGGGGGTGATGGGCAAAAAACACCACTCCGCCCAGAAAAGCCAAATGAATGACCATGGCCCACCAAGGCACAGGCTCCAGGGGCTTGCCATCTTCACCCACCGCTTCAGGCGCCTTGACCTCACCGGTGAGGTGCTTGGCTGCAATCATGATGAACACGGTGGAATTGATGAAAACGCCAATGGCCGCTTTCCAGCCGAAGGTGGCCATCATGAATGGGGTGTCCCAGTTCCAGGTGGCTGCAACCATCAACACCGGAGGCGCTGCGAAAGAAGTCATCACCCCACCAATGGAGATGTTCACGAACAACACACCCAGGCCAAGGTAGCGAATGAAGTTGGGCACCGTTTTCGCAAACAACACATCGCGAAGCAACAAGGCCGCCAAGGTCATGGCCGCGGGCTCGGTGATGAAACTGCCCAACAACGGCACGAAAAACAGGCCCAGCCAGGTGAAGGACACCGCGGGGCCAACGGGCAACAGCTTTGCCAAACCGACCACCAACATGCGCGAAGCGTCCAGTACGGGGCGGCTGGCTGCCACCACCATGATCACAAACACAAACAGCGGTTCGGTGTAGTGGCGGGTGTCCACGTATTCAACAGCAGAATTCAGGTCGACTGAAAACGCCATCGCAATGACCAAAAACAAGGCCCAAATGCCGAACACGGCCTCGACTTCGCCGAGCAGGTGAAACAGGCCGCTGTGATGTTTGCTGGTGTGAGCCAAGCGCTCGAAATAGCTGGCCGAAAAGGTGTGGATGAGTGCGCCGGCAAAAAGGAACGCGGCAATCCATTGAATGGTAGTTGCGGTCATGTCGGTGATCTTCTTGTTAAATTGATGGGAGGAACCATAGATGGAGCCTATCACATCCTTAAAGTTCCCAAATTCTATTCAATACCCGCGTTCGTGTGGAAACTACTCATTCATGCAATGAACTAACGCCCCACGGGTCGTTTGGCCAATTTCCTCTGTAGCGTTCGGCGGTGCATGTTCAAGGCACGCGCAGTGGCTGACACATTGCCGCTGTGCTCATTGAGTACTCGCTGAATGTGCTCCCACTCCATTCGGGACACAGACATGGGCTGAAACGCTTCACCGGCGGAAGAATCGGGCAAGGGTTCAACACCTTCATCATCGAGCGCACGCAGCACCGCGGCACCGTCGACCGGTTTGGCCAGGTAATTGTCAGCCCCCAAACGCATGGCTTGTACTGTGGTCGCAATGCTCGCGTAGCCGGTCAGCACGAGTAAAGTGGCTTGTGGCTGAAGGGCGCGCAAAGGTGCAATCAATTGCAAGCCAGATTGGTCGCCCAGGTTCAAATCCAGGCTGATGTCGGAAAAATGATGTTGCTGGGCAGCCTCAAGGGCGCTGGCACGATCGTGCGCCTGCACACACACCAAGCCCTTGCGTGTCAGAGAGCGCGCCAAGGTGTTTGAAAACACGGGGTCGTCATCCACGATGAGTAAAATGCGGTTGCTCATGGGGTCACAGGCATACTCAAACTTGCGCGAAAGCCAGGCTTGGTATTTTGAAACGTGAGCGCACCCCCTGCACGGTCCAGCAGGTTCGCGAGCAAAAACAAGCCCATGCCTTGGCCGTGTGTATTCATCATCACCTGTTGACCGGCTTTGGGCAGCAGCTCTGCAGCCATACCAGACCCTGAATCTTCAACGGCCAACATCAACGCTTGGGCAGTGGCTGTGGTGGACACGTTCAGTTTCACTTGCACAGGCTGCTCGACCCCGGCCCTCAAGTGGCTTTGGGCTGCGTTGTCCAACAACACACCCAAGCCCAGCGCCAACAGTTCAACATTCACACGAACAGCCTGGCCGGTGGCGCGCCACTGCACCTCGCAGGCCGGGTGGCGGTTTCGCCATGCGGCGATTTCCTGATCCAGCCATGGAGACAACTCGAGTTTCTGCCAAACCGGCGAATCATGATGATCCCGCTCGACCTGCGCGCGAATGCGAGCCAGGGTGTTGGTGATCGACTGAACCTGCGCCTGCAACACTGTCATGTCGGCTTGTTGATGAGCCATGGCGGGGTCGTCTTGCCAATCAGCCACCACCGTGGCGATGGTCGACACCGGGGTGCCCAGCTGGTGTGCAATGGAGGCGGCCTGATTGCCCAGTGCTGCCAGCTTGCTTTCGTTGGCCAAATGGGTTTGTGCTTTGGCCAAGGCCTGGTCACGATCGCGCAAAAAAGAACTGAGTCGGGCCACGAAGGCAACCAGAATGACCACGCTGACCAAAAAATTCAGCCACATGCCAATCAAGTGAAAATGCACACCATCGGCTGGGTTGGCCAGCACCAACGGGAAGTAATTGTTCATCAAGACCGAGTAAGCCGCCACGCTCAGGGTGGCGAGCACGGCAACCTGCCCCCAAGGCAGCAACGCGGCTGCCAGGCCCAGCAGTGGCAGGTACAGCGACACAAACGGGTTGGTGACCCCACCGGTGAAGAACAGCAACAAGGTGAACGCCGCCAAATCAGCGAAGAGCTGGGCAAACACTTCCAGCCCACCCACCGGGTTCTTGCGTCGAAGACGTACCGCGGTGATGGCAGTCAACGCCAGCAGGCCAGTCAAAATCACCCCCACTTGAAGCCATGGCAAGGTGACTTTCAAGCCCCAGCCAACCAGTAGCAGTAAAACGCACAACAGGGCCAAGGCGAGATTGCGCATCCACAACACAGTGAGCAGTTGTTGCCGACGCACCAAGGGGTCAGATCGATCGACCCAGGCGCGCGACCACGCCTGACCGATTCGCGCATAAAGCGGGCGGGCAAGTGGGCTTTGTGTTGAATGAGGGGCAAGTTCTCGCATGTTGCCATTTTAGGCGGCTTCGGCCTGAAACAGAGTGAATGCGACAATTTGCCGCATTTTCCTGAGGGCGCTGGGGCGGTATAAACCACGCTTGCCCAACCTATTCTGACTCACCTCGCCATGCACACACCAACACGCTTCACTTTAAAACCCCTGCCCATCGCGCTGACCCTTGCTTTTCTGACTTTGAGCAGTGCGCACGCCAGTGAAGGCCAAAAGCTGGGAACCATTGAAGTTCAAGCACAGCGCGAGGCTTTGAGTGCTGCAAGCGTGAAGGTGGCCACCGAAAAGCTACAACAAATTCCGGGCGGAAGCGCCGTGGTACCCGCCAGCGAATTCGAGACGGGCAAGGCTGTGACGATCAAGGACATGCTGGACTACACCGCTGGAGTGTTTGCACAAAGCCGGGTCAATGAGGAATCGCGCCTGTCCATTCGAGGCTCTGGTTTGTCTCGCACCTTTCACATGCGGGGCATTCGGCTGCTGCAAGACGGCATACCGATCAACCTTGCAGACGGTGGCTCGGATTTTCAGGACATTGACCCATTGGCACTGCAACACGTGGAGGTGTACAAAGGTGCCAATGCCTTGCAATACGGCGCAGCCACCTTGGGTGGTGCAATCAACTTTGTGACACCCACGGGCTACACCACCCCGTTCAGCGCAATACGTCTGGATGCCGGTCCGGATGAATTTGCGCGTGCGCAATTCAAAACAGGCGACGTGGTGGGCAGCTGGGACTATTTCGCCTCACTGTCCCAATTGCGATCCGATGGCTTTCGCCAGTTCAGCGGCCAGAAGAACACGCGTTTGAATGCCAATGCCGGCTTGAAAATCAACCCGCAACTTGAAACCCGGTTCTATGTGATTCACGGCGACATGAATCAGGAACTTCCGGGCAATTTGACCAAAGCCCAGCTGGCACAAGATCGTTCACAGGCCAACGCAGCCTCGGCGAACAGCAATTCGCAGCGCGATTTCCTGATCACCCGCCTGGCCAATAAAACCACCTGGATTTCCGACCAAGGCGTTGAGTACAACGCAGGCGTGTACGCAGTCGATAAAAACCTGTATCACCCTTTGAGTTTCGGTTTGATTGATCAGCAAAACAGAGACTTCGGTACATTTGGAAGCCGCATTGCCCAAGGCGAGTTGGCGGGCCTTCGCCACGACACCACGGTGGGCTTTAACCTGGTTCGTGGAGTGACCGAGGCGCGAATTTTCAACCACACGCAAGGCGTGCGAAACAGTTTGCGCTCTTATGAAGACCAGAAATCCAGAAACATCGAGCTGTATGGCGAAAGCCGATTGCACATTCGTGACAACCTGCAATGGATCACGGGCCTGCAATGGACCCACGCCAAACGAACTGCAGACGATCAATTCCTGAGCGATGGCGATGACAGCTACGAGCGCCGTTACGCGCAGTTCAGCCCCAAGCTCGGCATCTTGTGGCAGGCCACTGACAGCCTGCAACTGTACAGCAACTTAAGCCGTGCTTTCGAGCCGCCCACCTTTTCAGAAACCAGCCCCAGCAGGGCTCTGAACGCTCAAGAATCGACCACCTTTGAAGTGGGCGGGCGAGGCTCCCTGGCAAACGTGCAATGGGACATTAGCGCCTACGCGAGCCGCTTGAGCAACGAGTTTGTTACCTTTCAATTGAACCCGGCAATGCCCGGCTTGACTGCCATCCTGAATGCGGACGACACGCGCCATCAAGGCTTTGAGCTGGCTGCCAAAGGCCCGGTGGCTCAACAGCTGCTGAACACAGCAGATTCCCTGAACTGGCAATTGGCCTACACCGCCGGGCGGTTTCGATTCAACAACGACGCCACTTACGGAAATGCCGCCATCCCGGGCATTCCAGAACAGTACCTGAGAGCCAAGCTGGACTACAAGCACCCGTCTGGCGTGTCGATCAGCCCGAACATCGAGTACGTACCTCAAGGCTATTTCGTAGACTTGAGAAACACCTTCAGCACAGACCCTTACACCTTGTTTGGCCTCAGTGCTTCATGGAAAGCCAGCGAACACGTGAAGGTGTTCGTGGATGCCCGCAACCTGACCGACAAAACATACGCGGCCACAAGCGGCGTGATTGTGAATGCCAACGGTGCCGACACAGCGCAGTTCGCCCCGGGTGAGGGGCGCAGTGTGTATGCGGGTGTGGAGATCAAATGGTAAGTGATCAAACACACTAAACCGGAAGGCTGGTCCGCCTGTGAATGCGGTATAAGCCCAGCAATGTCGCCAGGGTCAGCAAGGTCATGGCGGCCAGCAGTTCCCAGCTGTTGAATAAATAGGCGTGCAAGGCCCACACCAGATTACTGACCATGGTGGCCTTACGCATGGCCACATTACTCAGCATGAAAAAAGCCCATGTGCCCATCACGGTGGCCAGCAAGGGCAGGGCACTGGCCAACCAGCCTTGCCAACTCCACGCAGCCACCAAGCAGGCCAGTGCAGTGAACAACACACTGAGCCCCAAACGCGAGGCAAACGGCAACTTCAAGGTAAACACGCTGATGGTTTGACGCACACTGGCCAACACCATGATCAGAAAACCGGTGTGGACACCCAACAGAAAATACTGCAAGCCCCAGATTGCGGAGCTGGTGGCCAACAATGCCTTGGTTTTGCGTTCCGAGACCACCACAAAGCCCGCCATGTTGGCACTGAATGCCAACACGCCCACCAAACGCACCCAGAATTCCTGTTGATCCAACATCATTCTTTTCACTATTTCGACAGCACACCGCCAGCCATACTACGCTTGCTTGGTGAAACGTCAACTGCACGCCTGGAAAGTCAATTCCATCTGCGGAAATGGACAGGTTTTGTGCCTGTTCTACAGTGTAAAAAATCCTTAAATAACATTAAAGTAAAGAAACTTTTCACTTCACAGTTGTGGTCAAGCAGCCATGTTTCCTTTCAAAATCCGAGCCAGTTTCACCACCCGCCTGCTCGTTGGCAGTTTGTTCGCACTTTTATTGCTATCCATCCCCGTCGCAATCGGGACCCATTGGTTTTTAAAACAAAACGCAATCGAAAAAGCAGGTTCACAGGCCCAGATTCAAACCGATCAAATTGCACAATCGATTGACCGGCACCTCAAGCAACATTTGAAAGATTTGGTGTTCGCCGCTGAACTGGAACAATTGGTGGGAGGCAATACCCTCATTGGCTTGAACCCGTTGATTCGATTGCTCGAAAAAAATTGCCCTGGATACCTGTGGATCGGCGTGACAGACACCGAGGGAACGGTGATCGCAGCCAATGACGACTTGCTGGTTGGCAGAAGTGTGGCTGCGCGCCCTTGGTTCAAAGAGGGCATGAAAGCACCTGCCATCATGGATGTGCACGAAGCCAAGTTGTTGGCCGAATTGTTGCCCAAACGCGCCGAGGAAAAATACCAGTTCATTGATTTCACCACGCCGATACAAAACCAGGCAGGAGAAACCATCGGCGTGATTGGCATACACCTGGATTGGAAATACTTCATTGAACAAATTGAAAACGATTTATTCACCAAGTCACACACCGAACTGTCCACTTTGATTTTGTCCAAAGACGGCAGTTTGCGCATGGGCAACCGCCTCGACATGGCGGATCTTCAGAACAACACCGACTGGGCCAGCATGGAGGGCTTTCAAGCCGCACAACAAGGCCGAAGTGGCTGGGCCATCCACACGTTGAAAGACCAGCAACAGTACCTGATTGCGTTTTCGCCCAACAACTCGACCGCGCAGACCGGCTCTCTGGGGTGGGTGTCCGTGACCCTGCAGCCATTGGGCGAGGCATACGCCACGGTGTCCATGGCACTGTGGGGAGCCATTGCTGCCTTGTTGGTGGGGACCGGCGCGACCCTGCTGTTGGTGTTGGGCCTTGGCAGAAGCCTGTCGAACCAAGCCACCACCTATCTTGCCCAGCTTCGCAACCGCAGCACAAGCGAAGACCGCATGTCCATAGATGAGTTGCCCACAGAGCTACAGCCCACATTCAAGGAAATTTTGGACATCACTGAACACCTGTCTGAACGAAGCAAAAAGCTTGAAGCGGCCCTGAACACGGCCAAGGAAAGTTACTGGATGGTCGAAGCCTTGATTGCGCAAGCGCCGATTCCAATTGCCATGTTCGACAAGCAGATGAACTACATCGCTGCCTCAGCGAGATGGGCCAAGAGTTTTGATGTGCAATGGGGTGAAAGCCTGATTGGCAAAAACTATTACGATTTGATCAGCAACGCGCCTGAACACTGGCGAGTGGCACAACAACAGGGCTTGAGGGGCGAAAGCGTTTCCGCTGAAGCGGACCCTTGGGTGTCCCCTTCGGGTCAAACTGTTTGGCTGGACTGGGCACTTGAGCCTTGGTTACGCCCTGATGGCGAGATTGGCGGCATCATCATCATGAGCAAAGATGTGTCTTCCGAACGGCTGATTCGCGCAGAATTGGCCAAAAGCGAAGAACGCTTTAAGCTGGCGATGGAGGGCTCTCACGATGGCCTTTGGGACTTGGACCTGATCGAAAAAACAACCTATTACTCACCGAGCTGGAAACGCCTGCTGGGCTATGAAGATCACGAACTGGTCAACGAGTTTGCAACCTGGGAGAAACTGACTGCCCCCGACGACCTTGAACTGGCCGCGCAACAACTTGAAAAAGCCATTGCAGACCCGAAAGCCACCACGTTCGAGGCTGAATTTCGCATGGCCCACAAAGCCGGGCGTTGGGTCTTCATACAGTCCAAAGCCCTGATTGTAAGAAATGCGCAGGGCGTTGCCACCCGCGTGGTGGGCACGCACCTAGATCGAACGGTTCAATTGGAATTGGAGAACCGCTTGCGTGATGCTTCTGTCACCGCCAAAGCGGAAAAAGAATCCAACGCGGAAAAAAGCCGCTTTCTGGCCACATTGAGCCATGAAATTCGAACACCATTGAATGGCATCACTGGTTTTGCGAGCTTGCTGGAAATGGATCTCCCGCCAGGGGAACAAAAAGAACAGGCTGGTTTGCTGGTTCAATCGGCCCAAACCTTGTCCACCATCTTGAATGACATCCTGGACTTTTCCAAACTGGAATCGGGGTCGGTGCAAATTGTTCATGCCCCATTTGCCATGGAACAACTGTTGAGCAGCAGCGCTGAGCTGACTCGCCTGACCGCCAAGGCCAAGGGCCTGGCGTTTGAAATCAACAATCAGATTGTTGGCCAACAGGTTTACTCGGGCGACCTGGTGCGCCTGCGACAAGTGCTTCAAAACCTGCTGAACAATGCCGTCAAGTTCACTGCGCAAGGAAAAGTAAGCTTGACGGTCAACAACACACCCATTGGCAAACAACGCGATATTTTGACCTTCTCTGTCGTTGACACCGGGCTGGGCATCGACAAAAACCGGCAAAGCCAGTTGTTCAAACCCTTCACACAATTGCACACCGACAGCGACAACCGCTATGGAGGCACCGGGCTTGGCTTGTCCATCGTCAAAAGCCTGATCAAGGCCATGCACGGTGAAATACAGGTCAGCTCCGAGCCGGGGCAAGGCACCCACGTGGTGTTTTCCATCACGCTGAACAAGGAAGCCACTGTCAGCGAGCGCCGTGATGTCCGCCTGACTCCGAGCAGACCATTGAAAGTGCTCGTGGCCGACGACACGCCACTGAACATCAAACTGGTGAAAAAATTTCTGGAAAAAGATGGCCACAACGCCGTGGTGGTCACCGATGGGCAACAGGCTTTGGACAAGGCCATGTCTGAACCATTTGATTTCATCTTGCTCGACATCGACATGCCCAAACTCAATGGGTATGAGGTGGCCATGGCCATTCGCCAAAGCGAAGGCCACAATCAATTCTGCGAGATCGCAGCGCTGACTGGATACGCGTTTGAGAGCGATGTGAAAAAATCTCAGGAAAGCGGCATCAACTATCACTTTGCCAAACCGGTGCAGTTCGATTTGTTGTTGAATCGACTGGCCATGAGTAGCCAGGTGATGCAGTAAAAAGTCGGTAGAATGAGGCGGTGGCCTACACGCAGTATAGGAGCAACCGCCTGATGAAGACACTTCAAACCCTCTTGGCAAGCTTGTTGGCCTGTGCCACCCTACTGGGCCCGATCAATGCTTGGGCCCAGGAAAAAGCCTGGCAATTGTGGCAGCAACCCGGTGTGCACGCCATCATGCGGCACGCCAATGCACCGGGCTTTGGCGACCCCGAAGGTTTCACGCTGGGGCAGTGCCAAACACAACGCAATCTCGATGAAACCGGGCGTCAGGACGCCCGCGACTTGGGCGAGCAAATCAGGCGTCGCGGCATTGAGTTCACAGCGGTGTATTCCAGCCAGTGGTGCCGCTGCCTGGAAACCGCCAGGGAAATCAATGCAGGGGCCGTGACTGAATTACCTGCGCTGAATTCATTTTTTCAAAACCGCTCAAACAGCTCTCCACAAACTGATGCACTGAAAGCACACATTGCGACGCTCAAACCCGCCGACAAGGTGCTGTACGTGACCCATCAGGTGAACACCACCGCACTCACCGGCGTGTTTCCTTCCGCCGGTGAGGTGGTGCTGTTTAAAGTGGGGCCGGAAGGCCAGGTTCAGGTGCTGGGCCGCCTGGACCCAGACAGCCCCTGAAAGGCAATCGCTAGCGCAGCAACAGGGCAGGCACCTGCGTGGCCTTCAGAATGTCGGTCGTTGTGCTGCCAAAGAACAACTTGCGCAGTGGTGAGTGGGTGTAAGCCCCCATCACCAACAAATCAGCTTGGTGGCGCTCCAGCCCTTTGACCAATTCGCTCACTGTGTCACCCAAAGCCCGGTGAAATTCCGTGGGCATGCCTGCATCAGTCAGTTCACGCGCAGCTTGCTCCAGCAATTTGTCGCCTTGCGGGTTTTTGACACCCACCATCAAAAGCGTGCCCTGCAAGCCTTTGAAGAGCTGGCTTTCAAGCACCGTTTTTACGCCACGTTTGCTCACGGCCGAGCCATCGAATGCGAACAGAAAGCGGCTTGGCTCTTTGAACTGCGCGTGAACACCCATTACAGGTCGGTTCACTGCGCGCACAGCCGCTTCGAAACTGCGGCCAATGGGCTTGTTGGCCGCGTCAGTCGATTTGCCCCTGCGCCCCAGAACCACCACACGGGCGTCATCCTGACGCTCGATGAGGCAGTCCACCAAGGTGCCATGGCGCAAACGAGAGTTTGCAACCGCCACACCCTGTTCCAACACCCGCTCGCGCAAGGTATTCAGAAACAAACGGCCCTGTTCGCGCGCTTGTTTGCTTTGCTCGCTTTCACTGGTGAGCAGCTTGTTCAGCAGGTTCTCTTGGGCATCCACCCCGATGGCACCGCTGTGGTCTTCACCAGAACCCTGTTCCAGATGCCTGTCAATGACCTGCAGAAACTCAATCGGTGCGTGGATTTGCCGCGACACCCAACTGGCGCAATCGGCCACAGCGGTGGCGTAATCCGAGCGGTCCACACAGGCGATGATTTGACGTTCGTTCATGTTGGCCACCTCCTTAATGCGAGCCCATGCGCTCAAGCGCATCGTCTTTGTCGTGAATGGCAAACTGATCAACCAAGGTGCGACTGGCTTCGTTCAAGCCCACCACGTGCACATCGGTTCCTTCCCGCTTGAATTTGATGACCACCTTGTCCAGCGCACTGACGGCGGTGATGTCCCAAAAATGCGCACGGGTGACATCAATCGTGACTTCATCGATCACCTCTCTGTAGTCAAAGGAATTGATGAAAGTTTCAGCGGATGCGAAAAACACCTGGCCCGAAATTTCATAGGTTCGGTTTCGCCCCTCAAGTTGGGTTCTGGAAGAGATTCGCAAAATACGGCCCACCTTGTTGGCGAAGAAGAATCCAGACAACAACACCCCAACCAACACGCCTTGCGCCAGGTCGTGCGTACCCACCGTCACAGCCACAGTGGCCAACATCACCACGCTGGAGCTTTTGGGGTGTTCACGCAGGTTACGAATGGAAGCCCAATTGAAGGTACCAATCGACACCATGATCATGACCGCGACCAAAGCTGCCATGGGGATGCGTGCCACCCAGTCGCTGACGAATAAAATCAGGATCAACAGGAAAATACCTGCACTGAACGTGGACAAGCGCCCGCGCCCTCCCGACTTCACGTTGATGACCGACTGACCAATCATGGCACAACCAGCCATACCACCCAAAAAGCCCGAGGCAATATTGGCCACGCCCTGGCCCACGCACTCGCGGTTTTTGTTGCTGCCGGTGTCGGTGAGGTCATCCACAATTTGAGCAGTCATCATCGATTCCAGCAAACCCACCACCGCCAAGGTCAGCGACACAGGGAACACAATGGTGAATGTTTCCCAGTTCCAAGGCACGTCGGGTAACAGGAACACAGGCAATGAATCGGGCAACTCACCCATGTCGCCCACGGTGCGAATATCCAGGCCCACCACAATGCTGAAGATGGTGAGCACAACAATGGCCACCAATGGCGAGGGAATAGCCTTGGTCAAGTAAGGCAGAAGATAAATGATGCCCAGCCCGGCCACCACCATGGCGTAGACATGCCAGGTCACATTCATGAGTTCTGGCAACTGCGCCATGAAAATCAGAATGGCCAACGCATTCACAAAGCCGGTGATCACCGAGCGCGAAACAAACCGCATCAAACGGCCCAGTTGCAACACACCAGCGATGATTTGCAACACACCGGTGAGCAGGGTCGCCACCAGCAGGTACTGTAAGCCGTGTTCTTTGACCAGCATCACCATGACCAACGCCATGGCACCTGTTGCAGCGGAAATCATGCCAGGTCGCCCACCGGTGAACGCAATCACAACAGCAATACAGAACGAGGCATACAAACCCACTTTGGGGTCCACGCCAGCGATGATGGAAAAAGCAATGGCCTCGGGAATCAGTGCAAGGGCGACCACAAGGCCGGCCAACAAATCGTTTCGGACGTTGGAAAACCAGTCCTTTTGAATGGTTTGAATCATGTTGTTCTTTTTAAAGGGAATCGGTCAGTAGAAAACAAAGGCGCACGCAGTCTGCGCCTGCGAAAAAATCAGGCTGGCAAATACACATCAAAGATCGCTGGATGGGCTTTTTCGGTCTACAAGGGACTGCGCGGGAACACTGTTTTGAGAAGAGGCTGAACCATATCAAGAACTTGCATATGGGGTCAAGGCTGGGCAAGAGGCATTTTTTCGGCGTTGTTTGAGGTGTACAACGTGGACTTTGCTTGTAAACTGAGGGTACACAACAATTGTTAAGGAGTTTCTTGCATGTATTCTCACATTCTGTTGGCGACCGATGGGTCGGATTGTTCTTTGAAAGCTGCAACCCAGGCCGTGGAATTGGCCGCGGTTAGCAAAGCAAAGCTAACTGTGCTGTACGCCTGCTGCCCAGAGTTCTATCTCGACAAGAACGAGAAGGCAAACTTTGTCGCCAAAGGCAAAGCAACCGCGCAAGCGGCCTTCGATACACTGCAGGCCAGCGCCAAAGCCAGGAAATTGCCTGCAAGCAAACTCGAATTGGTCTTCAAAGAGGGCAAACGCGCCTCGAACACCATCATCGACGTGGCGAAAAAAGGCAAGGCCGAACTGATTGTATTGGGTTCACACGGACACTCGGGCTTAAGCCGCCTGATGCTGGGCAGTGTGGCCAACGAAGTGGTGATGCAAGCCAAATGCGCCATTCTTGTCGCCAAATAATCGAAATTAACCACGGTTTACAGAACTTAACTCAAGATCAATTGAACCGATTTGCTGGTTAACCCTCCAACCAGTTCAACTCGCCTGGTATTCACTTGTCCGGCGAGTCACTTTGAATTGTTTGTTGGAGGAAGTACCCATGATCAAGTCCACATTGCGTCATCGTTTCATTGCAATCGGCCTGTTCTCATCTGTCGCCGCGATCGCAACACCCGCTGCAGCCGAAGTGATGGTTGGAGGCGCTGCGATGCTGCCCACCCAGAACATCGTCCAAAATGCGTCAAAATCAGCCGATCACACCACTTTGGTCGCCGCTGTGAAGGCTGCAGGCCTGGTCGAAACTCTTCAAAGTAAAGGACCATTCACGGTGTTTGCACCGACAAACGCAGCGTTCAGCAAGCTTCCAGCGGGCACGGTAGACACGCTTTTGAAACCCGAAAACAAGGCCGCCCTGACGAACGTGCTGACCTACCACGTGGTACCGGGAAGAATCAGCGCAGCTGATCTGGGCCAGCAAATTGTTCAGGCCGGTGGCTTGGCAACCCTGAAAACAGCCGCGGGTGGCACGCTCAGCGCCAAGTTTCAGGGCGACAACGTGGTGTTGACTGATGAAAAAGGAGGCAGCGCCACAGTCACTGTTGCCAATGTGTTTCAGTCCAATGGCGTGGTGCACGTGGTCGATCAAGTGTTGTTGCCGAACAGTTAAACCGGCAAATCAAACGCAGGCTGGCCGCCCCCTACGGTCAGCCTGCTTCATTTGGCCCGCGTGACCAACACGATGCCCAGCACCACCGGCACAATGCCCAGAAAATCCACTTTGTTCAATGGTTCATCAAGCAACCAGCTGCCCGCGAGCAGGCCCACAGGTGGCGTCAGAAAGAACCAGACGCTGGCCGCACCCGCACTGCCCCGAGCCAGCAAAGTGAACCACACCTGATAACCCACAATCGACACCATCACCACCAACCAGGCAAAGGCACCCAGAAAAGACCAGCTCAGGGTCACGCTGGCTACATCTTCAAGCCACAGAGCCACAGGCAACAAACAAAGCCCGCTCAACACAATTTGATAGCCAGTGCCGGTAAGCACATCGGTTCGAACAGGCCATTTTTTGTACAGCACAGTGCCAAATGCAAGGGTGAACAACGCAGCCAGCACAAACAAAAAGCCCTCCAACGTATCAACACCGCCGCCCAACCGGTTGCGGACAATGAATGCCACACCGGCAAAACCCAACACCAGTCCCAATACTTTTTGTCTCGAAAGTGGCTCTTTGAGTAAAAAAGAGGCAATCACCGCCACCACAATCGGGTTCGCACTGATTAAAATAGTACTCAAGCCTGAAGACAAGCTGCCCATGCCGGTCCAACTCAAGCCCAAGTAAAGCGCATGATTTAACAGACCCAAGGCCAGCAACACCGACAGGTCTCGAAAGCTCAAGCGCGTCAGGCTGCCCCGCCAGTGTGCCCAAGCAAGCATCAAGGTGCCAGCGGCCAGGAACCTGGCTGACAGGAATATCAAGGGTGGGCTGTCAAGCAAGCCGATTTTTGCGGCGGGAAACGCGCTGGTCCAGATCAGCACAAAGGGCACGGCCAGTGAAGCATTTCTCAAAAGTGGGGATTGATTCATCAGGTGAAATCCAGTATCTGTAGTGCATTGTAATGAAGTTCATTACAACGAATCGCCCCAAACCGGAGTTTCTGAATGAAACAGGCGTGCCGTGTCGTCGTCGTCGATGATGAAGCCCACCAACTCGAAGCACTTTGCTCCTTGCTCGAAGACCGGGGCTTTGGGGTCCAGGGTTTTTCCGACCCCAAAGAGGCTGTCGAAGCCATCGCTCACGAGCGATTCGATCTTCTATTGACCGATCTGCGGCTTCCCGGCATTAGTGGTATTGAATTGATCAAACGGGCTCGCGAACACGATCCCGATCTGGGTGCCATCCTGATGACTGGCCATGGCAGCATTGAATCGGTCGTGGATGCCATGAAGGTCGGCGTGATCGACTACATCCAGAAACCGTTCAAAGTGGCCGACCTGTTGCCCGTGATCGAACGTGCTCGCGAGGTGACCGCCTTAAAACGCGAAAACAGCAAACTTCTTTCCGACATTTCCAACAGCAATGAGCGCCTGCAGGAAGTCAATCGCGAGCTGGACAGCTTTGCAGGCCGGGTGGCTCATGACCTGAACTCCATGTGCCACATTATTCAGGGGTTTGCGGGCAGCTTGTCGCGCCGCGCGCAACACAAACTCGATGAGCAAGAGCAGCGCTACCTCATGCGCATTGCCGAATCGAGCGAACGCGGTGGCCTGTTGGTCGCAAGTTTGCTGGCCTTTGCACGACTGGGCTCTGGCGATTTGCACTACAGCGTCGTATCGCTGAACGAAGTGGTCCAGAAAATACGCTCGACCCTTCAGGCCGATGAAGAACAAGCCGAGGTTGAATGGTCTGTGGGCAACCTGCCCGACATTGAGGCCGACGAACAGTTGATTGAGCAGGTGTTTCTCAACCTGTTTTCAAATGCCCTGAAGTTCACAAAAAGCGCAGCGTCGCCTTGCATCTCGGTTCAAGCCGAAGAGTTCAACGGTGACGTTGAAATTGTCGTGACCGACAACGGTGTGGGTTTTGACCCAGACCGCGCCGATGGTTTATTCAAACCATTTTACCGACTACACAATGCCCACGACTACAGTGGTCATGGCCTTGGGCTTGCCAATGTGAAACGAATCATTGAACGCCACGGCGGCACAGTACAAGGGCATTCCTCGCCGGGCAATGGTGCGAGTTTTTCCATTCGCTTGCCCATGGCACGTGTGCAAACCCAGGCGCCTTCAGCCGACTCGGTCAAACTTCATTCAACACCAGGCCGTGGCCTGAACACAAAACAAAACCTCGACCCGCAACGCATGGAATTGCTCGATGCCTGCATTGAGCGGTTGAATGACATTGTGATGATCACCGAAGCGAACTCAATCGATTCGCCAGGCCCACGCATTGTGTACGTGAACTCAGCGTTCGAGCGGCTCACAGGTTATTCGCGCGACGAGGTCATCGGCAAAAGCCCACGGATTTTGCAAGGGCCGGAAACCGATCGAAAACAGTTGGACAAGGTTCGGCAAGCACTGTCGAACCAACAATACGTTCAAGTGGAATTGATCAATTACGGCAAAAGCGGCAAACCCCATTGGCTTGAAATGGACATTGTCCCGGTGGTGAGCGCCGACGGCAGCGTGCCCTACTTTGCATCCATTCAGCGCGACATCACGGCCAAACGCAAGGCCGAAGAAACCCAACGCCGCGATGAAGCTTTGCACAAGATTGGAGCAAGGCTAGCCAAAGTGGGTGCGTGGGCCATCGACCTGACGCCCACGCTGCGGCTGTACTGGTCTGACGAAATTTTCAGCATGCTGGAATTGCCGGAAAGCAAGCTACCCACCACCACGGAAGAAGGGCTTTGCTATTACCAGGGCAAATGGCGTGCGCAAATTGAAGAGGCATTGGAGCGTTGCTCACTAGAAGGCAAGGCCTTCGAGATGGAACCTGAAATGCGAAGCGCCACTGGCAGGCGTTTCTGGGCCCGTGTGGTGGGTGAAGCGGTGCGAAATACCCATGGCGATATTGTCCGCGTGCAAGGGGCATTTCAAGACATCACCGAATCCAAGGTGGCCTTGCTCACCTTGGTGCACATGAACCGCTTACTGGAAGCTCAGCAGCGGGTCAATGAGCTGACAGCAATCCTGAAAAAACCAGACACCCTATTGCAAAAGGTGTGCAGCGTTTTTTGCTCACTCGGTGGCCTGCCATTGGCCTGGGCGTGCAGAATTGACCCGGAGAATGGTGCGATCAGCGTCATAGCAGCGGATGGGGCAGACCAGGAATTTGTGACCCGCATCATGCAAAGCACCACCCTGCCCACCGACCATCAACTGGTGCAGCGGTTAAAAAACGGTCAGGTTTACGTGTGTCAAAGCGTGGCCGATGAACCGCAAGCCTACGAATGGCACCAGTACGCGATTGAGAAGGGGCTTGAATCATTTGCAATTTTGCCCATTCATGCGCGCGGTGAGTTGTTGGCCAGCCTGGTGTTGTTCGGGGAAGGCGTGTTTTTCTTCACCAACGAAGTGCGCCAACTGCTGAAAACAGTGTCGAAGAATTTGTCCATTGCGATGGAAAACCTGCTGTACTCCGAGGAGCAAACGCAAGACCGCAAGAAGCTGCTTTTGCTTGAAACCTGTGTGGAGCGCCTAAACGACATCGTTCTGATCACCGAGGCCGAACCAATCGATGGCGATGGGCCACGCATTTTGTATGTGAACGACGCCTTCGAGCGGCGCACGGGTTACACCCGCGACGAGGCGATTGGCCAAACGCCGCGCATGCTGCAAGGTGAATTGACCCAACGCGATGCATTGGACCGTATTCGGGCCGGGCTTGAGCAATGGAAACCGGTTCGGGAAGAGTTGATCAACTACACCAAATCCGGAGAAGCCTTTTGGCTGGAGCTTGACATTGTTCCAGTTTCAGATGGCAACGGTTGGTACACCCACTGGGTGGCCATTGAGCGCGACATCACCGAACGAAAAACTGCCGAAGCCGCATTGAAAGAAGGCACCGAGCGCTTCCGCCTGCTGGCCAAGGCCGCCAGGGATTGTATTTGGGACTGGAACCTGATCACCGATGACATGTGGTGGAACGAAGGCTTTGAAACCCTGTTTGGCTTTGACCGAAGCACTCTTGAGCCAAACAATGACTCCTGGATCAACCGCCTTCACCCGGAAGACCGGGACAGGGCGGTGGCCAGCATTTTTTCGGCCATCCACTCAACTCGCAACAACTGGCAAGACGAATACCGGTTTGCCCATCAAGACGGGCACTGGGTTGATGTATTGGACCGTGGTTACCTGATTCGCGACGAACAGGGCAAGGCCATTCGCATGATCGGTGCCATGACCGACATGACCCACATTCGGCGTTCCGAGCGGCGCAGCAACGCTCAATTGATGCGCATGAGTCTGCTCAACGAAATCACCCGGGCTATTGGGCAACGCCACGACCTCGACAGCATTTACCACGTGGTCACCAACAGCATCGAAATCGAGTTGCCGGCTGATTTTTGCTTCACCGCGTCGTATCAGGCCAAAGAAGACTTGTTAACCTTCCGCTCCTTTGGTGACAACACCCTGCCCAAAGCCAAAGAAATGGGCATCGCGTTGCGCCAGCCCGTTCAGATCAAAGGGGACAACCTGCAACGTGCCCTGCGCGGGGAGTTTGTTTACCAAACCGCCATGGTCGACGTGTGCGAAACAGGTACCCAATTGAATCAACGATTCGGGCTGGGCAGCTTGGTGTTTGCGCCTTTGAAGAAAGAAGACGGCACCGTGCTTGGTTTGATTGCGGCGGGTCGCCTGGCTGCGAATGCATTTTCAGAAGATGAACTGGATTTCATTCGCCAATTGGCCCAACACATGGCATTGGCACTGGCGCAAACCGAGTTGCTTCAGGAGCTTCAACAGGCCTATGAGCACCTTCAGCGCACACAGCAGTTGGTCTTGCAGCAAGAGCGATTGCGCGCCTTGGCCGAGATGGCTGGCGGCATCGCCCATGACATCAACAACGCCATTTCCCCGGTGGCGCTGTACACCGAAGCACTTCTGAGCACTGAAAAAACTTTGAGCGATCAAGGCAGAAAGCAACTGAAAACCATCCAGCTTGCGATCGACGATGTGGCACAAACTGTTGACCGCATGAGCCAATTTTCAAAAGGCAAAGAAGAAAGTGTGTTGATCAGCTCGGTCAACCTGAAACTGGTGTGCGAACAAACTGTCGAATTGACTCGTGCACGTTGGTTTGACATGGCACAACGCGCAGGTGTCAACATCGACTTTCAGTTGCACCACGAAGACGAACACATTCACATTGAAACCTCGGAATCCGAGTTGCGGGAGGCGCTCATCAACTTGGTGTTCAATGCGGTGGACGCCATGCCCAAGGGTGGCACCCTGACCTTGTCCACACAAATGACCAACGACAGACAAAGCGTACTGATCGAGGTGAAAGACACGGGCACGGGCATGAGTGAAGAAATCCGACGACGCTGCATGGAGCCTTTTTACACCACCAAAGGTGAGCGCGGCACAGGCTTGGGGTTGGCCATGGTGTACGGCATTGTCAAGCGCATGCGCGGCGAACTCAATATCGTGAGCCAAATGGGTGAAGGCACAACCATTCAAATCATGATCCCCACCAAGCGCGGGTCGTCCAAAATCAGTGCGCCTGGCGTGGGCGCTGAGCAAAGCACACAACAGATGCGCCTGCTATTGATTGACGATGACAACAGCGTATTGGAGGCTTTGGCAGACGGGCTGACAGCGCTGGGGCATCAGGTTCAATGCGCCAAATCAGGTGATGTGGGATTGAAGCTTTTTGATGAAGCCAAGGCGGCTGGCCGGGCGTTCACCGCTGTGATTTGCGATTTGGGCATGCCGGGCTTGGACGGCCGTGATGTGGCCAAGGCAATTAAAACCCGCGACTCCCGCTGCCCGGTTTTACTGCTGACAGGTTGGGGCAAGCAAATTGATTCCGACAGCCACGCTTTGGTGCATGTGGACAAATTGCTGTCCAAACCACCCAGGTTAAGTGCCATCATTGAGGCCTTGAATGAACTGCATGTTCTTCCTGAAGGCCAGAGTAACGAACTTCCAGGCAATTCATCAGCCGGCTGAAGACTCCACCAGTTGCACACTGCCACCCTGTAGCCACTCGAAGGTGTAGAAGCCCTCTGCGCCTTCGAATGTGTAGTCAAACTGCCCTCGAATGGCGTTGCCCTGCAACTCGAGCTGGTAAACACAGCGATTGGGCACCTCGCAACCCTTGGTGCGAATCTGCTCGCTGATTTCCGGTTCGATCAGGTTGCTGGTGCGCAAACCCTGCGGTGTCATGAGGTAAACGCCTGCCGAGGCGCCACAGTGGTTTTCAATCAGGCTCACGCCCTCACCTTCAAAACGCACCTCGCATTCATTCTTGCCAGCGTAATTCAACAAACTTTCAGTGACTGGCTGCTTTTGCCACATGGACATGGCCATCAACGTCAGCCCCGCAGTGAGCATGGCCACAAACAGGGTGGCAAGCACACGTGGCAGCCAACGCGATTTCTGCGGCGCCGAAAAACTGAGGGACGAGGATTGAAAACCGGATTTGGGTCGACGAAACATACAGGCACCTTACCAAGTGAATCAGAGATGTTTAAAATCAAATGAATTCATTTACAACGCGAGGCTTGACCCTGCGTTTACATCATGACGAAATACCAGGAAAAGTTTCTGCAAGATCTTGAAAATTCAGGATTTTATGAAGTAACCACAGTAAAAAGAGAGGGTAGCACCGGACTGGGTGATCATCGTCACCCTTTCGAGGCAAAGGCCTTGATCCTAGCCGGAGACATCACGATTGAATGTGGCGGCGTTCGCACACAATACCAAGCAGGCGAGGTGTTCCACCTCAAACAAAACGAACTACACAGTGAGTATTACGGCCCACAAGGCGTGCAATACCTGGTGGGCCGAAAAACTATCCTCGACTAGTTTGACGCGCGCGATCGGGTTTGACGCTTGCGAATCAGCAGGAACACGGCTGGAATCACAAACATCGACAACAGTGGCGCACTGATCATGCCGCCCACCATGGGCGCGGCAATGCGTTGCATCACCTCGCTGCCCGTGCCAGTGCCCCACATGATGGGAATCAGGCCCGCCAGAATGGTCAACACCGTCATCGCTTTGGGGCGAACCCTCAACACGGCGCCTTCCCGAATCGCATCAAGCAGGTCGTCTTCCCGGCACTGATTGTTTCGAACCCGCGCCGCCCAGGATTGGTTGAGGTACAACAGCATGATTACCCCGAACTCAGCGGCCACACCCGCCAACGCGATGAAACCCACCGCACCGGCCACCGACAAGTTGAATTCAAGAAGCCACAACAACCAAGCCCCGCCGATCAAGGCGAATGGCAAGGTGGCCATGATCAACAACGCCTCGTCGATCTGCTTGAAAGTCATATAGAGCAACACGAAGATGATCATCAAGGTGAACGGCACCACGAGTTTGAGTTTCTCAGTTGCGCGCTCCAGGTACTCAAACTGACCCGACCATGAAATGGAATAACCGGGCGGCAATTCAACCTGCTCACGCACGGCCCGCTGCATGTCCAGTACGGCAGAGCGCAAATCGCGCCCGCGAATGTCGATGTACACATAACCAGCCAAGCGGGAGTTTTCACTTCGCAACATGGGCGGCCCATCGGTGATGGTGATTTTGGCGACATCAGACAACACAATGCGCTGGCCGGTCTGGGTGTAAATGGGCAACGCCCGCAAACGGGTCAGTGAATCGCGCACCTCGCGCGGGTAACGCACATTGATGGGAAAACGCTGCAACCCTTCCACCGTTTCACCGATGTTCATGCCCCCCACGGCACTGGAAATGACCGACTGAATATCCGACACATTCATGCCGTAGCGCGCGGCCTGAAGGCGATCAATGTCCACATCAATATAGCGCCCGCCAGTCAACCTTTCGGCAAAGGCGCTGCTCACACCATCGAGGTTTTTCACTGCCTGTTCCACCTGAACGGCCACGGTATTGATGACCGCCAAATCCGGGCCAGTCACTTTCGCACCCACGGGGCTTTTAATACCTGTGGCCAACATGTCGATCCGGTTGCGAATGGGTGGCACCCAGATGTTGGTCAAGCCGGGCACGCGCACGATTTTGTCCAGTTCCTCGACCAGTTTGTCGGCTGTCATACCCTCGCGCCATTCATTGCGTGGCTTGAACTGAATTGTGGTTTCAAACATTTCCAGCGGTGCGGGGTCGGTGGCGGTTTCTGCCCGCCCAGCCTTGCCGTAGACCGATTCCACTTCGGGCAAGGTCTTGATCAAGCGGTCGGTTTGCTGCAACAACTCCGCCGCCTTGCCAGCGGACAGACCAGGCAGTGCAGTGGGCATGTACAGCAAATCGCCCTCGTCCAGTGGCGGCATGAATTCAGTGCCCAGCTTGCTCAGGGGGTACACACTGACCACCAGCAACACCACAGCCAACAATACGGTGAGCTTTGGGAACTTCAGCACCACATCCAGTGCAGGCCGATACGCCGCAATCAGCCCCCGGTTGACTGGGTTGGACTGTTCACTGGGAATGCGCCCGCGAATCAGATAACCCATCAACACAGGGATCAAGGTGATGGCCAAGCCCGCTGAGGCCGCCATGGCGTAGGTTTTCGTATAAGCAAGCGGTGAAAACAGACGCCCTTCCTGCGCTTCAAGCGTGAACACGGGAATAAAGCTCAAGGTAATGATCAACAGCGAGGAAAACAAGGCGGGCCCCACCTCCACGGCGGCATCACCAATCACCTGCCAGCGTGCTGTGCCTTCCAGCTTTTCGCCCGGGTGGTCATGCGCCCATTGTTCCAGGTGTTTGTGGGCGTTTTCGATCATGACCAGCGCAGCATCGACCATGGCGCCAATGGCAATGGCAATGCCGCCCAAACTCATGACGTTGGCGTTCACGCCTTGCTGTTCCATCACAATGAAAGACACAAGCACCCCCAAGGGCAGCGACACAATGGCCACAAACGCCGAGCGAAAATGCAGCAAGAACACAAAACAGACCAGCGCCACCACGATGAACTCTTCAATCAACTTGGTGCTGAGGTTGTCGATTGCATTGTTGATCAACGTGGACCGGTCGTACACCGGCACAATTTCAACACCTTGCGGCAAGCCTTGTTTCAGGCTCTCAATTTTCGCCTTCACCGCATCAATCGTTTGCAAGGCGTTCTTGCCCGAACGCATCACGACAATGCCACCCACCGATTCGCCGTTGCCGTTCAATTCGCCAATGCCGCGGCGCATCTCCGGGCCTTCCTGAATTCGGGCGACTTCACCAAGCAACACCGGAATACCACTGCTGCTGACTTTCAAAGGCACCGCCCTGAAATCGTCGAGATTTTCCAGGTAACCGGTGGCACGCACCATGTAGTCAGCCTCAGCCAGTTCCAGCACCGAGCCGCCCGCTTCCTGATTGGCGTTGTTGATGGCCTCGATCACTTCGTCGTGCGTGATGCCATAACCTGCCAGTTTTTGCGGATCCAGCACCACTTGGTATTGCTTCACAAAACCGCCAACGGATGCAACCTCAGCTACGTCTTCCACGGTTTTCAGCTCATAGCGCAGGAACCAGTCTTGCAACGCGCGCAATTGCGACACATCGAGGTTGCCGGTGGTGTCGCGCAGTGCGTACTGGTAGATCCAGCCCACGCCGGTCGCATCGGGCCCCAACACGCTGCGCGCATTTGCAGGCAGGCTGCTTTGTGCCTGGTTGAGGTATTCCAACACGCGCGAACGCGCCCAGTACATGTCTACGCCATCCTCGAAAATGACGTACACAAAACTGTCGCCGAAAAACGAAAACCCACGCACATCTTTCGCTCCGGGCACCGCCAGCATGGTGGTGGTCAGCGGGTAGGTCACCTGGTTTTCCACAATCTGGGGGGCCTGCCCCGGGAAACTGGTGCGCACGATCACTTGTACGTCTGAGAGGTCAGGCAAAGCGTCCAAAGGCGTTTTATACACCGACACCACACCCCACACACTGACCATCAAGGTGGCAATCAGGATCAACAGCCTGTTGGCGATCGACCATCGAATGACAAAAGCAATCATCGCTCACCCCCTGCCTTGGGCGGCTGAGCCGGGGCCTGTGGCACCAGCGGGGTGATGCGGGTGATTTTCGGAATGTCCTCGTCTTGCATCTGGAATTCCATGTTGACCTTGTCGCCCGGTTTCAACTCAGTCCTCGGCATTTGCTGCATGTCATCGGGCCAGGCGAAATCCATGGTCATTTCAGGCCACTTCAACGACTCAATGGGCGGGTGGGTCACGGTCAGGGAATCAGGGCCGCTGGCTTCCACAACCGCTTCGGTGGTGTAGCGCTGGCTGGTGACCTTACTGCCCTGGGCTGGGCCGTCGACACCGTTGAGCTTGGCTTCCAGGCCGCGCAAACTGGCTTCGGAATCGATCAGGAATTGGCCCGACAACACCACCAGTTGGCCTTCCTGCAAGCCATCGAGAATTTCTGTTTGCCCGCCATATTCCAAACCGGTTCTCACCTCCACTGGCATGAAGCGACCCTCTTCCTGTGCCAACATCACCACGGCACGGCGGCCCGTGAATATCACCGCTTCAGAAGGCACAAGCAAACTGGACTTGCGTTGGGTGTCCGCAAAACGGGTTTGCACGAACATGCCCGGCAGCAACTGGCCATCCGGGTTTTTCAGGACAATACGAGCCAGCACCGTGCGCGTATTGACATTCACTTGGGGCAGCACGGTTTGTACCGTGCCCTCAAAGGTTTGCCCGGGCACTGCCTGTGCGCGCGCTTGCACGGCCACACCGGGCTGCACATACACCGCTTGGCTTTCAGGCACCTCAGCCTGCACCCACACAGTGGACAGCCCATTGATTTCCATCAACGTCATGCCGGGTTGCACGGTCATGCCCTCGCGCACTGCCAACTCGGTGACCACACCTTCACGCGGCGCAGAAATGGCCAGCCTGGGCTGCACACTGCCACTGCGCTCCACTGCCTGAATTTGTGCATTCGTCATGCCCACCTGCAACATGCGCTGGCGGGCAGCCTGCACCAAGGGCTCAAGATTTGGGCCAGTCATTCGGCGCAAAGAAAGAAATTCTTCCTGTGCAGCCACCCAGTCGGGCACGTACACAGTCAACAGCGTTTGGCCCGCCTTGACCTTGTCCAGCGTGGCGGTCACGGTCATCTTCTCGACATAGCCCATGGCGCGGGATTGCACCACCGCACGTTCGCGCTCGTTCCACAACACCGACCCGCTGGCAGTCACTTCCGGGGCCAGGGTACCAGGCACAACAGGCGCAGTGCGAATACCCAAGTTCTGCTGAATCCGGGGGCTCACCTTGACACTGCTGGTGTCCGCGCTGTCGCCACCTGCATAAGCAGGCACCAGCATCATGTCCATGAAGGGGCTTTTGCCGGGCGAATCGAAGTTACGCCCAGGCACCATGGGGTCGTGGTAATACAAAACCCGCAGGCCGGTTTCCGGGTCTACATCACCGGCCCTGATGCCACTGTCCATGTGGCGGCGGGTGGCGGCTTCGCCTTGGGGAATGCTCCAGGTGGACGGGTCTTGCCCGGCTCCGCTGCTTTGGGCGGAATCACTGGAAGGGCCACCAATGGGGGCTGACATCATTTCCATACCCTGACTCATGCCCAAGGCCCACAGGCCATAACCACCCGCACCCAGCGCCAGCGCAGCCACCACGGCCACCGCAACAGTTGTTTTTTTCATGGTTGTACTCCTTGGGCTGGAATCAGGAATTCCAGTTGCGCCCACAATTGGGCAGTGTTCATTTCAATGCGCAGTTGTTCCATGCGCATGTCCAGTTCCATGCGGCGTGCCGCCAGCACATCGCCAAGGCTGCCGGTGGCGCCACGATAAGCGTCCAAAGCAGCACGCGTGCGTTCCTGGGTTAGTGGAATCAAGCTGCGCTCAAAGTCACCCAGCCGCTTCACATTGCTTTCCCAGTTCAAAATCCAGCGGCGGGTTTGAGCCATGTGGCTGCGGTGTACTTCAATTCGCTCAGACCGCGCTTTGTCAGCCAGGGCACTGGCAGCGGCAAACTCGGCATTCTGTCGGTTCTCGGTGTCTACAAACAGAGGTCGCGATGCACCCAGGGACAACATCTCGGAGAAGGCCGGGCCACGGCCGGCGTACATCACCGAGAAAGTCCAGTCGGCTGATTTTTCCTGTTGCTTCACTTCAGCCTCGGCCTTCGCCATCGCCTCCATTTGCTCCAGCATTTGAAGTTCGGGATGGCGATGCACCTCGGCCAGCAACGTTTGCTGATTAACACTCAACCGGCGCGTATTCACGGGCTCGGCCAGCGTATGACTGGCGGTTTCGCCACCCACCCAGCGCTGCAAGTCGCTTTGTGCCACGTTGTGGGCAGCATTGGTATCGTCGATTCGCAAGTCCAGCAAACCCAGCTCTGTTCTGGCCATGAACACGTCGGCCTGCGCGGCCTTGCCTGCACGATACAGGGCGTCGGCTGCCTCTATCTGAAGCTGCAACTCCACGCGCTGAGCCTTGAGCAGTTTCAACATGGCGTCGGTGTAAAACACATCAAACCAGGCTTGGGCAGTCGCTGTGCGCAATTCGCTTAAGGATAAAAGGCGGGCTGCGCCTGCCACTTCAGCATTGGCTTGATACACCCCGGCCATGGCCTTGCGTTTGTCACTTCGGGTGAAAGTTTGTGACACGCCAATGCCACGCATGGTCATGAAATCGGCGGCCAGGCTGAATTGGTCCGGGCCGTTGGCTGGAATGTTGGTCACTTCCAGGTTCAGCATGGGGTCGGGCAACTCCGCGGCGGCTGTGGCGCGCTGTTGAGCCGCCAAACCGGCAGATTGCTGGGCCATCAATGCTTCGGAGCGCAGTTCGGCGCGTTTCAAGGCATCGGCCAAAGTGAGTGATGATTCGCTCGGCGATTGATCCGAAGGCACTGCTTCAAGCGCCTGTTTCAAGGTGTATTCCGTGGCGTGGGCCAAGCCAGCCATCCACAACGCCGCAGCCACACACGTCAGCGGGGCCACAATTTTCATGAGTGAAGCCATGAAAGGGTCTCCAGTGCGGGGCATCAAACACCCGCAGTACAGTCATCGGCGGCACCAACGCAATTGCGCTGAGCCGGTTTTACAAGATGAACGGAGACTCAGGCCCGCGGTGGCCGTTCGAGAGAGGAGGTAAAGGCGTGGATTCGAGGCGCGTTGAAGGTGTCGCTATAAACCAAAGGCTGAGGCTGGGCGAGCATCACAACCACACTTTGGGGAATGGACGCTGCGTAACAACAAGCATGGCCCTCGGAGGCGCATTGCGAGTGGTCCATGTTCATGTGGCTCATGTCCATGTGAACCATTTCTACGTGGTTCATGTCTTCATGCATTACGTGACCTTGATCCTGCATGTCACAACACGGCATGGCTTGCACCACGATGTTGAACATCAAGGTGAACATCAGCAACACATGAATGGCGACTCGACGCAGCATCAAAGCGGTCCGGAAACTTCAGCCCAATGATGATAGCACAGGGTATTTTTCATCCCAAGCGAATGGAAAATCCGATGTGAACCCAATCGCCCTCGCAACGTGCAAAAGGTTCGCCGCCATGGGCCTTGGCAATGGCTGCCACAATCGCCAGGCCCAAACCGTGGTTTCGGTCACTTTGGTTGCGTGCGGCATCCACCCGGTAAAAGGGCTCGAACAACCGAAACAGGCTGTCGCGCGGAATACTGGGGCCTTGATTACTCACCGTGAGGTAGGCCAATTGCTCGCTCGGATTGGGGTGAATAGACACCCGAATGGTGCTTGCAGGTTTCGCATAGCGAATGGCATTGGACAACAGGTTGCTCACGGCACGCTTGATCAATTCCAGGTCTGCATGCGCGCTGGCGTCACCGTTCAACACCACCTGCAGCTCTTTGTCTTCCAGCAAGGCTTCCATGTAATCAACGACCGTGAGCACTGGTGCGCTCAATTGTTTGATCAGTGCAAACCGGCTTTGCCCGCCCTGGCTGGCATGCGACAAAAACAGCATGCTCTGAATGATGCGGTTCATCCGCTGCAGCTCTTCAAGATGGCTGTGCAACGCCTCCCGATGCAACACAGGGTCAAGATCTTTCTCGCGCAACAAAAGCTCGTGGCTGACTGTGAGGCTCGATAGGGGGGTATTCAATTCATGGGCCACATTGGAATTGAATGAGCGAAGTTGCTCATGGTAGTGGCCCACTTTACCCATCAATCGATTGAACTGTTCAATTACAGGGTGCAACTCTTGAGGCTCGTCATCACTGCCGATGCGGGCTGACAAATCGGACGGATCAAACGCTGCGATTTTCCGGCCAAATCGGTTCAAAGGGCGCAGTTCAAGCCGCGCCAAAGGCCCACTTAACACCATCACCAACAAGGCCCACACCACGGTGACCGCCGCAAACAACAGTGCAATGAAGTTCAGAAAACGCTGGTCTTCGGACACGTCCATGGCCAGTTCCAGCTGTGCCATGGGCATTAAACCCACCGATCCACTGATGGGGTACATGGCAGTCGCTTTGTGTTTCACCTGGCTGAGTAACACCTGCGGGCCATACAGCACGCGGCCGTTTTCAGCGTGCACTTTGGCGCGCACATTGCCCAAGCTCAACAACAGCTCATCGACACCTCGCCACATGTCGGTTGGCGATTGAAAACCACCTCGCATCAAAACCTGCTCGATGGAATCAGACGCCCTGTCGAGGGTTTCCTGATGGCGCATGTCTTGCCACATGCAAATGGATTGATAACTGATGATGGCAATGATTGCCGCCCCCACCGCACTGAGCAAACTCATCTGCAACGAAGAACGACGCGCAATGGAACGCCTCACGAATGGGCCTCCACGGTGCGCTGCTCCAATACATAACCCATGCCACGTACGGTGTGCAACAAGGGCACGTCAAAGGGCTCATCCATCTTGCCACGCAGCCTTCGAACGGCCACATCCACCACATTGGTTTCACTGTCAAAGTGCATGTCCCACACCAGTTCGGCCAATTCGGTGCGCGAGAGCACCTCGCCTTTTCGGCGCAACAGCAACCACAATAAATTGAATTCCTTGGCTGTCAGGCGCAAGTCCTGCCCGGCGCGCTTGGCCTGGCGCTTCACTGCGTCCAGTTCCAGGTCGGCCAACACCAAGTGGCTCGCATCCTGCGCATGTGCGGGTTTTCCGCTACTGCGCCGGGCCAGTGCGTGCACGCGCGCCACCAATTCTGAAAACGCGAAGGGTTTGGTGAGGTAATCGTCGGCTCCGGCCTGCAAACCTTTCACCCGGTCTTCAACCATCGCGCGCGCCGTCAGCATCAACACGGGAATGTCCATGCTTTGGCGCATGGCGGCCAGCACGCCCAGCCCATCCAGGTCGGGCAACATGCCATCCAAAATGATCAGCTCGTAGTGGCCTTCGGTGGCCAAATGCAAACCATCCACGCCACTGTGGGCCACGTCGACCACGAAACCCTCCGAGTTCAACCCTTTCTGAAGATAACTGGCCAGTTTCTTTTCGTCTTCAATCACCAAAATTTTCATGGCTGCGACTCCAGTCCTGCCTGTCAACACGCCTGCAAGTATAGGAGGCTGAAGGGTTTTTATAAATTACAAATTTGTAATGTAAAGGTGCGGGGTTGGTAATACGGGGTTGCGTAAAGTACGACTCATGCCAAGGCAACAACGCCCCGGCAAACTTTTTCAAGCAGTACCAAAAGGAGATTATCCATGAAAACACGTAACCTGATCGCAACATCCATTATCGCCATTTCCGCTGCTGCTCCCACATTTGCACTGGCCAACCCAGCCACACAACAGGGCGACGGCACAAGCCACATCGTTAACACCACCCAGCGCGATGCCACCACCCGCCAGGCCGTAGTGGCCGAGTACAAGCAGGCAGTGAATGCTGGCAACCTGAACCCAGTAGCCGGTGATGCAACCCAGCTGAATGCAAACATGGTGACGGCATCCACCAAAACACGCGCCGAAGTGGTAAGCCAGTTGCGCGGCCGTGACACAGCCGACCGTTTGCCATCAGACGCAAGCTAATTCAAGAGTCTTCCAATCAGTGCTCACTGGTTGTTTCAAAGGTTGCTCACTGTCCCCATAGCAGCAACCTTTGCTTTTCTTGCAAACAAAGCGTGTTCCATGCAAAGATGGTTCACGCTTTGTTTTTTTGTAGTACCGCATGTCCAACTCTCCCAAACCCCCGCGCGATATGTCCCAGGAATCCGCAGTGCCGTCCAGCCGTTTGGCCCGACTAAGCCGTTTTGGCGCGCTAGCCAGCACTGTCGCGGGTTCCGTCGTTAAAAATGGCACCAAACAATTGGTGCAAGGCAAACGCCCAAAACTAAGCAGCTTGCTGATGACACCCAACAACGCGCTTCGCGTGGCCAACCAATTGGCCCAACTGCGCGGTGCCGCCATGAAGCTGGGGCAATTGGTTTCAATGGATGCCGGCGACATGTTGCCACCACAGCTGGCCGACATTTTGGCCAGGCTTCGTCAAGACGCCAAACACATGCCCCGCAAACAATTGCTGGGCGTGCTGGAAAAAGAGTGGGGCGTGGAGTGGCGCAAGCGAGTCAAGGAATTCGATTTGACGCCCATGGCGGCGGCCTCGATTGGTCAAGTGCACGAAGCTGTGTCGCTGACTGGCGAGCGCCTGGCAATCAAGATTCAATACCCGGGCGTGCGCGAAAGCATCGACAGTGACATCGACAACGTGGCCACCATTTTGCGGTTCACGGGGCTGATTCCGAAATCGTTCGATTTGAACAGTTTGTTGACCGAAGCCAAAAAACAGCTTCGCGAAGAGGCCGATTACCTGCGTGAAGCCCAATACATCGACCAATACACCAAGGCGCTGGGCAACAGCGATGACTACGAAATTCCAACCGTCAACGCGGATTTGACCACCCAGAATATTCTGGCCATGCGCCATGTGGAAGGGGTGCCCATTGAAAGCCTGGCCAGCGCTGAGCCTGCGCTGAAAAACGAAGTGGCTGAGAAGATGTTTCGCCTGCTGTTCAAGGAATTGCTGGGCATGCGCCTGATGCAAACCGACCCCAATTTCGCCAACTACCGGTACAACCACCACACAGGCAAACTGGTGCTGCTCGATTTCGGCGCCACTCGTGCCTTCAACGCGGAATTGATTGCCGGTTATGAAGACTTGATGCGAGCAGCCAAATTGAATGACCGCAACGAATTGGCCAAGGCAGCCACCCGGATTGGTTATTTTGACGACACCACCAAGCCTTACCACCGCGAGCTGGTGCTTGATTTGATGCAACTGGCCTGCGAGCCCATGTGCACCGAAGGCGCTTTCGATTTCGGCAACACCGATTTGTCATCCAGAATTCGGGACAAAGGCTTTGAATTGGGTGAAGACCGTGAGTTCTGGCACCAGCCGCCAATCGATTGCCTGTTCATACACCGCAAGCTCGGTGGTTTGTTTTTGCTGGTCACCCGCCTGAAGGCTCGTGTTGATTTGCAAGCGTGTCAGACTGAGTGACTAATGCATTGAATGCTCAATCGGCTGCGCCATTTCAGCTCGCGCCTGCTTGACCACACTGAACGCCGCCGACAAACCAAGCGATGCCATCAAGGTGGCCACCAACAAATCGGGCCAGGCGGTTTGGGTGGCTCCAACCAGCAATGCGGCAGCCAATACCGCCAAATTTCCGATGGCGTCGTTTCGACTGCACAACCAAACCGAACGCATGTTGGAATCCCCGTTGCGGTAGCGGTACTGAATGGCAGCCACACCCACATTCACGGCCAAGGCCAACAACGCCACCGCCCCCATGGTGGTGTAAGCCGGTACATCTCCGTGAAAGGCTGCATACAGCGCAAAGCCAAGTACACCTGTGCCGTACAGGCCCATGCTTACGCCTTTGACCAAAGCCGCCTTGGCTCGCGTTTGCAAAGCCATGCCCAACACAAACAGCGACAACGCATAGTTGGCGGCGTCGCCAGCAAAATCAACCGAATCGGCCAACAGCGCCACCGAGCCGGCTGTCCAGCTGGCTGCAATTTCGATAAAAAACATGGTGGCGTTGGCGATCAAGGCGATCCACAACACCTTTCGAAAGCCGGGGTTGTTTCCGGCATTGAGGTCTTGATCAGAATGGCAATGATGACAACCGGGCATGATTCAGGTCCTTCGAGAACAACCCCACCACTGTATGGGAAAGCGAAGCACACTGGCAAGCACAAGGAACAATCAGGCCGCACTCGACATGTCGCTTTGCACCTGTGCACCACACAATGCCTCTTCAATGGCCCACAGGCGGTCTTGACCCCACACCGTGGTGTCGCCCACCCGGAAACACGGCACACCCCAAAGCCCCAGCCCGAACAGCTCCTCACGATTGGCCTGGGCCGTGGCGCGCCACGCCTCATCACCCAAGGCCTTGTGCACATCGGCCCAGTTCAAACCTGCCCGGTCAGTCAGTTTTTTCAAGCCCCGCTTGCTGCCAGCATTCACGCCTTCTGCCCACACACCCTCCATGGCAGAACACACAAAGGCCTGTCCTTTTCCCTGCGCTAACGCCAAAGGCATTACGGCCAACAAACGCTCAGTGGGGCGCCCCACCGGGTCATTCAGTCTGCCGAATGGCTGCCCCCTCGCATGCGCTTCCCGGGCGGTGTCTTGCACAATGTAGTTGCGTTTGACCGCAGGCACCGGTAGCCCGCGCATCACCATGGGCATCACAAACTTCAAGTTAACCTGCGACCCGGTCAAGCGCGCCAATTCAAACACCCGGGGCGCCACTATTGCAGAATAGGGGCTTCGAAACGAGAAGTAAAAATCGATGGCCTGCGGTGAAGCCACAGTTTTGGCGCTGCTTAAATCGGGTGCAGGCGGATACAACTCATCATTCACGCCCGGTTTGGCCACACCCAGCTCAATCAGGCGGCGCTCCAGGTGATACAAACGATCCACCGCCCAATACCATTCCCCTTCGTAGTACAACATGCCACCCAAGTAATGGCCCAGTTTCTCTCGCAAGGCATCGGCCTGCTGGCGATGCTGCGTGACCGATTCCCGGGCAATCGCGGGTAAATCATTGCACTGCTCTGGAAACAAGGCGTGTGGATCTTGTGCCCACAACCAATCACACAAGGCGGGGGCAAGCTCCAGAAAACGCCCCGCCAATACACTGGCGACCAAGGCATGGGCCACCTGCGCGCAGCGATCCGGGCTGGGTTGTTGTTTGCAATCGCTGAATTTCAAACCCGTGTGCCGGGCAAGCAGCGCAGCATCGAACCGGCTGTACTGGATTAGCTTGTCGCGTTCTGGCGCTGCAGAATCAGGAGGTGGGCTGACCACATGCACGCGCAATTCAATGTTGAAGCGATCAAGCAACTTGGGCAGCACCTGAACCATCAGCGCGCTGTATGGGTCGTCCACTTGGTGAAAGTAATGCACTTCGTGGCCTCGGCCCGCGGCCAACCTGGCCTTTTCAGCGGCTTCGCGCTTGGCCAGCAGGGTGGTGCGAGCAAAACGCCGCTCGGTGATCATCGGCATCAACAGGGTTTTCAGGCTCATGGCTGTTCTTTTTGGGTTTGAGCCTGCACTTTCTCATTCAAGTTTACATTCTGTCAATATTGTTGTGTTTCACCATACAAGGCGCGTTCAATGAAATCCTTGCGCACCGTGGGGCGTGGCACCTTTTGATCGAACCAACTGCGCACATTTTGATCCAGCCCAATGCCATGCATGTAGTTGTAAAGCGCTCGGTTCAGCGCTTCGCCCATGGCATCGTGGTCGGTGCCAGTGGGGTCGATGAAACCGACGTCATTTTTTGCAAAATTGCCCGGCGGCAAAGGCACCAACTCCACCCCATAATCTTGCGGGTTCAGGCCAACCGGCGAATGCACCGTGCAGGCAAAGCGGTGAAAGTAGCCCGATTGAATGCAACCGGCCGCAAACAACTGGCGAACGTATTCCAGCGCATCGACCGTGTCTTGCACCGTCTGGGTCGGAAAGCCGTACATCAAATACGCATGCACCAGTACACCCGCATCGGCAAAGCCTTTGGTGACGCGCGCCACCTGCTCAACAGACACACCCTTTTTCATCAGCTTCAACAATCGATCTGAAGCCACCTCAAGCCCACCACTGATGGCAATACAACCGCTGTCGACCAGTTGCTGACACAACTCGGGCGTGAAGGATTTCTCAAAGCGAATGTTGCCCCACCAGGAAATCGACACATCGCGCGCCTGCAATTCGGCAGCCAACGCTTTGAGGGCTTTCGGGGGTGCGGCTTCATCGACGAAGTGAAACCCGGTTTGGCCAGTCTCCTTCACAATGGTTTCAATGCGGTTTACAAGCTCGGTGGCCGTGGCATTTTCGTAGCGGGCAATGTAATCGAGCGACACATCGCAAAAGCTGCACTTCTTCCAGTAACACCCATGCGCCACAGTCAACTTGTTCCAGCGCCCATCGCTCCACAGGCGGTGCATGGGGTTGAGCATGTCGAGCAGGCTTAAGTAACTGTGCAGGGGCAGGCCATCCCAAGTGGGGGTGCCCACCTCAGCAAACGGCACATCGGGCTCAGCCCAGTTGGTGTATTGCACTTGGCCTTGCGCGTTGCGAGTGAACGTGCGCACCAGGCGCTGTGGGCCGCGCTTGCCCTGCAGGTGTTCGATCAAACTCAGCAAGGGGCGCTCGCCCGAATCCAGGGTGATGAAATCCACATAATCAAAAATGCGTGGTTCGCCCAGTTCGCGCAGCTCGGTGTTCACATACCCACCACCCAACGCAATGTACACCTCGGGGTGATTGGCCTTGATCGCCTGCGCCATGCGCAGCGCGGCATACACAGCGCCGGGAAAGGGCACAGACAACAGCACCAGTTGCGGCTGCTGGCGCTTGATTTCTTCCAGCGTTAACTCCACCACCATTTCATCAATCAAGGTGAAAGGTTGTTGCAAGGCCGTGGCCAGCGGGTCGAAGCTGGGTTGGCTGCCAGCCAGCGATTCCGCATAGCGCACAAACTCAAAACGCTCATCAATCGCATCGGCGATGACATCGGCCAGGTCGTTCAAATACAAGGTGGCCAAATGGCGCGCTTTGTCTTGCGCACCCAAGGCACCAAAGGCCCAGGCCAATGGGTCGCCACCGTCTTCGTCCACATACACATCCAGCGATTCAAACCTTGGACCCTCGGGCAGGAAACCGCGCAAATTAATGCGGTGCGCCAGTGTGGAATCACCACCCTGCAAAAAACGGATGGTCGGGGTGATGGTGGCGCGGTAACGGCTGAACTGGTCCATGAACAGGGCCACGCGCGCGGTCACTTCCGCCTGCTGTTCAATGTCGGCAGCAATTCTGTCCAGCCCCTCGGGTGAAAACAGCTTGAGAACCAGGCCCAGCGCGATGTCGGCCTGCACCGCATCAATGCCTTGCTTGCGCAAAAAGCCGGTGATGTAAGCAGTGGATGGATACGGCGTGTTGAGCTGCGTCATCGGCGGGATGAAGGACAACACACGAAAAACAGTGGGCACAATAAAACCTCGGGTGGAACGTGGCTAGATTCTACACCGGGAGGAAAAAGCGGGTTTGCTTATGCGAATGGCGCAGCTGTTCATGCCACTGGTAATACAATGGGCAAAAACCTGTCATTCAAACCACATGAACAAACAACCGATGGTGACTGAACATGGCTGCGCTTAACCCCGGCGAACTCAGCCAGAACATTCAACTGGGCATTGAAGTGGTGGCCACACTGGCCTTCGCCCTCAGCGGCATTCTGGCCGGTGCGCGCAACCGGCTGGATGCTGTGGGTGTGTGCGTGGTGGCTTTTCTTGCTGCCTTTGGTGGCGGCACCCTGCGCGACCTGTTGCTCGATGTGCGGCCCTTTTTCTGGGTGAAATACATTGAACTGCTGTGGGCTGTGTTTGTGCTGTGCATTGTGGCCATGCTGTTCATGCGGCAGCGGCATTTCACCTTCACCGAAAAAGCCATTTTGTGGCCCGATACTTTGGGCCTGGGCCTGTTCACCGCCGCAGGCACATTCACGGCCATTCAAGCCGGCATGCCCAGCCTAGTGGCTGTGTTCATGGGCGTCATCACCGGTGTATTTGGCGGTGTGCTGCGCGACATTGTGTGCAATGAAATTCCAGAGGCCTTCAAAGACCACCGCCCCTATGCCATTTGCGCTTTTTTCGGCGCGTGGGCCTACATCGGCCTGCGCGAACTGGGCAACCCGGCGTACGTCAACATGTTGGGTTGTGTACTGCTTACCGTGGGCTTGCGGGCTTTTGCAGTGTGGAGAAATGTACGGCTGCCCGAGTGGAGGAACTAGGCTTTGAAACGCCTTACGGCCATGGTCTTCGATTCAACCGTCAGCGAAATGCCCACATGCTAGTTAGCCTGAACTGAGTACAAGTTTGATGGCCATGAAAATAGCCCATAGACTTCTAAAGATCGAAATTGTCCTCTTGAAGCAAATTCATGTCCAATTTAGCCCTGAAAAAACCACTGAACTCACAGATGGTCATCTCCAAATCCGGGATTGAGCGCATTTCAAAGGATGAAGGCTTCTCAGCCATTCCCTACAACGACATTGCAGGTAATTGCACCGTGGGCGTGGGCATACTTCTCAGCTACAAGCCATGTACAGAACAACAAATGAAAACGAAATACGACTTAGGCAAGTTAAACGCGACTTTCCATGACCGTTTAGAGGAGGCTCAAAAGTACGTTCGGTTCTATGTCAGGGAAGTACAACTAAACCAAGAGCAATTCGATGCATTAACAAGCTTTGTTTTTAACGTGGGTGTAGGAAATGCAAAAGATGTGCTGGCGTTTGCCAACAAAGGCGAATTCCAGAGAGTTGAAAATGAAATGAGCCGATTTGTTTACATCACGGAAAAAAGCAAAAACGGAAAACCCAGTTTAAAGAAGTTCTCTAACGGGCTTGCGAATCGTCGTAAGCGGGAAATCGTTCCTTTTCAAGTTAAACCTTGAACCCTAAACCTGCGAGAACACAATGCGTATATTTCTTTGCCTGCTTTTTACTACCCTCACGGCTTGCTCGAATGTTTCGGAATCAGGGGAAATACAAGGGGAGTGGACCATTAGTAAGGAGCTGGCTGCCGCACCTATCGTTGGGATCAGTGCGGAGGAAACTGCTGGCTTGATTGGCGACAAGCTATCCATAAACGAGCAAGAAATTCGGTTTCAGAACCAAACCTGTACCTACTCATTCGTCGAGAGGAAACAAACCGTTGCCGAGTTTATGCAATTCTATTCCTTGGATTCCAATACAAAACTACCGGAAGGAACCAGTGTTTTGAGTGTTGATTGTGAGGGCGATATGGCTATCCAACATTTGCTGAGCAACAAAGACAGGCTTTGGCTGATCTGGTACGGAGTGCTGCTGGAGGCAGATCGGATTTAGGGGGTTGACTGATCTTCGACCAAAACAATCAATGTCGTACTCACCCTTGCCTACAAAGGCAAATACGTATTTCTCACCTTTCACTTATTTTTGCTAGCCTCAGCCTCTTGAAATACTCATGAGAAAAGCTTTGGCGACTATTCAATTTTTAAGTGCGGAAAAAAGCATGCAATTTGTGTCAGAGTATTCCAAGGTGGTGCTCACAGACATCATGCGTAAGGCGGGGGTCCCGTCAATTTTAATTACCAGCACTGCGCGCACCCCAGCGGATCAAGCCCGAATCATGTACGAGAATATCGAACGCTACGGGGTAGCTCACCAAAAATTGCTTTACAGCAAGTATGGTGACCAAGTAATTGATGAGTACTCAAAGTACAAATCAAAAAAGCATCACAAGCAGTTCATTATTTCAATGATGCAGGCGAAAATAATCGGGCTCGATCCATCAAAGATTTCAAACCACGTTGCCGACCCAATCAAGTTGAATGTGATCGACATTGCGCCCTCGAGCATCAACCCGAGCTTACGCGGCTTTTTTGTGGCGACAGTATTAGAGGAAAAACGAGTTTCGAAATATCTTGGTCCACCCAAAGACCCTGCCTATCATCTGGAAATTCCACAGCCCGAGAAATCATGATGAAAAGCGCTGCGCTGTATTTTCTCCTTGTGTGTTTCTCAACTTGCCTGGCACCTGCCTGGGCAGGTTCCGCAAGCGCCTGCCCATACGAACACAGTGGTGTTGATTTGCAGCAATTTAAAAAATCGCGGCATGTGATTGGCTTTGAGAAGTTGGAAAGAAACACTGGCTACATGGGCACACTGAAAAGCGTTGGTGGTTTTCACCTGCAGCTTTTCAGTTGCGTGCACTATGGTGCGACGCTGACTGTTCTTCTTGGCCCTAACCCCAACGCCAAGACCGTGACCACAGCCTTCGATGTATTGCCAGCCTTATTATTCCCCGCAGTGGATGTGGCAAAGGTGAAGGCAGCGCTAAAGGAAATTCAGTTGGATACTTTGTACACACCGCGACACCTGGAGCCTTTGGCCGCTGAAATGGGAATGACTGATATACGGGTAGAAATAATTGATGCAGATGGCATGAGGTTATTGGTCTTTGCGTTTTATGGGGGATGAGGCTTGTTGCGAGAGTGGCTGCTTGTCGGCCGGCGCGGCCGTTTGGGGTAACTGTTGAAACGTCTCAGTTATTAGCGAAAGCAGACTTCGAAACTTCTGCGGTGTCGATGATGGCGTTGACCTTCGGGTTCTGGTTACAAGTTCAACATTTGGTAGCGAATAGGTAGCGCTGCTGATTAACTCAGAATGGCCAAGCATCTTTCTAGTATTTCTTGGTTGTTGATAACAACCAAGTTCAATCGTCGTCTAGCTCTGGTTATATTCTGAAAAAGCATCTTTGTAGGCGCGTAGTACGCACCGCCTTTGTAGATCAGATTTCCGTCTGAGTCGTAGGCAAAAAATCTGTCAACGACTATTGCTACTCCATCAAACTCTTGACCAATCGTAAGCTTCCCCTGACAGCGAACAGATGAAACTTTAGAATTTCCTGCATAACGCAGGAGAACGAAGTGAGGAAATCACGATTTACAGAAAGCCAGATTGTTGCCATTTTGAATGAAGGCGAATCTGGGATAGCAGTTGCG
>CAXRAE010000007.1:0-8848 GCA_964229025.1 Limnobacter sp. | reverse complement strand
GGTGGGTAGGCCAGACTGGTCCTACAAGCGAATCGTCTTTGTCGGACAGATCAATGGTTTGCCCCGCCGTAATATTGAACGCATGAAGCCTGATCAATACATACCTTTGATCTTGATTTCTTGTTAGTAGTCAGTTCAATAACCTTGAAGGAGTACAACCATGAAAAAATTGATCACTCAAACCTTGATCGCCTCTGGTGTTGCGTTGTCTGCGTTGAGCCCTGTGTATGCAGCAGAGCAGGGTAAAGAGCCATTGAAAGCCGTGGGGCAATATGTGGACGATGCCACCATTACCACCAAGGTAAAGGCCAAGCATGCGGAAGACAAAACCGTAAGCGCCTTGCGTGTGAATGTAGAAACCAAGCAAGGTGTGGTGGTGTTGTCGGGTGAAGCCAGAACCGAGGCTGAACTTGAGCGCGCCGAGGCGTTGGCCAAACAGGTGGAAGGTGTAAAAGCTGTTTCCAACATGATCGAGTTGAAGCCCAAGTCGTAAGCTTGGCGATAGAGCCAACGGATTGAGCCGACCTTAACTCAATGCCCTGCTGGCTTTGCGCCAGTGGGGCGTTGTAGGTGCCCGCCATGAAAAAGAATTGTACAAACCAATTGCAAGTGCCATTGCGTGTGTTGCTGGTAGAGGACTCGATTGAATTGCAGGCGATGCTTCAATCCATGTTGAGCGAAATTCCCAGTGTTGAAGTGGTCGCCAGTGTGGAGTCTGAGGAAGATGCAGTGGCTTTCATGAGAGTGGACCCTACAGATTTGGCGATCGTTGACTTGGAATTGCGGTCTGGCACGGGCTTGGGCGTGCTGAAAAAACTGCAGGATGATCTGGATTTGACCGACAGACAGATTGGTGTTGTCGTTTTTTCCAACTATTCAAATTTGGTGATTCGACACCGCTGTTTGAGTCTTGGGGCGAGGGCCTTCTTCGACAAGTCGTTTCAAATTGATGAATTGCTTGAGTTTGTTCAAAAACAAGCCTCGGGCAACGCCAAAGGCTCGTTACTCTGAACATCCAACCGTTTTAAATCGCCTGTGCAGGACCAAAAAACTCGAAATGCTGACGCTCGGCAGGCACACCCAGTTTGCCCAGCATGTTCTTTACTGCACTCATAAAACCAACCGGGCCCAAAAAGTAAACCTGGGCATTTTTGGGCAGGTTTTTCTCAATGGTTTGGTGTTTAATCAAACCATCCTGATTCTCATAAATGTACTCGGCTGTGATGTTGCTGTGCTGGGTACTTAATTGCTCGGTCAGGTTTTTGAAAGAGTGTTGCGCGGCATTTTTGCAGGCATGGATGAACCGCACCTCGCGTTGGCCTGCTGCTGCTTTCAGCATTGCAATAGCCGGGGTCAACCCAACGCCGGCGGTGATCAGCACCAAGGGGTCTTTGCTGTCATCGAGAACAAACTCACCGCAGGGTGGGCTTAGCTGTACTGTGTCCCCCACAGCCAGTTGCTTGTGCAGGTAGTTGGATACCACGCCGCCTTCTTCGCGCTTGACCGAAATTCGATAATGTTGCCCGTTGGGTGCGTCTGAGAGTGAGTAGTTGCGCATCACAGTTGCGCCATTTACATTCAGGTGCAGGGTAATGTATTGCCCCGGTTTGAAAGTCATAATCTGTTTACCATCCAAAGGTTTCAGATAAAAAGATGTGACCAGTTCGCTTTCTTGCTCTTTCGCGGCAATTGTGAAAGCACGTTGCCCCTCCCACCCTCCGGTGGACATGGCTTGTTTGGCATACAGGTTTGCTTCGGCGTTGATCAAAATATCGGCGAGCTGGCCATAGGCGGCTGCCCAGGCGTCGATAATTTCAGGTGTGGCTGCGGCGCCCAGCACCTCTTTCATGGCCTGTAGCAGGCATTCGCCCACAATAGGGTAGTGTTCGGCTTTGACCCCCAGGGCTACATGCTTGTTGACGATCAGTGTGACCGCACCCATGAGTACTGCCGGGTTGTCGATGTGTTTGGCGTAGGCCAGAACTGCATTGGCCAAGGCGCGGGGTTGAGTGCCTTTTTCTTGATGAGCCGGGTTAAAAAAGGTTGCAGTAACAGGGTATTTGCTAAACATCAGCTTGTAGAAGTGCGTGGTCAATGCCTCGCCACCCTGTTCAAGTGCGGGAATGGTTGCCTTGATCCACTGCTTTTGTTCGGTGCTAACTGACATGCTTTTTCCTTCCTGATCGATTGTAAATTTATACATGCTTCACAGTGACAAACACTATCAAGATACATGCCAGCCTTAACATTGTTATTAAGTATATGAAAATATTGAATATATGAAGAAATGTGTTTTGTTAAAAATTTCAAATAATTGTTTAATTGACATCGATTTGATATTGTTATTAAAACAGTAATTGTTATAAGTACAATAAGGATGGCTAGCCGTGGAAATGTCCAGTTTTGTGTTGGCAGTGATTGAAGACCTTGGAGCCGACCTGGATCCGTCAACTCGCTATTTGCGCTATGTCAATTCATTGGCCGCCGCATTGCCCGGCAACGCGTGCGCCTTGCTGAAAAAGGAGGGCTCGACCTTAAAGCCGCTGGCCGTACGCGGTTTGACTCCCGATAGCCTGGGGCGCCGCTTCGAATTAAACGAGCATCCTCGCCTGAATGCGATTGTGACTTACCGTGGCGTGACCCATTTTCCGAACAAGTCCACCTTACCCGACCCCTACGACGGTTTGCTCGAAGGCGTGCATGCGGGCGATTTGAATGTCCATGACTGCATGGGTTGTGCCCTGCATGTAAATGGCAAGTTGTGGGGAGCGATTACGCTGGACTCCCTGAAAGCGGGCGTGTTTGATGTGAAAGTTGAACGCGCCATGGCCATGTTTGCACGCTTGGGTGAAGCGGTTGTGCATGTCGCCGAACTGACTGAGAAAACCGATCGAACCGCGACTTCCCTGAAGTTGAGTCAGGCTGACGGCAATGGTCTGAGCGCGTTGGAAGGTGTTCAATTGTCTCGTCGGGAAATGATTGGGGACAGCACGCCCATTCGCGAACTAAAGCATGAAATTTTGACTGTTGCCAACAGTCAGTTGGCTGTGCTCATTCATGGTGAAACAGGTGTGGGCAAAGAATTGGTCGCGCAGGCCTTGCATGCCATGTCCGACAGGGCGAATTTGCCCTTGGTGGTGATCAATTGCGCAGCCTTGCCCGACCAGTTGATTGAAAGCGAGCTGTTTGGCCATGTTAAAGGCGCGTTTTCCGGTGCAGAGCGCGATCGTCAAGGCAAGTTTGAATTGGCCAACGGTGGCACCTTGTTTCTGGATGAAGTGGGCGAGCTGAGTGCCTCTGCCCAAGCCAAGTTGTTGCGGGTACTGCAAAGCGGGCAGGTGCAGCGTGTGGGTAGCGACAGAGAGCACCGGGTCGATGTGCGCATCGTGGCTGCCAGCAATCGGGACCTGTCGGCTGAAGTAAAGGCAGGGCGTTTCAGGGCTGATCTGTATCACCGCCTGTGCGCTTATCCTTTACACATTCCACCGCTTCGCGAGCGTGGGGATGATGTGGTATTGCTGGCAGGCTATTTTCTGGAGCAGAACCGTAGCCGTTTGGGCTTGCGCAATTTGCGCCTGGGGCGCGGCTGTGAGGCTGCATTAAAACGCTACACTTGGCCGGGCAATGTGCGGGAACTGGAACATACATTGGGGCGTGCAGCATTGAAAGCGCGTCGGGATGAACCTGGCCCCATGGTGACTGTAGAACTTGAGCACCTTGACCTGCTGAGCGAGCTTGAGCAAGAACGCGCTGTGACTGCCCGAGGCCCGGCAACTATTGTGGAGATGGGAATGGCCGGCCCTATCGAAGGCATGCCTTATCGGGATGCTGTAGATGCTTTTTCTAGAAATCTGATACAGCAGGTGCTGGATTACACGGATGGCAATCGAGCCGCAGCCGCCAGGCAGCTGGGTCTCGATTCCGGCAACTTTCACCGCATGCTCAAGCGGCTTGGTTTTTAGGCAGATGCCCGCGCTGGCTCGCCTGTGGTGTTTTCCTGCAGGTATTGCAAGGCTTCATTGACCTGGTCTATCAATACCAACACCAGGTGGTCTGGGCCTGTTTCATCCAGGGCCATTTGAATTGCCTTGAACTCACCCCGCACCTCGACAACCGAGGGTTTCTTGTCGCCAGAGGCGAGTGCAATGCCCTGTTGCAGCAAGGCCAGAGTTTCACCATCTGGGCGACCGCGCTGGCAGGCATCTTCATACAAAATAATGTGATCAAAAAACCCACCCACCAAGCGACCTTGCTCAGTGATGTCCTGATCGCGACGATCGCCCGCTGCACTAATTACTACGGTGCGTCTAACGGCCGGTATGTTCTTCAGCGTATTAACCAGCGTTGACACTGCATCCGGGTTGTGGCCGTAATCGGCAATCACTGAACCCCCTTTGTGCTTGAAAAAATTGAAGCGGCCGGGCACCGTGTCGGGGGTAGATTGAAAACTGCCCAGCGCTGCCCGAATGGTGTTGAATGGTACGTTCAGACCCAAGGCGGCAGCCACAGCACACATCACATTTTGTACCTGGAAGGTGAACAAGCCGTTGTTGGTCAGTGGTACATCCATCAGGTCAATGGTTTTTTCCATGTCGTCATAATTGATGTTGATCACGCGACCGTCGTGAATAATGACTGGGCGACCTTTGGCTTTGTGTGCAGCCACAATCGGGTTGTCCGGGTTGCTGGTGAAGAACAGCACACGTCCGGGGGTGAGTTTGGCCATGTTCGCAGCGTGGCGGTCATCGGCGTTCAGCACGGCCAAGCCATTGGGGGCCACGTTTTGAACCAGCACGCTTTTTAGCAAGGCCAGGTCTTCCACGCTGTCGATGAAGTTCAGACCCAGGTGGTCACCCTCGCCAATGTTGGTCACAATGCCCACATCGCACATGTCAAAACCCAAACCTTCACGCAGCATGCCGCCCCGTGCACATTCCAGTACGGCGGCATCTGCTTCGGGGTGAACCAGCACCTTGTGTGCGCTTTTAGGTCCACTGCAATCACCGGTGTCGATCAAGTGTCCGTTCACGACCACACCTTCCGTGCCAGTAAAACCAACACGCAGATTGTGGTAGCGAAGGATTTGTTCAATCAGGCGAACCGTGGTGGTTTTGCCGTTGGTGCCAGTGACCGCCACTACTGGAATACGGCCGTTTTCATCTTTCTTGAACATCAGATCAATCACGGCTGCACCCACGTCGCGCCCCTTGCCGATTGATGGCTCCAGGTGCATGCGCAAGCCCGGTGCAGCGTTTAATTCAACAATGCCACCACCTTGGGCCTCAAGCGATTCGTCCACACGCTCGCACACCACATCCACGCCGCACACCTCGATTCCAATTTGCTGTGCGGCCTGAATCACCATTTCGGCCATGGCGGGGTGAACGTTGTCGGTAACATCCGTGGCGCTGCCACCAGTACTCAGGTTTGCATTGTTACGAAGGACAACCCTAACACCTTGCTCGGGTACAGATTCAGCGGTGAAACCCTGTTTCTTGATTCGGGCAATTGCAATTTCATCGAGGCGAAGTTTGCTCAAGGCGCTGCCATGGCCTTCACCACGCAGGGGGTTGCGGTTTTCAATTTCGACCAACTCGGCAATGGTGTGCGCACCATCGCCAACCACGGAAGGAGGTTCGCGACGTGCGGCAGCCACCAACTTGTCACCCACCACCAGAAAGCGATAATCGTGACCAGGTATGAATTCCTCCACGATGGGTACACCGCTGCCGTACTTTTTGGCAGCATCAAAGGCTACACGCAAGTGTTCCTCGTCCACAATGTTCACTGTCACGCCTTTGCCTTGGTTGCCATCGCTTGGCTTGATCACCACGCCTTTGTTGGTGGCCTTGGTCAATTCGCGAAAGGCTTCCAGCGCTTCTTCAAACGTTTTAACCAGTTTGCCGCGGGGTGTGGGAATTCCGGCTGCAGACAAAATGGTTTTGGTCAGGTCTTTGTCCTGGGCGATTTCCTCAGAAATGGCACAGGTTGTATCGGTCTCTGCTGCTTGAATTCTGCGCGCTTTGGAGCCCCAACCCAACTGCACAAGGCTACCCTGGGTCAGGCGGCGAATGGGAATACCCCGGCGCAGTGCTGCATTGACAATCGAGCCGGTGCTGGGCCCAAGTTTGCAGTCTTCATAAATTTCTTTGAGGCGCTCTATGGCTGCATTTGCATCAAAATCATGGCCTGCCAGCGCCGCCAGAATAAGTTGGTGTGCTTCTTCAAAAGCCGCACGCGCCAAATCTTCTTCCTCGTACTGCACCACCACCCGAAAGTACCCGGTGGTAATGTTGTCAGCCACATGGGCGAAAGTCACCTGCGAACCAGCTTCAACCTGAAAGCGCAAGGCGGTACGGCTCAAAATATGTGCCAGCGCTATATTGCTTTGCTCGAACCCTGTGGCTCGCAGCGAACCAATGCCGGGCAACGCGCTGCGAACGCGCATTTCAATATTGGCAAAGCGATCATAAAGGCGTTCGTTTTCTTCGCAAAACACCAGGGCTTCCATGCTGGTGTTTTTGCTCCACAAATTGGGGCCGCGCAAGGCGCGAATGCGTTCAATTTTCATAATTTATCAACCTGTTGTGTGCGTCAGCTTGGGGTTTAATAGCGCTGCCGAAGATCGGCGCGCAGCAGGTGGTGCGGTACGTCCATCGCCCAACCTGCCGCTGCAAGAGCCAGCGCCTTCGTCAGGTTTACCGGCGGTTGTTTTAGCGGAATGGGGCTGCGTTGTTCGGCTTCGGCTCGATTGCCCATGAACTGAATATTCTCGCCTTGATAAACAACGGCCATGCCGCCGTTTTTCACGTGTTCCGCAACAATCGGGTTGTCGGCGCTGCTGCTGATCCAGATCACCTTACCGTCACACAGGTCCTTCAAAGGCAGCAGGCTGACTTCGTCTGCGTTGACAACAGCGTGGCCACTGCCCAGTACCAGGTCTATCACGGTGCGCATCACATTGAAGTGTTGTTCCTTGGTGAGAATGTCCCATTCTTCCAGCCCTTCCATGGCACCCAGACTGGTAATCACAGCCAGACTTGACCGGTCGTAGGGCAGGCCTTCAGACAGAATGGTGCTGGCCTTGACCTGCATTACCAAGGTGTCCAGATTCTTGTTGATCAGGCAGTTGCGGCCTGATTGCCAGTTTGCTGAGGGGGCTTTGTTGATGGTGCGGCCGTTCATCACCAAACCTTGGTCGCAGGCCAAGCCCACTTTGTGTCCCTGATCTTCAAGAATTTCAGTGAGTTCGGGGCCGAAGCCGTCAATTTCGGGGCCGCCTGAATAGGAAATGGTTGGAATTCGACCGTTGGCATCACCCGGGAAAAGTGATTCGACAATCGGTTTGCCCACATTGCGTGCCTGACCTTTCGCAGGTTTGATGTGCATGAGCAAGCCAGGACCTGCATTGACTTCGACCACCGCCAGTGATTGGCCCTTGGGGGACTGATCGATATGCTCGCAGACCAGGTCGATACCCGCCACATCCAGGCCTACAACGCGCGCGGCCATGCAGCACAGGCGTGCAATTTCGGGGTGAATCAAATCGGTGACATCTTCCGAAGCGTTGCTGTTGCGTTCGATCAGCACTTTTACGCCATTTGCAATCACGGAAGTGGCTGTGTATCCCTGGCGTTGTACTTCCAGAAATACGGCCGGATTTTTTTCAACGTTGACCGGGCGCAAGGGGAAAATTTCCGATTCACCACGACGAGGATCTGTATTGATTTGCTGATTGCAAAGTTCTTGCAAGGTTGACTTTCCGTCGCCCATCACATGAACCAATTCACCACGTGATACTGCCGCCACCTGGTAATTCACCACCAAAACCCGATGCTCAGTTCCGCGAATGAATTTTTCAACAATAACGCCGGTGTAGCTTTCCTTGTCTGCAAGTGGCCAGGCGTTTTTTACATCCTCTTCTTTGGTCAGCTCAAGCGATACACCGCGCCCCCAATTACCATCAACGGGTTTCACAACCACAGGCACGCCGATGTCCTGTGCAATTTCCCAGGCGTGTTCAGGGCTTTTGGCCATTTCACCTTCGGGAACGGGTACACCGCATTGCGCCAGCAGTTCCTTGCAAAGGTCTTTGTCGGCGGCAATGCCTTCTGCAATGGCTGAGGTTTTGGATGTTTCTGCAGTCCAGATGCGCTGTTGCTTGTTCCCATGGCCCAGCTGTACCAAATTGCCGTCGTTAAGGCGAACAATCGGAATTCGACGCTCGTAAGCCGCATCAAGAATATGTTGTGTGCTGGGGCCCAGGCCGTGCATGTCGCAGTGGTGCTTGATCACTTTCAGCTCGGCCTGCAAATCGTACTCTGTCCCCTCGATGGCTGCGTGCAACAAGCGCACACCTGCCTCCAGACAAGCCATACCCACTACCGGGTCTGGGGTGCGAAAAACCATTTTGTACACGCCTTCCTTGCTGGTCATTCGGGCTTTGCCAAATCCCACTTCAAGGCCTGCTTGCGTGTGCAGTTCAATCACAATGTGTTCAAGCATATGGGCGGCGTAAGTGCCCTCGCGAACCCGCAAGAGGAAACCGCCCGGCTCGCCAATTCCACAGCGGTGGTCAACCAAACCGGGTAGCAAAGCCGTTAATCGCTCGTAAAATCCTGGCAACAGGTTGGAAGGGAATTGTTCCAGTTCTTGAATATCCACCAACGCTTCAATGCAACTTCGATAGGTCCAGATATTTGGGCCATCAAGCCACATGGTTCGGAGTATTACAAGGCGTTTTTGCGTCATAAGATGGGTGTCGGCAGGTTTGTTTTCGAGGATTGGATTTTCGATCAATGTTAACTCCGTGTCGCTGGAAATAGTGGTGTAACATCAGCGAATTCGC
>CAXRAE010000006.1:0-24867 GCA_964229025.1 Limnobacter sp. | reverse complement strand
TTCTGAAGTTTGCATAGATTTAGCGGTTGGAGTAGTGTGGAATGTTGCTCAAAAGTAATGCTTCTTTACAATATTAAGCAAAAAGCAACTTCACTTTACAAATTTATGCAAAAAATCATTACAACTGTGTGCAAATAGTCGCGCTTTTAATGCGCTGCCCACGCTACCCATGTGTTAGTTTACATAATATAAATTATGCGACATTTATAAAAGCGCACCTCCAATGGGTTACCCAGAGTGACCCCCACCAAATGTGACTATGCTCTGTCTCGCGAACTTGCCGAAAAAGTACATAGGTGAAACATTTTTATAAAGGCTCATGACCATGTACAAAATTATGTTCTTCGCGTTGGTAGCTTGCGCGCTGTATCCAGATTGGCCCATTCAAGCGATGGCTGCTGGTAAGGACATCATCGACGGGTTTCAATCCAGGGTGGTGATTGTGAACCCAGGCAGTTTGTAATCCATATCTCAAGGGCTGCCATTTCGCAAAGCTTTCTCCCGGCGCATGATTTCATACGCCAAAGCTTTTCGTTGAGCCTTCATCGCATACCCGGCCGCATTGAACCCGGCTTGATTCACCAAGCCGGGGTTTGCACCTTCGGCCAGTAAAAATCGAGCCGCGTTCTCTTTGCCTTGCCGAGCTGCCATCATCAATGGTGTGCTGGCATTCGGTGCCAAGACATCGATCAAGCCACCAGCTTGCAACAACAAGGAAAGACTCTCAGTTGAGCCCGAGGCCGCTGCGTAGTGCATGGCGGTCCATTGTCCATGCCCACGCTGCACAGCCCCATGCTTTAACAACATGTCAACCATCAAGGGTTTGTCCCGTGCGGCAGCCGTCATCAAGGCGCTGTCTCCCCGAGCATCGGGGGCATTGACATCCAGCCCCGTGGCCAATAACAAGGTTTGAAGTGCTTTTGGAGAGTCCTCAACAACGGCGTAAGCAATGGCTGAGAAGCCGTTTTCGCTCACGCTGTTGGGGTCTACGCCGCGCAAAAGCAGGTTTCGCAACCGTTGCTCATCATCAAATCGAATGGCTAGGAAGAAATCTTCGTAGGCACCGGCTTGTGCGGTATTCAAGGTTGCCACGCTGATGCAAACTGCGATGGCCACCAAGAAAAGCTTGCGCATCAGTTCACCGCCGCGGTGCTATTCAGCCTGAACAGCTGGTCGAAGTTGCGTGATGTTTGCAGCCCTACTTCGTTGATGTCAAGGTTTTTCTCTGCGGCAATGACTTTGGCCACATGCGGCACAAAACTGGGCTCGTTGGTTTTTCCGCGATGTGGAACCGGGGCCAGATAGGGCGAATCGGTTTCGATCAAAATTCGGTCGAGAGGCACATATCGAGCCACCTCACGCAAATCAGCTGCATTCTTGAAGCTGACAATGCCAGAGAAAGACACGTACATGCCCAAATCCAGCGCTTTTTTCGCAAAATCAAGTGTTTCGGTGAAACAGTGAATCACGCCGCCACAGTGCTGAACACCCTCTTCGGCCAAAATGGCCAAGGTGTCGTCACCAGCGGCTCGTGTGTGAACGATCACAGGCTTATTGCATGCGTTGGCTGCCTGCAAATGCACCCGGAAGCGGTTTCGTTGCCAAGTCAAATCTCCTTTCAGCCGGAAATAATCAAGGCCGGTTTCCCCGATACCGATCACCTTGGGCAACGCTGCCAATTCAAGCAGCTTCTCCACGGTGGGCTCGGTGATGTCTTCATAATCGGGATGCACGCCAGCGGTCGCCCACAAGTTGTGGTGAGCAGTTGCAAGCGCATGAACGTTTGGAAAATCCTCCAGCTGTACCGAAATGCACAGGGCACGCGACACCTGCGCAGCCTCCATGCGCTGCAAAAGGTCAGGCAGTTGTTCGATCAAGCCGGGAAAATCAAGATGGCAATGTGAATCTGTAAACACTACAAAGTTGCTGTTTTTTTCATCGAACTTTGCATTTTACCTATCATTTGCTCGATTGCCAGCTTTGCGCCCTCCCCGCTGTCGTCTTTTGGAAACTGAATTCCAATGCCTTGGGGCTTGTCGCCGCGCGCGTTGGCACCACACACCCAAACCACTTTGCCGTTGATCGGGAATTTTTTAGACTCATCACCGACAGTCAGCAACACGAAAACCGGGTCACCCAGGTTGTAATCCTTATCGGATTCCACAAACACACCACCGCCCTTTACAAACGGCATGTACAGGTTCGATGCGGTGGCGCTATCCAGCAAGGCCAATGAAAGCATCCAGGGCCTTGGGGAGTCCTTGCCACTTCTATTTGCAGTTGTCATGTTGTTGCTCATCGTCACAGCCCGTTTCAAAATTAATCGCGTGGATGGTCACTTGGTTAAAGTTTGCCATTGTTGACCCACATACTCTAGCGCCAAACGGGGGTTAATTGGGTGCGTGGCCAATCTGAACTCTGTCTGCAGGGTTTGATACAGCGTACTCAGTTTGTGCAAAGCCACTGCCTTGACCCACATCAATTTGGGTTGGGCCCACGGAAAATGCATTGATTTCAATCCGTTGGACACGGCTACACAATCGTGGCTCAGGCGCATCGACAATTCCAGGATGACTGGCAGCCCCACTTTTTCCAAACCTGCAGGGGGGCTTGCGTGTTGCTCAGGACTGATCAACCAGTCCAGCAGTTTCTTACGCAACTCCAGTTGATCCGTGGCCTGTTTGGCCAGCCGTAGCGCTTCGAAAGGGTCGCTCATCGCCAAGCCAAGCACCACGTCGGCTTGTGCAACGCCCTGTTTTTCGAGCCAGTGCCGGCTTTCCTCCACTGTGGGCACTGGAACACTCAAAACCTGGCAGCGCGAGCGAATGGTGGGCAGCAGGTTATCAATTCGACCGCCCACCAGGACGAAACGCAACCCATTGGGCGGCTCTTCCAGTGTTTTCAGCAACGCGTTGGCGGTATTGATGTTCATTTGATCAAAAGGATACACAACCACAAAGCGGGAGGCGCCCCTGCTGCTTGCTGTGTTGAAATAATTGCTTAAATCCCTGACATCATCGATCCGGATATCCTGGCTGGGTTTAACTCCTGTTTTGATTTCAACATTGAAGCCTAAATCCAGTGCGACTGATTGGGGCATCAGGTAACGCAAATCCGGGTGGTTGCCAGACAAGCGCATTTGACAGCCAGCGCATTGGCCGCAAGCCTGTTGCGCCCCATTGGTTTCGCACAATGCCCTGGCAATGTATTCATTGACCAATTGATACAAACCCAGTGGCTGGTGGGCGTGTATCAAGGTTGGCGCAGTCGTGTTTTGCATCAACTGTGCCAAACGCGTTTCAGTTCTTGAAAGCCATGGGGCTGCATCGGTCATGTTGTACTCACCGGCCAATGAATGCGTGTGAATTTCTCCAGTTCGAGCATGACTGCCAGACCGACCTCTTCCTCTGTTTGCTGGGCGTTGATCAAGCGCACGCGCCTGGGGCTCAATTGGGCGCGTTTAATGAAACCAGCGCGCACCGCTTCAAAATATGCAGTGGGCTTTTCCTCAAATTTGTCGCTGGAGTCTGCCCTACCCCGAATCCGAGCCTGAGACACCTCAATGGGCAAATCAAACAAAAAAGTAAGGGATGGCTCAAAGCCTTGAAGAGCCCATTTGCTTAATTGCTGGCATGCCTCCCAGCTAGCGCCACCGGCACCGGCTTGGTAAGCAAAACTGGAGTCTTCGAATCGGTCTGTGATGACCCATGCACCGCGCTCAATCGCCGGTGCAATGGTTTGCACCACGTGTTGTCTGCGGGCTGCATACATCAACAATAGTTCAGTGTTGACATCCATTTCGTGGTGTAACACGAGTTCCCGAATGGCTTCACCCACTGGCGTGCCACCGGGTTCGCGGGTTTGAATACACTCCACACCGAGTTCTTCGAGATGCGCTTTCACTCGGGCGATGTGCGTGGATTTACCCGCACCGTCGACACCTTCAAAACTGATTAAATGCCCAGTTCTGGTTTTTTTCATGTGGTTTCACCGCTTAAGAATGTACTTGCGCACGGCGTTGTTGTGTTCGTTCAAGTTTTTACTGAAGTAGCTTGCACCATCGCCTTTGGCCACAAAATAGAAATAAGGCGTTGTCTCAGGGTTTGCAGTGGCCTTCAACGCTGCGCGCCCCGGGTTCGCAATCGGGGTGGGTGGCAGGCCAGCACGCGTGTAGCTGTTGTACGGCGTGTCGGTTTGAAGGTGCTTCTTGGTCAGGTTACCATCAAAATCTTCGCCAACGCCATATATCACGGTTGGGTCAGTTTGCAACAACATACCAACTCGCAGGCGATTGACAAATACGCTGGCCACCTTGCCACGGTCGCTGGCCAAGCCTGTTTCTTTTTCAACAATGGATGCCAGTTTCAACATGTCGTATGGGGTTTCCAGCGGGCTTTCAGGGCTTCGGGATGCCCACGCTTTATCCAGTTCCTGTTGCTGAAGGCGTATAGCCCGGCTTAACAACTCTGATAATTTAGAACCGGGCGAATATTTGTACGTATCGGGGTAAATCCAACCCTCCAGACTCCCACCTTGTACCTCAAGCTTTTGGGCAATCTGTTGCTGGCTCATCCCTGGAAAATCATCAACAAGATCGCCCTGCTCGCGCAGCTTGACCAACAACGCACGGGCTGTTTGCCCTTCAATCAAGGCCACTGTGCTCAAAATTCCTTGCCCTATGCTTAGAAACTCCACCAGTTCATAGGTATTGATGTCTGCGGGAATTTCATATCGACCGGCTTTCAACTGCTGCGCCCGTCCGGTGAGGCGGGCAATCGCAACGAACAGCGTGTCGTTGACTTTCAAACCTTGGGCGTTTAACTCTTGCGCAATGGCCCTGGCGGACAGGCCATTGCTGACATGGGCGTCTATTCGCAGCTGACTGCGTTCAATGGGCCACAGCACCATGACCGCTAAGCTCAAAGTGACCAGAAACACCGCTCCAGACATGGCAATGAACACATTGACTGCGTGCCTGAACACACTTGAGTTCCTGGCCTTTTTTTTGGTTTTCTGTTTGCCTTTGAGCACGTTAGGTTTCTTCACAAGAGGATTGGGAGAGCGAGACCATATCAGATGGCACTACAATATGGAGATTCGCCTACATGATAGCGAAAAAATTCTGTTGAACCGATTTTAGGAATGCCGTATGTCTGCACAAGTACTGTCACGTTGGGGTGTCATCGTGGTCGAAGGCGATGACGCCATCACATTTTTGCAAGCCCAATTGAGTAACGACATTGCAGGAATGCCGGAAAGCCAGATGCGCCTGGCTGGCTTGTGCACGGCCAAAGGCCGCATGCTGGGAAGCTTTTTCATGCTCAGGCGTGAGAACCAAGTGTTTTTACTGTGCCGTGAAGACACCATTGAAGCCCTGGTCAAGCGCCTATCAATGTTTGTGTTACGCAGCAAATGCAAAGTGCGCGATGCGCGCTCCGAATTCGCGCTTGCATTTGAAAATACAGGCCAACAAACCAGACCCATGCATGTGGCGTGGGGTGAAACACCGCTGGCCAGTGCATCGCTGCGCACATTGCAGGGCAACATGCCAACCATCTCGATTCTGCAAAGCGGTGGCCTTTCGGTGGCAAGCGAGGCCGATGACGCTTTTGAATTTTGTTTGCAACAACTGGGTATTTCCTACATTCAGAAAAGCACAGTTGAAATGTTTGTGCCACAAACCATTAATTTCGATCTGTTTGGGGGGGTCAGCTTCAGCAAGGGTTGTTACCCTGGGCAAGAGGTGGTGGCGCGAAGCCATTACCTGGGCAAGGTTAAACGCCGTGCTTTTCAGGCCACGATGGATCTGAATGACGTAGTGAATCCAGGTGCTGATGTTTGGCTGGAAGGCAAAGACAATGAACCGGCGGGCTTGGTGATCACCCAGGTGAGCATGAACGGAAAACAGCATCTCATGGTCGAATTGCAGGTGGACGACGCCGAAAATCCGAATGCGAAGTTCTATATTAAAAGCGACAACACCGCACTTTCCCTAGTGATTACCCCGCCCCCATACGATGTGCATCAGAAAGGCAACCAGTTTGAGCAAACTGCATAAACGGGCCAATGAAGTCAACCACATGGGCAAAACACAACTGTTTGTTTACTACCGCATACCCAAGCCGGAAATTGAAACAGGCTTGCGCTGCGCAACCGCGTTGATGGCTGACTTGGCCATTGACGGCTTGGCACAAGGCCAGCTGTACCAAAGGGAAGAAGAAGGTAAGCCGTATTACACGCTCATGGAGGTGATTACCCCCGTAGAGGGGCAGGATATTGACACAGTCGAGTTCACAACCCGGTTCAATCAACTGGTGGCCCAGCACTTTTCTGCGCTGGCCGGCCTGCCCCAACGGCATGTTGAATTGTTCAAGCCCGTGAAGGTGCTTTGACATGTGCTTGGCAGCCGTTGCAATTCAATCCAGCCCGTACTTTCCGTTTGTTTGCGTGGCCAACAGGGACGAATTTCACAACCGCCCCACTGCCCCGCTTCATCACTGGTCTGTTCATGGTGTACCGATTTACGCAGGTAAAGATTTGCAATCGGAAGGAACGTGGCTGGGTGTAAGTGAACAAGGTCGTTTCGCCTTACTCACCAACGTGAGAAACGCCAGCCTGAACAGAAAGGATGCTCCCTCACGCGGAGAACTGGTGACAAAGGCGTTGATTGAACCGCTTGATCTCAATCCCGCTGAAGCCAGACAGTACAGTGGATACAACCTGATTCAAGGCAATTTGATTCATCAGAACCTGTGCTACAGCACCAATCAACACATGGACCAAAATGGCGATTCAAACCAGAGGCTTATGCCTGGCATTCACGCACTGTCCAACGGGAGCTTGATGTCGAAGTGGCCAAAAACCACATCGCTGAAAAACGGTTTGAGCAGTGTGCTCGATGACCTTGAGCGCCAACCATACATCGCTGAGTTTACAGAGCGCCTTCTCACCCTACTCGCAGACACCAGTCAAGCACCAGACGAGGCTTTGCCCAACACGGGCGTGCCTTATGAATGGGAAAAAATGCTGTCAGCCAGAAAAATTGTGTCGCCGGCCTACGGAACGCGTTCCAGCGCAGTGATTACTGTTGATGCGCATTCAACGCTATGCTTCACCGAGGTGAGCTTTGATTCCGAGGGAAAAGAAACCGGGCGGCGCACTGTTCAATTTGAACTGGCCGCCCGCTAAACCCCAAGGAGTTATTACACTTCGTAATCCATGCACTGGCGGGCGCTTCGAACCTCACCGATGAACGACTTGATTGCTTCGTGCTCAGGATGAACCTGATAGGCATCCAGAGCGGCCTTGTTCTCAAAAGTTGAGTACAAAACAACGTCATAAGTGCATTCAAGGCCCTGGCCACCCAGGCCCACCTCAAAATCCACAATGCCGGGCACCACGTTGGCGCACGCCATCAGCTTTTCCTTCACCAAGGCCATGTTTTGCGCCTTGGTGTTGCCCAGCGCTTCGTCCTTCAATTGCCAAATCACAATGTGCTTGATCATCAAAAATACATCTCAAAAAAGTCAAAAAACCCCCAGCCTTGCCAAAAAAGGCCTTCAACTGGGCAACTGATAATCCTTGAACTGCTCACGCAATTTCAATTTCTGAATTTTACCAGTTGCGGTGTGCGGCAATTCATCCACAAACGCCACATCATTGGGCAAACAGTATTTGGCCACTTTCCCTTCATAAAATTGCAGCAATTCTTCTTTGCTGACCTCAGCATCCTTTTTGAGAACAACCACCAACAGGGGCCGTTCATCCCATTTAGGGTGATACACCGAAATCACCGCAGCTTCATTGACCGCCGGGTGAGCCATGGCCACGTTCTCCAATTCGATTGAACTGATCCATTCGCCGCCGGATTTGATCACGTCTTTGCTGCGGTCGGTGATCTGCATGAAGCCTTCAGGGTTAATCTTCGACACGTCCCCGGTTGAAAACCAAAGTTTGCCATCTCGATCCGTTGAAAAGGCTTTGGCACCCTCGCCACCGTAGTAGCTTGAAACCACCCAGTGCCCGCGCACCAGCAAATCGCCAAAAGCCTCCCCATCCCATGGCAATTCATCGCCATCGTCGTTCACAATTTTCATGTCAACGCCAAAAATTGCTGTGCCCTGTTTTTGCATGATCTTCTGCTGCTCTTCCAGCGAAAGGTCTGCGTGTTGTGGTTTCAAGCGGCACACAGTACCAAGTGGCGACAACTCGGTCATGCCCCAAGCGTGAATCACTTCTACATTGAGGCTATTGAGTGCTTTGATCATGGATTCCGGTGCGGCTGAGCCACCAATCACCGTGCGGTTGAAATAATTGAACTTCAACTTATTACTTTGAACATGATTCAACAAGCCAAGCCACACTGTTGGTACACCCGCTGAGAAATTCACCTTTTCAGTTTCAAGCAATTCATAGATGGATGCGCCATCCAGGGCTGCGCCCGGCATCACCATTTTTGCGCCTACCATGGCAGCAATGTATGGAATGCCCCAGGCATTCACATGAAACATTGGTACCACAGGCAAAATGGTGTCACGGCTGCTTAGCCCCAACGCGTCGGGCGTACAAGCGGCCATGGCGTGCAACACGGTTGAACGATGGGAATACAAAGCACCCTTCGGATTGCCTGTGGTACCCGAGGTGTAACACAGGCCAGATGCCTCGTTTTCGTCAATTTGGGGCCACACAAACTGATCCGAAGCACCCGCGATGAACTGCTCGTAATTCAATACGCCATCCACTGCGGGTTCTTTGGGCATGGCCGATTCATCACACATCTGTACCCAGCGTTTTACAGTTGGGCACGATGATGCAATGGCTTTAACCAATGGCGCAAAGGTCGAATCAAAGAACACAGTGGTGTCTTTGGCGTGGTTGATGATGTAAATCAGCTGTTCGGGAAACAAACGCGGATTCAATGTGTGAACCACCGCACCCATGCCTGACACAGCGTAGTAAATTTCCAGATGTCGATAGCCATTCCAGGCCAAGGTTGCAATGTTTTCACCCTGCTGGACACCCACTTCAGTCAGTTTATTGGCCAATTGTTTAGCGCGTTTGGCCACTTGGCCATAGGTGGTGCGGTGAATGTCACCTTCTGTGCGTCGCGATACAATTTCCACATGGGGGTGGTGTCGTTCTGCATGCTCCATCACCGACGAAACCAGTAAGGGCATATTCATCATCAAACCTTGCATTTGTCTACTCTCCTCCAGTTCAACCATTGGTCCGATCTGATTCCCCGACTACAATGGTAGTGTTGTTTTACGAAACTATACTTCAGGACTAAGCCTTGTTTCATAACCATGATTCTATTTTGGTTCAAGAATACGCGAGTTTGGGTAAACCTTATGTGTTTCAGGTGCCCCCAACCCCATTGCGCACGCCCCCTGGTTTGTTGCATTTGAACGAACAGCTGGCAGACCACATCGGGCTGAACCCCGCTGATTTGCGCACCCAAAGGGGCGTGGAGACACTGTCGGGGCAGCATCAATGGCCAGATTACCCCAGCTTGGCCTCTGTGTATTGCGGACATCAATTTGGCGTGTTCGTTCCCCAGCTTGGTGATGGGCGTGCGCTCATGCTTGCGGAAATCCGCAAAGGCAAACAGTACCGCCAATTGCAACTTAAAGGTGCCGGCCCAACACCCTTCTCCCGGCACGCGGATGGGCGCGCCGTCTTGCGAAGTTCCATTCGGGAATATCTGGCATCAGAGGCCATGCATGCCTTGGGAATTCCCACCACGCGTGCGCTGAGCCTGACGGGCAGCTTCGACCCAGTATTTCGGGAAACGACTGAAACGGCCGCTGTGGTGTGCAGGGTGAGCGAGAGTTTTCTGCGATTCGGGCACATTGAATACTTTTGCTACACGAATCAACTGGACGCCTTGCGTACGCTTTTGACTTGGCACATTGAGCAACATCACCCCGACATACAACTGGGCGACTCCGACACAAGCTTTGCTCAGGGGCTGATGAACTGGCTTCAACAGGTGATTCAGCGAACAGCCACCATGGTCGCAAAGTGGCAAAGCGTTGGCTTTTGCCACGGAGTCATGAACACCGACAACATGTCTTTACTGGGTTTGACCATAGACTATGGCCCTTTCGGTTTCATTGACGCTTTTGACATCGACCACATTTGCAATCACTCTGACCACCAAGGCCGGTACAGCTACCGCAATCAACCACGCATTGCTCACTGGAACCTGTATGCGCTTGCGCAGGCGCTTAGCCCTTTATTGCCCAACAGTAAAGAACAATTGCAAACCGCGCTGGATGCATTCGCCGATGAATTTCAGCACGCGCACCGCAATTTGTTCATGAAGAAGCTTGGCCTGGCCGGCGAGGAGTTGGAGCAAAACGCCGTGGATGCGTTGATCGAAAACACTTTGAAGTTGCTGCACACCCACAAAATTGATTTCACTCGGTTTTTCCGCTCACTGAATGCGTTGAACCCAAAGGAAAAAGCCAATCTCAATCTTGCCAAATGGCAGCAAAGCCCTTTTTTCGAATTCAAATTGGGCGACGAAAATCAAATTCATGACGCATCACAATGGTTGGACCAATGGCATGAACTGGCTCAGCACAATCCGTTGCCCAATCACGATTGGGTGACTCACCTGAATGCTGTGAACCCGGCTTTCGTACTCAGAAACCACCTGTTGCAACAAGCTATTGAACAGGCGCAGCAAGGGGAATTGAATGAATTGAACGGTTTGTTCGAAGCGTTGTCTACTCCGTTCGACGAAAATGCACTGCAGGCCAAATACACGGAGCAGCCACCCCAGTGGGCGCAGGAACTCGTCCTGAGTTGCTCCTCATGAATACAAGCCCATAGCTTTGCAGGCCCAGCCTGTAAACTGAGCCACCTTTTTGCCAAACACGCCTATCAAAATTACTTTATGAAACTGTTACTCGATTTTTTGCCCATCGTGCTTTTCTTTGTCAGCTTCAAATGGGCTGGCGCAAACCCAGAACAGGCACAAGCGTTCATGCAGCCCATTCTGGGCAGCGTGTCGAACGCCGACATTCAAACCACTCAACTGCCTATTTTGCTAGCCACCGTGGTAGCAATTTTTGCCACTTTGCTGCAGATTGTTTATCAAAAAGCCACCGGTAAGAAAGTAGAAAACATGCAGTGGATTGGTTTGGCACTGATCATCGTATTCGGTGGAGCAACCTTGGTTCTGCAAAACGAAACGTTCATCAAATGGAAACCCACTGTGCTGTATTTGGCCATGGCCGCGGGCTTCCTGATCGCCTACCTGTTCAAGCGCAACCCGATCGAACTGATGATGAAAGCGCAAATCGATATGCCAGCCAAAGCATGGGCTAATTTATTGTGGGCATGGGTCAGCTTTTTTGTCTTGATGGCCGTTCTCAATATTGTGGTCGCCTACACGTTTTCGACCGATATTTGGGTTGATTTCAAATTGTTTGGCTCCCTGGGTGCAACGCTTATTTTTGTGTTGGCACAAGGGTTTTACATCTCAAAACACATGAAACAAAGCAGCGAGGCTCAATAAGGCATGGTTAGCAGTGAAGACATCAAGCGAAGGCTGGAAACCGAGCTGAATGCACAACAGGTCGAAGTGGTGGATGAATCCCATCTGCATGCCGGGCACGAAGGCGCAAAAGATGGGGGGCGACACTATCGAGTGCGTTTGAAGTCTGAGCGCTTCAACGGACTGAGAACGTTAGCGCGTCATCGTCTCGTGTATGATGCCTTGGCAGATTGGATGCGCAAGGAAATCCATGCTTTGGCGATCGACGCAACAGAAGACGTCCGCTGAAAGCCACCGTATTAATTATCAAAGAGACAAGGTTACTGTTATGTTGAAAACTACAATCAAAGCAAGTTGTTTAGCCCTGACACTGGCGTTTGCCGCACCTGCCATGGCACAAAACGCCGCCACCGTGAATGGCCAGGCAATCTCCAGCGCGTTGGTCGATTTCATCGTTGCCGAGCAGGTCAAACGTGGGCAAGCCTCTTCACCTGAAATGCGAGCCACCATTCGGCAAGAATTGATCAATCAGGAAGTGATGAAGCAAGAAGCCGTCAAGAAAGGCTTGGGCAGCCAGCCAGAAGTAAAGTACCAGATTCAAATGATGAATCAGGCCATCCTGGCAAACGCGCTGCGTGAAGATTTTTTTAAAAACACCAGCGTGACTGACGCCGAAGTTCAGGACACCTACAAGAAAATCACTGAGATGATGGGTGGCAGCGAATTCCGGGCAAGCCATATTCTGGTAGAAACAGAAGATCAGGCCAAAGCCATCATTGCCAAGTTGAACAAAGGTTCAAAGTTTGCAGATTTGGCCAAAGCGGAATCCAAAGACCCTGGCTCGGCCGCCAATGGTGGTGATCTGGATTGGGCCAACCCCAACAGCTTTGTTCCAGAGTTTTCGCAGGCCATGGTTGACCTCAAAAAAGGTGAATACACCAAAACCCCGGTTCAAAGCCAGTTTGGATATCACGTTATTTTGCTGGCTGACACACGACAAGCCACCCCACCCGCGCTTGAAGAAATTCGCCCTCAATTGGAGCAGCGCATGATCAATGACAAGTGGGAAGCCTATCAAGAGAAGTTGTTCAACAGCGCCAAAATCAAATAATTGGTTTAGTATTGAGCGCATTAAAAAGCCGCCTAAAAAGGCGGCTTTTTTATTCTCTGCTGCGTAAACAAAATCGAATCAACAATGGCTCAGTCTTTCAAGAGCGGCCTGATACCGATAACACTGTGGCAGTGTGTTCCAATTGATATTTTGATCGATGCCCAGCAGGCGCTCTAAACGCCGGTGGCGAAGCTCTTGACCTTCACTCGCCTCTGGTACCGGGTTTGAAATCAATCGGTCGATTGCTTCGAAATCGTTACAACACAACACTGCATCGCAACCCGCACGAAGCGCAGCACTGGCCCGGCTTAATATGTCGCCTTCACCGTGAGCTCCGACCATGTCGAGATCGTCACTGATCACTGCACCATCAAAGCCAAGCTGCACACGCAAGACCTCTTGAATCCAGAAGCTGGAAAAGCAAGCTGGCTTAGGGTCGACCTTCTGATACACCACATGTGCCGGCATCACACTGGCCATGTTCAACGTACCATTCAACTGGTAAGGCAAAGCGTCATTTTTCAAAATATCTTGCAGCGAACGAGTGTCTACAGGTAAATCCAGATGACTGTCTGCGGTTACCCAACCATGACCAGGAAAGTGTTTCCCACAATTTTGCATGCCAGCCAAAATCATCCCATTCATTACCGCCCCGCCAAGCTGGGAAACCAGGCGTGAAGACGCACCAAATGCGCGATCGCCAATGATTTCGCTGTGGCCCCAGTCCAAGTCAAGAACTGGCGCAAAACTCATGTCAATGCCACAGGCTCGCAATTCAGCCGCCATGACAAAACCAGCGGCTCTGGCCAAGGCAAGGCCCTCATCGAGATCTTTTTGGGCAAGTTCACCAATGACTCGCATGGGGGGAATGTGAGTGAAACCAGCTTTAAACCGCTGTACTCTGCCGCCTTCATGATCAACAAAAACAGGTTTGTTGACACCACCCGATTGACGAATAGAGTCAACCAAATCAATCAGTTGAGCCCTGCTTTCAAAATTTCTTGAAAACAGAATCAAACCGCCAACATAGGGGCTACGAATGCGCGCAATGTCTTCCGAACTAAGAGTCAAGCCGCTTAAACCAACGATAAATGGACCTAACATACCTTCTCAAAACCCCTAATAAACTATTGTTTTATATAAATAATAACAGTTGATACTACGTAATTTTGTTCGTCGCTGATCGAAATTTTGGCAAAAGCATTTTGCTGAGCCATCCACTGCCCCAAACGGTCTGAATACAGCAACTTAGGTTGACCGTTTGTTTCATTCAATACCGACAAATCCTGAAAAGAGAAAGCTTCGCCAATTCCTGTACCCAAGGCCTTGGAAAACGCTTCTTTCGCGCAATAACGAGTGGCTAGAAACAGGTTTCCACGGCTGTATGATTTGTCTGTCCTGCGCTGGTATTCTGTCATCTCAGACGGCGTCAACACGCGTTTCAACAGGCTTTCCCGGCCTTTGCGAAGAAGATTTTCAAGCCTTTCTACTTCCAGAATGTCACAGCCCAAGCCCAGAACATCGCTGATCATGGTCACCTCGGTCTGATTGCTTCCAGTTTTGCAGTCACCATCAATTCTTTCATGCGTTTAATTGCGGCCTCCCATCCCATGAACACTGAATTTGCCACAATGCTGTGCCCGATATTCAACTCAGCGATGGTTTCAATCGCTGCAATGGCTTGTACATTGTCATAATTTAGGCCATGACCCGCATTCACACGAAGGCCCTCAGCCGCTCCAAAATCTGCAGCTTTACGAATTCTGGACAATTCCACATCGAGGGTTGACCCCTGCGCGTGGGCATATCGTCCGGTGTGAAGCTCAATTGCATCAGCGCCGCACTTTAAAGCGGCTTCGATTTGCGCCATGTCGGGATCGATGAATAAAGAAACACGCATCCCTTGGGCTTTCAAACGATCAACCGCAGGCGCTATCAGATGAAACCCGCCCACTACGTCGAGACCACCCTCGGTGGTCACTTCTTCGCGTCGTTCAGGCACGAAACATACATCGTGGGGTTGAATTTCTTCCACCAAGCGGATCATATCCTCTACAACAGCACACTCAAAATTCAAACGAGTACTGATTTGTGGGCGAATTCGACGCACATCCTCATCTTGCATGTGCCGCCGATCTTCACGCACATGCACTGTGATTGCATCGGCACCGTATTCCTCCGCCAACAGCGCAGCACGCAATGGGTCAGGCTCATGCCCCCGTCGTGCCTGTCGAATGGTCGCCACGTGATCAATATTTACGCCAAGTTCAATCATATTTTTAACAAATGCTCCATCCAGACTTTAGACAACAAGCCATTGGGTGCCACGTGCGCCACCAACAATCGACGAGTAACTGGTTTCAACGCACTGGCCACGGTTTTAGACCACTGGCCATGATGAACCAGCGTAATAATCTCACCTTTGACACAGTTTTTAACGTTTTTGTTCTCGGAGAATGCGACCCCTCCCCCACTTGGGGAAACCCAACCCTGTTCTTCAACCCAAGCATATTCTTCATTGAGGTCTATGGCGCGTCCAGAGGAGTCAGCAGACCAATCCAGACCATAACCAAGTGTCTTCAATAACCCCACCTCAAAACGTCGAACACACACGTTCATATCTTGGCCATGACTCAAACCGAGCAGGGTTTCTTGATACAAATCAAAAAGCTCAACATGCGAATCCTCTCGACCCAGGCCGCGCATCAACAATTCGTTGAGGTAATACGCCGCAAACAGAGCCTTGCCATCGGGAGCCATTTGCCCCCCCTGCCATTCGGCATGAGTCAAGGTTTTCACCTCAGCCTTGCCCGTGAACCGAACCGACAAGGGCTGAAAACTGACCAACACCGGCCTTAAACCCGAATGTGGACGTTTTGCGCCTTTGGCCACCACAGGCAAGCGCCCATGTTCACGACAAAACAACTCACAGATCAGACTGGTTTCCTTGTACGGCACACCATGCAGTACATAGGCCACATCATTGATTGAACGGGTGTTACTCATACCCCAGGCTTTGGAGCAACGTGGCGTTGTCGGCCCAGCCGCTTCGTACCTTCACCCAGGTTTCAAGGTGTACACGTCCACCAAACAGCCGCTCCATGTCCTGCCGAGCTTCTGAGCCAATGCGCTTGAGTTTCTCGCCGCCTTTGCCGATGATCATGGCTTTGTGCGATTGTCGATCGACAAGGATGGATGCGTAAATCACTCGTCGATCATCCTCAATTTCAAATTTATCAATGACTACAGTGCAGGTGTACGGCAGCTCGTCTCCAACCAGTCGAAACAATTTCTCCCGGATGCGTTCAGCAGCAAGAAACTTCTCGGGTCTGTCGGTCAGGGTGTCTTCATCGTAGAAAAAAGGCTGAGAAGGCAACAAATCAGAGACTGCCTTTTTCAGACTTTCCACATTCCTGGTGCCTTGCGCACTCACCGGTACGATGGCATCAAAATCACGGAGTTCGCCAATTTTTTGTAAAAATGGCAACATATCGTTCTTTTTTTCAAGAAGATCCACTTTGTTCACAACAGCCACCAAAGGAACGCCTTTGGGGCAAAGCTCCAAAACCTTGAGATCCGGGCCAGATAACTTGCCTTGCTCAATCACCCAGAGAATTACATTCACATCTGCCAGGGCCGTTAACACAGCCCGGTTCATGGTTTTGTTCAGCGCGTTGGAGTGTTTGGTTTGAAAACCCGGGGTATCTACGAAAATGAACTGCGTAGGCACTTCATCGACCGGCTCGGTCATGACCCCCAATACACGGTGTCTGGTGGTCTGTGGCTTTGATGAGGTGATCGACAAGTGCTCGCCAATCATCGCGTTCATCAGTGTGGATTTGCCCACATTGGGGCGCCCCACCACGGCAATTACGCCGCACTTGGATTCAGGCATTGTTACTGCCTCCTGCTAGCTTGGTTAGGATCAGAATACTCCCTTTCCAATATTTCGATAAGAACGGCCTGGGCGGCCTGTTGTTCAGCGAGACGTCGTGAATGCCCCTGCCCTACCATGGTGATCTCTAGGCTTTCAATTGAACACTCCACCTTGAACTGTGGACTGACAGACGTACCCCCTTCCACCAACACACGGTAAGTGGGCAACTTCAGGCGCTTGCCTTGCAACAGTTCCTGCAAGCGGGTTTTGGGGTCTTTACCCATCGACTCAATCGGAGTTTCCAGCATCACTGGAGTGAGCAAACGTGTCACACAGTCGCAGGCTTCCTGAAAATTGGAATCCAGTAGTATTGCTCCAAACACCGCTTCCAAGGCGTCAGCCACAATGCTGTCCTTGATGCTTTTCGAGCTTCGAAGCTCGCCTGCACCCAGCGCCAAAAAAGATTCAAGTTTAAGGCCACGGCCGATGGTCGCGAGGCAATCTTGTTTGACCAAGTGCGATCGCACCCGCGACAACTTACCCTCGTCCATATCGGGGTGCGCTTGAAACAAAAGAATTGAAGCCGCACAGTTCAGCACGCTATCACCCAGAAACTCCAGGCGTTCATTGTGCGCGCTGGAAAAGCTGCGGTGAGTCAGTGCGACGTTCAGCAAAGAAGTGTTCTTGAACTGGTAACCCAAAGCCGTTTGTAATTCAGATAATCTGGAATCTGCCATGTCAAATCTCCATTAAATTTCAATGGAAAAGACCAATGCGGGAAAAATCATTGAAATTCATCCACACCAGAAAAGCTTTGCCAACCACTTGATCATCCGACACGAAGCCCCAGATACGGCTATCACTTGAATTGTCCCTGTTATCGCCCATCATGAAGTAATGACCATCTGGCACCGTACAACGAAAGCCAGTTACATCGTATTTACACCGATCACGGTAAGGGAAGTTTTGGGCGCCCACGACGTAAGGAGGAGCCTCTTCATCATTTAACACCAAGTGATCTTTTCCGCCTAACGTTTCGCGATACTGCAGGGAATAACTAAACAGGTTGGGGTCATAGTACTTGTCCAACTCTTCCACAGGCAAAGGCGTGCCGTTGATTGACAAGCGCTTGTTCTGGTATTCAACAACATCGCCGCCCACAGCCACCACACGCTTGATGTAATCAAGCGATGGGTCCAGTGGATAACGAAAAACCATGACATCGCCGCGTTGGGGATCGTTTAAAGGAATGACTTTTTTGTCAATGATGGGCAATCGAATGCCGTAGGTGAACTTGTTCACCAAGATCAAATCGCCAATTTGCAGCGTTGGGATCATCGAGCCCGAAGGAATTTTAAAAGGCTCTACGATGAATGAACGAAGCACAAACACAAACAAAATGACTGGAAAGAAGCTGGCGCTGTATTCAAGCCAAAGCGGTTGCTTCATGTAGTGATTGCGTAATTTTCGCGCGGCATCACCACTTAAATCACCATTGACAGCGGCATTCGACATCGCCTCTTCAGCCAACAAGCGCCTTTTCGGTTTGAAGACCAGCAAATCCAAACAATAGAAAAAGCCGGTGAATAACACCAACAGAAAAAGAACGAGGGAAAAATTCATTGCTATTTGTCTTCCACCTGAAGGATGGCCAAGAACGCTTCCTGTGGAATTTCAACGTTGCCCACTTGTTTCATGCGTTTCTTGCCCGCTTTTTGTTTTTCGAGAAGTTTTTTCTTACGGGAAATATCGCCGCCATAACACTTGGCCAACACGTTTTTACGCAATGCCTTGACGGTCTCACGGGCAATGATATTCGCTCCAATGGCCGCTTGAATGGCCACGTCAAACATTTGACGGGAAATAATTTCACGCATTTTTCCCGCCACTGCACGCCCCCTGTACACGGAGTTGCCACGGTGGACCATGATCGACAATGCATCAACCTTTTCGCCATTGATCAACATGTCCACTTTAACAATGTCAGCTGAACGATATTCTTTAAACGCATAATCCATCGACGCATAGCCACGCGATGTCGATTTCAGCTTGTCAAAGAAGTCGAGCACGATTTCTGCCATGGGCATCTCGAATGTCAAACGAACCTGTCTGCCGTGATACACCATATTCGTTTGTGTGCCTCGCCGCCCTGTACACAAAGTCATCACCGAACCAACATATTCCTGTGGCATCAACAGATTCACAGTCACTATCGGTTCACGAATGTCGTCAATCTTGCTGAGATCGGGCATTTTTGACGGGTTGTCGACGTTGATCACTGTGCCATCACGCTGAACCACTTCGTACACCACCGTGGGCGCGGTGGTGATCAAATCCATGTCGAACTCTCGTTCCAGGCGCTCTTGAACAATGTCCATGTGCAACATGCCTAGAAAACCGCATCGGAAACCAAATCCAAGAGCTTGCGACACTTCGGGTTCGTAGTTCAATGCAGCATCATTCAAACGCAATTTATCCAACGCCTCGCGCAAGGCTTCATATTGGTTGGATTCAACAGGAAACAGGCCCGCAAACACTTGTGACTGCACTTCTTTAAACCCAGGCAAAGGCTTGCTTGCTGGTTTACCCGCCAAAGTGACGGTATCACCCACCTTGGCACTTTCCAGAGTTTTAATGCCCGCATTGATGTAGCCCACCTCGCCTGCGGACAATGAATCACGCGCAATCGATTTGGGTGTAAACACGCCCACATCATCGGCTATGTAGGTGTCGCCGGTGGCCATGAGTTTGATTTTGTCTTTGCGATTAAGAACGCCATTGATGACGCGCACCAGCATGACAACACCAACGTAGTTGTCAAACCAACTGTCAATGATCAAAGCCTGCAATGGCTCATCTTTGCTCCCACGTGCTGGCGGAACCTTGTTAACCACCAACTCCAATACATCTTCGATGCCGAAGCCGGTTTTGGCTGAAATGGCAATCGCACCAGATGCATCAATACCGATTACGTCTTCGATTTCAGACTTTGCGTTTTCAGGATCAGCTTGTGGCAAGTCAATTTTGTTGAGTACGGGCAACACCTCAACACCCAATTCGATGGCAGTGTAGCAATTGGCCACGGTTTGCGCTTCTACACCTTGCGACGCATCCACAACCAACAACGCACCTTCACAAGCAGACAATGAACGGCTGACCTCATAAGAGAAATCAACGTGCCCTGGCGTGTCAATCAGATTGAGCAAATAGGTATTGCCATCTTTTGCCTTGTAATGGAGCGCCGCTGTTTGTGCCTTGATCGTAATGCCGCGTTCTCGTTCAATGTCCATGGAATCGAGAACTTGGGCATCCATTTCGCGATCACTGAGGCCACCGCATTTGTGGATCAGACGGTCAGCCAGAGTGGATTTCCCATGGTCGATGTGGGCGATGATTGAAAAGTTTCGAATGTGCTGCATCGGTATCATAAAAATGGGGCCTTCTCGGCCCCCAAAAAAACGTGGTAACAGTGCATTTTACCTGATCAAGCCTTGCTTCACAGCAATTTTCGACGGTCTGCGCCAAGGCTGGCCGAGACCAGGCTTAATCAGGGTGTAATAACGACAAAGAAAGAATTTTCACCGCGCTTAACCAAGAGCGGTGCAGACTGCCCTTTTGGAATCGATTTCACCAGTTCGGCGAACTGTTTTGCAGAAATCACGTCGGTGCGCCCTACTCTCAAGATGACATCACCCGGAACGACACCTGCATTGGCGGCCAAGCCCGTCGAGTTACGCACGATTACTCCACTCTCCAAGCCCAAGCTGCTCTTTTCTTCAGCCGTGGGGTCAGTCACAGTCAAACCAAGCTTGTCTGTTTCGATGGGCTTAGGCTTTTCTGCGGCTGGAGGTGTAGCCTTTGCAGTCTCGGTTTCAAATTCGCCCACTGTGATGGTGACTGCTTTCTCGCCGCCTTTGCGCCACAGCACCATGCTCACCTTGGAGCCCGGTTTCGTGTCGCCAACAATACGAGGCAAGTCAGATGCTTTTTCAACCTTCTTGCCATCAAAGCGTAAAATAATGTCGCCAGCGATCACACCCGCTTTATCGGCCGGGCTGTCTTTACCAACGGAGCCCACCAAGGCACCAACGGCCGAATCCAGTCCAAGCGCCTTGGCCACCTCTTTATCGACTTCACCAATACCTACACCGATTCGACCACGGCTGACCTTACCGGTTTCGCGTAACTGTTTGGCAACCCGCATGGCTTCATCGATGGGGATCGCAAAAGAAATACCCATAAAACCACCGGTGCGGCTGTAAATCTGCGAGTTGATCCCGATCACCTCACCTTCCAGATTCAACAAAGGACCACCCGAGTTTCCTGGATTTACCGCCACATCAGTTTGAATAAAGGGCAAGTATTCTCCAGTGTCTCGGCCCTTGGCACTCACAATTCCCGCAGTCACAGAATTTTCCAAGCCAAAAGGCGAGCCAATTGCAACCACCCACTGCCCCACTTTGGTATTGGCCATGTTTCCAATTTTCAACACTGGAAAACCTTTGCCTTCAATTTTGACCAGAGCCACATCGGTGCGCTGGTCTGATCCAATCACCTTGGCCTTGAACTCCCGCTTGTCCGGAAACGTCACAATGATGGACTCAGCTCCATCTACAACGTGATGATTGGTCAGTAAGTAGCCTTCGGCATCAATCACAAAACCGGAACCCACGCCACTGGGAACTTCTCGGTCAGGCATCGGCTGACCACCACGACCCTGCGGAGGCATTCCAGGCATGGGCGTGCCGGGCGGCATGAAACGGCGGAAGAACTCGAAAAACGGATCATTGGGATCCATGCCCGGAAAACCTGGCCCTCCGGAACGATTCTGGCTGATTTTTTGAGTGGTGCGAATATTCACAACCGCAGGGCCAACCCGGTCAACCAGATCAGAAAAATCCGGCAAGTCGCGAGCGGCCGCGTGAACGGGCTCAAGCGGCATCAGGCCGAGCATTACACCCATCAAGGCTGCGAATAAACCGTGTCGAACATTCAATACTCTCGAAATCATGTAATTCATATCCTTGTCTTGTTATTGAGATTTCCAACGGACAGACTTTAAAAACAAATCCAATGTTTTTTCAGGCACTTCACCCAATACTGTTACCAAATGGGCACCTTGAGCTTCTGATTTTGACATCACTGCGCCGTGGCTCATGGGCACTTGGGGCATCGAGCGGCTCGGGCGCTGCTGTTGAATGAAGACAGACACTGTCGACAAACCATCGGAATAAATGGTCTGGTGAATTTGCTCATTGTCGCCCTTAGTTCTGCACACAGTGTCGGTTTTTTTAAAACCAAAAGCAATGTCAGGCAAATCGTAAACCGCCTCATCTTCAGTCAGCGGGCGCACCTCTGTCTTGCTGGTGCGCCAGCCGGGGCCAGGCGTTAACAAAGACAGCTTCTCTTTGACCGCTGGATCAAAGTTGATTTCTTTAAACCCAACATGTTCAAGCACCTCACCATTGGCCGCATAAACCTCCGACCTCAACAGCAATTTGGTTGATCGATCAAGATACAATCGATATTGGTAACGCAAGTCATCTTTCGGTGTCAACTTAAGTACATGTGAGGTACGCCCCGCGACACGCTGGGCTGGCAGTTCGGCAATGCTGTAGAACTTTTCAAGCGTTGTTGAGCCATCTCGATCTGCAAAAACACGAGGAAATGCCACGGCAGTGTGCCTGCGCTCAGTGAGGATCAACTTGCGATCAGGAATGACGCATTGAATTTGATCGTTGTGACGTATCCATTTGGCCGGCTGGCCATCAAGGCGCTCCAACAGCTCAAACTCACCTTCAGGCTTGGACTGGTGCACCAACCTGCTGGATTGAGAGAATGTGCCCGATTCGGTCACGAGCAAACCGGAATAACTCATTGATTTGGCCTGCTCGTGACTGGACCAAACCATTTGCCACAAATGTTCCTGGGCCAATGCTGGGTTCGATGCCCCAAAAGCCAAAAAGGTGAGCAACGATACAAAAACAAATTTGAAGCGATCAACTGCCTTCATCATCAGCGCGTAGACACATAGTTGTATTGCAGGCCCTGCTGGCCGGCCGAGGGCGCCTGCTCCCAAACATTCATCCAGTCAGCCGATTCGGAATTACTCAAAATCACACGGCTCTCAGCTGAGCCCAATGTGGGCCTGTCCGCCTCTACACGAGCAATGGGTGACAGACCAGACAAACCACTGCGTACACTGTTTTGCTGATGCGCCATGAAATATTCTTGCCAAAGGGCCAACTCTTGATCGCTAACCACGGCCTCGCCCTGGCTTTTCACCATCTGAAGCTGACCATCTACAGGTGGAACGGCTTGATGTAGGGCAAAGCTGAGCGCACCAATCGCGGCCACCGAAGCCACCACCCGGATCGATCGACCCCTGTCGACAACCCGCTGGAGCAGACTTGTTCTCTGAATCTGGGTTTGTACTTGTGGCGCGATAACAGTGGGCTCATCGGCCAGGGCTGCCCGAACGCGGTCACTCATTGCACGCGAATGAAACTGGCCAAGCTCGCTCGAGCGAATCAGATCACCCACCAACGCGTGGCTGCTCCACTGTTCATTCTCGGCCTCAGACCAAGAAGACAACAGTTGTTTGACGTTTGCGTCGTCAAGCTCGCCATCCAACAATGCAGACACCTGTTCATTTCTGTTCATACCATGCTCACTGGTTTACCTAAGCTTTTACCAACGCTTACTGCCCTTTGGCTCTAACAAGGGTTTGATTTTTGTTGCAATTGCTTCGCGTGCACGAAAAATTCTCGATCTGACGGTTCCTATGGGACAGTCCATTGCCGCAGCAATTTCCTCATAACTCAGGCCGTCTATTTCACGCATGACAATGGCAGAACGCAATTCATCTGGAAGCGCCGCCATGGCCTCATTGACTGCCTCACCTATTTGTTTGGTTTGAAACAATGATTCAGGCGTGTCAATGTTACTAAGAGCAGCGTTGTCTTCAAAAGTTTCATTGTCATCGTCATTTGATTCTTTCAAGGTAGAGGGCCGTCTTCCTTGAGTCACCAACAGGTTTTTTGCGGTGTTAATCGCAATTCGGTAAATCCAGGTATAAAAAGCACTGTCACCCCTGAAATTGCCAATTGCACGGTAAGCCTTGATGAACGTTTCCTGCACAACGTCTTCAATGTCTTCTTGATTACGAACCATTCGGGTTAATAAACGGGACACTCTGCGATTGTATTTGGTCACCAGCAGATTGAAGGCAAGTTTGTCACCAGCCTGTACGCGCTGAACAATGAGAAGATCTTCGTCTTTATCGGAGGACATGCAGCCTCCGGGCATAGTCAGCCAACGAAACCCCTGACTCCACCTCGAATGCAGACATGCGTTTCAAAAACGCACACAGCAAATGTATTTGTGGGGAGGCTCGATGAACAAAGAAACAGGTTGAGCGAATTTGTTGCCATTTTCGCCCAAACAGAAAAACCCCAAACGGGCTCACCCACGCGCGATGAATCGACAAAGGGTTGTAATCGACTTGAGTTTGTTCTGAATTGTGCTGAACGATCAAAAAGCACCGAGGATCGTACTTCACGGCTTCATTGAAATCACTCGTGGAGGTGAAATGCAAAGTGGCTTTCGGAAACAACTGACCAAGTGACCACACGCGGGCAACGCAATGAAAGTCATTGAATGCATTGCCCGAGATTTGTGTTGACAAGGAAGGCTCCGTTACACCCGTGCAATGGCCAGCGTACCGTTGGTACCACCAAAGCCAAAGGAGTTGGACAAAGCCAGTTTGATCGACATGTCACGTGCCTGGTTGGCGCAATAGTCCAAATCACAACCTTCACCAGCTTCAATCAGGTTGATCGTGGGTGGCGACACCTGGTGATGTACAGCCAAGGCTGTGAACACAGCCTCTATTCCACCAGCCGCACCAAGCAGGTGGCCTGTCATGCTTTTTGTGGAATTGACCACAGCCTTGTAGGCGTGATCACCCAACGCACGCTTCACAGCCATGGTTTCTGCGACATCGCCAAGCGGGGTCGACGTGCCGTGCGCATTCACGTAATGCACATCAGTCGCATTCATTTGCGCGTTGCGCAAAGCCGCTGCCATACAGCGCGCGGCGCCTGCGCCATCAGTACATGGCGCCGTCATGTGACTGGCATCAGCACTCATGCCATACCCAACCACTTCACCGTAAACTTTAGCGCCTCGTGCTTTGGCATGTTCGTATTCTTCAAGCACCAAGACACCTGCGCCCTCACCCAAAACAAAGCCATCACGGTCTTTGTCCCAGGGGCGGCTGGCGGCCTCGGGATCGTCGTTGCGGGTAGACAATGCACGCATGGCTGCAAAGCCACCGATACCCAGGGGCGACACAGTGGATTCGGCACCCCC
>CAXRAE010000005.1:0-16506 GCA_964229025.1 Limnobacter sp. | reverse complement strand
CAGTGGCTTCAAATCTGCTGGTGGCAAACGTGCGTAGTCGCGGAAATCATTGACCAAACGTTTCAGCGATTCCACCTGGTTCACAATCGTGCGCGTGGCACGCTGCAAAATTCCAGACTCTGGCTCTTGCAGTTTGTCGGCCAACTTCATTTGCAGGCGCTCGGCAGAAAGCTGAATTGGGGTCAACGGATTCTTGATTTCATGCGCAAGGCGACGCGCCACTTCACCCCAGGCCGCTGTGCGCTGGGCAGAAATCAATGCAGTGATGTCGTCGCACACCAGCACGTAACCGGCTTTTTCACCCGGCAAGCGTGAACCTCGAACAAGAATCGACTTTGAACTTTGCGAATCAAAGGCTCGCGGAATCTCCAGCTGTTTTTGCCAAATGCCACTTTCTTCACCTTCATTGCCCTGGTTGTCGGCCACGCTGGCGCGCACCGCCATGGCAAACCCCTCCAGCCCGGGCATGTCATCCAGCGGATGGCCCTGGTTCTCGGCCAGTGAACGATCAAAAATCCGAAGCGCGCCGTCGTTGTACATTTTCAGGCGCAGTTTGTGATCGAGTACCAGCACACCGGCCGACAGGCTGGTCAGCAAACTTTGCAAGAAGTCGTTGTTGGCCGCCAGCTGGTTTTGATTGGCCTGCAAGCGGCGCTGCGCCTCCGACAGTTGCCGGGTCATGGTGTTGAATGAATCAACCACCTCACGCAATTCATCGTCCGCATTCACAGGCTGCATGGTTTTAAAGTTGCCACTGGCCAGGGCCTTGGTACCCTCGGCAAGCCACAACAAAGGCGATGACAAGCGCGATGAAAGCCAGAACGCCGCAGCCACCGATACAAACACCGTGAGCAACAGTGCCAGGGTCAGTGTAATGCCATAAATTTTTCGCAAACCCGAACGCGACAGCTGCAATTCCTGATAATCGCGGTACACGCTTTGCACGGCATTGGCCCGCTGTGAAAGCGTAGTAGGCACCGGGTGCATGATTTGTACATAGCGCTGACCCAAATCAAAACTGGTCAGGGGCGGGGCAATCGGTACCACCACACGCATGTACAGGCGCCCATCAGGGTCTTCGGGGTCAGGTTCAATTTGTTGAAAGGGTCGCGTCATCAAGGCCTGGCGCAACATCACCTGCGTGGGCAAGCTGGGCAACAGGCTATCAAGTGCGCCTCCTGAACTCCCCAGAATTTGCCCGGTTTCTGTCAGAAGGGTGAGTTCTTGCACATTGGCAGCATCGCGCAGGCGGGGCAGCTCCAGCAATTGCTCGCTGGGTGTAGCACGCGATAGTTCGATTGAAATGGACTGTCCTTTCAGGGCCAGTTCATTGATCAAACTGTCCAGCGCAGTTTGGCCTAGGTTCAAGCCTGATTCCAGTGCGCCGTCCACCCGCACGTCAAACCAGCTGTCAATACTCTTTGCCAGAAATTGCACCGACACCAGGTACAACACAAAACCGGGAATCAGCCCCATCAGCGCAAACGACAAGGACATGCGCAACATGAGCCGCGAGCCAAACACACCTGCACGGTACCGGCGCACCATTCGAACAATCAGCAAGGCCAAAATGCTGAACAAGCCCGCGGCGATAATGCCGTTCAGCGTAATCAGCAAGGGGTAATTGCTTTCAAAAAAATCAGTGTTCGAAGAGGCCGAAGCCAGAAGAAACAGCAACACGCCACCCAGGCTGCCCAGAATCAGCAGCGTGTAACGCAGCCACCGGGTGTTCTCCAGCCAGGGATTCATTTCCAGGCCTCGCGCTTGGGCGTAAATTCAAAGGTGAGCCACTCAGAGGACAAATCCCATTCGCTGTTTACCAATGCGCTGATCTGGAAAGGCTTCGGCAGTTCAGTCAGCAATAATCGAAAACGCACTTGGGCGGTGTAAGGTTGCCCAATTTCGATTCGATCGCGAGGAATAACAGCCCAGTCCCGCACCTTGGTCATGTGCTGCACGGCGTCTTCAAGCGTGGGGGTATTGTAGGTGTTGGTGGGGGTCACTACGCGGTAGGTTCGGGTCAGGGCGTTGTAGGACAGGTTAAGCGGGTAGGTGGTGCTGACCACTTCTTCATCAACCCAATACCAGCGGGAACGCATCAACTGAAAATCGACCGTAAACTGCAACGGTAAGCCCCGATCAACCGCCTCTCGCAACTTGTGGCCCAATTCAATCTCGAACTCGGCAGCCAGGTTCCATGCGGCAGCAGCCGGGGGCTTGCTGGGCTCGAGCTTGACCGCGGTGACCCGCGTTGAAGAATCAAGCTGGGCCAGCCCCACAGCCAGCACGCACATCAGCACAAGGCCCAGCAGGCCATGCAAAGCACGTGTCCATAACGAGGAGTGGGCCTGGCTAAATTTCAAGGCACTTCCTCAAGAGGTTAGGGATTTTTCAAACTTGGCGTAAAAGAACCCGTCGGGAGATGCATCAAAGCCTTGATCAGGGTTGGCCGCTGCAACTGGCAACACCCAGCCGGGCGCGGTTTGCGCCAGGGCATCGGAATGATTGTCGAGAAATGCTTTTGCCAACAGGGGCCCCTCTTCAGGAAAGATGGAACAGGTCACCAGCAAAAGTGTACCGCCCGGCTTTAGGGTAGACCACAAGGCATTCAGTATTTTGTGTTGAATCTGCGACAACTTGGCAATATCGTCCGGTCTGCGCAACCACGGAATATCGGGGTGACGGCGAACAACGCCAGAGCCCGTGCATGGTACATCGGCCAAAATACCGTCAAAAGGCACACCATCCCACCACGTGTCGAGCAACTCGGCCTGCGCCACTTTCAAACGCAAATCCCATTGACCATTCAGGGTGGGCGCAATACGGCGGATGTTGTCTTCGACGCGGCCCAGGCGCTGCGGACTGGAATCCAGGGCAACCAGTTCAATGTCGGCCAACTCTAGCAAATGCCCGGTTTTACCGCCGGGTGCGGCACATGCGTCCAGAATGCGCTGACCAGTTTGAGGATTCAACAATTGCGCGGCCAACTGTGCTGCGCTGTCTTGCACCGACACCTGGCCCAAATCAAATCCTGGCAGCGCAGAGACTGGCACTGGCTTGGCCAGCAACACGGCCTGCTCGCCAATCACTCGTGCTTCCAGGCCCGCTGCATTCAACTGCTCCGCATAGGCGGATGCAGAACTGCTGCGGGTATTCACGCGCACCACCAAAGGCGGGTGGCTTTGCGCCTGTGCCAACATCGTTTCCCAGTGTTGCGGGTGACTGGTTTTCAGTTTTTCAATCCACCAGACAGGCAAGTTGTGCTGCGCCAGCGGATCTTCAAGCGCCTTGCTTCGCCAGGTGTTTGAATCACGCAGAAAGTTGCGCAAACAGGCATTTGCCAGGCCCTTGGCACGTGCAAATTGCTCGCTGCCCGTGCAGGCATACACCATTTGGTCTACCACAGTGTGCGCCGGGTACTTCGGGTTTTTGTCATCCCACAGCAAACCGAAACCCAAGGCCATCAATTCATTCAGGGGCTCGGGGTTCAGCAGCGCTTTGCCGCTGATCAAGCGGGTTAATACTTGCCCACGGCCCAGGTTGCGCATGCCGAAGTAAGCCAGGTCTTGAATTGCACCCAAAGCCTGCGGAGTTTTAACACCTTTGGTTTCAGCGGCCAAGGCCTGGTCGAGCGAACGGCCCTCCCGCAGTACACGGGTCATGACTGCTGCAGCCCGAAGCAGGGCAAAGGCCAAGCTGGCTTCTGTCAGTTTGGGCGGTGTGCTGTGAACCGGCTTCAACGTGGACCGCCAGTGCGGGCCATTTCCATCAAGCGGGCGATTCGTTCTTCAGTGGGTGGGTGAGTAGAAAACAGGCCGGCAATACCTTGGCCGGACAGTGGGTTCATGATCATCATTTGAGCGGTTTCCGGATGCGCTTCGGTGGTGCGGAACGGAATGCCCTTGGCATACCGTTGAATTTTGTCCAGTGCGCTGGCCAAGGCTGCCGGGTCGCCGCAAATTTCTGCGCCTCCGCGGTCTGCCTCATATTCACGGGCGCGCGAGATTGACATTTGAATCAGCGACGCAGCCAATGGCGCGAGAATGGCCAGGGCAATGCTGGCAATCGGGTTCATGGGCTGACCATTCTCGTCACGCCCGCCAAAAAACAGGGCAAAGTTGGCCAGGGCCGAGATGGCACCTGCCATGGTGGCCGAAATTGTGGAAATCAGGATGTCCCGGTGCTTCACGTGCGCCAATTCATGCGCCATGACACCGCGCAGTTCTCGAGCAGACAGTACCTGCAAAATTCCGGTGGTCGCTGCCACAGCGGCATTTTCAGGATTGCGCCCGGTCGCAAATGCATTGGGGGCGCTGTCGTTGATCAGGTAAACGCGCGGCATCGGCATGTCTGCGCGCTGTGCAAGTTCAGCCACCATGTTGTAAAACTCTGGCGCATTGCTGGCATCCACTTCCTTGGCTTTGTACATGCGCAAAACCATTTTGTCGGAAAACCAGTAGGCACCAAAGTTCATCACCAATGCAAAGCCCAAAGCCAGCAGCATGCCGCCACGGCCTCCCATCATGCCGCCGAGCACCACGAACAGGGCGGTAATGGCCGCCATCAACATGAATGTTTTCATCCAGTTAAACATGATCTTACTCACCTTGGCCGATCTGCGGCCCGTTGATTCGACAACTCGAAAGTAGGGTTTTTTTGCGAAATTTCAAGAGTCGCGCGAGTCCCTTCGCCTAATTGGAGACCAATGCGCCCAATTGGTTTCCAGCCTGCAAACCCAAAGCCTGTGCCACCTGCTGCGCAGGCTGACGTTTACTGCCGGCCTTCTGAAGGGTTCGAATACGCAACACACCCTGCCCGCATTGCACTTCAATGCCAGCTGAACCAACGGACAACACTTCACCCGGGTTACCCATCAAGCCAGCCAAGGCGACCGTTTCGGGATCAAAACACTTCAGGGCTTCACCGCCCCACACCGTGTTCGCACCGGGAAAAGGATCGAAGGCACGCAGTGTACGCTGAAGTTCCACAGCGCTGCGGTGCCAGTTGATCACGCCCTCCGCTTTTGTGATTTTCTCGGCGTAGGTCACTCCGACATCAGGTTGTGGAACCAGGGGCAGTGTTGCCATTTGAAGGGAATCCAGAGCCTCCACCAACAAATCACCGCCCAGTGTGGCCAGTTTGTCGTGCAAGGTAGACGCAGTGTCGGTGTGTTCAATCTGCAAGGCTCGCCACAGGCGCACCGGGCCGGTGTCCAACCCTGCCTCCATCTGCATGATGCACACGCCGGTTTCAGCATCACCTGCCTCGATACAGCGCTGAATGGGTGCGGCGCCACGCCAGCGCGGCAACAGACTGCCATGAATGTTCAAGCAACCCAAACGGGGCGCATCCAGCACGGTTTGCGGCAGTATCAGGCCGTACGCAGCCACAATCAACACATCCAGAGGCTGGCCATGCACCGCAGTTTTCAAGGCCAGCAAGGCCTGTTGGGCTTCGTCGCCTTTTTTCAGGCTAACGGGTTGCAAAACAGGAATGCCATGTTGCTGCGCCAGTTGTTTGACAGGGGATGCCTGCAGTTTCATGCCGCGGCCGGCAGGGCGATCAGGCTGGGTCAACACCAGATGCACGGGATAACCGGCCGCAATCAGTTTCTCAAGCGCCACCCGAGCAAACTCGGGCGTGCCTGCGAAACCCACATTCAGGGTTCGATTCATGGGGGGTTGGGCAATCAAGCGGTTTGAAGCTTTTCTTGCTTCTTCATCTTGGTTTTGATGCGGGTTTGCTTCAGCTGCGAAAGGTATTCGACAAACACCTTGCCGTTCAGGTGATCAATTTCATGCTGAATGCACACGGCAAGCAGTTCGTCGCAGTCAATCTCAAACCATTCGCCTTTCACATTCTGAGCGCGGACCTTCACGGTGTCGGGGCGCTCCACCTTCTCGTAAATGCCGGGCACGGACAGGCAACCTTCTTCGTAGACCTTGCATTCTTTGCTGGCATCGATGATTTCGGGGTTGATGAATACGGTCAGGCCCGATTTGTCATCAGTGACATCGATCACGATGATTCGCTTGTGCACATTCACCTGCGTTGCGGCCAAACCCACGCCAGGCGCGTCGTACATGGTTTCTGCCATGTCTTGGGTCAGCTTGACAAGCGCGTCATCAAACCGGGTGACGGGGGTGGCAACCGTTTTCAAGCGCGGATCCGGATAACGCAAAATTGGGAGTAAAGCCATGCTTTCAAAAAACCTTCACAGTCAACACTTAAAAGGATATACCTTCTGTGGCAAAAATAGTTCGCAAATTCCATTACTTGTTGTCTGGCTTCTTGCATGAGTGAGCTGCTCATCGCCATGAACCTGGCATACAACACCACGATCAAAGCGCGTGCACGCTACGAATTGGCGCAACAAGGCCCCCGCTGCGGTTTACCCGCCCCCTGCGAAGCAGTTCGGCTTTGGCATGCACTGGCCAGCGCATGGTTGTTGCAAAGCGACAAACGGTTTTGGGTAGGGATTCACAGCCCTGCTTACCCACAGGGTTTGCTTGCACTGAAAGACCCACCCCTGATCCTGTTCGGTGATGGCCGCCTGGATTTGCTGACAACCCGAAGCATTGCGATTGTAGGCAGCAGGAGCGCCACGCGCACCGGTTTAGGCAATGCACAGGGCTTTGGCAAGGCGTTTGCGCAAGCCCGATGGGTTGTTGTAAGCGGCCTGGCCGAAGGCATTGACGGTGCGGCGCACGCAGGGGCGCTTCAAGCTCAAGGGGGCACCATCGCCGTGCTGGGTTGCGGGCCGGACGAAGTATACCCCAAGCACCACGCCGCCCTTAAACGGCAAATTATTGAGCAGGGCGGTTTGGTGCTGTCGGAATACCCACCCGGTACTGCGCCTCAAGCTGGATTCTTCCCCCGTCGAAACCGCATCATCGCCGGCTTGGCCGATGCACTGCTGGTCGTCGAAGCAGCCATGCGTTCAGGTTCCCTGATCACAGCAAGAGTCGCCAGTGAACTGGGGCGGCCAGTGGGTGCCATTCCAGGTTCCATTCACAGCAGCCAAAGCAAAGGCTGTCATGACATGATCAAGAAAGGGGCTTTACTGACCGAAACAGCCCAAGAGTTGATGGAAGAGGCGCAAGCCAGCCTGCCAGAGTTCAAACATGCCTGCGTGTTGCAAGAAGATGACAGCGATTGCCACACCGAAATGACCTGCACCATGGACACTGGTGCCTTACAGGATGAGGAGTTGGGCCGAGTGTTGCAATGCCTTGGGCATGACCCGGTGCACACCGACACATTGGCCCAACAATTGGGTTTGGACTCGGAAGACACACTCGCCGTGCTCACTGAACTGGAGTTACTGGGGCTGGTGCTGGGTGAAAGCGGGAACCGCTGGGTGCGTGCAAATGGTGTATTTTAAAAAAGGCGATTTCAACAACGGAGAACAAGATTCTAGAGAAAGCCTTGATTTGTTGAAGCCCTGACACTTACACTTCGGCGCACAAGGCCTTGAAATTACACACACCGACGAGTTGGACCAATTGAGTAGCGAAAACCCCAAAAAACTGATCATCGCGGAAAAACCCTCTGTGGCCGCCGACATTGCGCGCTCTCTGGGGGGTTTCACCAAACACGACGATTACTTTGAAAGCGACGAGTATGTGCTGTCATCGGCCGTAGGTCATTTGGTGGAGATCAAGGCGCCTGATGAATTTGAGGTGAAGCGTGGCAAATGGAGTTTTGCCAATTTGCCGGTGTTGCCAACTCACTTCGACCTGAACCCGATTGCGAAAACAGAGTCGCGACTGAAAGTATTGAACAAGCTGATCAAACGCAAGGATGTGGTCGGTTTGATTAACGCCTGTGACGCTGGACGGGAAGGTGAACTGATTTTCCGCTTGATTGCGCAATACGCGAAAAGCAACAAACCAGTGGAACGCCTGTGGCTGCAATCCATGACACCCGCCGCCATTCGCCAGGCGTTCTCAAACTTGCGCAGCGATGCTGAAATGATGCCACTGGCGGATGCCGCGCGTTGCCGCTCAGAAGCCGACTGGTTGGTGGGTATCAATGGCACGCGCGCGATGACCGCCTTCAACAGCAAGGAAGGCGGCTTTTACCTGACCACTGTGGGTCGTGTTCAAACGCCCACACTGGCCATTGTTGTGGAACGCGAAGAAAAAATCCGCAAGTTTGTACCACGCACATACTTCGAGATTCGCGCCAGCTTTGGTGCGAAAGCCGGTGCCTATGAAGGCAAGTGGTTTGACCGCGACTTCAAAAAAGCGGAAGACCCCGAGCAACGCGCAGACCGACTGTGGGATGAAGCGAAGGCCAAGGCCATTGTGGCCGCCTGTGATGGCAAACAGGGTACGGTGGAAGAGGAAAGCAAACCCACCACACAAATTGCGCCCCAGTTGTTTGATTTGACCAGCCTTCAACGTGAAGCCAACAGCCGTTTTGGCTTTTCGGCGAAGAACACCCTGGGCCTGGCCCAAGCGCTGTATGAAAAACACAAGGTCCTCACTTACCCGCGTACGGATTCAAAAGCGTTGCCCGAAGATTACATGGGCACAGTGAACCAAACGTTGAAAAGCTTTGTAGGTCTGGATTCAGGTCATATTGCAGGGGCATATGGCCCATTCTGCGAACAAATTCTGAAAAACAACTGGGTCAAACCCAACAAACGGGTGTTCGACAACAGCAAGATTTCAGACCACTTTGCGATCATTCCTACCTTGCAAGTGCCGAAAAACCTGAGCGAACCTGAAGCCAAGTTGTACGACCTGGTTGTGAAACGTTTTCTGGCAGTGTTTTTCCCGCCCGCCGAGTTCAACGTCACTACACGCATTACCACTGTTGAGGGCCATCCCTTCAAAACCGAAGGAAAGGTGCTGGTGAAACCGGGCTGGCTGGCCATCTACGGTCGCGCAGCCGCGGTTGCCGGCGATGACAGCCTTGTCGCCGTGGATGCCGGTGAAAAGGTAAGCACCGATGAAATCGATGTACACACTCTGAGCACAAAACCACCCGCACGCTACAGTGAAGCCACTTTGCTTTCCGCCATGGAAGGTGCCGGCAAATTGGTCGATGACGATGAACTGCGCGATGCCATGGGTACGAAAGGCTTGGGTACACCAGCCACGCGTGCGGCGACGATTGAAGGTTTGATCAACGAAAAATACCTGGTGCGTGAAGAACGCGCATTGGTGCCCACCGCCAAGGCATTTCAGCTGCTGACCCTGCTGCGCGGTCTGGATGTTGAAGAACTGACCATGCCGGAGTTGACTGGCGAGTGGGAATACAAACTTTCCTTGATGGAGAAGGGTGAGCTCTCACGCGAACAATTCATGCAGGAAATCGCGAAGATCACGCAGAACATTGTTGATCGTGCGAAAAACTACACAGAAGAGACCATTCCTGGCGATTACGCCACACTCGTGACGCCGTGCCCGAACTGTGGCAGCGTGGTGAAAGAAAACTACCGCCGTTTCGCATGCACAAAATGTGATTTCTCGATTTCCAAGGTACCGGGCGGTCGTCAATTTGAGGTGGCTGAAGTTGAAAAGCTGTTGCAAGACCGTGAGTTGCCAATGCTCGATGGTTTCCGCAGCAAGATGGGGCGGCCATTTGCTGCCGTGCTCAAGCTGACGGATGAGCACAAACTGGAGTTCGATTTTGGTCAGGCCAAAGACGATGACAATGGCGAACCCGTCGACTTCTCGGGCGAAACCCGGCTGGGGCCTTGCCCCAAATGTGCATCCAATGTGTATGAACAGGCCACCAGTTATGTGTGCGAAAAATCAGTCGGGCCGAGCAAAAGCTGTGACTTCCGCTCAGGCAAGGTGATCCTGCAACAACCCATTGATCGCGAACAAATGGAAAAGTTGTTGCTCGACGGTAAAACTGATTTGCTGACACGGTTTGTCTCGTCGAAAACCCGCCGCGCATTCAAGGCCTTTCTGGTCAAGAAGCCCGATGGTGCGATTGGTTTTGAATTTGAGGCGAAGGCCGAGAAAAAGGCAGGCGCAAGCAAAAGCAAAACCGCCGCCAAGCCAGCGGCAAAAGCCACAGCCAAAACCAAAACCGCCAAAGAAGCGTCTTGATTCGAATCGGAATTACGCCTTCGCAGCGCGGGGCGTAATTTTTTTCAAGAGTTTCGACTCGATTGGGCTGCCCTTGAAGTAGTCAGCCACCACACACCCGCCCAAAGCCGCCCACAGCAATCCACGCGACCCAAAGCCAGTGCTCATGTACACCCCTGGCATATTCGGTACCGGGCCGATGGCGGGCAAGCGATCATGCCAAACAGATCGCACGGCGCAACGGTGATCAAGCCACTCTCCAAGAGGTAAATCAGGAAATGCTGCCTTGAACCGGGCAATGTTCAACTCATCGGCTTCTGCAGTGGGGTTCAGGTGCAATACGGGTCGCTCGTAAGTGGCCCCCAACACCAACCAGTCTTCTGCTGCTGGAGCAATCGCGTAACTTTCACCCGACAACACGACACCGGGTTTTACTGCACACCGAAGTTTGCTGATTTGGCCTTTCACGGCATTGGCGCGGGCACCAGGGATCGGTACCAATTCCAGTGCGTTTTCGGCCACACAAACGACCACTGCCGAGTACTGTTCCCGCAACGGGCCGATGTCATTAATTGTGCTGTTGTAATGGGTACAAAGCAGATCACCACAGGCCTGCAGATTGGCCTCTACCCAACGCGCTGGTTTCACCCAGCCACCTTGCGGGAAAAACAGACCGCTCAGGGGGGTGGGCAAAAGCGAGTTGGGCTGCGCCCACTGCACCAGTGTTTGTGGGAAATTCAACAGGGCCAGGGTTTCCCGCGCGCGGTCCGCTTCCTCGGGGGGTAGGGTTTGCAGGTGTCCTGGCGTGTCCCAATCAGCACCCTTTGCCAGCAAACCTTGTTCGGTCAAATTTTTGAGTGCCTGAACAGTGTGCTCAAACCCCAAACGCGTCAATTGCGACAAAGGCGAATCACCACGGGTGATGTGGGGGTGAAACGCACCCACCCAGTTGCCAGAGGCACCCGCTGCGGGCCCGCTTGCGCAGTCATACAGATGCACCTGCACACCCAGCTTGCAAAGCGCAAGGGCCACACTGCTGCCTGCAATGCCGGCGCCAATCACGGCAACCGAGGGTGCAGGGCTGGCCTCAGTCAATTGGGCTTTGGAAGTGGATTCCGAACAGGGCATGGCGTTGTGTGAGCTGCAAGACAGACGCCGCATTGTAACTCACACTCAATCTGGTGATTATTTTTTGGCCATGCTAATATGAGCGTCCAATCATATTTAAACGAGTACCTCATGTTGACTGTCAATTGGGAAGCCTTTGCACCTTATCCAGCTTTGCTTGGCGGGTTATTGATTGGCCTGTCAGCAGTCATGCTGATCCTGTTGACTGGCCGAGTGGCTGGCATCAGCGGCATTGTGGGTGGTTTGCTAAAACCGCAACATGGTGAAACGCTGTGGCGGCTTACCTTCGTGCTGGGCATGGCCGCTGCACCCTGGCTTTACCAAGCAGTCGTGGGCAGCTTCGAATTTGAAAGCCCACGCGGCACAGTGGCCTTGATTGTTGCGGGCCTTTTGGTGGGCTATGGCACAAGGCTGGGCTCGGGCTGCACCAGTGGACATGGTGTCTGCGGCCTCTCGAGGCTGTCATTGAGGTCATTGGCGGCCACGGGTGTTTTCATGGTCACAGGTTTCGTGGTGGCCTCGGTGATCATGCATGCAGTTTGAGGAGCAAACATCGTGAAGAACAACAAGATTGGTTTTGCATTGGCCAGTGGTTTGGCAGGGTTGGTGTTTGGTTGGGGCTTGATCATCTCGGGCATGGCCAACCCGGCCAAGGTGATCGGATTTCTTGATTTATCCATGCCTTGGGACCCCTCGCTGATGTTTGTCATGGGCGGAGCAATTGCCCTCGGGTTGCCTGGGTTTTTGTTGGCGAAGCGATTGAAAAACAGCCTGATGGGCCTGCCGATGAATTTGCCCACCAACACCCGCATCGACAAAAACCTGTTGCTTGGTGCTGTGCTGTTCGGTGCCGGTTGGGGTGTTGGCGGTTTTTGTCCGGGTCCCGCAGTGGTCGCTGCAGCCAGTTTGGCCACGGATGGCCTGATTTTTATTGCGGCCATGCTGGTCGGCATGTTTGTGTTTTCAGTGCGCAGCTGATAATTGTCGAGCCAACACCTGCCGCAACTTGGGCACGTCCACTGGTTTGCTTAAAAATTCGTTCATGCCGGCTTCCATACAGGCCTGTTCATCTTCAGGCAGGGCTCCTGCAGTCAGGGCTACTATCGGCAAACGACTGGCCGGACCAGGCAACTGGCGTATTGCGACGGCAGCGTCAATTCCGTTCATTACGGGCATGTGAATATCCATCAAAACAAGGTCAATCGATGAATCGACCAGCACTGCATCAACAGCCATTTGCCCATTGTCAACCAGCAGTACATCGGCCTGCATTTTCGACAGCAGGGCTTTGATGACGTGTTGGTTCAGCTTGTTGTCTTCTACCACCAGGATCTTTTTACCCTGAAGCGACACGGCCTCGGAGGACAACCCTGCGGTGGCAGCATCAGCATGGGCAAATACAGTTTGAACCCGCAAGGTGAAACCGAATGTGCTGCCCACCTGTGGCACAGAGGTCACGAACAACTCACCACCCATTAACTCGGTCAACCGCTTGCAAATCGCCAGACCCAAACCGCTGCCGCCGAAGCGACGGGTCGCAGTGTTGTCTGCCTGCTCAAAGGGGCGGGTCAGGCGCTCAAACTCCTTGATATCAAAGCCAATGCCCTGATCGTGAATTTCTGTTCGAATCACGGCTTCTTGTGTGTCCAGCCGGTCGACCTGAACTTTGACGCGCACGACACCACGGTCAGAAAACTTGATTGCATTGTTTAGCAGGTTTGACAACACCTGGCTGTATCGCGCTGGGTCACTTTTCACCCTCAAAGGCGTCATCGCGTCAATTTCAAGCTCAAGTGCGACACCCTTGTCTTGCGCTTTTGCGGTGAACAGGCGCAAGGTTTTGCGCACTCTGTCGTGCAAATCAAATTCGATGTTCTCGATCCGGATTGAGCCCGCTTCGATCTGGGAGAAGCTCAATACATCTTCAACCATCCCTAGCAACTGCTCAGAAGCCTCCTGAATCTGTGTCACATATTCCTTGGATTGGGTATCTTTCAGCTGCTCTCCGAGCAGGGTGTTGAAACCGAGAATTGCATTCAGCGGTGTGCGGATTTCATGGCTCATGTTGGCCAGAAACTGGCTTTTCGCTTTGCTTGCACTTTGCCGCCTGCGCTGTTGCACCAAGGAGTAGATGGTGAGAAAAAGCATCACGTCAATCGCACCGCCGGCAAACAGAATGAGATTCGGCAGGGAATTGTGAACGTCCCGATCAAAATCAGGCGTACTTTCAAAATGGGCAGTCCAGGTTCGTCCAGACAGCTCCACAGGCACAGTCACCGCATGCGAGTGGCCGAACAAACGAGATTCGACCGGACTTTCAACACCCCCAGCAGAATCGTAAATCAGCGATTCGGGCGCCATATTCTCGCTGTCGTACAATTCAAAGTGAAGGGGTATTTTTTCGTTGCCTAACACGTTTTGCATCAAATCAGACGCAAAAAAGGGGCTGAACACAAAGCCTCGAATCGCCTGGCGGCGGGAATCCACGGAGTTCAAATCCACGCCAGTTTTATACACTGGCAGGTAAATCAGGAAACCCGCTGCCGGGCTTTTTCCATCATCCTGCTTTAACTGCACCAAACCCGATACAGTGGCTTGACCCGTGTCCATGGCACGCTGCATGGCCTCGCGGCGTATGGGTTCGGAAAACATGTCAAAACCAAAAGCCCGCTGATTGCGTTCATCAAACGGCTCGATCAGGGTGATGGGAAAGTAAACCTCGCGTTCACCAGGAGGGCTGACTGAATAATCTGGAAATCCCTCAGCACGAATGCGGTTTTCGTATTGCTCTAAAGCATCTGGTGACACATGTTCGGCAAAAGCAAAGCCTTGCACACCAGGCAACTCACGCTGCAAGTTCAGCGACGCCACATACACGCGCCAATGATCACGATTGACCATGGTGTGCGCATCAAAGAACGCGACGCCACCATGCAACAACTGTTGATACTTTTGGATGCGGCCCTGGATACGTTCTTGGGCATCTCGAACCTCGAATGAAAAACGATCATTGGCGCGTTTCTCAATGGCTTCGCTGGACAGCCACCAGCCAAGTGCCGTGATGACAACCGACAAGGCCAAAACCAGCCAGGCCGTGACCTCGTTGTGAAACAGATCGGCAAAATTCTTTTTGTTGATTTGGGTGGTCAGACCGCTGGGTTTTGACATGTTCGCTACGCTTCTGCGGCTAATGCTCATGGCTCATGCCACACAGCATGCGGATCCAGTATGCGCTTAAATAAGAATTCCAGTGTGGTTAAAAATAAACCATCTCCCATGAATTCAACACATGAAGTGACACACCATCACGTTCTGAAAACATCTTTAACAATTCAAGAGATCTCGGAAAGTCATCCAGCAACTTGGGCATGGGTTTCAAGGCCAACGGCTCGCCCTGTTTCATCAAGGGTTGGGTGAAATCATCCCAGTGAATCAGGTACACATGTGTGGCCCCGGGAACCAACACCATTTCACGCCAATAGTTCTCGATGTACGCATGGCTTAACTTGCCCAAACCCCCCATTCCCAAAAACACATGTTTTACCGAGAAGCCTTTATTTTGACCTTCGACAAAACCTGCACTGGGTTGAATGAGTGCAAACGGGCCAGGCCCCAGGCCAGGGTGGGATACCACGAAGGAGTAACTGATTCCCTCTTTGAACTGCAGGGCATGGGCCGGAAGAAACACCGGCTTCGTGTTGAACCCACCCGTAAAACCTGTGGGTGCATGGGCTGACTGAATCAGCCGAACTTCAAATTCGCCAAACTTTACCTGGCCACCACCTTGCAACACCTCAATCTGAGTCGACGGCAGATCTTGACCTTTGGCAATCTGCGAAGTGGATTCGGAACCCACTACCTTTGCACCGTATTCTTTGGCCAGAAACGGCGCGTCCATGGAATGGTCGTAATGAGAGTGCGCTACGACGATGCCGCCCAGTACGCTGGGCATGTTCAGACGCTTGAACATGGCTGCAGCAACCGCCCTCACCTGCGAATTATCAACGTTCAAGCGAGTCAATGCGACCTTGGACAAAGGTTGACGCGAGAAAAAACCGTCCACCAGCCAGGTGGTTTGCCCATCGGTCCATGCCATGGATGACGTTCCCAGGAACAAGGTTCGCACCCCGTTGGCAGACTTTTGTTGCAGCGGCTGCGGAAATTCAACTGTGGGGTGCGACTTCAACATGAAAACCAGTGCGCCTATGCCTACCAATGCAGATGCACACAAGGCATACAAAATGAAACGGACAGTACGCATTGGATACCCCAACAAAAAAGCCACCCAAAATCGGGTGGCTTTTATTGTACGAAAAGTGCTGTTGAATTACTTGGTAACCAAGGCGGCCAAGTGGGCTTCTTCAACAGACATGGCTACTTTGCCAGCATGACCGTCCAGAATCTGGGCGCTCTTGCGTGTGTCAAAATATTTGTCGTAGTGGAAAATGTAGTCTTTGTCGGCCAGCGGCAGGTGGCAACCGCGGCAGGTGGCGTAATCCACCTTGGCAGGCTGACCATTGGGTTCAAACGCTGCATATACCCAATCGCCGGTCTTCATGCCTTCCGGAGCAGTGCTGCCCCAGTTGTTGCCCTTGTACATGACAAACACTTTTTCAAGGCCAGCTTTGGTCATTTTGTCGCCGGTTTTGGTGGCTTTGTAAATTTCCATCACGCTCACTGTACCGTTGGCAAAGGCTTCGCCCTTTTTAGCAGCAGCGCCAGTAGGGTTGATGTAAATGTCACGAATGTGGCCAGTGGGCTTTTCAATACCGGCCAGGAATACAGGCCAGGATTTGTAATCAGTGGGCTGAGCCAGTTCACCGTCTTTCGGAGCTGGGCCAAACATACCACCAGCAGCACAACCGGCCAATACAACAGCTGCAGAAGCAGCAAGCATCAATTTTTTCATTTTTTCCCCTTTTTTGTTTGCGCAACAGTTGTTACCAAGCTAAACATAGCGCCAACCCTTGTTCTACGCAACTGTTGCGTCAAGCCTTGAACAGATGCAAGGGTTTACCCTAACACCCCCCTCCAAATAGACCAACGAATTTTAGTAAGACCTATTCCCACTGCTTATTAACTAATTGCATTGAGAATCAAATCCTTAACCTAGATACATCCCCCGTATGGAGGAAAAAATTTAACAATCAACCGATTGAGACCCACGCTCAATCTCATGGAGCACAGCTCCAGAATGCCCTGATCACCATCGGAATCGTGTGTATCGCTATTGTGCTGTTGTGCGGTATCACCGTGGGCTTGGTGGCTGCATCGCTGCGCAAGCAAATCGGTGGCGAACCCGCCAAGGCGCTCAATGTTGTGGCCACCA
>CAXRAE010000004.1:0-404992 GCA_964229025.1 Limnobacter sp. | reverse complement strand
CCTGATCCGTGTTGACAATATCTGGCTTGCCAAACCGATCAAAGGTTTCCTGCAAAGCCTCAACTGCGTGAACGGCTTCAAGCGTGGTGGCCGTTCTGTGAGCCAGTATCCGTCGGCTGTAAACATCAACCACAGCGGTCAAATAATCAGAGTGCGAACATGCTGTCTGACAACCTCCACGCCTTGCTTGATCAGTTGATTTCGCAGCTGGCGCGAACCCATGAACGGATAATCCAGATGCAAGCGATCCATCGCGCTCATGATCGTCAGATTGATTTGCTCATGATGTTGATCTCCTGCCCGACCATTATCGGTCACGGGCTTGAACCCAATCATCCACTTATACAAACTGTTCAGATTTCCTGAGCCACTTCTGTGCACTGCGACTGGAAACAGTCAGGTGACCTAACAACCCATGGTGCCGAAGCAATTTAACACAAACCGACCAAAACGTAATTTATAGCTGGATTCCCATTATGCAATGTTATATTATTACATTCTACCGTTTTTCTACCTCACCAAATTTTCATGATCAAAGCCGCATCCCTTTTTGTGCACTACGGCCAGCACGCTGCGCTTCAAAACATTTCGATTCACATACAGCCTGGTGAAATTTATTGCCTGCTAGGTGCCAACGGTGCCGGGAAAACCACCTTGATAAACACCTTGCTCGGGTTTGTGCAACCAAGCCAAGGAGAGGTATTTATCAACACTTATCACGTCACCCAACAAGCCATGCAAGCCAAGCGCTTAATCGCGTACATACCCGAACAAGTCAATCTGTACCCCACATTGACTGGACTTGAGAACCTTGCCTACTTCGCAAAATTGGCGACTGGCGAGTCATTGCTTCATCCCGAGCTACTACGCTTGCTGTCGAAATCAGGTTTGCAACTAGAAGCTTGCACTCGACCCGTTAGCACTTACTCCAAAGGCATGCGCCAAAAAGTAGGTATCGCGATTGCACTTGCAAAAAAGGCCAAAGCTTTGTTGCTGGACGAACCCACATCTGGTCTCGACCCCAGCGCAGCCAAAGAATTCTCAGACCTGTTGACTGAATCATCTCAGTCAGGTGTTGCCGTTCTGACTACAACCCACGATCTATTCCATGCCAAGCAAACTGGCACCCGAATTGGAATCATGCGACAGGGGCAACTGATTCAGGAATGTGTAAGTTCGAGTATTACTTACGAATCCTTGCAAACTCTTTACCTCGAACAAATGCGAGTGTGTGCATGATTTACACAATTGCCAAACGTGAATTGACCGAATTGTATCGGGACGGTCGCTTAAAGTATTTGGGGACTTTGGTGGTGCTGTTGCTGCTGGTGGCACTGGCTGTTGGCTGGCAGCACCAATCAACGGTCAATGAGGAACGCGAAGCGGCTCAATTGCTTGACTACAGCGACTGGTTGGCTCAATCCGAACGTCATCCACATGATGCCGCCCATCAAGGCATGCATGTGTTTAAACCAGAACCCCCCATGTCCGTGCTCGACCTAGGGATCAGCCCATATGTAGGCTCCACTCAGTGGTTACGGGCACACCGTCAAAGCGATGTGAAGTTTTTACCAGCCCAGGACAGCAGCGGGCTACAGCGGTTCGGCCAACTTTCAGTTGCCTGGGTGCTACAGAACCTTGGGCCTTTGCTGGTTATTGTATTGGGCTTCGGCGCATTTTCAGTTGAACGCGAGCAAGGCACTTTGCGATTATTAATGAGTATGGGTGTTGCACCGATCAAGTTGCTTGCCGGTAAAGCACTTGGACTGGCAGTGGGCGTAATGCTGATTTTGCTCCCGTTACTACTGGCTGGTGCCGTCGTACTTGCCTGGAACTTCGATGAAAATATGTCCGCAGCAGACTTGACGCTAAGGTATTTGGTGTTCGCTTTTGCCTACATTGTTTATCTGGGCATTTATCTGTTTTTGACACTGGCAGTTTCTGCAAAAGTTCGAAGCAGCAAAATTGCCTTGCTATTGTTGCTTGGAATCTGGATTACTGGAGTTGTACTCGCCCCGCGGGCCATGGCCGATCTCGCCGACCATGTATACCCCACCCCGTCGCGAGTGGAGTTCAATCAGCAACTTGATGGTCAATTGAGTGATGCTTACCGTCAAGCCTGGCAATCCGCTTTTGGTGTTGAGCAACGCTGGGGGCAGGACTTACCGCTTTCCAAATGGGGCAAAGCATTGCAAGTGGACGATGAAGCGGGTTACAAAGTCACTGAAAAACAATTCCAGCAACTTTGGTCTAACTTCACAAAACAACAGGCGCTTCAAGAAATGAGTGGGATTGTGTTTCCGATACTTGCTATCCGCTCGCTGTCCATGACCCTGAGTGACACAAACTTTGCGGCACATCAACGATTTTCTGTTGCGGCTGAGGCGCACCGCAGACTAATTCAAGACATGATCAGCCATGATTTGATTGAGCACGCCGACCCACTGGGAAATGCACACTTTAGCTACAAAGCGAACCGTGAATTGTGGGCGACAGTTCCACCATTCAAATACAAATCGGCAAGGCTTGGTCAAGCTTTACCCGAAATTACAAGAAGCCTGACAGTATTGCTTGCCCTGTTTTTGATCAGCATGGTTGCGGCTTGGCGTGCAACCCCTTCAAAAGTTTAATTCCAGATCCATGAAGCTTCCAAATCAATCCATTTTCATCAGCATGTTAGCTCATGAACTGCGCCTTCTAATGCGTGACCACAGTCTGCTGATCGTACTCTCAGTTTTAATGGCATTGCTAGGCTATTCACTTTTCAACGGCCATTCAATCAATCAACAACGGCAAACCACCCACACAGAACTTGCCACGCACCAAAACAAGGTTCAGATTCAAAACAAACTTCAACTTCAGCAAATACTACAAGGCGAAATCAAACCTGAACCTTTTTCCAATCCCGCAGACCCGGCGAACATGGGAAGTGGAGGTGCAGCAACCTACGCCATCATGCCCCCGAAACCACTGAGTATTCTGGCAATAGGTCAATCAGATTTGCTGCCCGACCACTACAAAATCAGCTACCGCAATAAAACCACTTTCATGTATGACACGGAAATTGAGAACCCGTGGAATTTGCTCAGCGGTCGAATGGACGTCGGTTTTGTAATTACTTTCCTGCTACCACTCCTTGTCTTTTCAGTTAGCTTCAACCTGTTGGCAATTGAAAAGGAGCAAGGCACTTTGCGTTTGCTTTTGTCCAATCCAATTCACCTGAATCAACTCATAGCAGCAAAACTCTTGGCAAGAGCGATACCAATTCTTGGGGTTGCAGCTATTTTTCCGATGATTGTCGTGATCGCAAATCAACCAACTACCTTGTCGTGGGCAGTCGCGGTCGATCTTGTTTGCTGGTCTATGATAGTACTTGCCTACGGCGCATTTTGGTTTGCCCTAATCGCCCTGTTCAATGCATTGAACATGCGGTCTGCGCAGATTGCGTTAGCCCTTGTCCTGTCATGGACTGTTTTGTGTCTGGTAATACCCGTAACCATCCAGTTGTTCATTGGCTTCACTCATCCAGCACCATCTCGCGCAACGCTATCAACCCAAAGCCGCGTGATTACAATCGAGGGCCTTAACAAATACCAGGAACTGCTGAGTACAGACTATCGATACACTGGCGACCCTGGTGTACTGATTCCTGAAAACGGAAAACTGGAAATACCGGCGAGGCTTCGCGCCCATTACCTAATGGCCAAAGATGTAGATCATCAAATCGAAGCACTGTTGGCCAGCTTTGATACACAGGTAGCCAAACAACAGGCATTGGCAAACTTGCTAGGCATGCTCTCGCCAGCAATACTTGCCCATCAAGGAATCTCTGATCTCGCAGGTACGGGCGTTCAACGTAACCTCCACTTCAAATCATTGATCAATGTCTATCACTCTGAATGGCGATCATTTTTCGAACCCAAAGTATTAAATAACCTTGCTATGCAAGTTTCAGACTTTGAGAAACTGCCGCGCTTCATCTGGCGAGAAATTCCCGCAGGACAACATCAACAGCAAATGCTTATCAAACTGCTATTGTTGCTAGCACCCACCACAATTTTGTCAGCTTTTGTGTGGCGGCGTTTGCAGTCCTATTCAGTTGTCTGATGCATTACCTTACACACACCAATTCAACACCATGTCCACAATTAATCAAAGCCTTAGTTGCAACGTTAGAAATGCAGCCCAATTGATATTACCCATCGCGGCCCTTATCACTTTTGGTGAACTTCACGCACAAGCCACGGAAAATTTGCCAGTCATAGAAGTATTGTCGAGCCAGGAAGGTACCGAACCACCCCGCCTCGACTCCATGAGCACCACTGGCTCTAGACTTGGATTGACTCGAAAGGAAACTTCCGCCAGTATCGACACCATTACACAACAGGCCATGCAAGACCGGGGAGACCGCACGGTTGTTGAAGCCACTCAGCGAGCAGCAGGCATCACGGGAGGGGTAACCGGCGGCACCCCGGGTCAATTTTCAGTTCGAGGTTTCAATACCAATGGTGTTACATGGCTCTACAACGGGGTACGAGTGCCCGGCGGCACTGGGATGTCTGCTCGCGTCTTGGACACCGCCAATCTAGAAAGCATCGAGGTACTGCGTGGCCCCGCCTCGGTGTTGAACGGCGAAGGTGGGATCGGTGGCACCATCAACATGATTCCGAGGCAAGCCAGCTTTTCACCACAATCGCTTGAGATTGACTATGCACTGTCAAGCTACGACTCCCAGCGCCTGCACGTGGGTAGTGGTGGCGTTATTCGACCAGACACGGTGGCTTACCGTGTCGATTTGAGCACCAATCAATATGGTAGCCATGTGAACGGAGAACGAAACAAGCTAGATCGCTTTACCGGATCGTTGCTTTTCAAGCTGCGTGAGGACATGCGACTCACTCTTGAATTGGACCGCAGCACCGACGAGGCCAAAGACTTTTACTGGGGCACACCTCTTGTAAACGGTAAAATTGATTCGCGTTTGCGGGGTATCAATTACAACAATCTCACTGACAATATTTTCGAATCGTCAACTACTTGGACTCGAGCCAATTTCGAGTGGGACATTTCTACCGACACCACACTGCGCAATCAATTGTATGTGTACGACAGTTATCGGAGTTGGCGCAATGTCGAGAACTATCGATTCAACGATGGTCCCAATCCAACAGTGACCAGAACTTCTTGGGGCGACCTGGATCACAGCCATGAATTGGTGGGTAACCGAACGGATCTCGTGATGACGGGTTTGGTGGGCACCATGCCCAATAAAATTGTGATCGGAACCGATTTCAGCAACACCGATTTTCAAACCCAAAGAAACGGCTTTCCCGGTTCACAAACTGTAGATGCGTTCAACCCTCCCAGCGTGAACTTCAATAGTGTCGCGACCGCCAACAGAATGCCAGCCCGCGACGTCAACATTCGGCAAATGGCGATTTATGTGGAAGATCAACTGACTGTCACTGAGAAATTGAAATTCATTGGTGGTGTCAGGCATGACAAACTGGACATTGATTGGATCTACTTTGATCAAGCGGGCTCACCAGCCGAATCGAAACAGCATGCCAAGAATTCCTACCGCACGGGTGTGGTGTACGACCTTACCAATGCAACAACAGTTTATGGATCTTATGCAACAGCGGCTGAGGCGGGCGGTACCCTTCTATTGCTGAACAGGAACCAGAGCCAACTGGACTTGACACAAGCCAAACAACTTGAAATAGGACTAAAGCAAGAATTCGCGAATCAGAAAGGTGAATGGACATTGGCCTTCTATAACATTGAAAAGCGGAATGTATTCGTGCCCGACCCGATTAACCCGGTGAATCGCCTGCCGGTTGGCAAGCAGTCTTCCCAAGGCGTTGAAGTTACCGCCTGGTTCAAACCCAATCGGCAATGGTTGCTTGAGGGTAACCTCGCCTATGTAGATGCCGTATTCGATGAATTCTCTGCCGGTAACCCGCCTGTTTCAAGAACTGGCAACACACCATCTTTCGTTCCAGATTTGGTCGTAAACCTTGGTACAAGCTACTCACCCAATGAGCAATGGAATTTTGGTGCCTGGCTGCGAAGGGTTGATAATGTGTTTGTTGACGATGCCAACAGCACTGAATTACCCGCTTACACCACACTGGACCTTTCAAGCAAATACAAACTAAACGCGACAACATCTGTGGAATTTCGCGTACGCAACGCCACCGATGAGCTTTACGCTACATGGGCATCCGGCTTGTCGCAGGTGATCATTGCCAATCCAAGAACTTACGAACTAGGCTTGCGAATGAAATTCTAAATCTCGTAAGTTTTGAGTAAATCTTCAGTTTAGTGAGATTGATAATTATTATTACCATTAATATGAGGAATCATTCAACTGATTGATTCCTTATGATCCCTTATCGGCACTTCTCTGCAATTTGCGTGTTACTCACCTCTGTGCTGGGGCATGCACTAGCCCAAGATGGAGTGAAGGATTCTGCCCGAACGGAACTGCAGGAAATAACTATCCAAGGCGAGTTGATTCGGCGAAGCCAACAAAAATCAACCACCAGCACGAGTGTCTTTCAAGGTGTGGAACTGGACTACGGGACAGACGCTGAGCTCTACGACATCATTGAACGAACACCAAACGTCAGTTCTTCATTTGGTGACAAAGGTTTCGTAATCAGGGGTATAGACCAGCGCGGACAAGGGGGTGGAGGTGGCTTGTTGATCAATGTATCGGTTGATGGAGTGTCAATGCCTTCGAATCAATCCACTTTTTTTGGGCCTTACAGCTCTTGGGATCTGGAATCTGTCGAAGTGCTGCGTGGCCCTCAATCTACCCAAACGGGTCGTAACGCTTTGGCAGGCGCAATTTCAGTTCGCAGCGCCGACCCGATTCACCTGTAATGACCCAGCCGTCTTCAGAAGGTAAAATTTTTGATGCGATACGAACCCTTCGCTTCTTCTCTCTGAATGCTTGGAGTGACGGGCTTATATAAGTTTTTCCCGGAAGGGGGTTCTGGTAGTCGTCATCCATATTCTTGATTTCTGCTCGTAAAAGCTAACTTGATTTATCGAACAATAACGGCAATATCCATTTATCCGCACATCGCAAATGATTTTCTTAAATTAACTATCTCAAATGTTTACAAAGCATCGCATGAACAGGATGAAAAATAAACCTTGGTTATTCGCCACCAAATGTTGAGCCTGGAACTCGATTTCGGAGGTCAGACCCATCATCGACAACAGCCAAAGTTCCGAAGTCTGCTTTTGCAAATAACTCCGACGTCCCTACCGTCAGTCCTAATGGCTGCTCCGGCCGATTAGTGGAAGCTTTTTTGCAGAGGCTATTTGTGACTAAACACTGCCTCCAAGTTTGATATCTCTACATGTGACAAATGAAATGTGCCAAAGACAGGTCGATACTCATAAATTGTCTGTTACAGAAAATTTGTCACAGAATTTGTCACAAGCTTGTCACGACCTCTTGATCGAAGCTGGGGACTCAAGGGTAGTTTGCGACACCTACGAGCAATTAAAATGTGTCTAAGTCGAGAATGAGATCGCAAAAAACAAAAAGGACCTAGCGGATCACTCACGCTAAGTCCTTGATTTGCTTTGGGGCGAGATATGGGGCTCGAACCCACGACCCACGGAATCACAATCCGTTGCTCTACCAACTGAGCTAATCCCGCCACCGTAACCGGTAACATATTCTTTGGCCTGCCCGGAGGGGTTCGAACCCCCGACCCTCGGCTTAGAAGGCCGATGCTCTATCCAACTGAGCTACGGGCAGATGTTGCATTGTAACTCGCAAATTTGCGGGGACATTCAAGGCCCACAAGACAAGGATAGAACATCCTTCAATTCAGTGGTCGGGGCAGAAGGATTCGAACCCTCGACCCTCTGGTCCCAAACCAGATGCGCTACCAGACTGCGCTATGCCCCGACAAAGAAGCGGAATTATAGCGGTAGATTTTCAAGCAGTCAACGACCCGATCACAGTTGATGAAAAAAGCTTCAATAACCGCAATCAATATCAGGTTTCAAGCCGCAGCAAAGCCGTCAATCGCCCTTCAAAGCGCGACACAACCGCTCATCAAACTCATCACTGCGCTGCAACGCCTCCGGCCAGGATCCATGCTTCAGGCCCAGGCGCTCACCCTCCACCATTGTTAGTTGGTGTGCCATTTCCAACCACGGCTTGACTGCCCGGTACTTTCCAATGTTTTGCATGTCAATCACACGGCTGCCATCCGAATAGCTGAATCGTTCCGACTGTTGCGTCGTCTCGCCACTGAACACATGCTCAGAACCGAATTTGTTGGCCAACTCCTCAAAAAAACCACTTGCACCGTACGCCATGCCCTTCAGTGCAGAACATGCATGAATAGCTGGCGCAACGCCCACTGCCTTCTTCTTCCTAAAAGGCTGTTCAAGCCAACGGGCCATGCCTTCAGTAAACCATCTGGTTTTAAAAGAAGCATAACCATACTGATACAAATGAAAAAGCTCGTGCGCAGGGGTTGGGTTGTCAAGCGGGTTCACTTGCGAAGCCATCTTGATCTTCAAGGTGAACAAACCCGAAGGGCGCCCTTCAAACCAGTTCGCTGGGGTGGGTTCATCGAAAGCCAGACCCGAACCCTTGTCAAAGTGAAGCAAATGAATTTCAATGCCGGTGGCCCGCGCGTAGCGGTCCTGTTGAAGCGGACCTGTCAACCCAAGCTGTGTTTGATACAACCAGTCTGCAGCAACCAATTGCATTAAAAGATCGTCAACCCGATCGGGAATGCCATTGCCGTTTCGGTCTTCAATGGGTACGGCATGATCACCCTCGGTGCGATAAAAAACCCGGAATGCGCCTTGGGCCACCGATTTTGCACACCTTTTTTCCAAACCTTTACACAGATAAACCGAACCCGCATTCACTGGGCCCAACGAAAGCTGTGCCCACGAAGCCCCACACACAAACATCAAGCCAAGCGCACCAATCGCTCTGATGAACATCATGATCCGCTTTGACTGAGAAAGCTGCTGATCAAACGATGCAGGCCAACACCGTTTGATGCTTTCACAAGAATGTGATCGCCTTCTTCAAAACCACCGGGGTACACCGCAAGCAACTCATGAATCGAAGGATAGTGCTCGACTTTCGAAACAGCCGCTTGCTTCAGGGGCTCGATCAGACAGGCGCAAACAGATCCGCACAACACCACCAGGTCAGGTTTGTTTTGAATGATAGAGGGCAGCAAATCGAGATGATGATCAGACGCTTTGGGTCCAAGCTCAAGCATGTCGCCGAGCACCAGCACATGACGTTCGTAAGAGCCCTTGCGAAACGAAGCGTGAGCCTGTTCAATCGCGGCTTTCATTGACAAGGGGTTGGCATTGTAGCTTTCATCGATCACAGCCAGCGCTTTGCCATCGCACTTGATCTGATGAAAACGCCCTCGTCCCTCCAACGGCTCGAAACGTTCCAGCTGTTCAGCAACACGTCGCAATGACAGCCCCAAAGCAAGCGCCACAGCCAGGCATGCCAACCCGTTCAGCACACGGTGCTTTCCGCCTGCACTCAAGTTCAATTCAATCACCTCTGAGGGCGTATACACCTCGATGGAACCGTCCCAATCAGTTTGATCATTCACCCGAAGCGTGGCCTCCGGATGGGTGCCGTAAGTCAACACCCTCAAACCTTGCAATTGAGCCTCTTGAATCAACCGCATCACGTGCTCAGTGTCATGGCAAATCACGGCGGTACCACCCTGGGGTACACCCATGAAAATCCGGGATTTCTTCAAAGCAATGTTTGAAGTGTTACCGTGATACTCAAGGTGAGACGGCCCAATGTTGGTAATCACCGCCACATCTGGCCGGGCCAAACGGGTGTTTTCTGGCATGGAACCAATGGCGAGCTCAAAGACTCCGAACTGCGCAGACCAATCCATCTGGCATATATTCCAGGCCACTCCGAATGGCAGGTTGGCGTTGTGCTGGGTTGCATACACTTTCGGATCATAGGCAGACAACCCAGCTGAAAGCATTTGTACTGTGGTTGATTTACCCGCCGAGCCAGTGACACCGATCACGCGGCCTTTAAAATTTGCGCGCGCGGCGTAGGCCAAATCCATGAGTGCTTTGGTGTTGTTTTCCACCTGATAGAAAGGCACCTCAGACAATCCGGAATTGTCCAGCAGTTGCACAGTCTCGTGTGTTGAAATGACACCACGTGGACGATGCCCCGCGTGCAGCAACCATGTGGGACGAATGCCCCGGTCACTCTCCTTTGCTGCCAACACAAGCACGTGGCCGTCTTGCACACTGCCACCCCAAGCGGATAATCCAGTGGCAACCCACTGATCATCTGGTTGACGCAGCCACCTGCCCGGCGTTGCCCTCGATATGAACTCTGCGGTCCATCCGTCGAAGGAAGAAAAATTGGTGACATCATCCCCACCTGTAGCTTGCTGCATGGTGTCGCCCGCGTAGTACACCAATTTCGCAAATTGATTCGCGTGAGCCCAACAAAACCCGAAAGACAGCGCGTGCTGCCTCAACCAGCTCAACACCCTAGCGTCCCGATCCAGAGCCACAACCAACATCAGCCCCCAGCCATGGCCATCCTGGCCTGGTACCTCACACGCGGATTTACCATTGCGCAAGCGCCACACCCTGCCTTGCCAGCGCACATCAGATTTGGAAGCCGAATCATCAGGCTCATAGCGATCGAGAAAAATACGAACCTGTACTGCAAGACTGCGATACGTGTCTGAACCACTCAATGGACACAACACCACGCCTGAATTCAATGCTGCAGCATACATGGCCTGCCATTGCCTCGCAGCGGCCCTGTGTAGGCGCCCTCCCTTGATATCACACAGCAGTTCAGGGCTAATTGCCCCATTGATTTGGCCATTCAGATCAGCAGGCGGTGTCATTTCAAGAACGGGGAGTTGAGCTGACAGTTCAGCGGGCAATCCGCCTGGCAATTTAGTCGGTGTTTCAACAGGCTGTTCAAGCAACATCCTTCTGTATGCAATCAAGCCCGACAAATAATGTTCAACATCATCAATACGAACGCGAAACGAATGGTGGCGAATAAAAAAGCCACCCGCAATGCGCGCCGGGTTTTTAAAGAACATCGCCCATTCAGGCCAAAAAAAACCAGAACGCAGGTAATTGGCCCGGTGGTGAAGCGCCCTGTTGAACTCATTCAAATCAACCTGTGCCAGCAATCCGGATAAATCAGGATTGCCACGCATGCGTTGCAGCATTTGGTGCGCAGCCATCATCAATTCCAACAAGGTTGGAAACGTGGTGATCCGCTGCAAAACAAAATCCAGATAAGTGTTGAAATTGCGCACGCCAAACTCAAAATATTTGCGCTCTGGTTTGTAGATCGTGAGTTCATTGACACAGTAACTAAGCCAGTGGTCGTGTTCTTTTTCGTATCCAGCTGAAATGAAGTGCTCAAACGCCTTCTCTACAATGGTCAAGTAGGCCGGCAGGCGGGTGAGTTTGTACAAACGAAGCAAAGCAAAGCTCGCCTCGCCGTCGTAATAGATGATGCGAAACGCTTGTTTCAGACTCAAATCCGGATAGTTCAACACATGCACGAATTGACCAGTTTGGGCGTTGAACATAGCTGCAATACCATGCGCCAGTTTCTGTGCCAAAGGTAGATAAGTGGTCTCGCCCGTCAGCTCCGTGTATTTACACAACGCAAGAATTGCGACCGCATTGCCGCCAAGTTTGATTTCCTGCCCTACGTCGACCAAAAATGCAAACTCCTGCGCAGGTGTCACACCCGGCACCGGCATCGAGACGATGAACTCTCGCGTCAGGCACATCAAGGCCCGATCAATGGCCTCTTTGAGTGTGTCGCAACGAGTCTGCTCCCACGCTTCCAGCATGGCGTAAGTGGTACTGGCATGACGCAGGGTGTTGTAGCTCGGCACCTCCCGATCAAAACAAGGAAAAAGACCGTAGACAAATCGCCCATTGAGCAGCACTTGTCTGGCGAGAAACTGGCTTCCCTGTTCGATCAAAAAGAGGGTCGAGTCAGGATCGAGTTCTGGTTGAATTCTGCTGCCTGTAAAAGCTCCGTCCTGATGCAGCACCAATGGCGAATTCGAAAAAGAATCCCAGTAAACAGCGCAGGTTTCAAACACCCAAACCGGCGTGTCATCGTCGTGGTTCAAACTGAATGACTCACCGTACTTGGCACGACCAACCCGATTGAAATGATCGGTATTCAGTTGAGCACAAGCTTGTTCACTCGGGCCAAGCAGCATGGCGTTGGCATTGAGCTCGACTTCAAGAAATATTTGTTCAAACCGGGCATCAAGCGCAATACCTTTGCGAAAGTAATTTCGCTTGGTGTTGGCCAATCGACGCTTCAACTCTCCCCAGGTGATGGACTGCACATCGACCAACACATCAACCCGAAGGTGGATGGTTGACCAATCAACAGGAATTGACGCGCTGGATACATGGTCATCCAGTTGCCTCCATGCCTGGGCATCATCCATCGCAGTCCAATGCTTCGTCGTGGCGCGCTGTTGCCCGTCAGTCCATGACAGCACCAACACCTTGAGTTTCATGTTCGAGGGCCGTTTGTTCAGCTCTTCGGTCAAACAGGCTCGAATCGAATGCAGCGCATCTTGCATCGCGCAGGCTCAGGGCTTTGGTATGGTTTGAAGGATGGAGGCCACACAGCGCTCTGCGACAGCCTGATCCGCCGTTTCAACCATCACGCGCAGCACGGGCTCGGTACCGGAAGGCCGAATCAGCAACCTGCCCCGGTCACCCAGCTCGGCGCGCACCTGTTCGCACATGCCTTGCACTTTTGAATCGTTCGACCAATCATACCCGGCAGGCAAACGTGCGTTTTTCAGCACCTGGGGCAGCATGTGTACCGGCTCTAAAATTTCAGCCAGAGACTTGTTCAAGTTGCGAACAGCCCGCATCACCTGCAACGCACTCACAATGCCGTCTCCCGTAGAATGCCGATCGAGCACCAGCAAATGACCTGAACTTTCCCCACCCAGGTTCCAGCCGTTGGTTTGAAGTTTCTCGAACACGTACCGATCGCCCACCTTGGCACGCTCAAACGGCACGCCATGGTCTTTCAGCGCAAGTTCCAGCCCAAGGTTGGTCATCAACGTGCCAACGACACCCAACACACTGCCCTGCATCTGCAATCGTTCAGCCACCAAGGCGTACAGCAGTTCGTCGCCATTGAAAACCCGGCCACTGCCATCCACACAGATCAACCGGTCGGCATCGCCATCCAGAGCAAAACCGTAATCGGCCTTGTGTTCAAGCACAGCCTTGGCCACATATTCAGGGTGCGTTGCACCCACCCCCGCGTTGATATTCAAACCATCGGGCTTGTCAGCCAGAACCACCACCTGCGCACCCAGTTCTGTGAACACGGCTGGTGCAATTTGATAAGCCGCACCGTTGGCGCAATCGACCACGATTTTCAAACCTCGCAAATCCTTGTCACGAGGAAAGGTACCTTTGCAGAATTCCAGATAACGCCCTGCCGCATCGTTCAGGCGGCGGGCTTTGCCCAAAGCTTCCGAAGACTTGCAAGGTGCACCCAAATCCAGTTGGGCTTCGATCTCCAACTCCCAGGCATCAGGCAACTTGGTGCCTTGCCCGGAAAAAAACTTGATCCCGTTGTCTTGATAAGGATTGTGCGACGCACTGATCACCACACCAGCCGACATATTCAAGGTTTTGGCCAAATACGCCACACCGGCCGTGGGCATTGGCCCCACCATCACCACATCCACGCCCACGGAGGTGAAGCCTGCCTCAAGACAGGACTCCAGCAGGTAACCGCTCACGCGGGTGTCTTTGCCAATCAATACAGTGGGTCTGCGCCCGCCAGTTTCGTATTTGGCAAGCACGGTGCCGGCTGCTTGCCCCAACCGAAGAATAAAATCGGGGGTCATGGGGGCTTGGCCCACCGTGCCGCGAATACCGTCCGTGCCGAAATATTGTCTGCTCATGAATCAATACCAAATGTTGACTAAACGAATAAAAAATAAACTGCAAAAAATGAAATACACACCAGTTTAAACGTTCATGCGCCGTGCGCACTGTGCAACTCTTTCCACACTGCCAAGGCATCACAGGTTTCACGTACATCATGCACTCTCACCATGGCTGCACCCGCTTGCGACGCGAAAATTGCAGCGGCAACAGAACCGGAAACCCGTTTCGATGGGTCATCTTGTGCGGTCAGCTCACCGATCATTCGTTTGCGTGAAACACCAACCAAGACCCCAGCCCCCAAGGCTGAAAAAGCATCCAGATTTTTCATCAACGCCATGTTGTGTGCCAAAGTTTTACCGAACCCGAAGCCCGGGTCTACTAATACGCGGTCTACTGAGAAACCCGATTCAACAAACTGGTCGAGCTTGCTTTTCAGAAAAGCACGCACCTGGGTCACTACATCAACATACTCTGGTGAATCCTGCATGCTTCGCGGCTGACCCTGCATGTGCATCACCACCGCACCCGCATGGCTGGCCAACAGAGCCTGAAGCGCACCTTCTGCACGAAAACCATTTACATCGTTGACAATGTCCACACCCAAATCGAGCGCGCGGCGCATGATCTCGGGCTTTAGGGTGTCGATCGACAAAGGCACATTCCACTTCACGACCTCTCGCAAAATCGCCTGTACGCGGGCCCACTCCTCTTCTACAGAAACACCTTCCGAGCCAGGCCGGGTGGACTCGCCCCCCAAGTCCAGCACATCAGCGCCGTCTTTCAACAATCGCTCGGCGTGCGCTATCGCCGATTTTGTCTCTGAATGCTGGCCACCATCTGAAAACGAATCGGGTGTGGCATTCACAATGCCCATCACCAAAGGCTGATTGGGCTGCCAGGTGAGGTCAAAACGCCCCGCTTTCCAGATTCGGTTCATTCTTGGCTAGTCTCGCTGTGAGGTGGGTTTTACCTATTTTACGGGAAAGCAGAACAGGCCATTGATGGCGGTGTGAATTCAATCCTGGCAGTACCAATTAAAAAGCCGCTAACCCAAAGGGCCAACGGCTTTCAATTTCAGGTAAACCTGACTTCAGTCTGCTTTCACGCTCATCGCAGCAGGTGCTGGTTGAGGCGTCGGGGTTACTTTTTCGCCACCACCGCCGCTGGAGCTGGGGCTACCACCGGTGGGAGGTGTGCTACCGCCGGTTGAAGGTGGACGTGGGTCGTTGCCGTCCATGATGTCGTTGATTTGATCCGCATCAATGGTCTCCCACTCCAACAAAGCCTTGGCCATGGTGTGAACCTTGTCACGGTTCTGATCCAGAATATCCCAAGCCACCTTGTACTGGGCATCGATGATTTTACGAATCTCGGAATCAACCAACTGCATGGTGCGCTCAGACATGTGCGTGGTCTTGGTCACTGAACGACCCAAGAACACTTCGCCCTCGTTTTCCGCATACACAACCGGGCCCAAGGCATCGGTCATGCCGTAACGGGTAACCATGTCACGAGCAATAGACGTTGCACGTTCAAAGTCGTTCGATGCGCCAGTGGTCATCTGGTTCATGAAAATTTCTTCAGCAATTCGACCACCAAACAACACGGCAATCGTACACAACATGCGCTCTTTGTCCATGCTGTAACGGTCGCCTTCTGGCAGCTGCATGGTCACACCCAACGCGCGGCCGCGTGGAATGATGGTGACCTTGTGCACTGGATCGGTTTTGCTCATCAATTTGGCAACAATCGCGTGGCCAGACTCATGGTAGGCGGTGTTGCGTCGTTCTTCTTCTGGCATCACCATGCTGCGGCGCTCCGCACCCATGATGATTTTGTCTTTTGCCTTCTCGAAGTCATTCATTTCGACCACACGGCCGTTGCGACGCGCGGCAAACAATGCGGCTTCGTTGACCAGGTTGGCCAAATCGGCACCAGAAAATCCAGGGCAACCGCGCGCAAGGATAGATGCGTCCACGTCAGGCGACATTGGGATTTTGCGCATGTGCACTTTCAAGATCTGTTCACGGCCGCGAACGTCTGGAAGGCCCACAACCACCTGGCGGTCAAAACGACCGTGGCGCAGCAATGCAGGGTCAAGCACGTCAGGGCGGTTTGTCGCCGCTATCACGATAATGCCCTGGTTGGTGTCAAAACCATCCATTTCAACAAGCATTTGGTTCAGGGTTTGTTCGCGCTCATCATTGCCACCGCCCAAACCTGCACCACGCTGACGACCCACTGCATCAATTTCGTCAATGAAAATAATACAGGGCGACTGCTTTTTGGCTTGTTCGAACATATCGCGGACACGGGCAGCACCCACACCCACGAACATTTCAACGAAGTCTGAACCGGAAATCGCGAAAAACGGCACTTTGGCTTCGCCCGCAATGGCCTTGGCCAGCAAGGTTTTACCGGTACCGGGTGAACCCACCATCAACACGCCACGTGGCATGCGGCCACCCAGCTTTTGGAATTTGGTGGGGTCTTTCAGAAACTCCACAAGCTCGTGAACATCCTCTTTAGCCTCATCGCAACCGGCAACATCCGCAAATGTTACTGGGTTGGTGTTTTCATCGAGCAACTTGGCCTTGCTTTTCCCGAACGAAAATGCCCCACCTTTACCGCCACCCTGCATTTGTCGCATGAAGAAAATCCACACGCCGATCAACAGAATCATGGGGAACCAGCTTACAAACAGACTCATCAACAGTGAGGGCTCTTCCTCTGGCTTGGCACGCACTTGTACGCCATACTTCAGCAAGTCACCCACCATCCAGATGTCGCCTGGTGAGTAAACCACACGCTCGCGGTCATCGGTGGTCAAGGCTCGCACTGTGCGACCGTCCACGATGGCGCTTTTGATGCGCCCGTTTTGCGCATCCTGCATGAATTCTGAATAGGTCATTTCATTGGAACGCGTCTGCTGCCCTTCAAACTGTTTGAACACAGTGAACAGCACCAGTGCAACAACCAACCATACCGCTGCTTTCGAAAACGAATTATTCAATGCCACTTCTCCTAGAGGACCCCGTCCGCCATGAATGAATATGGAGACGGAAAGTCCATTTTAAACCCAAGCTGATGTATAACGCCATCACACTATTTCATGACATGCATAAAGCTTGCCAATGGGGTGCCCAAACTGACACACCAAACACCTACTTCAGACCTCGGCACAACAAAAAGGTTTCACGAGATCGGTCCCTGGAGGCTTTGGGCTTGCGCGGCGCCACTGTTTTGAACACCTGCTTCATTTGGTGCACGATACCGCTGTACGAAGACCCGTGAAATATTTTCACAATCAGCGCGCCATTGGGCTTCAAATGGTTCACTGCAAAATCGATCGCCAGTTCACAAACATGCTCGATTCGCGCCGAATCGGCCAAGGCAACACCCGATAAGTTGGGCGCCATGTCTGAAACCACCAAATCCAGCTTCTCGCCTTCCAGCCTTTTGTTGAGCTCTTCCAACACCTCGTCGTCGCGAAAGTCGCCTTGAATGAATTCAACACCCGCAATGGGTTCCATTGGGAGTATATCCAGTGCGATAATACGGCCATTGATGACACCGCCTGGCCCAACCAAGGCTTCTCGAAGGACCTGCGACCAACTGCCTGGCGCGCTTCCCAAATCGACAACCTTGATGCCTGGCTTCAACAACCCTTCTGGCTCTGCGATTTCCTTCAATTTGAAGGCCGCCCTGGCCCGGTAACCCGCACTTGTGGCCATTTTCACATACGGGTCGTTGATGTGGTCATGCAACCAGTTTTTATTGAGTTTCTTCTTTTTAGCCACCAAATACCCAACCGAGTGAAAAATTAATATGACCGAAGCCGACATTGTGAGCCTGACCCCAGCCGAAAAGAAAGCACTAAAAGCACAGGCCCACTCCTTGGACCCCGTGGTTCTGATCGGCGACAAAGGATTGACCGAGAACGTGCTCAAGGAAATCGAAGTGCACCTGTCAGCCCACGGCCTGATCAAAGTGCGTGTTGCTGGCGACGAACGGGAAGTTCGCCTTGAATACGCCCAAAGCATTTGCAACCACACAGGTTGTGCGCTGGTTCAACACATCGGCAAACTTCTGGTGCTGTTCCGCCCGAAATCCGAGGAAGCCGCGAACAAGCCCAAACACAAAGCCAGAGCCAAGCCCAAAGCCCCTCGACAAACCAAGCGACAATTCAACAGCAAAGATTAAGCAGCAGTTACCTGAGGCTGTTTCACGCTGAAGCGCCCCAACCCCCACACCAGCGCACCAATCATTTTGATGGCGTACAGCACGCTAGACACGGCATGCAGGTTACCGAACTGGCTACGCATGGCAGCCAGCTCATCGCCTTGCAAGGTGGACATGGTTGCACGAAGCGCATCCATGTGAGGGTTAAGCCAAGCCAGCTCAACCACGCTCACGGCCACTATCACGACCATCAGCGAACTTAACTTGGTCGTTGCCCGTGCAGCGGTTGCCACATTGGACAGCACCAGCAACAAAAGACCTGTACCCAGAGAATACAGCGAAAGCATGTAGAACAAGCGGCCAGCCACCAAACCAGCCTCGGGGCGGGCGAGCCATTTGAACAGCCCCGGCGCAACCAGTATCGCCATGAACCACAAAGCGCCTAGCCAAATGGCCCAAACTGCCAATTCCGCACTGCGAACTCCACGCCCATTCATTCACTGCACTCCTTCAAGCGGCTCAAGGCACTAAACGTACTTCACTTCCAGCACTTCGTACTCACGCATTCCACCCGGAGCCTGAACCACCGCAATGTCGCCCTCGTACTTGCCGATCAATGAACGGGCAATCGGGCTGGAAATCGAGATCAACCCGGCCTTGATATCGGCCTCGTCGTCGCCCACGATCTGATACACCACAGACGAACCGGCTTCGAGATCTTCCAGCGTCACCGTGGCGCCAAACACCACACGGCCTTCCGCATCCAGGTTCGTGGGGTCGATGATTTGTGCATTGCTCATCTTGCCTTCGATTTCCTTGATACGCCCTTCGATGAAACCCTGCTTTTCCTTGGCTGCATCGTATTCCGCGTTTTCAGACAAATCACCCTGCGCACGGGCCTCAGCGATCGCGTTGATCACCTGGGGGCGCTCAATCGTTTTCAAACGATGCAATTCCTGCTTCAGCTTCTCAGCGCCTTTCACGGTCAATGGAATAGTGGCCATATTTTCAAATGTTCCTGCAAATGGAAAGCCGCCTGATAGCAGACATTGCTAAAAGACGGCTTAAAGTTTCAGACAGACAAATTAAGCGGATAGTTCCGCATGCAGGCTTTGAACGCTGTATACGTCCATCGAGCCAAGGTGTTTCATGCCCTCGACTGCAGCCAATGCACCTGCCATGGTTGTAAAGATCGTAACACGTGAACTCAAAGACGTGGTTCGAATGTAACGGCTGTCGTTGATGGCACTGCGACGCTCCTCCACCGTGTTGACCACGAGCTGGACCTCGCCGTTTTTCAACATGTCAACGATATTGGGTCGACCTTCCAGCACCTTGTTGACCACCGTGCACTCCAGACCCGTTTCAGCGATGGCCGCAGCGGTACCGCGGGTTGCGATGATTTTAAAACCCAACTCAGCCAGGCCCTTGGCCAACTTCACCGCACGCGCCTTGTCTTCGTTTTTCACGCTGATGAACGCTGTGCCACCTTCAGGCAACTTCACGGAAGCGGCCAACTGCGACTTCACAAAAGCTTCGCCGAAACTGCGACCCACACCCATGACCTCACCGGTGGACTTCATCTCCGGGCCCAAAATGGTGTCTACACCCGGGAATTTCACGAAGGGGAATACAGCTTCTTTCACTGAGAAATACTTGGGCACAACTTCGCCCTGAATGCCTTGCGATGCGAAAGTTTGGCCAGCCATGCATCGGGCTGCAATCTTTGCCAACTGCAAACCTGTGGCTTTGGAAACATAGGGAACCGTGCGCGATGCGCGTGGGTTCACCTCAAGAACGAACACATTGTCGTTTTGAATGGCGAACTGCACATTCATCAAACCGACCACATTCAAGGCTTTGGCCATCAGCTCAGACTGACGCTTCAGCTCATCGACCATGCCTGCGGACAGGCTGTAGGGTGGCAAACAACAAGCGGAGTCACCCGAGTGAACGCCAGCCTGCTCGATGTGTTCCATCACACCACCAATCATGACGGTTTCACCGTCGCACAGTGCATCCACATCCACTTCAATGGCGTCGTTCAGGAAGCGGTCAAGCAGCACGGGGCTGTCGTTGCTCACCTTCACGGCTTCGCGCATGTAGCGTTCAAGGTCCTTCTGCTCGTGCACAATTTCCATGGCACGGCCACCCAGCACATAGCTTGGGCGAACCACCAATGGGTAGCCAATTTCCTGCGCCAATGCAATCGCATCGCTTTCTGTGCGAGCCGTGCGGTTTGGCGGTTGGCGCAAGTTCAACTTCGACAACAGCTTTTGGAAACGCTCACGGTCTTCCGCCACATCGATGCTTTCTGGGCTGGTTCCGATGATGGGCACACCATTGGCTTCCAATGATTTGGCCAATTTCAATGGTGTTTGACCACCGTACTGGACAATCACACCGATTGGCTTTTCCAGTGCGACAATTTCCAGCACGTCTTCCAGCGTCAACGGCTCAAAGTACAGGCGATCGGACGTGTCGTAATCGGTGGACACTGTTTCCGGGTTGCAATTCACCATGATGGTTTCGTAGCCATCTTCGCGCAAAGCCATGGCTGCGTGCACACAGCAGTAATCAAATTCGATACCCTGCCCAATTCGGTTGGGCCCGCCACCCAGCACCATGATCTTTTTGCGGTCTGTTGGCTCGGCTTCGCACTCTTCCTCGTAGGTGGAGTACATGTAGGCAGTGCCGGTCTTGAATTCAGCCGCGCAGGTGTCAACCCGCTTGTACACAGGGCGCACGTTGTGGTGGTGGCGCAGCTTTCGAATTTCCGCTTCAGATGTATCCAGCAAATAGGCCAGGCGGCGATCCGAAAAACCCTTTCGCTTGAGCAAACGCAGAACCGGCTCGGTCAAATCGGCCAAAGTTTTGGTTTCCAGTTCAAGTTCGGTGTCAACGATGTCTTGAATCTGCACCAGGAACCAGCGATCGATTTTCGTCAGCTGGTGCACCTCTTCCAGGCCAAAGCCTTGGGCGAATGCGTCGCCCACGTAGAAAATACGCTCAGGACCAGGCTCGCCGAGTTCGCGCTCAATGGTTTCGCGGTCGGTTGTTTTCTGATTCAAGCCATCTACACCCACTTCCAGGCCACGCAGGGCTTTCTGGAAACTTTCCTGGAACGTACGGCCCATGGCCATGACTTCACCCACACTTTTCATCTGGGTGGTCAGGCGGTCATCCGCGGTCGGGAATTTTTCGAAGGCAAAACGTGGGATCTTGGTGACCACGTAGTCGATCGAAGGCTCAAACGACGCTGGGGTGAGACCTCCGGTGATGTCGTTTTTCAGCTCATCAAGCGTATAACCCACAGACAGCTTGGCCGCCACTTTGGCAATCGGGAAACCGGTGGCCTTGGAAGCCAATGCTGAGGAGCGCGACACGCGTGGGTTCATCTCAATCACGATCATGCGGCCATTGGCCGGGTTGATCGAGAACTGTACGTTTGAACCGCCGGTGTCTACGCCGATTTCGCGCAGAATCGCAATAGAGGCGTTGCGCATCAACTGGTATTCACGATCGGTCAGGGTTTGCGCAGGCGCCACGGTGATTGAGTCGCCGGTGTGAACGCCCATGGGGTCGAGGTTTTCGATGGAACACACGATGATGCAGTTGTCTGCACTGTCGCGAACCACTTCCATTTCGTATTCTTTCCAACCAATCAGGCTTTCTTCGATCAGAAGTTCGTTGGTCGGTGACGCTTCAAGGCCTCGACGGCAAATGGTTTCGAATTCTTCGGCGTTGTAGGCAATGCCACCGCCCGTGCCACCCAGCGTGAAACTTGGGCGAATAATGACTGGAAAGCCGTTGGAACCCACTTGCTCAGCGATACTTCGCTGCACTTCAAGTGCTTCTTCCATGGAGTGGGCCACACCGCTTTTGGCAGAATCCAAGCCAATTTTGGTCATCGCATTCTTGAACTTCAAGCGGTCTTCGGCTTTTTCGATGGCCTCTTCTTTGGCGCCAATCAATTCGACGTTGTACTTGGCCAGCACGCCGTGCTTGGCCAGATCAAGCGCGCAGTTCAGGGCTGTTTGACCACCCATGGTGGGCAATACGGCGTCGGGGCGCTCTTTCTCGATGATGCGTTCAACCACCTGCCAAGTGATTGGCTCGATGTAAGTGACATCGGCCATTTCGGGGTCGGTCATGATGGTGGCCGGGTTGCTGTTGACCAGCACCACCTTGTAGCCTTCCTCACGCAAAGCTTTACAAGCCTGAGCCCCAGAGTAGTCGAATTCACAGGCCTGGCCAATCACAATGGGGCCGGCACCAATGATCAAAATCGTTTTTAGATCGTTACGCTTTGGCATAACTTCCCTTTAATAAGTAATTTTCTAATTCAAACGTCAACATGCAGCCGCACTTAGCGCTTGCTGGCCTGCATGTCGGAAATAAAGCGATCGAACAAACCCGCCAGGTCATGCGGGCCTGGGCTGGCCTCCGGGTGCCCCTGGAAGCAGAACGCAGCGCGGTCGGTTCGCTCCAAACCCTGGATGGAGCCGTCAAACAATGACACATGTGTCACGCGCAAGTTCGATGGCAGGCTATCGGGATCGACCGCAAAACCATGATTCTGGCTGCTGATTGCCACTTGCTTGGTGGCCAGATCCTGAACCGGGTGATTGGCACCGTGGTGACCAAACTTCATTTTCAAAGTTTTCGCACCGCTGGCCAAAGCCATCAGCTGATGGCCCAAACAAATACCGAACACCGGCAATTTGGTTTGATCCAGCACGTGCTTGATTGCAGAAATGGCGTAATCGCAAGGCTCGGGGTCGCCCGGGCCATTGCTTAGAAAAACGCCATCGGGGTTCATGGCCAACACTTTGTCAACAGGCGTTTGTGCGGGCACCACGGTGACACGGCAACCACGCTGCGCCAACATGCGCAAAATATTGCGCTTGGCGCCGTAATCGTAAGCCACCACGTGCAATGGGCGCTCTCCTTGCTGGAAGTGTGGTTCCTCAGTGGCCACACCCAAAGCCCATTCGCCTTCAACCCATTCATGGGCTTCCTTACAAGACACTTCCTTGGCCAAATCCATGCCAGCAAGGCCCGGAAAGCTTTTGGCCAGCTCAACCGCACGTTCAGCAGTGAATGTTTCGCCGCAGTCTTCAGTCAGCAAACAGCCATTCTGGGCGCCTTTTTCACGCAAAATTCGCGTGAGCTTACGCGTGTCGATGCCTGCAATGCCCGGTACACCGGCCTTCTTGAGATAATCCGCCAAGGGCATGGTGGAACGAAAGTTCGACACCATGTCAGGCAAGTCCCGGATAACAAGGCCAGACACATGGACATGCGCAGACTCTTCATCTTGAGGGTTGGTGCCTGTGTTACCGATGTGAGGGTAAGTGAGGGTGACAATTTGGCGGCAGTAGGAAGGGTCAGTGATGATTTCCTGGTAACCCGACAGCGCGGTGTTGAAAACAACTTCACCGACCTGCGAGGTGGAGGCGCCAATGGAAACGCCCTCGAACACTGTGCCATCCGCGAGCGCAAGCAAGGCGCGCGGTAGTGCGCTTGCAACTAATTTCGACAAGGGAAACTCCAATAGATGCGACAAAACACCCGGGGACAACTTACACCCGCGCAGGCTTTTGCCTAAGAATCATTCAGCTAACCGAAGATTATACCTGCATCAAGGCCTTTCGGCCACACGCAAGTGTGGCCTTTTGGCACCTTGGCTTGTCAAATGACAGAATCAGGCTGGCAAGCGGCGCCCATACCAGCACAGCACGCCAACCGTGAAGTACATCAGCAAACCATAAACCACCACGGGCAGGGCCAGTTCGGCGCTTTGCAATAGCGACAATGCAATGGTCAGGCCCAACGTTGAGTTTTTCACACACATTTCAATGGACACGGTCAGGCTGTCGCGGGCGTTCAGGCCACTGATTCGCCCTCCAATCAGCCCCAAGGCAACAGAAGCAATATTCAGGGCCACCACCGGCGCCCAAGCCTGGGCAAACCATTCGGGCAAATTGCCCCATTCACTGATCATGATCAAAATAATGATGGCAATGAGCACAAACACTGCAAACTTATTGATGGCTGGCTCGAACTTTTGCGCTAGCTCCGGCTTTTTGGCACGGGCAAACATGCCGATGCACACAGGGATGATCACAATGACCATCATGGTCACGAGGGTTTTAACGAAGGGCAGCTCTAGCGTGGTGCCTTCGCCTACAAACCAATCCAGTGCATATTTCATGTAAAAAGGAATGGTCAAGACGGTGAGCAAACTGGCGATCACTGTCAGGGTAATCGACAAGGCCAGGTTGGCACGTGCCAAATACGTGAGCACATTCGAGGTGGTTCCGCCGGGCATGACCGCGGACAGCACCAAACCAGCCGCCAACACTCCACCGCCCGCTAGGCCCCCAATCGCAAAACCAAGCAAAGGCACCCCAATCAGTTGCAAAACAGTGCCCACCACCACGCCTTTGGGCTGTTTCTGTACCCTCCGAAAATCATCGAGGGTGAGGCTCAACCCCATGCCGATCATGATAATGAACAATGAAACGGGTAACCCGATGGTGATGTAAGTGTTGCCAAGCATGCTGTCTCCGCCCTTCTTTGTTTTTACAATTTTTTTAGTTTGCTTACTGTAGCTGAACCATTACACAACCAAGGGTAAGCGACGCATATTTCACACGACCTTTTTGAATTCAGACTCAACAATTTCCTGAAGAAAATCAGCCACAACCCGTGTTTTCAACGACACCTGGCTGCTCAAACCGGGGGGAAACACCAAATGCATCGGTAAACCACCTTGAGTTGGGTCTTCACAAGACCAGTCTTTCAATATTTCAACGATGCGACCCTGTGACAGCTGGTTTTTGACCAACCATTCCGCACTTCGCCCAATGCCCAAACCCGCCTGAATGGCGTGTACCACCATCATGGGGCTGGAACAGGTCAACCAGGATTGAAGCCTGTGGGTGTGGGTCGTCTCAGGGTTTTTGTGCGACCAGAATTGCCATTCGCTCGCCTCACCGCGCTGTGAAAACGCAATGCACTGATGTTTGCTCAAATCCTTCGGGTGCGTTGGCTGCCCGTGTTGTGCCAAATAGTTGGGGGTGGCGTACAACTTGCGCCACACCGTTGCAATTCGCCGGGCCCGAAAGCTGGAATCCATCAAGGGGCCAACCCGCAACGCAATGTCCAAACCCTCTTCGATCAAAGAGGCGTCGCGGTTTGAAAGGTCAATTTGTAGTTTCACGTCGGGGTATTTGGTGTGGAAATCGGGCAGGCGTGCTGCCAAGAGTTGCTCACCCACGATGACAGGCAGGCTGATTCGCACCAAACCCTGTGGCTTACCTGTACTGAGCTGGGTGAGCGCATCGCGTGCAGCGACCTGACTGTCGAGCATGCGTTGTGCGTACACCCTGTACAACTCGCCTGCCTCTGTGATTTTCACCTGGCGGGTTGTCCTGTTGAGCAAGCGCAGGCTCAAGTGTTTTTCCAATTGCGCCACCGCTCGGCTGATGCTGGAGGGGTTTTCACCCTTGATACGAGCCGCAGCGGCAAAGCTGCCGGTGCTGACAACCAAAAGAAAGGTTTCTGCCGCCTGAAGCTCGTTGAAATTATTGCTCATAACGCAACAGTGAAGTTCATTTCATCTAGTTTATCCCGGTTGGCGCAGTAATTACCATGCATTTACACCGTCTCAAAAGGAGTGTGAATCATGAATGAATCGATAAAAAACACCAACAAGCCAGTTGGGCGAATTGTAAAAACCACAGCGGTTGCGCTTGCACTGGCAACCGGCGCAATTGGGCTTGCCTGGGCGGGGGGCGCAACACCCCAGGAGGCCGTCACAGCCGTTGCCGGCCTCCTGGATTGGTCAGGCCTTTACGCTGATGGGGCACAAGGCGGCTTTGATGCCGCCGGTGTGGGCCTGGGCAATTGGTAAGCTCGACGCTGGTGGAACTGGCTCGCTGTGCTAGAAGAAGATGACCACAGACATCAGGAACCTAGGATTGCTGCGGGCATCTTCACCCACTGCATCTTTGTGGGCATTGGCCAGTTGAAGGTCCACCAGTGCTTTACTGAACAGAGGAAAGCGCAGACCAACGGCAGATGAGCTGATGTGGTCGCTTTGAGCGGGCAACGCGGGCGTGCCCACAGTTCGCGTGCTGGCATCGTCGACCGAAAAGTAGTACTGCACTTGACCCATTCCAGCAAACGGGGAAACGTTGGAGTCGTAACGCAATTCAAGAAGCGCCCCATAACCCTTGTCACCCGTGATTCTGGCTGCATCAAAGCCACGCCCCAAGGCCGGGCCACCAAAGGCAATCGATTCACCAGCCAGCATTTTGTCGCCTGAGTATTGCGCATTGAGCAGCATGGCCAGGCTGAAGCCTTCAGACAGTGTTTGCGTGCGCTGAAAAGTCAGGGTGTATTTGGTGAAACCCGGATCGAACTGCGTGACCGATGTGTTTGCATCGCCTGCCTTGGAAGCATCAAAGGCGCTTAGGCCTTTGTGAAAGGCCGCAGTCAGTGACTGGGTGCCATTGCCCCAACCATCAAGAACCCACGAAGTACCCACATCGGCGACGGTGCTGCGGTCGTAGGTCAGGGTGGCTGCCGCCAAAGTGGTCAAACTGCGGTTGACCGACAACCCGCCATCGAGATACACAGAATTGGCCCGAGTCCGAATGAGCGGGAAACGCAAGCGCGGCGATATGGACACAGAATCGCTTCGAATATCCAATGCCTTCAATGACCCGCCGGGCAAGGCGCGTGATGACAAAGCGCCCAAGCTGGCCTGCAAACCATGGGTGCCAAGCGCAGTGCTGTAACGCACATTGACCGATTGAACTTCCTCAAGCCTGTTGCCAATGCCGGTGACGCCAAAAGCCAACGCGCCATTCAAGCCCAAGGGCTGGGCAATGCTGCCGTTGTAAGCGACGTTCAAGGGGCCGGTGATGTGACTGCCTGTGTTGTTCACGGAAAGCAAGTGGAAATCATTTGACTTTTCGAGTGCAATCAACAATTCGGTGCTGCCCTCTTGGGCGCCTTGGCGCAACACGCCCGAGCCCTTGGCACCAGGGATGTCATTCATCAACAACAGAACCCGTTCAAGGCTGGCCAGATCGATGGGCACGATGTGCGTCAACCGGTCTGCCATCGCTTGAACTTGCGCAGAAACCGACTCGTTGTTGCCTTCCACAAACACTTTGGAAATTTGGCCTTCGATTACCCTGATCGAAAAAACACCTTCATCGACACGCTGTGGGGGCACGAACACACGGCTAAGAAAATAGCCGTCGGCTCTGTACTTTTTCTCAAGCGCTTCAGCAGCCAGGCGGATTTGTTCGAGGCTGACGGTTTGATTCACCAACGGTTGGAATATCGCATCCACTTCGGCCTGCGAATATTTGGTCAAGCCATCAAACTTAAAGCCTTTGACATCGAATCGAAGTTCATCAATGGCCTTGGGCAACGCGGATTTCTCTGGCGCTTGCAGGCGAAGATCGAAATCAGGCGTGCGCGGCAGGGGCACTTCGATTCGATCCCGCGATGTGTTGATTTGTCGATCCAACTGCTGCCTGAGTTGAGGGCTGGGTGCAACCTGTGCAAACACTTCAGCGCCAACAAGCGCCGAGCCAAAACAAAGCAATGCGCCGAGCTGCCACGCAGACTTTTCGATTGTTGTTTTCATTGTTTATTTGTCTTCCATGACGACCAACGCGGTATTCAGGCCGGCTTTAACCCGGTTGTGGTGAAACTTTACCAAAGGATCGTCGGGAAAGTCTGCCACCAGCGCCTCAACCGCTTCCGGCGCTTCGGCCGATTGTGCTTTCAGCAAAGAATAGGCGTTCAAATACCGCTGAAACAAAGGAGCCTGTATTTCTTCTTCAGTGACCGGACAATACAAGGTCACGGGCTTGTTCTTGCCCTTCAACACAATGTCGCCCACGGGTTTGAATTTAACCTGCTTGCAGTACTCAACCACGGTTTCCGTGCAACACACGCGGGTGCCGAAGTATTTGTTCACGCCTTCACAACGCGCAGCGGTGTTGACGGTGTCGCCCAAGGCGGTGAAATCCATCCGCGAGCGCGAGCCAAAGTTGCCAATCACCGCCTGGCCGGTGTGAACACCCATGCGCGTCACACCCATGGCGATGCCTTCGTCGTTTTTGGCTTGACGAAACTTCTCGGCGTAAGCATCCAGTTCCAAGGCACAACGCACAGCGCGTTCATGGTGGTCGGGCTGATCAATCGGCGCGTTGAAAATAGCCATGATGGCGTCACCGATGAATTTATCGATGGTGCCCTCGTAGCGCAAAATAATTTCACAGGCGCCATCGAGGTATGCATTCAAGACCTCGGACAGCTTTTCCGAGGTCAGGTTTTCAGACATGGTGGTGAAACTGGCCACGTCGGTGAACAGGAAGGTGAGTTCTTTGCGCTCGCCTCGAATCGAGAGGGCTTCTGGATTTTCAACCAGCTGCCCCACCACGGCCGGTGACACATAACGAGAAAAAGCAGACTGAACAAACTCTCGCTGTTTTCGTTCGGCCCCACCGACAAACACATCCATCATCCACATGGCCAGTGCCAAAGCCAGGGTGGGCGCAACCAGAGGAATCAAAGGCAACCCATACGTGAAGCCGAGCATGCCGCCCAGCCACAACCCAACGACCACGAGAGAGCCCAACACCACACTGGCCAGCAGGCCTTTCTTCATCACGGTCAGCACCATGAGCACACCAAGAATTGACATGATCAGGGCTGTGCCATAGGCCCACTCCTGACCCAATCGATGGGGCTTGCGCCCTTCCAATAGTTGCGCAACGCCATGGGCTTGAACGATGATTCCGGGCATCATGCCTTGGTCGCCGTCGTACACCACCGACAAAGGCGTTCTGTGCCGGTCAGTGATCGACAATACGGCGCCGATCAGTACGATTTTGTCTTTAAACCATTCTTCGGGCAACACAGGCACTGCGTGCGAGGGGTAGATCGGAAACGGTGGGGTTTCCAGGTCAGGACGAGGCCGCCATGCGATTTCAACGCGCTCGGCCGAGGTTTCCATGCCCACCATTTCCACCGCTTTGCGCGGAAAACCGATTGGCATGCCCGGCTGGTTTTCTCCAGGAAAAATCCAGCGAACAGTGCCATCAAACGGGTCGGTTGCAAGGTTGGCTGCAGCCCGCATGGGCTCAGGCACAAAGTCGTTGAGGTACTCCAACTGATCTTCATTGACGATGCTGGGCGTGACTGTGTAGCTGAAAAAGGTGGGTACTGTCAGTTCCCGAATGGTTTGATGTAGCAATGCGTCCTTTTCAGGCTCGGTGGCTTGGTCGAGCAACACGTCAACGCCGATTGCTTTCACACCTTTGGCTTGTAGCGCCAATAGCAAATCAGCCAGAAACTCCCGATCAACGGGCGAACGGTACTGAAACTGCGACACCGTGTCTTCAGTGATTGCGGCAATCACAATGTCTTCCGATTGCGGCATGGGCGGCTGAAGCGCTGCAATCCGAATGTCGCTGGCGATGTTCTCCAGTGTAGTGAGGAAGGTCAGGTATTGGGTGCTCAGCACGGCAATCGCGGTGGACGCAAGCACCACGCCCACCGCAGTGGCCCACTGCCGAATTTGCTTTTTATTGAATTTCATTGGGTCTGTAAAACCTCTTGTTTGAGTTGTGCGATGAGCGCATCGGCCTGCTGGATACAACCCTTTTCAAGCAACCAGGACGTGAGCACCATAGGATTGTCAATGCCTTGGGGAACACTGAGCAGACTAATACCGTATTCTTCGCCCGCAGAGCGAACAATAAAAGCCTTGTTGCTGTCAAAGTCGGCAATATCGGGCACTGGTTGTCGATCTTGCCCCTGCTTCCAGGCGAAATCCGCCTGCCACGAACGATCCGCGGGAAACACGGTGAACTCACCCACATCCAAAGGCCCCGGTCGCCACCAAACTGGTTTGGTGCCTTCAATCAGGCAACGCGGCCCCGACCGACTGACATCAATCAACCAAGGCTCGGGTATTTTGACCGAGGCCGTACCCGCCCTGATTACACCCACGGAACTGGTGCGTGCATCGCGCGTGGATACGAGCGCGGCCAAAGCCATTTTTGGGTCGGTTCCTGTGCTGCTTCCAGAGACAGGCACACCAGAAAAGGGACCTTTGAGGGTTTTGCTTTTGCCGTCTGGGGCAATGACTGTGAGTTTTTCCCCTTCTTTCAAGTTCAAGGGCTTGTCCGAGGGAATTTTCATGCCGACCTTGAATGAACCGCCGCGTGCATTCAGAACGATCAAATCATCCGCCAAGGCAGGCCATGCAAGGGTCAAACCCAAAGCCACGCACAGGCAGTGCCGAATCATGGGCGCAATTGAACGGATCATTGAAATACTCCAATTTGAGCCTGCTTCACCACGGGTGCTTGGCCACCAGCCACGCCGTCGCCGACGAGTACAAACGCCGCCCAGAAGAAGGGGTGCGACTCGGATTGTCTCGAAATCATCTTCAACTGGGCTTCACGCAGCGCCAGTGCTGCGCCCCCTTTCAAATCAGGCCCAAGGAATTCAAACATATTGGACAACAACATGGCTGTGGCGCGCGAAGGCACCTGCCAGTGGCTGACCACCAAACCCCTCGCACCAGCATAAAAGAACGACTCAGCCAGGCCAGACAACGCCTCGCCCCCGAACTTCCCACCACCACCGGCGGTGTTACAGGCCGACAACACAACCAGTTCAGCATTCAGTTTCATCTGCGCAATTTCGCTGGCAGCCAACAAGCCATCCGATTCTGTTTGCGTGGCCTGCTGCATGGGCGGACTCAAAACCAACCCGGGTTCAGCCTGACAACGCAATTCACCGGGCAACAAGCCGTGGGTGGCAAAGTAAAGCACACGGTAATCGGCCAAAGTCTGGTTGCGAAGGGTGTTTTCACTGGCTCGTTCGCGAAAAAACAAACTCGATTTGTTCACACCCATGACTCGCGCCACGGCACGCACTTCATCGGTGGTTTCGGGCAAAGGCGCCAATGCCCGAAGCGTGTCTGTGTTCATCGGCCCGGTGGCCACGCACTGCGCTTGGGTCTGTTTGCTGTCTCGGGAAACGCCATCCAGCACTGGGTCGGCAAAAGCCAACAGTGCTTTCGGAGCTGGGGCTTTGGCTGGCGCGCCACGCAGGCTGTAAAACGCCTGTACCGAAGGTGCGTGCGATATGGCCATTTCCTTAATCAACCATTTGGCTTGGGTGTAGCCATTCTGCGAGGCAGGCGGTTGGGTGACCAACAAACCGAAAGGCAAGCTGCCCAGCGGCCCAGAGGCGGCAACCACGAGATGCTGCACGCCCTGAAGCTCAGGTTCGAGCGCTTTGAACAACAAGGTGTACAACAAGTGCGACTTGCCCAAATCAAATTCATTGACTGACCCACCCTGAATTTCCAATGCCCGGCGCAGCGAAGTCACCATCTCTTGTAGTTCAGCCTCACCAGCCTTAACCCGTGCAACGTAGTTGCCGCTGCGTTTGGTGAGTTGAATAAAAGACTCGTCTCGACCGATCAAAAATGACACCAGGCCTTCCGTGTCGGCGAGGCTTTTGCGCACATCGATTAAACGCAAGGGTTGGGGGTTGATCAAATCGGTATAAGCGGGAAAGGCCTGCAACATGTCGGCTTCTGCCTTGTTCAAATCGCTGGCTTTGTTACGCACATTGTTTTGCAGGCGTGTTTCAACCTCGGCGCTTCGTTCGGAATCAGGCAAGGCCTGTTCCAGCGCAAGGTCGACTCGCAAGCTGTCCAGTTCCCGTTGCAGATTTTGAACCCGTTCAAGCAAACTCGCCACGGCTGGGTCGCTGACGCCAAAACGCGCCTGCGCTTTTTGAATGGTTTGGTCTACCACTGTCGATCGCACCAACTGAAAGGCGGGAAACGCCTCGGCGAACAAACCCTGCTTCTCGGAATCACTGCTCAAGGTGTCGGCGTAATCCACCAATGCAGCAGTGAACGGCGTTAACTGATCGGCATTGAACTGCGGCTGTATGGCCGGGTTGGCCGCAATGTTTTGAAACATGCGCCTGAAGGTGATGATGGCCGATGTGTTCATCGACTCGCGCTGGTAGGCCTTTCCGAGCGAGGCCTGCAACGGCCAAGTGGCCCGCCCCTCGCCAAACAAGCGAGTGCGAATGGCCAATGCGGAGTTGAAATAGGTTTCCGCGGCCGACAAGCGCCCTTGAGCCACACTGACCTCGCCCAGTGTTGCCATGGCATTGGCTTTCCACACCTCAGGAACGGAATCCAGAGAATTCATCAGCAGAAACGACTCACTGGTCAACACGTTGGCTGTGACAAAGTCTTCATTGCGCAACGCCATTGCGCCCTGAAAGCCGAGCGCCAAAGCCAACTCGCCCTTTTCTGCATTCAGGGTGTCTTCTCCTTGCGAAAGCAGATTGCCCACACCGGGTTGCGAAGCGGTTTTTCTCCATAGACGAACCGACTCACCACCGAAGGCAGCGGCTGCGACGTAATCACCCCGATTGGCCGCTTCAATGCCTTGGTAGTAAGCAAAGCGCGCGCGATCAGAATCATTGGGGGACTTTTGAATGATAGGCTCCGCACGTCGAAACAACGCTTGTGCCTGATCAAACTTCTTCTGGTTGCTCACGGTGACCGCAAGATCCATCAACGTGTTGGCCACAGCGAGGTCATTTTCAGACAAAAACCGTGTTTGCAAGGCCAGTGCCTTGCGATAGGCGTCTTCAGCTTGTGCGTAATTGGATGCTGCATTCGCTTGGGCACCCTGCTGAACCAGAGTACGAAACGCTGAAAGGTCATTCGAACTGGCCAACACCACGGGTTCACCCCACAGCTTGGTCAACGACTCTTTCGACGCAGCCTGAAAAGCTTTCTCGGCGGGCACACCAACCATTTCAAACAGCAACCGAGCACTGGAGGGGGGGCCTTCCAGAACTTTGACTTCGCCGTCGGCCAACGCCATCACGACCAGATGCTGCCAACCGCCCTGTTTCAACTGACACGGTGCGGCCACTGCATGGCTTGAAGCTTGTATGGGTTGAGGTGCGCTGCACGACATGCGCGCATCGATCGATTTTTGAACCACACTGCCAACAAATGACTGCTGGATGGTTTGCAAAGGAGTGGCTTGGTCGGTCGTCACGATGCTTTTCAACGGCAAATGGCTGACCGATCCGATCAATTTCTTGCCACAAAAAAGACGAGAATCCGTCGACAGGCCAGCCGGAACCAGCAAATCGGTTCGAGGCCTGCTCACGCACTCCTCCCCAAGAGCGTTTTGCCCCAGGGCCAAAACTTCATTTTGAGCTAGCGCAACGGTTGATGCGCACGCAGACAAACCCAGTAAAATTCCCAGAACTTGCTTCATCTTAGAAGCCCCCGGTCAATGAGGTGCGACTGTCTTTCGACGCGCTTGGCGGGGTGGCCGGTGGAACCAATTGCTGCATGGATATTCCACCCCCCACGTCAACCAAAGTGACTCCGGAGAAGCTTCGCTTTAAGCTGCTCGCTGGCGGTGGAGGACCGTCGTTTTGAACAGCAGACAAAGTGGAATCAGAAGAATCGGCTACATCGGTTGGCGTAGCTGGCTTGCTGTCGCCCACTGGGGACGGCGGCGCATCCACGACAGGTGAATTGTTCGAACCGCCGGGTGGCTGTACGGCCGCAGTTTGAGTGGGAGCAGGTGTTGACGACGAGCCACTGTCAGCAGGCGCAGAAGTTTGCGACGCTGGCGCACTGTTTGTTGCTGATGTTGATTGAGAAGCTGAATCCCCACCGCCACTGGTGTTGGCTACATTTGTTGAGGTGCTTTCGTTGGTGGTGTTGTCTCCGTCGTCATCTGTACCAGAGGCTGTGTCGGTGGTTTGTGTGCCGCCTCCACCTTGCGCGGCAGAGCTGCCAGATGACCCGCCAGACGATTGAGTGGGCTGGGATGCGGGTTGCGCTGCTGTCTGCGTTTGAGTGGCAGCCGTCGGCGTTGTGCTTTTCAAGGAAGCAGACAATTCCAGTGCAATCGACTTGCTCACGGCTGCGTTGATCGTGCCAATCGGCGCACTGACTTGAACTGCATTGTTGGCTACGGCGTAATTGGCATTATTCAAATTGCTGTTGGTCAAAGCCGCGCTAACCACAATACCCGTGCCGGGTGTGGTTGTGGCGTAACGGCCAACGGGTTGGTTTACCGCAACAGCATCACCTGAAACCACGCCTGCAATCTGATAATTCTGAGGGGTGAGTGCGGCCACATTGGTGCCATCGTCGGTTTTGCTGACCGAGCCGACCAAGGCAATTTGCAACTGCTTTCTGGCAATGTCCGCCGATGCGCTTGAATTGGTCGCAGTGGTGTAGTTTTGTGCATCCACACCAGCCAAAGCAATTCCCCCCACGTTGATCGCTTTGTTGGTGCCTGCGTTCTTGTCGATGAAACTGGCATTGCGATTGATTATGATTTGGTCGCCCGACACGCGGTCATCGGTGGTGTTCACCGTGGCCTGCGTGGTGCCGTCGTACACTTTATTCACACCCGTGTAATTCACCGCCAAAGCGCGTTGCGTGATGTTGCCTGAAATGGACGATGAACCTGTCAGGTCGAGCTGAGCACCATAAACAAGTCGCCCTTGATCATTCAACTCCAAAATACCCAATTGATCAGGGCCGACCTGAATCGTGGTACCTGCGTTCTTGCTTGAAAAAACCACTGATGGATTGGCAGACAATTGGGCAATCGCCTCTCCTTCGCTGCCGTCCACCACGATGTTACTGAGGGCGCCAAAGGGCAAAGTCGCCAAGCCATCGTACACCTTGCTGAATGTTTGGCCAGCCCGCACACTCACAAGAAAATCATCGAAGTACAACAAACCGCTTCCGGAGCCTTGCACCACGTCATTCACCGAATTCAGCCCATACTGCAAGAAGCTGGGTGATAGGCCCGTCTCGTTATTCAAACCCGGGCTTTGGCTGTAAACCAGGTAACGATTTAAAGAAGAAACCTGCAAAGGCGACACGCCTTGCGCAACACGCGAATTGATGTTGCCGCCAGCAATCACCTTGATGTCGCCAGCCTGCGAAGAGACCACATCATTGAAGGTCACGTTGCCGACAGACTCCAAGGCGACATGACCAACCACTGAACTGGCACCCAGGAATAGATCATTGTTGTTCTTCAAAGAAACGGACTGGTTGCTTTGCACACTCACCACGCCACCAAGGTTTGCCAAGGTGTTTTCAAGGTAGGTTCCGCCTTGCGCGTTCAAATCAAAATCGGATTCACCCAACACTGAAAGCTCAGCAATACTTAAACCCGAGGCTGAGTCGAGGTTGCTCGTGGCCAGGGCAAGTCGACCATTGACCTTGACCACATCCAATAGTGTTTGCACACCCGTGGCGTTGTTGATGCTGAGGCTGCCTTGCGCGGTCAAACTCAGCGGCTGCCCCCCTTGAACATAACCATTGATGGACGCATGGCTTGCATCAAACTGTAATGAGGTTGGCAGGTCGCTGAACGATTGCACAGAACCATTCACACTCACTGTGTTCGCACGTAAAACTCGGTTTCCATCCAGGTAAGTGAGGCCATTGAGTTGTATCGATGAGGAGTCCCCGCCCCCGACAGAGCGGTAGGCCACATTGCCTCCGCACTCGCTACCAGCCACCGCGCATCCCAGCGAGAACACGTAGGTGCCGCTGCCACCCTCGGGCACTGCAAAATTCAGATAGCTGCCCAGTCCTGCACCGGCATTGTCATTTTCAGCAACTTTCACACCGTCTTTGTAAACGGTGAGATAGGTGTCACTGTTGGTGATTTCAAACGCACCCAGCCCGCCCAGGTTATTGGTCGCATTGGGATTGCTTCCCGTAATATTCACAGTGCCAGAATTGCTTGAACCTGGAACCACTGCCGTGCCCACTTCAATATTGCTTCCTTCAGTCAAGCTGAGGATCAAATTGCTTGTTTTACGTTGATCGCTGGCTGAATTGGTTGACACGCCCGACGGAATATAAAAACCAAATTGATCATCCAGATCAACAGCTTGATTGGCAAATACGTCGCCATACAAATAGATTCCGCTTTGCGCATTCACGTTGAGTTGGCTTAAGGGATTCAGTTCGCCAATGGCACCGTCGAAAACCGCCATACCATTGCCGCTGTCGACATTCAACGCCGTGCGGCCACCACCTTCAAAGCCCATGTTGCTTGTACTGCTATTGACTGGCCCCAACAAATGAATATGACCATTTTGGGAGGTCAACTGACGCTGGGTACCCGATAGGGCAATGTTGCCACCACCCAAGGTTAAAGAGTCCAGTACATTCACGTCTGCATTGACTTCGAGAACCCGGGGAGTGAACGCATAAATAGAGCGAACACCGGTCAAGTTCAAATTCGTATTGATTCGAATCCCAACTTCCGGGAAAAAACCCGGTTCAACAAATTCAATTCCAGATGTTCCCAAATACAAATAATCGGATTGAATGCGGTTTAGTTCATCAAGATCAAGCCCCAACACGCCGAAACCCTCTTGACCCGCAAGAGACACATCGTTTCCACCCACTTCCAGCACAACATTGGGATCCGAGGTAAAAAACTCAACGTAATTCAAGTTCTGAATATTCGCGGCCACATGCACGGTGTCGGCAAACACACTTATTCCACCGCCACCGAATTGCTCAGTGGGAAATCTAGAGCCAGTTACACCATGGAGGAAAGAAACATCGGCCGCCTCGACCGGGTTGAAAGACTGAAGGGAAAAACCGGCATGCCCGTGGATGGAGGCAGAGCCTGAACCAACGATTAGATCACCCCATTGTTTTACACCTGCCGAACTGAAGGCATCGCCACCCACACCAAACACTTGTAAGTAGCGCCCACCGGTCTCAATGCTACCTTGATTGAACACACCGACCCGGCTTGCCCCTGGGGCAAAAGACAATGCACCGCCAGCGTCGCCATGGATCGTGGAAAAGAGCCAAGATTCTTCATGGGTACTTCCCATCACCATTCGAATGGTAGACAGCGGGTGGATATGCACAGCGGCACCCTCTAATCCTTCGCTGGATATGCCTCGACCATAAATTTCAAGCGCACCAGTGCCCGAATCAATCAAAGAACCGGTGTTGCCAAATTCTCCTTGATGGGTACCTATCACCACGCCAGACACTCGGCTGCTCGCTGCAATCAAGGTGCCCGCGTCGTCGGAAGCAGGCAATTCACTTTGACTCTGTAAATTGGCGCTGACACCGCGAAGAGTAATGTCACCGCCCTGTGAGGACAATGTGGCACCAAAAAGCCCAATGCCATGCTGCTGCGAATTGTTGGCAAAATCAAATCGACCAGCTGCTTCACCAACTGGCTCGAATTCATTGACGCCATCGAAGCCTTCAAAGCCACCGGAACCACCAAAACCACCAAAACCACCACCCAGCAAAATCCTGCCGCCGCCACTGTAGATACCGCTGTTGACCGGCATGTAAATACGGCCATCACCAAATCCATCGGCGTCTGACCAAAGGATGGTATTCAAAGGCGCAGACACACTTCGAATCTCGACACCAGGGTTGAACACGACATCGCGTTCGGCCTTCAAAGTCAGGGTGCGGGCTTGCACACCGGTGTAAGTGATATTGGATGCCACGGTGATGTCACCCAACCCCTCTTCTTCAAAAGTATTGGTCTCAACAAGCACATCGGATGTTTCCAGGCCCGCTTCAATCGAAGAGGCCATGGTTTCATCAATCACAATGTCTGCCGGATCAATCAGCCATTGTCCGCGTTTGCCCTGCTCGGACCCGGCGTTAACCTTGGCGTTGTTGATATCAATGGTGTGGCCCGATGTTTCTATGCGACCACCGTCGCCTTGCTCACCTTTGCCACGCGCACTCAAACTGCCTTGCACTGTCGTCACGCCGTTGGCTTTGCGCAGGTCGCTGAACACAACGACTTCACCGCCATTTCCCCGCGCAGTGGCATCTGCCTTCAATTGGGCATTGTGCTTTACGTTGACAGTTTCAGCGACTGCTTGCCCCCCAACCGGCTTGCCTTTCCAACCGGCGCCTACATTCACGCTGCCACCGCCTGCGTCACCGCTGGCATTCAAAACCGCGCCCTGTGCAACCTCAAGGTGCTGACCCGCCACATTGATGACGCCACCACGCCCACCTTGGCCTTCGCCTTTGACATCAACCTGCCCAGTGACGTTGACCGTGGATTGCGCCCCACCGTGTACATCAACCGCGCCAAGAATGATCGAACCGTTTTCAACTCGCACAGAGTTGGCCTGCACCAGGCCACCGACGTTGACCACGCCCTGAACCACCTCAGAGGCTGCCTGCGCGCTCATCAAGACACGACCGCCATCGGCGCGCAATTCACCTGAGTTCTCAACCAGGGCAGAATTCGCCAAGGTTTCAACTTGCGAGCCCGGTTGCACCGCGAAAGACAACAGCTTGTCGCCCACCACATCAACCGTGAAAGACTCGGCACCTGCCATCACCACGTGGCCCAAATTCGCTTGAACGACACCGTCGTTGTTGACCACCTGACCAGAAAGCACGGCATAACCGCCCTGCCCCGCCACGATATGCCCAGAATTCTGGACGGCTTCCAAGCCACCTTGTTCTGCGTTGAACCGGTAATTGCCGTCCAGGAAATCCTGATCAGCCAGCGACCGGGTTGATGCAAGAAAGCCCTGCGCATTCACAGTGCCACCCTGTCCAATCAACACACCGTTGGGATTGAGTAACCACACTTGACCATTTGAAATCAATTTGCCGTCAATACGCGACGCCTGATCACCCACAACCCTGTTTAGGGATATTGACGATGAATTGGGCATGCTGAAGGTGACTTGATGGTCTGAACCGATAGAAAACCCGTTCCAATTGACAATCGCCTTCGCCGTTGACTGGGTGATTTGAGTTTGATTGGGCAAAGATTGATCGATGCTAACTGCACCGGAAACGACTTGTGCCCCGTTGGGCTGCACGCCATAAGCCGACAGCGCCGCAGCGCCCAGGATTAACCCACACAAGGAATGCAGTGCTCGCCTGCTTTTGCGAAGAGCGCTGCCAGATCCACCTCGACCACCCGCAATCTCTGAGACAGCCACCCAAGTGTGGGATTCTTCATTCCACACCAGACGAAAAACTCGATTCATACTTGCGTGGCCTTTCATAATTACCTTTTTTACACAGGATATATTGACGTCAGCATATTACTGACACGAGCAATGATTCAACTATGAAAATCGTAATCTGCTTAGACCAAATTCAAAGTAACGAATTGTGAAGTTTTAATACGTCTTTTTATAACGTTGTTAAATATTCAATCAGAATGGCTTTGTAACAAGCAAAAAAAACCCCGCATGGTGCGGGGTTTTTATCAAACATTTCCAAATCTTAAAAACCATCAACGGCCATCTCAGTCACGCCGCTGTACCCATTCACGACACTGTCTTTCTGACCTGGCACCTTCGACAACACATGGTCGGCGAAGAAACGGGCAGTCAAAATCTTGTCCTTATAGAAACTGTCAGTTTCACCAGACTTGACTTTGCCTTCAGCGGCCAACAATGCGCGCCCCATCTGCCAGCCAGCCACTGTGGTGCCTGCCAGCATCAAATAAGGTACAGAACCCGCGAACACTGCATTCGGGTTGGTCTTCATGTTATCCACCACAAATTGTGCGGTTTCCAGAAACGCTTCGCGAGCTGCGTCCAAACGCACAGCCACTGCCTTGGCGTGCTCGGAACCCGATTCGTTCAACAGAGTCACCGTGCGAGCGATTTCGCTGCACAAACCTTTCACCAAGGCACCGCCGTCGCGGGATGTTTTGCGACCGACCAAATCATTGGCCTGAATGGCAGTGGTGCCTTCGTAAATGGTCAGAATTTTGGCATCGCGATAGTGTTGGGCTGCACCTGTTTCTTCGATGAAACCCATGCCACCGTGAACTTGCACACCGGTGGAGGCCACTTCGATGCTCATTTCAGTTGACCAGCCCTTGACCAGCGGCACCATGAACTCGTACACAGCCTGGTTTTGCTTGCGTGTGGCTTCATCAGGGTGATTGTGAGCTGCATCGTAAGCAGCACCGGCCACACAGGCCATTGCACGCGCGGCTTCCACCTGGCTTCGCATGCTCATCAGCATGCGCTTCACGTCAGGGTGGTGAATAATGGCCACGGCCTCATTGGCCGAACCATCGACTGGACGCGACTGAACACGGTCCTTGGCGTACTGCACAGCCTGCTGATAAGCACGCTCGGCCACGCCAATGCCCTGCACACCCACCTGGAAGCGGGCTGCGTTCATCATCACGAACATGTATTGAAGACCCTTGTTTTCTTCACCCACCAGGTAACCCACAGCGCCTTGACCCACTTCGCCTTTGTTGTCGCCGTACAGCAGAACTGCAGTGGGCGACGCCTTGATGCCCAGTTTGTGCTCAATCGATGCGCAATACACATCGTTGCGCTTACCCAGCGAGCCATCTTCGTTCACCAGGAATTTGGGCACCACAAACAAGCTAATGCCTTTCACACCCTCGGGAGCATCCGGCGTGCGCGCCAACACCAGGTGAACGATGTTGCCAGCCATATCGTGCTCACCGTAGGTGATGTAAATCTTCTGGCCGGAAATGCGGTAGGTGCCGTCCTCTTGAGGCACTGCCTTGGAGCGCACCAACGACAGATCGGAACCGGCCTGCGGTTCTGTCAAATTCATGGTGCCAGTCCATTCCCCAGAAATCATCTTGGGAATATAAGTGTCTTTCAGCTCCTGGCTACCCGCAACCAACAGCGCTTCGATGGCGCCATCGGTCAGCAGGGGGCACAACGCAAAGCTCAGGTTCGAACCATTGACCATTTCCATGCACGGCGTGGCCACCAGCTTCGGCAAACCCTGCCCGCCAAACTCGGTGGGGTGTTGCAAGCCTTGCCAGCCTTGCTCACCAAAGGCTTTAAACGCCTCTTTAAAGCCCTTGGCCGTGGTTACAACGCCGTCTTTCCATTTGGCCGCTTCCACATCGCCCGGCCAGTTCAGTGGCGCTACCACTTCGCTGGTGAACTTTGCGTTTTCGTTCAACACGGCATCCACCGTTTCTTCATTGGCGTCTTCGCAACCGGGCAGTTGTGAAACCTGCTCCAATCCGGCCAATTCTTTCAAGACAAACATCATGTCTTTCACTGGGGCGTTGTAACTCATTGTCGTCTCCTGATACAGCTTTTTGCGTTTCGCGTTTATTACAGTTTTTCAGTCAGTTGGGGCACCACATCGAACAAGTCACCCACCAAACCATAATCGGCCACACCAAAAATAGGTGCTTCGGGATCTTTGTTCACGGCAACAATCACCTTGCTGTCTTTCATGCCAGCCAAATGCTGAATCGCACCGGAAATACCAAACGCCATGTACAGCTGTGGCGCCACGATTTTGCCGGTTTGGCCCACTTGCCAATCGTTGGGTGCATAGCCCGCGTCCACCGCAGCGCGTGAAGCACCAATGGCGGCGTTCAGCTTGTCAGCCAATGGGTTCAAAATTTCGAAATTGTCCGCTGAACCCATGCCACGGCCACCAGACACGATGGTTCCTGCAGCGGTCAACTCGGGGCGGTCACTCTTGGCCACTTCTCGATTTACGAATGAAGACTTGCCAGAATCCGCCACCGCGCTGAGGTTTTCAATCGATGCGCTGCCACCTTCGGCACCCACTGGGTCGAACGCGGTTGTTCGAACGGTGATGATCTTGACCGAATCAGCGGACTGCACCGTGGCAATCACGTTGCCCGCATAAATTGGGCGAGTGAAAGTATCCGCGCTTTCCACGCCAATGATGTCGGAGATTTGCGCAACATCCAGCTTGGCAGCCACACGAGGCATGACGTTTTTACCCACGCTGGTGGCTGGCGCCAGAATGTGACCGTAATCCTTGGCCACAGCCAGGATTTGGGCGGCCATGTTCTCAGCCAAATGATCGGCTTGGGAATCTGAATCAGCAACCAACACTTTGGTCACGCCAGCGGCCTTGGCTGCCTGCTCAGCAGCGGCACCGCAACCTTTACCGGAAACCAGCACATGGATGTCGCCACCAATTTTTTGTGCAGCTGCGATTGTATTCAGCGTAGCTGGCTTGATGCTTGAATTGTCGTGTTCGGCAATAACGAGTACAGACATTGTTTGCTCCTAAAATTCCTGAGTATTTTGCAAATGGATGCAAATGCGTTGCGAGTTAAAATCAGATCACTTTCGCTTCGTTTTTCAGCTTGTCTACCAAGGTTGCCACGTCAGGCACCGTGATACCGGCTGAACGAACGGGAGGATCGCTCACTTTCAGGGTTTTAATTCGGGGCTCAACATCCACGCCCAAATCGGCGGGCTTGATGTTCTCCACGGGCTTTTTCTTGGCTTTCATGATGTTGGGCAAAGTCACATAACGCGGCTCATTCAAGCGCAAATCGGTGGTAACTACAGCGGGCAAGCTCAAAGAAACGGTCTCCAAGCCACCATCCACTTCACGGGTTACATTCACTTTACCGCCTTCAACCACCACCTTGGACGCAAACGTGCCTTGTGGCAAGTCAGCCAGAGCAGCCAACATTTGACCTGTTTGATTGCAATCGTCATCAATGGCCTGCTTGCCCATGATGACCAGATCAATGCCTTCTTTCTCGATCAACGCCTTCAGGATTTTGGCAACGGCCAAGGGCTGAAGTTCCGCATCGGTGTCCACCAAAATGCCGCGATCTGCTCCAATGGCAGCGGCAGTGCGCAAGGTTTCTACACATTGGGCCACGCCGCAGCTCACTGCGATGATCTCAGTGGCCACGCCCGCTTCTTTCAAGCGAGTGGCTTCTTCCACTGCGATTTCATCAAATGGGTTCATCGACATCTTTACGTTGGCGATATCCACGCCAGAACCATCGCTCTTGCAGCGCACTTTCACGTTGTAGTCGACTACGCGTTTTACCGGTACCAGGATTTTCATAAAAGCCATCCCTTTGTCAAAAATTGAAAATAGTTAAATTTGATTATACGAAGCGCTTTTGAAAAAAACGCACGATCGTTCGATTTTTCATAGAGTTTACACTCTAAGGGGCGGTGTGTCGAGTCTTCTACAAGACACCTCTCGCGTGGCTGGCAGCATTGAACCGGAACTAACACCGGAAAGGTCACTTCTTCACGCGATTACTTTTTATGGGCTAACCATAATATCGAACCTGATTGGAAGCAGGTCGTCACGACACGCCTGGGACCGAGGAATAAACCAACGAATTGAACCCCAAGCGTGAAGCTGTTCTAACGGAGAAATTGTATGTTGACTATCAAGAAGATGGCCACTGTGGCCTTGTTGTCATGTTTTGCCTTTGCACTGCCTGCACACGCCCAAAGCGCGAAAATCAGTTCAGCCATGGCCACACTAAAAGAGGAATTGAACAAACTCGGCACACCCAAGGCGCAAGGCGACACACTTACGTTCGGTGGCAGCAAAATCAACGACAACTTCACCGTGGTCGATGCGGTCAAGGCCAAACACGGCGGCACTGCCACGGTGTTTGTGAAAAAAGCAGGCAACTACGTACGAATCAGCACCAACGTGATGAAAAACAATGTGCGCGCTGTGGGTACTCCCCTGGATCCAGCTGGCCCGGCCAAAGCAGCCATTGACCAAGGCAAGGCCTTCTATGGCCCAGTGGACATTTTGGGCAAGCTCTATGAAACCGGCTACGAGCCCATTCGCAATGAACAAGGCGAAACAATCGGTATTTACTACGTTGGTTTTTCTCTGGAATAACCATACAACCGACGATGAGTGAAAACAGGAGGTCGGGTACGATCATGAAAAATTTATCCATTGTTCAGAAAATTATTTTAGGGTTCACCCTTGTCCTCCTGCTGTTTGCAGTTTGCTTGACTTTTTCCATGATCGGCATGAAGAATTCTACGGCTGCATTTGAAGAGCTGATCGATTCCAACTTCATTGCCGCACGACAAATCAGCGTGTCTCAGGCCGCTCAGCTTCAGGCACGCAAAGCTGAAAAAGACCTGATGTACGCCGACGATCCGCTGTTGATCGAAGATTCGAAAAAGAAAATGCAGTTGTCATACGACTCCTTGGCGCGCGCTGAAACAGCTTTACGCACCAAGGAAATGCCTGAAATGCAAAAAGTGATCGCCGAACTTTTGACACTCAATCAAGAGTATCAAAGCGCCTTCGCCAACATGATCACCAAACCCACGGGCACTGATCGTGCTGTGGCCTTGCTACCAGTGCGCAAAGCTGGCAACGCCATGGAAGAACTGACAGGCAACGCACTGAAACTAATCGACGAAGACATCGTCTCCCAAACGAATTCCATCGAGAATGAGGTGGCCAGCAACTTCGGCTTGGTGTTGGCAGGCGCTGCCGTCGCCCTGATTACAGGCGTATTTGTGGTTTTCTTGATCATCAAAGCCATCTCTGCGCCCTTGGTTCACATTCGAAATGTGATCGCGTCAGTGCAGAAATCTGGAGACTTGTCGCTGCGCGTGGGTTCTTCAGGTCAAGATGAAATTGCGCAAGCCGCCAAGGCATTTGATTCCCTCATGGCAGAACTCAGCACGGCTTTAAGCGAGGTCAGGCAATCCACACAAACCTTGGTCGCCTCGGTTGAACAGGTTGCTGAACACGGCATTTTGGTGCAACAAGGTTCAATCTCGCAGCGGGCAAAAGCTGATGCGGTGCACCGAATTTTGGACGAAGCTGTTCGCAGCGTTGAAGATTCGGCCAACAACACCCGCGAAGCGGACAGTGTGGCCAACAAAGCAAACGAGCAGGTTGAAGACGCCTTGGTGTCCATGCGCTCCAGCGTGGGCAACGTAACGCAAGTGGCCCACCTGATTCATGAAACCGGCGAATACATCAGCCAATTGAACGCCAGTTCAACTGAGATTGGCGGCATTGTGAATGTGATCAAAAACATTGCCGATCAAACCAACTTGTTGGCGCTGAATGCAGCCATCGAAGCCGCCCGCGCAGGTGAGCAAGGTCGGGGCTTTGCAGTGGTGGCCGATGAAGTCCGAAAATTGGCTGAAAACACCAGCAAAGCCACAGCCGAAATTGCCGGCCTAATCAGCGTAATTCAACAGCAAATTCAAAACTCAGTGGGCATGACCGACAAAGCCAACAATTACACGGCTGAAAGCAAGCAATGGGTTGAACAAACACAGGAAAACCTGATTGAAGTGTCCAGTGCATCCAAAGCATTGTTTGAACGGCTTGGCGGAATCAATGACGGTTTGGGCGCACAACGGCAGAGCATGGCCAGCGTGGTTCATCAAATCAATGACATTTCAAAAGAAATTGACAACAACGCATTCGCCGCAGACCAGGCCGCCAAACTTTCAAATGAAATGGCCAATTTGTCGAAACACCTGCAAACGGCCATTAGTCGATTCAAGGTCGCTTGAATTCATTCATTGCCCTGCAAGCACCTCGACATGAGCATGAACGGAGTCGGCCAATGCGCCCAACGCATAGCCGCCTTCGAGCGAACTAACCAAACGCCCATCACAGTATTCGTCCGCCACCCGTTTCAGAAAACTGGTGATCCATCTGTAATCTTCAGTGCTTAAGCGCATGTCAGCCAAAGGGTCGTCTTCGTGGGCATCAAAACCGGCAGACACCAACACCAACTGCGGCTTGAATTGATCAATCGCCTCCAGCCAATGGGTTTGAATGGCGTGTTTGATGTCGTCACGCCCTGAGCCTGGCCGCAAGGGGCAGTTCTTCATATTCGCCGCAAGGTTCAAGCCCCCACTGAACGGATAAAGGGGAGATTGAAAAAAACCGCACATCAACACTTGGGGGTTGTTGGCAAAAATGCTTTCAGTGCCATTGCCGTGGTGAACATCGAAATCAACAATCAGAACCCTGTCAAGCCTGTAGGCGTTTATGGCATGCTGTGCCGCAATGGCAATGTTGTTGAACACGCAAAAACCCATGGCCTTGTCTACACAGGCGTGATGGCCCGGTGGGCGCACCGCGCAAAACGCGTTGCTCACCGCATGGGACATGACCAAGTCAACCGCATGCACACAGGCGCCTGCTGCCCTGCGTGCTGCATCCAAAGAAAACTCGCTGAGCGTGGTGTCGCCGTCAATATCCAACGTTTTTTCCAAGGGAAAGCGGCTGCGAATACTGTCTACATAAGCGGGGTGATGCACCGCATTAACCGCGCTCCACGCCACCTCCGGTGCGTTGCAATGCACCAAATGGGGCCAAACATCTGAATTTTCGAGCCGGTCGCATATGGCTTTCAATCGAGCAGGGCTTTCAGGATGCCCCAAACCCGGGTCATGCAGACCGCAATCGTGATGGGAAATAAAGGCCGTGGTCACAACGCCACCCCGCCAACCGGCGTGCGCTGCTGCGGTATAGTGATTATCGGGCTCACTGGGACGATCGCCGCGCTGGGCCAACATTTCAACACTTGACCCATCCGATTGCCCAACATGCCAACTCCTTTGATTTTGCTGCGTAAAACATTCAACATCATTGTCCCCATTCTAATCAGCGCAGGCCTGTGCACTCAAGCTGCGCATGCACAATCACCCACTGAAATTGATTTTTCCTCGCAGGAAAAAGCCCAGGCCATGGCACAAAGGCTGGAAACCGAACATGGCATCTCGAAAGAGGAAACCTTCGCGCTGCTTCGACAAGCCCAATACCAGCCACGTGTGGTCGAGGCTGTGAAACCGCCCAAAACCAAAGGGGTACGCAATTGGGATAACTATCGCGCTCGCTTCGTGGAGCCTTATCGCATCCGCAAGGGCATTGAATTCTGGAATGAAAACGCTGACGTGTTGGCCCAGGCCGAATCGAAATACGGCATCCCTCAAGCGGTGATTGTGGCCATCATTGGTGTTGAAACTGTTTACGGCCAGTACACCGGCAACTTCCGGGTACTGGATTCGCTGGCCACCTTGGGCTTTGCGTACCCCGAAGGCCAACGCGACCGATCCGAGTTTTTCCTGAAGGAGCTGGAATCATTCATTGCCTTGTGCAACCGCACCCACCTGGATGCACTCGAAGTGAAAGGGTCGTACGCGGGCGCCATCGGCTTGGGGCAGTTCATGCCCAGTTCCTGGAATGCCTACGCAGTGGATGGCGATGAAGACGGCGTGATCGACCTGTTTCACAGCCGAAAAGATGCCATATTCAGCGTGGCGAACTTCCTGAAAGTGCACGGATGGGTTTCGAGTGCAGCCACTCGCGTGCTGGTCGAGATCCAAAGCACCGAACACCTGCCTGAACTCCTGGCTCCTGATATCGTTCCGACCTTCACCCCAGCCACGCTTGAAAGCAAAGGCGTCGCACTGAAAAGCCCAGCCTTGCCCGACGAAAAACTGGCATTGATTGAACTGGTTCGCGGCGAAGCGGCCACCGCCTACGTGGCTGGAGGGCAAAATTTCTACGTGGTTACACGGTACAACCGCAGCTCTTTCTACGCCAATGCCGTGCTGGAGTTGAGTGAGGCGCTGGAGTTCAGAAAAAGAACCAGCGACTAAATACCGGAGACTTGCCCGGCCTCACGCCGGAAACACCCCGGTCGACAGATAACGATCCCCACGGTCACACACAATGAACACCACCGTGGCGTTTTCAACTTCAGCTGCAATCTTCATGGCAATGTGCGCTGCACCTGCGGCTGAAATACCGCAAAAAATGCCCTCTTCAGCGGCCATGCGGCGTGCCATGTGTTCAGCTTCCTGTTGGGTCACCTGCACCACTCGATCCACCCCTTCAGGCTGATAAATTCGCGGCAGGTACTCTTGTGGCCATTTGCGAATGCCTGGAATTTGCGAACCCTCACTGGGCTCAGCACCAATAATTTGAATATCCGGATTTTGTCGCTTCAAGTAACGCGACACACCCATGATCGAACCCGTGGTGCCCATGGCACTGACAAAATGCGTCACCTTGCCTGCGGTGTCGCGCCAAATTTCGGGGCCGGTGCTTTCAAAGTGGGCACGCGGATTGTCTTCATTGGCAAACTGGTCAAGAATCGTGCCTTTGCCTTGGTCGCGCATTTGTTCAGCCAGGTCGCGGGCGTACTCCATGCCGCCTTTCTGGGGGGTCAAAATAATTTCGGCTCCGAAAGCACGCATGGTTTGCCGACGTTCAATGCTGAGGTGTTCAGGCATGATCAACACCATGCGGTAGCCGCGAATGGCCGCAGCCATGGCCAGCGCGATACCGGTGTTACCCGAGGTCGCCTCGATCAAGGTGTCGCCGGGCTTGATGTCGCCTCGCTCCTCAGCGTGGCGAATCATGGAAATCGCCGGGCGGTCTTTCACAGACCCGGCAGGGTTGTTTCCCTCGAGCTTGCCAAGCACCACTGTGCCCTTGCCCACATTCAATGTAGAAGGAATGCGTTGCAATTGAACCAAAGGGGTGTTGCCAATGGTGTCTTCAATGGTGAGGTATTTCACTGCCGGATCACTTTTCAACAAGGTAACCCGGCTATTTTACTTCGGTTGTCACTTGGAATGGATCACACCGTCGCGCAAAGCAGGCTCATGTTTGATCCATTGCGGCAACATGGATGCAACCACCATCGTACCCAAGCCCAAAACCATGCCCAGCAACTGCGGAGGCCAAATCTCGCTGGGGAAAAAGTTTTTCGCAATCAACCAACTGCTGACCCCCACGATGATAGAAAACACCGCGCCTTGTGATGTGGCACGCTTCCAGTACAAACCCAACACCAACGGCACAAAAGCCGCAGCCAAGGTGATTTCGTAAGCACCTTCCACCATTTCAAAAATGGATGAATCGCTGTTGATTGCGAAGGCCACAACAATGATGGTGAACACAAACACCGACACCCGCATGGTGAGCAACAATGCTTTATCAGTCAAAGACGGGAAAATCGGCTTCACAATGTTTTCAGAGAACGACACCGCTGGTGCCAGCAAGGTGGCACTCGACGTGCTCATGATGGCCGACAACAAGGCACCGAAAAACACAATTTGGGCAAACAAAGGCGTGTGGGTCAGCACCAGGTTGGGCAGCACCATTTGAGAGTCTTCCTTGACCATGGCACCGAATGTGGCCGGATCAATCATGATCGCACCATAGGCCAAAAACACGGGAATAAAGGCAAAAAAGAAGTACAAAGAACCGCCCAGTACCGCACCGCGCTTGGCGGTTTGAACATTTTTCGCTGAGCTGATTCGCTGAAAAATATCTTGTTGCGGAATCGAACCGAAGGCCATGGTCAAAAATGCACCCACGAAAGGCACCCACAACACGTAGCTGAACTCTTCAGGGAACAATTGCAATTTGCCCGCTGCCTCGGCATGGGCAATCACGTTGCCTGCGCCACCAGCAAGGTCGGCCACAATCCAGACGACATAAACCAGACCTGCAGCAATCACCACCATTTGAATGAAATCCAGAATGGCAACCGACAACATCCCGCCGAACACGGTGTAAATCAGCACAATTGAAGCCCCAATCACCATGCCCCAGTTTTGGGACACTGCACCATCGGTGAGCACATAAAAGATCAAGCCCAGTGCACTGATTTGAGCCGCAACCCACCCCAGGTAAGACACCACAATACAGGCGCTGCAAAACACCTCAACGGCTTGGTTGTAGCGCACCCGGTAATAATCACCCAAGGTCAGCAAATTCAGTTTGTAAATTTTGGGGGCGATGAACAAACCCGCCAAAATCAGGCACATGGAGGCACCAAATGGGTCTGCAACAATACCGCGCATGCCCTCTTCCACAAAGGTGGATGAAATACCCAGTACGGTTTCAGAACCAAACCAGGTCGCAAACACGGTTGCTGTAACCACAGGCAGCGAGAGATTTCGACCGGCCACAGCATAATCCGCCGTGTTTTTGACATTTCTGGCCACATACAGACCAATCAGAACCGACACCAACAAATAGGCAATGACCGAGGCAAGCAACATTGTGACAACCCACCATTGAAAAGGAATGATTGCGGATTATAGGCAAGAAACGTGCTCAGCGACTTCCTGCCTAGCGCCAATTAAAAATCAAAACAAAGTCCGCTGAGTCCACAACTCAGCCAGGAAAGGCCACAACAAATCCAGCCCCACCACACCGAAGAGCACAGCCAACATCACCACCAACCAGAACAACACCCGGTTCAAGCGCTTTTGCTGCTTCACCAATTGTTCAATTTGAACATCAATGCGCCCATTGGAATGCGTGAGGTTCTGGTGCAACAGGCGCGGCAGTGCAGGCAATATTTGCGCCCATTGGGCGGCCTCCCACTGCAAGCTCGATTGAAACCCCTTCACACCAATCTGCTGATGCATCCAGTTCTCCAAAAAGGGTTTCGCAGTTTTCCAAAGGTCTAAGTCCGGGTCAAGCTGGCGCCCCAAACCTTCCACATTCAGCAATGTTTTTTGCAGCAACACCAACTGCGGCTGAATTTCCACATTGAATCGGCGTGAAGTTTGAAACAGGCGCATCAAAGCCTGCCCCAAGGAAATTTCACGCAAAGGCTTGCCAAAGAAGGGTTCAATACATGCGCGAATGGCCGATTCAAGCTCGTCAATGCGCGTGCCCCGAGGAACCCAGCCCGACTGCACATGCAACTCAGCCACACGTTTGTAGTCTTGCCGGAAAAAGGCCAGAAAATTTTGGGCCAAATACTGCTTGTCCACATCGCTCAAGGTACCCACGATACCGAAATCCAGCGCAATATATCGACCAAAGTCTTCGGGCTGATCACCCACATAAATATTGCCAGGGTGCATGTCTGCATGGAAAAAGCCATCTCGAAACACCTGGGTGAAGAAAATCTCTACCCCCTCACGGGACAACTTCTTCAAATCAATATTGTGTTCCCGCAGGCGCTCCAACTGGGATATCGGAATGCCGTGCATGCGCTCCATGGTGATCACGGTGCTGCAGCAATAATCCCAATACATTTCAGGCACGCGCAACAAATGGCCACTGCCCGATTCCGAAGAAAAATTGCGACGCAACTGCGATGCATTGGCAGCCTCTCGCATCAAATCGAGCTCATCGTGCAAGTATTTATTGAACTCAGCCACAACTTCTCGGGGCTTCAAACGCTTGCCATCGGCGGACACCTTTTCAAGCCAGGCCGCGCCTGTTTTCATCAAGGCAAGGTCTTTGTCGATGATCTCGCTCATGCCGGGGCGCAGCACTTTCACAGCCACTTTTTTGCCCTCGTTGGCGCCAATACGGATAACCGCAAAGTGCACCTGTGCGATCGAGGCACTCGCCACCGGCATGTTCTGAAAATCGAGAAACATCTCATCGATTGTTCTGCCAAGACTGGTTTCGATCAGCTCACGGGCCTGGCTGGAAGGAAATGCAGGCACTTGGTCCTGTAACTTGGCCAGTTCGTCGGCCACGTCCTCGGGTAACAAATCGCGTCGAGTAGACAGCAACTGCCCAAATTTCACAAAAATAGGACCCAAATCCTCAAGGGCACGGCGCATGCGCTCGCCGCGCGGCGCCTGCACATGCGATTTCGACGAAATCAAATTGAGCGCCCACTTGGCCAAGCGGTTGTTGATGGAATCAGCCGCAATCAGAAACAAACCGTATCGACGGGCAACCCACAGAATTTTCGCCAAACGCCTAAGCTTCATCGAGCCTTTCCTTCACCACCCGGCATGTTGGCCCTGGCGCCCAGTTTGGCGATGCGCTTGTCGATGCGCGCAAGTTCGTCGCGCAAACGCCCGATATCGGATCTAAACTCGTCGAATTCTGAAGCGGTCGGAGTGAGTGATTTTTCATGCACCGCATACTCTCGAAGATTGCTTTTGAAACGCTGGGCGAGATCTTTGACATTCGTACCCATGGCGGCCAGGGTATTCATGACCCACACCGCTTGCGCATCACCCAGTACGCGCGCCAAATCGCGCTCAGGATCCCATGACAAGTCATTGATCACTGTGGAAACGGTTTGCGCCAAATCCATGTCCCCGCCTATATTGGCTTTTCTGGACATGCTTGAGGGATTGCCAACGGACCCAATCAGATCCGCCCACTGCATGCTGATGGTTGTGTCAGCCACGGCCTGAACACCATTCTGAACGGAAGTTGGCTTGAAATAGCCCTCGTCAGTGACCCGAAATGAAAACGACATGGGCTCGATCTGAATACGAATCACCTTGCCCGCCTCACGCTGCAAGCGGTTTTTACTGCTGCGTTGTTGAGCCAGCAGATGATTCAACACCAATGCAAGCATTTGGGTGATTGTGGACGACATCAGGGCCGCAGGCATGGACAACAAACCACGGGCGGCACCCCCGCCTTTGGCCTGCCCTGCGGACAGCAACTTGGAAGCAAATTGAAATAACAAGACGGGAGGACTGGCCAAGATGAACTTCCAACAAACAAAACTGATTTGAGTTTACCCCAGCCGAGCTGGCCAAGCCCGGCTGGGTTGTTCAAAAATTACAGATTGTGAATACCCACCAGTACCCAACCGCCGCCGGAAACCGGGCGAGACAAAATCCACAACTCGTTCAGCTCGGAAGCCGCGGCGTCTTTCTCTTCGCGCACCATGCCTCTGAAAGCAACAGTTGCGATTTGCTCGTCCACATCGGTTTCAAAACCAACCAGTTCGGCATTCAAGGTGACCACGTCGGTGCGGTTCTCAACGCCGTTTCGAGATTGAATTTCACCACGCAGGTGCTCCACAACGTCGTCTGAACAATATTCACGCAAGCTGTCCAAATCGCCTTTGTCATAAGCGCCTTGCATGGTCACGAAAAATTTCTTGGCGTTTTGAACAAAGCCTTGCTCATCAAAGCCTGCGGGCAGGTCCTTGACCGGGCCTTGGTTGACCTCTACAGCTGTATTGCGGGGCGACCCAAAACCTTCCATACCGGGCACAGGCTCAAAATCAGGTTTGTTGCCGAATGTCGGTTGCTGAGCGGGTGCTGACTGTTGTGCTTGCCTGTAGACGGGCTGCGCGCTGCCTTGTGTGCCCGCGCCAGGCGCCTGATATGCTGGCCGCTGACGCGCCGACTGGCCTCGCAAAGTGCGCACCAGGAACATGATTGCAAACACCGCCAAAGCGATCATCAGCATGGTGCCCAGGAATTCCGCCATGCCAGCGCCAAAACCCAGGTATCCAAACAATGCGGCCAACCCCAGGCCCGCTGCCAAGCCACCCAAGGGGCCCAGAAAGCGATTGCGTGGTGCCGCTGCATTGGCCCCTGCCGCACTTGGGTTATTGGTGGCCTGTTGCTGATTGGCTGAGCGCTGGGGCGCTGCTGCCGGTGCGCTGGGTGGCGATTTCTGGAACTGCGAGGGCGCAGAGCGACCAAAACTGCCGCCACCGCCCATTCGCCGTGCTTCAGCGTCAGTGGGCAAAACAGTCAAGCCCAAGAAGGCGGCCACCACGGCAAACACGGACAGTCGGATTGACCAAACACGAGTATTCAAAGCGCAAGTCTCCAAATGAGTTTTTAATTAACAACCCTAAGACACATTCAAGCGAATTTGGTTCCCTGATGAAGAGCAACCACGCCAGCGGTGAAATTGGTGTATTTCACCTGATCGAAACCACTTTCTAGCATGATGTTTTTAAGGGTTTCCTGATCGGGGTGCATGCGAATGCTTTCGGCAAGATATTGATAGCTGGCGCTGTCTTGTGCCACCAACTGGCCAATCTTCGGCAACACCTGGAATGAATACAAATCATATGCGGGTGCCAGCAAGGGATTCACCTTTGAAAACTCAAGCACAAGCACCTTGCCACCCGGCTTGATCACGCGGCGCATTTCAGCCAGCGCAACATCCTTGTGCGTCATGTTTCTCAACCCAAAAGCCACAGTGACCACATCAAAATAATCGTCAGGAAACGGTAATTTCTCAGCATCACACAGGGCCATCTTGGGCAAGTGACCTGAGTCGATCATGCGGTCGCGGCCCACCCGCAACATGCTTTCGTTGATGTCGGTCAGCCAAACTTCACCTGTTGGGCCCACTTTTTCCAGAAAAGCCTTGCTCAAGTCGCCCGTGCCGCCCGCAATGTCCAGCACCTTCATGCCGCTTCGCACGCCAGCGGTTCTAACCGTGCTTGCTTTCCACAGGCGATGCATGCCACCTGACATCAGGTCGTTCATCACGTCGTACTTGGCTGCAACCGAATCAAATACCTCGGCCACTTTCTTGGCCTTTTGCTCTTCAGGTACTTTCTCGAAGCCGAAATCTGTAGTTTTTGAATTCATGGGGCTTAATGGCTCGCGCAAGCGCCGCCTTTGTTTTTTTCAAAAGGAATATTTTCTGGCGCACCCGGCTCACGGCTGGCTCCCGCCTCTTTCATGCGTTCCAGGTAGTCCTGCCACAAGCCTTCCTGGTTCTCGCCCATCCACAGCAGGTATTGCCATGAAAACAGGCCTGAATCGTGACCATCTGAAAAAAACGGCTTAATGGCATACATTCCAACTGGCTCGATATGATTGATGCCTACGTCTTTCTTGCCCACCTGAAGCGTTTCCTGCCCGGGACCGTGGCCACGCACTTCGGCTGAAGGCGAATACACGCGCAACAATTCAAAGGGCAATTGGAAACAAGCGCCGGTGTCAAATTCTATTTCCAGAACTTTTGACTGCTGATGCGCCACAATGCGTGTCGGGGTTGGAATGTTGGTGGTTTCCATGCTGCAATGACTTCTCGTGAATGCGTAAGCCATTAGTGTAACTGAAGCCAAGGCGGTTCGGCTGGGCAGTGAACCCCACTACAGTTTGATGACGAGTCATTCTGCTGTCATATTACTGTCATGCAAATGCACTACTTTATGCGTAGTTGATTCACACGCCACGTACGCCAAAAGGTAAATACAATGTCGAGCACCATCTTAGTTGTTGAAGACGAGCCAGCAATTGCTGAGCTGATCGCAGTCAATTTGAGCTTTGCGGGGCACAAGGTGCTTCGAGCAGCCGATGCCGACCAGGCCAAAACCCTGATCACGGCTGAACTACCCGATCTGGTTCTGCTCGACTGGATGTTGCCCGGAAAAACCGGCATACAGTTTGCGCACGAGCTGCGCGCCCAGGAACGCACGCGAAGTGTACCAGTCATCATGTTGACTGCCCGCACCGAGGAACAAGACAAGGTGGACGGGCTGGAAGCCGGCGCAGACGACTACATCACCAAACCGTTTTCCCCCAAAGAGCTGTTGGCTCGCATCAAGGCGGTGTTGCGTCGCCGTGCGCCCCAGTTGACCGATGACACCGTTGAAGTGCAGGGGCTGAAACTGGACCCGGTCACGCACCGTATTTCCGGAAACGACAAAATCATCGACATGGGCCCCACAGAATTTCGCTTATTGCACTTTTTCATGACGCACCCGGAGCGAGTGCACAGCCGAACCCAATTGCTCGACCAGGTGTGGGGTGACCATGTGTTTGTGGAAGAACGAACTGTGGATGTTCACATTCGACGCCTGCGCCAAGCATTGACTTTGTCTGGGCACGACCGTTTGATCGAGACGGTGCGCGGTGCGGGTTATCGCTTCACCACCACGCAAAACGAAGGTGCGTTGAACTAAAGCCTCACCCCGAGGGGATATTCCCCTAAAATATGCACCTATGACCTCAATATTTTTCAGAATGATTCTGCTGAGTCTGTTTCTTGGTGCTGCCGCCATTGTTGGCAAAATGGTCGCCGGTGAAACTGGCGCCATAGTTGGCTGTATTGCTGGCGCACTTGTTGTGTATGGCCTGCATGCACGATCAGGCTTGAAAATCATTTCCTGGCTTGAAGATTTCAAAGTTGAAAATGTGCCAACGGTCACCGGCTTTTGGGATGACCTGGCGGCCAAGCTGTTTCGCTACCTTCGCCTGCACCAACGGCAACAGCAGGCGCTCTCAAACGCCTTGGTTTCATTTCGAACGGCAGCGCAGGCCTTGCCCGACGGCGTGGTCACGCTCGATTCCGAAGGCCACATTTCATGGTGCAACGACACCGCGCAACAACATTGGGGCTTAAAACTGGGCACCGACATAGGCCAGCCACTCATCAACCTGGTGCGCAACCCCAATTTTTCTCAATACATGCGTAGCCAATCATGGGAACAGCCCATGGTCATGACTGCACCACGAAGCCGAAGCAAAGTGCTTTCTGTTCAGTTGGTCAGCTACGGCGATCAGCAAATGCTGGTGCTGTCACGCGATGTGACTCAAGTCGAGAAGCTTGAGCGCATGCGCCGCGATTTCATTGCCAACGTGTCGCATGAACTGAAAACCCCACTCACGGTACTCAGCGGTTTTCTGGAAACCTTTCGGGACATGCCCCTGAATGCAGAGCAACAAAAAGACTATTTGAACCTGATGTACACCCAGGCCAACCGCATGCAAAACCTGGTGGAAGACCTGTTGGCTTTGTCGGCACTGGAATCAGCACCACTGGCGGGTGACAACAGCGAAGCGGTGGACCTCAGCGCCATCGCTCAAAAAACAGCTGACGATGGGCTCCAACTGTCAGCTGGCAATCATGAATTCAGTGTAGACATTGACACTGGCTTGATGGCCACAGGCAACCACGCCGAGCTGTTCAGTGCGTTTGCCAATGTAGTGACCAATGCCGTTCGATACACCCCAGCGAAAGGTCAAATTCAAATTTCCCTGAAAAAAACTGAAAACGACATGGGCAAAGCCTGTGCGGTTTTCCAGGTGAAAGACACAGGCATTGGAATTTCTTCCGAGCACATCCCACGCTTGACTGAACGTTTTTACAGAGTAGATAGAAGCCGCTCCAGGGAAAGTGGCGGCACAGGTTTGGGGTTGGCCATCGTTAAACACGTGGTACAACGGCACGAGGGCGAGTTGGACATCAAAAGCAGACCCAATGCGGGCAGTACGTTCACCATTACCCTAACGTTGGCAAACCCCATCGACGCAGCCAAAACCCCATTCAAGCACACACTCGAGAAAATAGGCCAGTGAGCAAAATCGGCCTGCAATGGAGTTTATTCGGGGAAATGCTTGCGTAATTCCGCTCGAAGGGCTTCATGCCAATTGGATTTATTCTCAAGAATGGGCAGTTGACGCGCACTGAGGGTTGAGCCTTTTGAGGGATTGGCCCACACTGGCGCGGGAAAATGACGATCATCGGTGAACCGGGGAATGATGTGCCAATGCAAATGCGGCACCACGTTGCCCAGCGTGGCCACATTCACTTTGTCAGGCCTGAATTCCCGAAGAACAAACTTTTCAAGCACAACCACCGCATGCATACACAGCAGTGCGTCCTGTTCCGGCAAGTCGGAAAACTCCTTCACATGCTGGTTCCAGACCAATCTTAAAAAGCCGGGATAATCCGCATCCAGAGCATCAATCACCCTGAATTTTTTGCAATTGAACACCCAGTCACCCCCTGGGGTGTCACACAGGGGGCAATAAGACTGGGTTGTATCTGTCATGGATGCGACTTCCTTGAATGCTTAAACCAAAATACGCTCAATACCGCCGTCATTGGCGTCTTTCACGTACGTTTCAAGCCATTTCTCACCCAAAACATGCTTTGCAATTTCCACAACGATGTAGTCCGCCTGCACATCTGCGTCGTCGCTGTAACGGCTTAAACCTTGCAGACACGATGGGCAACTGGTCAGAATTTTCACATCGGCGTTGGGTGCCTTTTCGCGCACCTTGTCTGCCCCCTTGCGCATGTCCTCTTCCTTGCGGAAACGAACCTGGGTGGCCACATCGGGCCGAGACACACCAAACGTACCGGACTCGCCACAGCATCGATCATTTTTCGTGATCGTTTGGCCCTGCATGTCACTGTTCATAAGCTCGTTGACCACTTTCAAAGGGTCATACGTTTTCATGGGCGTGTGGCATGGGTCGTGATACATGTACTGTGTACCAGTCACTTTATCGAGCTTCACACCCTTTTCCATCAAGAACTCGTGAATGTCGATGATTCGGCAACCCGGGAAAATTTTCTCGAATTCATAGCCTTGCAACTGGTCGTAACAGGTACCACAGCTGACCACCACGGTTTTGATGTCGAGGTAGTTCAATGTGTTGGCCACCCGATGGAACAACACTCGGTTGTCCGTGATCATTTTCTCGGCCTTGTCGTACTGCCCGGTGCCGCGCTGCGGGTAACCACAGCACAGGTAGCCCGGTGGCAATACGGTTTGCACGCCCACATTCCACAACATGGCTTGTGTGGCCAAACCCACCTGGCTGTACAGCCTTTCCGAACCACAACCCGGGAAATAAAACACCGCTTCTGAATCAGACTGCGTGGTTTTCGGATTGCGAATCACCGGTACGTAATCGCTGTTCTCAATGTCCAGCAGAGCACGGGCGGTTTTCTTGGGCAAACCACCGGGCATGGGCTTGTTGATGAAATGAATCACCTGCTCACGAATGGGTGCCTTGCCAAGCGTTGCTGGCGGCTTGGCTGTTTGACGGTCAATTAAACCCAGCGATTTCGCCACCTTGTATGCACCACGTTGCAGTTTGTAACCCACATCAGTCATGCCGACACGCATGGCCTTGATGGTGGCCGGGTCTTTGGCGTTCAAAAAGGTCATTGCCAGTGACGTACCGGGGTTGAAGCTCTTCTTGTCCATCTTGCGCAACAGGGCGCGCATGTTCATGGACACATCGCCGAAGTCAATGTCGACTGGGCACGGGGTCAAGCACTTGTGGCAAACCGTACAGTGGTCAGCCACGTCTTCAAACTCTTCCCAGTGTTTGATCGACACACCACGGCGGGTTTGCTCTTCATACAGGAAGGCTTCGACCAACAAAGAGGTGGCCAGAATCTTGTTGCGTGGGCTGTACAGCAAATTGGCTCGCGGCACGTGTGTTGAACACACGGGCTTGCACTTGCCGCAACGCAGGCAATCCTTCATGGAATCAGCAATCGATCCAATGTCAGACTGGCTCATGATCAGGCTTTCATGCCCCATCAAATTAAAGCTGGGTGTGTAGGCGTTGCTGAGATCGCCACCAGGCAACAGCTTGCCCTTGTTGAATCGGCCCTGTGGGTCAATTCGCTGCTTGTAATCTTGAAATGGTTGAAGTTCTTCCTTGGTGAGGTATTGGTACTTCGTGATGCCAATGCCATGCTCGCCAGAAATGACACCATCAAGATCGCGTGCGATTTTCATGATGCGGTCAACCGTGTGTTCAGCCTCACGCATCATTTCATAGTCGTCAGAATTCACCGGGATGTTGGTGTGAACGTTGCCGTCACCCGCATGCATGTGCAAGGCCACGAACAGGCGCCCGCGCAATACGTCCTTGTGAATGGTTTTGAATTGCTCCATCACCGGCACAAACACACCACCTTCGAAAATGCGGTTCAAGTTGTGACGCAGTTCGGTTTTCCAGCTGACGCGAATGGTGCGGTCCTGAAGAACATCGAACAAGGTTGCCTCGGGCTGCTCTTGAACACGTTTGTCCAGCGCGGCTTCCAGATGAGCCAAGCCCAGGGTTTTGAGCACGCCCACGGCCTTGCTCAAAGGCATTTCCATGTTACTGAGCAACCAGCTCCAGCGCTCATGAACGCCATCCAGCAAATCAACAGCACGGGTGATGCGGTCGCCCACCACGTCGTCAGTCGACAATTTCGATGCGTCCACTTCATCGGTTTTACCCAACGGCAGCGGCTTTTCCAACGACGCACGCAAGGCCGCAACCAGCTTTAGCTTGTTGCGAATCGACAGTTCAATGTTGATGCGTTCGATGTGGTCGGTGTATTCGCCCATGCGATGCAAAGGGATAACCACATCTTCGTTGATTTTGAATGCGTTGGTGTGCCGGGCAATCGCAGCAGTGCGAGCACGGTCCAGCCAGAACTTTTTACGAGCCTCGGGGCTGACAGCCACAAAGCCTTCACCAGCGCGGCCATTGGACAAACGAATCACTTCGGAAGCCGCTTTGGCCACCGCGCTTTCATCGTCGCCCACAATGTCGCCGAACAACACCATCTTCGGGAAAGCGCCACGCTTGGATTTCGGCGTGTACTTCACCGCACGCAGGTAACGCTCGTCCAAATGCTCCAGACCAGCCAAAATGGCACCCATGGCTTTGCCTTCGCCATCCAGATAGTTCTTGATTTCGACAATGGAAGGCACAGCATCGCGGGCCTGACCATAGAATTCCAGACACACCGTGCGTGTGTGGCTGGGCATTCTGTGCAGAATCCACTTGGCCGAGGTGATCAGGCCATCGCAACCTTCTTTCTGAATACCGGGCAAACCAGCGAGGAATTTGTCAGTGACGTCTTTGCCCAAGCCGACTTTGCGGAACTTGACACCTTCAATGGTTAAGCGTTCCTTTTTCAGAATTTTGGCATTGGGCGACATGGAGCCATCGGACCACACCAGATCGAACTCGGCCTGTGGTGCATCGTGAATTTTGCTCAAGTTGTGGTTCACTCGCGTGACTTCGAGCCAATCACCTTGTGGATCAACCATTCTCCACCAAGCGAGGTTATCCAATGCAGTGCCCCACAGTACAGCCTTTTTGCCGCCTGCGTTCATGGCCACGTTGCCACCAATACAGCTGGCTTCGGCGGAGGTGGGGTCGACGGCGAATATACGCCCAGCGGCTTCCGCGGCTTCGGCCACACGCTTGGTGACCACACCCGCGCCAGAAAACACCGTGGCGTACTCTTCAGACAGGCCTGGAAGCACTTCCATTTTGACCTTACCCAGGTCTTCCAGTTTCTCGGTGTTGATCACGGCCGACATGGCTGTCAATGGCACCGCACCGCCCGTGTAACCGGTACCGCCTCCACGTGGAATGATGGTCAAACCCAAATCGATACAGGATTTCACCAAACCGGGAATTTCAGATTCGTTGTCGGGGGTGAGCACCACAAACGGGTATTCGACGCGCCAATCGGTTGCATCGGTGACATGTGATACACGCGACAGGCCGTCGGTTTTGATGTTGTCTTTGGCAGTGTGATGCCCCAACACCTTGCGCGCCTTGCTGCGCAGGCTGGCCATGGCCTCAAATTCACGCTGAAAATCCAGTACCGCCTTCTCGGCCGTTGCCAAAAGCTCACGCACCTTGGCATTGCGCTGCTCGGTGTCGGCCTCAGTGGCCTCATTGATTTCAACACGACGCTGGTCAATTTCACTCAACCGATGAAACAGTGCGTCTGTAAGAGCCGCCAGCCGCTTGGGGTTGTCCAACAAGTCGTCTTGCAGGTAGGGGTTGCGCCTGACCACCCAAATATCGCCCAACACTTCGAACAACATGCGGGCTGAGCGGCCTGTTTTGCGCTCTTGGCGCAACTCTTGGAGAATCGCCCAAGCCTTGTCGCCCAGCAGTCGAATCACGATTTCCCGATCCGAAAATGAGGTGTAGTTGTACGGAATCTCTCGAAGGCGAGTGGCTTCGCCAGCGGATGACTTCAATGTATTCAATTCAACTGGTGCGTTCATGCAAAACCCTTTAACTACTTAGATTCACAGTGTACCAAAATTGAAGAATTCATGCGTCAAACACCGAGTCGGGCTTCAGTAAAACCCTTGTACGACAAGGGTTTTGTTAAAAACAGAAGATCAACGAGTTAGCCCACGATTGCACAACAAAACCACCATTTGTCCCCCTGTGATTTCATCTGTTAGTTTCCCGCGAATGTTTGATTTAAGCAACAGCCAACCAATCCGCATGGAACTTCATCATGATGCAAGCCCCTTTGTGCAACTTACCCTTCGATCAACTAAGAACCGCCGACATTGTTTTAACGAAAAGCCAAACCTTCAATTCACGAGCAATACAAGGTTCCACATGCTCGACATACAGCCATGCGTTGCTGATGGTGAGCCCAGCCTTGGCAGTTGAAGCGGTGCCAGGCGGTGTGGATCGATTAAACCTATCTGACCTGCGTAAGAATACAAAGAAAGAACACGGCGAAATATTGGTGTTGCGGCACCGCTCCATTTCCTTTACCCAAGCGATGAAGGTGGCCGCCTACACTCAACAACAAGTGGGCAAACCATACGACCCAATTGGCGCAGCAAGGTCTGCAGCCATGACAGGCTGCAAAGCCGCAAAAGCAAACCCCCTGCTTTTAAAAATTGCCCTGATAGACGAATTAAGCAAACTTGCTGACACTGCACACGACAAAACTTTTTACTGCAGTGAATTGGTGGCACGGGCTTTCGAAGTAGCGGGTGCGCCTTTGAGCGGGTACAAGGCGCGAAATGTTTCACCCGGTGCAATTCTAAAAGCTGAAGCACTGATGATCGTTGGTCAAATCGCATGAAGCCTCTTCAATACAAACGTTTCGCTTGGTTTATTGCCGCCGCGCTGGTGGTGACAATGGTAGCGTCAGTGGTGGTTTGTGTGGCTTATGTATCGGCCAATTACCAAGCCCTGACCTGCCATTTCCGAACATTCTCGCCCGCAGACCGGTTCATCCCCGGACCGCACCAGCTTGACCAACACTGGCGAACGTTTGATTTAAAAAAACCACTTGAAACAGTGCCAGACATACAACATCTTACTGTCATCGCCGACCCCTCGACGCACACGCGAATTGAAGGCGACCCGGAGCTACCCGAACTTCCACGCTCACGACTCAAGCCAATCGGCCCCGGCCCCATTGTCCAACTTGACGTTGAACTGCTTTTACAAGGCGGGCAATCGCTGCGACTGACTCAGAATAGAGACGGCTATCGGTTTTACGACGATATTTCATATCCATCGGTCGGCTTTGGGATTGCGCACCCCGACTTCGAGCCGATTTATTTCCCCAAGGATATTTCATTCACCGGTTTCAGAATACGGGCCAGCAGCCCGATCGAAGTGCATGCATTTGAATGGCGCGCGAGCAGCTATTTCAGGGACCCATGCCGTACGTGGGATGACATCACCGATGAATTCGTCTACAAAATGGGCACCCCCATCCCGGAGCGGGGGCGACTGAAAATCAATGAAGAAAGCAATGACGCCGGAAATGCCGAAAGCACTCGATGATCACATCCGCTTGGGCGCCGACACACCCAACACCGCCAAACCATTGGCCAGTACGGTCGCAACAGCCACCAACAATGCCAATCGGGCACTTTTTAAGTCGGCGTCATCAATCAGCACACGTTCGGAGTTGTAGAAGGTGTGAAACGCCCCGGCCAGCTCACGCAAATAAAAAGCAAGGTGGTGTGGAGCCAACTCTTCAGCCGATTTCTCAAGAATATCGCCATACGAGGCCATCACACGCAACAAGCTTTGCTCGGAAGGCGCCTGTAACTTCAACAGGTTGGCCGATCCCACCTGCCCCAATTCAACCCCAGCCTGGTCGAGAATGGAATGTATGCGGGCATGGGCGTATTGCACGTAATACACCGGATTCTCGTCGGATTGAGCCAGCGCCAAATCCACATCGAACACGAATTCCGTGTCTGCCTTTCTGGACACCAAGAAAAAACGCACCGCGTCGCGCCCTTTGGTCAGTGCGTTTTCTTGCTCTGAAAAGGGCCTTGTTTCATCCACACCACCCGACCAGCAAATCAGGTCACGCACAGTCACATAACTACCCGCACGCTTGGAGATTTTGACCTCTTGACCGCCTTTCATCACAGTGACCATTTTATGGAGTACGTAATCCGGGTAACCCTGTGGAATCCCCACATTGCAGGCCTGCAAGCCCGCGCGTACGCGCGCAATGGTGCCGTGGTGGTCTGTGCCTTGAATGTTGATGACCTTGCCAAAACCACGCTTGAATTTTTGAATGTGATAGGCCACATCAGGCACAAAATAGGTGTAACCACCTTCGGATTTGCGCATCACCCGGTCTTTGTCATCGCCGTAATCGGTCGAACGCAGCCACAGTGCACCCCCTTCTTCATAGGTTTTGCCAGAATCAATCATCTTCTGAACTGCATCGTCCACCTTGCCCTCGGTGTACAGCGAGCTTTCAAGGTAGAACTGATCAAATTTCACGCCGAATGCTTTCAAATCCAGGTCTTGTTCCGAGCGAAGACACGCCACAGCGAAAGTACGAATGGATTCCAGATCCTCTACGTTGCCGTTGCCAACCACGGGGTCGCCATCGGCGGCCTGAACCTGCTTGCCTGCGAGGAAATCCTGGGCGATTTCGGCAATGTAGTCGCCGTTGTAGGCAGGATCTGGCCACTGCGCATCGCCTGGCTTCAAACCTTTGGCGCGGGCTTGAACTGAAGTGGCGAGGGTTTGAATTTGCACACCAGCATCGTTGTAATAAAACTCTTTGTGCACGCGCCAGCCCTGGGTTTTCATCACAGCGGCCATGGCATCGCCCAAGGCGGCCTGACGGCCATGACCCACATGCAATGGGCCGGTTGGGTTGGCCGATACAAATTCGATCAACACTGTTTCACCAGCATGCGCATTCGACACACCGAAGGCGGATTGTTGTTCAAGCACAGCGGCAACCACAGCCACGCGGGCGGAGGCACTGAGACGAATGTTGATGAAACCGGGGCCCGCAATGTCAATCGCATCCACCAATTCAGCGCATGCGGGGTTGGCCTTCACATGGTCTGCCAACACCTGGGCTAGCTCACGGGGGTTTCGGCGTGCAGGCTTGGCCAGCTGCATGGCCAAATTACAGGCCACATCGCCGTGGCTTGGGTCTTTGGGCTTTTCAAGCGTGACTTTGCCCTGAAAAGGTTGATCAAAAGCAGCGGAAGCGGCCGCCTCAAAGGCGGCAATCAGCGTGGAGCGGTGTTGGGCGAGCATGGGTGCTGGGGCTTGAGGTGTTCATCAGTCAGAAGCCCCCGATTGTACCCTAACTTGCAAAGGCCGCAGCCGCGCGAACTGCATCCAGGTCTTGAGGCAAAGACAGGCCTTTTTCCGAACGGGCCAACGCCAACCGGGAATGACGAATACTTGCCTTGCGAATTGGCTCGTCATCAAACTCAGCCATGGCCTCAAATGCTTTTTGCAAGCGAATGCCCACTTCGACCGCACCGGCGCCGTCCCTGGCAATGCCAGTGAATGCATCGTCAAAAAGATCTTCTTCATGGATGTCAGGCACATTCACCAAAGGATAAGGCGGCTTGAACTCGGGATCCACCTCATAGTTTGCCCAACGGTGAAACAAACGCACCAAAGTGCCAATCACGTCAATGGCTGTGCCCGGATCATTCACCGCGGGTGAAAGGGCGCGGCTGGCAATTTCACACAGCACCACCACACCAAAGCGTGGGTCTTGATCAAAAGTGCGCTGATCGGCCACGGTGAAAGCCTGAACAAATGTTTTCATTTGTTCAGCCTCCAGAAGCTTGACACTGTGAATACGAGCCACGGGTCTGTTTGGGGTACAAAACGCACCAGGCAAACTCAATACGCTCATCGTGAGCCCGGCTTTTTCGCATACGTTTTGCAAGGCCAGCATGTCTACTTTTTGCAAGTAGCCGATTGTTGGCAGCAATACAGGTTGCCCGTCCAGTGCTTCTCCATGCAATGGTTTTCCACCCAGATGCGGCATGGCAAGTCGCTGTGCGAACGAATTGGAAGCGGCCAGTTCTACCTTGTCGATGGTGTTGCCAATGCGCCCCAAGCGAGCGATGCTGTCAACCCATCGAAGAAACGCAAGAATCACCAAGGCAAACACGACTATGGTCAACACAAACAGCGTGAAAAGCCCCGCCTTTTCGTAGTAGCCGTTTTTCAATGCGATCAATGCAACCACGCTGAAAATGAAGGTGCCAATGAAGGTGGACAGTGCATACTGTGAAGAGTCATCAGCCACCACCAGCGGAAAGGAGCGCGGCGTGGCCGACCCGGCGGCGGAGGCATAGGCCGACACCATGGAGCCTACCGAGAACATCGCAATGACCAGGTTGGTGGAGGACACAATGTCCAACAACTTTTCGATGGATTCGGTGCTGATGTCGGGGATCCATCTCTCCAGGCCACTGCCGTCAGCCAAGGTGGCAATGAAAGCGGCGGCAATCGAAAGCAAACAGATGGCCATGGGCTTGACCCACAGCTTTTCTCGAACTCGATTCCACCAGAACAACCAATTTTCATTCATCGAACAGGCTCCAGCAATTGGATTGTGAGAAATCATGACACGGCTGACTTGACGATGTATGAATGTGCCGTCGCGCTCACTGCTTTTTCTTGGCCACCCATGCGAAATGACGTTGCAAGGCCTCATCGGCCAGAAGCTTCTCCAATGACGAAAACTGCTTGGCCAATGTCATTTCGTCGTACAGATCATGAATGCCATCATGGCATGCGCGACACACATTCAAACCCGTGTTTAATTCTTCTTTATCGAAACGCTTGCGAAAAAAAGTTCGGCGATGCAGCTTTTTGGGAATCAAGTGATGAAACGTCAAAGTGGTTTCTCGTTGGCAACAGGCGCACAGACCAAATTTTGATCGCCGCATGCGTTGCCCCTTGCTACCCCAACCACACCACACGAAGTGCACGAAAAATCATGTAAGCCCCCAAAATCAAGAGCCCCCAGAAAAACACGGTCTTGAATTTTTCGGGGCTGAGCATGGCACGGCATCGCTGACCCAACAACATACCCAACACGGTGGGCACAAGGCACAACGTGGATTCCCATGCAGCGTTGAATTGAAACTGCCCCTTGAGATACAAACCAACGCCAAGCGCGGCCGTGCCCACCGTAAAAACCAGGCCCAACGCCTGCAACAGGGCCTCTTTACTCAAACCCAGGGAATTCAGATAGGGCGCTGACGGCACCGACGACACGCCAGTTGCACCGGCCAAAAAACCGGTGAGTACCCCCACCACAGGCGACGCAACAGGCTCACGCCGTGCGGGCACTTGCATGTGAAATTTGAACAGGCCCAGCAAGGCATACACAAACAAAACGAACCCCAACACCAACGTTGCTGTGCCTGCGCCACCGCCAGTCAACACACCAACCCCCAACGCCACACCAAGGCACATCAAGGCCAGCAATAACCAAAACCGTTTAAAAGCCTGCACCAAACCCGGGCCAAACAACATCTGCCACACATTGGTCAACGTGGCGGGCACCACCACCAAGGCAGCGGCTTGCAAGGGCGCAATCGCCACGGCCATGATGCCAATGGCGACTGGCGGCAGGCCCATGCCAGTTACCCCTTTAACAAAGCCGGCAACGAGAAAAGCAAAGCCAACCACCCAAACGGTCTGACTAATATCAGCCATGTGAAGAAACACCTGGTTTGTCGACCCATTTAGTGACTGCTGGCGCAACATAGGCCTTGAGCGCATCAATCAAAGTGCCAGGCTCAGAATGAGCCAGCAACATGGCCCGGGGCTGAGGCCGAATGAAGGCTTCGGCATGCGCATGGTCCAGAAAACCAAGCAAACCATCGTAGTAGCCGTTGACATTCAACAAGCCCACTGGCTTGGTGTGAAAACTCAACTGCCCCCAGGTCAACATTTCAAACAATTCTTCAAGCGTACCCAAACCACCGGGCAGGGCCACAAAGCCGTCGGCCAATTGGGCCATCATGGCTTTTCTTTCGTGCATGTTGGCAACCACATGCAATTGGGTTAATGCAGGGTGCGCCACTTCTTTATTCACCAACGCATGAGGAATCACCCCGACGGCCGTGCCTCCATGGGCAATCACCTCATCGGCAAGCACGCCCATCAGGCCCACATTGGATCCACCATAGACCAAGCCGAGCTGGTTTTCGACCAACGTTCGCGCCAGAGCACGCGCCCCTTCAGCGTAGGCTGCGTTGTTACCCGGGCTAGAACCGCAATACACACAAATTGTTTTCATACACACTGCATTTGATTGTTTAAATGGATTGTTTAATGCCGGGAAGCGTAGACCGAGAGAACAGACTCAACCCACATTTGACGCGCTTGAGCCGCCACTTCACCCACCTGCGGCCCGGGCGGCAGACCTTGAATTCTAGCACTCACATAGTCGGTGTACGCACCCCGCTCCACTTCGTCCATCGCGTGGTCAATCAGCATTAATCTGGGTTCGTCCGGATGCAACTGCCGCATCAAGTCATTGACCAAACGCAAACGAGCGGGTTTGCGATACACATCAACAGCGGATAAAAAATCACACAAAACTGACGCGCTCAAGGGTTGGTTTAAAAACGCTTGAAATTGATGGGTAACAAGGGACTGATCTTCAACATCTTTGGGTAGCCGCCATGCCTTGCCCAGTGCACGAATGGCGTCGCGCCGCAACCATACACCCAGCAAGTAACACCAACGATGCGCCACGTTGGTCAAGGAATCAAGTTGAGTCCAATGCGTTTCAGACAAAGCCATGAAAGGAACCTCACAACCTTTGGCCAGAGCATCCCATGCGTGCAAACGGTTCAAAAACTCAAACATTCGAGAAGGTTTAACCTCGCCCATCCCTTTGTTCAGTTCCGTTTGAATTCGCTCTGCAACCAGATGCCCCAACTCACCTTGATCCCGAAGTGATTCACACAAATTCAGGGTACCGGGATGCACATGAAAATGCGTAAATCGGGCCAAAAAACGAGCCAGCCGCAACACACGCAACGGATCTTCAACAAAAGCGTCGCTTACATGGCGCATCACCCCCGCCTGCAAATCAGCAAAGCCACCGTAGGGATCGATCAATTCACCTTGGGCATTCATGGCCATGGCATTCACAGTGAAATCGCGACGCACCAAGTCTTGCTCCAGCGTCACGCTGGGGTCGGCATGAAATACGAACCCTTTGTAGCCATGACCACTTTTGCGCTCAGTGCGGGCCAGTGCATACTCTTCTTTGGTCTTGGGGTGAAGGAACACAGGAAAGTCTGCACCGACCGGCACAAAACCAGCTTTGAGCATGTGCTCGGGCGTTGCCCCAACCACCACCCAGTCTTGGTCAGCACTGGGCTTGCCCAGCAACTGGTCGCGCACCGCTCCGCCCACCACATACACAACGACCCCGCTGGGCAACTGCCGCAGCACGGGGTCGTCATTGAAACCACTGAGTTTGGGCACAGGCGGCATGTCAGTTGATCAGGTTGGCAATGAGCCGATTATCACTCAAACCTCCCTGAAATCGCTCACAGACGTGCCCGATTGTGCGGGGAATTGAAATCAATGTCCGGCCCTGCAGGCACCACACGCGTGGGGTTGATCATGTCGTGACTGTAGTAGTAGTGCCGCTTGATGTGATGAAAATCCACGGTTTGCGCCACGCCCGGCCACTGGTACAGCTCGCGAACGTAGTTGGAAATGTTCGGGAAATCTTCCAAACGCTGCCGGTTACACTTGAAATGTCCGTGATACACCGCATCGAACCGGATCAAGGTGGTAAACAGCCGCCAGTCAGCCTCGGTTAGTGTGTCGCCCACCAGATAACGGTTGGTTTGCAATATTTGCTCGATCGTATCCAGGGCTTTGAAAACCGCACCGTAAGCCTCTTCGTAAGCCCCTTGAGTGGTTGCAAAACCCGACTTGTAAACCCCGTTGTTGATGTTGTCATACACCAGGCTGTTGATGTTCTCAATTGCATCGGCCAAAGCATCCGGATGGTAGTCATCTGTGTTGCCTGTAATCTCGTCAAAAGCGGAGTTGAACATGCGAATGATTTCCGCGGATTCGTTACTGACAATTTGATGGGTTTGCTTGCACCAAAGAACGGGTACTGTCACACGGCCCGTGTAGTCAGATTGATTGCGTGTGTAGATTTGATGCATGAATTCGGCGTTGTATAAAGCGTCTCCTGTGCTTCCGCTTTCCTGATTGAAAGTCCAGCCATGCTCCAGCATTTCAGGACTGACCACCGACACACTGATGTGCTCTTTCAACCCTTTCAACTCCCGAAAAATCAGGGTTCGGTGCGCCCAGGGGCAGGCAAGCGACACGTACAAATGATATCGGCCGCTTTCAGCTTTGAAACCGCTTTTGCCTGTGGGGCCAGCACTGCCGTCTTTGGTAATCCAGTTGCGAAGCTGCGCGCTTTCACGCTTGAATTTTCCTCCGCTGGATTTGGTGTCGTACCACTTGTCCTGCCACTTTCCGTTTACCAACAAACCCATGTCGCACTCCTGATTGCTTATTTAACCAATCAACGATAACAAAGCATTGGCCTAGAGTTGTTCAATATTCTTGAAGAGTTGGTCTGCTTTATCCCGAATGGCCTTGCGCTGTTCATCGTCCATGCGCTGTATGTTTTTCACCATCAGCCCAGTGCGTGGGTTGCTGGCCAGCAACGATTCGTGCTTGTCGAGAAAAGCCCAATACAAGGTGGTGAATGGGCAGGCGGAATCACCAGTTTTTTGGGCCGGCTTGTATTTGCAGCCTTTGCAATAGTTGCTCATGCGGTTGATGTAAGCGCCTGACGAAATGTAGGGCTTGCTGGTGAAACGCCCACCATTGGCATACAAAGCCATGCCTGCGACATTGGGCAACTCGACCCACTCAACTGCGTCCACATACACAGCCAGAAACCAATCTTCCACCTGCTGTGGCGACAAACCCGCCAGCAGTGCGAAATTACCGATGACCATCAAACGTTGAATGTGATGTGCATAAGCGTGCTCGAGTGTTTGCCCAATCGAGTCACTCAGGCAATTCATGTCGGTATCCCCGGTCCAAAACCAATCGGGCAAATCACGCTTGGCCTCAAGCGCGTTGTCTCTCCTCATCTTGGGCATGTCCAGCCAATACATGCCTCGCATGAATTCACGCCAGCCCAGTATTTGGCGAATGAAGCCTTCGGCGCTGGCCAAATCAACCCGGCCATCGTCATAGGCAGCCTGTGCCTTGGAAATCACTTCCATGGGGTGGAGCAGGTGCAAATTGAGCGCACAGGAAATCAGCGAGTGCCAACCAAATGGGGTGTTGGTCCACATCGCGTCTTGAAAGGTACCGAAATTCTCAAACCGCTTGTCGATGAAATGGTCTAGTGCAGCCAGCGCTTGTTCCCGAGTGACCGGCCAGTTGAATTGCTTCAGGCTCCCCGGGTGATCTTGAAACCGGCTTTCAACCAGTTTCAGTACATTCTCAGTGATGTCATCGGGCTTGAAACGCGCGGGAGAAGGAATGTTTCCTGGGCCTTCTTTCGGATAGGCTCCACGATTGTCCGCATCGTAATTCCACTTGCCGCCTGCTGGCTCGTCGCCGTCCATCAACACCCCGGTGCGCTTGCGCATTTCGCGGTAAAAATATTCCATGCGAATTTGCTTGTAACCACTGACCCATTTGGAGAATTCGGTTTTGCTGCATAGATAGTGATTGTCTTCCAGCAATTTCAGCGCGATTTTTTCCGATTTGGCCACCGCGACCAGCTCTTGCTCAAGACGCCATTCGCCCGGCTCGGCCATGTCGATGGACGTGATGCCGAGTTCCCGACACAACACGGCAACCTGCTCCGGCAAGGTTTTCTCGTCAGTGATTTCTGCGTTTTTGGTGTCGTCAAGAGAGTGGTACACCACGTCATAGCCTTTGTCTTGCAGGGCTTTTGAGAAGTGCCGCATGGCTGAAAGAAACAGGGCGATGCGGGCTTTATGCACCCATACCACCTTGGATTCGCTCATCGATTCCACCATCAGCACGCGAACACCACCCGGTGGGTTGGCTTTCAATGCGGGGTTGTTTAAATCAAGTTGATCGCCCAGTATCAGGACTGCTTTGGTGCTACTCATACCCAAACCCTACTTTGATTTCGACGGCGACTTTCGGCAGGCCTCAGAACAATATTTGACGGATTCCCAATTTTTAGCCCAGCTTTTACGCCACGTCATTTCCTTTCCGCAGGCCACGCAAGGCTTGCTGGGCAAGTAAGATTTGTTGCCCTTAAACCCTGAAGACCGCTTCAATTCGGCGTGTTGAACTTGTTGCGTTGGCGCCAATTCATGACTGCATCAGAAATGGATTCCAGACTGGTTAACAACAAGAAATTGTCGGAGGCTTTTTTACGCAAAATTGTGGATGCGCCGCCGCACCAAATTTCCACGTTGTGGGGCAATTTGTCACGAAGCTCTGAGACCGCATCGAGCACAGCAGGCGAGCTTTGAATGGCAGAAAACGACAACGCCACGATATTCACGTTTTGGGCACGGGCGCACAGCACAATGTCGTAGATTGGGGTTTGCGTGCCCAAAGACACGCACTGCGCGCCTTCCATGGAGAAAATACATTCCGCCATCAGCAAACCCAAACCGTGAAGTTCATTGGGCAACGTGGTCAGCAACACGCGCGGGCCCTTGCGCGCTGATGGAATGGTGTTGAGTGAATTGCGCAACACCACCTGAATGGTTTCAGTGAAAATATGCTCTTCGAAAATTTCAAAATAGCCGCGAGCCCATGCGTCACCCACCATTGAAGTCAGGGGTGCAACGACTTCGCTGACAAATCGGCTTAAGCCCATGGTCAGTGCCAGTCGCGACATGGTCTGGCGAAACTCTTCCGCGTCGTGTCGCTTGATCAACTCCATGTAGCCATTCAATTCATCGAGGCTGTCTGGTGCGACCGCCAGGCGCGCACCTGCGCTACTGGCCTCTGCCAGTTTCACCAATTCATCAATACTTAAACCAATGATTTTGCCTGGCCTGTGGCCGCCATCCAGCAGGCGCTTGATGACGCGCAGTTTTTCAACCTGACTGATGGGGTAAATTCGCTCACCAAAAGAATCCCGTTCCGGTTGGGGAAAGTTGTAACGCTTTTCCCAGACACGCAAGGTGTCTTTGGGCAAACCCGTGTCTCGCTCGACAGCCGCGATGGAAAAGGACGGTTGGCTCAAATCTGCACGTTCGTTCATGCACACACCTTACTACTCGGATACTTCAACATCTTTGTTTTGTCCTAGACAAATTGACTTGTTGCGCGGATCGCATAATAATGAACTCGGAAAGATATTTCCAGCTAAGTTAGCACAACCACTGAAAATTGGCCACACATATAGAGACATTCAATGGATGGAACCTATTGTAGCCATTAGGGTCTGTCTAGTCCAGCGAAGGAATTCTTTTCCGAGTTAGGGTAAGTCCTTAGGCGCGAATTGAAAACGACACGTTTAAAGCTTGCTTGAATGATTACTGGCCTACAAAGCCCCACCGCTTACAGCCAATTAGCCGTGCATCTGATGCACATCCACTGAACCAGCAATAACGAACATTGGAGAGCATCCACATGAATGCACCTGAAAACCTTTTCCTGCCCGACGAACAATCCCGCGCGGACGAGCGAAACATCGCAATTCAACGCGTAGGCGTTCGAGCCATTCGTCACCCAATCATTGTAGAAACGCTCGAAGGCCCACAACCTTCGGTGGCGACCATTGATATGGCAGTTTATTTGCCCGCCGACGTCAAAGGCACACACATGTCCCGCTTTTTGGAAGTGCTTCAGTCGCAGGAAACTGCCCTGAACCCGCAGAGCCTGCGGCACATGATGCGTGAAACCCTGAACCGTCTGGATTCCACAGCCGGCACCATCACCATGAAGTTCCCATACTTTGTGCGCAAAGTCGCCCCCGTTTCAGGGGTAGCCAGCTTGATGGATTACGAGGTGACTTTGGAGGCAGACAACAATGGCAAAGACACCGACGTGTACATGTCCGTGGTGGTTCCCGTAACAAGCCTGTGCCCTTGTTCGAAAAAAATCTCGAACTACGGCGCTCACAACCAACGCAGCCACATCACCATTCGCGCTTTGGTCGCCGATGGCATTGCCGTGGAAGACTTGATTCACATGGCCGAGGAATCAGCTTCTTGTGAATTGTGGGGTTTGTTGAAGCGACCCGATGAAAAATACGTGACTGAACGCGCCTACGACAATCCAAAATTTGTGGAAGACCTGGTGCGCGATGTGGCCATCCGTTTGCGCGCCAGCAAGCAAGTACACGCTTACCGCATCGAAAGCGAGAACTTCGAATCCATTCACAACCACTCGGCTGTGGCCTGGATCGAGGAAGACAAACGCAAGTAATGCCTGCAGACCCGCCTGAACTTACTGCGATAAGCAAGTTCAGGCGACTTGCGCCCAAGCTTCACAATTTTTCAGGTTAGGATGGCGTGAGTTTCACCTTTTCAACCGCTTGAGTACCCATGAGTCAACCCAATAAAGAAGCATTGCCCAAAGTCGCCATCGTTGGTGGCGGTATATCAGGCCTCACCGCTGCCTATGCGCTACGAGATCATGCACACGTCACCTTGTTTGAGGCAAACGACTACATCGGGGGGCACACCAACACCGTTGACATTGAGGTGGACGGTGTGAAAGTGGCCGTCGACACCGGTTTCTTGGTGTACAACGAGCGCACCTACCCAAATCTGATTCGTCTGTTTGACGAGCTCGATGTGGAAACCGTTGAATCAGACATGTCTTTTTCCGTGTGTTTACCCGAGCTGAACCTGGAATGGGCAGGCACCAACTTAAACACAGTGTTTGCACAACGTCGAAACCTGTTTCGACCACGATTCATTCGCATGTTGCTGGATATTTTGCGATTCAACAAAGAGGCAACCGCTTTGGTCGCCGATGCCGGACGTGCCTCGTTGTTTCAAAGCAAAGCAAGCATGGGCTTGGGCGACTATCTGATCGAGCAAAAGTACAGCCAGGAATTCAGGGACTGGTACTTGATACCCATGGCGGCGGCCATCTGGTCATGCCCCAGCGAGCAAATGCTTGCCTTTCCGGTGGCCACCTTCGTGCAGTTTTGCCACAACCATGGCCTGTTGCATGTCAACGATCGACCAAAGTGGTTCACCGTCAAGAATGGTGCGCGCAATTACGTGAACAAAATTGTGCCTTTGATCGACCAAGTGCATGCAGGCACGCCCGTGCTCTCTGTTGTTGCAACAGGCAACAAACCCGTGGTGAAAACATCGCTTGGAGAACAAGCCTTCGATCACGTGATCATGGCTTGCCACAGCGACCAAGCAGCGAACATCCTGCACGGCAACGAAGCCCAGCGTGAACAGTTGGCGCACATTCGCTATCAACCCAATGTGGCGTTTTTACACACCGACGCCAAATTGATGCCCAAGACTCGAAGCACCTGGTCATCCTGGAATTACCTCAGCGATGTACTGAACCCCCAGCCCAGTGTGTCAGTGACCTATTGGAGCAATTTGTTGCAACCGCTGCCAGTTGAAAAACCCATTTTTGTGACGCTAAACCCCATCATTCAACCTGACTCGAAACAGGTTTTCCGGGAAATTCATTACTCACACCCCGTGTTCGATGTGCCAGCCGTGAAGGCCCAGCAAATACTTACGGAACTCCAAGGGCTGGGTAATGTCTACATGGCAGGCGCGTGGATGAAGTATGGTTTCCATGAAGACGGGCACACCTCTGGCTTAAATGCGGCCAAAAGCGTGCTGGAACAAATCAAAAAAACCAATCAAAAGGTGGCTTGATGGCGAAACAAGCCATGCACTTGAAGGATATAAAACTGGCTTGGGGACTGGTTCGCCATCAGCGCGAACTGCCCAAACCCAATGGTTTCTCGACTGGTGCATGCTTTGTTCGCTTGGTGTTTGGTGCTGAAAAGCCGAAGCACGCGTTACCAAAATACCCGGTCATTGATGGCACAGGACTGGTGTCGGTTAGCGCTGCAAGCTATGGCATGGCCCCGCATTCCCTTGATTTGCCGGAATTCGTGGCAGATCTTCGCTCAACCATTGAAAAGCACAGCGGCCAACAGTTGGCTGGCGACATTCACCTGCACACCTTTCCCAAAATTCTGGGCTACGTATTCAACCCGGTGAGTTTTTGGTACTTCCACGACCATGCGCAACAGTGCAAGGTGGTGCTGTGCGAAGTGAACAACACTTTTGGTGAACGACATTTTTATTTGCTTCAAAACCCGCAAAGCGAGGCGCCACTGACCAAAGGCATGTTGCTGCACGCGACCAAAGCCTTTCATGTATCTCCGTTTTTCCCAGTGTCAGGACGATACGAATTTCGCTTTGTCAGCGATGAACAGCGCACCATGGCACGTATTAATTACATGGAGGGCGACACCCTCCAACTGAGCACAAGCGTGAGCGGAGCTTTGCTGCATCCAAGCCCGACGCTGTGGGGTAGAACCTTATTCAAGTATGGTTGGTTTACTGTTGCCGTGGTGGTGAAAATCCACTGGCAGGCGGTGAAGCTGTTCCTGAAAGGGGCGCGCTTTCACTCGAAACCAACGCCACCGAATCACTCAATTTCGCAGACTGAAATCAAAGCATGACTCAAGCCATTACGTTTTCGCAGTTTCAACTGCCCAGCTACGCACCCTCTTCCGCCCAGTGGACATTAAAACTGTTGACCAAACTGAAAAAGGGTCGACTCGAAGTGATCACCCCCGAGGGCGTGCATTTGCTGTTTGGCGGAGATGAAGACCAACCCAGTGCGAAGATCAAATTGCACAATTGGTCGGTTTGCCAGCGCGCGCTGAAAGCTGGCGACATTGGCTTTGCAGAAGGCTACATCGCCGGTGAATGGGAAACCGACAACCTGGCCTCGCTGTTGGGTGTATTTCTTGAAAACAGGAAGGCGGTTGAAAAAGTCATCTACGGCAGTTTTCTGGGCAGTGTGGCTTACAAGATCAAGCACTTGCTGAACCGCAACACCAAAGCACAAGCCCGCAAAAACATTCATGCACACTACGATTTAGGCAACCCGTTTTACCAGTTGTGGCTGGACCCGAGCATGACGTACTCCAGCGCTCTTTTTGATGGCAACACCAGCCAAAGCCTGGAGGAAGCGCAAAAAGCAAAATACCAAGCCATGCTGAATTTCCTGAAACCCAGCGCTGGCGAACAAATTCTTGAGATCGGCTGCGGCTGGGGTGGTTTTGCGGAAATGGCCTGCCAAGCGGGCTCCAACCTGGTCGGATTGACACTGTCGACCGAGCAGTTGGCGTATGCGAAAACACGTTTGGGCAGCCAAGGCTTTGCCAACAACGCGGAATTCCGACTACAGGATTACCGCGACTGCCAAGGGCAGTTTGATCACATCGCCTCCATTGAAATGTTCGAGGCCGTGGGTGAAGAATACTGGCCAGTGTATTTCCAGTCCGTGAACCGTTTGTTGAAAACAGGCGGAAGAGCAGCAATTCAAACCATCGTGATTGATGATTCCTTGTTTGAACGCTACCGCAAATCAACTGATTTCATTCAGCAGTATATTTTTCCGGGTGGTATGTTGCCCTCGCCTGCGCGATTCCGGGCCTTGGCCGAGAAAAACGGCCTTCGCGTGGTCAGTGAAAAAGCATTCGGAAAGGATTACGCCGAAACACTTCGCCGCTGGCGTGTGGACTTCATGAATGTGTTGCCTGAAGTGAAACAACAAGGCTTTGATGAACCATTCATTCGCACGTGGGAATTTTATCTCGCTTATTGTGAAGCTGGTTTTCAGTACGAAAGCACCGATGTCATCCAGTTCTATCTTGAGAAGGTTGAAACACGATGAACATTGCACGCAAGAATCTGTTCAAGCAAGGCCTGGCGGTGCTGGCCGTTTTCTTGGCCAGCACAACGTTAGCGGTGGCCGATGATCACCTAACCCCGCCACCGAAAGAAGTACTGGAGACCTTGAAAGACGCCAAGAAAATGGGCAGTGGCACTTTGCGCTGGTTCGGCCTGAGAATTTACGACGGCCAGCTGTGGTCCAACGTAGACCCCAAAACCTACGACTACAAACGTGACCCTGCTTGGTTGGAATTGAAATATGCACGCGACTTCGACGGCAAGGACATTGCTGAGCGATCAATCGACGAGATGGAAGAAATTGGAGCAGGCACCGAGGTGCAACGCCAAGGCTGGGAAGTGAAACTGGCCTCTATTTTCCCCAATGTCAAAAAAGGCCACACTTTGAGCGCACTGTTCACACCGGGCAAAGGCGTGCAGTTTTTCCGAAACGGCCTACCCCTGGCTAAAGTGGATGACCCACAGATGGCCGAAGCATTCATGGGCATTTGGCTGGACCCAAAAACAAGCGCTCCGGAAATGCGCCGGGAACTGATCGGATTGAGCAAGTGAACCAACGCCAGCGCTTATGACCACTTCTGAACCCAAAATAAAGGCGAAAGATTTGGTCAGCTACGGCTGGCTGGGTTGGGCACTGGGTGCGGTCGCAGTACCCATCTACATCCAAGTTCCTTATTTGTACTCCCGCATTTACGAGGTTCCAGCGGCGTGGGTGGGTATCATTTTGCTGTTGTCCCGCCTGTTTGACGCGCTATTGGACCCGGCCATTGGCCTGTGGGTGGACCGGCGCAGCCGTGACGGCAATCGCTATGCCCTACCGCTGTTGTTGGCTGTGCCCCTGCTGTTGCTGGGCATGGCTGGTGTATTTTTTCCACTTGGAAATTCACCCACGCAGTATGCAATCAGCCTGATGGTCAGCCTGACCGTTGTGCACCTTGGCTACAGCTTCGCAAGCATCGCCTACCAGGCCTGGGGGGCTGAATTGGGTCACACTGACAAAGAACGATCCACTTACGTGGCCGTTCGGGAAGGCGTAGGTATCCTGGGTGTTGTGTTTGCTGTGTCTTTCGCGCTGGAAACCTACGCGTCCATGATTTTCAGCGTGTTTGCGGTGATGCTGCTGATTGGCATGTTTCTGCTGCTGAAATTTTCCCCAAGCCCGGACAAAAACGCTCGCCATGCTGCTTCTTCATTGGCGGAGGCGTTTGACAACGCTGCAAACAGCTGGACGGAAAGCCTTAAAAAAGGGTTAGCAGACGTGATCAAACCCTTGCACAAACGAAACTTCCGCAAATTAATGGGCGTGTTTTTGTGCAATGGCCTGGCTGCCGCCTTGCCCGCCACTTTGGTGCCTTTTTACATGCGCGACCGCTTAGGGCTGGGCGATTCAGACCAGTGGGTGTTGGCCGTTTACTTCCTGGTCGGCGCGGCATCGACCGTGTTGTGGGTGAACCTGGCCAGCAAAATTGGCTTGGCACGATCATGGTTATTAAGCATGGTCATCTCCATCCCTGCGTTTCTCCTGGTCGTGACTCTGAATCAGGGTGACCTGGCAGGCTACGTGGTGGTGTGTATTCTCACCGGCATTGCTCTGGGCGCCGACCTAAGCCTGCCTGCCGCTCTGGTTGCGCGTTTGATCGAAGAAAATGGGGAAAGAGGCCAGACTGAAGGCACCTACTTTGGCTTGTGGAATTGGGTGAACAAGTTCAACCTGGCGCTGGCACCCAGCTTTGCATTGGGTACTCTTCAGTTATTCAACTATTCTGCAAGCAATACCAGCACTGCTGAATTTCAGGAAATGACCCTGCTTCAACAAATTGCAAGCGACCCCTTGATTTGGGTTTATGCCCTGGCACCTTGCCTGTTGAAACTGGTTGCAATTGTGTTGTTGGCCCGAAGCGGCTTGACACTGAAGCAGACCTCAACCACCACAACACCACTTGGAAGCACCACATGAAAACATTGTTTGATTATTTGGCCCGGTCCAAAGCACTGGCCACCGCTTTTTTTAGCGTTCTGATTTTGACAGCCTGTGCAGGCCCCACGCCAGCTGATTATGCACAAGAAAAGCCGGTTCTTGATTTAAAGGAATATTTCAACGGCACCATTGATGCATGGGGTGTGTTTCAAGACCGTTCAGGCAAGGTGGTGAAGCGTTTCACGGTTGTGATGAAATGCACCTGGAACGGCAACACCGGCGTGCTGGATGAAACCTTCATGTATTCCGATGGCACCACCGACAAACGCATTTGGACACTCACCAAGAACGGCGACACCTACACAGGCACAGCTGGCGATGTTCTGGGCGTGGCCAATGGTCAAACCTCGGGCAATGCATTCAACTGGAAATACACCCTGTTGTTGCCTGTCGATGGAACCACCTACGAGGTGCAGTTTGATGACTGGATGTATTTGATGGACGACAAAGTGATGCTGAACCGCGCCGTGATGAGCAAGTTTGGCATTGAGCTGGGAGAAGTACTGCTGAGTTTTCGAAAGCGTGACTAAACGGGTTTAACTTCCCATTCAACACACAGGAAAAACATGGCTTTGAATCCAAAATTGACACAATGGGATGGCAAAAGGGTGTGGCTGATTGGCGCGTCCACCGGTATCGGTGAAGCGTTGGCACGCCTTCTTGACCAACTGGGCTGCAAGCAAATGTTGTCTGCCCGAAGCGGCGACAAATTGGCCACACTGGCTGGCGAATTGAAGCACGCCACCGCCTTGCCGATGGACATCACAGACCAGCCTGCGGTCGAAGACGCTTTTGAGTCGGTTGTGTCTGCTTTGGGTGGCATCGACCTGGTGGTATTTATGGCCGGCACTTATTCCGAAATGTCGGTGAAAGCGTTTGATCTTCAAAAAGTGCGACAGCAAATCGATGTCAACTTGAATGGAACCATGGGCGTATTGTCCAAGGTGCTGCCTCGCATGATTGAACAGCATGCCGGGCACCTGGCCATTGTTTCCAGTGTGGCGGGCTACCGTGGTTTGCCGAATTCGCTTGCCTATGGCCCTACCAAGGCGGCTCTGATCAATTTGGCCGAAGCGTTGCACCTTGAACTCAAACCACACAATGTCGGCGTGAGCGTGATTAACCCGGGGTTTGTTGACACGCCGTTGACTCAAAAAAACACCTTTCCGATGCCTTTTTTGATCACAGCCGACAAGGCCGCTCAAGAAATTGTCGATGGGCTTGAGAAAGGTCAGTTTGAAATTCATTTCCCCAAGGCCTTCACACGCAGCCTCAGAATGTTGCGCGTTCTGCCCTACACCCTGTATTTTGCGGCAGCCAGCCGGGTCAACCCGGACAAAAACAAGGGCGGCGACAATGAGTGAGCTCAATCAAAAACAAACCGTGGCACCCCTGGACCGGCAAGGCTTGTCAGCCCCGGTGCGCAGGCTGATTGATTTCTTCGAACACATCACCCGCGACACAGTCAGCGACATGGGCAAGCACTACGCGCCCAATGCATACTTCAAGGACCCATTCAACGAGGTCAATGGCTTAAAACACATTGAGCATATTTTTTCTGGCATGTTCGAGCAGGTCGACAAACCCAGGTTCGTGGTACACACTGCATTTGAATCGGGCAACCAGGTTTTTTTGGCTTGGGATTTCCTCTTTGAAATGAAACGATTCAAAAAAGGCGAGTTGCAAAAATGCAGAGGGTCTTCTCACCTGCAATTGAACCAACAGGGCTTGGTGGAGTCTCATCGAGACTACTGGGACACGGCTGAAGAGCTTTACGAAAAAATTCCCGTGTTGGGTGGCCTGATGAGGTGGCTGAAAAAGCAGGCAGGCTGACAAGAAAGACTGCCTCAGAGCACATATGTGCACATAATTGCGCCCTGTCACTAAAAATTAATGCTCTTCATGACATGTCTTGTTAAAATCATGAAACTTTGTCTATTTTTTGAAGGCGGATCGAGATGTTGTACCCCGAGTTATTTAGATCACTGGAATCTGTTCGTTGGAACATGGAGAAAGACATTCCGTGGGACCAGTTCGACGCATCCAAGCTGTCTGAAGAGCAGGCACAAACCATCAAGATGAATGCAATCACCGAATGGTCGGCCCTGCCAGCCACGGAAATGTTTTTGCGCGACAACAAGCACGACAGCGACTTTTCTGCATTCATGTCGATCTGGTTTTTCGAGGAACAGAAGCACTCGCTCGTCCTGATGGAATACCTGCGCCGATTCCGCCCAGACTTGGTTCCCACTGAAGATGAGTTGCACGCCGTGCGCTTCGAGTTCGACCCTGCACCGCCCCTTGAAACACTGATGCTTCACTTCTGTGGCGAGATTCGCTTGAACCATTGGTATCGTTGCGCCTCGGATTGGCACACAGAACCAGTGATCAAGCAGATTTACAAAACCATTTCACACGATGAAGCCCGCCACGGTGGCGCTTATCTGCGGTACATGAAGAAAGCCTTGATTGACATTGGTGACAACGCGCGTGCTGCGTTTTCAAAAATCGGCGTGTTGATGGCATCGGCTCGCCGAACACAAAAGCCACTGCACCCCACCAACCTGCATGTGAACAAAGATCTGTTTCCAAACGACACTGTACAAAGCCGCTTGCCCGATCCTGACTGGCTCGAGAACTGGCTGGACGGTCAAATCCAGTTCAATGCAGACTGGGAAAAGAAAGTTGTCGATCGCATTTTACACAACATGAGTTTGCTGTTTGAGCGCACCTTTGAATCGGTTCAAGACTTGAATCGTTATCGCAAGGAAATCATGGCTCGCCTGAACGATGCAGACGCACCCGTTGGCAACGCGGCCTGAACTGACATGACCACCCAAGGAAAACCGGCACGCTTTACCAACAAAGTGTGCCAACCCAGTGAATTGGCCGAACGCGCCAAATTGCTCAAAGGCCCCGTTGTTTTCACCAACGGGGTTTTTGATTTGTTGCACCGTGGCCATGTGACTTACCTGGACCAAGCTGCCCAGGAAGGCACGAGCCTGATTGTGGCTGTGAACAGCGACGCCTCAGTGAAAAGGCTTGGCAAGGGCCCAGATCGACCCATCAACGCCCAAGCAGACCGCATGGCCGTGCTGGCATCACTTGAATGTGTTGCGTTGGTGACCTTTTTTGAAGAAGACACGCCATTGAACGCGATATTGGCATCGCGGCCAGACGTGTTGGTGAAAGGCGGTGACTGGCCCGTGGAAAAAATGGTGGGCGCTAAAGAAGTACAAAGCTGGGGCGGCAGGGCTGTGTCCATCGCATTTGAGCACGATCGGTCAACCACCGCCACGCTTGAGAAAATCAGGAGGCTTTAGCAGCCCCTGCATTGGCGAACTGCTCAGGCAGGCTCGCCACATGCAGTGTACTGGTTGGGAAGGCGATTTCCGCGCCATGCTGTTCAATGATTTCAGCGATTCTCAACAACACATCCTGCTTCACCTCATGAAACTTCACCCAAACAGTGGTTTTGGTGAAGGTGTACACCATGAGGTTCACGCTGGAGTCGCCAAACTGATTCAAATTCACGATCAAGGTTTGAGTGTCGTCAATCTCATCGTGCTCGATCAACATGCGCTTGACGTTGTCCACGATGCTGCGCACTTGAGCAATGTCGTCATAACGCACACCGACTGTTTCACTGATTCGCCTGTGGCTCATGCGAGATGGGTTCTCTAGTGAAATGGTGCTGAACGTTGCATTGGGCACGTACAAGGGCCTTTTGTCGAAAGTGCGAATGCGCGTTAAGCGCCAGCCAATGTGCTCAACCGTACCCTCAATGTTTTTATCGGGTGAGCGCACCCAGTCACCCACCACGAAGGGTCTATCCATGTAGACGGTGAGGCCGCCAAAAAAATTGGCCAACAGGTCTTTGGCTGCAAAACCCACCGCAATGCCACCCACACCACCGAAAGCCAGCACACCTGAAATGCTGAAGCCCAGGTTCTGCAGAATCACCAATGCGGCGGTGATGACCACAGATGCTCGAAGCAATTTACCGATGGCACTGGCTGTGGTGGCATCAAGAGGCTCTTTGACCCGGTCAGGGTTTTGCAAGGCCACTTCAAAGCGTTTGCTTAACCCGAACAAAAACCAGGTGATGAGCAAGATCACGCCAACACGCCGCACGGGCTCGATGAACTCAAACACTTCAGCGTCACTGGCACGTTGGGTGATTTCGGCGGCCACAGAAATACCCAACAACCAAATCAAAAAACGCACGGGCTTTCTGGCGCTATCGAGCAGCACGTCGTCCCACGGGTTTCTGGATTTTTCAGCGATTTTGCAAAGGTGGTCAAACACCTTGGCAGCCAGGTAACTGACCAGCAGGGTCATGAAAACAACAGCAAACACCTGATAAACCCAGGTGGCATGCCCAAGTACGCCAGCAGGCACACCCAACTCAAGTAACCATTGATTGATGTCCGGGAAAGTCATGGATTCAAAACATCTCAAAAACAAGACTGTAGTGTATGCGCTGAAAACAAAAAATGCCCGCAAAGGGGCATTTTTTGTTGATCAAAAACAGGCGACTTACTTCTTTTCGGCCTTCATTTTGGCTTCCGCATTCACCTTTGCCTCAGTCTTGGACATCGCTTTGGCAGCAGCTTTCTCAGCTTTGGCATCGGCATTTGCATCCGCTTTCATGTGGGCTTTTGCGCCTACGTCTACATCAGCACTGGAGCCCACTTTGGATTTTGCATCGCTAATTTTTTGGCCAGCTTCGCCTTTCATTTCAGAGTGCACAGCACCCGCTTCACTGCGCATGGTGTCGCCCTGTGATTTGGCGCCTTTCACGGCGTTCTCGGACTTTCCTTTGGCCTGAGTGGCTTTATCCTTGGCCTTGGCTGCAGCATCGGTTTCAGCTTTTGCATCGGCAGCAATGTCGGCTTTTGCGCCGAGATTCACGGCTGCGCCGGGAACACCAACACCTGCGTTGGCATTCACACCTGTATTGGCATTTGCACCCAAGCCCACTGCCATGGCTGATGCTGAAAAAATCAGTGTGCTAGAAGCGATGGCAAGTTTAAATGTTGTATTTTTCATGGTTTTAGTCCCCTTTAAAATGGTTTGGGAACAAGGGTAACGGCTATGAACCATGCTGGGTTTACGTTTTCTTCCAAAATTCACTTTTGACCACGGCTGGATCTGCGTCAGGCCAAGACAAACCCATGCGCTCAAGTGTTCCTACCAGAATTTCAGCAACCAGCATATTCCTAAACCCCTTGTGATCTGCGGGAATGATCCACCAAGGCGCGTAAGTGGAACAGGTTTTCTCCAAAACCTGCTCATACGCGTTGGCAAAAAGGCTGAAATTTTCGCCGCAATGCAGGTCTTGTTCGCTGAGTTTCCAGCGTTTGGTGGGTGACTCCCAGCGCTCGATCATGCGCTGGTGCTGCTCTTCCCGGGAAATGTTCAGAAATATTTTCAGCACGGTGGTGCCAGTTTCAACCAGCAAACGTTCGAAGTCGTTGGTTTGCCGAATGTGATCTTCTACCCAACGCACGGAAACATGGTCTTGAAGCATGGGCATGATGATGCCATCGTAGTGAGACCGGTTGAAAATCACCGATTGCCCCTTGCCAGGCACATGCGGGTGAACACGCCACAAGAAATCATGGCTTTTCTCTTCTTCAGACGGTTCCTTGAACGAGACCATGCGAAGGGCCATGGGATGAACACCGCGCATGATGGCGCGGGCCGCACCATCTTTACCGGCGGTATCCATGCCTTGCAATATCACCAACAACTTGTGCTCACGCTGGGCGTATAAACAGGTCAACAGTTCGTCCAGGCGCTCAGACAGTTGCCCCACTCGCTCGTGCATGTCCTCTTTGGACGGCATATCGCCATACCGTGTGGGCCATTGACGAAGCCTGACAGCCTTACCGTTGACCATGCAGGCCTGCCCAAGAATTTCCCATTGGCTTTCAGGCACCAAGGCATTGGGCAGTACTTTCTCAGAGCGTTTGCTTTCCTTGCGTTTGCTTGGTTTGATGTCTGTTTTGGTCATACTGATCCAGTTTGGGGGTATCGTCCACGATGGTTTGAATCTCGAACCGCACTTGTTCAAATGCCTTTGAGCGAACTGCACCGTAGCCTTTGACTTGGTCAAACAGGCCGAGCATGCGCTCAATGTCGTTGCTGTGTTGCAACATTTCCGGTTTATTGTGCATCAGTTCCAGCCACGATTCAAACCAAGTCAACAGCAAAGTCTGGTTTTTACGCTCAACACTGAATCGCAAGGGGTCCAAAGCCGTTCCACGAATTCGACGCAGGCTGGCAAGAGCCCTTAAAAAAGGGACAACCCAAGGCCCGAAGCTTATTTTTTTGGGTCGTTCTTGTTGCCCCGCTAACCAAGCGGGCGCGAAATGAAATCGCAGGCGTGCCCCTGGGCCATATTGCTTGAGTACCGACTCTACCCAAGTGGAGTCGGTGTGCAACCGAGCCACTTCATACTCGTCTTTAAACGCCAGCAGTTTGAAATAGACCTCACACAATTGAAGCCACAGTCTGGATTGCCCATGTACATCGAACAACACGCGCAAAGACAGCACGCGTTGATTGAAACGCTCTGCGTAGGCTTTGTTTTGATAAACCTGCAATTCATCGCACAAGCGCTTTAGTTTTTGCGCGGGGGTTTCGACAGGCAGGTCCGTGCCTGGTCTTTCCAGCAATGCATTGAAACTGGTGCGATCATGCGCGGCCAAACGCCCCAAATCAAACGCCAACAGGTTTTCTTTGACCTTGACACCATTGAGTTCAATGGCCTTGCGAAGGGCCGACAAATGCATCGGTAAACAGCCCAGTTGCCAAGCCATGCCCAACAGTAAAGCGTTGGCAAACACAGTGTCGCCCAACAGTTGCAAAGCCGCCTGTTGCGCTTCTATGATGTGAAACCGATTGGCGCCTGAGCTTAACGATTGATTGATGTCGTTGTGCAGCTGTTGGCCGGGCGTGCACCATTTTGCGTTGCCAATGAAATCAGCAGTGGGAGGGGTATCCGTATTCAACACCACAAAGGCGTTGTCGCTGAGCACCTCCAGTGTTTTTTCATGGGCGGACACGATCAGATCGCCACCGATCATCAAATCGGCTTCACCGACCGGTATGCGCGATGAGGTCAATTCGTAACCAGAAGGGGAAAACTGAAAGTGAGAGAACACGGCGCCGCCCTTCTGAGCCAAACCAGCCATGTCCAGCGCCAACGCCTCCATGCCCTGCAAATGCGCCGCCATGCCAAGCCATGCCCCAATGGTGACCACCCCAGTTCCACCCACACCATTGATCAACACGGCGTAACGACCGGTCAATGCATCGGGGTGAACATGAAAACTGGGCTCGACCACCGCCTCGCACGCTTTGGCCAGAGTGGCGTGAATTGCGCTCGTTGTCGGCTTAATCGGGTGTGCACCTTCCACGGTGACGAGGCTTGGGCAAATGCCTTCAAGGCAGCTGTAGTCTTTGTTACACGTCGATTGGTTGATGGTTCGCTTGGTGCCCCACACCGTGGCCAAAGGCTCAATCGACAGGCAATTGGAATGCTTTGAGCAATCACCACACCCCTCACACACTCGCGGATTGATGACCACGCGTTTGGCAGGATCAGGGTACAAAGGCGCTTGGGAGATCGGGTTTGTACGCTTTCTTCGGCGACGCTTTTCAGATGCACAGGTTTGCTCGTAAACAAGCACGGTGGTGCCCGGAGTTTCGCGCAACTTGCGCTGCACGACATCCATCTCGCGCCGATGAAAAATTTCCACGCCCTCTGCGACGGGGTCGGTCGCTTTTCGCCGACGGTGCTGCTCGGGTTGATCGCTGACAATGACAATTTTTTCAACCGCCTCAGCCGCGAGTTGGCGGGTTAGTTGTGGCACTGTCAACACACCATCAAGATGCTGCCCACCGGTCATGGCCACCGCATCGTTGTACAAAATTTTATAGGTGATATTCACCTTTGCCGTCACGCTGGCCCGGATGGCCAGAATGCCTGAATGGAAGTAGGTTCCATCGCCCAGGTTGGCAAACACATGGCGGGTTTCAGTAAACGCCGCTTGCCCTATCCAGGGCACGCCCTCGCCGCCCATTTGTGTGAAGGTATCGGTGCGCCTGTCCATCCAGACAGCCATCTAGTGGCAACCAATGCCCGCCATGGCTCGGCTGCCTTCAGGCACTTTTGTGGACGTGTTGTGTGGGCAACCAGAACAGAAATAGGGCTTTCTTTCAACAGCCGGGTGCGCTGGCTTGCCGACTTGGTGCCGGTGTTCAATGGTTTGAATGCGCTGTGCCATCTTGAGACGAATATCTGGAGGCAAATCAAAATGCCCAAGCCGCTTCGCAATGGCCTGGGTGACGCGGGCGGGATCCAGCTCATGGTGACTGGGCAACAGCCATTGCCCTTGGGGCATGGACCACTCTCCGCCTTCGCGACCGTCCTCAGACAGTTTTTCGTCAAATTTGCCGTACACCTTGGGCCGCACATCCTCGCGCCATGCGTAGAGCTCTTCCTTGATTTGATACTCCAGCATCTGGCGCTTTTCTTCGATGACCAAAATTTCGTGCAGGCCTTGTGCAAACTGGCGAATGCCTTGAGCATCCAGAGGCCAAACCATACCGACTTTGTACACGCGAATACCCACTTCAGCACAACGCTGGGCATCCAGCCCCAAATCCCGAAGGGCCTGGAGGGTGTCTTGATAGGCTTTGCCACTGGCCACGATGCCGAACCGGGCGTGGGGCGAATCAATCACCGTGCGGTTCACACCATTGGCGCGCGCAAATGCCAAGGCAGCGTACAACTTGTGATCGATCAAACGCGCTTCCTGATCCAAAGGCGTGTCGGGCCAACGAATATTCAGGCCACCTTCGGGCATGTCGAAATCCTGGGGCTGTTCGATCACAGGGTAAGTTGGGTCCACACGAACCACACTGGAACACTCCACCACGTCGGCCACCACTTTGAGGCCCACCCACACGCCTGCGTATCGACTCATGGCGTAACCCAGCAAGCCGAAATCAAGAATTTCCTGCACATTGCTGGGAAACAACACGGGGATCATGGCCGCTTTCAGCACATGGTCTGATTGATGCGGCAGGGTCGAACTTTTCGCAGCGTGATCGTCACCTGCCACCAACAGTACGCCGCCTTTTGCAGCACTTCCTGCAGCGTTGGCATGTTTGAAGACATCCAGGCTGCGGTCAACCCCGGGCCCTTTTCCATACCACATGCCAAAAATGCCATCCACTTTGGCGCCCTGAAACAGGTTAAGTTGCTGGCTGCCCCACACCGAGGTGGCAGCCAGATCTTCATTCAAACCTGGTTGAAATTGTATACCCGAGCCAGCCAGATAAAGTTTGGCTGCCCAAAGTGCCTGATCCACACCACCCAAAGGAGAACCGCGATACCCAGACACAAAGCCGCCAGTGTTCAAACCCGCCAGGCGGTCGCGCTGAGATTGCATCAGAAGGAGCCGCACAAGGGCTTGCGTGCCCGTGAGGTAAACCCGGCCTTGGTCAAGCGTGTATTTGTCGTCGAGGCTGACGCCCCGTAACAAAGGGTGATGCGGTGCATTCATGGTCACTCTCCTCCACAGAACAGGTAAGTTCATGCGAGTGTGCTCAAGCCGTGCGGCCTTGTGGGTCGCGCGGGGCTCAGTAGGCCAAATCAGTTTTACACAGAGCGATGGGGGGTTCAAGCCCCCTTGTGGGAGGGGTTTGCCGGGTTGATCTCCTCAATTGGGATGTCTTTGACTCGATCCACGTTGAACATTTCCTCAGGTCGGGGATAAGATTTCTTACGGCGACGTGCAGGCAATTTCTCGCCAGAAAACATTTCCACGGCCGTGCGGGCAACCTCTTTCGTGTCCAGCGCTGCATAAGCCGACACCACCGCGGCACCTGCCAGCGGAACAATTCTTGAGGCCGTGCGCTTGGCAACGCGCTGAAACAAAGCCTGACCGATTTGTCTGGACACTCGAATGGCCACATCGCGGCCACCGCTTCGAGTCATGCGATCGATCAAGTCGAGCACGGTTCGACTGGTGTCGGTGTTGTGCTCAAGCGGAATGGCGCGTTCATACTCTTTCAACGCGGTGCCGGCCACATGGCTAAACAGGCATGACATCAACTCTTGCTGCGTGAGTTCACCTTTGTGACCAAACGCTGCGGCAATATCAACCACCATTTGCGACTGAATGCGCCACACAATCAGCAAATCGGGAAGCACGGTGAGTGCGCCCAGTGGCCCCACTGGCAAGGCCAACCCACCCGACACGGCAGCCGCTTTGGTGCATGCTTTTTGAGTGATTTCACGGGATCGATCATAGGGGCGTTTGGCCTTGCCTGGCTCTTTCGTCACAGGCACACCACCAGTGGCCAGACCAAGCAAGGAATGCAGCGGTCCTGTCAGGGCTTTGGGTAGTTGATTTTTTTGCATGGATATCGTGTCAAAGGCAAATTGTTTCGGACTGTGACAGTCAAGAAGTTACAGACTTGGTTTACTATCGTAACTCACAGGGCATAATCCGTTTGGGTGAATTTACCTAAGCTAAGGGATAAACGGCTGGATCTGTTCCACCCAAATTCTGAAAAGGTGGGCTTTTTCGCCCTCTGATCAACCGTTTGGCTGATTTGGGGTACACCTATTATGGGGGTATTCCAAATCAATTTTGGTGTTTTCGCACAGGAGTGAAAGTCATGAATAAAGCAGCGAGCAAACAGTTGGTATTGAAGCGCAAACAAGAAGGCGCTTCATTGATTGAATACGCGGTGATCGCAGCCTTGGTGGTGGCATTGGCTGTAGCCGGCTTCGCAACTCTGGGCGGTGGCCTGGAAACAGCATTTGGCAACATCGTGACCAGCTTGACCGGCGGTGGTGGCGAGTAAGCGCTGTCTTCGACCAGGCAACAACCCTCAACGGGGGCAACATTGTGAAACCACTGTCTAGCGACTCAAGACAAAAAAAGCAGCGTGGAGCACAGCTTGTAGAGCTTGCTTTGATGTTGCCTGTTGTTCTGACCGTGATTTTCGCAATCATTGGGTACAGCCTTTTGTTCATGGTGCAACACACGCTGAGCTCGGCTGTATCACAAGGAGCGCGGGTGGTTGCCGTCGCTGGCAGCGATGGTGATGCAGAATCCGCAGCCCGACAATTGTTGCTGGATTCATTGCCCAGTGCCATGTACCCGGCAGGCTTCAGTTTCTCAACACAGCAACTCGCTGGTGCAGCCGATTGTGGCAACGCCCTGGCAAGCGGCACAAACCCGACCTTGGAATGCCTGGAATTCAGGGGGTTTTTCAACACATCGGAAAACCCTTTTCTATCCAATATTCCTTTTTCCAGCACTTTTTTCCCTGAGCAGCTCAGTGCCAGCAGCGTGGTGCTGTACCAGAATACAAACGCACTTTAAATTCATCCGGAGCCTAAAGCGACATGTCAGGAAAAACAAAAATACTCGCGCTGCTGCTGTTGGGTCTTGGACTGGTGTTCATGATCATGGCTTTTTTGTCAGGGCAGAACATTCGGCAGGGTGGCGAAACAATCAAGGCAGAACTTGAACGGTTTCCAGTGGTGATCAGCACAGCCGAGATTCCGTTCGGACAGCCAGTCACGGCGAACATGCTAAAGGTGGAGAAATTTGCAATCGCCCCAGCTGGCGCTTACCGCGAGATCAACCAAGTGGTTGGCAAAAAACCCCAGTTCAACATTGGGGCCGGGTTGCCGGTGACCAGCCAGTATTTTGAAGCTGGCGCAGTGGCCGCCGAGGTGCGGGAAGGCTACCGTGCATTTGCCCTTCGACTGGACGAGAACAATGTGGCAACCGGAAAAATCAAGGCGGGTGACTTTGTTGATGTGTTTTCGATTTTCAAATCCAATTCAAAGGACGTTGAACAAACCATTTCTCGCCTGATCATGCCTAAGCTTCGCGTGCTGTCGGTGGGCTCCCAGCTCGTGAATGCCCCGGAAAGTGCAAATCAGGAAGAAAAGGACCAAAACAACCGGCAAGTTCGTTTGCGTGCCATGATGGTGGAAGCACCCATGGCCGACATCAACACGCTGGCGATTGCCCAAACACAGGGTGAATTGTTTGTGGTGCTTCGCAGCCCGGACGATGAAGAATTACCTGATATGTCCATATACCCTCAGCCCGACACCGTGCTGAAACCAGTGCCAGTGAAGAAGCCAGGCGACGACCCCAAAGCCAAACCCGAAATACCAACAGACTTGACTGCCAGCGACAAGGCATTTGCAGGCACATCGTTGAGCAACACAGTGCTGCCTGGCAGCGGCAACACCAAAGAAAACAAAAAGCCAGAAGAATCCCGAAAGCGGGCCGCCAGCGCGCCGCCCACGGTGGAAATCATTCGAGGTGCAGAGACAACCCAGGAACGTGCACGATGAACTTCAATAAAAAACCAATCCGCTCTGTGTTCACAGCCCTTGCCCTGGTTGCTGCACAGGGTTTGCTTGTTTCCAACGGGGCCATGGCGCAAAGCACGGGTGCAACCAATGCCGCAACGCCCGCACCTTTCGTACTCACCGTCAGCACCGGATTTCAAAAAATCGTGAGCCTGCCGGGCATTCCGGCCCGCGTGTCTCTGGGCGACCCAAGCATTGCCAGCGTGACCGTACTCAAACCAACCGATCGAGGCGGCAAAAGTGCAGGTGTGTTGGTCACAGGCTTGAAGCCGGGCTCCACCTCCTTGCTGATTTGGGACCGTGGAGCCAGCATGGCTCGCGTGATCACGGTGTCTGTAACGGGAAAGGCGGCAGAAACCATTTCAAACCTGAAAGACCTGAATCTTGAAACCGAAGGCCAAGTGCTGAAGCTGTCGGGCTCCACGCCCAACGTGGCCGCGTATCAACAAGCACGCGAAAGCCTGACTCGAACCGGTGAAAATGGCAAAACCGTCGAACTGCTCGACCAGGTCACCCTTCAAACATCGGGCACTGTGCAAGTGGATGTGAAAGTGGTTGAGTTCACTCGCAGCGAATTGCAACGCCTGGGCATCAACCTGGCGGGTCAATTCAACGGCGGCGAATTCAGTTACGCAATTTCCAACCCCATTGGCAGTGGCACCAGTGGCGTGGCCAACGCTTTTGGGCTGACATTGGGGAACATGGCAGGCGATTTAACCGCGAGCTTGAACCTGCTGCAATCCGACGGTTATGCCAAGGTGCTTGCGGAACCCAGCCTGATTGCCCAGTCGGGCCAGGATGCATCATTTCTCGCTGGTGGAGAAATTCCGATTCCAGTGCCTTCCGGTAACGGCACGATTGGCATTGAATATAAAAAGTTTGGTGTGGGTTTGAGTATCACGCCCACCATTTTGTCGAACAAAACCATCGCCCTTCGGGTGTCACCTGAAGTCAGTGATCTCGACTTTTCGCGCGGCACGTCCATTCAGGGCATCTTGGTGCCAGCAATCCTGACCCGGCGTGCCAACACCACCGTGGAGCTCGGCGAAAACCAGAGTTTCGTGATCGGTGGCCTAATCAGCCGCAACATCATTGCCAATGCAAGCCAGGTGCCATGGCTGGCCGACATTCCAATTTTGGGCGCCTTTTTCAAGGGCAACACTTACAGTCGAGAAGACAAGGAATTGCTGATCATCGTCACCCCACGTTTTGTGAAACCCCGCGACAGCAATGCTGCGAAAATGGCATTGCCCGGTGAAAACGTAGGCATGCGACCCAGAGGCGTGTGGAGCCAACTGTTCTTGCCGGCAGCCAATGAACCTGTACCCGGCTTCACATCCAAATAAGGGGAAAAAGAATGCAGCAAAGCATACCCCGAATTTTATTCATCAGCGGATCAGACTCCAACTGGCTTTGGTTGTCTGAGGCCGTCGGCGACGGCTTCATGCTCGTGCGGGAGTCAGGGTCGTTTTCCGACATCACCAAGCGTGTGGGTTTGGTCTCGCCATCCATCGTGGTGGTTGATTACTCCCCGCAAGTGGGGCTGGATGCCAGCCTGGTGGTCAAGGAGTTGCGCGAACTTTCCCCTGACCTGCCCGTAGTGGCCTTGGGTTCCAAGGATTCGACCACCGATGTCGTCAATGCCTTGAGGTCGGGGGTGAAGGATTTCCTGAGCCTGGACAGCAGTGCCGGCGAGGTTGTGAAAATTCTATCGGGTGTGGTTGAAAAAGCACCCAAAACCAGCGCCCAGAGTTCTGGCTACGCCCTGGTTATTTTGGGCGGACGGCAAGGCGTAGGAGCCACTACACTGGCTGTCAACCTGGCGGTTCAATTGGCACAGAAAGACAAAGACAACACCTTGTTGCTGGATTTCGGCCTGCCCCTGGGCGACGGCTTGATTCACCTGCCCTGCGAAGAAAAACAAGGCGCAATGGATTTCGTCGAGTGTGTTCGCAACCTGAAACGCTTCGACGCCACGTTGGCAAAAACAGCGTTCAAAAAACACATGGACACAGGCGTGGCCATTTTGTCGTTACCCCGAAACCTGGCAGATTTGCGAGAAATTTCTGCAACGGACGCATTGAAGTTTCTCAACCTGATCAAATCTTATTTCCAGAACATCGTCATTGACTTAAGCGGCTTTTCGAATCTTGAGTTTGTGGCCAGCCTGCTGCGCAGCGCCGATTCCACAGTCGTGTTGACATCGCAATCAGTGCCAAGCGTGGTCACCACCGCTGAGCTGATCAAAAGCCTGAACGACAAAGGCGTACAAAGCAAAAGTTTCCAGCTGGTGGTTTGCCCTCACCAGCAAGACGTTGCACTGGATGCACCGGCCATCGCTGCCAAATTGAAAATTGACACCGTGCACACGCTGCCTGATCGCCGCCAACACCTGACCAATGCCGTGAACAGTGGCGCGGTGTTGTCAAAGACGGATCCCAAAGACCCCTATTCCAAGGCAGTGATTCAACTCTTGCATTCACTGATGGGCAAGCGAAAAGACGCAGACAAAGACCAGGCGATTGGCTCAATCTTCAAAAAGTGGTTTAACAAATGAGCGAAATCATATTCGGGCAAGAGGACCCGCCGCCACAACCGAAAAGCACACCAACTGATGCAGCCCGCAAGGTTGAGCCCACGCTTGCGCGACCTAGCCCCATGCAGTTTTCGCCAGAAAAAGCGAGCGAAATGGACTCTGCCGTGCTGGCAGACGTCAAGGAAATGGCGCATGAGCATATTTTGGCGATCATCGAAAAAAAGGGCGCCACCTTCGCCAAAATGGACAATGTCGCGCTTGAGAAATTCATTCAAGGCGAAGTTCAAAGCCTGATTTACGGCAAACAAATCCCACTGAATGATTCCGAGGTGGCCTATGTGGCCGATGCCTTGTACAAGGAAATTGCGGGCTTTGGCCCACTCGAAGATTTACTGATCGACCCGAACATTGAAGACGTGATGATCAACGGCCACAAGGACGTTTACGTTTCTAAATTGGGCCGAATGGAAAAGGTTCAGGCGCGCTTCATTGACAACGCCCATTTGCTGCGCATCGTTCGTCGAATACTTGCCCCTCTGGGTCGGCGTCTGGATGAATCCAGCCCAATGGTCGATGCACGCCTTCCCGATGGAAGCCGCATCAACGTGATTATTCCACCACTGGCCAGAGACGGCGTGGTGGTTTCCATTCGAAAATTCAGAAGTGTGCCACTTCGCGCCGAAGACCTGATGGGCCTTGGCACTTTCGACGATCGCGTGTACGCCCTGATGCAAGAAGCCGTTCGCAAACGCTGCAACCTGGTGGTCAGCGGCGCGACATCGACCGGCAAAACATCCATGCTCAATGTGCTGGCTGAGTTCATCCCCCCTGGCGAGCGATTGATCACCATCGAAGACACCGCCGAACTGCAGCTGAACCACCACCATGTGGTTCGACTGGAAAGCCGACCAGGTGGTCATGAAGGCGCAGGTGCGGTGTCCATTCGCGACCTGGTCAAAAACAGCCTGCGGATGCGCCCAGACCGTGTCGTGGTTGGCGAGGTGCGTGGCGCAGAGGTGTTAGACATGCTTCAAGCCATGAGCACCGGTCACGATGGCTCGATGGGCACCATTCACGCCTCAACACCGCGCGATTGCCTTCACCGCCTGGAAATGTTGTCTGGCTTTGCAGGCTTCACCGGCAATGAAATGAGCTTGCGCCGACAAATCGCGTCTGCACTGGATTTGATCGTTCAGATTGTGCGCCTGCCATCAGGCAAACGACGCATTTACAGCATCACGGAAGTGGCGGGTATTGTGGATGACAATATTTTGCTTCAAGACTTGTATCGCCATGAAAGCCGCTTGGGACCAGACGGCCAGGAACTCGACAACTGGGTGCCTGTGGTGCCCTACCCCAAAAACCCGAAAATTTCACACATTCGATTGACATGACTTTTGGACTGATCGCCGCTGCGTTGATGTTCATCTCGCTGGCCGTGCTGCTGCTGGGCAAAGGCAACGAAGAGGAAAGCAAAAAGCTGGCCGAAAGCCGGCTGGATGTGGCGTTGAACAAATCACGTGACAGCCTGGCCTTGGAGAAAGATCCGCTGCGGCGCAAATACATACCCCAGTGGGTCACCGACAGCCTGATTTCTGCTGGCCTAACCATCGATCGCGCCTTGGGTTTGCGTATCGGTTTGATCCTGTTCATTCCAACCATGGCCGCCTTTGTATTTCGTGGGTTTGGCAGCGCCAGCGGTGCTTTTCTGCTCGCGCTGCTTGGAGTGGCCGCGTTTGTATTCAATCGCCAGCGCAAACGTCGCCTGCAAATGCTTGGCCAATTGCCCAATTTCCTCGATGGCGTGGTACGAGTCAGCGCCGTGGGTTACAGCCTGACCGTGTCATTCAACACAGCCCTTGAAAACGCTGAGCACCCGCTGAAAGAAGCCCTTGGGCTGGCCGTGCAAATGCAATACGCCGGGCTTGAGCTGGACCAAGCCATGCACCGCCTGGCTCGCGTATATGGCCTGACCGAATTCAAATTGATTGCCTCGGTGGTTGCTTTGGCTCTGAATTATGGTGGCAAAAGCGATATTTTGCTGGGGCGACTGGCGCAGTATTTGCGCGACCGTGAACAACACCATCAGGAAATGCTGGCGATGTCCTCGGAAGCCCGAATGTCAGCCGTGTTCATGTGCTGTTTAACGCCGGTGCTGGCCGGCGTCATTCTGATGCTTAACCCGGCTTACCTGGGCACCATGTGGAATGACGACACAGGCCGCATGTTGCTGTTCATGGCTGCTGCCTTGCAAGTGCTGGGCGCAGTCATCATTTACCGAATGGTCAAAAGTATCTAAGGGCGGGCATGGACAAAAACACCTTGCTGATGATTGGAATCTTCCTGCTGGGGCTGGGCTTTGTTGGCGTGGCCTTCAGTTTGCTGCGCCAGACAAGTCAAAGAGACCGGGCCCTGGAGCGCATCGAAGAATACATCGAAAAGCGCCGGCGTGTGCAAACCAGTGCCTCAGTGCGCAACCAGGTGCCAACCATGGCGCTGTATGGGCGAATTGACCGGATAGGCCAGCGCTTTAGCCAAACCAAAGCGTTCACTTATTTCATCGAAAACGAAGACCGCAAGTTGTTGGGTCGGGCCGGCTTTGGTCGCGAAGAAGACCTGAGTCGTTTTGTGATGTCTCGCATTGCCCTTGGGCTGCTGGGCTTGGCCATTGCCTTGTTCATCAACTGGAACACACCTTTTGGCGCCACCACCCTGATTCAGATTATTGCCATCACCGGCATTGGCTTCATGCTGCCCAAGTGGTTGCTTAAAACACTGGGGGAGGGCCGCGAGGCCGCCTTCGAGCGTGAGCTTGTTGCGGTGGTGGACGTCATGCGCTTGCTGCAAGGTGTCGGCCTGAGTGTCGATCAATCGGTGGAAATCATGGCCACGCAATTGCGCGACCTGGTTCCAATCACAGGCCGCATGCTGTATCGCTCACGGGCGCAGGTGAAATCGGGTGTGCCATGGAGCGTGGTGCTGAAAAAGATGAGCACCGTGTATTCCAGCGATGAATTCAAATCATTTATTCAGGTGATTGGGCAAATCGAGAAGTACGGTGGTGCGGTTCAAGAGCCTTTGAGACAGTTCTCAGATCGACTGGTTGAGAAAGAAAGAGCAAACGCCAAGGAAACCATGGGCAAGCTGACTGTTAAACTGACGGGTGTGATGGTGGTTACCATGTTGCCTGCACTTCTCATCATGACGGGCGGCCCGGGTATCATCTCCATCATTCGCGCATTTGAACGAGTTGGAGGATAAAACGTGTCCCGCGTTATTCATGGTTTGCCCACACTACCCCGGTCCTGGACCTGGTTGATCGCACCGCTGTTGCTCAGCGCCTGTGCCGCACCTCAACCTGCGCCCACAGGGCAGCCGCAACCCGCGCCGGTCACCGCGCCCATGCCAATGGGCACCACACCCAGCCAGGAAGCCTTGATCGAGGCTGAGCGCAATGAGCAAGCCCGTGAAGACGAGCAAAGCCGCAAAGCGCGGGCTGAGCGGGAAAAAAACCTGCACCTGAAACTGGTGCAAACCATGCTGGATCAAGACAACGCTTTTGCAGCCCTGGCACACCTCGACGCCTATGCCCAGAAATGGGGAGCAGACCGCAACAGCCAGCAGCTGCGCGCCGATTCACTGAGAAAAACCGGTCAGCTTGACCAAGCCGAAGCACTGTACAAAACCTTGCTTGGCGCACAGAACCAAAACCAGAATGGCGCCATTTGGTACGGGCTTGGCAAGGTGGCCATTGAGCGTGGAGATTTGAAAACTGCTGGCATGCGCCTTGAGAAGGCCGTTCAAGTCGAACCGCTCAACATCAATGCGTATGCCGACCTGGGTTTGATCTATTTGCTGGAAGGCCAAAAAGAGCCAGCATACAACACCCTGATGAAAGCCAACCAACTGGCGAGCGGCAATCCGCAAGTCATGGCCAACCTGGCCTTGTGGGGTTTGGTTTATGAAGACTTCAACATGGCCATGGACATTGCCGATCGTCTGCAATGGTCCGACAACACCCGCAATCAAGTGATGTCGCAAGCCAATTCCATCAAACGGCGGTTTGACGCCAAAGGAGACCCTCGATGAACAAAACAGCCCAATGGAGCCTTGCACTGGCAAGCTGTCTCATCCCGGCCATGGTGCTCGCGCAAAGCAACACCGCATCAGGCGGGCAAACGGATGAAGAAACCGGCGCCTCGACACGCGCCTGGTTGAAAGAGCAAACCGACGGTGTGAACCGTGGCGAAACAGAAGCGTACAGTGCCGAATCTGCAGGCAAAGCCTACCGTGCCTACACAGACAGCATTGGCAAACCCGCTTCACAAGCCCCTGTGTCGCAACTGTCCACGATCCAAACCAACTAGCATCCGCTGTGCTGCATTTCCTACTTCGCGTGCTGTCTTTTTTTCTGGGTGAAAAGCTACCAAGCCCAGCCCAGGCGCGCCAGCAACGCCTTGAACTGGAAAGCTGTCAAGAGAAAATCGCAGCCAGCGACACCTTGATTTCGAAATTGCGGGCCGAATTGCAGCGCCAGCAACTGCAAGCCGATGAAACACTCAATGCCAAAGAGCGTGAATGCACTGCGCGCTTGAATGGAAAACAGGCAGAGCTCGACCGCCTGAACGACACACTGAACCAACTCAATGACAGCATCGACCTTGAAAATCAACGCCGACTGCGTGAGAACAAGGAATTGCTGGATCAACTGAATTGGGTCTCTGGTACCATCGCACACGATTTTCGCGCCCCACTTCGGGCAATCGACGCGTATTCCTTTTTCCTGGCTGACGACTTGGGTACCAACACCCCACCCGAGGCCATGAAATCGCTGGATGAAATTCGACGCAACGGTCAAAGAATGGGTGTTCTCATCGACGCCCTCATTGAATATTTGCGAGTGGGCGTGTGCCCGATGAACATACAGAAACATGACCTGTCCACCTTGCTTCAACAGGTGCTGGACGAACATTTTGATTTCTCGCCAGTGCCCATTGAAGTACAGGTACAAGGGCCGATTCGATGCGACAAATCACTGTTCAGCCGACTGATTAAAGAGTTGTTGGACAACGCAGTGAAATTCTCGAAACCGGTGGATTCGCCCAAAATCCTGATTCGACAAACCAGCCCGCTGAACATTGAGATCGTAGACAACGGCGTGGGCTTCTCCCAAGCGCACGAAGCGCAAAAATTCCAATTGTTTCACCGCATGCATGGCAACGATGAATTTGAAGGGGAAGGCGTAGGCCTGGCGCTGTCACAACGAATCGCTTCGCGTCATGAAATCCAGCTTACCCTGACTCGGGTGGGCGAGCAAACCATCGCAAGCCTCCAATTACCAGAGCCTGCTTGACACTACACCACCTTTGCCATCAGCTCCAACAAGCTAGGGAGTTTGCCCAAATCGCGCCTTGGCAAGGCATTGCGCACCTTGTTGGCATCGGTTGACGTTTGTACCAATGCAGCGGGCGGCCCACCACTGGGCAGGTTTCGAAACACCAACACCACCGGCGACACGGCGGTTTCTCCGCGGATCAAACTGCAACCAATTTGATTGCCAGCCAACTGCACCAAACTGCCTGCAGGATAAATGCCCAATTCTTCCAAAATGATGGCTGTGAAGCTGCTTGAGAGCGCATCACCCAAGCCAAAAAGCGACTTCACCGCCTGCTCAGCTGTAAAATTATTGCGATACTCGCGTTGGGCCATCTGGGCATTGAATGAGTCGCAAACACTCAGCAGCACTGCTCCGGGATTGGAATTGTTCAATTGGTTGGGATAGCCTGAGCCATCTGGCAATTCGTGATGCATCAACACCGTGTCGATCCAGACTTGATCATGCACCCCAAGCAACTTCAACTTGTTGGCTGTTTGCTCAGGGTGTCGGCGGACTGTTTCGCGTTGGTCGCGACTCAACGGTTCAGTTTGCTCGCGCAACCTAGCCTGCAGGGTGAGCATGCTCAAATTCATGGTCAACGCCGCCTTCACAAGCGACAACAAGCTGAGCTCAGAAAAGTTGCCACTGCGCATGCCTACTCGGGCCAAGGTCAAGGCCACCAGCATGTGGTGCATCACTGGATAATCATCGCTGGTGTGCCAGGCAAGGTAAGCATAGGCCAAATCAAAATGATGACAGGCAATGTGAAAAAACCGGCCACCCAACTCATCCATGACGACAAGAAAGGTATCGGGATCCTCATCCATCAAAGCTTTGGACAACACCTTGTAACAACAACGCAATTCGTCGAATAAATCTTGTGCGCGCAAATACAACAATGTTGATTGGCTCAACTCCGTTTCAAGTGTCAGTAAACCAGCCCTAGACGATGTGGTTTCAGGCTGGTAGCGCATGCCTGAACCCAAGTACAGCTGAGAGGGCAACAACGACTTTCTCTGTAGCAATGGCTCAATGGTTTGCACATCGGAAATATTGATCAACATGAGTTACGCTCCTTGGGATAAGAGACACAACGGCACGAAAAGGTCGCTTCTGAATCGCCCGGATGGCGTAGGCCGACACCGGCAATCGATGAACTGAGTCAAAAAAAACAGCCTATTCCGGCCCTTGGCGGCGTACAAAGAATGAGACGCTATGGTTGTGTTTCAACCGAGCTAACAATATGCAAACCATTCAATTGACTGCTGCAGCCCACCAAGACTTCTGCGTTCCAGACAAAGTCGACCTGCACATGGCCGCTCCGTTGGAAGACAACGAAGTTAATCTGGATGAAGCCTTGGCCAATGTGTTGTCTGCAGTTCGACAAAGTAAAAACCCGGCCGCCATGGATGGCTTGGGCCAATTGCTGGCCTATATGGAAAACCTGGAAAGGAAACAACAGAAACACACTGAAAAAGAGGAGTGGCTGACCTTGACCGCTCCCCTCACCATGAGCCTGTAAACATTCGACGGCGCTTGGACCCAAGCACCAACAGCACACCCTGCCCCACAAAACCCAACGCACTCCACATCGGCAGTGACAAGCCAAAAAGGGGTGGATATTCAGCAGTACACAAACCATCGGCCACGAACATATTGGGCCACAACTGCACCCACGGCAGCGCGTTCAAGGTGTTCTGAAGAGGATCAACCCCACAGGTTTGCAGCGGGTTTGACAGCACCCACAAGTGGTACACCGCCACACCAAGCCCAGCCAACACACCGAGCCCTGTGAACAGCGCCAGGGTTTTGCCTATGGCACTGAAGCGCGGGAAACACAGCAAGCCCAAAAATCCAAATGCTGTGATGATGTAGGCATAGCGTTGCAAAATGCACAAAGGGCAAGGAAACCATTCTTTGCTGATTTGCAAATACAGGGCTGCAGCCAAAGCGCCTATGCCCAAAATCAAGCCCAGCATTGCCCACTTTTTAGGTTCAACCATTTCTCTCATCAGGACTGCGACTCCACCCATGCCTTGGTGTCGGCGAACACAGTTTTCATGTCGCTCAAGAATTTAAACGTCTGCTCGCCTAAAGGGTTGTGTTCCATGCACAAAAAAGCATATCTAAGGCGTTTCAAACCGATGGTGCCCGCCGCGCCCGCACTGCGATGGGCCATGGACTTGAAAGGCTTTTCTTCAAAACTCAATGGATCGAAGTCGGCCACGAACCAGATTTCCTCGGTTTCCTCAAAAAATTCAACGGCAAACTCCAGGAGCATCTCAGAGCCGAGTTCATTTTTTAAACGCGACCACTGGTCCTCGTCGATCAGCGGCTGGTCAAACAATTCCTGTTCGGAATACATGGCAAGGTCTCAAGTAATAAGTTGTTTTTTTATGGTCCAATTAAAGGATACTATTGCCCAGGCAAATTGAAAGCCCCATAGCCCCTATACTGGGTTGTAGATTGTTAATAATTTGAAATCAAACTGCCTTATGAATGCTTTAGACCAGCTTAAAAAAGTAACCACAGTGGTGGCCGACACAGGCGATTTTCAAGCCATCGCCTCTTTTTTGCCGCAAGACGCCACAACCAACCCGTCCTTGATTCTGAAAGCCGTTCAAAAGCCGCAGTATGCGCCGCTGCTCAACGACATCAAGTTGAAGTATGGTTCTGAACCCCTCGATTTGCAAACCGACCGTTTGCTGGTGGCGTTCGGCATTGAAATTTTGAAGATCATTCCTGGCCGGGTGTCCACTGAAGTGGATGCACGTTTGAGTTTCGACACCGAGGCGACCATTGCGCGCGCCAAACGGATTGTTGCCCTGTACGAAGAGCAAGGCATCGACACCTCCAAACGCTTGCTCATCAAGATTGCATCCACCTGGGAAGGCATTGAAGCTGCGAAAGCACTGCAAGCCCAGGGCATTCAGTGCAACCTCACCTTGCTTTTCTCGCCAATTCAGGCCCATGCCTGTGCCAAAGCGAATGTGAAACTGATTTCGCCTTTCGTAGGTCGAATCTACGACTGGTATAAAAAATCGGCTGGTGCACAATGGGACGAAGCCAGTCACTCGGGGGAAAACGACCCCGGTGTTCAATCGGTCAGGCGTATTTTTGCCCACTTCAAACAAAACAACATTCAAACCGAAGTGATGGGCGCAAGCTTTCGCAACGCAGGTCAAATCAAGGCGCTGGCGGGTTGTGATTTGCTCACCATCAGCCCGGAACTATTGGGTGAACTGCACGCCGACGAAGGCACGCTGAAGGTTGACCTCAGCCGGGAATGGGCCATGCAACAAGCCGTGGAAACATTTCCAGAGGGCGAAGCCGCCTTTCGCTATGAATTGAATGCCGACGCCATGGCCACCGAAAAACTGGCTGAGGGCATTCGCGCTTTCGTGAAAGATTCCATCACACTAGACGGCCTGCTCAGCGCCTGAGCAAAGGTCTGTTAAAGCACACCTTCCTGGGCGAGTCGCTCGATCTCCTGGGGTGAATACCCCAGATCGGCCAGAACCGACTCGTTGTGCTCGCCCAAACCGGGGCCAAGCCAACGAGTTTGGCCTGGGGTGTCACTCAGCTTGGGCACCACGCCTGGTACCTTCAAGGTTTTGTCCTCGCCAAAAGGGTGTTCTTCAATCATGCCGCGCGCGGCAAATTGAGGGTCTTTGACAATGTCTTCAATGCTGTAAATTTTGCTCACTGGCACATCGGCTTTTTCGAGCACCTCAACAGCTTCATCAATAGGCCGCTGGGCGCACCAGTCCGACAGGGTTTGATCAATCAGTTCAGTGTGTCGAACGCGACCATCGTTGGTGGCCATGTCAGGGTTGTCAGCCAAGTCCTGCCGATCAATCGCTGTCATCAAACGCTTGAAAATGGCGTCTCCATTGCCGCCGATCACGATGAAGCCACCGCAACCACAGGTGTAGGTATTGGAAGGCACAATACCGGGCAAGCTCGCGCCTGAGCGCTTGCGTACAACACCTGCAAAATCGTATTCAGGCAACAGGCTTTCCATCATGTTGAACACCGACTCATACAAAGCCACATCCACCACTTGCCCTTTGCCCGTGCGGTGGCGATGCTGCAAGGCCATCAAGGCACCAATCACGGCGTGCAGGCCAGCCAGGGAATCGCCAATCGAGATGCCGACCCGCACAGGTGGGCGGTCTACGTCACCGCTTAAAAACCGCATGCCACCAATCGACTCAGCAATGGCACCAAACCCCGGCCTGTCTTTGTATGGGCCGGTTTGGCCATAACCACTCAAACGCACCACGATCAGACCAGGGTTCAGGCTTTGCAAGGCGTCGGGAGTCAAACCCCACTTTTCAAGTTGACCGGGCCTGAAGTTTTCAATCAACACATCGGCACTGGCGAGCAGCCTACGCAGCACTGCCTGCCCCTGCTCAGCCTTTAAATTCAGAGTCAGGGATTTTTTGTTTCGTGCCTGAACCGCCCACCACAAGGAATTGCCTTCGTGAAGCACCCGCCACTTGCGAATGGGGTCGCCACTGCCCGGCGTTTCCACCTTGATCACCTCCGCCCCGAATTCGCCCATCATTCGGCTGGCAAATGGCCCGGCAATCAGGGAACCCAGTTCCACCACACGGATGCCCTGTAGTGGGCCTTGGGGTGCAGTGTCGTTCGTGTCAACTTGAGAATTGGACATGTTGAGTTTTAACAAAACAGATTAGAAATCACCTTCACCACCCAACGGCCTTCGATCCAACAACGCGCGCGCCACAGTGCTTGGGTCGGTGTATTCGAGTTCACCCCCCAGGGGCACGCCACGAGCCAAGCGGCTCACTTTCAAATTCAATCGACGAATGCGATCGGTCAGGAACACTGCAGTGGCCTCGCCTTCGTTGGTGAAGTTGGTGGCTAGAATCACCTCGCTGACCTCGCCATCGTCCAAGCGCTGACTCAGCTTGGGCCAATCCAGTGTTTCAGGGCGGATGCCATCCAAAGGCGAAGCCCGCCCCATCAGCACATAATAATAGCCACGGTAGGTTTGGGTGGATTCAATGGCCAGTAAGTCGGCGGGCGTTTCAACCACACAAACCAGCGAACGTTGTCTGCGGGTGTCTGAGCAGATGGCGCAAATGTCGCTGTGACAAAAATTGTTGCACAGGTTGCAGTGTCGAATTTCAGCCACCGCTTTGAGCAAAGATTCACCCAAACTGGTCGCCGCCTGCCTGTCGTTTTGCAGCAAATGAAAAGCCAGGCGCTGGGCAGACTTTGGCCCCACGCCCGGCAAACGCTTCAAGGCCTGAACGAGATCAACCAGGGGGTCCAGACCATCGTAGGCGTTCAATGGGGTGCGGCTCATTGAGCGGTATCAGAATGGCATTTTGAAGCCGGGAGGCATGGGGAAACCGGCGGTGACCGATGCCATTTTCTCCTGCATGGTGGCTTCGGCCTTGCGTACAGCGTCGTTGAAGGCGGCAGCCACCAAATCCTCCAGCATGTCTTTGTCTTCTGTCAACAAAGACGGGTCAATGGTGATCCGCTTGCAATCGTGTTTGCAGGTCATGGTTACTTTCACCATGCCACCGCCCGATTGGCCTTCTACCTCCAAGGCACCAATCTCGGCCTGCATTTTGGCCATTTTGTCTTGCATTTGTTGGGCTTGCTTCATCAAGCCGGCCAATTGGCCTTTCATCATGTTCATGCGTTCAATCTCCTTTAGACATCTGCCGGGCCGGTGTTGCTCAGCGTTCTTTCTGAACCAGGGACCACACTTGCCCCCATCATATTTTCCAGGTCATTTAAAAACGGGTCTTCGGACAACGATTGCATTGCACCCTGAAGAGCCTGCTTGCGATTCTCTGTTTGCACTGCGTGCGCTGTTTGCTGGGCTTCACCGAAACTCATCTGTAAACGCACCGCACACCCATAGTATTGTGCCAGTGCAGTTTCCAGACGGGCAACCATACTGGGTTCCGTATACGCCTTGATGGCGGTGCGCAATTCAATGGACAACGCACCATCGCCTTGGCTAGCCTGCACCAATTCAGCCTGCACCAAGGCTTGTCGGGTCAAACCCTTGGCTGGCACTTCCTGGGAAATCTGTGGCCAATTGCTTGCCGTGGGTAGCTCAACAGGCCCAACTGAGCCAACCGACCCAACCGGCTCGGCCGGGCTTGCCTTGGTAGCCACGGGTGCAGGTGCGACCTTCGGTGGTTGGACCGGCGCTCTCGCCATTGGTTCTGCGGGCTTGGGAACTGGTGCCTTTTCTGGCCTTACAGGGGCAGCCACCGGTGGAACGTGGGCGGCAACGGGCTGACCGTGCCCACCGGGCTTGAATGCCAGCATGCGCACCAAGGCCATTGAAAAGCCAATCGATTCTTCGGGCGCCAGGTGCAGCTCGGCCCGCGCATGCGTTGCGATTTGATAAAACAATTGCAAATCTTCAGGACTGAATGCACCTTGCACCGCCAACAAAGCAGCCTCATCAGGGTCGTCAGCATTCAAACCGCCTGCAAAATGCGCCACCGACAGGCGATACGACACTGCCGCCAGCTCATCGAGAATGGCGCCAAACGGCGCACTGCCAGCGTTCAAGGCACGGCTCAGTTCAAGTAAGGCTTTGCCATCCCCTGCCGCCAAAGCCTGCAGAATTTGCAACACCACCTGCTGGTCTACTGCGCCCAACATGGTTCTGACTGTGTCTTCGCTGACGTGCCCTGCGCTGTAGGCAATGGCTTGGTCAGTCAGGGACAACGCATCGCGCACACTGCCCCGAGCCGCCTTGGCCAACAAGCGCAGCGCGCCGGGCTCAAAGGCGATGTTTTCCTGAGTCAGTATGTTGCCCAAATGTTCAGCGAGCGAATCTGGCGGCAGTTGCCTCAAGGCAAACTGCAAACACCGAGACAACACAGTTGGCGGAATTTTTTGCGGGTCGGTGGTGGCCAGAATAAACAACACATGCCCGGGTGGTTCTTCCAGCGTTTTCAACATGGCGTTGAATGCACTGTTGGACAGCATGTGCACTTCGTCGATCACATACACCTTGTAGCGACCGGCTGTGGGCGCGTACATCGCATTTTCCAGCAACGCACGCATTTCATCCACGCGGGTGTTGGTGGCGGCATCCACTTCCAGCAAATCCACAAAGCGACCTTGATTGATTTCCGTGCAAGCCTGGCAAACCCCGCAGGGTGTGCGGCTTACGCCTTGTTCGCAATTCACGGCACGCGCCAAAATACGAGCAATGGTGGTTTTACCCACTCCACGGGTGCCGGTGAACAGGTCGGCGTGGTGAAGGCGCTGGCTATCAAGTGCGTGGGAAAGGGCTTTCACCACATGGGACTGGCCCACCAGCGAATCAAAATCTCGCGGTCGCCATTTTCGAGCAAGTGCCTGAGAAACGGTTTGATTCATGCGATTTGGGTCCAAATTAAGAGGCGAGCCAGAACCCCGGCACTGACTTCACGGTTGTGGCTGCTTCCTTCCGGACCTGACCAGGTTGGCCGCTACGCCATGCGGGGAGGCCCGCCAAACTGAATTCTACACCGAAGTCAGCCAGTGGATTTTCCCTTGCCGGTCAATCAAGGCAGCTTGTGTGGGTAAAGTTTTGCCCGCCCGCTTGCGTTCAAGCGCAAGCGTTGAATCCACTAAAGCAACGTATTCAGTAACTTGCGCTTTGTAATCGGCCCAGTTCAGGTCATTGACCGACCACTTGTAATCCAGCACTACAAAACCCTGATCCAATTCAACCACTCGGTCTGCACGCAGGGAGCGACCGTCTCCGGTGATCCATTCCAGCTCATTGAATGCCTTGGGCGCCCCGGTCAACCAAGGCAACAACTCCGTGTTACTCAACGTAGACCGGCAGGTTTGCTCCACTTCCTCAAGCTCGGGCTCAGACAAGGCCATGAACTGCGCTTCGCAAGCCTGCAACACATGCGCCCACCAGGCTTCGAAGTCAGCCCCCTTCAACACATCCACGTGCTCCATGGCTGCGTGCCAGGCGGTGCCCATTTTCAACTCGCTGCCCTGCAAACGCGGCACCACTCGACCAACCGGAGTGGCTGACGGACGCAGCCCGGGAAATTGCAGGCGAGTCCAATGCGCAGTCACCCCGCCAAAAAGATCAACCCTCTCGTCAACGGGTTCCGGCCACGGTGCGATTTCCTCGTTCACCAAGGGCAATAATCGCGCATACCAACCCTTGGCACCGCCTTTTTTCTCTTGCCCGCTGACATGAATGGATTGTTCAGCGCGGGTTAGCGCCACATACAACAGGTGATCCTCCTCATCGGCATAAGCCTGCGCTTCGATGGCTTGCGCTTGAGCGCGCCCCGGGCTGTGGTCACTGAGGTTTCGCATCACGGTGACGGATGTGGGGTGCGAATCCCCCAAACGCCAATCGATGAGTAAATCGGTGGCACTGCCACCCGGCTTCGGAACGGAATTTGCATCGAACAGCCACACGCGGCGCGCTTCAAGCCCCTTGGCGGAATGCACAGTCATGATCCGAAGCAACTGCTCATCGCCGCTGGTGCCCTCGCTGTCTGAACTCACATAGGTCTGCAGGCGCACGGCTTCGTCGTAAGCGGATTGCAAATCAGGAAAACGACCTTTGTTCAGGCTCAGCGCCCATCCTTTGAGCCAATCCCAATGCTCAGCCATCATCACACGCTGTCGCGCAGTGCCCGTACTCAGGTATTTCATGGCTGCGTTGGTGTCTGCCACCACGCGGTTGATGGTTTCAAACAAAGGCATGGAATGCGCAAGCGCCAACCACTGTGCAAAACGCTGTTGCAATTGCGCCCATGGGTCCACGCCCTTCTCGGCAAGGGCTTCAATGGTGCCCCACACCGTGCCGGCCTGAATGTCGCGCTCAGACTCAATCAGGGTTTGCAAGGCACCAGAAGTGATGCCCACCAAAGGGCAACGCAACAATTGCAGCAAGTGCAAATTGTCGTGAGGATTGTTCAAAAAGCCCAGCAAAGCAATCGTGTCCGACCACACGGGCGAGGTGTAACGCTCGCCCTGATCTTTCACGGTGTAAGGCAACTCCGCTTCACGCAGCGCCTGCATCAATGGTAAACCGCTTTTGTGCGCACGGATCAACACCATGACCTCGCCCAATGAACGAATGTTGCCATTGGCCAACCACGCCTGCAGGGTGCGCACCACGCACTCGGCCTCGCTGGCCACACTCGCCGCGGGCGCGCCCTCCTCTTGCGCCTGGCCAACCAAAGGGTGCAGATACAAGCCAGACATGGCATCCACCTGTGGCAATGCAAGGCTTTCATGTGGGTTGAAGGTGGTCACCCCTCGGGCATTGCCCGGCGCGAATGCGGCATTGACCACATCCACCACGGCTTGCGAACAGCGGCGCGTTGAATTGGAATGCAGCGACTCCGCATTGAAATTGGCCTGCAGCCATTCGCGCGCGTGGTTGAACAAACGCGCCTCAGCCCGCCGGAAGCGGTAAATCGACTGTTTGGGGTCACCCACCAGAAACACGGTCGGTTTGTCTTGAGCGCTGTAATCGGCCAGCCACAACTTCAAAATATTCCACTGCACCGGGTTGGTGTCCTGAAACTCATCGACCAGCAAGTGTTTCACCCTTGTGTCCAGCTTTTGCTGCATGTACGCGCGTTGGGCGTCATCCATCAACATGGTCAAGGCCGTGTCTTCAAGGTCATCAAAATCACACAAACCACGCTCAGCTTTCAATTCAGTGTAGGTTGCAAACAAAGGCTCAATCAATTCGGCCAGGCTTTGCGTGGCGCGCATGTCGGCCTGGTCTTTCTCCAGCAACAGGGCATTGGCCAACGCTGCACACGCATTTTCAAACAGATTGCGGTATTGGTTCTCATCAAAAGCGGGGGCGGTCGTTTGGGGTTTGGTGGGCTTGATGAAACTGCTGCCCACAGTGCCGTCTTTTTTCAAACACACGGCAGCCACCGCCTCAAAGGCTTCGCGTTGATTGCACTCACCGGTCTCAAAACGAGTCAAGGCCGATTCCAGTTGCACGGCCTTGCTTTGTTGCGCCGGGGTGCCTTTGCCCAACCAACGGGCCATTTCCATCAATTGGCTCAACAAAGCAGAATCACTCAAGGCCTGTGCAGGCCAGTCATGAGCCGGGTCCAGACCGAACACCTCGGCCAAGCTGGGCGCGTTTGCGTTGCCCAGCCACAATCGGCAAGCCACGCGGTTACTCAGCGCGCGTTTCAAGAGCGCCAACACCACGGTTCTGTCCAGTTGCGAAGCCAAGGCATCAAATGCAGCCAATTGGGAAGCCTGCTGCGCATCACCTTGCAACAAACGATCGACGAACAGCCCAAGGGCTTCGTCCATCAGGAATTCCGGGTGATCGGTGGGTTCACTTTGCCGGGAAAACCCACTGGCCAGCGGTGCCATTTGGCACAAGGAGGCAAACCAGCCGTGAAAGGTGTCGATGGTTACGCCGCGTGGGTTGGTCAACACTTGCCCGGCCAAGCCCCTTGCGCGTGCCAAATTGGCGGGTGTGGCCTGCGCACCCCGCACAGTCAACATGTCAGTAAGCGTTGAGTCGTCGGCCAGTGCACATTGACGCAACAGGTCGAACAGGCGCTCTTTCATTTCCTGAGCCGCCTTGCGCGTGAAGGTGATGGCCAGGATTTGATCGGGTCGTGCGCCTGCCAGCAACAAGCGGAACAGGCGCGAGGTCAACAGCCATGTTTTGCCACTGCCTGCACAGGCTTCTACCACGGCGCTTTGATTGGGGTCGCAGGCCAACCGGGTCAAATCACTCATCCTGATCCTCCAACGCGAGCGCTGCACCATTTAAATCGGGGCGACACACGCCCTTGACCGTGCACCACTGGCACACATCCTCACCAGGGTTGGCCTGCCAAAGGGTATCCCCATCGAAAAATGACTGCATCTCGATGATCAATTGATGCAACATCGCTTCGCCCCACGACTGAAAGCCTTGTTCACGCAAATCATCTGGCAGGTCCGGGAACGGCACCCAATCCACCTCGTCTTTGTGCAGACCCAGAAATTCAAGTCGTGCAGGCTGCGCTTTGAGCAACATTTCGTACACCGGCAGTTGAGGTTGAGCCAAGGGGGCGGCTGCGCGTTTCTTCAGTTCAGAAGGCTTGGTGAATTTGATGTCAACGATGCCCAACTGCCCTGCGCGTTCGTCCACGCGATCGACACGGCCAACCAGGCGAACCGCGCGATCGAACTTTCGCAAAGGCAATTCCCCACTGACCTGTTGTTCGACCTGCCTGAACGACCAGCCCTCAATTTGACGCTCCATCAGCTTGCCGGCCACGCGCGGCACCAGTTGCCCGAAGTATTTCAAAAACGGGTACACCTTGGCGCGATCAAGTGGCTGCATGCCCTGCCACACAGATTGTGCCTGATCGTCCAAACACTGCTTCCAGGCTTGCAAATCGTGTTGCACATGGCCTGCTTTACTCATGTGCAGCGCCGCTTTCTCCAACACCTTGTGCACGAAAATGCCACGAAGCTGTTCAAAACTGAATTCGCCCAAACCCGTTTGAACAGGCCACGGCAACGCATGCTTCAACCCAAAACGAAGCCGACAAGCCACCCAGTCATCCAGCGCCGTTACCTTCAACTGCTCGGGGATCGACTGGCCGTTGGGCTGAGCACGCAAGGCAAGCGGATTTTCGGGGTGATGGTCAATCGGTATTTCTTCGTCGTCGAACTTTTTCAGCCAACGCACAGACCAACCGGGCTGCGCGTCGCCCAAGGCACCTGCAGGTTTCTCGTCGACCTGGTGCAGCACGATGTCGAGCCAGTGCAATTCAGGCAACAACAACTCAGGCTTGCCAGCCACCATCTGACAATGGGCCAAGGCCACACTTTGGGCATTGTCGAGTAATGCATGCAGCGCCGACAGTTTTTGTACACGCGCCAACCGTGGGCCGGGAAAACCCAATTCTTGTGCGACGCTGGGCGGCAACAATCCGGGTGGGCTTTCCTGAAAATGGGACTGCGCGCAGCCCAACACCAAAACCCGCTTGAATGGACGCATGCGCGTGCTGAGCAAAGGCAACATTCGCACCGGGCTTTCAATGTCCAGTGGCCGAAAACGCTGGTTTTCAGCCCAGTGCCTCCACGCCGCCAAGAAAGCCGATGCATCGAACACCGTGTCGCTGCTGCCCCGCTGCATCAAGCGCAACAAACCCAGCAACTGCCGGCCTGCCTCATCGCTTTCCAGCACCGCCAACAAGCCCTGCTGCCCCAACAGCGCAGACCACGCGCTGGCCCAATGAGCCAAGGTGTGGGTCGCGTTGGCTTTGCCGCACACCCAAGGGATGCTCAAGGATTGCGGTTCGCCTGTAAAGGGGTGCACGATGGCGTGGAGCTGGCGAGCAGCGGCGTATTCATTGACAAGACCATCAAACCAACCGGCCACACTCGACGTAGAAAGGCGCCAACCCGTGCGGTCATCCACCAAAACGCCCTGTTCGGCCAACAACGCCACCACCCGGCGAGCGGACAGGCGATCAAGCACGGCAACCGCCACCTCTTCACCGGGGTCATCTTCAAGCCACTGTAAAACCTGGGCGGCCGCTTGCTGAGCCTGGGTGGCCTCATCACGGGCGATCAACAGGCCAACCCCGGCCGATGGCCCTGCAAACCGGGTGCGCGCCAATTCCAGCCAAAGCTGCGGCCCCTCGACGCTGGGCAGGTGCAGCACATGCACGGGCACGTCTGGATAGAACAACCCCAACCAAGCGGCTGGCACCGTTTCGCCATCATCAAACCAAAACACAGCGGCTGGCGCCGGGCGGGCGGGGTCGGGTTTGGTGATCAGGTCGAACAACTCGGCCTCATACACCTGCGCCAGGTTGGCCACCACCTGAATTTCCTCGGCTGCAAACGCGTTGGATTGTGCATAATCGGCGATGGCCTTTTTGTTGTGTTTTTGCACCAGCACCAGTTGCATGGCCAGCTGCAGGTATTCTTGAGCCAAGCCCCACAATTGTGAGGCCGAAAGCCCCCCACTGAGAAAAGACAAGCCACGCAACACGCCCACCAAATTGGCTTGAAGCCCCATCCAGGCGCCTGCCGTCGCAGGCTGGCTTAGCCGGTCAGCCGTTTGCACCCAAGGCCCAAGCGAAGGCTGAGCGTGGTGATACTCGGCCCAATGTTGACGAAACACATTGACGGCCTCCAGTCGAGGCATGACCCAAAGCACTTGTGCAGGATCGTGCCCGCTGTCAGCCAACCAACGGGTGGCGCATTTAAAAGGATCGGGGGAGGTGACCGGAACAACAGAAGGTTCTTTGCTCAAAACATCCACGCTGAAAAATGAGAAGGAGGTGATAAAACGTCAGGTTGTTTGTGTTTCAGATCAATTTCGCTGTACCATTCAGAATAGCATTTTCTTAAACAGAGAACTTCCACGGCTTGAGTGTGTGTTTTCCCACCCCAAGCGGCCTTGTGAATGCAACCAAGGCAACTACCCACTAGAGGATTTAAATGAGCAGTGACCTGATCAAACACGTCAGTGATGCATCTTTCGACAGCGACGTTCTGAAAACAGACGGCCCCGTGCTGGTTGATTACTGGGCGGAATGGTGCGGCCCTTGCAAAATGATTGCGCCGATTCTGGACGACCTGTCATCTGAATACGATGGCAAGCTTCAAATTGCCAAGATGAACGTGGATGAAAACACCGACACGCCTGCCAAATACGGCATTCGCGGCATTCCAACCTTGATGCTGTTCAAAAACGGCGCCGTGGTGGCCACGAAAGTGGGTGCACTTTCCAAATCCCAGTTGACTGCTTTCATTGAAAGCCACCTGTAAGAACGTTTTGTTGAAGTCGCCCGGCCCGGTGCCGGGCATTCTGTTTCCCCTACGCAGCCTTCCCCCTACCTTTCGTTAACCTGTTGACCTCACGGCACTCGCCGACACACCACTAGCCAAACATGTATCTATCTGAACTGAAAACACAACACGTCTCTGCCCTGCTTGAAATGGCTGGTGGCCTGGAGATTGAAAACGCGAACCGGATGCGAAAGCAGGAACTGATGTTCGCAATCTTGAAGAAACGCGCGAAAAACGGCGAACAAATCTTCGGTGATGGCGTGCTTGAAGTGCTGCCCGATGGCTTCGGTTTCTTGCGTTCGCCAGAAACCAGTTACCTGGCCAGCCCAGACGACATTTACATTTCGCCCAGCCAGATTCGCCGCTTCAACCTGCACACAGGTGACAGCATTGAAGGTGAAGTGCGCACCCCCAAAGACGGCGAACGCTACTTTGCATTGGTGAAAGTAGACAAAGTCAACGGCGAAGCGCCCGAGGCCAGCAAACACAAAATTCTGTTTGAAAACCTGACACCGCTTCACCCCAACCAGCCATTGAAGCTGGAGCGCGACATGCGCGGCGAGGAGAACAACACCGGTCGAATCGTCGATTTGATCGCTCCAATCGGCAAAGGCCAACGCGGTTTGCTGGTGGCACCGCCGAAATCCGGTAAAACCGTGATGCTGCAGCACATTGCACACGCCATCACAACCAATCACCCCGACATCACCCTGATTGTGCTGCTGATTGATGAGCGCCCTGAAGAAGTGACCGAAATGCAGCGTTCCGTGCGTGGCGAAGTGATCGCCTCGACCTTTGACGAACCCGCAACTCGCCACGTGCAAGTGGCTGAAATGGTGATTGAAAAGGCAAAGCGCTTGATCGAACACAAGCGCGACGTGGTCATTTTGCTGGATTCGATTACCCGCCTGGCACGTGCTTACAACACAGTGGTTCCTTCTTCAGGCAAGGTACTGACCGGTGGTGTAGATGCCAACGCCCTGCACCGCCCCAAGCGCTTCTTTGGCGCGGCCCGAAACATTGAAGAAGGTGGTTCACTGACCATCATTGCCACGGCCCTGGTTGACACGGGTTCCCGCATGGACGAGGTGATCTACGAAGAATTCAAGGGCACCGGCAACATGGAAATTCACCTTGAACGCCGCATGGCCGAGAAGCGCGTTTACCCAGCCATTAACATCAACCGCTCATCCACACGCCGCGAAGAACTGCTCATCAAGCCCGACCTGTTGCAGAAAATTTGGGTTCTGCGCCGCTTGCTGCACGACATGGACGAAATCGCCGCAATGGAATTCCTCATGGACAAGATTCGCCAGACCAAAAACAATGGCGAATTCTTCGAGATGATGAAGCGCTAACCCACGTCCAAGTGACGCGAGGTGAAGTTTGTCACCTCGCGCACCTATCCACCAATTGTTGGCATCAGCAATACTGACAGACAACAGAATTCAAGAATTACTGAACAACAACCAAGAAGCCATACGGGAGACATCCTCTGCACGAGTGCTGTACAACTCAGAGGGGGTTAAAGAGTTCGTTCAGTTGCCAAACCCATAGAACCACCCGAAGTTCCTGATGCGTTAAAGCAAGCTTGAAGTACAGGTTGCATTGGGCTTTTAAAGTGTGGTTTGATTGAATCCTTCCAACAAGGACGTTTTCATGACTTCTATTTTTTCCAGAGTCCCACTTTTGTTCGCGCTTGTGCTGTCGCTTGCCGCTTCAGGCTGCGGCTACAACACCTTTCAAACCACCGACGAACAAGTCAAAGCCAGTTGGGCTGAGGTGTTGAACCAGTACCAGCGCCGCGCCGATTTGGTGCCTAACCTGGTCAATGTGGTCAAGGCCGAAGCCGATTTTGAACAGGAAACACTGACACAGGTGGTTGAGGCGCGTTCCAAAGCAACATCCATTCAGGCCACACCAGAGTTGATCAACGACCCGGAAGCGTTTGAGAAATTCCAGCAGGCACAAGGCGAACTGAAAGGTGCATTGTCTCGCCTGCTGCTAATCAGTGAAAACTATCCCAATCTGCGAGCCAATCAAGCCTTTCGGGACTTGCAGGCGCAGCTTGAAGGCACTGAAAACCGAATCACCGTGGCGAGAAACAGATACATTCAGGCCGTGCAGGAGTACAACGTCGCCGTGCGGTCATTTCCCAGCAACCTGACCGCCATGGTGATGGGCTACGAACTAAAGCCCAGCTTCACCGTGCAAAATGAGGCAGAAATTTCACGTCCGCCTTCAGTGGATTTCAACTCCAAGTGATTCACGGCCTAAAGCACTGCGCGTTGCAATGCCTGGTATTGAGCATTGCGGTAATCAGCCCAATGATGCTGTGGGCTCAAGACGCCCCCATTCCAACGCTGAACAGCCCGGTGATGGACACAGCCGACCTGCTCACAGCGCAGGAAGAGCACGCGCTGGTTGAAACACTGAATGCGTTTGAGGCACAAAAAGGTGCTCAAATTGTCGTGCTGACCGTGCCCAGTACACAACCAGAAACCATTGAACAATATTCCATTCGCGTGGCTGAGGCCTGGAAAATTGGCCGAGCCAACATTGACGACGGCGCGATTTTGGTGGTGGCTGCCAATGATCGGGCTTTGCGCATTGAAGTAGGCTACGGACTGGAAGGTGCACTCACTGACCTGACCTCCAAGAGAATCATCGATGAGATCATCGTGCCGCAGTTTCGTCAGGGGCAATTTGCCAACGGCATTGCCGCTGGCGTGGCGGGCATGATGCAGGTGATTGATGGGGAACCTCTGCCTGCACCATCCCTTGAACGTCCGCAAAAGGCTTCGACCCCAGGCAGTGCCATTGAAGAATTCGCACCTGTGTTATTCATACTGGCTTTGGGTGTGGGCAGTGTATTGCGCAAAGCGTTGGGCAAAGGCCCAGCGGCCTTGCTCACCGGTGGCGCTGTGGGCCTGTTGGCGTGGTTATTCATGGGTGCCTTGGTGGTATCGGCCTTGGCTGCTGTGGCGGCGATGGTCATGGTTTTCGCAGGCGCACACACTGGGCGTGGCATTGGCGCCTACGGCGTGCATCGAGGTGGTCGCGGTGGCTTTGGTGGTGGATTTGGTGGAGGCTTCGGCGGCGGCGGTGGCGGTTTTGGTGGCGGCGGTGCCTCGGGCAGGTGGTGAACATGCACACGATTTTTAACACGGCCAAGCGTGCAATCGTTCACCTGTTCACCACCAAGCGCGATGTGAACAACACCTTCCCATCGAGTACTTTGGAAGCCATCGAACAAGCGATTGAGCGCAGTGAAAAAACACACACCGGTGAAGTGCGTGTGGTGATTGAAAGCGCATTGGACATGTCAGCCATTTGGGCGGACCAGACACCAAGAGAGCGAGCCATCGAAGTATTCAGCGAATTGCACATTTGGGACACCGAAGACAACAACGGTGTGTTGATTTATGTGCTGCTGGCTGACCATGCCATCGAATTTGTGGCGGACCGGGGCGTGAACTCACGGGTAGCCGCCGACCATTGGCAACACATTTGTGATGAATTACAAACGCACTTCAAACAGGGGCGCTACGAGCAAGGCTTGTTGCTTGGTGTTTCCAAAGTGCATGGCACCTTGAATACGCACTTTCCCTGCACCCAAGGTGGTGGCGACAATGAGTTACCCAACGCACCGGTGCTGTTGCGTTAAGCCCTGCTGCTTTTTTTAGCTGATTTCAAAGCTCGAAGCGTGACAATCTGCTTCAGGTTTACCAATGTTTTGTTCATCAATCGGTTCCACAGCCCATTGACCACCAAGGCATTGAACACCGCGCGTTTGGCTGTTTGACCCAAACTGTCGCGCAGGTAAAACGTGTAGCGCCAGGTCACACGGGTTTCGTCACCCAAACCTTCGAATTCGAATGATCCCTTTGCGTGGTCAAGCCAACTGAGCAAGGGTTGGGTGAAACCAGTCCCCCTGTACACAAACTGCTTGCCCGGGATGAAGGCCAACAGTTCCTCCTCAATACTGGCACCGCTTTTGAAGGTGATTCGCTGAACATCGCCCACCTCAGTGAATTGGTTGCCGCCAAAGCGGTCAATCTTGACTATGGGCTCAATGACGAGGTCGCTGTGGATGAACTCATTGGGCTTCAAACGTGCGAATATCGCGAAACAGTCTGAAACAGGCACCGGGATTTGGCAAGAACGCTGGATCATCAAAGGCGCTTGGCTCACAATAGTTCCTCACTCAATTTGAAGTGTTAAACATGTTTACAAAATTTGTACCCATTCTAGCCAAACTCAAAGCCTTAAAAACCCATGGTCGGTTGATGTGGCATGCCTTTAAACACGCAGACACACCCAAATGGATCAAAGGCTTCATGCTGGCGGTGGTGGTTTACCTGTTCAGCCCCATTGACATCGTACCCGATGTGATCTTGTTGCTCGGATTGACTGATGATTTGGTGGTCGTGTCTGCAGCCATGTGGTTTTTGGGTAAAACCATTCCGGACCATGTCAAAAACAGCCTTGAAACCAACGCCAACGCTGATGTAAATACACATGCACCGGCGCCCAGGCGACAAACCACAATTAAGCAACCACCAGTCAAACGAAGTGTACTGAAACCAGTGGGTTATGCAATTGTGGGCATTGTTTTAATTGCCGCAGCCGCAAGCCACCCTTGGGTTCAAGCGCAGTGGAATACGTTTACAACGCAAACGCCCAAGCAAGAACATTCAACGCCACACAACACAACGCCACACAACACAACGCCACAGAATCCGAATGCGGTGCAGTAAATAAAAAAGCCCGGTGATTGCTCACCGGGCTTTCAAGCTGCTTGAAGTCTGCCTCAACAAGGAGACAGTGTTCTTATTGTTGACCCTATCAGTGCCCTGTGGCCATGCCTGAACCACGTGGGGTGCGAACATCTTCAACCAAGTGTTGAATGTGCTCGGGCGGTGGTGCGGTCACTTTGCTCACCACATAAGCCACGATGAAGTTACAGATCGCGCCAACTGTACCAAAGGCTTCCGGCGTGATGCCGAAGAAACCGTTGGTGCCGCCCACCAGTTCAACATACTCGGTGCCCTTGACGAACAAGATACCCTTGTGTGCAAACACGTAGAACAGGGTGACAGCCAAGCCAGTCAACATACCCACGATGGCGCCTGTGGAGTTCATCTTCTTGGAGAAAATGCCCATCATGATCACGGGGAACAGGCTTGATGCTGCAATACCGAAGGCCAGCGCCACGGTACCTGCCGCAAAGCCTGGCGGGTTCAAGCCCAAATAGCCAGCCAGAACAATCGCAAAGGCCATGGAAATTTTACCGGCCAGCAATTCGCTCTTTTCCGAGATGCTCGGGTTAAACACGCCCTTGATCAAGTCGTGGGACACAGCCGATGAAATCGCCAACAACAGGCCAGCCGCTGTCGACAGCGCAGCAGCCAAGCCACCCGCAGCCACCAAGGCAATCACCCAGTTGGGCAACAGCGCAATTTCAGGGTTGGCCAACACCATGATGTCGGCGTTCACTGTCATTTCACTGCCCTTCCAGCCTGCGGCTTCGGCCTTGGCCAGGAATTCTGGGTCTTTAGACTTGTCGTTGTAGTACTGAATGCGACCGTCGCCGTTCTTGTCTTCAAAGCTCAGCAAGCCAGTGGTTTCCCAACGACCCATCCAGGCTGGCTTCTGATCGTTCGGAAGCGCGGCCTCTTCTGCGAACAAGTCACCGCCTGTGACCACGTTTGTATTCACCGTGGCATGCAAGTTGTAGCGTGCCATGGCGCCAACAGCGGGTGCTGTGGTGTACAGAATCGCGATGAACACCAAAGCCCAACCGGCTGAAGAACGTGCGTCTTTCACCTTGGGCACAGTGAAGAAGCGAACGATCACGTGGGGCAGGCCCGCGGTACCGATCATCAACGACACGGTGTAGAAGAAGGTGTTCAAGTAGCTGCCGCCAGCAGGTGTGGTGGTGTACTGGTTGAAACCAAGGTCAGTCACCACTTTGTCCAGGGTAGCCAGCATGGGCTGCCCGTTGGCCAGCATGTCTGAACCCAGGCCCAGCTGTGGCAAGGGGTTGCCTGTCAGGTTCAAGGAAATGAAGATGGCGGGAATGGTGTAGGCGAAGATCAACACCATGTACTGTGCAATTTGCGTGTAAGTGATGCCCTTCATGCCACCAAACACGGCGTACATGAATACGATACCCATGCCGATATAAATACCGGCTTCAGACGACACACCCAGGAAGCGAGAGAACGCCACACCCACACCGGTCATTTGACCAATCACGTAAGTGATGGACGCAACCAGCAAACAGATCACAGCAACAGTGCGTGCGGTGGTGGAGTAATAGCGATCACCAATGAACTGGGGCACAGTGAATTTACCGAACTTGCGCAGGTATGGTGCCAGCAACATCGCAAGCAACACATAACCACCGGTCCAGCCCATCAGGAATACGGAGCCACCGTAACCCATGCTGGCAATCAAACCCGCCATTGAGATGAACGATGCAGCAGACATCCAGTCTGCGGCCGTTGCCATGCCGTTGGCCACAGGGTGTACGCCACCGCCAGCCACATAAAATTCGCCCGTGCTGCCTGCACGCGCCCAAAACGCGATACCCAGGTAGAGCGCGAAGCTCAAACCCACGACCACGTACGTAATTGTTTGCAAATCCATTGAGGAATCTCCTTACTGTTCGTCGACGTCGTGTTCGCGGTCAATCTGCCCCATCTTCTTTGCATAGTAGAAAATCAGGATGATAAACACGTAGATGGAACCTTGTTGTGCAAACCAGAAGCCCAGTGGGTAACCACCCAAGCTGAACGCGTTCAGTTGCTCAACAAACAAAATGCCAGCCCCGTATGAAACCAAAAACCACACGATCATGATTTTGGTCAACAGGCCGATCGTCGCCTTCCAGTAGGCTTCACCGCCTTTTGGGTTGCTCATCGCTTGCCTCCTTTTTTAGGTTTATTGTGAACCGCAGGCGGGAACAACAGGACACACCCCTCCCGACCTTGGCTTGGGCCCAGTATCAAAGCGAAAACTTACGCCAAACTGAAAAAGATCGGAAAGCAAACGAAGGACATCGCAGAACTCGACAATGATGCGATGCGAAAGACAACACCGTGCCGATCAGGAAACCCCTGCGATTGGAAAAAGCGGATCAGGCCGAGCTGCGCTCAGCCTCGAATTCGAGCACCCATGCGTCGAACCTGTCCTGTTCAATCGCTTCACGCATTTGATGCATCAAATCGAGGTAGTAATGCAGATTGTGAATGGTGTTAAGTTGCGCACCAAGAATTTCCTTGCTTCGGTCCAAGTGATGCAGGTACGCGCGGGAAAAATTTTGGCAGGTGTAGCAGGTGCATTGGTCATCCAAGGGCCGCTCGTCGTTCTTGAACTTGGCATTGCGAATACGAATATCGCCTGTGCGCGAGAATAACCAGCCATTTCTGGCGTTGCGAGTGGGCATGACGCAATCAAACATGTCGATGCCTTTACCCACTGCATTGACCAAATCTTCGGGTGTGCCCACGCCCATTAAGTAACGTGGCTTGTGAATTGGCAACTTGGGCGCGGTGTGCGCCAGAATGCGCTTCATGTCTTCTTTGGGCTCACCCACCGACAAACCACCGATGGCATATCCATCAAAACCGATGCTCTCGAGGCCTTGTAAGGAAATATCACGCAGGTCTTCGTACATGCCCCCCTGCACAATTCCAAACAAGCCATTGTGGTTGCCCAATTCATCAAAAGAATCGCGTGAACGTTTGGCCCACCGCATTGACATTTCCATCGACAGGCGCGCCTCGGTGTGTGTGGCTGGGTATGGCGTGCATTCATCGAAAATCATGACGATGTCGGAATTCAGCACGGTTTGAATACGCATGCTTTCCTCTGGAGTCAGGAACAGCTTGTCGCCATTAACCGGGCTTCTGAAATGAACGCCCTCTTCCTTGATTTTGCGCATAGCGCCCAGGCTGAACACTTGAAAACCACCGGAATCGGTCAGGATCGGACCATTCCAACCCATGAAACGGTGCAGCCCGCCGAATTTTTCCATCACATCCAGACCGGGCCGCATCCACAAATGAAAGGTGTTGCCCAAAATGATTTGCGCTTGAACATCTCGCAGGTTCTGCGGATTCATGCCTTTGACGGTGCCATAGGTGCCAACAGGCATGAAGATGGGCGTTTGAATGACACCATGTGCTGTGGTGATTTCACCGCGCCGAGCCTGGCCCGAGGTGGTTTTGAGAGTGAAAGACAATGCGCTCAATGGATAAGCCCCCTTTCGGGCAATTAGGGTGGTGTGCGATGGCGCGTATTCTAAATCATTTCAAGGACCTAAGCCTGAAAAGGTCGATTTGAGTGCGGCCTCAAGCAAGTTAGGCACTTGTTTGGCACAATAGCAGGGCACCACAACAAAAGAAGTACACCATGCCAGATTCATCCAAGCCCGAGTTCATTCGCGCAGAGAAACGCGAAGGCGATGCCGAGTTGGACGCCCACATGTTCCGACAGGCCCTTGCCCAATTCGCAACCGGGATCACCATCATCACCACCAAGAAGGCCAATGGCCAGTACGTGGGAGTGACTGCCAACTCATTTAATTCCGTGTCGCTGCACCCGCCTTTGGTGCTGTGGAGCCTGGCCAAAAAGGCCAGTAGCCACGACGCCTTCGCACAGGCCACGCATTATGGAGTGAGTGTATTGTCGGCTGACCAGGAAGAGCTTTCACGTCATTTCTCCACATTCAAAGGCGACCGGTTCGCCGGGCTGGAGGTGATTGAAGGCTTGGGCGGATCACCTTTGATTCCCGATGCGCTGGCGCATTTTGAATGCAAAATCAAAAGCAGGCACGACGAGGGCGACCATTTCATCATGGTAGGCGAAGTACTTCGATGCGATTTCCGGGAAGGTGAAGCGCTGGTGTATCGGTCGAGGAAGTACTTCCGAAACTGATTGGCGAATGTTCATTGTCCGATCGGCTTGGGTTCCACTCTTTCGCCCGATGGTTAATTGCCCGATCAGCTTGGGTTTCAATCACTCGCCAGAAAACCTGTTTACTCCTTGCTGAGCCTTGCGATGCCTGAGAACGACCCTCCCAAAAAGCGGGTCGGGCTCGTTCTCTGTCGCACATGCTGTGCGACACCGGCCCTGCTCGGCACTCAAGGACAGGTTTTCTTGAAGGCGAGGCGATCGAAACACCGCCGCCGATTGGGCCGCATGTCTGCGTGTTTGAGCCCACTCGGCAATGGGTTTGCCTGTTGCGCACATTCAAGAAAACCGCCCCGGTTGAGTTTATTCGCAGCGTTCGGCGGCAAGCCGACACCGAGACTCGGCCGTCTTTTTTGCCGAGCTCGGTGTGCAAGAATACATTCAACAAGGGATCAAGCGGTTTTCTGTGCGGAAGCAGGCAACCTCGACGAGTTGGCGAGTACCAAGGCAGCTCCGAAGAGTTGGTTATTACAAAGGTTTGACCCTGCGCCTGGACGGCACCAGAATCACCGCCATCGCCCCAAGAATCAACACCAGCGCCACAAAATCAGGCCATCGTGGCACTTCGCCCAGGAAGAAACTACCGGACATCACCCCCACCACCGGAATGATCATGATCGACAAGCTCGACACCACGGGCGGAAGCGATTTGGCCAGGCTAAACCAGGCCACCTGACAAAATGCGAACACACCAAATGCGTTGTAGAAAATAGGCCACCACTGCGACCACCCTTGTGGCGCGCCCACACTGTCACCCTCAAGCCAAAACGCAGTCAAGCCCATGGCCACAATCGTGGCGGGCATCATCGCGAAGGTAAAGGTAAGTGCATGCAAGCCAGTGGGGTAATGGCGAATCAGGGTGGTGCCAAACCCCCAGAACGCCGCAGCAATCAACATCAACACCACACCCAACGGACTTCCCGCAATGGCGGCAAATTCAGAAGACAGCAACAGCATCGCGGCCACCATGGCCAGGCTCAAACCCACCCAGCCACGCCGCCCAACCGGGTGCGCAAAAATCAAACCAGACAACACAGCCCACACGGGCATGGTGTATCCCAAAATGGCAGCCCGGCCAGAACTGAGCTCTTTGACGGCGAGAATACAAAACAGGTGCCAGCCGATCATATTGGGTATGCACAACACAGCCAGCCTGCCCCACATTTCACGAGGCACTTTCAATGACACCTTCATTTGCCGAGCCACAAACCACATGGCCACCATGCCGAACACCATGCACAGGGTTCGAAAATGCAAAGGGGGGTATTGGGTTACGGCGTACTTCATGACAGGCCAGTTCATGCCCCAAATGGCTGTGATGCCCAGAAGTAACTGAATTTGCTTGATGGATAGGGTTGCTGCAGGCACGAAAAATGAATACTTGTTCAGTAAGAAGGCACCAGTGTAGTGCATCGGGCTGAGCACGCCAGTCAGGGCTTGCCCTGAGTATCCGTAAAAAAACACCCCTCGCGCTGTACAATAGCGACCACCTTCAATGATTCACCGCACTGTCATGGCCAACGCCCGCTTCCAGCAATTCAAACACTTTCCCCAACGCCTTGCGCACAGTTGGGAAACCAGCCAATCCATGCTGTGTGTCGGGCTGGACCCCGACCTTGCACGCATGCCCGAAGGCCTGGGCCGCAGCGTGGCCGACATCGAAAAGTTTTGCATGGAAATCATCAAGGCGACTGCCGAGTACGCCTGCGCATTCAAACCACAAATTGCCTACTTCGCCGCCAACCGGGCAGAAGCCGCCCTTGAAAACATTCTGGCCTATGCCAATGAAGTGGCGCCCCACGCCACCACCATTCTGGACGCCAAGCGCGGCGACATCGGAGCCACCGCCAAGCAATATGCAATTGAAGCCTTCGAACGCTATCAAGCCGACAGCGTCACCTTAAGCCCCTACATGGGAAGCGACTCGGTCGAGCCCTACCACGCCTACCCGGATCGTGGTCTGTTTTTGTTGTGCCGCACATCCAACCCCGGGGGCAACGACCTGCAATTCCTGAACACCGAACAACAACGCCCCCTCTACCAAACCGTGGCTGAGATGGCCACCACAAGCTGGAACCCTTACCAACAAGTGGGCCTGGTGGTTGGGGCCACCTACCCCGATGAAATTCGCCAAGTGCGAAAGCTGGTTGGGGATGCCCCCTTGCTGGTGCCGGGCATTGGTGCACAGGGCGGTGATTTGCTGAACACCGTGAAAAACGGTTTGTGCAGCCAAGGCTGGGGCCTGTTGATCAATTCGTCACGCGCCATTCTGTACGCCGACTCCAGCGCGCAGTATGCAGTGGCAGCCGCCGCCGAGGCCCGTCGCACCCGTGACGCCATTGAAGCCGCAAAAGCCGAGGCACTTTCACGCTAAAATCAACAACACACACAAAAGTGCATTGAAAAAAGAAGCCATGAATGGCTCAACATGCGCACTGAGGAGACATGGATGAAAATACTTTTGGCTGAAGACGACAGCCTGTTGTCGGAAGGTTTGTCGCAGTCGCTTCGAACCGCTGGTTACGCTGTGGATTGCGTGTTCACAGGCAGCGATGCAGACACGGCGCTGACCACCATGAGCTATGACATTCTGATCCTCGACCTCGGTTTGCCGAAAATGAGTGGCCTGGACGTGTTGCGTAAGCTTCGAGCCAGAAACAACACCACGCCGGTTTTGATCCTGACTGCTGCAGACAGCGTGGAACAACGTGTTCAAGGCCTGGATGCGGGGGCCGACGATTACATGGCCAAGCCCTTTGACTTGAAAGAGCTTGAAGCCCGTGTTCGTGCCCTGGCCCGGCGTGGCACAGGTGGCACGGGCAGCGTGTGGAAGCATGGCCCACTGACCTACGACCAAGTGGGTCGAATCGCCTACATCAATGACGACATGCTGGAATTGTCAGCCCGCGAGGTGGGTCTGCTCGAAATTCTTCTTCAACGGGTTGGGCGTTTGGTCAGCAAAGAACAGTTTGTTGACCACCTGTGCGAATGGGGCGAAGAAGTCAGCAACAACGCGATTGAGGTGTACATTCACCGGCTTCGCAAAAAAATTGAAGTCAACGGTGTTCGCATTGCCACGGTGCGCGGGCTGGGTTATTGCCTTGAAAAGTACACAGAAAAAGAAGCCACGCCCAATGCATGAGGTGGGCTGATTGGCTTGGTACAAACGCAACCCTCTGGCCACGGGCCAGCAACAGCGCCGCTCCCTGTTTGGGGAAATCCTGGACTGGATGCTGGCACCATTGCTGATTCTGTGGCCGATGAGTATCGGCGTAACCTACCTTGTGGCCAAATCGATTGCCAACGACCCCTTCGACCATATTCTTGACGACAAAATCACCGCACTGGCTCAAGAGGTGGCAGTGCAATCCAGCAAGCCCGGGTTTAAGTTTCCCGACCAAGCACTCGAAATTCTGAAGGCCGACGGTACAGACCAGTTGAGAATTCAAGTGGTGGGCAAAGAAGGCCAATTCCTGCTCGGCGATGAGCGCACCCTGCCTGTGCCCGACCGGGTGGCTCGACAGATCGGCGTGGTGAATTTTCGAGACCTGGTTGTTAACGGGGAAGACTTCCGCGCAGGCCACTTGTGGCTTGAATTACCGATTGCTGGCGAGAATCGTTTCATGCTGGTGCAGGTGGCCGAAACGCTGGGCAAACGCGAAAGCCTGGCCAATGAAATCATCAAAGGCGTGATTTTGCCGCAGTTTGTGATTTTGCCTTTGGCCGTGTTGTTGGTGTGGTTTGGGCTGTCACGCGGCATTGCACCTTTGAATACCTTGCTGGACATCATTCGCTCCAGAAAACCCGATGACCTGAGCGCACTTGAAACCACCGACACCCCTGAAGAATTGATGCCTGTGATCAGCGCCTTGAATGAGCAGTTACAACGCCTGGAACACACGATCGATGCACAAAAGCGCTTTGTGGCCGATGCGGCCCATCAGCTGAAAACCCCGTTGGCGGGTTTGCGCATGCAAGTGGAACTGCTCAGCGACGAAAACGATGCGCAGGCCCGTTTGCGCAGCCTTAGAAGATTGAAAGTGGGCACAGAACGATCCACGCGCCTGGTGAACCAATTGCTGGCCCTTGCCCGCACAGAAGCACCGTCGGTGTTGCAATTCGAGCAGATTGACTTGACCAACATTGCCCGCTCGGTGGTGCGTGATTTCGTACCCGATGCCATGAACAAACACATCGACCTGGGTGTTGAGGTGCCCGACCACCCAGTATACGTTCATGGTCAAAGCCTGATGTTGACTGAAATGCTGAAAAACCTCGTGGAAAATGCCCTGCGCTACACGCCAGAAGCTGGCTGCGTCACCGTTCGCGTGGACGACAGCCAACAGCGCGAGGCCGTAATCCTTGAAGTGGAAGACGACGGCCCCGGCATTCCTGAAACGGAACGCCCGCTTGTGTTTGACCGCTTTTACCGTGTACTGGGCACCAGCGAAGACGGTTCAGGCCTTGGGCTGGCCATTGTTCAGGAAACTGCACACCAACACCATGCGAATGTGACCATTCTGAACAACCCGAAAGCGACACTTGCAGAGCGACCTGGAACCGTGATGAGAATCAGTTTCCCACCCCAGCACCGGCAAATGGAAGATTGATTGCATAGAATAGAAGCTTCAACTACAAAGAAGCACCCCATGAGATCCAAAGGCAGTGAATGGCAAGCGCCAGAAGACGACAACCAGAAACTATCCAATTTGTGCGGCCCGCTGGACGCAAACCTGCGTCAAATTGAGGTGGCCTTGCAGGTTAAAATCGCCCGGCGCAATGGCACGCTCAATGTTCAAGGCGACAAAGAGGCAAGCCGGCAGGCGATTACACTGATTAATCATTTTTTTGACAAAAGCAGTCAGCCAGTCAGCGCAGAAGACATTCAACTGGCATTGGTTGAATTGCAAAACACCAAACAGCTGGCCAGCCCCAAAGAGCCAACAGTGTTGATTGGTGACGACGAACCTGTGGTGTTGCGCACCAAAAAAGGCGACCTGCAGCCGCGCACTGAACGTCAAAAAGACTATTTGAAAGCGGTGCTGGAACACGACCTCACCTTTGGCATTGGCCCTGCCGGTACAGGCAAAACCTACCTCGCTGTGGCTTGTGCCGTAGATGCGCTGGAGCGCGACATGGTCAAGCGCATCATCCTGACTCGCCCAGCAGTGGAAGCAGGTGAACGGCTTGGCTTTCTCCCAGGCGATTTGGCCCAGAAAGTTGACCCCTATCTTCGCCCTTTGTACGACGCCCTGTATGACCTCGCCGGCTATGAGCGTGTACAAAAATGGTTCGAGCGCAATGTGATTGAAATCGCGCCACTGGCCTACATGCGCGGGCGCACGTTGAGCCATGCATTTGTCATTCTCGATGAAGCGCAAAACACCACGCCCGAACAAATGAAGATGTTTTTGACACGCATAGGCTTTGGCAGCAAAGCGGTGATCACGGGTGACATCACCCAGATCGATTTGCCGCGTGGCCAAACCAGTGGACTGGTGCAAACACAGCATGTGTTGCGCAACGTAAAGGGCATTGCACTGACCTATTTCTCGGCACAAGACGTGGTTCGCCACCCCTTGGTGGCGCGCATTGTGGAAGCCTATGAACGTTTCAACAACCCCGAACGCACAAGTGGACTGAACGACGATGACAACGCCTAAAAGCGCACTGGTGAGCGTGGCCATTCAATGGGCCATGCAGGCTGACCACCCGCCATTTTCAGAGGTGGACAACAGCCGAATTCGACGATGGGCCAAAGCCTGTTTCCTGGATCGTGCGGAAATCACCATTCGCATGGTGGGCGAAGAAGAAGGCCGACAACTGAATCAGGATTTCCGGGGCAAAGACTACGCCACCAACGTGCTGACCTTTCCCATGGAAATGCCCAACTTGGGTGCAGACAGTGGCCTGCCCACCTTCATGGCCGACATCGTGATTTGCCCTGCCGTGATTGAGCGCGAAGCCAACGAACAAGGCAAAGACCCGATTGATCACTTCGCACACTTGGTGGTGCATGGCTGCCTGCACGCGCAAGGTTATGTGCACGAAAGCGATACGCAGGCTGAACTGATGGAAAACAAAGAGATTGAAATTCTAAAACGTTTCAAGATTTCAAACCCTTACGCACACAAGGGCTGATTTGTTGAAATTTTTGCCCCGCAAGGGCTTGACCGATCCGAAAAACTTGGCCATAATCGCGGTCTTCGGTTGAGGGCAAACGCCCAAGATTGATTTGTGGGTCGTTAGCTCAGCTGGTAGAGCAGAGGACTTTTAATCCTTTGGTCGTGAGTTCGAATCTCGCACGACCCACCACAAATTCAAGGACTTAGATGCGCAAGTGTCTAAGTCCTTTTTCATTGTTGGTCGCTCAACAGCATTCTGTAAAAATTTCCAAGGCTCAAGCTCAACCTCCCTTGTTCCACCACAACTTGAGTGGGAGTTTTTTTGCGCACTCTCCTGCCAAAGATTCAAACGAATTACGAAGCTTTCGCGACAATAACTTGGTCGGTTAAGACGCGAGGGTTTACGAATCTTTATTGCGCGTTTCTTGAACAGCATGATGAGCCCTCCCTCTTACCGCTCAGGGAAAGACCAAAATTTCTACCTCTACAAGCCTTTCCTGCATACTGCTGCTCGAATTGATAACCTCCCGAATTCGAGCATGAATACCCAAACCGGCACATTTCACGAAGACCACCTGCAACGCAAAGCCCAATCACTGCAACTGGCCTACACGCGCGCACTGAATAGCCACGATGGTTCTGCACCACTTTACCTGCATCAAGAACTGGATTTTCTGGGGCACTTTGAACCTGACACCAAAGTAAGCCTGGCCATGGTGCCCGGGGTAATGGACCAAGACCCTTTGGCGGGTGTGATGCTGATGACAGCCCAGCTGAACACGCAGCAAACTAGCACCTTGGTCAGCGCTGCTGAGAAGGGAACCATGAATGCTGCCCTGCTTGACCAGTTGTTTGGCTCAAGCAATCTGCCCGGTAACCTGGCCAATCTGATTGAGGCTACAGCCAAAGCTCGCTTTACTTCAAAAATGAAAACCGAATTGCGAGCCACTCTGGTCAGCGGCAAATCCCGCACAGTAAAGCTCGGTAATGGTATCGAACTGAAAGCTGTTGGTTTAAAAGGTCCCAATCAATTTGGCAAACACGGCGATGTCCTTATTCGTGTTCGGCAAATCAATGCCAAGCAAATCACCTTGCTGGAAAAAAACCAGTTCCAATCCATCAGCAAAAACATGAGCGCCAAAGCGTTGGGACCAAGTGCGTTTAAATATGACAAGGTTCTCAGCCTGAGCCGACAAGCTGCAGATGAAATGTGGGAGTTGCGCAGGCTTACCGGGTCAACATGGCTGGGCTCTGCGAGAGTGGGTGGTGTTCTTACGTTCGGACCCACATTGATCAACGATGTTTTGAATAACTACAATCACACCGCGAAACCAGCTCAAAAATTCAACTACAAACAATTTGCGGTGGACAGCGCCAAGAATCAAACCGGGAATGCACTCGGCATGGCTGCTGGTTTTGGCGTGGCTATTTTATTAACTGGTGGGATGGTAGCAGGTGCCCCATTGATACTCTTATCGATGGGTGTTGGTTTCGCTGTTTCTATAGCCTACGACCGCCTTGGAATGGACGACTTCGTCGAAGCAAAAGCCAAGAAGCTATTTCAATGAGACAACCAAACCGCATTGCAATCTCTAAAAGACAATGACCAACCCAGCCCCTTTGCATTTTTACTTCTTTGGTGTAGTTTTCAGCTTGGCATTCTTGATGCTGATTGCCGCAACGCCTCTTTATCTCGCCACCTGGATGACCATCGGCATATTTATTTACTTATTCATCTGCACTATTATTTTTTCGTTCATCGTATGCTACTACTGGATTTTTGTTAGCAAACGACCTATGAAAGCGACCATGCTGGAGTTTGCGACTCTACTCATGGTTTTGCACCCGTTTGTATTTGGAATCCATCACTGGCCCCCACTGACAGATCACAGTGAACCAATTCAAACCGTGAACTGGTGGGAAAACATCAACCTTGTCTTTGGTGTTGGTGTATTACTCACATCCACTGTGGTTGCTTATTTGATTGCCCATTCAAGATCTGACAAGTCCTCTCTTGAAACATGCCCAAACCTTGAATGGACCATTTTTCAAATTGATCTGCGGACAAGAAAGTACAGTCGTCGCCACAACTTTCCAATCATTCATGCACTCTTCTGGCCGCTAATCATGTTGGGGGTGTTCTACATCTTGTGGTTTAACAACCATTACGCCCATGTGGCCGATTTAGAAGAAGACTTGAAGCTGATTTCGCTGGTCGGAATGTGCTCGATGATTCTGTGTTATCTGAGTGGTCTCGTTTTTGGCGAAGGAATCCGGCTCATTCAAATTCAACGGCGTTTGGATCACGGAGAGTTTGAAACCGCAGGCATGGAACATCTGAAGCGCTGGCGCCACGACTATGTGAAGTACCATCTGCCCACCCCAGTACGGAAACTCAACCTGCGTTTGTTCAACCAACACGTGGAGGCGTATGAAAGACTCAAGAAGGAAAATAAGACTTCACGCGCTTTATACAGTTAAAACCAGCAGTTAGCGCATAGACCACCTGGCAACCCCCGGCAAATGATCGAGACCGGAGCAGAATTTTTAACCACAGAATTACAAACAGCCTGCCTGCCCCCCCTATTTGCAAGCCCTCAGAATGGACTCACAATGGCCGGGACTCACCGAGGGTGAAACAGCACAGCCGGGTGAAACAATCAAACCGCGGTATTCGCTCAAATGGGCTTCATGTTTAATTTGCCGAACGAGCTCAAGCGCACTGATCTGAGTTAGCGTATGCTCGCAAATTCCTCCCATCAGGCATTTTTCTTAAAGCTGTCGAGTTTGCGCCAAATTGGGGTTACTCGGATGCCGATCTGAATAATTAAGCACCTCAAATGAATAGTCAGAGACACGCTGAATGTCTACGGCATTGCCATGCAAATGCAAGAAATGAACCGCCCCAAATTAACTAGACACTCGTGGGCCTCGTTCATTCGGAGCGATTCAACAACGCCTTGAGAGCGCGCACCAAACCACGCGGATCGATTGGCTTTGTCAGAAAACCAGTCATTCCACTGGCCAACGCCCGATCCTGCTCGGTGGTTGTGGCACCTGCGGTGAGTGCCAAAATCGGGATGTAATCTGCCAATTGTTGCCTGATTCGCAAGGTTGCCTCGCAACCGTCCATTTCGGGCATTTGGAGGTCCATTAAAATCACATTCGGTGCAACTTGCTCGGAAATGTGTTGCACAGCACACGCACCGGAGCCACACAGGGTGACCACTGCGCCCTCTTTTTCAAGTATTCGCCGCGTGATTTGCAGGTTGATTTGACTGTCGTCAACAACCATGACGCGTAATCCTTTGAGCTCGCCTGGAGTCGAATCATCAACAACCACGGGTTGAGCAAGTTCAGGCGCCGGTGCAGGTATTTCATTCAATGTTGACCGACGACAGTCAAGCGCACTGTCAGACAACATGCCGGGATCGACCGTCGAAATGGCAAATGGCAAATCCAAAGTAAACGTCGTGCCCGAACCAACCTCGCTTTGCACACGGATATTTCCTCGCATCAGCTCGGTGATTCGCTTGACGATCGAAAGACCCAAACCGGTGCCTCCGTACTTGCGGCTGGTGGAAGCCTCTGCCTGCATGAACGGCGAAAACAGCCTGCTTTGGGCCTCAGGAGGAATACCGATTCCGGTGTCCTTGACCTCCAAGCGCAGGAATACCTGATCATGTTGACCTGGAGAGTATTCAGTAACCGTCAATTCAACTGAACCAGCTGCCGTGAACTTGATCGAGTTGTTCAGCAGATTGATCAGAATTTGCTTGAGTCGATTGCTATCGCCCAGCAACACCGGGGGCAAGCTCTCTGGTACCTCGTCGACATTCAACACCAGTCCTTTCTGCAAGGCCAGTGCAGCAAACATGTCCTTGAGGTCAACAAGGGTTTCCTTCAACGCAAAAGGTTGCTGCTCCAGTTCCAACTCACCCGCTTCAATTTTCGAGAAATCCAACACATCATTGATTAAAGCCAGCAGACTTTTACTTGAGGCACTGATGGTGCTCACGTCGACACGTTGTTTGTCAGTCAGCGAATCCAGGCCAAGCAGATAACTCGTTCCTATGATTGCGTTGAGCGGAGTCCGTATCTCGTGGCTCATGATGGATAAAAAGTTACTTTTCGCATGGTTGGCCGATTCAGCGGCCAGGCGAGCCTCTTTCAGCAGCATTTCCTGGCGCTTTTGAAAGGTGATGTCAGCGGCGGTGCCGCGCAACAACACTGGGTGGCCTTTTGCATCCACCACACGCTCGCCTCGGGCGAGAATCCAACACAGTTCCCCGTCAGGCCTTTTGAACTCCAACTCAATAGCATAAGGCTCGCCCACATCAATGGCTCGGCCGATAGAGTGTTGAAGAAGCACCCAACTGTCGGGTGTGAAAATACTGGCTTGCGCAGTAAGGTCTGGTGCGGCTTGTTGCGAATCAAGACCGAAGATGGTGTACAACGCAGCAGACCATTCCACACGCTCAGAATTCAAATCAAAACGCCAACTCCCCACCTTGGCCAATCGCTGAGCCTCTTCGAGATCCAGCTGCGATTGGCGCATTTCAGTGACATCCTGGTTCAGGCCGACCATGTAATGTGGCAGGCCTTGCGCATCACATTCCATGAAGGCACTGCCCTTGATGTAACGAATATCGCCGCTGGGCAACACGATACGAAACTCCGGGTTGTAGGGGCCGGTGCCGTCGAGCAAATCTTTGATGCGGTCTTCTGCCATCGCTAAATCAGCAGGATGAACCCGATTGGCCCACATGTCGTATTGCACCGCCTGATCGGTGCTTAGTGCTTCTACGCCATACAGCTCAAACATGTGCCGGTCCCACACCAGGGAACCTGTTTGAATATTCCATATCCAGACACCGATTCCAGCCGTCTGGGTTGCATTGAAGAGTCGCAGGCGAGCATTGTCAGCCTGATCTTTCGCGTGTGCCAATTCATCCGCATGGCGCCTCACTTCAGACATGTCCATCACAATACAAATCTGTGAATGGTCCGCACCCTCGCCAACATCGCTCAAACCACAATCCACCGGGATCTGTTGCTTGTCCTTGCGAATGGCATAACCTGAAGGCTCTCCAGGTAACACATGACGAAGTGGCAAGCCCTCCAACTCCTCGCGACTGTAGCCCAGTAAATCAACCAGGCGTGCATTCACTCTGGTGATCTCGCCCCTGGAATTGACCACCGCCAAGCCCACAGGCATGGCCTCAAAAATCGTTTCATCAAGCTCGGCAAGCGCGCGATAACGGGCTTCACTTTGCGTCAGGTTCTTGGTGCGCTCGGCGACTTGATGCTCCAAGCCAAATCGATAGGCATCCAGCTTCCGGGCGCCCAGAAACAGCATCAAAAGCACCAAGGCGCTGGTTGCCATAACCAAACCGCCCGTGAGGCGCCAGCCAGATTCGAACTCGGCCTCGCTCATCCCAACCGACAACCAAAATGGAGAATGTGGAAGTTTTTGGACTGTGTAAACGCGTTCCACGCCGTCGATCGCTGAGCGGGCACGCAGCATGTGCTGCAATTGATCAGGATTATTCGCAATCTGCTCTTTCAGGGCATCGGGTGCTTTGATACTGCCAATCAGTTCGTTTGAAGAATCATTGACAGGATAACGAACCACCAAAGACAAATCAGTGGTGCGCAAATTAACCACACTGTGGCGGCCCAAATCTATGTTCTCAAAGCCATGGCCCAGCCGCTCTGTGGGCAACACGGCAATCACCATGCCTTGAAATGCCCCATCGCTTCCCTCCACAGGGCGAACCATTAACATCGACTCCCTGGCATCCAGTTTGGCCGCCACTGGCCCTTCGTACATCAAACCCCGTTCTCCGGCGATTGCGCGTTGGTAATATTGCCGATCAATCAGATTGGGTAAAGCGCCCTCGTGACCAAACGGAACCCCGGTGTTGATCAGCTGATTGCCAAATTGATCGGCCAGAACCACCCGCAACGCGATACTGTAAAAAACCAGTTCATTGCGAAGCTGTTGCTCCAGGAACGCACGTTGATTGGCATCGAAGAGATTGTAATTCTCGTATCGCCTGGCCAATATTTTCAGGAGTGTATCGACACCATCGAGGGATGATTCAATTTGAGCGGCGGTAATTTCGGCAGTGTTTGCCAGGTTTGCCGTTAAACGAGTGTGGTTTTCAGCGCGCTGGTGCCAAATCAAAGCGATCGATAGAATCGCGATGGCAAAGCCAGACGCGATGGCCAGCCACAAAAATGACATGTTTCGACGACTGTCTAAAGGGTTCATGACCATTGTTCAGCGTTTCAAAAGGTAAACAATATTCTATGCCTTCATGACACAATTTGGTCTAACGAACAAAATTGACAAATGCGCCTATATTCAATATTTAACAAATTTTCAATCGATGAGGTAACTCGCCACCCATTGCTCCGATTCCAGCCACAGGCGATCGGCCAGTGTGGCGTCTTGTGCAGCGGCAGAGCCTTTCAGTGCACGCTGATCGGAATAGTACAGACCGGTTTCATTGGCGACATCCGGGCTGGTTGCACAATACAGCGTTGTTTGCGCGCCCTTTTCTGGTGAAATCATGAACAGCTTGATCACCGGTTGAAGCAATTTGGGCACCTTGCGCCACACTTCTGTGGCCACCACACCGGGGTGCAATGCATACACGTGAATACCTGTTCCTGCCGTTCGTTTGGCCAAACCTTTGGCAAACAGCACGTTGGCCAATTTGGCCTGACAATATTCCTTCAGGCCACCAGGAGTTTTCGTGGGTTGCTGCAAGGTATTGAAATCGAGTGTTTTAACACGGGTGTGCGCACGGCTGGCCACCACCACAACACGCGCATGCTTTGCCTTTTTTAAAGCCGGCAGCAATAACACCGTGAGCAAAAAGTGCCCGACATGGCACACCCCAAAGGCCAGTTCAAAACCGGATTTGGTTTTACCCATGGCACCGGCCAAGCCAGCGTTGTTGATCAGTATGTCAAGGGGTAGCTCGCGCTTCAGAAAAATTTCCGCACAAGCCTTCACCGATTGAAGATCACCAAGGTCCAAGGGCAGGAACTCCGCTTGTGCTTTACCCTGGCTGCGTTCTTCAATCAGCTGCAAAACAGGGCGGGTTTTCTCTTCGCTTCGGCAGGCCAACAACACGTGATAGCCCTGGAGCGCCAGCTCAACCGCAGTGACCTTTCCAATGCCCGTGTTTGCACCAGTGATCAAAACCACTTTTCCGTTTGGTACTACTTGATTGGGCGACGATTTCAAGGCGTACCTCCAGTGGGTGTATGGAACAAGACTATACACTCGTCGGGATTCAGCAGGGTTCATTCGGCAGCATCCACAAAGCCACACCCAATTCCCATCGGGTTGTCTAAAAACCTTGACACTGCCTGTAACGTGCGCAATAACAGCTGTTCAACCCAACACACCGTCTAGTTTAAGAGAACCCCAGCATGCTTAGAGCCATCACGTTGACCTTCACCATGTTCACATTGAGCGCTTGCGCAAGCCTGAGTGTGGAGGAATGCCGTGTGGCGGACTGGAAAGAAATTGGATACACCGATGCCGCCAACGGTTTTACACAAGGCCGCATTGAAGACCATCGAAACGCCTGCGCAAAAACAGGCGTGGCAGTTCAACTCGCACCTTACCTGGAAGGCTTCAATGCAGGCTTGCAGAATTATTGCACCGTACAAACTGCATTGAACCTTGGAAGCACTGGTGCGCAGTTTCCATCCCAATGCACAGGCGCCATCGTGAAGAAAATGACACCGGCCTATCAGGCTGGCCGAGAGCAATATCAAATGGTGCGTGAGCAAAACGACTTGCGCACCTTGATTTACAACAAAACAGAACAGGCGCAGGCGCTGAACAAACAGATTCAAGATTTGGCCTCGACCACCCTCAACAACAACCGGGAGCAGGCGCAACGCTTGCACACTTTGCGTGGCTTGCTGTTCGATCTGCAAACCGAGACCGCACAGCTACAAGTTGAATTGCAAACACTGGAAGCACAAACCGAGCGCAAAAAATTGCAAAACCTCAATCAGTTTGCGGCCGGCAAATAAACATGGTGGCCTACAACACCACGTTGTCCTCGAGGTGAGCAATCAACTCCCCAAGCACAGCTTGCGGTTGTTCGATGTGCAAAAAGTGTCCGCAATTGGGCAGAACGGAAACCTCAACCCCCATCGGGAAACATTTGGGTTCAACAAGCGTTTCAAACAAACCAGCTTGCATACAACCGTCGTTTTCACCCACCAGAAACAGCGTTGGAACCCACACCGTTTGCATGGCCGTGTTGTACAGTTTTCGGGTGGCTGATTTGTGTATGGTGAACAACGCGCGGTAATAGCGCGTGGCTGCCCAAGCCACATCCAGGCTTGCAAATGTCTTTTTAACTGGTTCAAACGAATTGGTGAATTCCCAGTTGGGCGACCAGTTTGACCACAGCTTCTTCAGGCCTGCCCAATCGTGTCGGGTGATGCGTGTGGGTGCATTGCCTGCCTGCATGCTCAACATGTAAGAAGACAGCTGCAATTGCCTAGGCAACAAGCGCCAGGCTCGCCAGAACTTCTGAAACGGCGGAATCGACAACAAGGTGAGCGACTGAAAATCATCGGGCGATTGCACAGCAGCAACCATGCTGGCCACTGCGCCCCAATCGTGCCCCACCAAGTGCAGCACATTGACTCCCAGATGCTTTTTCCAGGCCAATAAATCAAGACCCGCGGTGTACGCATCAAAGCTGGCCGTGCGAACCACCGACTCGGGTGTGTACCCACGCAACCACGGCCGCACCACTCGATAGCCTTGATCCACAAGGCCCTGGGTGACCCCATCCCAACCGTGAGGCGTGTCTGGAAAACCATGCACCAACATCACTACAGGCGCGTGGTCCGGGCCATCCACCCAGGCAGAAAGGGCCAAGCCGTCGATATTCAAGGTCAAGGTTTCAGGTGTGGTCATGTCCAGTCTATCCATATTGACGCTGTCAGTTTGGAAGCACGATCCAGCGGCCGTCAATGCTATGAACGGAAAGCCGATGATCAAACACGGTCTGCATGGCCTCTCGCGCCGCACTGTTTTGGGCAGGGCCACAATACAAGGCCTTGCCTGCTTGCAGCACCAGCAAATCATCAGCCAGCAATGCCAATGAAATTTCATGTAGCACGGTAACCACCGTTCGCCCTTGTGCCACCAGGCTGCGCACCAAGGCAACCCAATCGGCCTGGTGAGGCGGATCGAGATTGGTCAAAGGTTCGTCCATCAACAGCACATCGGATTGAACAGCAAGCAAACGCGCCAGCAGCACGCGTTGGCGTTCGCCACCCGACAAACTGCCCAGCGGCCGATCGCGCCAATCCCACACGCGGGTTTGCAACATGGCCTCCTTCACCGCCTCGTGGTCGCGCGGCCCAGGCAATCCAAGTTTGGGCAGGTGGGGCAACCGCCCCAACATCACAATGTCATAAACAAGCAAATCGTCGGCGGCCTGGTCGGCACCGCCTTGTGCAAGCCAGGCCACCGATTGCGCGCGGTCGCGGTCGGCGTATTGCGCCAGCGCCTTGCCATGCAACCTGACTTCGCCACGCTGCGTCGGTACCAATCCGGCGAGGGCTCGCAACAAAGTCGATTTGCCCGCACCGTTTGGACCGACCACACAGGTCCAGCGGCCTGCGTGCACCACCGCATTCAGATGCTTGAGCACCGGCCGCGGGTGCCTTGATGCCCCCAGCGAGACACACAAATCGCTGATTTCAAATACCAAGGGGTTGTTCATGTGTGCATCACCCTGCCCTTCTGTGCATCAGCCACAACAAATAACCCCCACCCAAGGTGGCTGTGAGCACACCCACTGGCACTTCTTGCGGTGCCAACAGGCCACGCGCCAACACATCGGCGGCCAACAACAGTACACCACCCATCAAACTGGCCAACACCACCAACTGGGCATGGGTGGTGCGCACGGCAGAACGCACCAAATGGGGTGCAGCCAAACCCACAAAGGCGATCAGACCCGTGTGTGCCACTGCAGTACCGGTGGCCAAGGCCACCACAGCCACCAAAGCGATTTGTGCAGACGCCAACGGCATGCCAAGGCTTTGTGCGGTGGACTCCCCCAGGGCGAGCGCATCCAGCGTGCGGGAAAAAAACCAGGCCACTGCCAAACACAACACGCCACACACGAACATGATGCCCAGCGACTGCCAGCCCACAAATCCGGTTGAACCCAATACGAAAGCCTGCATGGCCTGCAAAGTGTGCGGCGCTGCGATGGTCACCAAGGAGGTGAGTGCGCCCAACACCATACCCACCACCACACCGGCCAACAACAGGCGCAAGGTGTGTTGCACGCCTCGGGCCAAAGTCAGGGTCAACAGCACTGCAGCCACGGCGCCGACAAAAGCGGCACCTGTCAAACCCACCCGCACCAGAAAGGCTTCAGCAAACGGCGACACACCCAGCACCGCCAATGACATGGCCACCGCCAGCGATGCTCCCGATGCACTGCCCAACAGGAAAGGATCAGCCAAGGGGTTGCGAAACAAACCTTGCGCCACCGCGCCGGCCAAACCCAGTAAGGCGCCCGCAGCCCAAGCGCCCAGGCTGCGAGGTGCGCGTATGTCGAATACGATCTGACTCGCCACCGGGTCAGCCCACACCTGCCAGATCGAATCCAGCCCAGTGCTTCCCACCGCCAAGCCCAAAGCGGTCAGCAGCACACCAAGGCCCAACAATACAACACCGAAGAACAACGCCGAGGGGTTTGTCATGAGCCAGCACCCTGGCCCTGCAGCGTTTTCAGATGACTGGCGACACACTGAGCCAACAACGCGGCACCATGCGCCATGCGTGGCCCGGCGCGCACAATTGAATCTTCTTCTTCACTGGTGAATACGCAAATTTGTTGCTGTTGCACAGCTCGCAATCGCTGCCAGCCCGGGCGTTCCGTGAGTCCTTGAACATTGCGGCTGCCCACCATGATCAAATCCGGGTTGGCGCGCACCACAAATTCAGGATTCAGTTTTGGAAAAGGCCCCAATGACGCAGGCACGATGTTACCCACGCCAAGCCTTCGCAGCGTTTGCCCGATGAATGACGATTCGCTGGCTGCGTACGGCGCGCGGTTCACCTCAAAGTAAACGCGCACCCTCCGTGCTTTCGCTGGCAGCGTTTGCGCAGCCGCCTGCACACCCCCATCCACGGTTTGCCACAATTGTTGGGCCTTCCCGGCGGGCAAGCCCAAGGCTTTTGCCACCTGTTCAATCACGGTTTGCACTTCCTCGTGGGTTTTGGGCTCCAGGGCAAGCACCGTCAAGCCCAGACCACGCAAACGTTGGGTCGCGCGGGAAGATTCCGCCACCAAAACCAGATCGGGCTTCAAGGCCACAATGGCTTCAATGTTGGGGTCGATGCCGCCACCGAGCTGCGGCAAGGCTTTCACCGAGGCGGGCCAGTCTGAATAACGATCCACTCCCACCAATTTCTCGCACTCCCCAAGCGCGCACACTGTTTCAGTCAGTGAAGGCAACAAACTGACCACACGCTGCGGCGCTGCATGGGCGGGCATGGCCCACCACAGGGCCAGCAGCAATAAAACTGACCACACTGGGCCCGGTTGCACGAATGACTGCAATGGCTGCGGGCAAAACCAGCACCTTGACCATTTGACGCGTGCCTTGATATTCATGAACGTGGAAAACCCATAAAAAAACAGCGAATCAAGCCCCAAAGCCTTTACGATGGGCCAACGCGGCTAATTTAACACAGCGCTGAAACGCACCGCCCCACCGCTTTCTCGATGCGGAATAAATGCTTCTTACGGGCGGAAGTGTCGGCAATTTGACATTGGAAGCTTGCTGTGGATATTTCACGCATCTAAAAGATGCCACTGCTCAGTAATAACCCCGACCACCTAAAAATTATTCACGGGGACATATTCAATGAAACTGCACACCATTTTGGCCACCAGCGTGCTTGCACTGCTGACAGCCTGCATGTCGGAGGGCAACACGCCCAGCGCACCCACAGCAGGCGGCGGGCAAACCACCAACCCGTCTGAGAACACGCCTTTATCGCAGTTCTCCGTGGCCAATGGCTGTTTTGGTTTGCAATCGGCGTTTAGCCGGCAGTTTGTGAAGCCTGCTGCAGCGCGCTACGGCGCAGGCCCTGCGACCGAGGCTGAAAGCTTCACGCTACGCCCCACAGAATTGGGCAGCTATTTGCTATACGGCAGCGACCGCAACATGGTGACCACCCAAGGCAATGTGTTGGTGGCCAGCGCCGAGCCAACAGACGATGCTGTGTTCCAGGCCAAGTTTGAGCAAGCCAAGCAATTGTTTCAATTCACCAATGCGCAAGGTCAGTTTTTGGGCCTCGATGAAACCGGTGGGCTGGTGCTGACATCAAGCCCCAATGAACGCAGCGATTTCCGTCTGATCCCCGACACCGATTGCACGCCTTACCCAGAAATGACCACCAGCACCGAGGGCGAGCCCTACAAGGGTCGCGGTGTGAACCAACCCATCATCGGCTTTGCCGACACCCACACCCACATGGGCATGTCCAGTGAAATGTCACTCGACGGCAGCGTTGGCCCATCGGCCGGTGGCGTGTTGTATGGCGAGGTGGTTCATCGCTTTGGTGTTTCACACGCCCTTCACAACTGTGAAGCCTTTCACGGCCCCAATGGCATTCGAGACGGCAACAACGTGCTGGAGGGCACTCCAGGCGCCCAACACGACACACAAGGCTGGCCCACTTTTGTGGACTGGCCACGCCGCAACTTCCTGACCCACCAAGTGATGTACCACGCCTGGGTTGAGCGCGCCTGGCGTGCAGGTCTTCGTTTGATGGTCAACCACGGCACCAACATTGCTTCGCTGTGCCGTTTCGGTGCCACCATTTCTGGAAAACCGGAAGCGGATTGCGACGACATGAGCGTAGCCACCAAACAGGTTGAGTACCTCTATGACGTTCAGGATTACATCGATGCACAATACGGTGGCCCCGGCAAAGGCTGGTACCGAATCGTCAAGAGCCCGGCTGAAGCCCGCGAGGTGGCCAATGATGGAAAGCTCGCTGTTGTGCTGGGCGTGGAAGTGGCGCAAGTGTTTAACTGCGGTGTAACCTTCCTGCCCGGTGGCACTGAAATCCGCAAATGCGACCAGGCACAAATTGACGCTGAAATTGAAAAACTGTGGGCCTTGGGTGCACGCCACGTGTACCCGTTCCATGACATCGACAGTTCTTTGGGTGGCGCAGGCATTTTCAGTGGCGATGTGATCAATGTACTGAACTTCATGGACACCGGCGCGTTCTGGAAAACGACTGAGTGCAGAGACTTCCCTGCCAACGAGCCCTCAGTGCGTGAACCTGGCACCAACATGACCACCGCCGTGCCCGGCAGCAGCAGCAACGCATTCACCAACATGCTTTTGGAAGCTGTGGGTGGCGTAACCCCACTGTACCCGGATGGCAAGCGTTGTAACGCGCGCACGGTCACCGACCTGGGCATGTATGCCTTGAAGGCCTTGATGAACCGCGGCTTCGTGATTGACATCGACCACGCCGCTTACCACAGCAAGGATTTGATGCTCGACCTGGCTGAAACCATGAACCCGCCCTACCCCATGGCCTCTTCACACGATGCGCATGGTGGCCTGACCAGCGACCAGGCCGTGCGCATGCTCAAACATGGCGGCGTGATTTACCCCTACAAAGGCAACGGCATCAAGCACGTCGAGTTTTTGGAAAAGCTGAAGTTCTGGCGCAACAAAGCTGGGATGAACAACACCTTGCTCGGCCTGGGCTATGGTGCCGATGGCAACGGTTTTGGTGGCCACCCCGGCCCACGTGGCGGCGACAGCAAGCCCGTTCAATACCCATTTACCCTGTTCCGTGGTGAAGGTTGGGGGCCACGCTACCAATCGTTGTCACCCATGAAAGTGGACTTGCTGACCGTGCCTGAAAGCGGCAAGTTCTGGCACATCGACGAAGTGGGCATGGCACACTACGGCATGGTGGCCGACTTCGTTGAAGAAGTGCGCCTTGAAGGTGGCGCTGAAGGGCTTGATGCCTTGTACAACTCGGCTGAGGTGTATGTGCGCATGTGGGAAAACGCCTACTACCGCAACAACCCACGATGATCCAACGCATTGTTTTGGCGGCGCTACCACTGGTGGCGCCGGCCCCCGCGTGGGCGCACGCCTTTGGTGAACCCGTGCAATTGCCCATGCCGTATGGCTTGTACATCGTGGGCTCAGTGGTGGCGTTGATCCTGTCGTTCTTGCTGCTGGCGGTTGGCGGGCGTTTCTTTGTCAAGTTCAAAGCCAACGCCGTGTTGCCCGTGCCAGCCATTCCAAGCCGCTGGCTTGACGCATTTCGATCAAGCTTTTCACTGGCACTTTTGGCTGCGCTGTGGTTCAGCATAGTGACGGGCTTGATCGGCAGCAACGACAGCCACCGCAACTTCAACATGACCTTTTTCTGGATTGTGTTCGCACTTGGTGGGGCTTACCTGTCCATGTTTGTGGGTGATTGGTACAAACACGCACACCCTTGGCGCTTCCTGCTGCCTGCACGCTGGAAAGGCTGGTTCAAGTACCCCCAGTGGCTTGGGCATTGGCCCGCTTTGCTTCAATTCATGGGCTTGGTCAGCATTGAACTCTTCATTCACAGCAACCCGAAAAAACTGGCCTTTTTACTGATCGGCCTTGCTGTGGTGAATGTGCTCGGCATGGCGCTGTGGGGCACACGCAAATGGATTCAGCGCGGTGAAATGTTCGCTGTGCTGTTTCGTTTGTTCGCAGCCTGCTCGCCATTGCGTTGGGTGTCGAACAGGGGCGATGGAAAACACCGACTGCGCATCTGCCTGCCTTTTGCAGAGCTTCAACGCTTGCGGGTGTGGCACCCGGCGCAATGCCTGTTTGTGTTGTTTCTGTTGTCATCGACGGCCTACGACGGGCTGCGCGAAACACAAGTGTATTTCAACGTGTTTTGGCTCGACCCATTCGGCTGGCTGGAAGCATTCTTTGGTGACCACCCTTTAAAAATTTACCTCACCGTGCGCCCGTGGTTCATCGGGCTTGAAGTGGTGCTGTTGATACTCTCACCTCTGTTCTATCTCGCCCTGTTCGCGGTGTTTCTCATGTTGGGAAAATGGCTTTCCGGCAGCCAGCAAAGTTTGGGCATGTTGATGCGCCGTTACCTGCCCAGCCTGATTCCCATCGCGGTGGTTTACCACGTCACCCACTACTACACTTTGCTGTTTAATCAGGGCTTGAAAATTCGCGGCCTGGCTTCAGACCCATTCGGCTGGGGGTGGAACCTGTTTGGCACGGCCATCACAGGCCGGCTGCCGTGGCTGCCCGACATGGCCAATATTTGGGCAAGCCAGGTTGGCTTGATTTTGCTGGGGCACGTGGCTGCGGTGTGGTTGGCGCACCGTGAAGCGCTCCAACTGGAACCCTCTGCCGGGCGCGCCGCGGCAAGCCAGCTGCCCATGCTGTTGCTGATGGTGGTGTTCACCAGTGTTGGATTGTGGATTCTGGCGCAGCCACTGAAGGGGTGACTTGATAGCCCAGGCCTACACCTGAAGTGGGCGATCAGCCATGTCGTGATTCACATCGGCATGCCCTTGCTCATCGTTTCGAACGGCAATCACCACGTCACGCAACTTTGCGTCGGGCGATAGCTTGTAATAATCGATGGCGATTTTGGGCGCATCAATATTTTCGATTCGACCTGCGTCAATTTCGGCCAAATAGTCGGTGTAACTGACAACGGCCTGGTTCTCAAAGTAACCCACCATGCGGTGCGCTGTTTTTGGAAAAAAGACATACAGCACAAAGTAGAAATGCCAGAAGATCAACTGCGCAAACAGCACCAAAAGCCGCTCACCCATATTGGGTTTCGCAATTTCAATGAAAATCATCAAGTGCATGCGTTCGTTTTCAGCTTCGTCCAGTAAGGTCCGAATGGTCGGGCCATAGCCGGTTTTCATTTTCCGCAAGCTTTTCAAGTGAATCCACATGCCAGCCACCATGCCGGGAACACCAGCCACTGTTTCCAGAACGACTGCGCGATGCCCATACCGTTTTGCAAAAAACGTATCGGCAAACCAACGAAAAAACATGGTGAGTGATTTGGCAAACCGGTCCGAAAAATCCTGTGGTGCGGGTTCTTTTGATGTGGATTCCATGCGCTGCTACCTGAGAAGTTAGAACAAGTTGTGCCTGTTATGTTGGACAGTTTCTCCTGATCGCGCAAGCCCGCATTCATCGGGAATAGCCCTTACTTCATTTGTCGGCGACCCATACAAACCTGATCAAGGCGCAGCTTTGGCAAAGCGGGTGGTTGATTTTTCCAGTCCAAAACCATTTAACAGAACCCCGGTTAAATCGTGCATACCCCCAAGTGGCTCTCTTCGCTTCGGAGTCATGCCGTTGGTGAAGCCCATGGCACGAAATCGATCCAGCAAGCGATTGTCTTTGGACACCAAGAACACAGGCACATCCCATGGGGTTGCTTGCCTTGAAACACTACCTGTGGGCTGGTGGTCACCAATCATCACGTACACGCTTTCCCTGGGCTCCGGTTGCTTGAAGTACCCCGCCAGCCAGGTGTGAGCGTAATTAATGCTGCGCAAATAATCGGGTTTCATATTGTCCCAATTCACGGGTTCTGCCTGCGCTTTGGCTGCTTGTATCGGATCATACGGTTGGGGACCTAATAATTTCGACCAGTCAGACTGATAGGGAGGCACCTGGTGAAACGGAAAATGGGTTGAAATGGTCGGAAAGAACTTAAAGCGAGGCTTGGCGTCGTCGGTTCGTGGAAACAGCACATCCACCTTGGCAGCGGCGAATTGATCCGGAATCTTCCAAAAGCCAAATGCAGGGCCCTGATAATTCAGATCAGGACCACTCAAATACACGTCGTAGTTGTAATACGACCGCTCAGTCCAATCCCAACCCACAGAGTGGTATACACCAAATGTTTCGTACCCTTCCCGGCGAAACAGGTCGATCAGCGTGGGGCGATCGGTGGTCAGCAACACATCGTGTTTCCTTGAATCGGTCAAATCCATGCCCGCCAGCAAAGACATGTGCGCCAAATCACTCGCACCCCCAATCGTTGGGGATTTATAAAATGCGGACACCACATGCCGACCACTGGCCAGAATGCTTTCCTCCAGTTGTTGTCGCGTCGCCTGCACTGCATTGAATGACTCCGGCTGGTCATACAGCACCGCGCCATAGGTTTCCAGAAACATGACCGTCAAATCCCGACCGGCCAAAGCGGGCAGCACGGTGCCCTCTGGTTGCGTCAACGCCTCGTTGATCACGGTATTGTCTGGCAACAAACGCGCAGCTCGTTCCGGGGAAATCATGTCCCACAACTTGGACAGTTCAATCGAATAATTGGGCACCACGGGCCTGGCCAATACGGAACCGGGCTCCGGCACGGTGGCGTAATTCACAGCCACAACACCCACAGGCACACACAAAACCAACCACCACCACAGGCGTTTGGTGACCATGCAAAGCCCATCCATCAAACCCTCGAATGCCCAAACGAGAATGCGGTGCAACACCCACACCACTGCAACCGTGCTCGCCACGACGGCAGCGGAAACCCACCAGGGCAAACCCTGTGCGGTTACCCACAGAAAACGCGGTAGCTGCGGAAAGTCCCAATACAGGTTCACAGGTCGGCCCAACAGGTTGGGCACCACCACATCGGCATAGTGCGCCAAACCCATCAACAGGTAAAAACCGGCCAGCGACCCGACAAACCAGGCTGCTGGCCTGCCTCGTTTGGCCACCCAAACACTAAGCCCGACCAGCAACACCACAAATTCAAACGACAACTGTGGGCTGGGTGCGATGTACACGGTGGGCCAGATGGCCTTAAAACTGAGCACCGCGTTGAGCAACAGCAGCAATGCCACAAAGCCCAAGCCTTGCACCAACGGCGTAAGCCACGGCCATTTGAACGCCACTTGCGCCGCATTGCAGCCCAGCCCATGGGCATTCACTGTGTTCTTGGTATCAAGCCAACGCATATCACTACTTATCAAACAAATCGAAAAGCAACCCGAAAAGCAGGGCTGTCGAAATCACCCGGCGTTTTGCTCATCGAGCACACCCGCACGGGCGGGAAGCGCACTGATCAGCGACACCACAAAAGCCGCCACAAAGGGCAGGCTTTGCAGCACAAGCACCACGCACCACATCAAGTTCTCGCGGGAATCGAAACCGAGCTGCAAATAAATCACGGTTACCAGACACAACAACACAGCCGCCAAAACAGATTCATCCCGTGCGGTATTGATTGCGCGGAACACAGCCACACGTGTGGCCATCTTGGGTGTGCGGATGAATGGAATTTTCCGCCCGATGAATAATCCCGATAAGGTGGCCCGACCGATTGTGTAGCTCAGGGACAAACCTGCCAGCGTGGCCCCAAGAGCCTGACCAGCCGTGGTGCGAACCTGCCACACATACAGCACGAAGAGCTTTGTCAACTTAAACGTCAAGAACATGATCGGCACCACGCTGATGAGCAAAGGCGGTGCGTTATAAATCAAAGGGTCGTACAGCATCAATGCCGACCAAACCACGGCCATCAAAGTGAATACCAGGTTGAACCCATCGGCAATCCAGGGCAACCAACCGGAAAAAAAATGATAACGCTGGCCCCGGTTTAACTGGCTGGGCTTCATGCCCAGCAAATGCGCCGCGTGCCCACGCAGAATTTGCATGGCCCCATAGGCCCAACGGTAACGTTGCTTTTTGTAATCGGTGAACGTATCAGGAATCAGACCCTGACCATAACTTTGGTCAATATAAACCGCTTCGTGGCCATCCTCAAACACGCGCAAACCCAACTCGGTGTCTTCCGTGATGGTGTCTGTACCCCAGCGGCCTGCTCGCTCCAACGCGTCTTTTCTGACCATGGTCATGGTGCCATGCTGAATGATCGCGTTGCGCTCATTGCGTGTGACCATGCCCAAATGAAAAAAGCCTTTGTATTCGGCCCACGCTAAGGCCTTGAAAAGGCTTTCGCCACCATCTCGGTAATCCTGGGGCGCTTGCACAATGGCAACCTTTGGGTTTTCAAACTGAGGTGTCAGGTCTTTGAGCCAATTGGAACGAACCTTGTAGTCGGCGTCGATCACAGCCACCACCTCGGCCTGCTCACTGGTTCTATCCAGCGCGTAGTTCAAGGCCCCAGCCTTGTAGCCCGACAACGGTTTCACATGGAAAAACCGGAACCTGGCGCCGAGTTTCTCGCAATGCGCTTGAACAGGCCGCCAAGTGGCCTCGTCGGCGGTGTTGTTATCAATCACGAGCACTTCAAAGTTGTCGTAATCCAGGCGAGCCAAGGCATTCAGTGTTTCTATCATCATTGCCGGTGGCTCTTCATACGCTGGCACGTGCACCGACACAAACGGCTGATCGGAGGCTTTGCGATCTTCAGCCTCGGGCGGTACCTTCAACAAGCGTTTGCGATGGCTGTACCACATGGCCTCAGCCCACTCATGCGATTCAGCCAGCACGATCAAAAATACACCCACAATGCCCAACAGCAACAGCACTGCAACCAAGACACTGGCCCAAGTGTGGTATTGCAAGGTGAAATCGTAGATCACATAAATAATCAGCGACGACACCACAAATGCATTGAACATCAGGAAGGTGCGCCCCCTGTTGCGCAACGCACCGCCATCGATGAACATCAACAGGGTCAGCACCAAAGCCACCAAGATGGACGCTGCGGCCAGCATGCGCCACTCCGGAATCGCAATGATGGGGTTTCGCATCTCAAACTTGGGTTCGCGCAGCGCGTCGAATACACCCCAATGACCACCCACACTGCCTTCAATGTCGGATTTCCATGGCTGGTCAAACGCTTCCATCAAATAAAACACCATGCCTTGTTGTTCCGCACGATCAATGAAGCGCCTCAGAAACTTGGCTTGATTGGCTTGTGAAGCCACTGCCTGCTTGATCGTTCTTCCCTGACTGGGCCAGCCCACCTCCGTCACCACAATGGGCTTGCCGGGAAAAGCCTCCTGCAAACGTTTGTAGCTGTCCATGGTGAAATTCACAGCATCAGTCAGCGCGATTCCTTCCCAGAATGGCAACAAATGAACGGCCAGATAATCCACATGTTCTGCAAGCTCAGGATTTTTCAGCCATACATGCCAAGGCTCCGCAGTACTGATCGGAATGTCGGTGCGGGCATTCACGGCCTTGAGGTAATCGATCATTTCCTCAACGCTAAGATCCTCGCGCAACAGGGCTTCGTTACCGACAATCAAACGAACCACGTTGTAGGGTGGGCTGTGCGCCACAGAAACCAGGCGGTCCAGTTCTTCGGCATTGGCGTCCCGATCTGCACTCAGCCAGGCGCCCAAAGCCACATTCAACCCATGCTGTTTGGCCACCCGGGGAATCTCGCCGAACACATCAGCCACGGTGTACGTGCGTATGGCTTTGGCTTTGCCTTCAAGTAAAGACAAATCACGCTCAATGTCAGCCAAGGTCGGTTCAATGCCGTCCACCGGGCTTTGGCCCTGCTGGTAGGGCGAGAAAGCAAAGCCGGGAACAGCCTCTGGCCAAGGTGGCTCTTGGGCGGGTTGATTGACATAACCATACCCCCCGAACACCAGCAAAACAAAAGCGCAAAGCGCAAATATCGACGGCATGAAACAACACTCAAATGACAACAGCCTGATCAACAGGCAAGCACTGATAATACAGCGGATTATTCACATTCAAGAGCGAGCCAGCAAGCCTTTCATCAGTGCCATTTCTCGCGATTGACTTTCTACAACATGGGAGGCCAAGTGGCGCATGTAGCGCGTGGCCGCGTGGCGAACAGGCAAAGTTGACATTTCAACAGCGCCTAGATGATGTTTGATCATCAATTGCAGGAACAGTTGCTCGCGCGCCTCAATGGGCGTGTTTTGATCAGCCAGCTGTTTGATCTGTGCCGGACTGGCCAGCCCCTCCATGCCATTGGGGTCATTGTCGCAACGGGCCAGGTACAAGCGCTCGTTGATATTCAATAGGGAATCCACCTCTCGCATCCAGCCCATCCAGTCACCGTCGGCTGGAATCATGGGGGCCTCCAGTGCAATCAGCCACCCTTTGAGTTGCTCAATTTCACTGGTTTGCGCCTTGATGATGCTGCGAGCAAGCCGAGCCACCGGCTCACTGGCTTGTGCTTCAATCAAACTTGACATCACCAGCGCCTGGTTGTGATGCTGAATCATGCTTTGCGCATAGCCGATATCGATACGACGGTCTAAAACGGGCTGAGCGGCATCGCCATTGGACCACACCGGTGCGGTCAGAAACCCCGCACTGGTTGTTGTGACACCGGCCATTGCACCCAACACAAAAACCAACACTTCACGGCGCGAAAACCGGCCTTTTTCTTCTTTCATTTCGGAATAACCTTTGGATCAATCTTGACGACCTGAAACCCCGCACACTGGGAAGTGAACCAAATTTCATTTCGATCCAGGGCGAAGTGGGGCTGTGAGGATGTCCAATCCGCACCGAAACAATTGCCAGTCACGTTGAAGGTTGAACCTCCCTTCTGCCCGGGCAACATGGCGGGGTTGAAGTAGGCGATTTCGCGCACACTGCCGGGGTTGGTGATGTCAAACAAACGCAATCCTGAATTGAAATAGCTACACGCCAGCATTTTGGCATCCGCAGGGTTGTCAACCGCACAATAGTGACTGTCATAACCAAACAACGCAAGGCCCGCGGTGTCGGCTGACGCTTGCGGGCAATTTTCTGGCTGATTGATCTCCAAAGTCAGCTTGGCCACCAAGGTGGGGTTCATCGGATCGGTTACATCAAAAATACGCGGAATGCCAAACGGCAAACGCCCGGAACCGCAGGTCACAATCCGGCTCGCTGCACTTTCCACGCCATCGGAACCCAACTCATCAACAGCGACCAAATAGTCACGGCCTTTGACTTTTATTGGAATGGTGTGTTGCGCCACGCTGCCATCGGCCCAATACACTTCTTTCAAAAGTTTGGGCGTGGGGTCGGCGGCCCGTGTGCTAATCGGCGTGAAATCATAAATGGCAAAACCGTTGGTGTTATTACCCTCGTTGCGCGCGGTGCCCGACAGCGTGACATAGCCACGCGTACCGTCAGGGCTGACCGACAAACCATGAACGCCCACTGGCGGGGTGAATTTGGTGATGAACTTGGGGTTGCGAGGGTCATCCACATTGATGGCATAGTACTGGCCCTGAGTTAAATCACCCCCAAAATAAGTGCGGCCATCGGGCGCCCACTCGCCCTCGTGGCCAATCACGGTGGTGTCCTCTAGGGGGCCACTGAACAGCAAACGCGGTTGGGTGCAATCGCCCTTGATGTCGTACACATCAAATTCGGGCCCTCCGTTGTTTGAGCTGGTGCTGTTCACTGCGGCAAGCAAGCCACGAGCCGTATTCACTTTCAGTGATTCCCATGGGTCGATCATCGACACCGAGGTCAAACGACCCGCATCTTTGGGATTGGATGAGTCCGACACATCCACAACCACGGTGCCCGGGCGCATCAACGAAGGACGCTTGGGTTCGGCGGGCGACACAGCGGTCAACGCGTAAGCCTGACCGTAATAGGCACAGTTTTTATAAGAAGCGTGCTGCCAGCTTGTGCCCTCGCCTTCTAACTGGCCCACCAAGTCCAAATTGCAGTGGTTGCCACCATACAGCGCCAGCCGATCCGACAAAGGCACCTGCCCCTGCAAACCAGCCTCTGGATTGTCCCCGGGCCGACAAGTGGCCTTTGGAATGGCCGTTTGCACCACCTGATTTTCATTGGGTTGCGTCGGGTTACCCGAACCCGCCACCGAACCAGATGGCCCTGAAGGCGAATCACTGCCCATGCAGGCGGCCAACATGTTCACCGCCACCACCACGGCACTGAACTGCCACACCCTGTTTTTGTTTTGTATCGTTGTCATTGTTTTGTCTCCCGCTTCAAACCCTTGATACAGTGGTACTTCACCGAATCATCTACGGTTTCAGAACAATCACAACAATGTCATTTATTGGGCAACACCCCCCAAAATACCCATCATGCGGTGCGCCACTTCTGCCCCATCGTTTTGATTTTGTCCAGTGACAAACCGGTCATCCTGAACCACTTTGCTTGCAAAAATGTCGCGCAAACCATTCATCGATTCATAGTTCACACCGCGTTTGCGCAGCTCGGTCTCGGGGTGCAAAGGTGTCAGCGTCACCTTCAGCTCCCTGAGTTGCTTGTTGGTGACCGCCGTCAGGCGCTTGCCAGAAATGGCCAGCTCGCCCTGCGCATCTTTCACCTGAATCAAACCCAGGGGGCCATGACAAACCCCACCCAACACCTTGCCGGCCTGATAAGCCGCCGACAGCTTTTCGCCCAACACCGCCGACTGCCCCAAATCATAGGCAGCGCCCCAGCCCCCAGCCAGAAAAAAGAGATCGTAAACTTGCGGATTGATATCTGCCACAGCCAAACTGTGATGCACCTTGGCTTGAAAATCAGAGTCTTTGAGAAAGCGCCGGTCTTCAGGCGTAGCCAATGGCCATTTCACAGAAATCGGTTCCACGGGTACCACACCACCTTCAATGCTTGCGACATCAACCTGCATGCCTGAATCCAGAAAAGCGTAATACGGCACGGTCATTTCCGAGGCGAACACCCCGGTTTTTTTGCCGGTTTCACCCAACACGCCATGACTGGTGGTAATCACCAAAGCGCGCTTACCATTCATGGCCTGGGACTCGAAATGGCGAGTTGGGTGCAAGCCGAGCATACCCAGCACCCGCGGCAAAAACCGATACACCAAGGCGGCAAGCAAACAAATCACCATCAACACAACAATCAGCTTGAGCAACATGAGAACCTCGATTCTGGTGGATGCAGGGGCACAATCACAGCGACTTTAATTAAAAGTTTACACTCTGTCAATTTTTTGATTATCATGCAGGAAAACGAGAACAACACCGTGCAAAAAAACACGGCGTATGAGGAGACACACCATGAAATCAAACCTGGCAGTCTTAGTAGTTTGTTTGCTGTGCAGCCCCCAAACCCATTCTGCGGGCGATTTCGAAGGCCCTGCAGGCACGCGCGGGCGCTGGGCGATGGAAATGACAGTGGGTTCATCCATGCGGCTTGAAAACCCCAGTGCATCACTGGTCAGCATCGGCAACGGCGGCACCGCCGCCAGCAACACCGTCGATGATGGCAACCTCAATTACAGCAAGAACGAGGTGTTCAGCAGCGTTGCCAAAGCGGTAGGTGAACTGGAACTGACCAAAGACAACGTGGGCGCGTTCGTGCGCGCCAAAGCCTATTCTGACTTCCACACCCCCAACAAAGGCGTGCCACACGGCTCCTCGAAAAATGCCTACATTCGGAATCAGGAACCCAACGACTCCGGCTTTCCGGACGGCAGCCGCTTTGAAGACCTTCAAGTGCTCGACGCTATTGCCTTTGCCAGCTTCGAGCCCATGGACAAATCGCTAACCATCAAGTTTGGTCGACAAGTGGTCACTTGGGGTGAGGCCTTGTTTGTGCTTGGCGGTGTGAATCAATATTCCAATTTCGATGTGGCAGCCTTGAGAAGGCCGGGCGCGCAATTGAAAGAGGTATTTCTGCCCATCCCGCAAATGTACGCCAACTTTCAGGCCACCGAAAGCTTGTCCATTGAAGCCTTTGCGCAGCTCAATCATGAGAAAGTCGTCATCGATGGCTGTGGCACCCTGTTCTCTCCGGCCGACCTGCTTAACTGTGGCAATTCGGGTTCCGGGCTGAACCCCGGGGCGCTGGCCTTGGGTGGCACAGGCACGTTCATCAACTTCAGCCGCTACACTGATCGGCAAACACTGACCGGTGGTGGCGATGCAAGGGTTGAGACTGCCAACGGCAACAATATTGGCCCCGCCTCCACACTGCTGGGAATTGGCGCGGCCACAGTGAATTTCAAAATGGATGAAGCGGCCGAGCGCAGACCAAGCGACAAAGGCCAAATTGGATTGGCCACACGTTATTTTGCAGCCGAACTGGGTACCGAGTTCGGGGTGTACGCGGTGAATTATCATCAACGTATTCCAAACCTCAGCCTGGTGAACCGCCCCACCAACAACAGCAATTCAATTTTTTCCGGCCAGGGCATAGGCGCACTGTTTCAAATTCCTGGCCTCAGTTATTTCTTTGATTGGGGAGCACAAGACATTCAGGTGCTCGGCTTTTCTGCAGCCACAGAAGTGGGCGGTTGGTCTTTGTTTGGCGAAGTCAGCTACACCAAAGACTACCCCGTACCTTACAACACACCCGACCTCATCAAAGGCGCGGCCACTGGTACTGGTCCACTGATGCAATACAGGGCCCAGGCCAACGCTGGCGCCCCCGGAAGCGTTGTGCTCGCTGGCTCTAAACCACTGGACAAGGTGCAGATGCAAGCCTCCACCATCAAACTGTTTCCAAGGCGATTGGGCGCATCCGCCATTGCGCTGATCGGTGAAGTTGGCGCACAAATGTGGAAAGGCATCGGAGACCCTTTCACTGGAGAACGCTTTGGACGCGCACCCGTTTTCGGCGCTGCCTCCCACGCCACTTACAACAATGGGCAATGCGACCTCGGTGTGAATGCATCGGCCAATCTCGACCCGCGTTATTGCGCGGTCGATGGCTTTGCCACAGAGACCGCCGCTGGCTACCGTCTGCTGGCCGTGTTCCAATACCCCAACCTGCTGGCGGGCATCAATGTTTCGCCACGCGCCTTCATCTCACACGACTTCATGGGCACATCGGCAGACGGTGTTTTCCTCGAAGACCGGGTGAACCTGGGCCTTGGACTAAAAGGTGAAATCCAGTCGGGCAAATATTTTGCGGATCTTAGTGTGAGCCTTTATGACGACAACGCATTTTATGACCCACTAAAGGACAAGGACTTCATGTCCTTGGTAATCGGCGCCAACTTATGATCCGCATCCCCAAAAGACGCATTTCGCTGATTACTTGCTCGCCTCCTGAGTGCTGGCTACAGCAGGCGCCTGCGTGTGTGATTCCACCGAGTGGGATTCACCATTTATACGACGATGCGGGCGACCATGAAAGGAGAGGTTGACAGCTTTCTGACAAGGTACGAGCGATTTGCGATCTGACATGATTTAACCTACAGACCCCGACTGAAATTACCGCGAAAGAATGCCTCCAAGCGAAAAGTGATCGCCACATACTCCTTCTCGTTGCCTGATTGGGGAAAATGCACCTCCGGAATAATATCCATGAACAGCACGTTCTTGTGGATATCCCGGCGATAAAACACTTGCAGGATGTAATCCTTGACGGTGGGGGCCCCCCTGTTCTCGCCGACCACAATCAATGAGTATCGCAAGGCTGTGCGCGAATCCAATACCTCATTGATCTCTGCAGTCTGGGAAAACACCACGGAATCCCGCATGTCTTGATATTCAGCGTAGGTTTGAAAACGAAGATACTTGGTGTTCTCGACATCCAAAGGCCGGCTGATGTCAAAATTGGTCCTGGCGATCAGACCACGTTGATTGAACTGTGTAATGCGACTCACTGAATTGGCCTGCCACGCAGACTGCCCGAAATTCCACTGACGAACAGCGCTATAGCGCAGATATGGATCTAGAGGCAAACCAAACTTCACGCCCAGGCCCAAACCTTGTACCCATTGCTCTTTAGGGTCTTTCGATGAACGCTGTTCGAGACCGACCGCAGAATTGTTGGTGTCGAAACGCTCGCCTCCGCGGGTTTCCCTGATGCCTTGTTCGGTGAAACGCCCAAGCGACTCTTCAATGTCACTTTCAATGATCAATCGAAGCCGGTCTTTCGTGGTGGGCAGGTCTACTTTGAAACGCACGCTGCCATCAAGCTTGGACTCACCGGGCCGAAGTCGAGCCTCGGTGCCAATTCGCAAGAATGATTGGTTGTCAACGAACAAGCTGTCTTCGGTGCCAAAGAATTTGTCGATGCCACGCGCAGTATCATCGACCAGACGAGTCAGGTCGTAATGAATAGGTTCAAACCGCTCTTGCATCCAGATAGGCAAATCGCTATCGGAGGCCCACACCGGCCCCGCACACAAGGCACCGGACAACACTGCCAAAACCCCTGCTCTTCTCATGATGCTCACTCAAAGTTTGCTACGGCTGACTGTTTAACGGATTCGACTGGTTTTAGTTTAACAATCTACCCCCGATCGAGTGACCAGAAACAGGGGCATTTCTCACCCTCAGTTTGATTCACGTAACATTTATGGTCCACCTTGACCGGAATCAGCGCGTGAAACCAATCATTTACTGCCTTGAAGATTTTGAAACACACCGGTTTGTGCTTGAAACCCACCTGGAAATTCTGCTCAAAGACACCGTAGAGGTGCAGTATTTCCGCACACTAGGCCAACTCAAGGCCGCGCCCGGTGCTTGCCAGCTGCTTATTTCTGACCTGAACGTGACCGACTCAAAAGCCGAGGACACCGCTCAATTCCTGTTGCAATACTGTGAACACACACCTGTGATCATTCAGTCATCAGAGCCCCAATTGCCTTGGGACCTCGAAACCCAGGCCCCGGGAAGAATCTGGGCCGCTGAAAAAGCAGGCCAAGGCGAACGATTCAAACAAGTGTTGGCTCGCCTCATCCCATTGGCCACCACCAGGGCAGCCTAAACAACTCGCGTTCTTCCGGGTGCCTCAACACGACTTGTACGCACTCGATGTAACTTAAACTCCACACGCAGCGAATAAGTTCTGAACGTGCGCGCCAAGCCAGGGGTTGACCCCGATCAAACACGGCCACAATCACATTGCACACCATCCAATTGGCCAGAACAGAGAACTGATGAGAACATTGCTGAAACACCTTTTTCTACTCGCAAGCCTTGCCTTCACTCCATTGATTCAGGCTGCAGATTTCGACCACAATTACAGCGACTGGAACAAGTTGTTGCAAACACACGTGAGGTGGATGCCCGACAACAAGCAGAGTCAGGTGGATTACGCAGGCTTTCAAAAAGACCGTGAGCAACTCAAGCAAGTATTGGCCACTTGGTCAGCCGTAAGTCTGCAGGCGTTCCAAACATTCAATCAAAAGCAGCAAATGGCGTTTTTGATCAATGCCTACAATGGGTTCACGATCGAGCTGATTTTGACTGAGTACCCAAAAATCAAATCCATCAAAGACATCGGCGGTTTTTTCGGCAACCCGTGGAAGAAAGAATTTTTCACCCTGCTGGGCGCAAAACGCCATTTGGATTGGATTGAGCACGAACAACTGCGCCCAAACTACAAAGAGCCTCGCATTCACGTTGCCGTCAACTGCGCCAGCATCGGCTGCCCAGCGTTACGCGACGAGGCTTTCACTGCCACACAGCTCGAAAAGCAGCTACAGGACAGCATGAGGCGTTTTCTGACTGACAAAAGCCGCAACCGGGTTCGCCAGGACGAGCTTCAAATCAGTCCGATTTTCAAATGGTTTTCCGAAGATTTCGAACAAGGCCACCTTGGCTTCAACGAGGTGAAAGACGTGTTTGCAAAATGGGCCAAGGAAGTGGGCAGTACGCCGGAAATAGTCAGCAAACTCGCATCCAAATCGCTGCCAATTGCGTATACCGAATACGACTGGTCACTGAATGACGTGAAAAGCCAATAAACATTCCAGATACGCCGCCCCATGCCCCAACCAAAAACGCTGCTGCTGTTCAATTACGACTGGGACCAAGAAGGCGCCAAACGCCTGAAGTCGCGCTGGCCCAGCGTGGAGTCAGGCTTTGACCTGTTCACCTTTCCAAGCAATGCGCGCCTGGCCTGGTTTGACACCGAACGCTTTGTCGCCAAAGCCGCATTGCTCGCCAAACTCACTGGTGCGAAGGCCGTGGCCTCTAACCATGAACAATTTGGTGCGCTGTGCGCGGCGCTGCTGGCTGAAAAAATGGGTTGGCCCGGCACACCCGTGAATGCCATTCTGGCCTGCCAACACAAACTGTACGCTCGCCAAGTGCTTGACAAGGTTGCCCCCGAAGCCAACCTGGCCTATTCCCGTCTAGAAGCCGCTTACGGCGAACCCATACCGGAGAACATCCCCTACCCCCAATTTGTCAAGCCGGTAAAAGCGGCCTTTTCAGTGCTGTCAAAGCAGGTCAAAACGAAGGAAGAACTGCACGAGCACACGCGCTTTAGCGCTTGGGAATTGTGGGTGATCCAGCACCTGGTGGAGCCTTTCGAGCGCATCGCCAAGAAGCGACTGCCACAGGCAGGCAGCGCACACAGCCTGATTCTTGAAGCCCCAATGCGCGGCAAGCAGTACAACTTCGACGGGTACGTATTCAAAGGCGACGTTCGCAAACTTGGTGTGGTTGATGAAGTGATGTACCCCAACACCGATGCCTTCATGCGCTTTGAATACCCCAGCGCATTGCAGGCTGACATTCAAGACCGGGCGCACAGCGTTGCCACCCGCTTCTTGACCGAAATTGGTTTCACGCACGGTTTATTCAACATGGAGTTCTTCTATGATGAAGCGCGAGACAAGCTGACCGTGATTGAATTCAACCCCCGCATGGCGTCACAGTTCTCCGACATTTACCTGCGGGTCGATGGCATTGACCTGCATGAAATCGCGTTCGCATTGGCGCATGGCATCGACCCAGCGAGCCTTGCGAAAGCGAAGCCCACCGCACAAGTGGCGGCCAGTTTCGTGTATCGATCCTTCGACCAGTTTGCACTAATCAACTTTCCGAACTTCGTTCAGAAAAAAGCGTTTTGGCAAACGTTTCCCGACGCCTTGTTATTCGAATTCCCCAAAGACGCCAAAGAATTACACAGGGATTTCAAATGGCTTCGCAGCTACCGCTACGGAATCATGCACTTGGGCGCAGAAAGCCACCGCGCACTTCGCGCCCGTTGCGAGCAAGCCAGCGCCTTACTGGGCTGGCCCGTGCCCTACGTGGAAGATCCACGCGAGCTGGCCACCACCCCGGAACAAACCAATGTCGTTGAACTGTTCACCGCACGTGCGGTCAGATCGGGGAATTCAAATTAATGACCATCAACAGGAGTACCGTTTTGAAATTCTCACGCATGAATACATTGTTGGCCACAGGCACATTGCTTATTGCATTGAGCGGCTGCAGCGCCATGACCGCACAAAACCCGGCCAGTGCCTACTCGCCTGTTAACGCCGTCGCCATGGACGACGCTGACCGAGTGATGCTGTTTGGTGCCGACGTGGTGGCTTACTTCACCCAAAACGCTTACATTCAAGGCATCCAGCAGTTCAGCAGCAATTACAACGACGTCACTTTCTACTTCGCCAGCGCAGAGCACAAAACCCTGTTTGACGCGCAGCCCGAAAAGTACCTGCCCCAATATGGCGGTTACTGCGCCAACGGCATCATGTTTGGTATTCCATGGGGCGGCAATGCCCAAGATTTCCGAGTGGTCGACGGCAAGCTTTACATCTTTGGTGGTGACGTCTCGCAAGGTGCATTTGAGCTGGACATGCAGAAGAACATCGCCCTGTCCGACCTGTACTGGGAACAGGAAGTAAAAAACAGCAACAGCTTCTTGCAACGCACCAAGCGCATGGTCTTCCGCGTGCCACATTACAAAACCGGGGAAGAGCAGGCGGCTGAATTAAAAGCAGCCAGACAGACCAAAGGCTAAAATCAATCAGCACATACCCGCAGATCACTTGGGGAAACCCTGAGAGCTTGTGTCAAGATGAGTGCAATTAGTAAATTTGAGTAGCTTCACCCGTTAGTAGTTAACCCAGAGGGCAATTCATGAAAAGTTCATCCATTTCAATCACGCGACGCTTGCTGTCGGCAGCGGCCATCGCTTTCGCAACCGGTATTACAGCCACAGCGCATGCGGAGCAGGTGCTGAAGGTTTCTACCATTCCTGAAGAAGCAGCCACCGAGCAAATTCGCAAATTCGAGCCCTTGGCCAACTACCTGTCCAAAGCAGTGGGCATGAAAGTGGAGTTCACACCGGTCAGCGACTACCCTGCTGCTGTGGAAGCATTGGCCAACAAAAAAGTGGATTTGGTGTGGCTGGGTGGTTTCACACACATTCAAGCGTCCATCCGCTCCGGCGGCAAGGTCATCCCAATCGCCCAGCGCGTTGAAGACACCAAGTTCCAATCGGTATTCATCGCAAAAACAGACTCTGGCATCAAGTCCCTTCAGGACATGAAAGGCAAGCAGGTTTCCTTTGGCTCACAAAGCAGCACATCAGGCCACCTGATGCCGCGTAACTTCTTGCTCGAAGCTGGTTTGGAACCAGAAAAAGCGTTCAAACGAGTCGCCTACTCTGGCGCTCACGACGCAACCATCGCCTCTGTGGTCAGTGGCAAGGTGGATGCTGCGGCGCTGGACATCACAGTGTGGAAGAAGTTTGTAGACGCCAACAAGGTTGACACCAAGGACGTGAACGTGTTCTACACCACGCCCACTTACTACAACTACAACTGGACAGTGCACCAAGACATGCCTGAACAGCTGCGCAAGAAGATTCAACAAGCGTTGTTCGATTTGGACCCAGCGGTGCCTGAGCACGCTGAAATCCTGAAATTGAACCGCGCCACACGCTACATCGACACCAAGCCCGAGAACTACAAAGGTCTGGAAAGTGCAGCAAAAAGCGCTGGCTTGTTATAATCCGGTGAAACAAGGGGGCCTTCACACCGAAGGCCTTCGCAGTAACATGAGGAATGCAGTGCAGTGAAGCTTCAAATACAGGCCATCGATGCCTGCCATCCCTCCGCAGCACCCGACAGCGACCCCGCCATCAAAAAGATGTCGCTGCAGGTCGACAGCGGCGAGCAAATCGCCCTGATCGGCCCTTCTGGAGCGGGTAAAACCACACTGCTTCAGGTTCTGTCTTGCACGATCAAGCCCGTCAACGGCACTTTAGAGATTGATGCGCAACAGCCTTGGTCCTTAAGCAAGCGACAATTGCAAAAGCTGCGTGGACGGCTAATCGTGGCGCCGCAAGTGCCTCCGTTGCCGCCGCGACAACGTGTCATCACCTCGATTCTCGCTGGGCGTTTGCCCGCCATGGGCTTGGCACAAAGCATCAAATCGCTTTTTTATCCGGTCGACATTCCCGCGGCTCACAACGCCTTGAGCAAGCTGGACCTGCCCGAGAAAATTTTTGAACGGGTTGACCGTTTATCGGGTGGAGAACGCCAACGCGTCGGCCTGGCGCGCCTGTTTGTTTCCCCAGCCAAGCTGTGGCTGGTCGACGAGCCCTTGTCGGCCCTGGACCCAACACGCGCACGGCAGGCCATGTCCGCCTTGACTGACACAGCCCGACAAACCGACACCACCTTGATTTGCACACTGCACCAAGTGGACATGGCCTTGGCCTTTTTCAAACGGATTGTTGGCCTTCGCCATGGCAAAATCGAATTTGACTTACCCACAGAGCAAGTCACGCCTGACATGCTGAAAAAGCTGTATGCCCAGTATGAACACGAACTGACCGGGCGAGTCGACACCGACATGATCGAAAAACAGTTTGAGCGCGCAGCGCCCACCGTTGTGGTCAACAATTGCCGATGAGTAGCCTGCCTGTCCACAACCCGAGGTTCGACACGCCATCTCGGGACCCAGCCTGGCACCAACGGCTGTTCTGGATTGTGTTTGCAGTCCTGCTTTTATGGCCTCTCACCGAAGCCACCGAGTTCAGACCCTCGGTGTTGTTCGAGCCAGACAACATGCGCATCAGCGCCGAGTTCATAGGCAGCTTTTTTCCGCCGGTGCTGGAGCCCGACCTGCTCGCCCGCATTCTGAAAGAAACCTGGAAGACCGTGGCAATCGCCACGGCTGGCATGGTGATGGCCCTGCTGATCGCGATGCCCCTTACCATTCTGTCCACACGGGTGCTTTCCATTTCTGCCATTTCGGGTCGCATGAATGCATTTCCCTTCATTGTTCGACAAAGCATTCGTTGGACCTTGATCTTCCTGCGCAGCATTCCCGAACTGGTGTGGGCGCTGGTGTTTGTTCGCGTGGTTGGCTTGGGGCCCACTGCCGGCGTGCTGGCCATTGCACTCACCTACGGTGGCATGCTGGGCAAGGTGTACGGGGAAATTCTTGAAAGCGGTGAAACCACGCCAACCGAAACCTTGCTTCGAAACGGTTGTGGACGCCTGCAAGCCTTTCTCTATGGCCTGCTGCCACAAAACGTGATGGAGTTGACCTCCTACACCGTGTACCGCTGGGAATGCGCCATTCGATCATCGGTGGTGTTGGGCTTTGTGGGCGCCGGCGGCCTGGGTCAAGAACTGGACAACTCCATGAAAGTGTTCAATGGTGGTGAAGTGTCCACCATGCTGATCGTGTTCATTTTGCTGGTTGCCTTGGCAGACGCAGTCAGTGCATTTTTCCGCAAGCGATTGTTATGAGTACTCCGTTGCCACCACCCAGCTGCCCGAGCAAAGCGCCGCCTGTGATCCAAGGCGGCACAGCTGCATTGCTGGCAGCCATGCTGGCGCTGATCGTCGCCAGTTTCTGGACCTTGGGCCTGAAATGGAACGATTTCCTGTCATTTGAAGCTTTTCGTTTGATGGGCAAATTCGTCGCCGAATTTTTCCCCATGGAAACCGACCCCGCATTTTTGAAACGCGTGGGCTGGGGCACACTGGAAACATTGGCCATGTCTTTGTTGGGCACAGCCTTGGCTGCACTGGCTGGCCTGGCCTTGGCCATACCCGCGAGCAAATTGCATGCGAATGACAAAAGCCTGTTTCGAACCCCAACGCGTTGGGTTCTCAATGCACTACGTTCTATTCCGGAATTGGTGTGGGCCGCTTTGTTATTGATTTCAGCCGGGCTGGGGCCATTCGCCGGCACGCTCGCGCTGGCCTTTCACACCACCGGCGTTCTAGGTCGCCTGTTTGCTGAATCCATTGAAAACGCGCCGCCTGAACCTGCCGATGCGCTGCGCACGCAAGGCATTTCAACCCTCAAGGTTTTTTACTTTGCCACGTTGCCGCAAGTGATTCCCCAACTCATGAGCTATGCACTGTATCGTTGGGAAAACAACATTCGAGCGGCAGCCATTCTAGGGGTGGTTGGTGCCGGTGGTTTAGGCCAGTTGTTGTCGTTCCACATGGGTCTGTTTCAGATGGGTAAAACCGCCACCATCCTGGCGGCCATGCTGTTGCTGGTGGCCATCGTTGACAGCCTGAGCTATCACCTGCGCCGCATAATGACGCGCTAATTCAAACAAAAGAACCGACATGAACCGCATTCCAGATTTCATCCAAATTCACCAAAGCGACGCGGAACACATTCGAGCGGAGTTGCTTGCCGGTTTGCAGGCCTCCAAGCCGCACACGTCGCCCAAATACCTGTACGACGAATTGGGATCCAAGCTTTTCGAAGCCATCACCTGCATCCCCGAGTACTACCCCACACGCACCGAAGCTGCTATTTTGGCCGATCAACTGCCCGCTTTGGCCAAGCTAGTACCAGCCAACGGAGTCATGATCGATCTGGGTGCGGGCAACTGCGAAAAAGCAGCCAAATTGTTCAATGTGTTCAAGCCCGAGCGCTACATCGCCATCGACATCTCGGTGGAGTTTCTTCGAAGCGCCCTGGAGTGCCTCCAGCGCCAATTTCCGGCCCTTGAAATGAGTGGTGTGGGCCTCGATTTCTCCAGCGAATTGAACCTGCCTGATGGCTTGGCCTTGCGGCCTAGCCAGCCGCGCATCATGTTTTACCCGGGCTCCAGCATTGGCAATTTCACCCCTGAAGATGCATTGAAGTTTCTGAAGCAAATTCACGCTGTGTGTGCGCCAGTTCAAGACAGTGGCTTGCTTATTGGCGTAGACCTGGTCAAAAGCAAGGCCGTGCTGGAAGCAGCCTACGACGACGCCTTGGGCGTGACTGCCGCCTTTAACCGCAACATGTTGTTGCACTTCAACCAACTGGCCGGCACCAATTTCAAGCTGGAAGACTGGAAACACGTCGGCCTGTACAACACCGACCTGGACCGCATTGAAATGCATCTCGAAGCGTTGCGGGATGTCACCGTGCATTGGGAAGGTGGATCGCGCCACTTTGAACTGGGTGAGCGCATTCACACTGAAAACTCTTACAAGTGGACACTGACCCGCTTTGAAACTTTGCTAAAAAACGCCGGCTTTACTCAGTGCACGCCATTCACCGACGCTGAACAGAAATTTGCGGTGTTTTGGGCGCGGGTCTAAGCAGACCCCAACCGCCACAAACTGGTCACTTCTTTCGAGCGTGCATCAAAAAGAGGATCGGTTTGGTCAAACGCCTTTCCATGCCGGGGTTTGGCATCCATGCGCGCAAGCACTTTCAGGCCAGCCTGCTCAATCCAACCCAACAGTTCTTCACGCATTCGCAATTTCAAGTGCTCGGCCAAATCTGACAGAATCAGCCAGCCTTCACCGCCTTCATTCAAATGTGCCTTGAGCCCTTGCAGAAACCCTTTCAACATGCCACTGTTTTCGTCGTAAATGGCGCGTTCGATAGGTGAAGTCGGCTTGCCTGGCAACCAAGGCGGGTTACACACCACCAAATCAAACTGCCCGTCAGTGAACAAATCGGCCTGAACCACCTGGACCTGTTTGGCCAAGCCCAGATTGTCAACGTTGAACTGCGCGCATTGCAGTGAACGCACATCGTTGTCTGTGGCCACAATATTGCTTAGCCAGCGGTGGGCCAACACGGCTGCCAACACACCAGTGCCGGTGCCCAAGTCGAGCGCAGTCCCACTGACCTCGCAGGCCTTGGGCAAAGGCGCTTTCAATACCAGGTCCACGTACTCGCCGCGCACAGGCGAGAACACGCCATAGTGTGGGTGAATGCGGTTGGTGGGCGGGTCGCCCAAGGCTGACACCTCCACACCTTTTTTACGCCACTCGTAAGCCCCCACCAAACCCAGCAATTCGCGCAATGAAACCACGATTGCATCGCCATCTGGATTGGCAGCCCCCCACGCCGATTCACATGCAGCCTGCACGTCGGGTGCTCGGCGCAGTGAAATGGTGTAATCCGCATTCAAGGGAATCAGGATTGAGCCCAAAATGCGCGCACGTTGTGCCTGTGCTTGCCTGTACAGGTTAAACTTCTGTGGATACTCCGGCTGGGTTTTGCCTGCTTTCAGGCTTTTGCTTTTTTTGTGATCCGCATGGGAATCCACGCGACGCACCAAAGCTTGCAACAACTGGCGTGCGTTTTGAAAATCGCTTTGCCACAACAGGGCCGTGCCCTCGCAAGCAGCGCGATAGGCCATGTCGGCAGTCAAGGTGTCGTTGGCCAAAACCACGCGCTTGGGTGGCGCCAAATTTCGCTCAGACACCCAACGCGCTGTGCGGGCATCTTCGCCCTCGAACCACTGAATCATTGGCATGTCGTCGGGCTGGGGCATTGTCGTTCTCGTGTAAACTTCGTAGGACTCGAAGTGTAACACCAGCAGGGGGCGCACTTCATGCCGTAGCAAATTCATTTGAGTGCCGTGCCGTGAACAAACCATCCATTGCCATCGTAAGCCCCGCACTGGCCGACTCCAACAACGGCAACTGGCAAACCGCGCGCCGCTGGCAACAGTTTCTGTCCGAGCATTACAACGTGCGCATCATGAAACAATGGCAGGCCAGCACTGAAACACAGGCCGATGTGTGCATGGTTGCGCTGCACGCGCGCCGCTCAGCGCAATCCATCCAGGCCTGGGCGCAAGCCAATGGCAGCGATACCAATGGGAGCCCCGGTTTGGTTTTGGCTTTGACCGGAACTGATTTGTATCGCGACATCGACACCGATGAAACAGCGCAGCAGTCGTTGGCATTGGCCAGCCACCTCATCGTGTTACAGGAAAAAGGCGTCGAGAAGGTGCCCGAGCCTTTCCAGGCGAAAGTGCACACCATTTTCCAATCGACCACCAGCCGCAAGCCCGCAAAGAAAGCCAAAACCCGGCTTCGCGTGGTGATGGTCGGCCACCTGCGCGATGAAAAAATGCCCCAAACCCTGATGGAAGCGGCTGTGCTGTTGCGCGGTTACCCCAACATTTTCATTGACCACATTGGCGGCCCTCTCGATGACGAGTTGGCCGACATGGCCAAAGCCACCATGCAAGCCTGCCCCAACTACCGGTGGCTGGGCAACCAGCCACATGAGGCTACGCGTCGCCGTATTCAACGGGCACACCTGTTGGTGCACGCCAGCAAAATGGAAGGTGGTGCACACGTCATCATGGAAGCGGTGTGCAGTGGCACACCCGTGGTCGCCTCGTACATGGACGGCAACATTGGCATGTTGGGCGCCAACTACCCCGGCTACTTTCCCGTGGGCAACAGCCATGCTTTGGCCAACATGCTCACTCAACTGGAAACCGATGTGGTGAATCCAAAACCCCTGCCCCCGGGTAAGAATAGTTTGTACGCTAAGCTTTTGGCACAATGCGCCGAGCGCGCCAAACTGTTTGCCCCCGCCGAAGAACAGCAGCATTTGCTTCAATTGGTGAACCAAGCTGCCAAACAACAATCAGAAGTACAAGATGCAAACAACTGAACAACCCATTCTTCGCGACATCGTGCTGGTAGGCGGCGGGCACAGCCATGTGGGCGTGCTTCGCATGTTTGGCATGAACCCTTGGCCAGGCGTTCGCTTAACGCTCATTTGTACCGACATTCACACGCCCTACTCGGGCATGTTGCCCGGTTACATTGCGGGGCACTACAGCTATGACGACGTACACATCGACTTGGGGCGCTTGTGCACGTTTGCCGGCGCGCGCTTGTTCAAAGACCAGGTGATTGGCATTGACCGGGTGAACCAAAAGGTGATTTGCAAGAATCGCCCGCCTGTGGCGTACGATGCGGTGTCCATCAATATTGGCTCCACGCCACAGGTTCAACTGGTGCCCGGCGCACTTGAACACGCCGTGCCGGTCAAACCGATTGCGCGTTTCAACCAACGCTGGGTGAGCTTGCTCGAGCGAGTTAAAACGCACGCTGGCAAGACCACCATTGCGGTGGTGGGTGGCGGCGCAGGTGGTGTTGAGCTGACGCTGGCCATGCAGTTTCGCCTGCGCAATGAATTGCAGGCCATGGGGCGCAACCCCGATGAACTTGAATTTCACTTGTTCACAGCCGATGCTGATGTGCTTCCCACCCACAATTCGGGCGTACGTTCACGCTTTGAAAAGGTGTTGACCGAAAGAAAGGTGACACTTCACCGCAACGCAGAAGTGGTACAACTGAATGGTCACACCCTGCAAACCAGGAATGGCAACACGCTGCATGCCGATGAAATCATGTGGGTGACCCAGGCGGGCGGCGCGGACTGGCTGAAGCAAACCGACCTTGAGCTCGACGACCGCGGCTTCATCAGCGTGGGCCCCACGCTTCAAACCACGCGCGATCCCAAAGTGTTTGCAGTCGGCGACATCGCCAACCTGACCAGCACCCCGCTTGAAAAAGCTGGCGTGTTTGCGGTGCGCATGGGCAAACCCCTGACCAAAAACCTCAAACTGTTTGTAGAAGGCAAAACACTGGTGGAATACCGCCCACAGAAAACATGGTTGGCCTTGATCAGCACAGGCGACCAGTACGCCGTGGCCTCCAAAGGCAAGCTGGGTTTTGCAGGTGCCTGGGTTTGGCAATGGAAAGACTGGATCGACCGGCGCTTCATGGCCAAATTCAGCGAATTCCCCGACATGGACATGGCCAGTAAAGCGGCGCCTTCCAGCGACACGAACCTTGCCCTGACCAAAGAAGAATCACTTCAAGCCATTTCCGCCATTGCCATGCGTTGCGGTGGCTGCGGTGCCAAGGTCGGTTCAACCGTGTTGTCGCGCGCTTTGGGCAGTTTGAAGCCAGTGGATCGTGATGATGTGTTGGTGGGCTTGCACGCCCCAGACGACGCAGCCATTGTGAAGGTGCCGCCAGGCAAAGCCATGGTGCACACGGTCGATTTTTTCCGGGCTTTTGTAGACGACCCTTATGTGTTCGGTAAAGTGGCAGCCAACCACGCACTGGGTGATGTGTTCGCCATGGGCGCAGAGGCACAATCAGCCACCGCCGTGGTCACAGTGCCACCCGGGCTGGAATCCAAGGTTGAAGAATTGCTGTTTCAGATGATGTCAGGTGCAGTGGAGGTGTTAAACGAGGCCGGTTGCGCCTTGGTGGGTGGCCACACGGGTGAGGGCAAAGAATTGGCATTGGGTTTTGCCATCAATGGCCTGGTTGAAGAAAGCATGGAAGGCGTGATGATCAAAGGCGGCATGCGCCCGGGCGACGCCATCGTACTGACCAAACCCATTGGCACAGGCACCTTGTTTGCCGCCCTGCCCCAACTGAAAACCAAAGGTCGGTGGATCGATGGTGCGCTTGAATCCATGATCAAAAGCAACCGCGCAGCTGCACAATGCCTTCGCGAATTCGGCTCCAAAGCCTGTACAGACCTGACCGGCTTTGGTTTGTTGGGCCATTTGGTAGAAATGACTCGGCCCTCCGAGGTGGACGCCGAACTGGATTTGTCGGCCTTGCCTTTACTCGACGGCGCGCTCGATTGCGTGAAAGCAGGCATTGTGAGTTCATTGCAGCCTGCCAATGTGCGTTTGCGCCGTGCGATTCGCAACCAAGCCGATTATGTGAACGACCCTCGCTACCCTTTGATATTCGATCCTCAAACCGCTGGCGGTTTGCTGGCGACAGTGCCTGGCGACCAGGCGCAGGCCTGCGTGGACGCATTGAAAAAACTGGGTTACGAACACACCGCCATCATTGGGCGTATTTTGCCGCAGGGCGATGCGCTTGAGCCCGTGGTTTTAAAAGGCTGACATGCACTCTTTTCTCAATCTCACACACTGGAAAACATGGGCAGGCCTGATGGTCGCGCTGTTGCTGGTGTGGGCATGGGTCAGCGCAGATTTCAGCCTTCAAGACATGGTCACTGCGCAACGCGCGCTCAACGGCTATTACCTGGAACACCCCACCCTCATCACAGCGCTGTACTTTGCGCTGTTCACTGGCCTGACCGCCCTGTGCCTGCCCGGTGCGGGGGTGCTCATGCTAGTGTGCGGCGGGTGCATGGGGTTTGGCGTGTGTTTGCTGGCCTCCACCGCAGCCTCGGCCACGGGTGCCTTGCTAACCATGCTGTTTGCACGCCATCTGTTGCGCGGGCCTGTACATCGTCGCTTGGGCGATCGGCTCGATGAAGTCAACACCAAAATTAAAAAAAACGAAATCGCTTATCTCTTGGGCTTGAGATTGGCACCCGTGATTCCGTTTGTGTTGTTCAACTTACTGGCAGGCTTAACCAGAGTGCGCTCGTGGACATTTTTGTGGACGAGCTTTTTAGGGATGCTGCCTGGCACTGCGCTTTATGTGAACGCCGGCCATGAACTGGCCAAGGTGGAAACGCTTGGCGAGCTGATTTCGATGGAAGTGGTGCTGTCCATCGCTGCATTGGCTTTGGTGCCGTTTCTGATTCAGTGGGGCTCCAAACGCCTTCAATTGCGCAAGGCCGCGTGATCGCATAATCACTTGCTCGTCATTCGTCGTGAATTCCATTCCTGTCGCCGAGAAAAACAGCATGGAGACTCGACGACGGGTTCGAAGTCGAGTCGAGTCGAGTCGAGTCGACTGCTTATCGAATGTCAAACAACTCCACATCAAACACCAAATCCGTGTTGGGCGGAATGGGACCAGCGCCGCCTGCACCGTAAGCGGTATCGGAAGGACAAAACACCATGGCGCGGTCACCCACCACCATTTCACACAGGGCTTGAGTCCAGGCTGGGATGACGCGGTTCAATGGGAAAGAAATTTTCTCATTGCGCTTGATGGAACTGTCGAACACTTTTCCATCCAGAAATGTGCCTTCGTAATGCACTTCGACGATCGATGAGGGAGTCGGCTTGACCGTGCCAGTGCCTCGCTTCTTAAAAGTCAGCTTAACGCCGGAAGGCAATACCAGTTCGTCAGGGGTGTTGGGTGTAGTTTCGCTCACAGCAGTGTCCTAATCAATATGAAACAGTTGCCCGCGAATCAGTGCGTGACTGAAACACCGGGCAAACGGATCTTCATTTTAACCTGTGAACACTTGCTTTTTTACCGCAGGTTGATCAATAGGTTTTATACGGCAAGAACTTCCCGCTCATGGTGATGCTGACGCGGTCACCCTGTGGGTTGGGTTCACGTTGCAAATCCATTTTGAAATCAATCGCACTCATGATGCCGTCACCGAACTCTTCGTGAATCAGTTCCTTGAAGGTCGTGCCGTACACATTGATCAATTCGTAAAAACGATAAATCAATGGATCGGTGGGAACCGAGGTGGGCAAGGAGCCTTTGTATGGTGTCACTTGCAGGCAATCTACGGCCTCAGGGGGCAGAGCCAAGTACTCTCCCACTTTTTTGGCTTGCTCTTCTGTCAAGGTCATTTGGCCCATCAGGGCGGCGCAAGTCCATTCCTTGGACAAGCCGATCAAGGCAGCTAGGTCGCCCCAACTTGCTTTCTTTTTGCGCTTGGCCAATACAATCATTTCAGTCACTTCGGTACGTTTCATGGTGCACTCCTTTGATACAGATTCAATGTGGGTTTTTGGTCACTGCCTGCCTTGTCCAAGGCCTGCAAACCGGGTTGAACAATTTTGGGTTGCTGGTGTTGCGCCACCGCTTTCTTGTTGCCCTCCTCGGGCGCTGGCGCAGGTGCCGCGCGGTTCACGAGGAAATCCACCAAGTGGTTGCGAATGGCGTAATACTGCGGGTCGTGGTGAACAGTGCTGCGTGTGCGTTCACGCGGCATGGTGTTTTCAACAATTTCGGCGATGCGGGCACGCGGGCCGTGGCTCATCAACATCACTTTGTCGGCCAGCAAAATGGCCTCATCCACATCGTGGGTGATCATGAACACGGTTTGCCCGGTGGCCTTCACGATTTGCAACAACTCGTCCTGAATGGTGCCGCGAGTCAGCGCGTCCAGCGCCCCGAAGGGCTCATCCAGCAACAGCATCTGCGGCTGAATGGCAAAGGCCCTTGCAATGCCCACGCGCTGCTTCATTCCGCCAGACAATTCATGCGGTTTTTTGTGGGCAGCCTTGGACAAACCCACCATATCCAGGTACTTCATGGCATGCTCGGAAATTTCCTCTGGGCTTTTGTCAGGCCAACGCGAACGCACGCCGAACTCGACGTTTTTCAGCGCGGTCATCCAAGGCATCAGGGCGTGACTTTGGAACACCACGCCACGATCCAGCGATGGGCCAACCACCTCTTTGCCGTTCATGATCACGTAGCCTTGAGACGCTTCATCCAGACCAGCGAGAATGTTCAAGATGGTGCTTTTGCCGCAGCCTGAGTGACCCACGATGCACACAAACTCGCCTTTTTGGATGTCAAAGTTCACGGCCTCGAACACTGGGGGAACGCTCGTGTCCTCCGGCTTGTAGGTTTTAACCAAACCTTCGACCTGCAGGAAGGCTGCCGTTTTTTCCGGTGGCACTGCGTTCTTGCTAAAAATATTCACTCCAGACATGTTCAATTACTCCTTGTAACTCACCAAGCGGGCCGCACGGGCCAGCATGGTATCCAGCAACATGCCGATCAAACCGATGAAAATAATGGCGCTGATGATGTTGGCAATCGACAGGTTGTTCCATTCGTTCCACACGAAGTAACCAATCCCGGTGCCACCCACCAACATTTCAGCCGCCACAATCACAAGCCATGCAATACCCACTGAAATGCGCATGCCTGTCATGATGGTTGGCGCTGCCGCCGGCAGAATCACTTGCAATGCGGTGCGCATCGAGCCCACTTCCAATGTTTTGGCCACGTTCAACCAGTCTTTACGAACGGCCGCAACACCAAAGGCTGTGTTCACCAACATGGGCCAGATCGAACAAATGAAAATCACGAAGATGGCCGAGGTGTTGCTGTCTTGGATGGTGTACAAAGCCAGTGGCATCCATGCCAATGGAGAAACGGGTTTCAAAATCTGAATGAATGGGTCCAGCGCCTTGTACAACAGCGGAGACATGCCAATCAGAAAGCCCAATGGAATGGCCACCATGGCCGCTGCACCGAAACCAACCAGCACGCGGAAAATGGAATGCCCCAGTTGGATGCCGATGCCTTTGTCGTTGGTGCCCCGGTCATAGAAAGGATCACTGACATGGTTGTACAACTTGCGCCCCACATCAGCCGGCGTGGGCAAAGGGGTTTCACCCCCGGTTGCCGCCGCATTGCCCACCAACGCTGCATATTCAGGGTCAACAATGACTTCTGCTTGCTCGGGTAGGGTCGCCACTGTCCAAATGGAAATCATCACCAGAAAGATCAAACTCGACAAGGCCCAAGGCGCCCACTTCTGCTTCTTGAAATCTTTCATCTCTTACCCCTTGGTGCGCGAAATCGCAAAGCTGTTGAGGTATTCCTCTGGCTTTTTCGGATCAAAAGGCTTGCCCATCACGCTGAATGATTTGTCCAAGGTACTGGGCGGCTGCATACCGAGTTCCTTCATCAGTTTGGTGGCGTCGGTTGCAAGGAATACATCCTGGGCAATTTTTCGATAGTCCACGTCGCCCTTGATTTGTCCCCAACGCTTCATCTGGGTCAGAATCCAGATGGCAAAACTTTGGTATGGGAACGGATCGAAATCGATGCGCTGCGGGTCTTTCTGCACACCACCTAAGCCATCGGCGTAAGTGCCTGTCAACACCTGCTCCACCACGGTCAAGGGCTGATTCAAATAGTTGGTTGGCGCAATCGCTGCTGCAATTTCTTTGCGGTTCTCTGCTTTTCGGGCATACGCTGTTGCATCCAGAATCGACTTCAACAATGCCTTGTAGCTGTTGGGATTCTGGGTTACAAATTCCTTGCTCGCGGCAAATGCGCAGCAGGGGTGACCCGACCAGATTTCTTTCGACAGAATGTGAATAAAGCCCACTCCGTCGTACACAGCACGCTGATTTACAGGGTCTGGGGCCAGGAAGCCGTCGATGTTGTCGGCGCGCATGTTGGCCACCATCTCGGGTGGTGGCACAGAACGGATTTGCACATCGCGATCGGGGTCCAAACCAGCTTCCGCCAGGTAGTAGCGCAACAGGTAATTGTGCATGGAGTAATCAAACGGCACCGCGAACTTGAAACCTTTCCAATCCTTGGGGTTGCGTTTGTCTTTGTGCTTCATGGCCAAAGTGATGGCTTGCCCGTTGATGTTTTCAACAGCAGGCATGGTCCACGGAATGGCGTTCGAGCCTGCACCCATCGAGATGGCCAAAGGCATGGGCGACAACATGTGCGCCGCGTCGTATTCCTTGGCCAATGCTTTATCGCGAACCACCGCCCAACCGGCTGTTTTCACCACTTCAACATCGAGCCCGTGTTTGGCATAAAAGCCCAAGGGCTGCGCCATGATGATGGGTGTCGCGCAAGTGATGGGGATGAAACCCACCTTCAGCTTCTGCTTTTCCAACGGCCCGTTGCTTTGTGCAAACGCCTCTTTGGCTGCGGCCAAAGGAAATACGCTGCCGATTGCCGCCATGGCGGTGCCGCTGCCTACCGCACGCAAGAAATTGCGTCGCAGTTGATCATTGGGGAACAGAGCGTGCATCACTGCGTTTTCAACAGCGCGTTCTTCCATTTTCGCCACAGCCAATTGCTGATCGTGTTCAGCTTGACTACTGTGTTGCCCACAGGCACAGCGCATCCCAAGACGGGTGTTTGGGTCAAACGGGTTCTTGAAAAAAGACATGGTGAACTCCTTTTTGCGTTAAAGCAGAATCAAGCAGACGCGCGGTTCAATGCGGGCCTGAAGTAATCAATGTCGTGTTGATATTGCTGGTAAGCCTTGGTGTACTCCATGACGCGAGCCACTTCGGAAATGAATTCCTCGTCGTAACCTGCACGGCGCAGCAGGTGAAAACCCACCTCCATGCCACTGGCGATTCCACCGCCCGTCACCACCCGGCCAGCGTCCACCACGCGAGCGTGACTGACTCGACAGGCGGGCGCAATTTCAGCAAGACGATCAATGGGCGTTTTGCCAAGGTGCGACGCCTCCAGGCGATCGGGCTCTTTCCTGTTGGTCGCAGACAAACCATCGAGTAAACCCATGCGGCCGTAAATCCACGAACCCGTGCACACACTGGTCAGCAGGCACTCTTTGGGTAGTGAGCGAATGTAGCGGTGAAGATTGCCATTGTTCATTTCCTGGCGTGTACCAAAACCGCCGGGGATCAGAAATGCATCCATGGCGGGTGTGTCGGCAAACGAGTAGTTTGGCAGCACAGTTAAACCCGCTTGGGTTTGAACAGGCCGCATGCTTTCGGCGATCAGAAACACATCCAGTTCAGGGTCGAATCGTTTGGCCACAGAGAACACACCAAACGGTGCGGCGTAATCAACCACCTCAGCCTCTTTGAACACATAGACGCCCAGTCGGAACCCTTGCATTCTTGCCATTTGAATTTCCCCGTGTGCAATCTGATCAACGTGAAGTCATTGTGCGTTGGCAAGCGTGTTCCCGGTATCGCTACATTTGTGATTGTCTTGTAGTGACAGCACTACACGCGCACTACAAGCCATGCTGTTTGGAGTAGTTCACCAATTCAACCAGGTTCTTGACTTCGAGCTTTTCAAACACACGCGCCCGGTAGGTAGACACAGTGTTGCCTGACAGGCAAAGGGCCGATGCAATGTGCTGCACCGTTTCACCTTGAGCCATCAGGCGCATCACCTGCATTTCACGGTTGGACAGCAGTTCATGCCGTGGCCTGTCGGTCGGTTTTCGAAGATCATTGGCCATCAGGTTAGCCACGGCAGGTGTCAAGTAAACCTGGCCGGTGCCGGCCATTTGAATGGCTTGCGTCAACTCCAATGGAGAGCACCCTTTGTTCAAGTACGCATTCGCACCACTTCGAATGGCACGCAGCGCAAACTGCGCCTCGGGATAAACCGACAACATCACCACGCCCAAGTTTGGAAATTCACTGCGCACGCTTTTGAGTACATCAAAGCCGTCCCGATCCCCCAAAGCCACATCGAGCAGCATGGCGTCAAAGGGATTTGATCGGAGTTTTTGCATCGCCTCAACTCCGTCTTGCGCTTGATCGATGTCGTATTGCCCTTTGAATTCCTGAAGGATTTGAACCAGCCCACGCCGAATGATCATGTGGTCGTCAACAATTAAGACATTCATGAGGACAGCACCTCAGGCAAACGAAGGCGTATGCACACACCCTGACCCAATTTGGAATCGATGCTGCATCGCGCACCGATGTCCCACGCGCGTTCTTCAATACCCATCAAGCCAAAACCGGTGTGGTGGTTGCGCACAGCCATGCCTCGGCCGTTGTCCTGAACTTCGAAAATCACGGCTTGCTCTTCTGTTTGAACTGACACATTCACCGCACTGGCACCCGAATGTTTGCTGACATTGGTCAGTGCCTCTTGCAAAATTCGATACAAAGCAGTTTCTGTGTTTTTACTCAAGCGCACATGTTCAAGGTAGGGCTCCAGATCCAGCGTGCACGCAATCGATGTGCGTTGCGTGAACTCACCGAGCAAATGCTCCACGGCTGCCCACAAGCCCAAGTGATCCAGCACACCGGGGCGAAGGTCAGACAAAATCCGACGCAAACTGTCCATCGCACCCTGAGCCAGTTCCAGCATGCTTTCAATGCGTGTGCTTAAAGAAGCATCGTCAGCACAGCGGTAAGACAAGGCCTTCAATTCGAGATCAAACGCCGTTAATTTCGCACCCAAATCGTCGTGCATTTCACGCGCGATGCGTGTGCGTTCCTCTTCGCGAACAGTGGTAAGGTGTGCAGACAAACGGCGCATGCGATCGTGTGCTTTTTGAAGTTGTGCGGTTCTTTCCTGAACGCGACGCTCCAATTCCACTTGCGCAGCGGCGCGAATGTTTTGTGCCTCCACACGCTCAGAAATGTCATTGAACGTGACCACTGCACCAACCACCTCCTGCGCCTCGAAAATCGGATAGGAGGCGTACTCTGCGTGAAAAAAAGTGCCATCGCGACGCCACAGCACTTCGTTGTCTACACGGCAACCTTTGTTGTTTCGAAAGGCCTTGAAAATTTGGCAATCGCACACTGGCATCAAATCCTTGTTGACATAGGAATGGTGCATCAGATAGTGCATGTTTCGTCCAAGCACTTCGTCGGGCGAATAACCCAGCATTTCAGCGCCAGCCTTGTTGATGAATACACAACGCCCACGAAGGTCGATTCCGTAGATGCCTTCGCCGGTGGAATCCAGCAGCAATTCGAGTTGTCGACGCCAAGCGGCGTGATGAGAAAGATTGGAAAGATGTTTGAACACAGCACCGCCATTCCCGTTGAGTTTTACAAGAACTTAGCAAGAGCAATGCCAATGAAATTGAATTGAAAAACGAACGAACCGCACCTGCGTGGTGCGAATAAAAAACGACAAAAAAAAATACCTTACACACACACATTTGGGTTGTTGCATGTGTATTGATGAAAAAAGCTTTTCACACAATAAATTTTGATGTACACATAAACCACCACACCGTTTAAGGAAGGTTACACAACATGGTTACATCAGATCAAAAGCCAGTAGAAGCTGAGGCAACTCCTGCAGCACCCGCTGCCAAAAAAGCAACGCCAGCAAGAAAACCAGCTGCAAGAAAACCGGCGGCTGCAAAACCTGCAACCGCTGCAAAACCAGCAGCGGCAAAAACAACGGCTGCAAAACCAGCTGCGGCAAAACCAGCCACTGCCAGAAAGCCTGCTGCGACCAAAGCGACTTCAGCCGCTGCAAAACCCGCTGCGGCCAAGAAGCCAGCTGCTGCAAAACCCGCTGCTGCGAAAAAGCCTGCGGCAAAGAAACCCGCAGCAGCGAAACCCGTAACCGCAGCCAAGAAAGCGGTGACCACCCGCGCGAAAGCCGCAAAAACCAGTGTAGCCAACGCTGCAACGAAAGCCAAAAAAACTGCGGAAAAAGCCAAGTCCACCGCCAAGCAAAAAACGTCTGCAGCGAAATCCGTGTTCAATGCGGCCGAGCGCAAAAAGCTGTTGAACGATGTTCAAAAGCAAATCAAAGACTTGGAAAAGCAGGTCAAGACTTTGGTCAAATCAGTTCAAACTGATGTGATCACCAAAATCAAAAAGCAATTGGGTATGAAGTAAAAAGCACACCAAAAACAACAAACCCACTGATCGACATTTTCTTTTAAATGTTTCAATCAGGATTCAAGCAAACCCGCATAGCGCAGAGGCCATGCGGGTTTTTTGTTGAATCGTTCAATTCGGTTGTGAGCTCATTTCAGAGGGTACATCTGGGCGTCGAAATGCTCCAGGCTCGGCATGGGCAAGATTGCGCGTTCTTCAATCTTCGCAATTGCAAGATCAAATTGATCGAGCATATCGACACGCGCTTCATGGGAAATATAAGGCACATGGTAAGCAGCAAACGGCTCCAACACCTCAAAGCCCGCGTAACCCAAGGTACCGCGCAGCACCGGTTTGAGCATGGCGTTCAATTCGCCATGCACGGCGCCCTCACCAAACATGTGATCGCGCCCACCCAGAGTGAATGTCAACCAGGCTTTCTTGCCTTTCATTAAACCACGGTCATAGAAATTGCGCCCGCCGTACACCGCACCAGAAAGGAACACGCGATCAATCCATCCTTTCAACACGCCAGGCAAAGAAAACCAATACAAAGGAAAGTTCAGCACCAACAGGTCGCACTCTTTGAGCATGGCCAATTCCTCGGCAATGTCAGTTGGTAGCGTGTTGTTTTTCAAGGCGTGGCGTTGCTCCAGGGCATACACGAGGTAATCCGGATTGTTGCGCTCAGGGAAATCGTCTGCACTGGCCACCGGGTTAAAATGTTTGGAATGCAAATCAGACACCTTGACAGAATGCCCTTGCTCTTCGAAACCATTTTTAAGGCGACGCATCATTTCGGTGCAGAAGGATTGGGGTTCTGGGTGTGCGTGAACAATGAGAACTTTCATGGTGTGGCCAAACTGTTGGAATTGAAGATATGCATGCTAACAAAACAAAAGGGGCGCCCCAGTGATGCACCCCTTTTTCCTTCAAGCGATTGCAGCGTTCAAATCACACCATAGGCCAACATGGCATCGGCCACCTTCACAAAGCCCGCCACATTGGCACCCTTCAGGTAATCCACATGACCTTCTTCATCTGCACCGTAGTGCACGCACTTTTTATGAATATCTGACATGATCACCCGCAGGCGTTCATTCAATTCATCACGAGACCATGACAGCCGCATGCTGTTTTGAGTCATTTCAAGACCCGACACAGCCACGCCGCCCGCATTCGCAGCCTTGGACGGGGCGAACAAAATTTTGGCTTTTTGAAACACTTCAACAGCGTCTTTTTCTGAAGGCATGTTTGCCCCTTCAGACACACCAATGCAGCCATTTTTCACCAAGGCTTTGGCGTCCTCTTCATTGATTTCGTTTTGTGTTGCACAAGGAAATGCCAATTCACATGGAATATGCCAGGGCCGCTTGCCGTCGAGGTACTCGGCGTTCTTGTACTCCTTCACGTATTCACTGATGCGCGCGCGCTTAACCTCTTTCAGTTCCTTCACATACGCCAGTTTTTCCGTAGTGAAACCGTCAGGGTCGTGCACAGTGCCGGATGAATCAGACATGGTGATCACTTTGCCGCCCAAGGCAATGATTTTCTCAACCGCATATTGCGCCACATTGCCAGAACCACTGACCGCACACACTTTGTTTTTGAAATCCCAACCCTTGTGGCTCAGCATGTCTTCCATAAAATACACCACACCATAACCCGTGGCTTCCACACGTATTTCACTGCCACCAAACGCAAGCCCTTTGCCGGTCAGCACACCTGTGAATTCATTTCGAATGCGTTTGTATTGGCCAAACATGTATGAGATTTCACGCGCGCCCACGCCGATGTCGCCGGCGGGCACGTCGGTGAAAGGGCCGATGTGTCTGCACAGTTCAGTCATGAACGACTGGCAAAAACGCATGATTTCGCGGTCGCTTTTTCCTTTGGGGTTGAAGTCGGAACCGCCTTTGCCACCGCCCATGGGCAAGCCGGTCAGGCTGTTTTTGAATGTTTGCTCAAAGGCAAGAAACTTCAAAATACTTTGAGTCACGTTGTCGTGAAAACGAATGCCGCCTTTGTAAGGCCCGATTGCGTTGCTGTGTTGAACCCGATAACCGCGCTGGGTGCGCACATTGCCTTCGTCGTCTTCCCAACACACCCGAAAACTCACGATGCGGTCGGGTTCGGTGAGCCGTTGCAGAATTTGTGCAGAATCGTACTTCTTGTTTTTCTCAACGAAGGGCAGCACATGCTGAGCCACTTCGTGAACGGCTTGGTGAAATTCAGGTTCCCCAGGATTTCGACGCTTCAAACCATTCATAAATTCTTCTAGATTTGCATCTGAGGTGCTCATTCTTCTTCTCCCTATCGCTTGTTCATTGTGGAAACAACGTGTCGGACATAAGACATGCGTGTAGAGAGTTTACCGATTTCACCACCAATGACCACACCCACCTCCATAGATATCCCCAAAATATGGGCACAACCTGGTGGATGGCATGTGGACAACTACCTTAAACCCATCATATTGTTGAGAATTTAACAGGGTGACTAATTATTGTGCAGGCTTGGTTCTGCGTGCAGGGTGACCTGTATCTGAGTGCGTCGATAAATCATGGATGCTTCCATGCGGTTTTTCGCGCGAAGACGTTCGAGAATATCTTTCACATGGCCTTTAACAGTTTCCACACTGATGGCCAACGCGGCTGCAATCTCTTTGTTGCTGCGTCCTGCGGCAATCAGCTCCATCACCTCCTCTTGCTTGTGGGTCAAGCTTTTCGATGGCGTGGGCAGCTCAACCATACCGATGTGGGCCTGAGTCAGTCCAAACCGGATCAGTTCAATCAGCTTTGCATAAGGGGTGTACTTGGAAAACGCCACAAACCGTTCATTGGGGTGGCGCTTGAGTTGACGCATCACGTTCTCGTCGTTGGCAGTCAGCAGCACCGGGATGGCAGGAAACAATGTTTCAAACAAACCGACGAAGGTCTCGGATTGAACATCGCGCAAATGGAAATCGGTGATGATTAAGGCTGGAAACTCATTCACAGCGTGGCGAGCAGCTTCTTTCAATGTGGAAAACTGGCGAATGCGAGCATGGGGTGCCACGTCTTTGACCATCTCGACCAAACCGAAGCTGATGATCGGATGATCATCAATCACAAACACAATTTGGCGTTCTTGAAGTTCAGTTTTATTGGTCACCATGCCGCTCACTCGCAATGATATCTACCATTCAATGTAGCCGAGCTTCAGCAACATCATTCCAATGATTTACAGGATTTATTGCAGTCATTTCAACGCAAGAACACACAAAGCCTTTCAGCGTCATTGACACTTTGTCAATAAATCTACTACCATCCAAAAATGAACTATTTGACAGAACGACGAGAGGAAGAAAAAGAGCGCCGCCGGGAAGAAATTCTGGATGCGGCGGAACTTGTTTTTTCCGAAAAAGGGGTGGATGCCGCCACCATGGATCAAGTGGCCAGAAAAGCGCGAGTATCGCGCGCCCTGGTGTATGTCTATTTCAAAGACAAAACCGCACTACAACTGGCCATTTGCCTAAGGGGGCTGCGTACTTTGCGCGAGGCCTTTCAGAAGGCGCGGGAATCCCGCTCGACGGGTCGGGAACAGGTCTACGCAATTGGCTTGGCCTACATGCAGTTTTCTGAAGACTATCCGACACACTTTGCCGTGATGTCACGGTTTGAAGCCAGCAGCGCCGAAACTTCGCAAAACGAGCCTTGTGAGGCCACGCTTGAAATGATCCACGCGGGCCAGAGGGTTCACGAAGAAATGGTTTTGGCACTTGCAAAGGGCATGGCCGACAAAAGCCTGCGTGGCGATCTGGAAAACCTGATGCAAATTTCAATCACGCTGTGGGCCTTCACGCACGGTACCATTCAGCTGGCCCAAACCAAACAAAGATTCATGTTGAGCCTCGGCATTTCCAAAGAGGCATTCATGAAACAGGCAGTCGAACTCATCATGCATTCTCTGGTTAAACCCAGCGATGGAGGCCAACCATGACCCCACACAGTGTCAGTTGCAAAGTGCAAGCTCGCACTTTTTTTTGGCATTTATTAGACAAACGTCTAATAGGTGTACTCTTGTTAATACCCATGCCGCTGTGGGCGCTTAGCCCCTTGGATGGCTATATTCAGGAGGCCATGGCCAACAACCCCAATTTGGCACAAGCACAGTTTGAGGTGCAGGCTGAGCAGGAAAGGCTTGCCAATCTTCGCGCGCGGTTTTATCCAAGCTTGAGTCTTCAAGCCCGAGCGTCGGTGTCAGAAGGCGGGCGAACCATCGACTTTCCAGCAGGCGATTTGCTCAACCCCGTGTACGCCACACTGAATGCTCAAGCGGTTGCAGCCGGGCAACCGGCGCGCTTCCCGACTGTTCAGAACCAATCCATTCCCCTACTGCGGCCCACCGAACAAGACACGAGGCTGATCGTGCGTGGGCCGATTTACGAGCCCGCGCTGGACAGCCAGGTGAAGGCTCAAAGCAATGCATTGAATGCACAATTGGCGACCCAACAACAAATCAAGGAGGAGTTGGCGCGCGATCTGAAAACAGCCTATTGGCAGTACGCTCAAGCGCAATCCCGCATACAGGTGCTTCAAGGCAGCCTGCAAACCCTGCAAGAAAATGAACGCGTGAACGAAACACTGTATGAGGCTGGTGAAACCACACTGGATGTTCCCAGACGCGCACAGGCCGAAACACTGGAAGTGAAGGTGGGTTTACAGCAGGCAAAAACGCAGGCCCTACTGGCGCGTGAATACTTCAACCTGCTGCGCCATGCACCGGAACAAAGCCCGGTAGAACTACCTGTTGAGCAATTTGACACCCAAAGCCTGAACAAGGTGCTTGATACATTGGCCCCGGTGGACGACGCCACGAGCCCGCCACCTGCGCTAACCAGCCTTGAAATGAGCCTGGCCGCCCAGCGCGCACAATTGCAAGCCAGTCAAGCCAGTTTCAAACCGACTTTGGGCTATTCCATTGAAGGCGGCTACCAGGGACGTGACTACAGCACAGGGCCAAACACTGGCTTTGCGACTGCATCTGTGGTGTTGAACTGGACCCTTGCCGATGCAGGTATTCGCAACAGCGAAGTGGCGCGCGCGCAAGCACAAGTCAACGCCCTGCAAGCCAAAGCTGAACAAGTGACTCGACAATTGGCGCTGGCCAAGCTTCAAGCCAGAGAAAACCTGCTGGTGTCCTTAAGCAGCATCGAAGCACGAGTGGCACAGCGCGACGCGGCTGAGGAAAGCCTGCGCATCACCGTACGAAAACGCGATGCCGGCGAAACCACGCCGGTTGAATTTCTTAGTGCAGAACAAAGCGCCACGCGCGCACGCATGGGGTTGATCAGCGCTGTGTATCAGGCGCGAATCGACCACGCCATTTGGCAGTACAACAACCGCAACATCGCCCAGCCAAGCACATTGGAAGGAGCCACACCATGAACACCAAATATTCACTGGCCATTCTTTGCCTGTTCACTCTGTCAGCCTGTGGTCCACAACAGCCACCTGAAGAACAGGCACCCGATTTGCGCCTCGTCAAAACATCGCCAGTGGAACAAGGCCCAGCCGCCAGCCTGATCGAAGTGGCAGGCGTTGGGTCGTTTCGTGATGAAACCAGGCTCAGTTTCAAAGTGGGCGGTGTGATTGAACAAATCACTGTGCGCGAGGGCGAGCCCGTTGCCCAAGGCAAGAAATTGGCATGGCTGAACAAACAGGAAGTGAATGCCGCCTTAAGCCAGGCGGCTGCGGCGCGCGACAAGGCGCAACGCGATTATGAGCGTGCAAAAAAGCTTCGTGAACAAGAAGTGATTTCCGAAGTGCAGTTGTCCAACCTGCAAACCGTGGTTCAACAGGCCAATGCCCAATTCAGCCAGGCGCAGTTTTCCAGTCAAACCGCCGAGATCACCGCACCCGCCAAAGGAATCGTTTTGAAGCGGTTTTCACAGGTTGGTGAAGTGGTGGCCCCAGGGCAGCCCATTTTGCTCATTGGAAGCAAAGCCAGCGGCTTTGTGATGCGTGCCAGTCTGCCCGACAGGCAAGCGGTGCATGTACAACTGGGCAACCGTGCAGAGGTGGAATTCGATGCACTGCCGGGGGTGAAATGGCCGGGAAAGGTCATTGAACTGAGCCAGGCGGCCGACCCGGCCACAGGCACCTATGGGGTTTTGGTTTCTCTGGATACGAATGCTCACGGCAATTTGAACCTGTTGTCGGGCATGCAAGGCCGAGCCGCCATTGAACCACCCAATTTCAGTGAACAACGCAGTTATGTACCCATTGAAGCGGTGGTCGAAGGCAACAACGATGCAGCCTGGATTTTCACGGTGAACAGCGACAACACAGTGAAACGCCAAGCCGTGAAAGTGCTTTTTGTGCGAGGCGACCGACTTGCACTGCTCGACCCATTGCCAGCCGGCACCCAAGTGGTTCGCACTGGTGCGGCCTACCTCCAAGACGGCGATGCTGTTGAAGTTCAGGAGTAAGTCAACATGAAACTCTCGGACTTTTCCATCAAGAATTACCAGTTCACGCTGGTGATTTTTTTTCTGCTAACGGCGATTGGCATCAGTGCTTACAAAGACATTCCACGAACTGAAGACCCCTATTTCGACATCAGCGCGTTTCGCATCAACATCATTTATCCGGGTGCCGACCCGCGTGAGATGGAGCAGCAAGTGGCCAAACCCATTGAGGACGCTCTGCGCGGCCTGGATGACTTGCGCGAATTGCTGTCCACCTCCCGAAACAGTGGTGGCGTGGTGTTCGTTCGCTTCAATGCCGAGGTGGACGTTGACAAAAAATTTGATGAGGTGAACCGTGAACTGAGTGCCATTCGTGACAGCCTGCCCTCGGGCATTCGTTCGATTGAAATTGAGCGAATCAACCCGGGCTTCACCAACATCATTCAATACGCACTTGTTTCCGAAACAGCCAGTTATGCCGACCTCGCCGACTATGCCGAAGATCTTTCTGAGGCTTTTGAACGAATCAACTCCGTTCGGGAAAGTGAAAGCTGGTCTTACCCAGAGCAGCAGGTGCGTGTCACACTGAATTTTAAAAAACTGGCTGAGTTGGGCATACAAGCCGCTGATGTGGCGCGGGTCATTCAAGGCGAATCGCTGAACATTCCCGGCGGCCCGGTTGAAGAGGGTGGCAGGCGCCTGAATGTACAAACCTCTGGCCAATACCGAAGCGTGGACGAAATTCGAAACACGGTGATTTTTGGCACAGGAACCGGCGGAGACCTGCCGGGTCGATTGGTGCGCGTGGGCAACGTGGCCGATGTGCAATGGGACTACGAAAACCAGGATGTAATTGCCCGTTACAAAGGCAAACGCGCAGTGTTCGTAACAGCCAATCAAAAAGACAAACGCAATATTTTCGTCACTCAAAAAGCAATAGCAGAAGCTGCCGACGCATTTGAAGCCACACTGCCTGCCAACATTGTGCTGGAACGTGGCTTCGAACAATACAAAAACGTTGAAAAACGAATCGACCGCCTCACCTTCGACTTTGGGCTGGCTGTAACCTTGGTGCTGATCACCCTGTTGCCATTGGGCTTGCGTGCAGCCGGCATCGTGATGGTCTCGGTACCGTTGTCGCTACTCACGGGTTTGGCCTGTTTATACTACGCGGGTTTTTCATTGAACCAGCTTTCCATCGCGGGCTTGGTGGTGGCGCTGGGCTTGCTGGTCGATGACTCCATTGTGGTGATCGAAAACATTTCCCGTTATTTGCGCATGGGCTACAACCGTGTGGAAGCGGCGAAAAAAGCCACGCAACAAATTTCATTGGCGGTGCTGGGGTGCACGGCCACCCTGTTGTTTGCGTTCCTGCCTTTGCTGATGTTGCCTGACAATGCAGGCAAGTTCATTCGTTCCTTGCCTGTGGCCGTGGTTTTCACGGTGATTGCCTCCCTGTTTGTGGCGCTGACCATCATTCCTTTTCTGGCCAGCCGCGTGCTGAAAAAAGAAGAAAATGAGCACGGCAACATTGTGCTGCAAAAGTTGATGGGCTTGATCGACCGGGTGTACACACCCTTGCTGCACAAAGCCTTGCAAACACCCAAAACAGTGGTGTTCGCATCGCTTGTGCTGTTTGTGGCCAGCCTTGGGCTTGCGCCCATCATGGGCATGTCGCTGTTTCCCAAAGCCAACACACCGCAGTTCATGATTGAGGTCAGTTTGCCACCGGGCTCAAGCCTGTCTGCCACCGACTCGGTGGTTCGTCAGGTGGAGGAGAAGGTGGCACAGTATCCTGAAGTGAAAGACTTCATGGCCACCGCTGGCGAAGGAAACCCGCAGATCTACTACAACATCTTCCAAAGCGACAAACAATCCAACATCGGGGAGGTGTTTGTTCAACTGCATGAATACAACGACGACACCCCTGCCCTACTCGATGAAATTCGCGAGGACATGAAAACGATTGCAGGTGCCAACCTGATTGTTCGTGAATTCGAGAACGGCCCGCCTGTGGATGCACCCATCGGCATTCGACTGATGGGGCCTGACATCGACACCCTGCGTGAATTGGCCGCCAAGGTTGAGAACATCATGACCCTGCACCCGGGCAGCCAAAACGTGGACAATCCCCAACGCACTGGCCGAACCGACCTGCACCTGAACGTGAACTTCGAGAAAGCCGGTTTGCTGGGTGTGAACTCAGCCGATCTCGACCAAGCGGTGCGACTTGCCATCGCGGGTGCACCTGCAGGCGAAATTCGCCAAAGCAATGGTGAGGCTTACACCATCAGCGTGCGTGGCCCTGCCGGGGAACGCAGCAGCCTGGCTGCGCTGAATGACTTTCATGTGATATCACGCACAGGGCAAGCCGTGCCGCTGACCCAACTCACCACGCTTGAACTCGACGACAACTTGAACAGCATTTATCGATTCAACCGAGAACGTTCCGTGTTGTTAACTGCCTACACCCGAACAGGCTTCAACACTGAAAAGGTCAGTGGTGATATTGCTCGTAGCATTCAAGAAATGGGCTTACCCAGTGGCTACCGTTTTGAGCCTGCAGGCGAAGTGAAAAGCCGCAAGGAAAGCTTTGCAGGATTTGGAACCGCCATTCTGGTGACCATATTTGGCATTCTCGCCATTCTGGTGTTGGAATTTGGCAGTTTCAAAAGCACCCTGATCGTGTTGTTCGTGATCCCGTTGGGTGTCACAGGCGGCATGGTCATGCTGTTTTTGACTGGCAACTCACTCAGTTTCACCGCCATGATTGGTTTCATCGCCCTAATTGGCATTGAAATCAAAAACTCGATTTTGCTGGTGGATTTCACCAACCAATTGCGAGAGGAAGGCAAAGGGCTGGATGAATCCATTGAAGAGGCAGGCCGCATCCGCTTCCTACCCATTTTACTGACCAGCGCAACCGCGATTGGTGGGCTGATGCCGCTGGCTTTGCAAGGTGGCGGGCTTTATTCACCCATGGCTTGGGTCATCATCGGCGGCTTGTTGTCGTCCACTTTCATTGGCCGACTCGTCACACCTGTGCTGTACAAGCTGCTCCCGCCCGATTTGAAAAAGGCGTGATGTCTCGGCGAATCAACCTGGGAAACCAAGCACACAATCAAGGGCAAAGGTTCATAGCCTAAGCCCTTGATTTCACCTACAATACGCCCTCAATGATTGAGGAACACCAAGTACCATGAAAAAACCCGCAGGCCGCGCCGGCTCTACAGGCCGCTCAGGCCCACCCAAGCGCCCGAGCACTCGCACCGCTGCCACCACCACAGCAGCAGGCAAAGCCGCTTCACCCGCACGTGGCCGTGGCCCTGCACCGGCTGCCAACCCAAAAAACAAACCGCGCGCCATGCCCAAGCCGCCAGTGGCTGGAGCGGGCCCGCGCCCTCGTCGAAGCAAAGTGACAGGCACCAATACACTGGACATGCTCGACCCCACTGAACCGCAGCGTCTGAGCAAAATCATGGCTGCCAAGGGGCTTTGTTCGCGTCGTGAGGCCGATTTTCTAATTGAAAACGGCTGGGTTCGGGTCAACGGCAAGGTGGTTGACGAGCTGGGTGTGAAAGTGCTGCCCACAGTCACCATTGATCTGGATGCCAAAGCCAAAAATGTGCTGGGCAAACAAGTCACCATTTTGTACCACAAGCCCATCGGTGTGGTGTCCGGTCAGCCAGAAGGGCGCTACAAGGCCGCAATGGAATGCCTCGGGCTGGAAAACCAATACGACCGCAAAACATCCACACCGTTTCAACCCGCCATGCTCAAAGGCCTGGCACCGGCAGGGCGCCTGGACATCGACTCGACAGGCTTGTTGGTACTGACCCAAGACGGCCGCATCGCCAAACAATTGATCGATGCGAACTCCACCGTGGACAAAGAGTACCTGGTGCGCGTGGAAGGTGAACTCACCGAACGCGGACTGGAAACTCTTCGCCACGGAATCAGCCTCGATGGCGAGGCTTTGAAGCCTGCCCGCGTCAGTTGGCAAAACGAAGATCAACTGCGTTTCGTGCTCAATGAAGGCAAGAAGCGACAAATTAGACGCATGTGCGAAATCGTCGGACTGAAGGTGGTGGGCTTGAAACGGGTGCGTATCGGGCGCGTCATGCTGGGCGATTTGCCGGTGGGCCAATGGCGTTTGCTGGCGCCAGAAGAAAGGTTTTAAGCGCCAACTGAATGAGCCCACCCCTTTTTAGGCATTTTCCAAAGGGGAAATCGGGCTTCTATTCCAAAGATTGCAATTCACGGCTCGAAGTTAAGCTAAACATCAACCATGTTGAACCTTTCCGTCGAGCTTGCCTATGAACACGCCGCAACCGGCATTGAAGCCCAATCAGTCGCAAGAGGCTGACTCCGTCGGCGTGGCCGCTGTGCTTCGTGTGCTACTCGGTCACAAACAGACCACCACCAACTATTCATCGATTCGCGTGAACGCTGACTGGTTATGCGTTCTGGTCAGCTTCGCTTGCCTTGTTTTTGCGGTGCTGGAAGGCTTTGCCTACGGTCAAGTCGGCGAAGCCTTTCTGTGGGGAGTTCCCCTGTTTCTTGGCAGCGTCCTGATCACCCGGTTTTACGCCGGGCATGCTGTGGCCATGCACTTGAACGCAGTATTGCTCGTCGGCATGGGCGCCTTGCATGTTCACATCGCTCGCGGCTTGATCGAATACCACTTCAGTTTTTTCATGCTGTTGCCAGTGATGCTGGCCTACCGCGACATTCGCCCATTGGTCACCATGGGTTTGGCCATCATCATTCACCACCTGGTTTTCGACATGCTTCAGCAGGCAGGCTTTGCCTGCTATGTGTTTCGTGGCCCTTTCGTGGGCATCCCGGCTGTGGCCCTGCACGGGTTTTACGTGGCTGTCGAGGTTGCGGTGTTGTCCGTGATTGCACAAACCCTTCATCAACACGCCCTGGTGGCCGAGGAACATGCTCAATTGCTGCGCAATCTGGGCAACAAGCAACGCATCAACCTGAGGAATCGCGCTCAACCCGATGATTTGGGGCGCATCTCGCCCATGGGGCAAATGTTCAACAACTACGCTGAAAACATGGGTTATGTGGTGGCTTCTTTCAAAATGCTACGCCTGGACATTCAGGAGTTGTCGCAAATTGCGAAAGAACTGGGCGCGGACAACAACAGCCAGCTTGAAGACAGTGCTGCCGCCTCCAGAAAACTGCGGGACTTTGTTCAGAACCTTGGTAACCAGACACGCATGGGACAAAGCACAGCCGAGCTATCCAAGAAAACCACAGAAGACTGTTTTGACCTGCTCAATGAACTGAATCAGTCTATCGAGCACCTGCACAAAATGAGCAAACAGGCCTACGACAGCCACCAACAGCTGCAAAGCCTGCACAAAGACCTGGCTTCCCAATTCACGGCGGGTCAACAGCAATCCATGGTCAATGCACTAAGCGCACTGGACAACCTCAACGAGCGCACCAACACCTTCATGGCGAAAATGAGCCTGATCAAGAGCGGTTTGAGCGCCATTGAAAACCAGGTCGTTACAGTTGACCGGGCCACCCACCAATGGATCGAAAACGGGCACGGCAACCAACGCCAAGGCTGGGAAGTGCTGGGTGCCATGGAAAGCATGCAGGCGCGTGCTGAAGCGGCCTTTAAAACCCTGGGTAGTACGGTTCAAACCATTTTGCGTTCAGACGAATTGATGCGAGAGATGGACAAACGACTCTCGAGGTTCGATGTATGAGTTTAAGCCGACTGCTCAACGACCCGGTCATCAACGAACTGCTGGAAAGCACACAGGCCTGCTACGCCCTGTTGGGCAGTCGCGACAACACCTTGTGCATGATCGCTGCGAGCAAACGCTACCGGCAAGACATCGGCTTTGAAGCGGGCAAAGAACTGCTTGAGTCCCGATTCGGGCACACAATATGTGAAGCCCTTCGCGATGCGCTGTGCGTAGGCCAAGGCTGGACAGGGCATGTGCGAATTGAAAGCCAATGGCACCGCGTACAAATGTGGGTGCATGGTGAGTTTGGCTTGCTGCTTGAGAAAAACCTGGGGGCGCAACCCGCTAGAAGCCTACTGTCGTCGACGAGCCCACTCGGAGAAGCACCCACCGCCAGCAACAATACTGCACCTGCCAGCGTGCTGCTTCAGGTCAATGACAAAGGTCAGATCAAGAAGCTGAGCAAATCACTGGAAACCTTTCTGGGCCAAAGTGGCTCGGAGCTGGAAGGGCTGGATGTTGCCAACCTCGTGTTTAGAACCGACGTGGGCCACGTCAAGCGCCTGATTGATCAGGTGCGGTACCAGACCGAGTCGGCCGAAGGCTCGTTTCGGATGCGCAACACCTTCAACGAAGTGGTTTACTTTGACTGGACCGCAGCCTGCAGTGGCGCAGATATTTTGCTGATTGGGCGATCCAGCAACATGCATCTTGAAGAGGCTTTGCTGAAAAGCGAAGAACGCCTGAACAACATTCTTGAATCGATGGACGATGCCTTCTTCGCCATCGACATGAATGGCTACATCAATTACATCAATGAAAAAGGCGCTGAGCTGCTGGGCAAGAACATTCAGCTGCTTTTGGGCCGCATCTTGTGGGAGCGCTCCCCGCAAATGAAGAAAACCCCTTTGTTTCAGTACATCAACGAGGCCAAGGGCAGCAAACAACCAGAAACCTTCCAGTGGCACGACACCTCCAGCGACATGTGGTATCAGGTCAAAGCCTTTCCCAGTGAGGAATTGATTTCGATTTTTTTCACTGACATCAGCGGCCTGAAGCGCAATGAAAACAAAATGCGCCATCAAGCCACACACGATTCACTCACCGGTTTGCCCAACCGGATGTCGATCACTCAAACCCTCACCGAGCTTCTCGGGGATAACCAGATTCAAGGCTTCAAACTGGGCTTGCTGTTCATCGATCTCGATGGCTTTAAGGCGGTCAATGACACCCTTGGGCACGACAAGGGCGATGAACTTCTGATTGCCGTGGCCAAGCGATTGCGTGGCGTGGTGCGCAATTCCGACATTGTGGCGCGCTTGTCGGGCGATGAGTTCGTCATCACCCTGCCCTACATCCCCGATCAGGAAACGGCCTTTGCTGTGGGTCGAAAGGTTGTTGATGCAGTCAGTAAAAAGCCTTTTGAGTTTGGTGACAAGAAAATCTACGTGGGTGCCTCAGTCGGTGTCGCCTTGTTCCCAACCGACGCAGGCGACGTGGAAGGTTTGTTGAAAAACGCAGACATCGCGATGTACCAGGCCAAACAGGCCGGCAAGAACACCGTGCGCGTATTCCACGCCAACATGAGTGAATCGCTTCAAATCAAGGTCAACCTTGAAAACGAACTGCACGATGCCATTGTGCATGACCGCATCGAGGTGCATTACCAACCGCGTTTCAGCGCCAGTGGCCGGGTGTGTTCAGTCGAAGCCCTTGCGCGCATGCGCTCGCCCACTGGCGAACTGATTCCCCCAATCAAATTCATACCCATTGCTGAAGAAACCGGTCTCATCATTCCGATGGGCGAACAGGTGCTGCGCAAAGCCTGCGTGTGGCTGTCGAACACGAACAAAGAACTGAAAGAGCCCATCAGCATGTCGGTCAATGTGTCCGGCATTCAATTGCTCGATGGCAAACTGTGTGAAACGGTGTTGAGGGTTCTGAACCAAACCAAAGTGGATGCAAGGCTTTTGGAACTTGAATTGACAGAAACCGTGTTGATGCAAAATCAGGATGCAATTTTGAAAGACCTGATCCGCCTGCATGAAATGGGGATTACGCTGTCCATTGACGACTTTGGAACCGGTTACTCCTCGCTGGCCACCCTGCACCGAATGCCCGTTCAAACCATCAAGCTGGATCGATCTTTTGTCAGCAACCTGCCCAAAAAACTCGACAGTGTGATTTTATCCAGAACGGTGTTGGCCATGGCCCAGGCGCTGGGCTTGGGCGTGGTTGCCGAAGGTGTTGAAACTGATGAGCAACGGGATTTTCTGATCGAATCGGGCGTACTGGAATTGCAAGGCTTCGGATTGGCCCGCCCCATGACATCCGAGGACTCTCGCCAATTTGTGTGGTCACAGCAAATCAACCAGACATTCGTTCGCAAAATTCTCGCTTGATTGTTCGGCTTAAGCGCGACCCTCGGCCTTGGCGTCTTCCAGATCAAACTCCACACCAAACCCGATCGAGCCGCGAAACACACGCACACGAATCAAAGGCCCTTGCGGCCTGAGTTGATCCCAGATCCAGCGGGCAATGTTCTCGGACGTTGGCAACTCGATGAATTCATTCAAATAGGAGTGATCAAGGCGCTTGTGCACGGCCGCGACCTGAACATTCAGAAGGCTTTCGGGAACCACATAACCATCGGTCGCAGGGCCCTCGAACCACACTTCAGCGGTGTAGCTGTGCCCATGCAACCCAGGCCAATCCGGCAACTGGTGAGCCACATCAAAGGTGAATTGCTTGAACACTTTCATGGTATTCCAACGATTTTGTGGGTTTGTACACTCAAGCGCCAGCGCGGCTTATCCTGGCAGGTTTGAATCGCAATTTGAAGATTCTTGTTCTTTTTGGCAAGGTCGGGGTCGTCCATGGCCTGGACAAAAAAATGATGGAAATCCAGACTGGCCAACTGATCGAGATCTTGCCCCAACTGGGGAACCACCACTTTCAGTTCATGGCCTGTGGTTTGCACCAATTCACTGCCAAACTTGGGGCTGACGCAAATCCAGTCGATTCCGGCGGGGGCTTTGATTGTGCCATTGGTTTCAACCGCCACTTCAAAGCCCTGCCTGTGTATGGCATCAAGCAGTGCTTCATCAAGCTGCAAAAGCGGCTCACCGCCGGTGAACACCACATAAGGCTTCACACCAGCTGGCATTCCTTTGGCCAATGCAGGGTGTTTACTGGCAATGGCTTTGGCCAAATCATCGGCACTGTGAAACTTACCCCCACCTTGGCCATCGGTACCGACAAAATCAGTGTCGCAAAATTTGCAGACCGCGCTGGATCTGTCTTGCTCCCGGCCCGACCACAGGTTACAACCAGCAAAACGGCAAAACACGGCAGCACGACCGGCCTGCGCACCTTCGCCTTGCAGTGTGTAAAACATTTCTTTTACTGAGTAAGTACCCACGCCAAAACCGCCTGTTTCGTCCAAGGCGCAATGCTAACTGAATTGTAGAAAACTGCCCATCAAAAGGGCAAAAAAAATGCCCGATATGGTTAATCGGGCAAACCTCAGAAGCAAAAGAGGAGGGATGTGAAACCACAGTTTGAACCCAGCCTGTTTTTCTTTCAACTAGATTTTTCGAGGCTTTCCTCGAAACTCCAGAGTTACATCCAAGGTATTCGACTAGAAGAAAAACTCAAAAAGGATCAAAACATAATACTGGCTTTGCTTTTAAGCGAAAGGCCCACAAAAGACCATGAAAATTGATTGACGCAGCGCAACAACATGGATGCGAACTTAGCCTTGGGGATTGTGCTTTTTTGAGAAACACGCGGCCAACAAGGCGCGAAGTTTTGCGACACCCATTTCATTCATCAAGTCGATGTTGCGTTGTGGAATGTCATCCACCCCGGGGTAATGGTCGATGGCGAGAGACAAACTGTCTTCGCGCAACAGGTGAAGCATGGGAAAGGGCGAACGATTGGTGTAATTTTCAGCGTCTTGCGGTTCAGTGCCACCAAATTGATAGTCCGGATGAAAACTGGCCACCTGAAAAACCCCTTCCAACCCCAGTTCAAACAACAAAGCGTCTGCGTCAGCCAGAAAGTCGTTGTATTGGACGAAATCGGTCAACACATGCGGGTGAATCAACAAGGCTGTCTCAATCGAAGGGTCTGCGGCCAGCATGGCCAACTCTGCCTTCAAATCCTCGAGTAATTCAACTTGCGTTGTAGCGGGGGTCTCTACAAAGCGCACACGCTCTTTGACCAGTTCGCGTTTGGCAAAGGGACACAGGTTCAGCGCGACCACCACCTGCTCCACCCAACGTCGAGTGGCCTCAATGCTGGGCTGGTCAGCGTGCGCTTTCATTTAAAAGGGCAGTTGAACTTCGGGTGCCACGGCTAGGATGGCCGCCTTGAACTCGGCCTGGATGCGTGCCAAGGCTTCGTCCGTGTCGGCCTCAAACCGCATCACCACCACAGGGGTGGTGTTGGAGGGGCGAGCCAAACCGAATCCATCGTTGTATTCAGCGCGCACACCATCAATGGTGTTGACAGATTCCGAAGTCGGGAACTTGCCTTCGGCCTGCAGGCGTTTCACGATTTCAAAATTCACACCTTCAGCGGTTTTCAGTTGCAACTCAGGCGTACTGGATGAATTCGGCAGACCGTTCAACACCGCGCTGGGGTTTTCGCTTCGCGAAAGAATTTCCAGCAAACGTGCGCCCGCATACAAACCATCGTCAAAACCAAACCAGCGTTCCTTGAAGAACACATGGCCACTCATCTCGCCCGCCAACGGCGCACCGGTTTCTTTGAGCTTGGCCTTGATCAGGGAATGCCCTGTTTTCCACATCAAAGGCTCACCGCCGGCCTCTTTCACCGCATTGGCCACATGGCGGGTGCATTTCACGTCGTAAATCACCATGGCACCCGGATTGCGCTCAATCACATCTCGCGCAAACAAAATCAGCTGACGATCTGGATAAATGATTTCACCGTCTTTGGTCACCACACCAAGCCGGTCGCCGTCGCCATCAAAGGCCAGTCCAAGCTCGGCCTGACCGCTTTTCACAGCGGCAATCAGATCCTGCAGGTTTTCAGGGTGGGCCGGGTCTGGGTGGTGGTTGGGAAAATTGCCATCCACCTCACAAAACAGCTCGTCGACTTCGCAACCCAGTGGTTCGTAGAGCGCGCGGGCAAACGCACCCGCCACACCATTGCCAGCATCCACTGCAATTTTCATGGGGCGCGCCAGTTTGATGTGCCCCAAAATGTTGTTGAGGTAATCGGGCCACACATTCAGTTCACGCAGGCCGCCGCGCTGCACGCCTGCAACCACCTCGCGCTTGGGCTGCTCGGATTGTATCCATTTGAGCAAACCCAAAATAGTGTCGCCATACAAGGTTTCCCCAGCCACCATCATTTTCAGACCATTGTATTGGGGCGGGTTGTGGCTGCCTGTGACCTGCACGCCGGTACCATTGCCCAGCAAAAACGTGGCGAAGTAAACCAAAGGCGTGGCCACCATGCCCACATCCACGACGTTCACACCCGCATCCCGAAAGCCATCGGCCAAGGCCTTGCACAAACGCGGGCCCGACAAACGGCCATCACGGCCCACCACCGCCTCATTTTTCCCGCGACTCAAGGCCAGTTGCCCTAGCGCTCGGCCAACCGCATAAGCGGCATCTTCGGTCAGGGTGTCATCCACGATGCCGCGGATATCATAGGCTTTAAAAATGGAAGGGCTGATCGTCATGAAAGGCACCTGAAAATAAAACAATAGGAAATGGCCCTGCCCGGCTTTCCGGGCGCTGGCATGGAACACACAGGGCATAATACAACTTTGTTGTTTTGCTTTGGTTTGCGAATGGCCAACTATGTGATCGGTGATGTGCAGGGCTGCTTTGATTCACTCACGGCCTTGCTGAAACACCTGAATTTCAATCAAGAACACGACGTGTTGTGGTTTGCAGGCGACCTGGTGAATCGCGGCCCAAAGTCGCTTGAAACCCTACAATTCATATCCAGCCTGGGCGACCGGGCGCACACGGTGCTGGGTAATCACGACCTGCACTTGCTTGCATTGTGGTGCAAATACGGTCGTACCCACGTTTCTGACACCATAGAACCAGTGGTGCAAGCGGCCGACGGGGAAAAACTCATCGATTGGCTGCGCTCGCAGCCCCTGGCGTTGCCCTTGCCCACAGGTGGGTTGCTGGTGCACGCTGGCATTTTACCCAATTGGTCGCACGCTCAGTCACTGGCCCATTCCGCTGAAGTGCAGCAAACGCTCGGTGGTTCTGAGTGGATGGAATTCATGGCCAACCTGTATGGCAACAAACCCAATCGTTGGGACCCAGACTTGCAAGGTTATGATCGTCTGCGCCTGATTGTGAACGTCTTCACCCGCATGCGCATGCTGCGCGAAGACGGCAAAATTGACTTGAAATACAAGCTGGAACCGCAAGACGCGCCCGCAGACCTGAAACCCTGGTTTTCTTTTCCACGCTCAAGCGATACCGAACACCTGATTGTGTTTGGCCACTGGTCAACCCTTGGCACCATTCAAAATGGCAACACGTATTGCCTTGACACCGGTTGTGTGTGGGGTGGGAAACTCACTGCCCTTCGGCTGGAGGACAAACAGCTGTTTCAGGTGGACGCTGTGGAGGCAGCCATTCAAAGCGTGCCTTAAGTAATAAGTAAACTCGCCATTAAGCGCCGGGTGGCAAGCCTTGGGATACGCCCAATGCACACTGCTTTTCAATGCTGGCAAAAGCCTGATCGCTCAACTCATGGCGGGCTCGCCCCGCTGTTGGAATGGGATTGTGGAAGTAAAGCCGCACCACATAGCCGGCTTTGCTGTTGAGCAACACCCGAATATTCTCCAACAGGGTTTGCTCACCCAAAAACGCAGGCTCGGTTGAAAATTCGCCATGCTCACTGAAATACTGCAAAGTCACTGGCACCACGGGCACACCGGCTTGAATGGCGGGTTGCACAAAGTTGCTGTGAAAGTGCAAAGGTTGGTCGCCTGCCGCTGTGGTGCCTTCCGGAAACACCGCGACACAGCGGCCACGCTCCAGCACCTTGACTGCAGCATGAATCACATCGCGCACAGCGTGGCGTTTTCCCCGCTCAATGAACAAAGTGCCTGAACGCTTGGCGAGGGTACCGCCAATGGGCCACTTCGAAATTTCAGCTTTGGCAATAAACGTCACCGGCTCAAGGCTGTTGAATGCAAAAATATCCAGCCAGGACACATGGTTGCTGTAAAGCAAGCTTGGACGATGCTGTGCGTGATGAGCGGCTTGGCTTTCGTACTGAGCCACCACTCGTATTTGAAGAACGCCCAGCAACTGGCGGGCCCAACGCCTTTCAATGGCTTCACGCCAGTTTGGCCCCAACAAAGGCCAGAACACGGCAGCCACCAAAAAGCCATACAGCAGGTGAATCACCAAGCGGGTCAGTCTCAAGGCCTTTCGCATGGGGTTTAAGCCGCCACCACAGTGATTTTGTTCTTGGCCATGGCACTGTAGCCGACATTGCCATTCACCATGGTCAATTGAACCCTACCCTGCATGGGCAAGCCATGAAACGGTGTGTGCTTGCCCTGGCTCACCAGTGTTTGTGGCCCCACGACCCAGTCAGCCTCGGGATCGAACAAACACAAATCGGCGGGCATGCCCACCCGCAGGCTTCCAGCCTGCACCTTGATGATGTCAGCCGGATTGCTGCACAACAATTCCACAGCGCGCGAAGCGGGTACTTGCTCCTCATTGAGCCACTTCACGGTCAATGCCAACAACAATTCCAGGCCGGTGGCCCCAGCCTCACTTTCGGCGAATGGCAACAGTTTTGCGTCGTCATCCACAGGGGTGTGATCGGAACAAATCGCGTCGATTGTGCCGTCGAGCAAGCCTGCGCGAATGGCGTCGCGGTCACGTTGCTCACGCAAGGGTGGAATCAGGTGCGCCTTTGGGTCAAAGAAACCGATGTCGAGGTCAGTCAAATGCACATGGTGAATGGCCACATCACAGGTCACGGGCAACCCCTCTGCCTTGGCTTGCCTGATCAATTCCACGCCTTTGGCAGAGCTGACCCGGCACACATGCAAGGCAGTTCGTGTGCTTCGCACCAATTCGAAGTAAGCCTGCAAGGCAATCGTTTCGGCCATCACCGGAATGCCGCTTAAGCCCATGCGAGACGCATACGCGCCCGCGTGCGCCACGCCGCCACGGCTGAAATTCGGCTCAGTGGGCCGCAAAAACACAGTGAACCCAAAGTTACCTGCGTACTTCATGGCCTGCAACAGCACACGCAAGTCGTCGATGGGTGATTCCGCTTGAGAAAACCCCACGCACCCGGCTTCAGTCAACTCGGCCATTTCGGTCAGCATCTGGCCCTTCAAACCAGCAGTCAAAGCACCCAAGGGGTAGACCTTGGCCAGGTTCAACTGGCGGGCCTTGAACTTCAACATTTCAATAAGCCCCGGCTCATCAAGCACAGGTTCGGTGTCGGGCGGGCAAACCAGTGAAGTCACACCACCGGCCATGGCCGCTTCCATTTCGCTTTCCAGCGTGGCGCGGTATTCATAACCGGGTTCGCGCAAACGCGCCGACAAATCCACCAGGCCGGGCATCACCCACATGCCTGTGGCATCTATCACGCGGCCAGCCGCAAAATCGGCAGGCAGCTCGCCCGGCTGGGTCACCGCCACAACCCGGCCTGCAGCCACGGCCACGTCCATCAATGCATCCAATCCGATACTGGGGTCAATCACTCGCCCGCCTGAAATCAACACTCGCATGGCTTTCCCCTACGCGCCCTTGCTGGACGCCAAAATGCTCATCACGGCCATTCGCACCGCAATGCCAAACGTCACTTGGTTCAAAATCACACTTTGCGGACCATCGGCCACCGGCGAATCGATCTCAACGCCGCGGTTCATGGGCCCCGGGTGCATCACGATTGCATCGGGCTTGGCGCTTTTCAGTTTTTCTTCGGTCAAGCCAAAGTGCTTGAAATATTCCTGGGCCGAAGGGATCAAAGCGCCTGTCATCCGTTCCTTCTGCAAACGCAGCATGATGATGACATCGCAATCGCGAATGCCATCGCGAAGGTCGTGATACACGCGCACACCCATGTTCTCAAGATGACTTGGCAACAGCGTGGTTGGGCCAACAGCCCGCACCTCCGGGCAACCCAGGGTTGTCAGGGCGTGAATATCAGACCGTGCCACGCGGCTGTGCAGAATGTCGCCCACAATGGCCACCCGCAACTTGGTGAAATCTTTTTTGTAGTGCCGGATGGTGTACATGTCGAGCAACGCTTGCGTGGGGTGCGCATGCCGACCATCACCGGCATTGATCACGTGAATGGCCCCGCCGCTGATGCGGTTCAGATGCTGTGCCAAAAATGTGGGCGCACCACTTTCAGAGTGCCGCATCACGAACATGTCTGCCGACATCGCGGCCAAATTGTCGATGGTGTCGATCAGCGATTCACCTTTGCTGGTCGACGAGGACCCGATGTTCAGGTTCACCACATCGGCAGACAGGCGCTTGGCTGCAATTTCGAACGTGGTTCGGGTGCGTGTGGAGTTTTCGAAAAACACATTGAACACCGACTTGCCTCGCAGCAAGGGCACCTGTTTCACTTCACGGTCCGTGACTGACAAAAACGATTCTGCGGTGTCCAGAATTCGGTGAATCATCGCCTTGGGCAGGCCCTCGACACTGAGCAGGTGGATCAACTCGCCTGCTGCATTCAGCTGGGGGTTATTCACTGGCTTTTACCTCCAACTCTAGCTTGAAGGCGCCTTGATCATCGCGCGTCAATACGAACGATTCAGTGGGCTTCAAAGGCAGGTGCTTACCCACATACTGGGCATCAATCGGTAGTTCTCGCCCACCTCGGTCCAACAACACCGCCAATTCAATTTTTGCAGGCCGGCCAAAATCAAACAGGTGATTCACGATGGCACGGGTTGTACGACCGGTGAAAAGCACGTCATCAACCAACAAAATGGTTCGCCCGGCAACCTCAAAGGGCACCTCTGCAGGTTTAGGCGCTTCTTTCAAACCACGCTCGGAAAAATCGTCGCGATAAAAGGCACTGTCGAGAAAACCGCACGGCAGCTCGAAACCCAGGTCGGCGTGCAAACGCTCAGCGATCCAGGCGCCCCCGCTGTGAACTCCGATCAAGCCCAGTTCGCTGCGATCCGGGAACGCTTTATCCACCTGCTCGCGCAAGCGAGCATACAAACTTTCAGGGTTTGGAAGACTCATCGTCCCTCCAGAAAAAATTGCTCAAGAATGAGGCAGGCGCTACCCATGTCGACACGTCCTTTTTGTTCCCGGGCGGTCTTCCCGCCCATGCAGCGTTCAATCACCGCGCTGGTGTAGCGCTCATCGACCGTGGCACACGGCAGCGCAAATCGGCCTTCCAGCTGCCGAGCAAAACGTTCGCAGCGGCGGGTCAACTCCGATTCTTCTCCATCGGGTTGACGCGGCACACCCACCACCAACCCTTCCGGCTGCCATTGCTTGATGAGTTCTTCAATTTTTGCAAACCGCTGTGTTTCACCCACAGCATCCACCACAGCAACGCCTTGCGCGGTTTTGGTCAAGGCATTGCCAAAAGCCACACCAATGCGTTTAAGGCCAAAATCGAAAGCCAGAAACAATGTAGGGCTGGGCGATTGCATGATCTACGCGTGCCCCGCAGCGCCAGTCATCAAGGTGGGGTCGATGCCCAACAAACCATATGCACTTGCAAAGCGCTCCTCCAATGGCATGTTGAACAGAATGTCGTGGTTGGCTGGCACAGTCAGCCAGGCATTTTGGGCCAGCTCTTCTTCAAGTTGCCCTTCGCCCCAACCTGCGTAGCCCAACGTAATCAACCAATTACCAGGCGGGTTGCCGTTGGCCACCGCCTCGAGAATGTCACGCGAAGTGGTCAGTGAAATCTCTTCATTGACCACCAGGGATGAATTCCAGTTCAAAGGCTTGGTGTGCAGAACAAACCCGCGCTCGGAGGCCACTGGGCCACCCATCATCACGGGGAAGTGGTCAGGCAAACCCGGCGACACCTCAAGGTCAATTTTTTCAAGCAAAGCCGGAATATCGAGATCGGTTGCGCGATTGATGACCAAACCCATGGCACCTTTGGCGTTGTGCTCGCACAAATACACCACAGACCCTGCAAAACTGGGGTCGAGCATGTTTGGCATGGCAATCAACAATTGGCCACACAGGCTAAATTCACTGGGGGTAGAAATTTCCGGCTCGCTCATGCCAAAATTGTAATGCCTTTTGCTGTTGTGAAATGGGGGCCGACGTTCCTCTGCCCGCCTTTATGTACACAGCCCAACTCAAATAAAGCAGTTCCAATTATGTCTGGCTCACAAAGCACTGAATCCCGCAGCAACTCCTCACTTGAAGACCACCCTTTATCCCGCCAGCCCAAGCCCGGCCGCTACAAGCAAGGCTTGATGTGGTTTAGGCGCGACCTGCGCGTGCGAGACAATGCAGCCCTGTTTTACGCTTTGAAACATTGCGAACAGGTGCATTGCGTATTTGTTTTCGATAAAACCATCCTGGATGAACTGAACAACAAAGCCGACAGGCGCGTGGAATTCATTTGGGAAAGCTGCATGGCATTGAAAGCCAAACTTCAGGACCACGGCGGCGACTTGCATCTGATCCATGACCACGCAGAGAAGGCCATTGCAGCGTTGGCAAACACACTCCAGGTTCAGGCGGTGTTCACCAACAAAGACTATGAACCAGCGGCCATTGAACGCGATAAAGAGGTTGAAACCCAGCTGGGTAACCAGGGCATTGAACTGCACCGTTTTAAAGACCAGGCCATTTTTGAGGAAGACGAAGTTCTGACCCAAGCGGGCAAGTTTTACAGCGTGTTCACACCGTTTAAAAACGCATGCTTGAAAAAGCTCGATGAGTTCCACCTCACGCCCTACCCAAGCGAACACCGGCTGCGGTTTTTGGCCAAGACAGCCAAGCTTGAGGCGCCATCACTGAAGGGCATGGGCTTTGAACGAACCAACCTGCTCGACATGATCGAGCCGGGCGAACAAGGCGCGCAAAAAGCTTTTGATGATTTTTTAAGCCGAATCGACCGATACAAGACCGCACGCGACTTCCCCGCCGTCAAAGGGGTCAGTTACCTGTCGGTGCACAACCGCTTTGGCACCATTTCCATTCGCCAACTGGCTGAAGCGGCGTGGAACCGCTATCAACTCGACGGCAGCGAGGGCGCATTGGGATGGTTCAACGAGCTGATTTGGCGAGATTTCTACTTTCAAATTCTGTTTCACCGGCCCGACGCTGCAACACAGGCATTCAAACCTGAATACGACGACATCCAATGGGAACAAGGGGCAAGCGCAGAAAAGCTGTTTAAGGCGTGGTGTGAAGGCAAAACCGGTTTTCCCTTGGTCGATGCCGCGCAGCGCCAGCTCAACCAGACAGGCTTTCAACACAATCGCCTGCGCATGGTCACAGCCAGCTTTTTAACCAAGGATTTGGGCATTGATTGGCGCTGGGGTGAACGTTATTTCGCCGAACAATTGAATGACTTTGACTTGTCAGCCAACAATGGCGGCTGGCAATGGGCCGCCTCCAGCGGTTGCGACGCACAGCCCTACTTTCGAATTTTTAATCCGTACAGCCAGTCTGAGAAATTCGACCCAGACGGGAAGTTCATTCGAAAATACTGCCCGGAACTTGCCAAACTGCCGAACAAGCACATTCACAACCCCGCCCAATGCCCACCGCTGGAACTACAGGCAGCCGATGTGGTGTTGGGTGAAACCTATCCACGCCCAGTGGTCGATCACGCGCAAGCCCGAGAAAAAACCCTGGAACGCTATGCCGTTGTCAAAAAAGACAACAAACAATGATTACCCAACCCAAGGATCACCGACCCATGAAAACAACCACCAAAATCTTAACCCTGACTGCCTTGTTTGCCGCTTCAATCGCATCGACAAGCGCATTGGCCGAGACAATCACGCTGCCATCCGGCGTGATCGTTGCCATCGAAGGCAAATCAACAGGCGCGAAAAAACCCACCGCCGCATCAACAGTCAGCGTTCACTACGAAGGCTCATTGACCGATGGGAAAGTATTCGACAGTTCCTACAAGCGCGGCGCGCCTGCAACCTTTCCCTTGAGCCGAGTCATTCCTTGCTGGACCCAGGGCGTGAGCGCCATGTCGGTGGGCGACAAAGCGATACTGACCTGCCCCGCCAATACAGCGTACGGAGCAAGCGGCATTCCCGGTACCATCCCCGGCAATGCGGTGCTGAAATTCAAGGTGGAACTGTTGGCCATTCAATAAAGCCACAGCGATTGAACAGAAAACCGAGTGAGTTGTTCCGAAAAAGACACTCGGTTGGCTCAGCTCGGTTTGGCGAATTCGTCAGAAACCTGTCAGAAAGCCTTAACGTATCGCGATGAACGCCTGGTCAATCGCGTCCCGGGTTGCCTGAATCACAGCGTCATCGTGAGTCACTGACACGAAACCAGCCTCGTAGGCCGACGGTGCCAGGTACACACCCGCATCCAGCATGGCGTGGAAGAACTTGTTGAAGCGATCGCGATTCGAGTCGCTCACTTCGGCGAAGCTTTGCGGCACTTTGTCGCTGAAATAAATACCGAACATCCCTCCAATGTGGTCGGCGCAGAATGTTTCACCGTGCTTCTTGCCCATCTCATTGAAGGCGGCCACCAGTTTGCCCGTCTGGCTTTCAAGCCGTTCGTAGAACCCTTCCTGCTTAAGCAAACAAAGCGTGGTCAAACCCGCCGCCACAGCCACGGGGTTCCCGCTCAACGTACCCGCCTGGTACACAGGCCCCAAAGGCGCAATGCTGCCCATGATGTCTTTGCGGCCACCAAAGGCACCCACAGGCATGCCGCCGCCAATGATTTTGCCCAGTGTGGTCAAATCGGGTGTAACACCATAAACGCCCTGAACACCCTGTGGACCAACCCGAAAACCGGTCATCACCTCATCGAAAATCAACACAGCACCATACTGCGTACACAGTTCACGCAATGTGCGCAAAAACTCGTGCGTGGGCTTGATCAGGTTCATGTTGCCAGCCACTGGCTCAACAATCACGCACGCAATTTCGTTGCCACTGGCCTTGAACAATTCGTGCAACTGCTCCACGTTGTTGTAGTCCAGCACACGGGTGTGTTTCGCAAAATCTTCCGGAACACCAGCGGACGTGGGGTTACCAAAAGTCAACAAACCTGAACCTGCTTTCACCAGCAAACTGTCGGCATGGCCGTGATAGCAACCCTCGAACTTCACAATGGTTGCACGGCCAGTGTGTCCACGCGCAAGCCGAATGGCACTCATGGTGGCTTCGGTGCCAGAGCTGACCAGCCGAACCTGCTCCATAGAGGGCAACATGGCGCACAGGGTTTCAGCCATCACAATTTCAGCCTCGGTGGGCGCACCGAAGCTCAAGCCATCCACCGCCGCTTCTTGAACCGCCTTGATCACATCCGGGTGGGCGTGGCCCAACACCGCCGGCCCCCAAGAACCAATGTAATCAATGTATTGCTTGTCATCGGCGTCCCACACATGGGGGCCTTTGGCGCGCTTGAAAAACCGTGGGGTTCCACCCACCGACTTGAACGCACGCACCGGGGAATTCACGCCACCGGGGATCGTTTTCTGGGCACGTTCAAACAGCACTGCATTGCGACTCATTTCGACACTCCAAATTGTTCAGTTACATCGACCCACTGCTCAGCCACACGGCTTACCTGCTCAGCATCGGGTTCCAATCCATACAAACCGCTGACCACCGCCACCGCGCTGGCCCCGGCAGTCAACACTTCCTTCAAACGGAGCAAATCAATGCCCCCAATTGCAACTGTAGGCACTCCAAGTTCACGAGCCTGCCTGAACAGGTCCAACTCAGCACGCACCGCCAGCGGCTTGGTGTGGCTGGGGTAGACGGCACCAAACGCCACATAGGTGGCACCGGCGTGCACGGCCTGCCTTGCCAGCTCCAATTGATTGTAACAAGAAGCACCCACCCAAATGCCTTGCCCCAAAGCGGATCGCACCGACGACACAGGCTCATCGTGCTTGCCCACGTGCAAGCCTTTGACACCGGGCACGCCCAGTTGCGCATACAAATCGGAATGCAGATCATTCATGATCAGCGCAGCATCGTATTTTTGGCACAGCACACCCAAATCACCGGCGAAATCGGCCAACTCGTTAAATGCGAGGTTTTTTTGGCGACATTGCACCAAACGCACTCCAGCCTCCAGACAGGCCTGTGTGCATTCCAGCACGGCCTGCTGACTCCACACGGGCCCACACTGTGGCGTGATGGCGTACACGCCCCTGATCCATTTCATTGCATCGTTCAACCTGTCACCCCTTCAAATGGCTGCGTGCCCTCAAACCGACGCGGAATCAGTTGGCCTTGCCCCAAAACAAAGCCTTGCTGAAGGGTGCGCCAGGTGAAGTCCAGTGCAGCCGCTACGGCATTGGCGTGGCTTAAACCATGCGCCAAACCCGCAGCGCAGGCACTGGCCAAAGTGCAGCCTGAACCATGGTATTGCCCGGGTAGGCGCTCACAGGTGTAAGCGGTTACCTTGCCGTTCGCTTCAAACAAACGATTCACCACTTGCGAACCTGGCAAATGTTCGCCTTTGAGCAATACAGTTTGACAGCCCATGGCCAACAATGCCCGGCCCACATCGTTCACACTGGAATTCTCAGCCAAACCTGAAAACGCCAGCGCCTCGGGCCAATTGGGCGTGAGCAAATCAACCATTCCAAACAATGCGCCCCGCATGTAGTCAAACAGTTCTGATTGCGCAAACGCATCGCCCCGGCCCGATGCACGAACCGGGTCTAAAACCAACGGGGCTGTCGGCCACAACCGCTTGGCACGCAGCACCGAATCCACAGCCGCCTTGCTGCCCAAAACACCCACTTTAATTGCCCTGGGCAACACACCATCCTTGACCAGGCTCTCCAACTGGTCATTCACCCAGTCGGCAGCGCAAGGCTCAAACCGCTGCACACCCAGTGTGTTTTGCGCGGTCAGGCCGGTCACCACATTCACTGAATGGCCACCCAAAGCACTGATTGCCAACAAATCGGCCTGCAAACCCGCGCCCGCAGTGGGGTCAGTCGCAGAAAAGGTCAAAACCAAAGGTGGTGTTGATTGCATTGAATATCCATAAATTACCGACAGGCTTTGTCCTATCGCGTCAAACTCAGTATTATCCACCCGTTGTATTTTATTTTCTGGAAAGCACACAGAATGAACACTTGGATCTGTCTAATTTGCGGTTGGGTATACGATGAAGCAGCGGGTTTGCCTGAAGAAGGCATCGCCCCCGGTACGAAATGGGAAGATGTCCCACCGAACTGGGTTTGCCCGGAATGCGGCGCACGCAAAGAAGATTTCGAGATGACGCAAGTTTAATTCACATGGTTCGATGACCCCACCCGATCCCACACACCGCGCCAACACAGACGGGCCCGACACCGACTCATCGTCGAGCCCGATTCGACCCAAGCTTATTCGACAAATGGGCAACATGGCAGTGGGCGCACTGATCGGGTCGGCGGTGTTACTGATCACAGGAGTATTGGCGCACTGGGACTCCCAGCGTCAACGCCACAGTCAATTGGCTCAAATCGAGCTGGTGGAAGGTCGACTGCAGCAGGAACTGATCGACTTAAACAACCCCGCAACCAGCCCGGCACGCGCCGATGCCTTGAAAGCCCTGCTAGCGCTTGGGCAACAGGTGAGCCAGCAAACCGATGGCGTGGCCTGGTTTGGAAGCCTTCACCAACAGAATTTGCAAGTGCTACTCACCCAGACACTTGAAACATTGTCTCGACCAATTGCTGGCGTGAACGCGGGCGAGGGTGTACAGCAACAGCTCGAAACACAGGTTCGACTGGACACGCTGCCCAAACTGGCGCGGCTGAAAGCCCACGTCGAACAAGCCACCAACGGCTTGCTCGTGCTGATTTTCGGTCTCGCAGGGTTATTGGCGATTGTGGCCGCCGTCATGGGTTTGCAGTGGTTTCATCATCGAAACACTCAGGCATTGAAGCAACGGATCAACATGCTTGGTCGCGCCCTTCAAACTCAAGAAAACAACCAGCACCAACGCGAAGGTGCGCAAGCCGCCCTGAAAGGCGTATTGAATGCCTTGAACCAGAATCAGCAATTGGAGCACCGTGGCACCCTGCTGCAAATTGCCCAACAATTGGAAGACTTGAATGAAAGCGGACGCGCAGTGCTGCAGTTCGCACGGTCATTCCACCAATTGTCAGCGCAAGGAACGCAAGTGGCAAAATCTGCACTGACCAGCGAGCAGCGCAATCTGAAAGCATCCAGTCACATGGAAAGCATGCAATCCCAGCTGGACGGCTTGCGCGCCGACATACGAAGCGCCGCACAGGGGCTGCGCAAAGCAGGTGAAGTCAGCCGCCAATTGTTGGGGCGTCTGGACGGAAGCCAACTGGAACTGAGCCTGAGCGAGAACGAAAACACCAGTGAAGATTTGCAAGAACTGGTGGAACAAAGCCAACAGGCTTTAAAAGAATCGATTGAAGGTTTGGTGCTGGCCAGCCAGAAGATCAACATGAGTCATCATGAATCCAACAAGCTGGCCCAATACATGGCCGTCAACCAAACAGCATGGTCGAACCTGCTCAGTCAGGTTGAATCTGTCGCTGAGTCAGCCTCGGGCGAATCTGAAAAAGCCCTGCGACTGGCCAAACACCTGATCAACAAAACATCAGGTGCCTCGACGGGCAACCTTGGCAATCAGGCCGCCAGCGCCCCGCCGCAGCTGCTACCCTGACCAGCTGTACAACCGTAACAATGCTCACCCACCACCACATCGATCGAATCCAGCGCGTTGCGGGTTAAATCCGCCAGGGTCAACGCTCGCCCGCGAGAATCACGAATGGGCCAGCCCAGCTGCTGGTTGAAATCGCAATCATATAAACGGCCTTCGTAATCCACAGACACCAGGCTGCGACACATCACGGAAGCCAAGTTGCTTTCCCGGTAGGCATCTTTCAAGGTATTCATGTACCCGTCAAAGGTACCCTTGCTGATCAATGTGCTGCCAAAACGCGCAATGGGCATGTTGGTGATGGTCACCAAACTATTGAATTTCACACCAAACTTCTCGAACAGCACCTGCTTGTAGTCCGCCTCTAGGGCCTGCTGAGGTGGCGGCAGTGACGGACCCTGCGGGTTATACACCAAGGTCAAGCGCAACTTCTCACCGTAACCGCGTGCATTGAGCTTCTGCAAACCGGCAATGCTGGCATCAAACACCCCCTTGCCACGCTGCTTGTCCACATTGTCCTCAAGATAACAAGGCAGGGAGGCAAACACCTCCACTTGATGATCGGCCAGGAAATCGGCCAGATCTTCGTAGCCGGGCTCACTCAAAATGGTCAAATTACAACGATCAATGACATGCACGCCAGCCTGGCGCGCTGCACTGACCAAACGCTTGAAGCGTGGGTTCATTTCAGGCGCACCGCCGGTCAAATCCAACTGCTTCACCCAACCTTGTTGCATCAAAGCGATCAATTGATCAATTTGTTCATCCTGCATCAACTCGGTGCGATTCGGCCCTGCGTTCACATGGCAATGTGTACAACTCTGGTTGCACAAATAACCCAGGTTCACCTGAATGGTTTCCAGGTTAAGCCGCTTGACGGCGGGAAAGGTGGTGCTTTTCAGCAAATGAACGGTTGAATGCATGTAGGCTCCGGTTTCTGTGCGCGGGCTGGGCAATTCATTTCAAAGTAATGAGAGAATTGAAATCTGCAGCCGATGTTTATCGCGCCAATCAATAGTAACAAACTTATACAGACCCATTCGTTCAGCCCATGATTCAAGTTACAGTCAATGGAGAAAAACATGCACTGCGGCCCAACACCACTGTGTTGGATCTCGTTGAATCATTGCAATTGACGGGCAAACGCATCGCCGTGGAAATGAACGGCGAGATCGTCCCTAAAAGTCAACACGCCAACACCCCACTGACAGAAGGCGCACAACTTGAAATCGTGGTCGCCGTGGGTGGTGGTTAACACAAGGAGCAGTACCCATGAGCAATTCAACCGACACCTGGAAAGTGGGCGACCGTGAATTTTCCAGTCGCTTACTGGTTGGCACCGGCAAATACGCCGACCTGGACCAAACCCGCGAGGCCATTGAAGCCAGTGGAGCTGAAATTGTGACCGTGGCCATTCGCCGAACAAACATCGGGCAAAATGCAGGGGAAGCCAGCCTGCTCGATTATGTACCCCCGAACCGATTCACCTACCTGCCTAACTCAGCAGGCTGCTACACCGCCAAAGACGCAGTGCGAACCTTGCGCCTGGGTCGAGAACTGCTCGACGGTCACAACCTGTGCAAGCTTGAGGTGCTTGGCGACCCCAACAACCTTTACCCCGACATGGAAGAAACCCTGGTGGCAGCCAAAGAACTGGTGGCCGATGGTTTTGATGTGATGGTCTATTGTTCAGATGACCCGATTTACGCCCGAAAACTCGAAGACGCAGGCTGCAAGGCCATCATGCCTTTGGCCTCGCTGATTGGGTCAGGCATGGGCATTCTGAATCCCTGGAACATCAACCTCATTCTTGAGCAGGCCAAGGTACCGGTCATCGTAGACGCGGGTGTGGGCACAGCCTCTGATGCAGCGATTGCCATGGAACTGGGGTGTGCAGGTGTACTGATGAACACCGCGATTGCCAAAGCCAGAAACCCGGTGCAAATGGCACACGCCATGAAACTGGCTACTGTGGCCGGTCGCGAAGCCTTTTTGGCAGGCCGCATGCCCAAAAAGCTTTACACCGCCAGCCCATCTTCCCCTGTGGAAGGCGTAATTTCCTCTCAAAGCAAATGACCGACCAAAGCACAGACAACCCATTTCGCGACCAACACATCAAAAGCTATGTGAAACGCCGTGGGCACATTTCACGCGCCCAGGAACGCGCTGTTGAACAAGGCATGCCCAAATGGGGCATAGCCTACAGTGCCAACCACACCATCGATTTCGAAACACAATGGGATCGCAAAGGTGCGCCCAACTGGCTGGAAATCGGCTTCGGCATGGGCGAGACCACGGCGAAAATTGCCTCAGCCCACCCACATGTGAATTATCTTGGCGTGGAGATCTACACCGCAGGCGTGGGTTCGCTGATCAAACAAATCGAAGAGCAAGGCATTCAGAACATTCGGATCATCTCCCACGACGTGGTTGACGTGCTGCGAGACATGATTCCCGACTACAGCCTGGACAAGGTAATGCTGTACTTTCCCGACCCCTGGCGAAAAGCGCGCCACCACAAACGACGACTCATTCAACCTGAATTTGTAGAAAAACTGGCCAAGAAAATGAAGCCCGGTGCCATTCTGCACTGCGCAACCGACTGGGAAAATTACGCGCACCACATGCTTGAGGTACTCGAAAATGCCCCCAGTTTCAAAAACAGCAGCGGGGGTTTTTCCCCGCGCCCGGATGACCGCCCCCTAACCAAGTTCGAGAACAGGGGTCTTCGCTTGGGCCACGGCGTTTGGGATCTGTTGTACACCGTTTGCCACCCCGCCACCTGACACACCCCTCTTGCGGTATGTTGAAGCCCAGTCAACTTTGATTAAATCAATGTTGGCTCAAGTTATTCTTGCTTCACATGCCCCAAGGAAAACCCACAATCTACAGTTCAAAGCAAGCGCGCGCGCCTTCGATGGTGGTATGGGTATTTCTTAGTAACACTGTGATCCTGAGCCTGACAGCGCTGTTCATCGGCCTGACCATCCATCAACGCGACAATATTCAACAAGAAGAGCAACTGGACGCATTGCTGATGGATAGGGCAACCGCACTTCAAAATGCCGCACCAGCACTTTCAGCCCCCTCGAAATATTACAACAGCCCGGTGTATTTTCATCAGGGTGAGCTTGACGAAGCACAGCAAACAGCACACTGGGGAGTCAACTGCTCACCAGCAGCAGGCTCGACTGATCAAACCATCGTCACATTCAACTGCCACAACCAGGAGCAAGTTCGCGCCATCTCTGTCGTTCACAAACCCAATGAAGATGCCCCCAATCAACAAGTGGTGTTGTGGGTGGTTGACCAAAACAACGACTATTGGAGCGGCCTGAACACAGAAGATGTGATGGGCTCTCTGGTGTTGATCTTGCTGCTTAGCGCGGTGTCGACTCAAATATTCAATTTGTTGTTTGTAGCCCCTCTCAGCAAAATCACAGACAAGGCACAACAACTGCTGCATTCAAATTCTGTCACTAAGTTGCCTTTCAGTTTCACACTCGAAGTCACGCGACTATCCAAGCTCTTTGAAGAACTCGCTAAGACACAGCAGCAAAGGGAACATCATTTCCGAAGAACAGCATTCAAGGACTCACTCACTGGGGCCGACAATCGAGCATTCCTGATGCTGACTTTAAACGAGCGCACCGCAAAAGCGAAAGAGCCACTCTCACTGCTTACCTGGAGTATCGGCAACTTTGAAGGCATCAGCGATGTGATGGGGTACGATGTAGCCGAACAAACACTGATTCGAATGACACGCCGGGCCAAGCGTTTGTTTAAAAACAATTTGGTCATCGCTCGACTCGAAAGCAGCGTGTTCTGTGCCTTACTGCCCAAGACGGAGCTGGACTTGATTCTTTCAAAGCACTCCACCAGCCGATTGTTTCAAACCTTGATTCGCGTCGAAGGCTACCAAATTGACATCCAATGCCACGCCGGCCTCGTCCACTACCCCGAGCATGGCCAATGTCCAAACACATTGGTCCGCCGAGTTGAACTGGCGCGTCAACTGGCGTGCAGCACCCGGCAACCTCTCCTTGCTTACGACGACAAACTGGAGCGGCGCTCAGCCAACCGGCTCGAAATGATTGGCCAATTGCGATCCGCGATTGCAAGCGACGAGTTCAGCCTTTACTTCCAACCCAAATTGAATGTGAGAACCCATCAGATCACTCAGGCCGAGGTGTTGCTGCGCTGGAATCATCCACGATTTGGTCTGGTAAGCCCCGGAGCATTCATTGAACTGGCAGAACAAACCGGCTTCATTAAAGAGATCACTCGAATGGTGTTGATCAAAGCCTACAAAATCGTCGAACTGTGCGCGCATCAAAACATACGGTTGTCGCTGAACCTGTCCGCCCTGGACCTGGAAGACGATGAACTGCTCAAATTCATCGAAGCACTGAACTTGAATCAGCCAGAGGCATCTAAACACCTCATGCTTGAAATCACCGAAAGTGCAGCCATGCGAGATCCAGAACAGGCGCTTACGGTGCTCAACGCACTGTCTTTCATGGGATTTCAAATTGCCATCGATGATTTCGGCACCGGTTACTCGTCTCTGGCCTATCTCAAACGATTTCCGGTCACTGAGCTCAAAATCGACCGTTCACTCGTTCAGGGTGCCGACCGAGACACCGACAGCCAAATCATTCTTGAGTCGACCATCGAAATGGGTCATGTCATGGGCTTGTTGGTCACCACCGAGGGGATTGAAACAGAAAGCGAGTATGAGCTGGTCAAAAAACTGGGCTGCGATTACATCCAGGGGTTTTGGCTTGCACGCCCGATGCCCTATGACGAATTTCGCCTCAAATACCTGGTTGGCAACCACACCGACTTGCCAAAAGGCGCTGACACGCAAATTCAACCGGGAATCAGCAGCGCACACACCTGAATTGACGATGCTTCGCTATGATACTGAGATAACCATCTCGGATTAAATAGCAGCACCTACCATGAAACAATTCGATGTCGCCATCATTGGCAGTGGGCTTGCGGGCCTGACCACCGCTTTACAGTTGGCAGACAAACTCAAAGTCGCCATTGTGTGCAAAAGGTCGGTTTCCGACAGCGCCAGTCGTTGGGCCCAAGGGGGAATAGCCGCCGTTCGTGACCCTGCCGACAGCGTGGCTGAACACGTTCAAGACACCCTTGTGGCCGGTGGCGGCCTGTGCGAACGGGACGCGGTTCAATACATTCTTGAAAACGCATCGTCTGCCATCGACTGGCTGGTGGACCAAGGAGTGCCCTTTTCCAGAGAAGAAGACGAAGGCCCCAGCAATGCAGAGCCCAACGGCTTTCACCTCACCCGCGAGGGCGGGCACAGTCGAAGACGAATCCTGCACGTGGCCGATGCCACAGGCGATGCCGTTCAAACCACCCTTGAAGCGAAAGCCCGCAACCACCCCAATATTCAGCTTTTTGAGCACCACATGGTGATCGACCTGATCACAGGCGACAGGCTCAGTGAAAAAAAGGCGGGTATTTTGGGCGCTTATATTCTGGATGAGCATTCACAACGCGTGCTCACCTTAACCTGCCCTTACATCGTTTTGGCATGCGGGGGAGCAGGTAAGGTGTACAACTACACCACCAACCCTGACACTGCCACCGGCGACGGCATTGCCATGGCCTGGCGTGCAGGGTGCAGGGTTTCCAACATGGAATTCATACAGTTCCATCCCACCTGCCTGTACCACCCATACGCCAAAAGCTTCCTGATCACAGAGGCGGTGCGTGGAGAAGGCGGTTTGTTGAAGCTACCGGATGGGAGCCGCTTCATGCCCGATCACGATGAGCGCGCAGAACTGGCTCCACGCGACGTCGTTGCACGTGCGATCGACTTTGAAATGAAAAAACGTGGTTTGGATTGTGTGTATCTGGACATCAGCCACGAACCAGCCGACAAGCTTAAAAAGCATTTCCCCACCATTTACAAGCGTTGCCTGGAACTGGGCATTGACATCACCAAACAAGGTATTCCGGTCGTGCCTGCAGCACACTACACCTGCGGCGGCGTGGTCACCGACCAACACGCCCGAACAGACATTCCAGGCCTGTACGCCGTGGGCGAAACAGCCTACACAGGCCTGCATGGTGCCAACCGATTGGCCAGCAACAGCTTGCTGGAATGTGTGGTCTTGGGCAAGGCCGCTGCCAACCATATTCTGACCAAACCACATCGAGAAACCATTGGCCTGCCTGACTGGGACGAAAGCCGGGTGACCGACCCCGACGAAGAAGTGGTGATTTCACACAACTGGGCCGAACTGAGGCAAACAATGTGGAACTACGTGGGCATTGTGCGCACCGACAAACGTCTTGAGCGAGCGCAGCATCGCATTCAATTGTTACGCGAAGAAATTCTGGAGTTTTACAGCAACTTCAGGGTTAGCCGAGACCTGCTCGAATTGCGTAATTTGGTGGATGTGGCCGACCTGATTGTGACCAGCGCACTAAGTCGCAAGGAAAGTCGAGGCCTTCATTTCAGCGCCGACTACCCTGACACTTTACCCAAGGCGTTTCCAACCGTGCTTCAGCGGCCTCGGAAGAGGTAAACAATCAATCCAGCACCCGCAGTGAAAAATCCACTGCGGCGATGTCTTTGGTCAATGCACCAATTGAAATACGATCCACGCCGGTGTCCGCAATCGCCTTGACAGTCTGTTCATTCACACCGCCACTGGCCTCCAGAACCGCCCTTCCCTTGTTTAACTCCACAGCCACACGCATGGCTTCAAGCGAGAAGTTATCCAGCAAGATTGATTCTGCACCGCTTTGCAGGGCCTCTTCCAGCTGAACCAGTGTTTCAACCTCGATTTGAACTGACACATGGCTTGCGCCCAAGGCCTTGGCATTGCTCAACACCTGTGAAATACCGCCAGCCGCAGCAATGTGGTTTTCTTTGATCAAAATGCCATCGTACAGTGCAAGCCTTTGATTCAAACCACCCCCTACCCGCACTGCATATTTTTGGGCCAAACGCATACCGGGCAGGGTTTTCCGGGTGTCCAGAATAGCGGCCTTGGTGCCATTGACCAACTCGACAAAATGACGTGTGCGCGTGGCCACTGCACTGAGCAACTGCAAATAGTTCATGGCTGAGCGTTCAGCCGTCAACAAAGGGCGAGCCAGGGCATCAATTTCACAAACAACAGAACCAGCCTGCACGAGCTGCCCCTCAGGCACCTGCCACTTCACCTGCGCGTCGGGACTTAACACCGCGAAAACTGCATCAAACCAAGGCTGACCACAAATCACGGCTTCGTCGCGACACAGTAATTGCGCCTTGCAACGTTTATTCTCTGGCACCAGCAAGCCTGTCCAATCCATGTTACCCATGTCTTCGGCAATGGCGCTGTGTACGTTTTCAAGCAACGCCAACTCCAAGGCTGGCCCAAAGGACTGAAACAATTCTGAACGATTCATCGAATTCTTCTCTTGGAAAATTAGGCTGGACCAACGCCACCGTGCGCATCCGCCAATCGGCTCTGGCCGCGGGGCCCGGAGATGCCATGCGTTTTTGCGAAATCAAGCATTCTGTCAATGCAGCGATACGCTTGGGCAGAAATTGTAGTGTCCACATGCACCTCGCCCAAACCTGTCTCCAGACCGGTTTTCAGCACGTCGCGCAAGTTTCTCAAACCATTCATCGCCATCCAGGGGCAGTGCGCACAGCTTTTGCAAGTTGCGGAGTTACCAGCCGTGGGCGCTTCAATCAAGGTTTTACCCGGCGCAAGCTGACGCATTTTGTGCAAAATGCCATTGTCGGTGGCCACGATGAAAGTGTGAACTCCATCGGTTTGCGTGGCACGTATCAGTTGTGTGGTTGAACCCACCACATCAGCCAGAGCCACCACATCGGCGGGTGACTCTGGGTGAACCAACACCATGGCATCGGGATGCCGCGCTTTCAACAGCTTCAATTCCTCGGCTTTGAACTCGTCATGAACCAGGCAAGAGCCCTGCCACAGCAGCATGTCAGCACCTGTCTGCTTTTGAATGTACTGTCCCAAATGGCGATCAGGCGCCCAAATCAGTTTTTTACCTTGCGAGTGCAAATGCCCCACAATGTCCAGCGCAATGCTGGACGTGACCATCCAGTCTGCACGCGCCTTCACCGCTGCACTGGTGTTGGCATACACCACCACGGTTCTATCGGGGTGCTGATCACAAAAGGCATTGAATTCCGCTGAGGGGCAACCCAGATCGAGCGAACAGGTCGCGTCCAGATCTGGCATGAACACACGCTTTTCCGGGTTCAATATCTTGCTGGTTTCACCCATGAACCGCACGCCAGCCACCACAAGGTTCTGCTGGGCGCTTTCGCGACCAAAACGGGCCATTTCCAGCGAATCGGAAACACAACCCCCTGTTTCTTCGGCCAAATCCTGAAGGTCTGAGTCCACATAATAGTGCGCGACCAGCACAGCGTCTTTTTCACGCAAAAGTGCCTTGATCTCGGCTTTCAGGCTTTCTTTTTCCGCCGCCCCAGGTTGCTCAGGAACGCGCGCCCAAGCCTGTGAGGGCTTGCAACTGGCAGACGGGTTGGCCTCGGATGGAAGGTCAAACTCAACAGGCTTGATGTCAACAGAATTCACGGTGGCGCCACTTCAACTTCACAAAAATGTCATTTTACTCCTCCAGGGCGTAGAAATCTCAATAAGCAATCCGGAACTTTTGCTTACGCATTGAACCCAGAGGATATGACTCTCGCTGTAAAGCAGAACCGATGCGACATGGAACTCAACTCAAGCAAGTGACCACAAAGTTTGAATCAATGCGGGCAAAACCACATTGAGGCCAAAATCAACCCTAAGAGGACAAACATGAAAACATCTTTCGCTCAGAAAACGCTTGCAGTAGCTTTGCTCACGATTGGCTCAAGCGGCGCTTGGGCATCTGCAGGAAACAGCTGCAGCGGCGCAGGTTGTGAGGTTGTTGTAGCCAGCGGCATGCACAATGACAACCTCAACCCCATGAACCAGAAGACTGACATCGAAGTGAACATCGGTCAATTCAACGACAGCTACTCTCAAGCCACCACCTTCCTGGAAAACGTGATTTACAACAGTGTTGAATCCACTTCCACCACCGTTGGCAACAATGCAAACGTAAGTAGCTTGAACGGAAGTTTCGTGCACGCCCATGTGGGTCAGCGCAATGAGGGCGTACAAATTTCTGAAAGTGCGATTGTTGGCATTCGCACCGACATCAAAACACTGGAATTGACGAATGTGGCCATCGGCAACAACAGCTCATTCAATCTCGAAGCCAATTCTCGTCTGAATGCATCAGTAGAGCAGTGCAACACTGGCGTACAGAAAGCGATCACATCAATCCGCAAGATTGATCCCGTCAGCATGTCTGCAATGAACACCGCCATCGGAAACACTATTTCTGTAAACGTGCGATAAGTTTGTTTGCTCAACCAGGGGGCTTGAAACCAAGCCCCCTCACAACAACAAGGTTTATCATGAACGTTCTAATTCGCTCTAGTACGAAACTAGCTGGTTCTGTTTGTGCGATTGGGCTGATATTTTTTGCCTTAATGCCCATGGCAGCACAAGCTCAAACTTTTGAGTCCAATTCCAACACCTTCGAAACCCCCATGGGCATGAACAGCGTCACCGACATTGACTCGCCCTCCGGCGTGCGTCGAGACCAGCGCTTCAACTTGTATGAGGTACAAGAACCAGGCTGGCGTTTTGCAGTGACTTCAATTGGCAATCTGATCAACGTTGAAACCAATGGATCAAACAACTCCATAGTGATCAATGCCACACAGGTCAACAACGGCAATCAAAGCGCCTCGTTCGCCTCCAATGAAGGGCTTGGCAATGCCATGGCCCAATGATCACGAAATTCTTGGCTACATCATGAAATCAAATTTCCTTGGGCTTTCATCCAAACTGCTGCTCGGTGCATTGTGCGTACTAGCCCTACCAGCTTGTACAACCCTGCCCAGTTTTTCATCATCCAACTATGTAGACCCGATGGATAGCGCCGAGGTCGTGGAAAACCAAACGCGCTACAGCACAGCACTGCAATGCATGGCCCCCATGGTCAGCCGCACCCAGTCGCCCCGCTTTGCGGTCGGCAAGGTGAGTGATTTCACAGGCAAAGAGGACCTCGTCAATGGTAAAAGGCTGACTCAGGGCGCCGCGTTGATGGTGATGTCGGCCCTGGGCAAAGCGGGAGTTCCCCTCGTTGAGCGGTTTGACACTTCCATCGCCGATATAGAACTGAAATACAGTGACAACAAACTGATCACTGACTCCCCCGAAACCCGTGAGCACCGTCGTATTTTCAGTGGCGTATTGCCCGGGTCTGACTATCATGTGGTGGGTGGAATCACGGAAGTGAACTACAACATCAAAAGCGGAAGCCTCGAATCCACGCTGCGTTTCATTGGTGCGTCGGCCCGATACTTCGTCATGGATGTCGGCGTTGATCTAAGGCTGGTTAATACCAAAACCCTGGAAGTAGTCAACATTCAAAGCCTGCAAAAGCAAATCATCGGTACAGAACTTCGTGGCGGCTACTTCCGGCTGTTTTCTGACGGACTGGTAGACATCAACGCATCGGAGCGAACCCAAGAGCCCATTCAACGCGGTGTTCGCATGGTGCTGGAACAAGCTGTATTCAATATGGTGAATCAAACCCTGCAACTGAATGCTCAGAATTGTTTAAACAGCACAAAACTAGGACAAGCCAAAGCCACAGATGCGGCCATTGGTCAGGCGTCTAACAACCAAACAAAACAATCGGTTGATTCTGTACAAAACGAAACAGCCAGCGCCGTGCAAAGCGGTTCAGTGGCCACAACAACATCGGTAACACCGGCATCCAACACACAGGCGAAACCTGTCGATAATATTGTATTGACCCCACCGCCACCGCGAGCCGCTTCAGTTGCAACCCCAATTGAAGACGAAATAGTGATCGACCCCAACACGGGTGAAGCACTGTATGCATCTGAAACCCAAAGCAGCAATTCCTTGTTTGGCTCACCCATCAGCCCCAGCGATGAGACGTCATCCAAACGTGAAATGCAGGAAAAACTACTATGGGGAAATCGCCCAATGATTCGCTAGGTACCAGGCAAGTAAAAAAGCCCCTGTTGATGAACAGGGGCTTTTTCATTACACACGGCTACAAGGCGAAGTCACTCCTCGACAATCAATGGCGTCGCCAGCACCTTGTCAATTCGCTTTTGATCCATATCCACCACTTCAAACTTCCAGCCCTCCCACTCAACCACCTCTCCGGTACTGGGCAAACGACCTGTGAGCAACATCAGCATGCCGCTGAGTGTGTGGTAGCGCCCTTTCTCTTCCTCGGGCACCACCTTCATGTTCAAGGTGTCTTTCAATTCCAGAATCGCAATCGCGCCATCCAACAACCAAGAGCCATCCTCGCGTTGAACAGCCCATGAGTCTTCGCTGTTTCTTGGCGTAAACTCTCCGGTCAAGGCTTCCATTAAGTCGTGCAAAGTCACGATGCCCTCAAGCTCACCGTACTCGTCGATCACGAATGCGATGTCCATTTGATTGCTTCTGAACTGCGTCAACAATTCCATGCCAGTCAAGGTTTCAGGAACAAACACGCACTGCTGCAAGTTGCTCTCAAAATCAGGCGTTTTACCCTGCGCCGCATGAGCCAGAGCCTGCTTGGCGCTGATCACGCCCAATAAATTATCCAGACTGCCGTCAACCACAGGGAAACGAGAGTACTCGGAGTGAAGCACCCGGTTCAGGTTTTCCTCCGTGCTCAGTCGAATGTCGATACACAGCACATCTGATCGAGGAATCATCAAAGACCCCAGTTGCCGATCATCGAGACGGAACACATTGCGCAACATGGCGTGTTCACTGCTTTCGATCACCCCAGACACTGAGCCTTCATCCAACATGGCGTGAATTTCTTCCTCAGTTACCCGATTCTCGGTGGATTCCTTCACCCCCATCACACGCAGCAAGGTACTGGTCGAAAACGACAACAGCAACACAAAAGGCCGTGTGGCCACCGCCAGTATCTGCATGGGCCTTGCAACCAGGCGTGCGATGGTTTCAGGGCTGATTTGTCCCAAACGCTTGGGCACCAATTCACCCACCACAATAGACACATAGGTCACCGAAAGCACCACCAAGGCGGTTGCACTCACTTCAGTGATGCCCTGGTCCAAGCCAAACTCTTGAAGCCAAAGGGCAAGCGGCCGGGCCAGCACTGCTTCACCGACAATACCGCTGAGCACACCAATGGAGGTGATGCCAATTTGTACAGTCGACAAAAACTTGGTGGGATCTTCCGCCAACTTCAATGCCACAGCAGCAGAGGTGTCCCCTTCTGCCGCCAACTTCATCAGTCGGGCCTTGCGCGCGGTCACCAAGGCTATTTCCGACATGGCGAATAAGCCGTTTGTAAAAATCAGGCCCAATAAAATCAGAATTTCCATCACAGGTCTCCGTGCCAAACACAAGCACTCAACGCGGACAAATGGCGTTGTGCAAGCCTGCCACTGCAGGAAATCAACTGGGGGAAACTAGAAGCCAAACAGGCATGAAGGGGGGGGGCCGATGACGGCGATGTGAAGTTTGAACAACTTCGACCACTGGAACTGTCCATATATGAACGGGAAAAGCCCGAGCACTCCTATTAAAAAAAAACACCGCCCAATCGTACAAAGACGGCAGGGCGGTGTCAATTTTTCTTTTAAAAATCAGGTCTTGTGGTAAATCTCCGACCCTTTTTTCAGAAACTCGATCGACTTTTCCTGCATACCCTTGTTCAAAGCGTCGTTTTCTGACAACCCCAACTTTTCCGCGTATTCACGCACATCCTGCGTAATCTTCATGGAGCAGAAGTGTGGACCGCACATCGAACAGAAGTGTGCCACTTTCATGCTCTGCTTTGGCAGGGTTTCATCGTGGTACTCACGCGCCGTGTCTGGATCCAGACCCAAATTGAACTGATCATCCCAGCGGAATTCGAAGCGTGCTTTGGAAAGCGCATTGTCCCGAATTTGGGCGCCCGGGTGGCCTTTGGCCAAATCAGCGGCGTGCGCTGCAATTTTGTAGGTGATGATGCCGTCTTTCACATCTTTCTTGTTCGGCAAGCCCAGGTGCTCTTTGGGCGTGACGTAACACAGCATGGCGCAACCGTACCAACCAATTTGTGCAGCGCCAATGCCGCTGGTGATGTGGTCGTAACCTGGTGCAATGTCAGTGGTCAGCGGGCCCAAGGTGTAAAAAGGCGCTTCATGGCATTCCTTCAACTGAATGTCCATGTTTTCCTTGATCAACTGCATGGGCACGTGGCCGGGGCCTTCAATCATCACCTGCACATCATGCTTCCACGCAATTTGGGTCAATTCACCCAAAGTGCGCAGCTCACTCAATTGAGCTTCATCGTTGGCATCCCAGACAGAACCGGGGCGCAAACCGTCACCGAGCGAGAAGCTGACGTCGTAGGCTTTCATGATTTCGCAGATGTCTTCGAAGTGCTCGTACAGGAAGCTTTCCTTGTGATGGGCTAGGCACCACTTCGCCATGATCGAGCCGCCGCGAGACACAATGCCGGTCATGCGGTTGGCAGTCATGGGCACGTAAGCCAAACGCACGCCGGCGTGGATGGTGAAGTAATCCACGCCCTGCTCGGCTTGCTCGATCAAGGTGTCACGGAAAATTTCCCAAGTCAGGTCTTCGGCCTTGCCGTTGACCTTCTCCAGCGCCTGATAAATAGGCACAGTGCCAATCGGCACTGGACTATTGCGCAGAATCCATTCGCGGGTTTCGTGAATGTGCTTGCCTGTGGACAAATCCATCACGGTGTCGCCACCCCAGCGAATGGACCAAGTCATTTTTTCGACTTCTTCACCAATGGAAGAAGACACAGCAGAGTTGCCAATGTTGGCGTTGATTTTCACCAAAAAATTGCGACCAATGATCATGGGCTCAATTTCAGGGTGGTTGATGTTGGCTGGAATGATGGCTCGGCCACGTGCAATTTCATCGCGCACAAATTCGGGCGTGATCTGCTCAGGGATGGATGCACCAAACGACTGCCCCGGGTGTTGACGGGTCAGCAGATCAACCATCTTTGCGCCAATTTTGCCACCCGCGTGCTTCAGGCTTTCGATGTACTCTTCCCGACGAAGATTCTCGCGAATGGCCACGTATTCCATTTCAGGGGTGATGATGCCTTGGCGCGCATAGTGCATCTGCGACACATTCTTCCCAGCCTTGGCCTTGCGTGGTTTGCGTTGCAAGTTGAAACGAAGTTCGGCCAATTTTGGATCATTCAGGCGTTCAACACCATAAGCGGAACTCGGGCCGTCAAGCAACTCGGTGTCATTGCGTTCTTCAATCCAGGCCGACCGAATGGGGGGCAAGCCTGAACGAATGTCAATTTTCGCATCGGGATCGGTGTAGATGCCAGAACAGTCGTAAACGTAAATGGGGGGGTTCTTTTCGCCACCAAATGAGGTGGGGGTGTCGTCTTGGGAAATTTCCCGCATGGGCACCTGAATGTCCGCACGAGACCCTTGAACGTAGACTTTGCGGGAATTTGGAAGCGGCTGAACAGCAGCCTCGTCCACCTTGGCGGTTGAAGCCAGAAAATCGGGATTGGCGCTCATGGGTACTCCTTGTTGGGCGTAAATCTGGTTTGTTGCCGCACCGGAAGGTCCACCCACTGAGCACGAGGCCACACTTGGTGAAACGCTTCCTGCAAGCAGCATTATCTGCACAGGTTTGAGGGTTTTTCTCACCCGGCAACTATTTGCCAGGACCCCTGCGTTAAACTCAAAGTATAGGCGTCTACAGGGGCAATCTCAACCCAAGGTTTGCACTTGACGCAGGTTTTTCATTTACTTACTTGGACCACGGCAGCACAGATGGCAAACAGACTCAGTTCAATCACTACGCGTACAGGCGACGACGGCACCACAGGCCTGGCTGACGGCAGTCGCCTTTCAAAAAATGATTTGCGGGTACACGCCATGGGCGATGTAGACGAGCTGAATTCACACATTGGCCTGATTCTGACTGAACCCTTGCCTGAGCGCCTGGCCACAGAGCTGACTCGCATCCAGCATGATCTGTTCGACCTGGGGGCGGCCTTGTGCATGCCTGGCTTTGATGTGTTCCCACCTTCGGCCGTGGCGCGCCTGGATGCATTGATTAAAGAATTCAACGAACCATTGCCCCGCCTCGAAGAGTTCATTTTGCCTGGTGGTAGCAAATCAGCCGCCTACACACACGTGGCACGCACGGTGTGCAGGCGGGCAGAGCGTGTGCTGGTTGATTTGAATCAACAGAACAAATTGCCGGAAGATTTGTTGTTGTACATGAACAGGTTGTCAGATTTCCTGTTTGTCGCATCCCGCTGGATACACCATAAAAAAGGCGTGCGGGATGTGCAATGGAAAAAGGGCTTTAACCGCCCTTCAGGCCAAGCCTAAGGGCTTTTCTTCATCCCTTCAGCCTTCGCTTTGGTCTCGGCCTTGAACTTACTTTCACCTTTGGCAGAATCCTCGCTCAGCTCTGTGGTTTGTTCAGCGCCGTCCCTGGGTGGGAAGAAAAACACGGATGGTCGCTGCATGAATTTTTCGCCCACTTTGCGAAGAATGCCGCCACCCTGAACCATGCGCACACCACGGGCTTTCATCGCCGTGTAAATAGCCATGACAAAACTGACAGACAAATTGCCCAGGCCAATCATGACAACCCCGCCCAAAGCGGCCAAGGTGCCCCACACGCCTAGTGAGAAATCGCCAGATTGCAAGGCATAGCCAACCTGCGCCGATGAAAACGCAAAGTGGGTGGTGTCAATGGGCAAGCCCAACAAAAAGCCAACGAAGCCCAGCGAACCCAACATCAAGCCCAAAAAGAGGCTACCCATGATGGCACCGAGGTTGTGCTCCATGTAATCGGCGAACCGACCCAAACGCTCAACACCCAGCAATTTTCTCAACCAGCCCACCTTGCGAAGGCGAAGCGGAATGCGCTCGTAAATACACAGGTTGTCATAGTAGCCCGACACCACACCCGTGAGGAACAAAGCCACACCAGCCAAAGCCGCGTGGGGAATCGCCATGGATGCAAACGGGTTCACCTGGTGTAAAAACAAATCCGCTTTGTCTGCACTCACCGCTGGCCCGCCGAACAAAAAGCTCCAAACAGTACCAATCACAATCGCGGTTGAAAAAGCCAACAGCAAATTGCCGGCAATCGCCACAAACTGTGTGCGCGCCACCTGGGCGATCAAATCACCCACTTTGTCCAAGGTTCGAAGCCGCCCATTGCTGGCATCCAATGCCGATGCAATGCGAGCCGCTGTCATGGCGGGCTGTTTGGTCGCCACAGTGCCATGCAGCAGGTGAATCACCACAAAACACACGCCGTAGTTCAGGCTGACTACAAACGCCTCCCAAAACGGGGGTAAATATAATGAAACCCAAAAGGTCTTGATGAAGGCAAACAGCGCAATCACCGCTCCACCAATGACCGCCGCGCGCCCCATCTGAAAATATTGAGAGCGAGATTCTGCAGCGTAGTGATCACCGGCTTTGCTGGCGTGCTCGGTGATGCGAAGCGCCAGTTTGTCGGTCAAGCCACGCCACAGGTCAGCGATGGAATGTTTGCGATTTTCTTCACGAGTCAGCGTGTACAAAAACTGCACACTGGTGTTGACTCGGCTTTCCGTGGGCAAGGCACCAATCAACTGCAACAACTTGCGCATTCGCGCAATCGACTGTTCAAGTCGAATCAAATGCATGCTCAAAGTGACGGAAATGCCCAAAACTTTGGCCTGCGCGTAGGCCCGTTTAATTTGATCGGTGCACTGATCCAGCAGCACATCCAAGTGGTCACCCAGCTCATTCAACGGCTGGTACGCATTCAAGCGCTCGTGCGCCTGAGTGATCATGTTTCGCAACTCCAGGTGCTGCTCTACAAAGGGTGACGTGTGGCGATCGGACATGCCCAAACAGCGAACCACCTCCGCCTCGATGCCCAAGGCTGCAATGCGAACAGCCAGAATTTCCATCGCTTCCAGCATTTCATGCTGGATACGCATCCAGATCGGCAAAGTGGGGTCAAGCCATTCCAGTACGAAAAAAAGGCGGGTCCAGCTTTCAATGGAAACGGACTCCAGCCATTCATGGTCGTTGGGCTTGGGGAAAAGCACGTTGAGGGTTTCACGAACGGTGCGGTCCCCCACCGTGGCGGGCAACAAGCGCTGGAAAACACGGCTTTTCATGGCCTTGCCAAAGGTTTCACTGCCTAAAATACCCAGCTCAGCGAAGGTGTAGCGGTATTTGGATTCCTTCAGGAATTGCTCAAGGTAAGCCTTGACGTTGATCCGTAAGTCGTTGGATTGCTCCAAAGACGCGATCAACAGCGAAAAGCGGCGCTCGATTTCAAAATCGGACCCTTGAGCGCCCTCGCGAAACCAGTCAACGAGGTGCACCATGTGGGCGATGTCGACCTCGTGGCCGCCATCGGGCACCATGCCATTCAGAATGGTCAGAAGAGCATTGCGCACGTTGTAGTTGGGGTTTGTTGCCATAAATTCACGCTTCAAGTTCGACAGTCAGTGTACTTGATCTGCGCGACCAACGGTTACGCGCCCCTTTGACATGTCACTTGGACCAACTGTCTTTCAAAGTGGTAGTTCGGTTGAACACCAGCGCATCGCTGCGATGGTCTTTCAGATCCGCGATGAAATAGCCATGCCGCTCAAACTGATAAATTTGACCTGGCTGGCTGCCCTGAACAGTGGCCTCCAGATAAGCCTTCACTTCAGTCAAGGAATTCGGGTTCAAGCTATCCAGGAAATTTTTGCCTCCTGAGTCCGGGTGCTCCTCAGTAAATAGGCGATCATACAAACGAACCGTGGCGGGCAATGCTTGTGCCGCATTCACCCAGTGCAAGTTGCCTTTGACCTTGTAGGAGTCAGCCCCCGGCGTGCCCGATTTACTGTCCAAAAACACATTGGCGCGCACCGCCGTGACTTTGCCCATGGCGTCTTTTTCGCAGCCGGTGCACTCAATCACATAGCCGTAACGCAAGCGAACCTTGTTTCCCGGAAACAGTCGGAAAAACTTCTTTTCCGGTATCTCTTGAAAGTCTTCCGCTTCGATCCACAGGCGTTTTCCAATGGTGAATTCTCGCTGCCCCCACTCAGCGTGGTGCGGGTGAACGGGTGCCTGGCAATGGTCTGTCCAATCTTCGTCCACATTGTCCAGGATGAGTTGAATCGGATCGAGTACCGCCACAGCCCGGTGGGCGATCGGATCCAGCGTGTCGCGCAAAGCGCCTTCCAACACTGAATAATCAATCCACGAATCGGATTTGGACACGCCAATGCGGGAGCAGAACAACTGAATGGCCTGTGGTGTGTAGCCTCGGCGGCGTAAACCAACAATGGTGGGCATGCGTGGGTCGTCCCAACCACTCAACCGCCCCTCGGTGACCAATTGTTGCAACTTGCGTTTACTGGTGACCACATAGCTCAGGTTCAGACGCGCGAATTCAATCTGCTTGGGCAACGGCAACGCCAGCAGGGGTTGCAGTGTGTTGCCATCGGGGGTTGTGTGGGCTTTTGCCAAATTGGCCAGCAACCAATCGTAAAACGGGCGCTGATCTTCAAATTCGAGCGTACAAAATGAGTGGGTGATGCGTTCAAGTGCATCTTCAATGGGGTGCGCAAAGGTGTACATGGGGTAAATGCACCAGGTGTCGCCGGTTCTGTGATGGTGTGCGCGGCGAATGCGATAAATGGCCGGGTCGCGCATGTTCATGTTCGGGCTGGCCATGTCAATTTTTGCGCGCAGCACCGCAGAACCATCGGGCAACTCGCTGGCACGCATGGCTCGGAACCGCTGCAAGCTCTCGGCCACAGGACGATCGCGAAATGGGGAGTTTTTACCAGGCTGAGTCAACGTGCCGCGATTGGCGCGCATGTCTTCGGCATTCTGCTCATCCACATAGGCCAACCCAGCCTGAATCAGGAATTCGGCGGCCTCGTACATGAAGTCGAAATAATCGCTGGCGTAATACAGGTTGTTGTCGCCAAAATCCTTCCAGTCAAACCCCAGCCAACTCACCGCATCCAAAATGGAATTGGCGAACTCTTCACTTTCTTTTTCAGGGTTGGTGTCATCAAAGCGCATGTGGCAGGCGCCGCCGTATTCCTTGGCCAAACCGAAGTTCACGCAAATGGCTTTGGCGTGGCCCACGTGCAGGTAGCCATTGGGCTCTGGCGGAAAACGCAGGCGCACTGAGGCTGGGTCCGATTGTGCACCAGCATGCACCGATGCACCGCCGGGCCGGCCGGCCCAAGGACGCGACTGATACTCAGGCTTTTTCAGATCCTGATCAATGATGTTTTTAAGGAAATTGCTTGCCGGGGCATTCTCTGCAGCGGCGGGTGGGGTTTTATTGAAGGAATCAGACATCAGCGCATCCTGTTGGCGAATGCGCTGATGTTAGCAAAAACAAGCCTTAGGCAACGGTCAGAGACTCGCCCTTTTTGGAAGAAATTCCAGTAAACGCGAAATCGAGTTCGGGCTGCTTGCCCGCCACGATGGATGCAATCGAGCGGGCAGAGCCACAGGAATGCGTCCAACCCAAGGTGCCATGGCCAGTGTTCAGGAAAAGGTTGGGCACTTTCGACACGCCAATATAAGGCACGTTGGATGGCGTCGCTGGGCGCAGACCGGTCCAGTAGACTGCCTTTTCCGGGTCGGCCATACCTGGGAACAACTGCATCACACGGCGTGTGATCGCCTTGCAGCGCACGTCGTTCAATTCCGTGCTGTAACCATTGAGTTCGGCTGTGCCTGCAATTCGCAGCTTATCGCCCAAGCGGGAAAACACCAGTTTGTACTCGTCATCAGTCAGACTGACTTGAGGGGCTTTGCTGGCGTCATCAATTTGCAAGGTTGCTGAATAGCCTTTGGCTGGGTAAATCAACAAGTCGACACCCAACTCTTTAACCAACATTGGGCTGTAGCTGCCCATGCACAACACATATTTGTCCGCCTTCAACACCTGAACCTGGCCGTCGGCGCCGCGCACTCGCACGCCGGTGATCTCGCCACCAGCAGAATCCAGACCCAAAATGGCGGTGTCGTATTTGAACTCAACGCCTTTTTCCGCACACAGCTTGGACAAGTTTTGAGTAAACACGTGCGCATCGCCACTTTCATCGGCGTCTGTGAATGTCGCACCAGCAATTTTGTCTTTGACAGAGGCCAGAGCAGGCTCCAAACGCACGGCCTCATTGGCGTCAATCACTTTGCGGTCGCAGCCAAATTCACGCATGATCTCTGCGGGTTCCAAGGCGTCGTCAAACTCTTTCTGATCGGTGTAAAAATGAAGAATGCCCTTGGTCAGGCAATTGTATTGAATGCCGGTTTCGGCACGAAGTTCTTGTAAGGTGCTGCGGCTGAATGTACCCAAATTCACCATTTGAATGATGTTGTGGCGGGTTTTTTCTGGTGTGCACTCACGCAAAAACTGCATGCCCCAACGCCACTGGCGAGCATCGGCCCGCAAACGGAACAGCAGGGGGGCGTCTTCGCGCATCAGCCATTTCAGTACCTTTTTGGGGGCACCTGGATTGGCCCAAGGTTCGGCGTGAGAAACGGAAATTTGGCCGCCATTGGCAAACGATGTTTCCATGCCGGCGGCGGACTGACGGTCGACCACGGTGACGTCAAAGCCTTCTTTTTTCAAAAACCAGGCGGATGTAACACCGGTGACACCGGCTCCGAGAACGATTACTTTCATGACTAGGCTCCAAACAGTAAAAGGGCTGCTGCAGCACTTGCTGCAGTTAAGCCCCTCTCTGTCCTTTTGCCTGAAAGATTCACAACATGCGTGTTGCTTGCCTCTTCGGCGGCTGCCCTTACAAAGCGTTTGGCCCTGCGCAGCGCTCTCCAGATTTCATATAGCCTGAACCTGTACTGAAGCCTGAGCGTTCATGGGGATTGCGCCTTCGGCGAACCAGCGATTGATGCGACTGGTTACTCTCCAGATTCAGTGTTCGATTGTACTACCGTGAACCTGGAGTTGCCAGTCTAATCAGGATTTGTTTTGAAGTGCATCCCGAATTTCACGCAACAAGACGATGTCTTCTGGCGTAGGCGCAGGTGCAGCGGGTTTGGCCTCTTCTTCTTTTTGAAGCGCCTTGGTTACCTTCGTCACCTGACGAACTATCATGAAAATGATGAAAGCCAAAATAATGAAATTGATCAACACCGAAATGAAACTTCCGTAGGCCAACACAGGGATACCGGCTGTGCGAACCGCATCGAGCGTTGGTGCAACATCGGCAGGCACATCAGCCAAAGCCACGTACAGATTGGAAAAATCAAGATTCCCGAAAATGCTACCGACCACCGGCATGATGATGTCATTGACCAAACTTTTCACAATACCGCTGAATGCGCCGCCGATAATCACGGCGACAGCCAGGTCTACGACGTTGCCCTTCACTGCAAATGCTTTGAAATCATTCAGTAAGCTCACGCTGCCTCCGGTCGAGTTAGAACAGTTAAACGCAAAATTGCTGCGCAGATTATCGCTGTGGATTCCTTTTCCCACAATACGGTGGCTTCACCGAAGTGATAAAATCGCAGATCTTTGATTCTCAGCATGAAAGCGAGCCATGGCAGGACACAGTAAATGGGCCACTATTCAACACCGCAAAAGCCGCCAGGATGAAAAACGCGGCAAGGTCTGGACCAAAATCATACGTGAAGTGAGCGTGGCCGCCCGCCAAGGCGGAGGCGACACCGACACCAACCCGCGCTTGCGCCTGGCCTTGGAAAAGGCCGCGGCCGCCAACATGCCCAAAGACAACCTGACACGCGCAATCGCCAAGGCAACCGGCGAGGCTGAAGGCGTGAATTACGAAGAAATTCGCTACGAAGGTTACGGTGTTGCGGGTGCCGCACTGATCATCGACTGCATGACCGACAACCGCGTGCGCACCGTGGCGGAGGTCCGCCACGCGCTCACCAAACACGGTGGTAACCTGGGCACCGACGGCTCTGTGGCTTTCATGTTCAACCATTGCGGACAATTCATGTTCGCGCCGGGCAGCAGCGAAGAGCAGATCATGGAAATTGCCCTGGAGAATGGCGCTGAAGACGTGATCACGCACGAAGATGGCATGATTGAGGTAACCTGCCCGGTACCGGAATACCACACAATCAAAACTGCCTTTGAAAGCGCGTCACTTCAACCTGAAAACGCTGAAATCACCATGAAACCGGTGACGGAAACCGAGCTGGAAGGCGACGAAGGCATTCGGATGCAAAAACTGCTAGACATGCTGGAAGACCTGGATGACGTACAACAGGTTTACACCAACGTCATCATCAACGAATAACAACGGAGCGTGGCAGGCATGAAAATATTGGTGATCGGATCAGGCGGCAGAGAACACGCCATGGCATGGCGAATCGGCCAAACCCCGGGAGTCAGCAAAGTGTTTGTGGCCCCCGGCAATGGTGGCACAGCACTTGAAGCCAAGATGGAAAACGTACCCATCACCGACTTGAAAAAACTGGCTGATTTTGCAGAACAGGAAAATGTGCACCTCACGGTGGTTGGCCCTGAAGCGCCGCTGGCGGCAGGTGTGGTTGATTTGTTTCGGGAACGTGGCCTGCGTATTTTCGGCCCGGCAAAGCTGCCTGCGCAACTTGAAAGCTCCAAAGACTACGCCAAAGCATTCATGAAGCGGCACAGCATTCCTACAGCGGAATACGAAACCTTCACCGACGCTGCCAAAGCCCACACCTACGTGAAGCAACGCGGTGCGCCGATTGTCATCAAAGCCGATGGCTTGGCCGCCGGCAAGGGTGTGGTCGTGGCCATGACTGAAGACGAGGCTCACCAAGCGATTGACGACATGTTGTTGGGCAACAGCATGGGTTCTGCTGGTTCCCGTGTGGTGATCGAAGAGTTCCTGGACGGTGAAGAAGCCAGCTTTATTGTGATGGTGGATGGTGTGAATGCCTTGGCGATGGCCAGCAGCCAAGACCACAAACGCCTGCTTGATGGCGACCAGGGCCCAAACACCGGTGGAATGGGTGCATACAGCCCCGCGCCTGTGGTGACGCCCACCATGCACGCGCGGGTGATGCGCGAGGTAATCTACCCCACCATCGCGGGCATGAAAAAAGACGGGCTGGTGTACACAGGTTTCTTGTACGCGGGCTTGATGATTGATGGCCGTGGCGACATCAAGGTGCTGGAATTCAACTGCCGCATGGGCGATCCGGAAACCCAACCCATCATGATGCGCTTGAAAAGCGATTTCGTTGCCCTGCTCGACCACGCCATCGATGGCACGCTCGACAAAGTCGAGGCGGAATGGGATCGACGCACCGCGCTGGGCGTCGTGATTGCTGCGCACAACTACCCGCAAACACCTCGCACGGGCGATCAAATCACTTTGCGTGCGGGTGCAAGCACCGATGCAGTGGTGTTTCATGCCGGCACGGTCGAAAAAGATGGCAAAGCGGTCACCTCGGGCGGGCGCGTGTTGTGCGCGACAGCCTTGGGAGAAACCGTTCGACAAGCGCAAGCCAAGGCTTATGAGTTGGTTGACACCGTGCATTTCGATGGCATGCAGTTCCGAAGCGACATTGGTTACCGCGCCATCAACCGAAAGTAAATCGAATCAAGCAGGACAAGCTCAACCATGACGCCTTCCGAACTGAACAGGGTGAAGCAATTCCTTCAAGGTCTTCAAGCCAACATCATTGAAGGCATCGGGCAGTTTGAAAGCAAACCGTTTCTGACCGATTCATGGGAACGCGTTGAAGGCGGCGGCGGTTGCAGTCGTGTGCTGGAAGAAGGAAGCCTCCTGGAGCGAGGAGGCGTGAATTTCAGCCATGTAATGGGTGACAAACTGCCGGGCTCCGCCACTGCAAGCCGCCAAGGTTTGGCTGGTGCCAGCTTTGAAGCCATGGGCGTTTCGTTGGTTTTTCATCCCAGAAACCCTTATGTACCCACGGTGCACATGAATTTGCGATTGTTCGCAGCCACCACCGTGGGCGGCGAATCGGTTTGGTGGTTCGGCGGCGGCATGGACTTAACCCCCTATTACGGCTTCGAAGAAGACGCCAGGCACTTCCATCAAAGCTGCAAAAACGCGCTTGATCCGTTTGGTGCGCACTACCATGCCAATTTTAAGAAATGGTGCGACGAATATTTTTACCTGAAGCACCGCAAAGAACCCCGTGGCGTGGGTGGTGTGTTTTTTGACGATTTTTCCGAACTGGGCTTTGAGCAAAGTTTTGCCCTCACTCGCAGCGTGGGTGACTCTTTTTTGAAGGCCTACCTGCCCATTGTGGAACGCCGCATGAACACACCCTACGGTGAGCGCGAACGCGATTTCCAGGCCTATCGTCGAGGGCGATACGTCGAATTCAATTTGGTGTTCGACCGAGGCACCCTGTTTGGTTTGCAAAGCGGTGGGCGTACAGAATCCATTCTCATGAGCATGCCCCCGCAGGTGAAATGGCGCTACGACTGGCAGCCGGAACAAGGCAGCGCCGAAGAAAAACTGTATACAGAATTTTTAACCCACCGAGATTGGGTGTGAACCATGCCCACTCGGCAAATTTGCATTATCGGTGGTAGTTTCAACCCCATTCACATGGGCCACCTGCAAATGGCGCGTTCGGCGCAGGCCCAATGCATGGCCGACGAAGTGTGGTTTTTACCGGCGGGCAACCCATGGCAAAAGCCTCAAGGCGACCTTGCACCCGGCGAGGTGCGGCGTCGTCTGGTGGAGTTGGCCATTGAAGGTGTTCATTCATGGCGAGTTGAAACCCACGAACTGGAGGCAAAAGGGCCCAGCTATACCGTTGAAACCCTGGAGGCGTTGTCCGAAACGCATCCACATGACCGATTTGTTTTTGTGATCGGCGCGGACCAACTCAACAACCTGACCAGCTGGAAGCACTGGAACAGTCTGTTCGATTTCGCCCGCATTGGTGTGGTCGAGCGCGCTGGCTGGGCCGACTTCAAGGTGCCCACCGAGTTGAAAAAACACCTGCTGCACGACCGATTGTTTCGCATTCCCATGCCCAGCGTGAATGTGAGTTCAACCCTCATTCGCAAGCAGTTTGACTTGATTCATGACAAAAACCAGCAGGTGGCGGAAACCGCTCGCGGCAAGTTAGAGGCCTCCCTGCCCAGCGCCGTCTACAAGTACCTGACCACAACGCCTGTTTATGGTCGCGCCCAGCCCTGAAAGTTGTTAGAATTCAGGCAATTAACCAACCTTTGGATTTGCATGGAATTGCGTAAGCTACAACGCGTCGTGATCGACGCCCTCGAAGATGTAAAAGCTCAAGACATCGCCGTATTCGACACCACACACCTCACTGGTGTATTCGACAGGGTCATCATCGCTTCAGCCAATTCCAACCGCCAAACTCGCGCGCTGGCCAACAACGTACGCGAGAAAACCAAAGAGAACGGCGGCGAAGTGCTAAGCACCGAAGGTGAAGACACCGGCGAATGGGTGTTGGTGGATTTGGGTGACGTGGTGGTTCATTTGATGCAACCTGCAATCCGCGCCTATTACAACCTTGAAGAAATTTGGGGTGAAAAACCAGTTCGCGTGAAGCTGAACCCGCACAGTTTGAGCAAACCCATGCCCGGTGTGGACTATTTCCCCCATGCCTCCGAGGCGTTCTCCAACCAGTACAACTGATCGGCATCGGTGAAATTACACATCGTCGCTTTGTCCCACAAAATCGAACCGTGGGCGCAACAGGCCATCGATCAGTTTCAAAAGCGCTTCCCCGCCGACTGGAAACTCAGCATCAAAGAGTTAAAACCCGAAGATCGCAGTGGTGGCAAACCAGTTGACCAAATTCTGGCCAAAGAAGCAGAACGCATACGCTCGGTCATCCCGCAAGGCGCTCGTGTGGTTGCACTCGATGAGCGCGGGGAGCGCCACACCAGCAAAGCGTTGGCTGAGCAGCTTCAAAAATGGCACGACAACAGCGACACCTTGTGCCTGCTGATTGGCAGCGCAGACGGGCTTGACGAGGCGTTGAAGAAACAATGCCAAGGCATGTGGCGGCTTTCAGACTTGACGCTACCCCATGCGCTGGCACGGGTGCTGTTGGTCGAAGCACTGTACCGCGCTTATTCGATCACCATTGGCCACCCATATCACAGGGAATAGCCCAGACCATGCAATCCAATTCGCCATTGCAAACCAGCCTTCCTGCAATCAACCCGACCAGTTGCGGGTTGCCTGTCAGAATCTGGCTGGCATCCAGAAGCCCAAGGCGTGCGGAACTGCTTGAAACGCTGGGCATTAAACTGGACATCTTTCTGGCGCAAAACAGCCCTGAGGCTGAGGCGCTGGAAGAACCGATGGATGGCGAATTGCCGCTGCCGTATGTTCAACGGGTAACCCGCTTGAAATTGGACGCAGCCACCGAGACCTTGGCTGAACTGGGTAAAACCGGCATTGTCCTGGCCGCGGACACCACCGTCGCGTTGAACGATCACATTCTGGGCAAGCCACAAAACCGCAGCGAGGCGCAAGCCATGCTCGAATCCCTGTCAAACCAGGCGCATCAAGTACACACCGCTGTTGCGGTGGCTTTGCTGTTGCCAAACCAAAATCCGCCATTGCGTGCACTGGCCGTGTCTACGTCGCAAGTGCAGTTCAGTGCCCTACCCCCAGACTTCATTCAAGCCTATATTGACAGCGGCGAACCGTTCGACAAAGCGGGCGCCTACGGCATTCAAGGGATCGCTGGACAGTATGTTCGCCACATTTCCGGCAGTCATTCTGGCATCATGGGTTTACCACTGTTTGAAACCAGCGAATTGCTTCGCCAAATGCAAACAGCGGCCCAAGCTGCATAAAAATTCATTCAATTCCAAGAAGTACAACAATGATCAATGAACAAATACTGGTGAATGTGACACCGCAGGAAACGCGCGTGGCCATTGTTCAGCATGGCGCGGTGCAGGAACTCCATATTGAGCGCAGCTCCACACGGGGCATTGTAGGCAATGTGTATTTGGGCAAGGTGGTCCGGGTGTTACCCGGCATGCAATCCGCCTTTGTCGACATTGGCCTTGAACGGGCCGCCTTTTTGCACGTCGCCGATTTGTGGGAACACCGCACCTTCAATCACCACCAATCCAAGCAAGGGGGAACACCCCCACCTGCCATCGAAAAAATGGTGTTTGAAGGCCAAACCATTGTGGTGCAAGTCAGCAAAGACCCCTTGGGCACCAAGGGCGCACGGTTGACTACACAAATCAGCCTGGCTGGGCGCATGTTGGTTCACCTGCCCCAAGACCCGCACATTGGCGTGTCGCAACGAATTGAAGATGAACACGAGCGCGAGGAGTTACGCGCCAAACTGACCCGTTTACTGCCGGAAAACACCGGCGGTTTCATCATTCGCACCCATGCAGAAGAGGCCAGCGATGAAGAACTAACCGCTGATGTGAACTACCTGCGCACACGCTGGCGTGAAATGCTGGCACTAACCCGTACACAACCCGCCCCCAGTCTGATTTACGAAGACCTCACCATGGCGCAGCGTGTGGTTCGCGACCTGGTCAGCGCAGACACCCAAGCCATTGTGGTGGATTCCAATGAAACCTTGAAGAACCTACAGGTGTTTGCCCAAACGTACGCGCACGAGGTCACCGAACGTTTACAACTGCACCGCGGCGAGCGACCACTCTTTGAGCTGTACAACATCGAAGACGAGTTGCAAAAAGCACTGGGGAGGCGGGTCGAGTTGAAGTCTGGCGGCTATGTCATCATTGACCAAACAGAGGCCCTAACCACAATCGACGTGAACACAGGCGGCTTCATCGGGGCACGCAACTTCGAAGAAACAGTGTTTAAAACCAATCTGGAAGCGGCCCAATGCATTGCGCGGCAACTGCGTTTGCGCAACCTGGGTGGAATCATTGTGATCGACTTCATCGACATGGGTACCGATGAGCACAAGCGCATGGTGCTGAGCGAACTTCAAAAGGCGCTTGGGCGTGATCGCTCACGAACCAGTGTCACGGAGTTTTCCAGTTTGGGTTTGGTTGAAATGACCCGAAAGCGCACGCGCGAAAGCCTGGCCCACCTGCTTTGTGAACCCTGTCCCTCCTGCCAGGGCAAGGGGCAGGTGAAAACAGCGCAAACTGTGGCCTATGAGATCATGCGGGAAATTGTGAGGGAAAGCAGGCAGTTCAACCCCAAAGAATTCCGCATTTTGGCCAGCCCAGCTGTAATCGATTTGTTTCTGGAAGAAGAAGCGCAGCATTTGGGCATGCTCGAAGAATTCGTGGGCAAGCCCATCACCCTGCAAGTGGACAACCTGTTCACACAAGAACATTACGACATCATACTGACCTGATGAACCTGAATACAGCCAGCCAAGCCCGCATGGATGCCTTGCAGCACGAAAGCCTGCTGCGTAGCCTGCAAGCCTGCCCGGCCACGTCGCGGGCACTTGACTTCTCAAGCAATGATTACCTGTGCCTGAGCAAACACCCCGAAGTGATTGAAGCGGGCATTGAATGCGCCAAACGTTTTGGTGCAGGCTCAACGGGGTCTCGTTTGCTGTCTGGCAACCTGGCGTGTTTCGAAATCCTTGAAGAGCAGGTCGCGCAGTTCAAACGCAGTGAAGCGGCATTGGTGTACAGCAGTGGCTACCAAGCCAACGCCAGTGGATTGTCTGCGCTGCTTGATAAAACATTGTGGGGCGGGCTTGCTCCGTTGGTGTTCACCGACCGCTTAAACCACGCCAGCCTTCACCATGCATGCCAATTGGCAGGCATCAAGCAGATTCGTTTTCATCACAACGACATGGATCACCTGGCCCAATGCCTGGAACAGCACAGCCAAAGCGAACAGGCCAAAATCATTGTGACGGAAACCGTCTTTGGTATGGAAGGCGACCTGCTGCCAGTCGAGGCGCTGGCCAAACTCGCCCTGCAACATAACGCTGTCGTGTATCTCGACGAAGCACATGCCACTGGCGTGTGGGGCCCACAAGGCCGGGGCCTGGGTGCTGTGCACAGCCCCGACATTGACGCACTCAAGGCACAAGGGCACTGGGTGGTCATGGGCACGTTCAGCAAAGCAGTGGGTGTAAGTGGTGCCTACCTGGCGTGTAGCCACACAGTGAAACAGTACCTGTTGAACCGAAGCACGGGCTTTGTGTATTCCACCGCACCATCGCCTTTCGTGGTGGGCGCCGTTGGCAAAGCTCTCGAATTGATCCCTAACATGGACGAAGAGCGGGCTCGTTTGCAGCACGCAGCCAAGGGCTTGCGCGAAGGCATCGCCAAGCTTGGTGTGCACACGGGCCTGTCCAACACGCACATCGTGCCGGTTATTGTTGGGTCAGCTCAAAAAAGCCTGCAAATGAAAACCACCCTGCTTAAGCATGGCATACGGGCATCGGCTGTACGGCCACCGACCGTGCCCCCGAACACCGCACGGATTCGATTGGCACTGAACACAGGTCACACTGAAGCGCATTGCGAACAGTTGTTGAGCGCATTGGCAAAAGGGCTGAATGAGGGACTCAATGAGGGACTGAATGAGGGGCTAAGCGAGGGACTGACACAGGAGCAGATCAAATGAGCGCCACTCATCAAGTGGTGGTCATGTCTCATGGCTGGGGCTACAACCACACATTCTTTAGCCCGCTGATTGCGCAATTGCCGCGGCATGAAGGCAAAAACACATTATTTGTTTGCCTCGAGGCCGGGTATTTCCCGGAACAGGCCCACGCCGGGTTGATGATTCACCAAGACGACCATTGGCAATGGCATCCTCTTGAAACCCTGCACAGCCTGGTATTGGCCCACGCAGGCGTGCCTTGGGTGGGGCTCGGTCATTCACTCGGGTTTTCAAAGCTGCTGGAATTTGCGGTGCGCTGGCACACCTTGGTCAGCGTGCATGGGTTTACTCACTTCGTGAAAACAAACCCGCACACCGAAGGTGTGGCTCCGAAGGTACTGCAACGCATGGTGACTAAAGCAGGCACCAACATGCCCGAAGTACTGAACGACTTCCACCAGCAATGCGGGCACGCTGCAAACTGGCACACATTGAACGAACCAACCCTGTTAAGCGACTTGCAAAGCATGGCCGAACTGAACACCGGCCCTGCACTGGAAGCCTGCCTGAACCATGGCAGCCGGCTTGCTGCCATTGTCAGCTCCGCAGACAAGATCATTCCAGAAGGTTTGAGCCATGCCTGTTTTCCCAACCCGGAAAACAGGTTTGCCGTGCAAGCCCATCATTCCGAGTTGGGTCACAACCCATCGCGTTATACTTCGGTCCTGTACCCATTGATATGCCCATGGACTTGAAAGCTGCGACCAGTCACCTAGAAATACCGCAAGCCACCGCCACTCGATTCTCCAGTGCGGCACGCGACTACGACCAGCATGCCCGAATTCAAAAGCACGCGGCTTTGCACCTGTGTAACTGGCTCGATCAAATGCTGCCCGAAAATTTTGCTCCAAAAGCCTGCGTTGATGTTGGCAGCGGAACCGGATTTCTCACGGAATACCTGCTGAACAAATTTCCGCAACGCCCAGTGCATGCAGTCGATTTGGCCAAAGGCATGCTCACTGAACTTGAACGCAAGTGCCCCAACACGCATCTGCACACCCATCAACTCGATGGCGAAACCCTGTCAGTTGAACATCTGTGGATTCCCAGTCAATCACTGTTGGTTTCGGGCATGTGCGCGCAATGGTTTTCCCAAATCGAGGAAGCCATTCGTCGCTGGCTGTCGGTGTCGAACACGGTTGCGTTCAGCGTATTGCAGGATGGCTCATTTCAAGCTTGGCATGCCGCCCACGAAGAAAGCCAACAAACCTGCGGCCTGCAACCACTGCCAAACAGCGAACAGATGCACGGCATGCTCGACACTTTTGTCAAAGAAGGTTTGGTGGTGAATGCCGCACAACACACCAAAGAATTCCTTGACCACCACCCCGATGGCTTAAGTTTTGCCCGCAGCCTGCGCGCCATTGGTGCCGACATGCCTCGGAAAAACCACAACCCGGTTAACCTGCGCAAGGTCATCGCCGCTTTGGGCGATGGCTGCACGATGAACTATCAGATCGGGTTTTACTACCTGGAACGACCGTGAAACACGTATTCATCACCGGCACCGACACCGGCATCGGAAAAACAGTGTGTAGCGCGTGGCTTTGCAAACACTGGCAAGCCGATTATTGGAAACCAGTTCAAAGCGGGCTGGAAGGTGCCACAGACTCCGAGCGGGTGGCTGAGCTCAGTGCGGCCTTTGTCCACCCGGAAGTGCATCGGTTTGCTGCGCCCATGTCGCCCCACCAAGCCGCTGAGCTTGAAAACACCAAAATTCAACTTGCCGATTTCCATATGCCTGAAACCGAGCGCCTGGTGATCGAGGGCGCTGGCGGATGCATGGTACCCCTGAATTGGCGAGACACCATGCTCGACCTGATGAAACACCTGAACACCTGCGCCTTGTTGGTCGCCAGAAGCGGTTTGGGCACCATCAACCACACCTGCTTAAGCCTTCAGGCGCTGAAACAACATGGCGTGCCCGTTCTTGGCGTGGTGATGATCGGTGAAACCCACAACGCCAACAAAGAGGCCATTGAACATTTCGGAGAGGTGCCAGTTCTGGCCGAATTGCCGCACCTGCCGCAGATCAATGCCCATCAAATAGAAAGCCTGGACATGCCAGAACGCCTTCAACGCGCACTGAATAGCCTTTAAGTATGCCCAACACGCCACGCGCCGACACACAAGATGAATTGTTGAAACTCGATGCCCAGTATTGCTGGCATCCGTTCACCCAAATGCAAACTGCGGCGCCGCCACTGGCTGTGGTCAAAGCAGAGAACGAATTTTTGATTGATGCAAATGGCAAGCGCTATTTCGATGCAGTCTCCAGTTGGTGGGTCAACATTCATGGCCACAGCCACCCCGACATTGCCAAGGCCATTGCTGCGCAAGCCCATTGCCTCGAACACGTGATGTTTGCCGGTGTCACCCATCCACCGGCCACCAAACTGGCGCAACAGTTGATAGAGCGCGCACCTGATCCCATGGCCAAGGTGTTTTATTCCGACAATGGCTCTACCGCCATTGAAGTGGCCCTGAAAATGGCGTTTCAATATTGGCAGAACCAAGGAAAACCTCAAAAAAAGCGATTGATCGCACTGGAAGGCGGGTATCACGGCGACACCTTCGGTGCCATGGCCACAGGCCGCTCAAGCGGTTTCTACGACTCATTCAAGCCTTGGCTGTTTGATGTCGAATTCATCCCCATGGGCACCTGCGCCTGCACCGAAGAACAAGCGCTTGCAGCACTTGGCGACTTACTGAATTCTCAAGCGGACCAAATCGCCGCATTGATTGTTGAACCGATGGTTCAAGGCGCCAGTGGCATGCGATTTAGCCGACCGGAATTTATCGCTCAGCTTTGCCAAAGGTGCCAACAGGCGGGTGTGCTGGTTATTTTCGATGAAGTATTCACCGCATTCGGGCGCACCGGCACCCTGTTTGCAGCGGACCAGGTCAACCAGGCCAATGGCCAAGCAGACATCATTTGCATTTCCAAAGGGCTCACCGCTGGCTTCATGCCCATGGGGGCCACCTTGACCAGCCAGGCGGTTTACGACGCCTTCTTAAGCGACAAAGTGGGGCAAGCCCTGCTGCACGGTCACTCTTATACAGCCAACCCAATTGGCTGTGCAGCCGCACTGGCTAGCCTCGCATTGTTTGACCAGCCAGACACCTGGGCGCGCATACGCGCCATTGAACAGCTGCATCAACGTTGGCTGCCCACACTGGCCTGCCACCCCTTGATCGAAAACCCGCGAGTGTGCGGCACCATTGCAGCCTTTGAGCTAAAATCTACCCACAATCAATACGGGTCGGCGGCCAGCCAATGGATACGCCAAACATTTCTGGACATGGGCATTGTGGTTCGCCCGTTGGGCAACACGGTGTACTGGGTGCCGCCTTACTGTACTCAGCCTGACACCCTTGAACATGCCTACCACACACTGATGGACCTACTACAACGCTGGGGCGCACTGAACGCACCCAGCCCCGGAAGCGAATTGTTCTGAAGGATGCACATGGAAAGCCAAATCACCTGGGTCGGTAAAACCGAAGCCAAACCAAACAAACCCAGCACAAACAACGCGCGCTGGAGCGTCGAAGCCATCGAAAACCTGTTCAAGCTGCCGTTCAATGACCTGTTGTTCAAAGCGCAACAAGTGCACCGCGAACACTTTGACCCCAATACGGTTCAACTGTCCACCCTGCTGTCGATCAAAACAGGCGGCTGTCCGGAGGACTGCGCGTATTGCCCGCAATCGGCCAAATACGACACGGGCGTGGATGCAGAAAAACTGATGCCAATCGATGACGTGTTGAAAGCGGCACAAGCGGCCAAAGACAAAGGCGCCACGCGTTTTTGCATGGGCGCAGCATGGCGCAGCCCAAAAGACCACCAAATTGAATCAGTTGGCGAAATGATCAGCGCAGTCAAAGCCATGGGGCTTGAAACTTGTGTCACTTTGGGCATGCTCAAAGAACACCAAGCGCAACAATTGCAGGCTGCAGGCCTGGATTACTACAACCACAACCTGGACACGTCGCCTGATTTCTATGGCGACATCATCAGCACCCGCACTTACCAAGACCGTTTGGACACACTTGAACATGTTCGAGACGCCGGAATCAAGGTGTGTTGTGGTGGCATCGTTGGCCTGGGCGAAAACCTGTCACAACGCGCTGGTTTGATCGCACAACTCGCCAACATGGAAGAGCCACCGGAAAGCGTACCCATCAACAACCTTGTCAAAGTTGAAGGCACGCCTCTGGCTGAGAACCAAGACATTGATCCACTGGATTTTGTACGCACTATTGCTGTAGCACGCATCACCATGCCCACCAGTTATGTGCGATTGTCTGCTGGCCGGGAGGATATGAACGAGAGCACGCAAGCACTGTGTTTTCTCGCGGGTGCCAATTCCATTTTCTATGGCGAAAAACTGTTGGTTACAGACAACCCAGAACTGGAACGCGACGCCCAATTATTCGAAAAACTTGGTTTAAAGAAACTTCAGAATTAAACGCCAAAAACCATTGTTTTAAAAGGGAAAAGACCATTCACCTCTGTCTTTTTCCTTTTCAAAACAATGAGTTGAATACCTATTTTCCATTCAAATCACCTTTTACCCCCGCTGCTTTGCAATCATAATGTCACTGAAAGGCCCAGCGAACGCCCATATGTCGCAAGGCCAGCAAGGACTCGATATGAAAAAAACTTTTTTAACCCTGTGCTGCACTTTGGTGCCGCTTATTGCCCAAGCTCAGGCAGGTGGTGTCACGCTGAGTTTAGACAACCAGAACCCGCTGAGTAAATGGGGCCGATGGACCAGCACCGACACGGGTGGACTGGGTTATGGCTTTCGTTTGAACAACGAGCGCAACCGAAGCCCGATGGCTGCCGGTTGGAGCCAAGGTGATTTCGTATTCAAACTGAGCCGCGAACAAAACAGCAGTGCCATGCCAGATTTGTTTTTTGGTTTGAAAGTATCCGAAAGCCAACTGCAGACCACTTCCCTGGGCTGCATGAGCAACAGCGGCAGCGCAACGCGCTACAGCAGCACATTGTGTGGCGTTCAGTTGGACATGAACCTTCGGTAAAACAACCAGATTTGTTCTGGATTACCAAAAAGCACCAATTTAATTGGTGCTTTTTTTTATTGTTGGGCCCATTGAAGACACCATGAAAAAAGCCACCCGAGGGTGGCTTTTTTCTAACTCTCATTCATACCAAGTTACCCTGGCGTTAAATTAGAAGTTGTGACGCAGACCGATTGTGAAGTTGTCGGTGTCTGTTTCGCGACCGCGGCCAGCACCAGCCACAACTTCGGTGTTCAAACGGTTGTAACCAACATAGGTGCGAGTGCGCTTGCTAAAGTCGTAATAGTATGCAACTTGAATCTGTTGCAACTCGGACGGACCAGTTGCATTGGTACCACGGAAACCGGCAGTAGATGCAACCGGAGTGTTGCTAGCAATGTTGTTACGCTCTGAATCTGCATACATTGCGAACAAACCTGAATTAGCGTTCAGCGGCATAGTGGCAGATAAAGCAAATTCAGTGTTCGAATCTTCGTTATTGGCTGGGTTGGTAGAGTAAAGTTTAGTCTGTGCTACCAAACCACCAACTGTGAATGAGCCGAAGTTGTAAGAAGCAATTGCTTGAACCAAACGCTCTGGACTAGCACCTGTGCCCAGGGCAGGGGAAGTTGCTGTAGGAGTACCTTGAGCATCGAAGGTAGGATCTTGGCCTTGTTGATCGAAGAACTGGATACCACCACCCAACGTCAACGCTCCGATTTTGTAAGTCGCAGCAATTTCAGTCTCGCGTGAACCATTCTCTTTAGCAGCGGCTTCGTTTGCTGTAGTTACGGGATCATTGGCCACGTTGTTGTTCAAGTCGTTGGTGCCAGTCAGTGCGTGACGAACATCGATTTGAACGCCAGCTACGTTTGTGGTGTAGCCGATCGAGTTTCCAGCGCGCTGAGAGCGTGCAATAGCTTGCGCGCCTGACAATGTAGAACCACTAACTGTGGTCAAGGGACCACCATTGTTAGACACAGAACCAATCAAAGAAGCCTGGTTGTACAGAGGGGCCTGGGACAGGTTACCACCATCTTGCTGACCAATCAGGAATGTACCATATGAACCCTGCAAACCGAGGTAAGCGTGACGGCCGCCAGTGATACCAGCACCGTTGTCAGAGTCAACAGCGAATTCGTAAGCGAAAACAGCCTTCAAGCCACCGCCCAGATCTTCAACACCACGAACGCCCAAACGAGATGATGCATCAGAAACCACAAAATTGCCTCCAACGTCGCGTGATGCTGCACCTGGAGCGGTTGTCTCTACGGATTGATGATCCAGAACTTGGTGTACGCGACCGTACAAAGTTACGTTGGATGCATCAGCGAATACTGGAGCGGCAAATGCCAGGCCCAGAGCAGCAGCTACTAGCTTCTTGTTCATATTTCACCCTTATTAGTGTTGGTTGAATCTTTGCCGCCATTTCGAGCGGCACGAGAGACAATGTACACGCGCACCCTTGGGGCAACCAACCAAATCATGGGGTGAGAATTCAAAAAACCGGCTTTTTGTAGCTGACGTGCAACAAGCGAATCGAAGTTAAATCCATACACTTTGATATGTGGGCCCCCACTCAATTCAGTTGAGAGGCGCTTGAAGTCTAGCTGTAAGTAATTTGAGCGGGCCTAAACGAATCAATTTGAGGCCTCTCAAAAGAGGTTAATCCTTGAAGGCCTGGCTGTGCGTTTTATCCAACACAAACAGGGCTCCCCGGCCCATTTCCTGGCCAATTAGAGTGATATCGCTGTTCGTGCTAATCACCCGATCTGCATAGCCAAGCAGCCCAAAAGCTTGAGTCATGGTCACCCAATGCCAATCTGGATGGTTTTGAGCCAACCGACGTTGCATGAATTCCGGCAATTCGCTCACAACCGCGATCACGCGCTCGACCGACGCGGCTTCATGTTTTGCCAGGCGATCGACATCAACCTGGAGCTTATTCAAGCTTGTTGTGTCCGATGCGCGAAGTTCTACAAACAACACTTCTTTGCGCTTATTGGGCGGTGTGCCACGAAACACATGGGTGGCATAGGCCAAAGCGCTTGGCCCCGCTTGCAATATAGGATGAGGCAGTTCAAGAAATGCATCCAAGGCGCCCAGAACGGCGTGAAACGGGCAATGAAGTTGTCGACTCAAAGAAAGCCATTCTTTATGCCCGGCAGGCCGCACCCCAAACACGCGCTGCAAACCCACGGCCCGCAACTGTTGCCGTTGCTGCCTTGCGCTCCACCAATGGGTAATTCGCCACTGTGCAGGGCGCCGGCTCTGCATGCCAAGTAGCGGTATGTATGCTGCCACGGGTGCATCCATTTCAAAAAAGAAAGCGCTACTGGCTGGCCCCAACACCACCCATTCTGCATTTGAATAATATGCGGTCAAATGATGCAGCAGCGCGCGCGCAGCCAAAGCATTACGAACGCCTTCATCGACCCAAAGCCCCATTGGTCCTGCGCCTCTTTCAGTGGCGTGATGAGCGTCCATACCAGGAAGCGCAGCCAAGCCATGGATCAATTCACCCACATCAAAGTGTCTTGAGCCGGACTGACTCGTCATGGCTGGTGACCAATGCGTGGCTTGCCCACTGTGTCAATCAAACCATGCAAATTGGCGCTGTGACCAAACTGCGCATGCACGGCTTGCTGACCTTTGGCTGCCATGTCGCGGGCTTTCGCGGGGTTGGCCAACAGGTCTGCCAGGGCTTGCACCCAGGCTTGCAAAGCATCGGGGCTGTGCGGTGCAGGGCACACACGGCCGGTTTCGTTGTTCACCACCGTTTCGGGCAAACCACCCACATTGCTGACCACCACAGGCACCCCCAAACCCAAGGCTTCAATTTGGCTCATGCCCAAGGGCTCATAGCTTGAAGGCATCACCAGCACATCGGCCCGGCGAATCAAAGGTGCAACCGGATTCAACATGCCGGGGAAATACACATGATTCATCAAGCCCATTCGTTGAGCCTCGGTTTGAACCGTGTTGAGTGTTTCACCCTCCCCCGCAGCCACGTAAAGTAGCCCCGGGAATTGAGGCAACAGGCTTTTGATCACCTGCAGCATGAAACTGTGACCCTTTTCAATGCGAAACATGGCTGCATGTGCAATCACCGGGCGCTGCGACAAGTCGTTCAAGCGTGCATTCAAATCAACCGGTAAATTCGCATTGGCGTCGCGAACAATGTTGTCAAAATCAATACCGGGGTAAAGCACAGACACTTTATGCGACAGCACACCGGAATGCTGAAGCAGCTGATCCTTCAAAGCCTGGCTTGGGGTGAAAGTTTGGTCAAACATTTGGTTGTAAGTGAAGGCTTTGGCCACACCGGGTTGGTAGGTGCGCATTCGTATCAATTTGGGGCGGGGCCGCAATAGCCCCACCTTGGCCATGGCATGAACCGTGATGGAACACAGGTTGGAATCGTGGCCACTGTGACAAATCACCGCCACTGGCTTGTGTTTGAGCAACAATTGGCTCAACTTGAACGCACTGGGTGGGTGTATCGCGTTGCGAAAGCCAAGGTGTTCGACATTCAGGCCCAATCGGGATGCCTCTTGAGAAATTCGGCTACCCGGGCGACACAGCACATAAGGCATGTACCCCCGGGCCTTCAGGCCAACCGCCTGCTGGAGCAACTGAAGTTCCTGACCGCCGATGTTTTTGGAGCTTTCTGAGAAAAAAATGGGGGTCATGTTCGATTGAATGTGAAAAGGTTTGACGTCACAGACTATATTAAGCGGCAGTTTAATGCCCCGGCGCACCGGCGGAGGCGTGAAATCACTCTAAACCACCCGAAGGCTTCGAGAGGATCAAAGCATTGAAACAAGTTTTGGTGATCAAATTAAGGCATCACGGCGATGTGTTGTTAACCACAGCCCTGTACCGGGCACTGCACGAGCAATTTCCCGGTATTCAAGTGGACACCTTGATTTACAAAGAAACCCTTCCCTTGCTTGAGAACAATCCGCATTTGAACCAGGTTCACTGCATTGACCGCAAACTGAAGGGCTTTGCCCGCCTGAAAGCAGAGTTAAACCTGATCAAACAAGTAAGAAAGACGCGTTACGACGCGGTGATCCACCTAACCGACCAATGGACAGGTGCACTGGTTGCCGGGTTTTCCAAAGCGGGTAAACGGGTACAAATGAAGTACGCCAAACGCGACAACGTACTTTGGCACGCCTGTTTCACCCACGCCATCACCCCTCCGCCGCGTGGGCAAGCTCATGCAATCGAATTGAACCTGATGTGCTTGAGCGCACTGGGCATAAACCCCAACACAGTGAAGGGACAAATGGCCTTGGTGCCCACGGCACAGCGCCTGGAACAGGCCAAGGATACTTTACGCAGGCATGGCGTAGAAAAGCCCTTCGTGTTGATTCACCCGGCCGCACGCTGGCCGTTTAAGTGCTGGGAAGACCACAAGTTCGCCCAAGTGGTGCAACACATCCGAAGCCGAGGCTTCGATGTGGTTTTAACCTGCAGCCCTGACCCGGTCGAGGTTGAAATGACCACGAACATTGAAACGCTTGCCAAAGCCGGTGAAGCAGGCAACGAGACCAAGTTGGTGAACCTGGGCGGCACATTAAGCCTGCCCGTGCTGACGGCGATATTAAGCCAGTGCACATTCTACGTGGGCGTTGATTCTGCCCCCATGCACATGGCCGCTGCACTGAATGTGCCTCAGGTGGCCTTGTTCGGGCCCTCGTGGCTGAACGAATGGCGACCATGGTCGAATAAAGCGACGGTGATTTATGCTGGCGATTTTGGGCCACTTCCCCACCCGGACAGCATCAACACCGACGACCCCACCCGCCTGCTGGCGGCCATTCCCACCGAAGCGGTGATTCAGGCCATTGACACGCTGCCGAACTGAATGGCGTCGACCGCATGTCGCTTACTGCATGCCGGGCACAGGTGCGCTTTGAATGGAATACAAATAGTGGTATTTGCCCTCCTTGGCCAACAACTCGGTGTGCGTGCCTTGTTCAATCAACCGGCCCTTGTCGAGCACCACGATGAAATCTGCCGTGGTCAGCGTGGACAGCCGGTGGGCAATTACCAGTGTGGTGCGACCATGGCGCAAGCGCTCCATGTCCTCCTGAACCTCACGTTCAGCCTCGGAATCGAGCGCGGACGTGGCCTCATCCAGAATCAGAATGGGCGCGTTTTTCAAAAAAGCCCGGGCAATTGAAATACGTTGGCGCTGACCACCAGACAAACGCAGGCCATTGTCACCCAGCATGGTATCCAGTCCGTTCTCCAACTTCTCAATGAAGGGCAAGGCGTTGGCCATTCGCGCGGCTTCTAAAATGTCAGCATCTGGGGCACCGCGCATTTCGCCGTAGGCGATGTTGTTTCGAACCGTGTCATTGAGCAAATGGCTTTCTTGGGTCACCACTGCGATTTGCCGGCGCAGGCTTTGCAGATCCCACTGTTTTAGGTCCACGCCGTCTAACCTGACCATGCCTTCACTTGGATCCAGAAAACGCGGCAACAAATTAATCAATGTTGACTTGCCACCCCCTGACACCCCAACAATACCCACGGTTTGGCCTGGCGACACATTCAGGTTCACCTCCTTCAGCGTGGGAATGTCTGCGCCGGGGTAGCTTAAACTGACCTTGTCAAACTCGATCACACCTTTGGCGCGCTCGCAGGTGTGGGTGCCACTGGCCGATTCAATCGACCTGTCTACCACGCGAAACACGTTGTCAGCGGCAGCCAAACCTTTTTGAAGTTGCTGGTTGATATTGGTCAGTCGCTTGACAGGTGCCAACAGCATCATCATCGCGGTCATGAATGAAGCAAAGTCACCTGCGGTCATGCTGTTGCTTTCGGCCAAAATGCCAGCGAAATAAACCACCGCCGCCACCGCAGCGGCCAATATCCACTGAACAATGGCCGAGTTGGCTGCACTGGTCGCCACCAGCTTTACGCGCGATTTCATGATTTCATCGGCACTTTTCATGAAACGATCAGTTTCGACCTGTTGTGCGCCGTAAATCTTGATGATTTTTTGCGCACCAATCACTTCAGAAATACTTTGCACCAAGTCCGCGTGCGAGGTTTGTGCGCTGTGCGCAAACCGGTTCAGGCGCTTGGCAGCAATCGACACGCCCAAAGCAATCACCGGCAATATTGCGAAACAAATCAAGGTGAGTTGCCAGTTGGTGTACAGCAAAATGGCCATGAGGCCAATGACAATCGCGCCATCGCGAATTAATACAGTGATGATGTTGAAACCGGCTTCAGTCACTGCATCCACATTGGTCGACACCGTCGAAATAATTTTTCCGGATGGTTGCTCAACAAAGTAAGCATTGGGGAAGCGAAGAATACGCGACAACATCTCGAAACGCAGGTCGTGTACGACCAAACCCGCAAGTTTGGCACTGCAATATTCATTGATGTAGGAAGCCAGCCCGCGCACCAAAAACAGAACGATGATGATGACTGGCAGCCACTTGGCCATTTCAGTGCGTTCACCCGAAAAATTCTCATCGATGAGCGGCTTCATCAAACTGGCAAACAGGGGTTCGGTCACGGCTGCAAACACAAGCGCCACCAATGATGTTGCAAAAAGCTTCCAATACCGAAGGCTGTAGGATAGAAGGCGTTTGTAAAGGCTCTTGGCTGAGTAGTCAGAATTGGGCATGCGCTGTGAATGTGGCGTCGGAATGAAGCTGATTGCTGGAAGTTTACTCCCCCCGTTGGAACTTATTTAACGCCGGAGTACACAAACCGCCTTGAACGATCAGAATGGGCATTGTGAATCGAATAAGCAATCAACCAACAACACACCAACATCAAAGCGTAGCAGATGCTACAACAAACACCATTTACGGCTTCAATCTGCGTGACTCAAGCACTTCACAAACAGAATCAATAACATCCATCCCTGGAAGAACCCAGTTTTCCATGAGTCTAGAGATACCGCTGACTCCAGTCGGTCAAATGTTGCAAAACACAACGGGATTGTTGAGTGCACACTTGAAAGCAATACCAGATGCCGAAGGAACAATTAAAACACCACCGACAAACCCAAAAAGTGAACCAGGACCCAATACTCGCGGCTATGCCGTCCTCAAAGAAGTAGCGTCAAAACTACAGGAATTGCGTATTAACTCACTCGCTAGAAAACGAAATTCTCAACCATTAGTCATAGTTGAGGGATTCAAGTTGCCAGAGTCCAAATAGCGCATCAAGCGAAAACCCATCGGGCATTTCCGTGACCGAGCCAGTCCCGAATTTGTACAAGCAGGTCTTCTTCGGGACGCACCTTCCATTCGGCACCCAGTTGCGCCACACAAGCGGCCTGGCCATTGTGGTAATCAATTTCCACCAAACACCCCTGCTCTGGGTCGCGAAACGGCTCCAACAACGAGCGCAAACGCTGCGCATCGGATTGGCCGTTCATGCTCAAGCGAAGCCGGCTGACGAACTGCGCGCGCGCACTGGCCAAAGAATGCAAATTCTCCACCGACACACGTAAGCCACCAGTATAGGAGTCTTCAGACACCTTGCCCTGCAGAACCAACAAACCATCTTCTTTCAACAGATGGCGATTGGCCTCAAACTGCTCGTTGAAAATAGACAACTCAACCTGTGCTGTTGAATCATCAAGTACCACCACCGCCATTTTTCCGCGCTTGGTCATCATGGTGCGCAAGGAGGCCACGACACCGGCCATCCAGACCAGGTCGCGCCCAGGGCTGAGGTCTTTTAGCTTCAGCCGCACGAACTGACGAACCACCGCCTCGTCGGCTTTGAACAAGTGCCCGCTGAAGTAATAACCCAGCGCTGTTTTTTCCTGCTGGAGTTTTTCCCGCTCACCCCAGGTTGGCACGTCGACCAAATCGGGCGGTGCATCGCCACCCAGCGATTCGCCAAACAAACTCACTTGCAAAGCGGCTGCGCTTTGTTGCTCGGCCCACTCCATGGCCTGACTGGCGCTTGCCAACAACTTTGCCCGATCAGGATTGATTGAATCAAAGGCGCCCGCCCGGATGAGTGATTCGATGCTTCGACGGTTCACCTGTTTTCGGTCTACTCGCTTGGTGAAATCAAACAAACTGGTGAAAGGACCATTGGCCTCGCGTTCGCGCACGATGGCCTCGCAAGCCGCCTGACCAGTGCCTTTGACTGCACCCAAACCGTACCGAATGCAACTGGCTTTCACATCGCCTGCCTGCTTCACCGCAGCAAACCGGTAATTGGATGCGTTCACATCGGGCCCCAACACCGTGAGCATGGTGCCTGCCTTTTTTCCCGGCACCTGGCACATGGCCATGGCGTCTTCGACGAACACCTTCACTTTGTCGGTGTCATCCATGTCCGAACTCATGGAGGCAGCCATAAATTCCGCCGGGTAATGGGCCTTGAGCCAAGCCGTGTGGTAGGCGATCAGCGCATAAGCAGCGGAATGCGACTTGTTAAAACCGTATTCAGCAAACTTCTCCATTAAATCGAACAGTTGCTTGGCCACTGCCGGGTCTACGCCGCGCTCGGTTGCACCATTCGTGAAAATTTCACGCTGCTTGGCCATTTCTTCGGGCTTTTTCTTACCCATGGCTCGGCGCAACAGGTCAGCCCCGCCCAAACTGTAGCCAGCCAGAATCTGGGCAACCAACATCACCTGCTCTTGGTACACAATCACACCGTAGGTGCTTTTCAGGATGTCTTCCAACTTGGGGTGGAAGTACCACTCCGAACGTCCCTTGCCAGTTTTGGAGGTTTCCTTTTTCCGTGCAATGAAGTCATCAACCATGCCTGAACCCAAGGGGCCGGGGCGGTTCAAAGCCATCAAGGCAATGATGTCCTCAAAGTTGTCTGGCTTAAGCTTTTTCTCAAGATCCTTGGCTGAACGCGATTCCGACTGGAATACCGCGGTGGTGTTGCCCTCAGAAAACAGCTGGTAAACCGCAGGGTCGTCCAGCGGCAGGTCTTCGAGGCGAAATTCGCGCTGTTCTTCATAGTTCTCACGAACCCAGCGAACAGCCCAGTCCAGAATGGTCAAGTTGCGCAAACCCAAGAAGTCAAATTTCACCAGCCCAACGGCTTCAACATCGTCTTTGTCGTACTGCGACACCACAGAGTCTGTGGACCCATCGGCACAGTACAAGGGGCAGAAATCGGTCAGTTTGCCCGGCGCGATCAACACACCACCGGCGTGCATGCCCACGTTGCGGGTCAAGCCCTCCAAAGGCCGCGCCACTGAAATGATTTCTTTGGCCTCGTCCTCGTTCTCAACCCGCTCGCGAAAGGTGGGTTCGTCGGCCATGGCTCGGTCAAGGTCCCACGGATCGGCGGGCGTTTGCGGAATCAATTTGGACAGACCATCGCAATACATATAGGGCATGTCGAGCACCCGGCCTGCATCGCGAATCACGGCTTTCGCACCCAGCGTGCCGAAGGTTGCAATTTGGCTGACCGCATCCCGCCCGTAGTTTTGCTTCACGTAATCGATCACGCGGTCGCGGTTATCCTGGCAGAAATCGATGTCAAAGTCGGGCATCGAGACCCGTTCAGGGTTCAAGAAACGCTCGAACAGCAAGTCATACCGCAGCGGGTCAAGGTCGGTAATGCCCAGCGAATACGCAACCAGCGAACCCGCACCGGAACCACGACCCGGGCCAACCGGAACACCGTTCTTCTTGCCCCAATTGATGAAGTCTTGAACGATCAGGAAGTAGCCGGGAAAGCCCATGCTGATGATGGTGTCGCATTCAATTTTCAGGCGGGCTTCGTACTCAGGGCGCATCTTCTCGCGCTCCTCGACATTGGGGTACAAGTGCGCCAGTCGTTTCTCCAGCCCTTCTTTAGACAAATGCACCAGAAAATCGTCCAGTGTCATGCCATCGGGGGTGGGGAAATCCGGCAGCTTGGGCTTGCCCAATTCAAGGGTCAGGTTGCAACGCTGTGCAATTCTCAAAGTGTTCCGTACGGCACTCGGAATATCGGCAAACAACGCCTGCATTTCCTCTGCTGTTTTGAAATATTGTTGCTCAGTGAAACGACGCGGGCGACGCGGGTTCGACAAAATTTCGCCTTGCGCGATACACACACGGGCCTCGTGGGCGCGGAAATCATCAGGCTTCAAAAACTGAATGGGGTGAGTAGCAACCACAGGCAAACTCAAGGAACTGGCCAACTGGCAACTCAGGTTGACCAGAGTCTCAGCTTGCGCAGAACCGTCTCGTTGAAGCTCGATGTAATAGCGCCCGGGGAAATACCCCATGAACTTCTGTGCAGAAGCCTTGGCCCGGTCCATGTTGCCACCGAGCAAAAACTGCCCGATGTCTGAACCCGTGAAACCAGACACAGCAATCAAGCCATCACACCCAACTTCGTCAAACCACTCAAATTTCAAAGTGGCTTTGCCACGTTGCTGATTTCGAAGAAATGCCCTGCTTAACAACTCGCACAGCTGCAAATAACCCGCGTGGGTTTGCACCAACAACAGCAAGCGGGCGGGTTGGTCAGGGTCTCGATCGCTTTCGATCCAGACATCGCACGCAGCGATGGGCTTCACGCCGGCACCACGGGCCTTTCCGTAAAACTTCACCAAGCCAAACAGGTTTGAAAGATCGGAAATAGCCAACGCAGGCATGCCACAGGCCGCTGCGGCCTTAACGGCCTCGCCCACACGCACCATGCCGTCGGTGACCGAAAACTCGGTATGCATGCGCAGGTGAACAAAGGTATTCGGTAATGATGTGGGAGCTGAAGAGGTCATGACCACATTCTAATTCCAGCAGCGATTCCCAACGTTATTCAACTTCAATTGGCTCTAAAAAACTACCACCGAAGGCATTGCTCAGCAGTTGACACATTGAACTCATGTGCACCTTAGTACCAATGGCTCTAACTCGGTTCCTCGTTAGATCACCCTAACTGGCTACGCACATGAAAAACCCTACAAGCGGTGATGAAATGACTGCTTCATTACTAGGAGGCCAAACAACATGAATACAATTGTTAACACAACAACAAGAGCACCGGTCGATTCATTTGACGTTGAGGCCCAAGGGCTCATATCGAAGCACGCAAGTGAAACAAAACGAGCATCAAATATCAGCAAATTGAAGATGATGGCTGGTGCGCTGACAACGGCATCAGGCTTGTTGGCAATGCATATGCTATCCCAGAGCGCCCTGGACCAAACAGAACACACTCACGACCGAGGATTACTGGACCAAGGATGCAGCGAAAACCAACTCGAAGGCATTCAACAGGCCAAACGGGCACTGATCATTTCCGGTGCTACAACAGCCGCCAGCTTGGTGGGCTACCTGATTGGTAGCTGTACATTGCTTGGGAGCATAAGCGGAACTGGGGAACCAACCGTTCGCTCGGCTTTGTCTGCAGGTGCGGCAATTGCGGTGACCAACCTTAGCATGCTTGGCACCATGCTGGGGCCACCTGCCACCGTGGCATCTGGAATTGCTTATGGGGTGCTCAAGAACCGATGCTAAACACACCTTAAGCGGCGCCCACGGCTCTCTATTCCTCAAACCATGATCGATGGTCGTGTTTATGTGTAATATTCAAAATTATTGAATATTGCGGGCGCAACCACATGACCATCAATCTTGATAGCCTGTCCTTGCTGGAGCTGATTGAAACCCGTGGCAGTTTCGCCGCCGCCGCATTGGCACTGAACAAGGCACCATCCGCCATCACCTATCAGCTCCGACAGCTCGAGGAAAGCCTCGATGTTCTTGTTTACGATCGGTCTGGCCACAAAGCCAAACTCACACCCGCCGGCCAGGCTTTGCTGGATGAAGGAAGAAGACTGTTGGACACTGCAGAAACCCTGAAAAAGCGGGTGAAAGCAGTGGCCAGCGGTTGGGAGGCAGAATTGCGAATTGTGCTGGACTCCGTCATACCCTTTGAACAAACCATTCCATGGATTCAGGCCTTTGACGAACTTCAAAGCCCTACCCGGCTTCGTTTCTCGTGCGAGGTGTTATCAGGCACCTGGGAAGCCCTTTATTCCGGCAGAGCCGACCTGTTGATTGGCAGCAGACTTGAACAAAATGAATTTGCCAGCGCCACGGGCCTGCAGGTTCAAACTTTTGGAAAATCGACGTTTGTGTTTGCTGTGGCCCCCAGTCATCCACTGGCCAATGCAACCGAGCCCCTGTGCATTGAAACCATCCGCGAACACAGGGCAGTGGCCGTGGGCGACACGTCGCGCAACTTCAAGCCGCTTACATTTGGATTGCAAAGTGGGCAATCTGTACTCACCGTGCCCGACCTTCAAGCCAAACTCAAAGCACAGCTTGGCGGCCTGGGATGCGGCTGGCTGCCTTGGAATTTAATTGAACAGCACATTGCGCGCGGTGAATTGATTGTGAAAGCCACCGAAGAAAACCCTCGGCACAGCAGCCTGTGTTTTGCCTGTCAGCGTGGGGCCCAAGGCAAAGCACTAAGCTGGTGGATCAAACACCTGTCCACCGTGCAATTGAACTTCCAGCCCAAGGACTGAGTACTACTACCAAGCACCATGGCAACACACCTGGATTGAACATGCGCTCCCCAACACCCTACATTGGACGTTTTGCCCCCTCGCCCACAGGCCCTTTGCACATGGGATCGCTGGCCACAGCCTTGGGTAGCTTTCTCGACGCCCGTTTGCACCATGGTCAATGGTTGTTGCGCATTGAAGACATCGATACAGAGCGTTGCGATCAACAATCGGTCGAACACATTCTTCACACCTTGCGCAGGCACGGCCTGAATTGGGACGGCGAAATGGTTGTGCAGTCAGCCCGACATGCCGTGTACCAACAGGCATTGGAGCGGCTTGATGTGGCCGGTCTCACTTTTCCATGCGCATGCACCAGAAAGGACATTGAACAGGCCAATGCCAATCGCGCCTTCGGTGAGAACCGCATTTATCCGGGCACTTGCAGCTTGGGTATGCCCGCAGGGAAAAGAGCTCGCGCCATACGTTTCAGATGCCCAACCGAGGCTGTGAAATGGGTGGATTGGCACGCTGGCGATCAAATAGAGCATTTACCAAGCAGCAGCGGCGATTTTGTATTGAAACGGGGCGACGGATTTTGGGCCTACCATTTGGCGGTGGTGGTCGACGACCGAGCCAGCAAAGTGACCCACATTGTTCGAGGCGAAGACTTGTTGGACACCACCGCACGACAAGTGGCCTTGTGGCGCGCACTCAACGCAAAAGAGCCTGACGAGGAAACGGTACCGGCCCCGAGTTATTGGCATCTGCCAGTGATTTTGGCGCCAGATGGTCAAAAATTGTCGAAACAAACCGGGGCGGTGGCTGTGCCCGAATGCAAGCCCACAAAGAACCTGAATTTGGTCTGGCAGCACTTTGGAATGCCACCGATTCAAACTGACAATGTGGATGGGTGGTTAAAAACAGCCACCAGCCTTTGGGTTCGAGTCAGGCAACAGTTTTACAAGTCAAGCCAAGACCACAACGATTCATCGAAAGCTTCGCCAAGTGATTGAAGAAGCTTTCGGTAAAGCGCGCCTTAATTTCGCGGGCTACCGCCCAATAAAAAGGCCACAGGCGCCGCATTCTTTGCCCTTGCCTTACTGGGCGAAGCCGACTGAGGGCGAGATGAATGCGAGGAGGAGTCTTCAGCCTTGGACTCTTGGTAGGGTTGGTTGAACAAAGCGTCTTTCACGCGCGTTTGAGCCAGCTTGGCGCGCAAACGCTCATATTCCGCATCGCGATGAATCGGTGCGTTGTCGTTGTATCGCGCGCCTTGGTAGGAATGATCACGAGCAGGGCGACGTGGTCGATCTGACGAAACCTCGTCGGCCCCACGGCGGCGATCAAAGCGGCCTTCCGTAGACTTGGCATCGCCCGAACGAGAGTCTTTGCGACCCTCACCGCGACCAGTACTGCGCTCACCACGCTCTTCACGAGGAGCGCGCACACCAGGCACGAAACCTTCCAGCTCTTCTTGAACAAAGGCCTTGTTAATGAGCTTCTCGATGTCTTTTAAGGCGCGCTCATCGCGCTTGACCACAAAAGAATATGCAGTGCCCTTGGCACCAGCCCGACCAGTGCGGCCGATGCGGTGAACATAGTCTTCTGGCGTGGTGGGCAAGTCATAGTTGATCACAAAAGGCAGGTCAGCAATATCCAAGCCGCGGGCCGCAACATCGGTCGCAACCAGCACGGTGACTTCACCGGCCTTGAAGGCTTCGAGTGACTTGGTTCGTTCAATCTGTGTTTTGTCACCATGAATCGCTGTGGAGGAAACTCCCTCGCGCTCAAGATGAGTCGCCAGCCGGGCTGTTCCCAACTTGGTGTTGCTAAACACAATCACCTGTCGCAGCGCTTGGTGTTTAATCAAGTGACACACGGCAGCGCGCTTGTCTTCTTCACTGTTCAAAGCGAACATGACCTGCTTGATGTTTTCAGACGTTGCGTTTCGACGCGCCACTTCAATCAGGGTGGGCGACACCATGAAGCTTTTCGCAAGCTTCTGGATTTCGGGTGAAAACGTGGCTGAAAACAGCAGGTTCTGGCGAGCTTTGGGCAACAGGTTAATGATGCGCTGCAGGTCAGGCAAAAAGCCCATGTCCAGCATGCGATCGGCTTCATCCAACACCAACACCTGAACCTGACTCAAATTGATGGTTTTTTGTTGCACGTGGTCCAACAAACGGCCGGGGGTGGCAATCACCAGCTCAACACCACGGCGCAGCGCCTGGATTTGGGGGTTCATGTCCACACCGCCATACACCACGGTGGAACGCAATGGTGTGAATTTGGCGTAGGTTTCAACGTTGGCAGCCACCTGATCTGCCAGCTCCCGAGTGGGTGCGAGCATCAAAGCCCGCACAGGGTGGCGAGCCGGCGAGGTACTGTCTGTGGCCAATGGCATCAAACGATTCAAAATCGGCAAGGAAAACCCAGCGGTTTTACCTGTGCCGGTTTGCGCGGCTCCCATCACGTCCACCCCTGTCAGCACGACGGGTATGGCTTTGGCCTGGATGGGAGTGGGCTGGGTGTAGCCTTGCGCGTCAATGGCTTTTTGAATGTCAGGATGCAAACCGAAGTCGGCAAAGGTGACACTGGCTAGGGCTGCGTCTTCTGCAGCGTGAATGGCATTCTGTTCATTTGGAGTCATGCCCGCATTCTAAGCCTTTTTCGTGCTTATTATTTGTGCATGCCCTTTAATATTTTTCTATGCGCCATCGCAGTGCAGCAAATGTACTGTTCACACAACACAGTATCACTGATGCTGGGCCAGAAACTCATCCACGTGCTTGACGGCCAGCCGCCCCACATTGGCCTGTGAGCTTTCCGTGCCCCACGCCACGTGGGGTGTGATCAAACAGCGCGGGTGTTGCCACTGAACCATCAAATGATCCCTAGGGGGCGGTTCAACATCCAATACATCCAACGCAGCTCCGCCCAAATGACCGCCTTCAATGGCAGCCTTCAACGCGTCAAACTGAACAAGCCCACCGCGCGCGGTGTTGATCAAAATGGCACCTGGCTTCATCTTCGAAATCGTGTGCGTGCCGATCAAGCCTTTGGTTTGTTCATTCAAAGGGCAATGCAGGCTGAGCACATCGCTTCGCGCCAAACCCTGATCAAAAGTAACGTAGCCAGTGCGAGGGGTTTCCACACCTTGGCGCTCAATGTGCAACACATTCATGCCGAACGCCATGGCAAACTCAGCCAGCTTTGAACCAATGGCACCGCTACCTAAAATACCCAATACTTGTTGGTTCAACCCGCGCATGGGAAGGTCATGTAAGCAGAAAAAGCGTGACTTACTCCAGCTGCCATCGTGGACCAGTGCCTGCCACTCTGGCACCCGGCGGGTCAATTGTAAAATGCAAGCCATGGCATGTTCAGCCACAGATTCGGGGCCGTAATTCACCACATTGCTGACTTTGACACCACGGGCCTGACAAGCCGCTTTGTCCACATTGTCGGTGCCAGTGGCCACCAACTGGATCATCTTCAAATTGGGGGCCACGTCCAGCTCAGCCTGCCCAATTTTGACCTTGTTGATGATCAACACCTCAGCTTTGGCAATTCTGCTGTGTAACTCATCGGCCGTGGTGAAGGGGTACTCTGTCCATTCATGGGGGCATTGCGGTCTCGGTAAAGGCATGCGAACCGTTTCACTCTCCAGCCAAACAATATTCATGAATATTTCTCCAGTTAATTTGCTAGAAGGCTAACTTCTAATGCACCTTTTCGACACTGGGACTAACCATGAAATCATGCATTTTGAAAAATAGATCGCTACACTGTAACGAAACACTTGGAGACACACCGTGGCGCATAAATTCGAAGGCAAAAAAAACATGTTGGTCGGCTTGACCAAGGAAAAGCTCGGCGAATGGACGGGCAACAAAACCCTGAAGAGGGAGGGGCAGTTTCAGAAAGTCAAGGGAGCCACACAAGACACCACAGAGAAAGCAAAAACCAGCTTGAAAAAAGCCGGACAAACGGTTGAAAGCCAACTGAACAAGCTAACCCGCAAAATCAAACCTTAAAAATTCGTCTTTACCAAATACCCTCGCTACCCTAAACCTGAACGGTCTCTTGATTGGGCTCTACAACGCCTGCGATGCGATAACAATTTTTCCCAGACTTCTTGGCCAGATACATTTGAGCATCACTGACCTCAAGCAAAGCGTGAGCGGTGCCACTACCAACGGGATGCATAGCCGCCCCGATACTACACGACACGGTTAAACCATGATTTTGACGAATTCTAACCAGCAATTTGTCGCATGCAAAAGACTCGATGATCCGTTCTGAAATGTTTCTAAGTAACTGAAGATTGCACCTGGCCACCACGATGGCAAATTCATCCCCACCCAACCGTGCAACATGATCCACGCTGCGAGTCGCACCTTTGAGCAAATTGGCGCTGGTTTTAAGAATTTGGTCACCTGCCTTGTGACCCAGCGTGTCATTCACTGACTTGAAACCATCGAGATCAAGAAACATCACACCCGCCGTCTCACCAGGCAGCAAACGTGCCAATGTGGATTCAAGTGTCATCTCAAAGCCGCGGCGGTTCAGTACCCCAGTTAAAGGATCACGCTCCACTTCATTGCGCAAATTCTCGACATTTTTGCGCATACTGACATCATCAACAATCAAAACTGCATGCGCACCCTCCCCGCCGTCTTGGTGAAACGCAAAACGCAACTGCAGCACTCGCCCATCGGTGAAGTTGAGTTCCACTGGACGTTTATGGTTGCCGAAATAGTTTGTGACCAAGTCTTTGAGCAAAATGCGCTGTTCACGCACAACACCCGCCAAAATCAACATGCCTTCCAGGCTGAGATCCTTCCCTGCATTTCGCGTAATGTGAAGCATGCCGTCTAAAGCCTTGTTGTAATACAGAACGTTGAACTGGTCGTCCAAATAGGCCACACCGCTAGACAAAGAAGACAGCAGCATATCAAGCCTGTTTTTCTCGGACAGCGACCTTGTGTGAGCGTCTTCCATGGCTTTCATCTGCATTTCGATTGCATCGGCCATGTTGTTGAATGTGGCGCCAAGATACGAAATTTCATCACGCCCCTCCACCACCACTCTTGACTTGATGCGCCCTTCCTGTAACTCATGTGCTTTAAGTCGCAAAGTCTCAAGTCGCGCAGACAAGGTTCCACTTAAAGCCAACAGAATGAACGAGCAAGAAACAGCACTGAGTAAAAATACCCCCGCCAGGAAAAAAACAGCATCATTGCGGTCAGCATAAATAAGAGCCGGATTGAAAACCACTTCAACTCTCCAACCCGTTCCTTGGGGCTGAATGACTCTAGCCATCAGTGGATCGATCTCTGCAGGCATTTCTCCCAGCTGGAAAACATCGTTTCCTTCAAGATAAACACGTACACCCAGCGGCCGATGCTGATTGAAAAAGCCCGTAACCTTGCGTCGCATTTCTGCTGCTTCGTTTTGAGGTTGCAGCAACGACACGGCGCTGAGCCCTGCCGCCAGTACATCATGCTCCAGCGTGATTTGCCGCTGGCCATCCTCAGACAAGTGATAATACTGAATAGACGTAAAAATACCGCCCAGCAGCAACTGGGCAAAAAACGTCATCAATAACCATTTCCATCGGAATGACATGGGGCCAACACACTGAACGTCCATTGAAAGAACTCACAGTATGGCCGCCGTTACGCCGGCCGCTCATCCCACAGGAGGGGCAGTTTTTTGGAAAAAGAAAAAATTATTCATGATTTGCAATTTAGCTGTTGTATTTGCTTTTTGTTTTTGCCATAATCGTGGGCTTGCCGAGGTGGCGGAATTGGTAGACGCGCTGGACTCAAAATCCAGTGGTAGAGATATCGTGCGGGTTCGATTCCCGCCCTCGGCACCAGCCCCCAGGACACCATGTGAGACCCATGAAACTGTCCGAATTTGATTTTCATCTTCCAGAACATTTAATAGCTCAGCATCCACCGAAGAATCGTGGTGAGTCGCGCTTGCTGGTATGCAAACAGAACACCGACCTGCTCGATGAGCAGTTCCCTAACATTCTGAATCACTTGCAAGAAAGCGATGTGCTGGTGATGAACGACACCAAAGTGCTAAAGGCGCGCTTGTTTGGCCAAAAGGCCAGCGGCGGCCGAATTGAAGTCATGCTGGAACGAATGCTCGACGACACGCGATTCACGGCCATGATTCGCGCCAGCAAAAGCCCCAAACCTGGAAGTGATGTTTTGCTACCCGGCAACACCCGCGCCCGTGTTTTGTCAAAAACAGACATGATGTTTGAGTTGCAGGTGTTTGAATCTGATTTCAGCTTGCCAGAACTGCTGGAACAGCACGGGCAGTTGCCTTTGCCGCCTTATATTACACACACTGCAGATCAACAAGACAACGAACGCTACCAAACTGTGTTCGCCAGGGAACCGGGCGCGGTTGCTGCGCCCACAGCTGGTCTGCATTTCACAGAGCCGCTGCTCGACGCACTACGAAACAAAGGTGTGCAGTTGCTCAACCTGACCCTTCACGTGGGCGCAGGCACATTTTTGCCCGTGAAAACAGACAACGTAGATGAGCACGTGATGCACAGCGAACGTTACCGCATTGATGGCACAGTGATCGAGGCGATCAGCCGGGCCAAGAGCAAAGGTGGTCGAGTGGTTGCAGTGGGCACCACTTCGCTTCGCGCACTTGAGGCGTTTGCCAGTGAAACAAGTCTTGACCTGAACACGCCCAAAGGCCAGAACGGTTCGTTGGCACTGAAAGACAGCGGCCACCAAGGCGACACGCAAATATTCATCAAACCGGGTCATGCATTCAAGGTTGTCGATTGTTTGATCACGAATTTCCACCTGCCCAAAAGCACGCTGCTCATGTTGGTTTCCGCCTTCGCTGGCAAAGAGCGAATCATGCAGGCCTACCAGCACGCCATTGAGCGAAAGTACCGTTTTTTCAGTTATGGCGATGCCATGTGGCTGGAGCGCGCCTGAATGAAATCCATCAAAACAATCAAGATAACCGCACCCGATCACGCAAAAATTGTCATTCACCAGTGGGAAACCACCGGGCAGAAGAAACCAAAAATTCACTGGGCGCATGCCAACGGCTTCAACGCAAAAACCTACAGCCCTCTTTTAAGCCACCTAACAGAAGATTTTGAAGTGATGGCGTGGGACATGCGCGGGCACGGTCAAAGTCGTGAGGCAGGTCAGAAGGCAAGCTTCAAAGGCTGGTCGACGTACTACACAGACATGATCACGCTGCTGGACCATGCCCAAGAGCCGATTTGGCTGGCAGGCCATTCGATTGGGGCCACGACCAGCCTGGCGGCAGCGGCAAAACGTCCCGAAAAAGTCAAAGGTTTAATTCTTGTAGAACCTGTACTGCTGGACCCCAAACAGGGGTTCGCACTGCGCCTTGCCAACTGGTTTGGCTTTGCAGACCGCATTGCCATGGCCGCGGCCGCCGCTCGTCGGCGAGCAAACTTTGCCTCACACCGCGATGCTTTCGAAAACTACCGCAGCAAAAAAGCATTCAGCACCTGGAGTGATGAATGGCTTAATGCGTATGTACAACATGGATTCGTGGCCAGCGAAAACAATGATGTTGAACTGGCTTGTCCTCCAAGCTGGGAATCACTGACCTTTCAACACACCGAACCGAACGCAGCACGCTGGATTCGAGACCCAGGTTGCCCAGTTCATATTCTGGCTGCTGCAAAAGGATCCACTTTCCCTTCTTCTGCGCATGCGAGAATTCAAAAGCGCTTGCCCAATGCGCGTATTGAAGTGCTTGCAGACGCCACTCACTTCTTGCCGATGGAACACACAACGCTGGTGGTGCAACGGATTCGTGAAGTGGCAGGGCTTTAGCTGCGGATGTCGATCGCGTCCATTTGACTCTGTGAAGCCAGTATGAAAAAAGCCCTGCAATTGCTCGCAGGGCTTTTTTGAAAAACAACAACGGGGCCGGATTTACTCGACCGCTTTCACCATGTCTTCAATCACTTTCTTGGCATCACCAAACACCATCATGGTTTTATCCATGTAGAACAGTTCATTGTCCAAACCAGCGTAACCAGCATTCATCGAACGCTTGTTCACGATGATGGTTTTGGCTTTGTAAGCTTCCAGAATCGGCATGCCTGCAATTGGACTCTTGGGGTCTTTCGCCGCGGGGTTCACCACGTCATTGGCGCCCAGCACCAACACCACGTCAGTTTGAGAAAACTCGCTGTTGATGTCTTCCATCTCGAACACCTGGTCGTATGGCACCTCGGCTTCAGCCAACAACACGTTCATGTGACCGGGCATGCGACCCGCCACTGGGTGAATCGCATACTTCACAGTCACACCCATGTGTGTCAGCTTGTCGCTCAACTCTTTCAAGGCATGCTGCGCACGGGCCACCGCCAAACCATAACCGGGCACAATCACCACGGTTTCCGCATTGGCTAACAAAAACGCAACGTCGTCAGGAGAACCGCTTTTCACGGTGCGCTGCTGACCGTCTCCGGCTGCGCCAGCGTCCGCTTCGCCACCGAAACCACCCAAAATCACATTGAAGAAGGAGCGGTTCATGGCTTTACACATGATGTAACTGAGAATAGCGCCTGATGAACCCACCAGTGAGCCCGCCACAATCAACATGCTGTTGTTCAACGAGAAACCAATACCCGCCGCAGCCCAACCAGAGTAACTGTTGAGCATCGACACCACCACTGGCATGTCTGCACCGCCAATTGGAATGATCAACGTAACGCCCAAGATAAACGCTGCGATGGTCATGATGATGAACGGTGTCCAATCTTGAGTGATGGCAAACCAAATGCCGCAACCCACCATCACAATGCCCAAAATCGCATTGAGCTGATGCTGCCCCGTGAAACGCACTGGCGCGCCCTGGAACAGACGGAACTTGTACTTTCCACTCAACTTGCCGAAGGCGATTACAGAGCCTGAGAAAGTGATTGCCCCCACAAACGTACCAATGAACAACTCAATCTTGTTGCCCAAAGGAATCGCAGTGCTGCCTGCGGCCGTAATACCAAATGCGCCTGGCTCAGCCACCGCGGCAATCGCAATAGCCACCGCAGCAAGACCAATCATGCTGTGCATGAATGCCACCAGTTCAGGCATTTTGGTCATTTCTACACGTTTGGCCATGAGAGTACCCAGGCCACCGCCAACCACCAGACCCGCAAGAATCCAGCCCAAGCCGGTGGCAGCAGACTGACCTGCAAGCCCTGCGAGTTTGATCACCAGAGCAACCGTGGTTGCAATGGCAATGGCCATGCCCACCATGCCGAAGGTGTTACCCATTCGCGAGGTGGTTGGGTGAGAAAGGCCTTTCAAGGCCTGAATGAAACAGATTGACGCCACCAGGTACAACAGCGTCACTGCGTTGAAACTCAATTCCATAAATTTCTCCAGATCGCTGTTGGGTTACTTGTTCTTTTTCTTAAACATCTCAAGCATGCGTCGGGTGACCAAAAAGCCACCAAACACATTCACGGCGGCCAGCGCGACGGCCAACACACCCATGAATTTGCCCAACGGAGTCACTGTTAAAGCGGCTGCCAGCATGGCACCCACGATCACAATGGCGGAAATTGCATTGGTCACCGCCATCAAGGGGGTGTGCAATGCAGGGGTAACGTTCCAGACCACGTGGTAACCCACATAAATGGCCAGTACGAAAATAATCAGGTTGACCACGGTGGGGCTGATTGCGTCCATGTTGGCTCCTTCCTTAAGCGTTCTTGCGTTTGAGTTCACCGCCGGTGCACATCAGGCACGCGGCAACAATGTCGTCTTCCATGTCGATTTTAAAAGCGCCTTCCTTGTCGAAAACCAGCTTTAAAAAATCGAGCACGTTGCGGGCATACAGGGCAGAAGAATCAGCTGCCACCATGGCGGGCAAATTGGCATAACCCACCACTTTGACACCGTTGACATCGTTGATCTCGTTCAGTTTAGACAAAGGGCAATTGCCGCCCTGCTCCACGGCCAGGTCGATGATCACAGAGCCTGGCTTCATGGCGCGAACGGTGTCTTCATGGAGCAAAGTTGGCGCCTTGCGACCAGGAATCAACGCGGTGGTGATCACAATGTCAGCTTTCAAGGCACGTTCATGAACAGCGGCAGCCTGGCGTTTCATCCAGCTCTCCGGCATGGCCCGCGCATAACCACCGACACCTTGGGCGCATTCGCGCTCTTCGTCTGTTTCAAAGGGTACATCCACAAACTTGGCACCGAGTGACTCAACCTGTTCTTTGGTGGTCGGCCGCACGTCGGATGCCTCAATCACCGCACCAAGCCGTTTGGCCGTGGCGATTGCTTGCAACCCTGCAACGCCCACACCCAAAATCAGCACTCGGGCTGCCTTCACTGTACCCGCAGCGGTCATCAACATGGGCATGAAACGTTGGTACACATTGGACGCAATCATCACGGCCTTGTAGCCTGCAATATTGGCCTGTGACGACAAGACATCCATGCTTTGAGCGCGCGTGGTGCGTGGTGCTGCTTCAAGCGCAAAGGCCGTCAAACCGGCTTTGTTCATGGCTTCAAGCGCCGCATTGTCAAAGGGGTTGAGCATGCCCACCACCACCTGACCTGATTTGTACGCGGTGATTTCGTTCTCAGCGGGGGCACGAACCTTCAGGATCATGTCGCAATTGCCCAGCACATCGACTGCGCGGTCCACAATTTTTGCGCCCACATCTTGATAGGCTTGATCGGTGATCGAACTGGACAAACCTGCACCGGCTTGCACAAAGACCTCGTGATTTTGAGAAATGAGCTTTTTCACCGTTTCAGGTGTGGCTGCTACACGCGTTTCTCCGGACCTTGTCTCGGCCGGGATTCCGATTTTCATGGAACTTCTCCTTCTGGGAAAGCGCTTTTATTTGATGAAGAACTGCAAATCCATTGCTGGAGCGGACTATAACACGGCAGTATCGCCCAACCTAAGGGACAACCACAAGCCATCAAGCCCTTATTCTGAAGGAGAAACGCGGCAAGTGGAGCAGACTAAAGCGGTTTGAGAAGATTCAAGGGCAATGCCGGGGCCAATCTTTTGCCCCGACGCCCCTAACATTGACGTAGCAGGCTGCGATTAAAACTCGGCGTTGAAATTGACATAGGCAGCGCGGCCGATTTCGGGGTATATACCCCCTGCCCCGAACTGTTGGCGGTAATACGATTTGTCCAGAATATTCTGGATCAACAGCACCACCGAATAACCCTGGCCGCGGTACCGCACGTTCATATCCAACACCCCGTAACCGGGCACTTGCAAGTTACTGTTACCACTGGCTCGCTGATCAGATTGAATATTTGAAATCAATTCGGTTGCAATCTGATCGTTCCAGTCCCGCTCCAGCGCTATTTTCAAATTATGGGCAGACACAAGTGGCACCCTGGAACCCGACAACGCACCGGCCTTGAATTCGGCATCCAGATACTGATAGGCCGCAGCCAAACGCAAGGCCTGGCTCAAGTCACCAGCCCATTTCAGCTCCAGCCCTTTTCTGGCAATTTCATCCAGATTGCTATTCAAACCGAAGGTGCCTAGAGTCGGATCAAAAAAGATTTCGTTGTCCACCTCCATTGCAAACACGCTGGTGGTGAACTCCCCTGCCCACAACGCGGCTTTGAAACCAAACTCAACCTCATCGGCGGTTTGAGGGTTCAAAAACGGGGTTGCAGCGAAGCCGTTTTCATTGGCATTGGGAATACGAAATGAACGCGCCAACTTGGCAAAAGCGGTGAGGCTTTCACCCAACTGATAGGAGGCTCCCAATTGATGTGCAGTCAAAGAGTAATCGCGATTCGCACCACTGGCTTTGTGCTGCTCGGAACGGGCGTACCGACTACCCAAGTTAACACGCAATCGTTCATTGACCCGCCAATCGTCTTCAACGAACAAGCCATTGGTCTCCAGGGTTCCCGCATCGAATCCCCTCAGTGCGGCTTTTTCGAGGTCATACCCAACCCGCAGCAGATGAGCGCCTGCCCCGTGCGGTATGGTCCAACTCAGGAAAGGGCTGATTTGATCTTGCTCATACTCGGACGTCACACGAAATCCGCTGAAGGAACCCAAAGATTCATGCACGCGTCGATTCAAGCGAAGCCCACCACCCCATGTGTCGTGATCGGCTTCCACGTAAAAACGAAAGGTGTTTCTGTCGAACTGGCCGAAGTCATTCGGGCTGCTCGCCTGCTTCGGATTCTGTTCGAACTGTGTTCTGTTCAGTGCGCCGGGGAAGCGCGTTTTTGATCCTTCAGCCGTAAAGGCTGCGCCTGCGGAATAAGCGCCTTGCTGCCAATCCAACCCCAAGCTGCCTGAATCGCGACTTGCTTCGCTGTTGTCACGATAACCATTGGTGAACTCTTTAGAGCCTGAGAAATTAACCGAAAAACCATTGGCTCCAACGTACAGGCTCGCCCCGAGTTCTTTCGTGTCATAGGAACCATAAGAGGCAAACACATCGCCCCCTACACCATCGCGCCCGCGACCTTTTTTCGTGGTAATCCGGATGACCCCACCCGATGCACCACCCCCGTAAGCCACTGAATTACCGCCGCGAATCACTTCAATGCTTTCGATGCTACTAACCGGAATACTGCCATAGCGAGGGGTCACGCCTTCATTGTCGTTCAGCTTCACCCCATCAACCACGAACACCACATTGGCAGAGGCTGTTTCACCAAATCCGCGTAAATCGACACTGCCACTGCGGCTGCCATCCAGCGCCGTTCGCACATTGACCAAGGCAAGCCGTGCCAGCACATCGCGAACCGTGGTGTAACCCGATTGTCGAATTTGCTCAGCGGTGATCACTGTGGTGGAGTAAGGCCGGTTCACTTCCTGCACACCAAGCTGCGTGGAAGACACGAACACAGGCGGCAAAGAATAAAAAGCAAGATCTTGTGCATGGGCTGGCATGCAGATTGCGACCACCCCGAAGGAAACAAGCGTTCGAAGAGAATTTTTTTGTAGAGAGTTAAACACCAAGTTGCTCCAGTACGCCACACCCACCGTGCGGCCATTCAAATCACTGGAGAAAGCACAGCTGCAGGCGCGGCATGGCCAAGCATCATGGCGGAACACCCAAACCAAGGGGAAACCGGGACACGCAATTGACGACACAAAAGCTACCTGCGCACTGCCTCCCCGCAGCACCAGTCGCTCGCCTGAATGGGACAGGCTGAACGGTCAAGGCCGGTATCCGGGCTTGAAAGTCTTGATGTGTCGCCTTCCCAGTTGCCTTGCGGCTGACTACCAGTGGCAAAATGACACACCCGCACTTTCTTACCGTTGCGGGGGCAGCACAGGCTTTGAACCTGCTTCCCGTTTAACTTCGCTCAAAAATTGAGCACAAGCACCTTAACCCTGCTATTCTAACGTGTTTTTTTCAGGCCGCGAGACCATTTCACGTCATGTCAGATGTTTGGAAACCCAGCGTCACTGTTGCCGCGATCGTTGAACACCAGGGAAAATTCCTGATTGTTGAAGAACACACCACCGACGGCATCAAACTGAATCAGCCCGCGGGCCACCTGGACCCCGGCGAAACCCCAGCCTTTGGTGCAGCTCGCGAGGCGCTTGAAGAATCGGCATGGGAAGTAAAGCCATTGGGCCTGCTGGGTATTTACTTGAGTCGATACACCAGCTCGCGCACCGGCGAAGATGTTACTTACCTGCGTTTTGCATTCGCAGCTGAGGCGGTGAAGCACCACGAAGAACGCGCCCTGGATGAAGGCATCATTCGCACACTGTGGATGACTGCAGACGAACTTCGCGCCTGCCAACACGAGCACCGCAGCCCTTTGGTGATGCGATGCGTTGAAGACTTTTTAAGCTGGCAAGCTGGCAAACAACCCATCATGCCGCTCGATCACGTGTACACCCACCCGAGCGTGCTTGAAGGGCCACTGCCGCCCGGCGTATCCTGACCATATGAGTAAAACAGTCGTTATCGGCATGTCGGGCGGGGTCGATTCCTCGGTTTCGGCTTGGCTACTGAAACAACAAGGTTACAACGTGATCGGTCTTTTCATGAAAAACTGGGAAGACGATGACGACTCTGAATATTGTTCGTCCCGGCAGGACTGGCTTGATGCAGCCAGCGTAGCCGACATGGTGGGCGTGGACATTGAAGCGGTCAACTTCGCAAGCGAATACAAAGACAGGGTGTTTTCTGTTTTTTTAAGTGAATATTCAGCGGGACGAACGCCCAACCCGGATATTCTTTGCAACAGCGAAATCAAGTTCAAGGCCTTTCTAGACCATGCATACAGCTTGGGGGCAGATTACATCGCAACGGGCCACTATGCCCGCGTGCGCGAAGTCAACGGCGAGTTTCAACTGCTCAAGGCGATTGACCACAGCAAAGACCAATCCTATTTTCTTCACCGGCTCAATCAGGCCCAATTAAGCAAAACCCTGTTCCCCTTGGGCGAAATCCAGAAAACCGAAGTCCGGAAAATTGCACTCGACTTGGGCCTGGCCAACGCAACCAAAAAAGACTCCACGGGCATTTGCTTCATTGGTGAAAGACCGTTTCGCGATTTCCTGAACCGTTACCTGCCCACCGCGCCCGGCCCCATTCTGAATGATGAAGGGCAACAGATTGGCGAACACGTGGGCTTAAGCTTCTATACCTTGGGCCAGCGCAAGGGCATTGGCATTGGCGGACAAAAAGAAGGCAGTGGCGAACCATGGTTTGTGGCTCGCAAAGACCTGAAAAACAACACCTTGTATGTGGTGCAAGGGCACGACCACCCGTGGTTGCATCAAACAACCCTGCAGGCTGAGCAAGCCCACTACATCAGTGGCTCTGCCCCCATTTCCACCGAACTGGCATGCAAGGCCCGCTACAGGCAGGAAGACGCCGCCTGTCATTTCACTGGCGATGAATCCACATTTTCGCTTCAATTTGCGCAAAGCCAGTTTGCCGTCACTCCGGGGCAAAGCGCAGTGCTTTATCACGGCGAGGTTTGTTTGGGCGGGGGCGTGATTGCCTAAGGCCCAAGCAGGCTTCTAAAAGTCACTCATATAGAGCCTCAAACCGCACAAATTCGATGCTATGTTGAACACTGTTTCAAGGCAGAACATAGGGGCGAACAGTGGCAAACCCAACAAAGCCGCACGCAACGGCAAAACGTCGAAATGAACCTTTCCGAGCATGGCCCGTGTCTTGGCCGGGTCGCATGTTCGCCCTGTATGCGAGCTGGGCGATTGGCCTGGGTGCATTGATTGCCAGCGCGGCCAATTGGATCAACGGATGGGCCATCGCCTTGCTTTTTCTGGGGCTGGGTGTGTTGGGCCTTGTTGACCTTCGTCAAACCAACCAGTCGATTCGACGCAATTACCCGATTTTGGGCAACATGCGTTTTTTTCTGGAATTCATTCGACCTGAAATTCGGCAGTATTTTTTTGAGTCCAACACCGACGCTGAACCTTTCTCCCGAAACCAACGCTCGCTGGTGTACCAGCGGGCCAAATCAGTCATCGACAAACGCGCTTTCGGCACCCAAACTGACCTGTATCACGCAGGTTCAGAATGGTTGAACCACTCCACCATCCCCAAAAATGTCATTGATTCGGATTTTCGCGTGTTGGTCGGTGGTGCGCAATGCAAACAACCCTACCTGGCATCGATTTTCAATATTTCAGCCATGAGTTTTGGAGCTTTGTCTGCCAACGCAATCCTGGCCCTTAACCAAGGCGCCAAACTGGGCAACTTTGCGCATGACACCGGCGAGGGTTCAGTTTCTCAATATCACAAAGTTCATGATGGGGACCTGATCTGGGAAATCGGCAGTGGCTACTTTGGCTGCCGACGCAGTGAAGACGGCGGCTTCGATGCCGAGAAGTTTCGCATTCAAGCCAGCCTGCCACAGATCAAAATGATTGAAATCAAATTGTCGCAAGGTGCAAAGCCAGGCCACGGCGGTGTACTACCCGGGCCCAAAGTGACCGCGGAAATTGCACAGGCCCGTGGTGTACCGCAAGGCGTTGATTGTGTGTCGCCAGCGGCCCACAGCGCATTTTCAACGCCGATTGAACTGATGCAATTCATCGCGCAACTGCGCGAATTGAGCGGTGGCAAACCAGTGGGGTTCAAGCTGTGTATTGGTCATGCCTGGGAGTGGTTTTCCATGGCCAAGGCGATGATTGAGACAGGGATCAAGCCCGACTTTATTGCGATTGACGGCAGTGAAGGGGGAACAGGTGCAGCCCCAGTCGAATTCGCCGACCACATGGGTTACCCACTGCTCGATGGGCTGCTATTGGTGCACAACACCTTAAATGGCTTGGGCATTCGGGAAGAAATCCGGCTGATTGCCTCGGGCAAAATCATTTCTGCCTTCGACATTGCCAAAACCTGTGCGATGGGCGCCGACATGTGCAACAGCGCACGCGGATTCATGTTTGCATTGGGCTGCGTCATGGCGCAGGCCTGCCACACAGGCGCGTGCCCAAGCGGCGTGGCCACTCAGGACAAAAGCCGACAGGAGGCCTTGGTACCTGAAAACAAGGCAAGACGGGTATTCAACTTCCACCACAATACATTGAAGGCCTTGGGCGAATTATTGGGAGCAGCAGGGCTGGATCACCCAATTCAAGTCAAGCCCTACCACGTGTCCAGACGCATGAGCGACCAGAGTGTGGCACTGCTTTCCGAGATATATCGATTTGCAAAACCAGGGGAATTACTTGAGGGCAAACGCCCAGGACCGCTGTTCGAACGGTACTGGGACGCTGCAAAAGCAGACTGCTTCAGATCAGGCCATTCAGTTTGGCTTGGTGTCCTCGAAGCTGGGGCGACAAGCAAGGCGCTCTGAGTACTCATTGAGTTCAGGATACAGTTCGCGCCACTTCAACTCCGGCATGCGGAAATCGAGGTAAAACAAAGCGCAACCCACAGTGATGTCGGCCAAACTGAATTGCTCGGTCAGGTAAAAACCTGGGGTTGTCTTGATGCGATGCACCACCCAAGCCAAACCATTGTGAATTTTTTGAGTTTGACGCTCCACCCAAGCTTCGCTGAGCTTGTCGCCTTCGTGAAACTTCTTCTCAAGCAAAATATCCACTGCCGCTTGACTAATGCCTTGGCCCAATGATTCCATGGTGCGAACCAATGCACGCATGTTCGGGTTGGTGGGCAACAGTGGCACGGTTGGCATCATGTATTCCAGCGTGCCGGAAATCACGAGGGAATCAAACACGGTTTGACCGCCGTCCAGAATCAGGCAAGGCACCTTGCCCAACGGGTTGTGGTCGGTGATCCGGGTGTCGGCTTTCCACACATCTTCAAGAACAAATTCATATGGAATTTCCTTTTCTTGAAGCTGAACGCGAATTTTTCGCACGAACGGACTGGTCAGGGATCCGACTAGTTTCATCACAGTTCTCCTAAATACAATCCTGGATGAGATTGTGTCTTGTTTTTTAAGATCAGAAAGTGTCTTACAGATTTACAAATTGAACAAGCAGTATTCCAAAATACCGTGCCTCAGGTGATTCAACGCAGCCGGCAAACCGCCGAACAGGTTACAATACAAGGCTTTGATAATCTTCAACTTTTAAGCCAAACGCATGATTTCCTCCAATTCGCTTAGCCCATTGACCGCCATCAGCCCATTGGATGGTCGCTACCAATCCAAAGTTTCAGGCCTGCGCCCTTTGCTTTCTGAAGCTGGCTTCATGCACCACCGCGTGATTGTGGAAATCGAATGGCTCAAAGCCTTGGCCACAGCAGGCTTTGCCGAATTGCCAGCATTTTCAGCCGATGCATTGGCTCAACTTGATGCCATCACAACCAATTTCTCGGAAGAAGACGCACAGCGCATCAAGGAACTCGAAGCCACAACGAATCATGACGTTAAAGCTGTTGAGTATTTTATTAAAGAAAAGTTTCAGGCTGATGAAGAGTTGAAGAAAGCCGCTGAGTTTGTGCACTTCGCATGCACCTCGGAAGACATCAACAACATGAGCCATGCGCTGATGCTGAAAGCCACACGCGAGCAGGTGATACTGCCCACACTCATTCGACTCGTGACCACGCTTCGCAACTACGCCCACCTGTTTGCTGACATTCCAATGATGTGCCGCACACACGGCCAACCGGCAAGCCCAAGTACCCTGGGCAAGGAATTCGCCAACGTGGTGCACCGCATGGAACGTGCCATCAAAGCCATCGAGACCGTAGAACTGCCTGCCAAGATGAACGGCGCGGTGGGCAACTACAATGCCCATTTATCAGCCTACCCCGAACATGACTGGGAAGCGCTGAGCAAAAACCTGATTGAAAGCCTGGGCCTGACATTCAACCCTTACACGATTCAGATTGAACCACACGACGGCATCGCCGCCCTCATGGACGCGATCGCACGCACCAACACCATTCTGGTGGACTTTTGCCGCGACATCTGGGGCTACATCTCGCTGGGCTACTTCAAACAAAAACTGAAAGCTGGCGAAGTGGGCTCATCCACCATGCCGCACAAAGTGAACCCCATCGATTTCGAGAACGCCGAAGGCAACCTTGGCATGGCCAACGCTGTGCTCAAGCACCTGTCGGAAAAGCTGCCGGTTTCCCGCTGGCAGCGTGATTTAACCGACTCCACCGTGCTTCGTAACCTCGGCGTAGGCATTGGCTACGCTGTTTTGGCATACGAAAGCGCCCTGCGTGGCCTGGGCAAGCTTGAGGTCAATGAGGCAGCCATTGCAGCAGACATCAACAATGCGTGGGAATTGCTTGCAGAACCGGTACAGACTGTGATGCGCCGCCACGGCCTGCCCAACCCCTACGAACAACTCAAAGAGCTAACCCGCGGAAAAGGCATCACTCAAGAGGGTTTGACTCAATTCATCAAACAACTTGACCTGCCGGAAAACGAAAAGCAACGGCTGATTGCGATGACACCATCGAACTATGTGGGTAAGGCAGCAGAACTCGCCAAACGTATTTAATCAGCCCTCCCCGCAGTTAACCTAAGCGGGGAATTACATCGCACCGTCAAAAAACGATACTTAAACCATGTTGAGGTTTTACGTGGTTTAAGGTCATGCAATTCAATCGAGGTTTCACACTCATAGAGTTAATCATTGCTTTGGCAATCGCTGGCCTGCTGGCTTCGCTTGCCTATGGTGGCTATCAGACCCGCATTCAAGACACAAACTTCAACCTCATGCGAGAGGCAGCCTCCAAGCTTGCTCTCAAGCAACAACAGCATCGACAAACATTCGGCCAATACGCATCGAAGGTTACGGGTGCAGGCAATGCATCACAAACGACACTGGTTTTCCCAGAGATCCAAAATTTCAACACCACAATCCAAAGTTCCGACTTCCGGTCGTTCTCGGCCGAACTCACGCCAAAATCAAAATCGTTTGCGATGAAAAAGAAGTGTGCAACTTTGATTGTTTCAAGCCAGCAAGGCTACCTATTCTTTAAATCGATGGATGCCAATCGGAAAGACAGCTCAACGGAGTGTCTTCCCCGTGGCTAGACATGCTTTTTCTGGATTTACCTTGATTGAACTACTCTTCGGCTTGGTCATATTTGCCCTCATCTTATCAATTGGGCTTCCCAGGATTGGGCATTACTTTGTCGAGAAGCAATTGCATCAGGCCATGTTGTCTCTGCAGGGACACATCAAACACGCCAGAGACGCAGCTGCGGGCACGGAGTGCGATACCGAAGTTCGACTCAAGCAGCATGAGCGACAACTGCAGGTTTCTATTGTTCTGAAGAAAACAGAACGCTCACGTGGTTGTTCAACTTGGCTTGAAGCTGCAGGCCAACAACAGGCAGATACAGCAACAATCAAGCAAGACAGTATTTCAGTCGAGTTGCTGAATTCACCCGTTTCAATCGTATTTCACGGCTCTTCAGGCGCATTGAAAAATGACAAAGCACTTGAACTCGAGCTGCGAATCAAAGAACAAACAAGCAAATTGCAACTTGACGGCATTGGGAATGGGGTGGTGATCCATGGGAAGTGACGGATTGAAATCTGATTACAAAAATGGCTATTCATTGGTCGGCTTTCTCATAGTCACGGCGTTGATGGGTATTTTATTGACAAACAATATCAACACGCTCGCCTTTATTCATTCCAGTTTTGCAAACGCATCCAACGAAGAGCTACTGAATCAGACCAGCCGATTAAGCGAGGTTATTAGCTCAAAGCTTCAAAGGAGTGGCTCCATGCTGTCCACAGAGAGCGCTGAATTTGGCGTTCAGTTATGCAACTTGAACAGCAATAAAAAGAACTGCAAAACTTACTCAAGCGCATCCGAACAACCCTGCATGGCCTTGCCCATTCAAATCGGCAGTGGTGCATTTGCCACAATTGAAGTACAGGGGTTTCGACTGGTTGATAACACGCTTCAGCAAAGAGTTCAGACCAACGTCAGCATGAATTCATTCGACACCAAAACTTTCTGCACGGCGACTGACGAATGGCAAAATATGCACAATCCTAAAGATATCGCGGTAACCCAACTCAAGATTTGCAAGTTCCGAGCTGAGAACTCTGAGCAAATATTTGCTGATTATCAATCAAACTGCCCAAGCATCCTAACCACCTCTCCAGCTCCCTCAACGTTCTGGATCGCCCAGCTGCATGCACACAAGGCAGACCAACCCAACACGCTGATCTCGCAACATCGAATCGTGCAGCTGTTTAATTCTCCTGTTGTCAGAACCCCATAAGGAAGGACACTAACCATGGGCAACAACCAACCAATTATCAGAAAGAAACAGCAAGGTCTGGGGGGATTACTGCTGAGCGCCGTGATTACCGGTGCCACGCTTCTCGCCGTCGCTGGCGTTGTAACGAAAGCCAACAGAGAAAGCTACCAAACACCCAACAAGGTGCGAATTGAAGTGGCGAATCAATTGGTGCAGTCTGGCTTAAGGCACTGGGGCAGCTTGATCAGCTCGAAGAACAAACTGCAGGAGCTTCTGAGTGAGTACTCCAACAATGATCGGGTTGTGCTTGGATGTAGTGAAGATAAAGATCTACCCGAGTCCCTCTCGCCTCAGGAAACCATTGACACTCTTGCAACACCGAATTCAACGGAAGTCGTCCACTTAAAGGGAATTTTTGTTCCTTACGACTGCAACAAACCCATCGGAATAGACAACTACCGACTTACTTTTGAAATTCACGGTCAGACACATTGTAATGCGAGCATAAAAAGAAACATGGAGAACTGCATCGTAAGAACGATTGCCATGAATGCGTACGCAGGTGAGGAATACAACCCAAAAATTAATAGTACAGACACGAAAACACAAACCAAAAAAAACAACAGCAGCAATAACAGTGGGCGCAAACCTGGAAAAAGCAGTACAAGCAACAAAAAGAACACCAACGCAAGCAAAAAAAACAACGACCAAAAAGATCAGGATGAGGAGACCATAAACAGCAAAGGAGACGAAACCGCTGCACTTAATACGAGACGAGGACGCAATGTACAGTAAGGGTCAGATAGGGAATAACGCAATTCAACTACATATTTCGCAAAGAGCCTGTCGAGTTGGCACAAACATGACAGGCATAGGAATTCTGGAAGTTCTCATTTCAATGGCGATTCTGTCGCTTGCGACGATCACTTTATTAAGAGTAACTTCAAGCGCGTTGGCCTCAAGTATTGAAAACACGGAGAGTCACCAGATGGCCCTGATAGGGACAGATTTACTGAACGTGTTGGCAGCGCATATAGCGCCGATGGATCTGCAAGCATCGAAAACGGAGATTCGCTCAAAGGTTGAAAAAGTCAGCGCCATGATTGAAAAGGAGTCAAACCTGCTGATGGAGAGTAAGGGGTACAAATGTAACAATGGTGAAATTCAACAAGTCAGACCGTCTGGGAATACAAGTACATCCAAATCCACTTTGCTGAAAAACTGGGCCAACGGCCCACCGACATGTGTTTCCTTCACCGTTGACCTGCCAACCAGCGGTAGCAATGCCAGTGGTGTGTGGGTTCAAGCACATTTAAGTCGATTAAGCTTGACGCAAGAAGACTCGGGTGCAAAATCCATTGTGATCACAAGCTTGATCGCGCCCTTCTAGGTTTCTCAATCAACCGCCACCATACAAAGGGGAACTCAATTTGCCAATCAGGCGGTCGCATACAAAGGCGTGAATGGCGAAAAATTGGGCATTGTCCATTTCCCCAAATGCCAACCCCAGCACAGTGGTGTCACTGGCAAGGTCTTGAGACGCCACTTTGGCATTTAGCTCAAAAAGATATTTTCTACTTGCAATCGCCAGTTGAAAGGCGACGAGCACCTCCGTTCCTGCCTTAAGGGATTGGAGTGTAGACAAACGTGCTTCAGCCCCACCTGTGGACAGATTGGTTACAACGGCAGTAACTGTATGAGCACCTGGTTCTCCGAGCCTGACTGTTGCCGGGATTTCACATGCAATGCGGCGAGCGGATCGAACGTTTCTGGCTTCGGAATGCCCGTCTTGGGGCCACGAAAACACGACCATTGGATATGGAGACAGCAACACCTTTTCCACCATGGCTGTGAATCGATAGATAGAAAGACCAAAAAAGGCTTTGAAGTCCCAAACTTGCCCTTCTTTGACAAAAATGCAAGCCGAATCGCGCATTGGGTGAGCCACCACAAACGCCTCTTTGCCCAAAGTACCCACCAAGCGAACGTTGAACACATCTGGCTGCCCGGGTGCGCTCATCCGCAACACGGATCCGGTTTCAAAAGCCTCTTCCGCCTGTGGTGCTTTGGGCGCATTGCTGCGAATTTCTGCCTCGGGCTTTACCGAACCACGACTGGCCGCCGTGGCTGCAGCATGACTCCAACGCGGATTTCGATATAAACCTTTGACTGACAGTTCATCCAGTTGGCGCTGAGTGGAAATTGATTTCCCTGCAGCCAACAGCAACTTGCCTTGCTGATCATAAATGGGAAAGGCTAAAGGCTTGCCCAACTCGATGTCTCCCTTGGCCAAGGGAGACAATTCTTTTTGATTGTCCACAGCGCCTCTTGCCGGTCAGGCTTGTTGGTTTGGTTCGTCAGGGCGTTTCAAATTCCTTGTCTTTCTTAACAGGTTTAACCAAATCCTCTCGTGTCAACCCTAGCCACATCAACAAAGGACTGGCCACCAACACCGAAGAATAGATACCAAACAGAATACCAATGGTCAACGCCAAAGCAAAGTAGTGCAACGTAGGCCCCCCAAAAAACAGCATGGAACAAACCATGATCTGGGTGGACACGTGGGTAATCACTGTTCTCGAAATGGTTCTTGTAATGGCGTTGTCGATGGTTTCAGGCACAGTCATTCGGCGAACTCTCTTGAAGGTTTCGCGAATTCGGTCAAACACCACAACCGACTCGTTCACCGAATAGCCCAGCACAGCCAACACCGCGGCCAACACTGCGAGCGAGAACTCCCACTGAAAAAAGGCAAAGAAACCCAAGATAATCACGACATCGTGCAAGTTGGCAATGATTGCGGATACCGCAAACTTCCACTCAAAACGCAAGGCAAGGTAAATCATGATGCCAACAATCACCACGATCAGCGCAATCACGCCGTTTTCAGCCAGTTCGCGGCCCACTTGCGGACCAACGAACTCGACACGCATCAATTGCACATCAGGGCCAGCGGCCGTCAACACTTGGTCAACCAGTGCTTGTTGGTTCAATTTGCCATCGGCACCCAAGTTACCCGACTGCAAATCCTTCACGGCGAGTCGAATCAGCACATCGCGAGCGGTTCCAAAATTTTGAACCTGTGGTTCCTCGATCCCGTTGTCTCGCAGCCCCTGGCGAATGGTTTCCAATTCAGCCGGTTGGGAATACTGAGCTTCCACCAACACGCCGCCGGTGAATTCGACACTCAAATTCAAACCTTTGGTTCCCAAAAAGAACACAGCGGCAAAAAATGTCAAAGCAGAAATGATGTTGAACAGCTTGGCATGCCGCATGAACGGAATGTCATTTTTAATTCTAAAGAGTTCCATGTGTAGTCCAGTTCCGTTTGTTTGGCTTTAGGCTTTCTTGGTCACAGATGTGCCCGAGTCGGGCCGCCAAATTTGACCAATGCTGACAGCGTCCAATTTCTTCTTGCTGCCATACCAAAGGTTGACCACGCCGCGCGACACCACAACCGCACTAAAAATGGAAGTCAGGATACCCAAACAGTGCACCACAGCAAATCCTCGAACAGGCCCCGAACCGAAAACCAGCAAAGCCACACCTGCGATCAATGTTGTGATGTTCGAGTCGAGAATGGTGGCCCATGCGCGCTCATAGCCGGTGGCAATCGCTTGTTGAGGCGATGCCCCTTCTCGCAGCTCTTCCCGAATTCGTTCGTTGATCAACACGTTTGCATCAATCGCCATACCCAAGGTCAAGGCCACCGCTGCCAAACCGGGCAAAGTCAGCGTGGCTTGCAACACAGAAAGCAATGCAAACAGCAACAACACGTTCACTGCAAGCGCAAACACTGAGAACACGCCAAACAGCAAGTAGTAGGCGATCATGAAGATGCTCAAGGCGATGAAACCATACAGGGTTGAATTGATACCCTTGTCGATGTTGTCAGCGCCCAGGCTTGGGCCGATTGTGCGCTCTTCGATGATGTCCATCGGCGCAGCCAGGGAACCAGCCCGCAGCAACAAAGCCAGGTCGGCTGACTCAACCGTGTTCATGCTGCCTGAAATCTGAACACGCCCACCGCCAATTTCTGCCCGAATTACAGGCGCGGTGATCACTTCGCCTTGGCCCTTCTCAATCAACAAAATCGCCATGCGTTTGCCGATGTTTTCGGCTGTCACATTGCGAAAAATTCGCGCACCTTGGCTATCAAGCGTGAGGTGCACCGCCGGCTCCTGGGTTTGGTTGTCAAAGCCAGCTTGCGCATCTGTGAGGTTTTCACCCGTCAGAATCACCTCTGAGCGCAGCAGCAGCTCACGCCCGCCTCGCTCAGTGTAGCGCTCAAGACCAAAGGGAACGATGCCGCTGGCCAGCGAAGACAACGCCGAGGGGCTGTCATCGACCAAACGCACTTCCAGCGTGGCTGTGCGGCCCAAAATGTCTTTGGCCTTGGCCGTGTCTTGCACGCCTGGCAACTGCACCACAATGCGGTCAGCACCTTGTCGCTGAATGACAGGTTCAGCCACGCCCAGTTCGTTGATTCGATTGTGCAGGGTTGTGATATTTTGGCGCAATGCGTATTCGCGAGCCTGTTGCTCAATGGCAGAGGGCAGACTTGCATTCAGAGTGATTGCGCCACCTGCATCGGATGGAACCAACTGAAGATCGGGCGAGTTGTCCGCCAAAGCTTCCCGGGCTTTTTCACGCGCCTGCGCATCGCGGAAGGTCATCGTGAAGCCGGCATCGCTGCGGTTTGCGCTGGCATAGCGCACATTTTCTTCTCGCAAGGTTTGTTTGGCATCGGTCAACAAGGCGTCTTTGCGCTTGTCAAGTGCAGCGTCCATGTCTACTTGGAGCAAGAAGTGCACGCCACCGCGCAAATCCAGGCCCAAGTACATCGGCAATGCGTTGATTTGCGTCAACCAGTCCGGAGAGCGCGACAACAGGTTCAAAGCCACAATGTAACTGGGATTGGCAGGATCAGGATTTAACTCGCTTTGTAGATAATCCCGGGCACGCAATTGTTCGTCGGTGTTTTTAAACCGGAGTTTGATGGTGCCGCCACCCAGTGTTTCTTCAAAGAAAACCCCGTCTGGCTTCATGGCTTTTCCCTCCAACTGACCAGCAAGCCGGTCAGCCAAATCGGAGGATAATTTCAACGTGGACTTACCACTTGAAATTTGTACGGCAGGGGCTTCGCCATAAAAATTGGGCAGGGTGTACAACACACCCAGCACCAACACGACAGCGATCAGCAGGTACTTCCAGACAGGGTATCGATTCATGACGGGGATTAACGAGTTTCTTTCAGGGTGCCGCGTGGCAGCAGGCTTGACACGGCAGCACGTTGAACAACCACTTCAACAGGCTTCTCGCCCATTTCTGCGATTTCAAGTGTGACGTACGATTCATTGATCTTGCTGATTTTGCCCAACAGGCCGCCCGAAGCAATCACTTCGTCGCCCTTTTGCAAGGCCTCTACCATCGCTTTGTGCTCTTTTTGACGTTTCATCTGGGGGCGAATAGCCAAAAAATACAACACACCGAACATCAAAATCAGTGGCAAGAAACTCAACAGGCCGCTTTCCGGGCCAGCGGCTGCGGTTTGCGCAAACGCGGATGAAATCACAGTGATCTCCTTAAAGTTGTGATGGGTTCGCGCCGAGTATACAACGCCTAATGCTTAAAATTCAGACCAAAAGGCTTGACTTGAGTTCCACTTACCGTTTCACTACTTGATTATCGAAACAATAAAAACAGGCAAGGTCTATGTCGAGCAATTCCGAACAAGCCACATTGGGTGGTGGCTGTTTTTGGTGTCTGGAGGCGGTTTTCAATCAGCTCAAGGGAGTGCTGAAGTGTGAATCTGGCTACAGCGGTGGATCGGACCCCAACCCGAGCTATGACAAGGTATGCAACGGGCGCACTGGTCATGCCGAAGTGGTTCGTTTGCACTATGACCCCGAAGTGATTTCTTACCGAAAGCTACTCGCCGTGTTCTTTGCGATTCACGACCCCACCACCTTGAATCGGCAAGGCAACGACATTGGTACACAGTATCGCTCGGTCATTTATTTCCACACCCCCGAACAAAAAGAAATAGCCCAAGCCTTCATTGAAGACATTGGCAAGCGAAAAATTTATCGAGACCCAGTGGTGACCGAAGTGGCACCCTTGATCAATTATTTCCGCGCCGAGGCTGTGCATCAGGAGTATTTCGAAAACAACCCCATGCAGCCCTACTGTGCTTATGTGATCGCGCCCAAAGTTGAGAAGGCCGAAGACTTGTTTGGCGACATGTTCAAACGCTGATTGCTTTTCTCCATGATGCGTGGGCTTGTTCCAGGGCCCACGCTGCCATGTGCATGCCCATGGTTGCCGTCACAGTAACCACCGACCCGTATCCTGCACAATTCAAACCGGCTGAAGGTTCACACACTTCGCTTTTCTTGACCTGTTCCAACGAGTAAAACACAGGAACACCCAATTTCCTTTTGGGGTCTTTGGTGTAACCGTGCGCCTTGCGCAATTGGTAACGAACTTTGGCCAACAGTGGGTCGTTGGTGGTGTCGCGCAAATCTGCGGGCTGAATCATCCAAGGCTGGGTTTTGCCACCTGCACTGCCCGAGAGCACCAAGGGCAAACCCTGCCGGGATGCCTCGACAACCATGGCCACTTTGGCGCGAACATTGTCGCAACAATCCAGCAACACCTTGAAAGCAGAATCACTTGCCTTGAACCGGTTGATCAACTCGCGCGCATTCTCAGCCTCAAGAAAAGCATCCACCAGGTTCACACGGCAACCGGGGAAGTAGCTGTGAATGCGATTGGCCAGGGCTTGAATTTTGGCCTGCCCCAAGGTGCTGTCATCGGCCTGAATTTGTCGATTGATGTTGCTTTCAGCCACGTGGTCCATGTCCACCAACGTGATTTGGCCCACCCCACTTCTGGCCAAGGCTTCAACAGCCCAGGACCCAACGCCACCGACACCCACCACCATGGCGTGGACATGACTATTTAAAAACCGGGCGTGGCCATCGCCTTTGAGTCGGTCCAAGCCACCAAAGCGGCGAGCCAGGTCGGGCAACCATTCTTCCTGCATGTCAGCGCGATTCCAGGTCAATGATGTCTACGGAGACTTCACGAGTGTCATCGCCGCGCATGATCAACAGCTTGGCGCTGCCTCCCACGCCTATCGCTTCAAGCGCCTTGGACAATTGCAACACATTGGCCACGGGTTTTCGATCCACAGCAATGATGATGTCGCCCAGCTCACCCGCCTGCAAATCAAAGGGCTTCAACCCGGCACGCTCGGCGGGTGAACCGGGCTCAACCCCCATGATCGCCACACCGCGAATACCCAAACGCCGGGCCATCGATTCATCCGCCACCGAAATCCCTAGCCCTGGGCGTGGCAAGCTGCCACGCTCAATCAGCTGCGGCACAATCTGGTTGACCAAATCCACGGGAATGGCAAAACCCACGCCTGCTGAAGAACCACTTTGCGAGAGAATTGCAGTATTCACCCCAATCAAACGGCCTGCAGAATCGAGCAGTGGCCCGCCTGAGTTTCCGGGATTGATGGCTGCATCGGTTTGAATCACATCCGGAATTTCGCGACCGTTGCTGACAGGCAAAGTTCGACCCAAAGCGCTGACAATGCCTGCAGTCAAGGTTTTAGACAAACCAAAAGGGTTACCAATTGCGAACACGGACTGCCCGACCATCAAGTCGCCAGAGCGCCCAACCGGAATGGGGCGAAGGTTGTTCGGTTTGCTGACTAAACGAATCACGGCCAGATCATAGGAAGGCGCAATGCCCACCAAACGCGCTGGCAGTGGCTCGGAATCATCCAGCTGAACGCGAATGCGACTGGCTCCCTCCACGACATGGGCATTGGTCACAATGTGCCCTGCATCATCCCAGATAAAACCAGAACCAGTGCCCTCAGCCACCCGCCTGAAAAAAAGCTGGCCACGTACGCTTTCAGTGAAAATGTAAGCCACTGAACCCTTTGACACCTCAAAGAGTTCAACCACGCTTTTTTCGCTCGAAGACAGGTCGCCACGGGCTTCAACCACGCGTGGCGTGACATTTTCTGGTCTGGAGGTGAACCAGCCATCGACACTGGACTGGTTATAAAGCACGTAAAGCAGCGCAACAAACAGCACGAATGCGAGCAAAGCCGTGGCCGATGCACCACGTTGCTTCTTCAAAAGGTTCACGATGTTACTTCCGGATTTTGTTGAAAATTAAACAAGTCTGGCACTTCGTCCGCATCCACGGGTTGAAGCACCAAAGTGTAAGGTCGCTGACCCGTGCTGATCGGCACTCGCTTGCGCAAGGGAACCCGCGCAGTCACCAAGGTTTGGGGATCTTCATCGGGCACCTCCCAGGTGCAATCGTGAACGGTCACACCATCTTGATCGCCAAGGTCTCGAGCCAGAAGGTCCATGTCCGCGCTGTGCAGCAAACCAACCCCTTCCTCGCTTTCAATCAACACGCGCCCTTGTTCATCCATGTACATGGCGGTTGGCCAAACCACCAAACCCGTGTGGGTTGCCAGCATCAAATGGCCGTTGTCAAGCGGGTACAGGCGATAAACCCAGGGCGTATAGGCCAGGCTCACAAACACCTTCTGAGGACCATTTTGAAAATAGTAACGGCCTTGATCATCGGCTGCGTAATTGCGCGCAATGAAATTCAGGATTCTGGAGTGGCTGATGCTTAAACCCTCCGGCACCGGCCCGGTGAGCAACCAGTCTGCCTGCGTGCTGAGCTTGAGCCAACCCGCAATGGCAGGCACATTGGGCCACCTCGCCAAGGCCTTCTCTACCAAATCATCCACTGTGTACTCCCGTGTGCTGCGCAAAGAAAGCATCGCACTGATGGGGCAGCCAGTCCAGCCCCAAACGCAAACTTCGCCCATCGGCAAACCCGACATGCCCACCATGGGCAGTGAACAGGCGGGTGACCTGTTTTGATACTGCATTGGCTTGCGGCAAGTGCTGACCCGACATGAAAGGGTCGTTGTGTGCATGAATCATGAGCGTAGGCACCTGAATCGATGGCAGCAAAGGTTTGGCCGATGACACCGCGTAATAATGCTCAGCGTTCTTGAAACCGTGCCATGGTGCGGTGACCCGATTGTCAAAATCGAAAAAATCTTTGCACGAAGCGATTTCATCCACACTACCCAACTCTGGGAAACGCTTGACCTTGTCGATTGACTTCGGGATCAAGGTGGACAAAAACATGCGGGTGTATACACGGTTAAAACCCCTGGCCAGTGAGTTGGCGCCAGCCAACAAATCCACAGGCGCGCTGACAGACACGGCAGAAGACACCAGCTTGCCAGCTTGGCTTTGCTGCTCCCCAAGCCACTTCAGCAGCACATTGCCACCCAGTGACACACCCGTGACATGCATGCTTTCCAACTGCGGCAAGGAATCACGCAAGCGGCGCAGTATCCAATCCATCTCAGCGGAATCGCCTGAATGGTAGGCTCGCGGCATCAGGTTGTTTTCACCCGAGCACCCTCGAAAATGAACCACGACACCCAGCGCACCAGATTTGCGCGCCTGATTCATGACGGCAAGGCTGTAATGGCTGCGTGAACAACCTTCGAGGCCATGAAACAACACCCAGAGCACTCGATGGTTTGAATGTGTATCGACTGGTTCGGTGAAATCGAGATCAATGAAGTCTTGATCAGGCGTAACCCAGCGCACCCGGTGGTATTTCACACGCGGCTTTTTGGCCCAACGCGCAGCCATGATCGTTTGCGAATGCCCTTCGGGCAGCCACCAGGGTGGACGGTACACCATGCAAAAAACCTGTTAATGCAGCGTGGGCTGCGGATCAAAATCAGACAGGTCGTCTTCGGCAAGCTCTTCACTGTCCATCGCAGGGCTGGCGTGGTGCATCACAATTCGCCAGCCACTGGGGCCCTTGTGATACACATTGGTCGCATTGACCTGAACCACGTGAGGCTCCCCACGGGTGCTATTCATCACCACCTGCTCCACAATGTTATGGACTGACACCATCACGCCCTCCACGCGGTGAACTGGCACCACACGAATCTGCAACGCCCCAGCAGACAGAATTTCGCGCCAGGAGTCACGCACATCGTGATACCCCTCCACGCGGGGGCCGCCTGGATGAATGCACACCACGTGCTCATCATCAGCCCACAAATCCATCAGCGCCTCTAAATCGGCCGACTCCAGGGCCTCATAAAAAGCCTGTTCAATGTCTTGTGGTGAGGAATGGATGACTTTGGATCGAGACATTCAATGCACTCCGAAAGAGATCAATCGACTTGGCGTTCTCATCACTGGAACACCACTGTTTTATGACCATTGAGCACAACCCGGTGCTCGCAATGCCACTTCACCGCACGGGCCAGAACCATGCACTCGGTGTCTCGACCACGGGCAGTCAGCTCCTCGGGTGTCAGGGAATGATCCACCCGAGCAACATCCTGTTCAATGATGGGGCCTTCATCCAGATCGGACGTGACGTAGTGTGCAGTGGCTCCGATCAGTTTCACGCCACGGTCAAACGCCTGCTGATAGGGCTTTGCGCCTTTGAAGCTTGGCAGAAAGCTGTGGTGAATATTGATGACGCGGCCATGTAAATCACGACACAGTGCTGGCGACAGAATTTGCATGTAACGGGCCAGCACCACCAAATTGATGTTTTCACGTTCAATGATTTGACGAATCTGGGTTTCCTGCTGCTCTTTGGCATCCTGTCTCAATGGCAGGTGGTAAAAAGGCACGCCGTAAGACGCAGCCAACAAGGCAAAATCTTGATGGTTGGACACAATGGCCGGTATTTCGCAAGGCAATTGACCACTTTTCCAGCGAAACAGCAAGTCGTTCAGGCAGTGCCCAAACTTCGAGACCATCAGCAGAACCCTTGGCTTCACCCGAGCGTCGAAAAACTGATATTGCATGTCAAAAGGCTGAGCAACCTGCGCAAAATCGCGCTGCAGGTCTTGCTCAGTCAAAGTGCAATTGGCGGGCAAAGCGAAATGTACACGCAAGAAAAACAGATTGGTGGACTCGTCGCCGAATTGGGCCGAATCCAGAATGTTGCACTGTTGATCAAACAGGAATTTGCTGACGTTATAGACAATGCCGGTGGTGTCTGGGCAGGAAATGGTCAGAATATAATCGCGCATGAAAAGGCCAATTCGCGTTGAAAAGTTGGTGTCGTCCGGGGCTCAAGCCTGATCATACCCTTTGGGACACGCCGCTCAGGCGGTTGATCACCAATTCAGGCTCGAGCTTGTTCAAGCAATCGGTATGACCCAGCGGGCAGTTGCGTTGGAAGCACGGGCTGCACGGCAGGCCCAGGTAGTAAACCTTGGCCGTGGGATTCAAAGGTGGCGTGTGGCTTGGGCTACTGGAACCAAACACGGCGTGTACTCGTACATTCAAGGCTGCGGCCACGTGCATCAGCCCTGAGTCGTTGGTCACCAGTTGACCGGCCGCCGACATCAGCGCGATGGCCTGCGCCAGGGTGGTTTTGCCCGCAAGCACCTGGACGCGGCCCCTCAATTCCCCGGGTACATGCGTCAGGATTTCCCCGCAAAACTCAATGTCTTTTGGACCACCAAACAGCACCACCTGTTGGGCCGGTTGCGCATTCAGGTAGGCTTGTGCCACTTGCGCAAAATGCGCAGCGGGCCAGCGCTTGGCTGGTCCAAATTCAGCACCAGGGGCCAGCGCCAGAAAACCAGCTTGAAGGGCAAATTCCTCGCAAGCCTTTTCCTGGATGTCTTGCGGCACATGCAAGCTGGGATCAGTCAAACGAGAAGACGCGTAACCGCCCAAATCCCCGTACCACTGAACCATGGGTGGCTTGTTTCTCTTGGAGGGTTTTGGAAACGGCTCAGTCAGCAAAAGCCTGCGTAGTTCCCCGTCGTAGCCCACTCGTTCGCCGATTCGGGCAAACAGGGGTACCAGCGCTGATTTCAGTGAATTCGGAAGCACAATCGCACGATCAAACCCACGACCCTGCAAGGATCGACCAACTTTGCGGCGCAATCCCCATTGAAGTTGGCCGTGTGCAAAGGGCTCCACCTGCACTGCACGAACCGCGGGACTAAACAGGTACACCGGCGCAGTGACGGCAGGCGCCAACACATGCACCTCGCAGGGCTCACCATCGGCGCCTTGCAAAGTGCGATCCTGATGGATGGCCTGAATCAACGACAAACTCATGACCGCATCGCCAATCCAGTTGGGCGCTACCACTAATATGCGCATCCGCTCACCGTCAATCGCTCCTGGGAATCAGTGGGAGTGGACCTTCGCGCCCGGCTTGAGTGTGTACACAGTGCCGCAATACGGACAGGCCGCTTTGCCGGTCTTGGTCACATCAAGATAGACCCGAGGGTGGTGACTCCACACAGGCATGGCTTGATTGGGACAAAACGCCGGAAGCGCATCGCCGTCAAGCTCAACTGTTTCGTGTTTGACTGGTTTGTCTTTGATCATGATTAAACGCGAGTAAGCCAATGTTCATATTTGTCATTGCGACCATACACCACATCGAAATAACGCTTTTGCAATTCTTCGGTGATTGGACCACGCTTGCCTTCACCGATGATGCGGTTGTCCAGCTCGCGCACTGGCGTCACTTCAGCCGCGGTGCCCGTGAAGAAGCACTCATCTGCGATGTACAAATCATCGCGGGTCAAACGCTTGGAGCGAACTTCCAGACCCATTTCGCGGGCCAGTGAAATGATCGTCGAACGGGTGATACCCACCAGCGCCGAAGCAATTTCAGGCTCGTATATACAGCCGTCTTTCACGATGAACACGTTTTCGCCAGCGCCTTCAGCCACGAATCCATCGACATCGAGCAACAAGGCTTCGTCGTAACCATCCTGAGTGGCTTCCATGTTGGCCAAAATCGAATTGGCGTACGTGGCCGCAAACTTGGCACGCGCCATGGTCACATTCACATGGTGACGTGCAAACGATGATGTTTTCACTCGAATGCCTTTTTCCAGGCCTTCTTCGCCAAGGTAGGCACCCCAAGGCCAGGCGGCGATGGCCACATGGGTTTTCGCACCTTTTGGCGACACACCCATTTTTTCAGAGCCATAAAATGCGATCGGGCGAATGTAACAGGATTCCAGATTGTTGGCCCGAACCACCTCGCAGCATGCCTCCATAACCTGTTCGCGGGTGTACGGCATGCCCATGCGATAAATGTGTGCCGAGTTAAACAGACGATCGGTGTGTTCTTTCAACCGAAAAATGGCTGGGCCCTTGTCTGTTTTATAAGCACGCTCACCCTCAAACACGGACAAGCCATAGTGCAAACTGTGAGTCAACACGTGAATTTGCGCATCACGCCATGGCACCAGTTTGCCGTTGAACCAAATAAAGCCATCGCGATCGGCCATTGACATGCTGAATTCTCCGAAAATTCCAATGATTACCAAATGCCATATTCTACAACCCAACTTGCAGCGAATGGCTCGCAACACGTTGACTCGGCAAAGAATGAGCCACTATAGTGCAGTCAAGCACCACAAATAAGCAGTCAACCACCATGAAGCACTGTCTGACCAACGTTCAACCCCGATGGACCCGCAGAAAACACGAGCGTCCCCAAGAGCTTTTGGATGCGGCATTGACCATTTTCAGCGAAAAAGGGTTCGCTGGCGCCCGGCTTGAGGACGTGGCCAAAAGCGCCGGGGTCAGCAAGGGCACCGTGTACCTGTATTACAGCAACAAGGAAGAATTGTTAAAAGCAGTGGTGAAGGAACATGTGTCGCCCATTGTTGAAGAAGCCAAACGTTTGCTTGAGCCCGAGAAAAGCAGCGCCAACCTGATTCGCGAAGCCATCCACTTGTGGTGGATGAAATACGGCTCAACCAAACTAAGCGCCATCACCAAAATTGTGCTGTCTGAGGCAATCGCCTTTCCCGACCTGGCCCGCTTTTTTTACGATGAAGTGGTTCAGCCATGGTGGAATTATCTGGAAGGCGTGCTCAAGCGCGGTATTTCGCGTGGTGAATTCAATGAAATCGACACCCAATACGCAGCCCAGGTGTTGTGTGCACCCCTGGTAACCCTGGGCTTGTGGAAACGCACCATGGACACCTGCTGCGGCCTGAACACTGACGCGCTTCGCTACATTGAGGCCCACATCCAAATGGTGCTTGGGGGCCTAACCCGCACCGAAATTGCAGGCTCACAGGGCACGCGCTAACAGCAATTTTTGGTAGACTAGCGAGCTACCCAAATTCCCACACGAGAACACGCCATGGACTTAGAAAAAGCCCGCTTCAACATGATCGAACAACAGATTCGCCCCTGGAATGTGTTGAATCAAAAAGTGCTGGACCTGCTTGAAGTCATCAAACGCGAACATTTCGTGGCCCCGGAACTTGAAAAACTCGCATTCACGGATTGCGAATTGCCAATCCGAGTGGATGGCAAAGACACGGGCGAGCTGATGTTGAGCCCAAAAATGGAAGCGCGCATGCTTCAGGACCTTGACCTGAGCAGCCACGAAAAAGTACTCGAAATTGGCACGGGAACTGGCTACACCGCAGCGTTGATGGCCCAACAATCTGCCCATGTCACCACGATCGAAATCAATCCCGCCATTGCAGAGCTGGCGCGGCACAACCTGACGAAGAACAATATTTCACGAGTCAAAGTGCTCGACGGATGCGGGTTTGAATTGGCACCCTCTTTGGGACAATTTGATGTTGTGGTGCTTTCAGGCGCCAGCCCTGTGCAGCCCAAAGGCCTGGTGAGCGCACTGAACCCGCTGGGCAGAATGATTGCCGTGATTGGCCGGGCGCCCGTCATGCAATTGGTACTGGTCACAAAATCCAAAGATGGTCAGTTGATCACCAACCCAATGCTTGAAACCGTGGTCAAACACCTTCAGAACGCACCCAAGGCCGATGAATTTGTATTTTGACCTTGGCTGCGCCCAATGACCTCACCCATCGTTCAACTGGACGCGACCGAACTGGCCGACTGGGTCGCCCAACCTGATTGTCCAAAACCCCAATTGTTGGATGTTCGTGAGCCTTGGGAGTTTGAATTGTGCAATATTCCCGGCAGCGTGCCCATGCCCATGGGGCAAGTGCCACGCCAGTTTGAAACACTGGATCGGGAACAACCTTTGGTGTGCGTGTGCCACCATGGCATTCGCAGCCAACAAGTCGCATTGTTTTTGAAAGCCCAAGGCTTCCAGACTCTTTTCAATTTGAGGGGGGGCATTCACGCTTGGTCAACGACAGTTGACCCAAGCTGCCCCACCTACTGAACCGGACGACACGCCCATGGCTACGCTGCATTTCGCTTGCGCCTCACGCATGGCGCAAAGTCTTCTCACCGCATTGCTGGTGTTCATGCCACTGAACGCGCAGGCCCAGGATCAGGCTCAGCCTCAGGCAATGAGCCTGATGGAACTGGTGCAATTGGCCAAGCAGCACGACGCCACTTACCAGGCTGCATTGGCGCGCGCTCAGGCCGATCAAGAAATTGAGACCCAAGCCCGCGCGTCTTTGCTACCCAACTTGTTTTTTTCCGCGAATATCGAGAAACAGGACAACACCTTCGAGGCGTTTGGCAATCAAATCGAAGCGTCCCGAAACCCTGGCACTTACAGCCTGGTGTTAACCCAAGCATTGTTTCGCCCACAGGCTTGGCAAGCCTACAAACAAAGCCAGCTGGCAGCCGAAGTGGCACGCCTGCAGGCTCGCCAGGCTGAGCAGGAATTGCTGTTGAAAGTCACCCGAGCCTATTTTGATGTCTTGAATGCGCAAAATGACCTCGACAACCTCGACATTCAAAAACTGGCCATTCAAGAGCAACTGGCTTTTGCCAAAAAGAACTTTGAAACAGGCAACGCCACCATCACTGACCAACAAGAAGCACAGGCGCGCTTCGATTTGATCAACGCCCAGAAATTGGTGGGGCAAAACCAGCTAAACACTCGCCAACTGGCGCTGGAAACCCTGACGGACCAAAACCCCGAAACATTAAAAAAACTCAACAGCAATTTGACACTGCTATCGCCTCAACCCGCGCAAGCCCAAAACTGGGTCGATCAGGCTCAACAAAGCAATATTCAAGTGTTGCAAGCGCGCTTGAACCAGGAAATCGCAGAACGAGAAGCCAGCAAAGCCCGCCTGGGACACTTGCCCACGCTTGACTTGACAGTTCAACGAGTAGAAACCGAGCAACAAAGCTTCAACGGCACCACCGGGCAACCTTTTGAAATTGGAATTGAAAACAACACATTGGGCCTTACCCTGAATGTGCCGCTATTCAGCGGAGGAGCCACGCAAAGCAATGTGCGTCAACAGGCTCATCTATTGACCAAAGCGAGACAAGATCTGCAAGCCGCCAGCCGATTTGCACAACAGCAAGCCAAAGCCGCTTTTCTGAACACCCAAAGCGCCTTGGCGCAGGTCGACGCTTTACAAACCGCGGTCAAATCAAGTGAACTGGCTTTACTCTCCAACAAGACCGCCTATGAAGTGGGTGTGCGGATCAATGTCGACGTACTGAACGCTCAACAGCAACTCAGTGCCACCCAGCGGGATTTAAGCCGGGCACAATACAACGTCCTGGTGCAGACGATTGAGTTACAGGCTGCCACCGGGCAACTTTCCATGAAAGACATCGAAGCGATCAACGCGCTCCTGGTGCAATAACCCTTGGGCGAACGAGCAGGCATGTCTTAATCGCTGTTGCGACCCAGCAAAGCATCCAGACTGCGCTGCGTGGCACCTCGATGGCTTCGCGCATAAGAAAACGCCGCTTTTTTGGCAGGTTCCAGGCTTTGTTCACCTGCCATGAAGTGCTCACATGCAGCCTGAATCGATCCGAACCGCTGAGCTGCACCAATGCGCAAGGCATCCTCCGCCGCTTTGGCAAAGTTGAAGGTGTGCGGTCCCAGCCACACCGGACAACCATAGGCACAGGCCTCGATCAGGTTTTGCCCCCCAAATGGCAACCAGGAACCACCCAGCAAAGCCAAATCAGCCGCACTGAAATAGGCAGGCATTTCACCCATGGAATCCCCCAACACCAAACGTGCAGAGCGATTGGCCGCAGATGGGTTGAGCAAACACCCGTTGGTGTCGAACAGCACACTTCGTCGAACGGGCCGTGCCACACCCATGCGTGTAGCGAATGCAGTCATAAGGTCGAACACCTCATCGAAGCGTTGAGGGTGCCTGGGCACAATCCACACAGCGGCCCTTGGCATGCGCTTGAAAAACTGCGTGCGGTTCAACACATCGAGAAACAATGCCTCCTCGCCTTCGCGACTGCTGGCCAACACCAAAACCAATTCACATTGGAGTTCTTTTCTCCAGATTCGACCCAAGGTGGCCAACTGAGGCTTTAAGGCCACGTCGAATTTCAGATTCCCTGTGACGGCATGGGCATCGCATCCAATCTGTTTGAACACCGCCGCATCTTCAGTGGTTTGACACAAAACCTTGCTCACACTTTGAAGCACAGGGCCGGAGATGAAAGCCAATTTGGCCAAACGCTGGCCTGTACGTGGTGACACCCGGGCATTGATCAACGCTGTCTTCAGGCCAGATTTTCGGGCCTTCAACAACAAATTGGGCCAAATTTCGGTTTCAACCACCCACAGGGCGTTGGCTTGAAGCCGACGAAGGCATCGGGCCACCAAATAGGGCAAATCGTAAGGCAAATAGAAAACACGCACCCCATTCAAATGGCCATACAGACGCTCGCACGTGTCTCGCCCTGTCGGCGTGGTGCATGAAATCAACCATTCATGATCTGGGTGAATATTGGCCCACTGTGTAATCAAAGGAGAAATCGCATGCGCTTCACCAACCGAAACAGCATGCACCCAGATTCGCTGTCGAGGCTGATCCAAAGGAGCACACACGGGCACCGACGCAAAGAAGCGTTGTGCCCAGCCCTGCAGGTATTCTGGCTGTCGTATTGCACGCTTGATCAAATACAAGGCAATCAAAGGCTGCAAGAGAAAACACAAGGCACTGTAGGCCACAAGAAATAATCGCGCGCCGAGGCTCACAGTTTATTACCCCGCAACAAACGAGAAGCCGCCTCAAACACTTCACCCACAGAGGGCTCCCGATCCAGATCACCCAAGCTGATCGCATGGGGGTTGAACCTTGGAGCAAAGCGCCACGCAGGCGTTGCGAAAAACAAAGCCACCATTGGCAAATAGTGCGCAGCCGCCAAGTGGGTAATGCCTGTATCCACCCCGATCACCATGCCTGCTTGCTTCAAACGCAAACGCAAATTCGCCAAGGTCATGTGCGGCAAAACCTCCATTCGCGCAATTCCCATTGCAATGGCCTCAGCTTGTTTTCTCTCGGCTTCGCTGCCCCACGGCAGTTTGATGTTGTAGCCAAGGTCGGTGAGGCGATGCGCCAGTTCTCGCCACTTCACCAGCGGCCATTTTTTCTCGTCTCGCGCGGTCGCATGCAAAAACCAAATGTCGGAGCCGTGGGCCAAAGGACTTAGAACCTTGGCTGGGTGCAAATGATAAAACACGGGCGCACCTGTAATTCGATAACCCAACAACCCTGCCGCCAACTCACGCAACCTCTCAACTGCATGGGCTTGTTGATCCCAGCCAGCGGTGCGCTGATAAAACAGACAAGCCAAACGTTCACGCGCAAAGCCCAATGCAGGGCCCATTCGCAGCCCTTTTGCGGCACTGGCCAACAACGCGCTTTTCAGCAATCCCTGCAGATCGATGACGGCGTCATATTGACGGTCGGAAAGGCGTTGCCCCAGCGCATTCCACTGGGCCCACATGTGCCGAACACCCAGCTTTCGCCACTTGCGCAAATTGACAACAATCACCTCATTGACATGACCATTGCCCTTGACCAAGTCAGCAAAGGGTTCTTCAACCATCCAGTCAATTTGAACAGACGGATCAAAGGCGTGAATGTCACTCAAAACCGGCAAGGCATGAATCACATCACCCATGGAAGTGGTCTTAACGATTAAGATACGCTTCATGTAGCGTTGGGGTTGGTCACAATCGCATCATTGTAAGCACAAGGCAGTCCGGATTGCCCCGCGAAGCCAGACAGGAAAGAAATAATTTGAACCGTAGCAACAAACCCATTGAATTGTCCGCAGTGTTGATCACGCTCAACGAAGCCAAACAATTGCGCGAAACCTTGGAAAGCGTTCGGTTTTGTGACGATGTGGTGGTGGTTGACTCCCACAGCACTGATGAAACCTGTGCGATTGCAGCGCAATCCGGCGCACGGGTGGTCACTCAAGACTGGCTGGGCTTTGGCCCGCAAAAGCAGTTCGCTGTGGCGCAAGCCCGCCATGACTGGGTGCTGTGCATCGATGCCGATGAACGTGTTAGCCCAGCGCTTGAACAACATATTCGCGATGTGATGCAACAGGCGCAATCAGGCGTGTTGCATCGAGACATTGCGGGTTTTGACATGCCACGTTGTAATTTTTTTCTGGGTCGTTACCTGCGCCACGGAGAAGGCTATCCAGACTATTCGAGACGACTGTTTGATCGCCGTAAAGCTGGCTGGAGTAACGACGCAGTGCATGAAAAAGTAGAAACGTTCGAACCCAGTGGCCATTTTGAAAAACTAAAAGGCGACTTGATTCATGATTCAGCTGAATCCCTGAACACGTATTTGAACAAGCAAAACCGATACACCAGCATTCAGGCTGAACAATTGGCGGCGCGCGGCAAGTGGCCATCCGCCGGAAAAATGGTGTTGTCCCCGTTGGTGCGTTTCGTGAAGTTCTTTTTGGTCAGAAAAGGTTTTCTGGATGGATGGGCGGGCTTCGTTCACACGGCCATTGGCTGCTTCAACAGCTTCATAAAGTACGCAAAAACCCGCGAGTTGATTCAACTGCAAGAGCAACAACGCAGAAAAAAGCCCTGAGACCAAAATCTCAGGGCTTGATTCACGCAAGCATTCTCAGTGGAAGGCTCGTTCGATCAGTGATCAAGAATTTTCGACAAGAACAACTGGGCGCGCTCGGAACGCTGCGTGCTGAAGAAATCGTCTTTTGTACAGTCCTCGACAATTTTCCCCTGATCCATGAAGATGACCCGGTCAGCCACCTTGCGTGCAAAACCCATTTCGTGAGTTACGCACATCATGGTCATGCCTTCCTGAGCCAATTCCACCATCACATCGAGCACTTCGTTGATCATTTCAGGATCAAGCGCAGATGTTGGTTCATCAAACAGCATACAAATTGGATCCATCGACAACGCACGGGCAATCGCCACACGTTGCTGTTGACCACCAGACAACTGACCAGGAAATTTGGCCGCCTGTGCCTTCAAACCCACCCGTTCAAGCAGCCCCATGCCTTTTTCAAGGGCTTCCTCTTTGGATCGACCCAGCACCTTGATTTGAGCCAAGGTCAGGTTTTCCGTGATGGTGAGGTGTGGAAACAGCTCAAAGTGCTGAAACACCATGCCCACACGGGAACGCAGTTTGGGCAGATCGGTGCCCTTGGCACCCACTGAAATACCATCCACGACAACCGTGCCTTCCTGAAAAGGCTCCAGCATGTTCACGCATTTGATCAGCGTTGATTTGCCTGAACCAGAAGGTCCACAGACCACCACAACTTCGCCTTTCTTGACGGTCGTTGTGCAATCGGTGAGCACCTGAAAATTACCGTACCACTTGCTAACTTTATTGATCTCAATCACAGTGCTCTCCTGCTATCGAATGATTTGTGTTTTCTTCTGAAGCGACTTGACCAGCATCGACAAGCTGAAACAAATCGCCAGATAAACCAGGGCCACGAAGGTGTACATTTCAACCAGTGCGCTGTCGCGCTGGGCGATTTTTGATGCCGCGCCCAGGAAATCGGTCACAGACAACACGTACACCAGGGATGTGTCCTGGAACAAAATGATGGTTTGCGTCAGCAACACAGGCAGCATGTTTCTGAAAGCCTGCGGCAACACAATCAGCCACATCGACTGGCGGTAGTTCAAACCCAAAGCCTGCGCTGCACCCACTTGCCCGCGCGGAATACTTTGAATACCCGCCCGCATGATCTCGCAGAAAAACGCCGCTTCGAACATGATGAAAGTGATATAGGCTGAGCGATCAGGACCAATTTGCGGCGGCCGTTCTGCACCGGTGATGGATTGCAACACAATCGGCACCAGAAAGTAGAACCAGAAGATCACCAAAATCAGGGGAATGGAACGCATCAAGTTCACATAGCCAGCAGCGAGCATGGCCAATGGTTTGATGCTCGACAAACGGGCCAAAGCCAGCAAGGTTCCGAAGAAAATACCACCCAGACAAGCCACCACCGTGAGCTTGACGGTATAGCCAAGACCCTGCATCAAATACGGCAGGGACGAACTGATGGCACTGAAGTCAAAGTTATCCATCATTTGCCTCCTGCGATATAACCGGGCACCGCAGTGCGTCTCTCAACCAAAGCCATGACTCGATTCACGCTCATGGCCACAATCACATACAGCACTGTGGCAGCAATGTATGCCTCGAAGAAAGCAAAGGTGACCTCGCCCATTTCACGGGTGCGGAAGGTCAGCTCAGTCAAACCGATGGTCAGAGCCACAGACGAGTTCTTGATCAGGTTCATTGCCTCAGAGGTCATTGGGGGCACGATGATGCGATACGCCATGGGCAACAACACGTACCTGTAGGTTTGGGGCTCCGTCAGACCCAATGCGTAGCCGGCCGCGCGTTGGCCGCGAGACAACGACAAAATGCCAGACTTGACCTGCTCAGCCACACGGGAAGCCGTGAATGTACCGAGACAAACCACCGACGCTAAAAACTGCACAAAGGTTGGATCTTGTTCAATTGACCAGTCCTTCAATGCGGGAATGAATTCCGGCACGACGAAATACCAAAGGAAAAACTGAACAATCAGCGGAATATTCCGGAAAATTTCGACGTAAGCATTGCCAATGAAGGCAAGTGTTTTACTAGACGTGGTGCGTAAAACACCCATTAAAGAGCCGATAAAAAAGGCGATAACACCCGCAACGGCAGAAGTGGCAAGGGTCCAGAGCAGGCCGGAAAAAAGCATTTCCCACCACAGCACTGTGTCACCTTCCACGATCGGCTCAAAAAACAAGAGCCAATTCAGGTCACTGTTCATTTTTATACTCCCGAGTAAGGAATCTCGGCCAAGACAAGGAAAAAGGCTGGCTTACGTTGTGTAACGCACGCCAGCCTTGAGAGAATCAAGACGACTTAGCGGGCGCCTTATTCAACACCTTTGTCATTTGGGTTGGCCAATGCAGCCTTCAATTCCGGCGACATTGGGAAGTTCAGGTTCACGTCTTTTGGCGGAATCTTGTTCATGAACCACTTGGTGTACAGCTTCTCAAGCTCACCCGACTTGATCATGCCATTGATGGTGCCATCCACCACAGCCTTGAACTGTGGGTCGTCTTTGCGAAGCATCACGCCATAAGGCTCGGTGCGCAGCACTTCAGGCAGGAACATGTAGGAATCAGGTGCATTGCTTTGAGCAACCAAACCAGCAATCAGGATGTCGTCCATCACGAATGCTTTGGCACGGTCGTTGGCAACCAACAGGAAGCTTTCAGCGTGGTCTTTGCCGTAAATTTCCTTGAAATTGATGTTTGCGCCTTTTTCGTTCTGCTTGATCAACTGCACAGACGTGGTGCCTGAAGTGGTTGCAATGGGTTGACCATCAAGCCCAGCCAAATTCTTGATGCCGCTGTCTTTTTTGACAACAACCTTGACGCTAGTCACAAAAGTGGTGTTGCCAAAAGCAACCTGCTCTTGACGCTTCACGGAGTTGGTGGTGGAACCGCACTCCATGTCGATGGTGCCGTTTTGCAACAAAGGAATACGGTTGGCCGACGTCACAGGCTGAAGCTGAACATTCAGGTTAGGCATTTTCAATTGGGTTTTGATGGACTCAACGATCTTGTTGCACACATCCATGTGGTAACCAATCGGCTTTTGATTGTTGTCGAGGTATGAAAACGGAACGGATGATTCACGGTGACCAACAACCACAGTTTTGGTTTCTGCGATCTTCTTCATCGTTCCCGTTAGATCTTGGGCTACTGCGGGCTGTACTGCGGCTGCAGTGGCAACTGCCAACGCTGCTGCGAGAAGATTCCTTTTCATTTTTGCTCCTTGAATGAAAAATTAAAAGCACGAAATGTGCAAACACCCCAGAAACGCGACCAAGTCGCGACACGGCACTACAGTTTTATTCTCCGAGGACGGGTGAGAACCTCGGGTCTGAGTATTTCGCTCAACTGCTGCTCTGACAGCAAGCCCTTTTCGAGAACCAGGTCAGACACCTTGCGACCGGTCTTCAGTGCAGTTTTAGCGATTTCAGATGCTTGATCATAGCCTATGAACGGATTGAGTGATGTGGCCAAACTGGCCGATTCTTCCACTCTTTGCTTCAAAAGCGCCTCATTTGCGGTAATCCCTAATACGCAATTCTTCGTCAGGGTTTTGCAAGCCGCTGTGAGGTGATGAATACTTTTAAACAAACTCCATGCAATGATGGGCTCGAATGCGTTTAATTGGAGCTGTCCAGCTTCAGCGGCCATGGTGACGGTGACATCGTTTCCAATGACTTCAAAGGCCACCTGATTGACCACCTCCGGAATAACCGGGTTGACCTTGCCGGGCATGATGGACGAACCCGCTGCGCGCGGCGGCAAGTTGATTTCATTCAGACCCGCTTGCGGCCCTGAAGACAACAAGCGCAAATCGTTGCACATCTTGGACAACTTGACGGCCACACGTTTCAACACGCCCGACAACTGCACAAAAGAGCCAGTGTCTTGCGTGGCCTCAACGAGGTCAGCGGCTGTCACCAAACCAAGCTGTGTGATTTCCTCGAGATAATGACGCGCGCGGGCTGCATATTCCGGGTCGGTGTTGATGCCCGTGCCAATGGCAGTGGCACCCAAATTGATTTCAGAAATCAGGCTGGTGGCCTCACGAACGCGGGCCATGTCTTCGCCAAGCATCACCGAGAATGTGGCGAACTCCTGACCCAGGGTCATCGGCACCGCGTCTTGCAACTGAGTGCGGCCAATTTTCAGGATTTTGCGAAATTCAAACGCCTTTTCGCCAAATGCTTCTTTCAACTCTTCCATGGCATCGAGCAGGTTGGCGAGGGCATTGATCAGCCCGATCTTCACGGCGGTGGGATACACATCGTTGGTGCTTTGGGAGGCGTTGACATGCTCAATGGGATGGACCACTTTGTAATCGCCCCGCTTTCCACCCAGAATTTCGATAGCGCGGTTTGCAATCACTTCATTGGCATTCATGTTGGTTGATGTACCCGCGCCACCCTGAATGACATCGACCACAAATTGGTCGTGCAATTTGCCGGCACGAATTTCTTTGCAGGCTTGGGTGATTGCTTTGGCCAATTCAGGCGACAGAGAATCGAGATCGGCATTCGCTTTTGTAGCAGCCCACTTCACAGCTGCAAGGGCGTTGATTAGTTCTGGGGCATTGGACAGAGGAAAGCCGGTGATTTGGTAGTTATCCAATGCGCGGCTGGTGTGCACCCCCCAGTACGCATCGGCAGGAATCTTCTTTTCTCCGAGAAGGTCCTTTTCTACGCGATAATCAGCCTGCTGCTTAACCATGCCACCCCCAACAAAGAATATTGAATGAGCGCCATGCTAAAACTTTCAGGCCTGCCGCTCCAATACATATTGAGCATTAAACCATGCATTTCGCGCATATCCAAAGAAACCCTAAGTTGGACTACCCACCTGGGTGACACCCCTCACAACTCACTTCGACACCAGACTATTCGGGCCAGTGCTGCCAGACCATTTCAAGCAAATCGGCCATCCCGGCTGAAACATCCCGGTTTCGATCGCGCCTTCGGTACAAGCGCACCTCCAGATCGGTGCGATACACGCAATCCAGACTCAACAGGTCGTGAGTGGGCAACACCGCACTTTCTGGCAACCATGCCACCCCAAGGCCTTGTTCGCAAAACGCCTTCAAGCTTTCCGACATGTCCGTTTCAAACAAGGCTTTTTTGAGAAACAAAGGCCCTGCTTCCAGTGCAATGTCGGTCATTTTTGACAGGTAAGCATGCTTGGAATAGGCCAAAAAGGGCACCGGCAAAGGTGCCAAAGGATCGAGGCAATACAAGGCATTGCCATTTGCATCTGCGGCACTGTACGGACCAAACCTTTCGATACCCAACACCCGCATTTCAAATTTGGTGGGATCGAGTTCGATCGGTTCGCGGCTGTGGTGATAACACACCAAAAAATCGCTGGCGCCATCGGTGAATGAAAGCACAGCGTCGTGCACGTTGCTGGCTGTCAGTTGCACGCTGAAGTCGGGTGCCTGCGCGGTCAGCTTTTCTTTCAAGGCTGAGACCCATTGGGGCGCCCTGCTGCAGGCCAGGGTGTGGGGCACCACCAAACGCACAGGCTGGCGGCTTTGCAAACTACCGCCACGCACGATAGTGCGGGCTTGACGCACTTTCTCAAGCATGCTCAAGGCCTGCTCGTAAAATACTTCGCCTTGGGCACTAAGCCGCGTTGGGTAACTGCCACGGTCAATCAACTCGCACCCCAACCAGCCTTCAAGCGCCTGGATGCGACGCGAAAATGCCGGCTGTGTGACACAACGCAAACTGGCTGCTTTCGAAAAGTTTTTGGTGTGCGCGAGGGTGATGAAATCTTCAAGCCATTTGGTTTCCATTGGACGGGGATTCGGGTTGGTTGTGCTGTTGAATCAGCCACATTCGTGCGTATTCCCCATTTTTGTCAAGTAGTGACTCGTGGCTGCCACTTTCGAGCACCTCACCCTGATTAACCACGAGGATTTGATTCGCATGCACCACTGTGCTGAGCCGGTGGGCGATGATGAGCGTGGTTCGATTGCGTGACAACATGCGCAACTCTTGTTGAATGGCACGTTCGGAACGAGAATCCAGAGCGGAGGTGGCCTCATCAAAAATCAAGATAGTGGGATTTTTCAAAATGGTGCGGGCGATCGCCACCCTTTGCTTCTCGCCACCTGACAGCTTCAGACCCCGTTCGCCAACCTGTGTGGCGTAGCCGTCGGGCAAGCTCAAAATGAATTCATGAATGTGGGCGGCTTTGGCGGCTTGCTCGATTTCCTGCTGAGTGGCGCTGGGGCGACCATAGGCGATGTTGTATGCAATGCTGTCATTGAACAACACTGTGTCTTGCGGCACGATGCCGATGTTCTGGCGCAACGACGACTGCGTGACGTCGCGGATGTCCTGCCCATCCACCAAAATGGCACCGTCGGTGACTTCATAAAAGCGATACAACAAGCGCGCCAACGTCGACTTGCCTGCCCCACTGTGGCCAACCACGGCAACGGTGTGGCCTGCGGGCACTTTGAAAGACATGTTTTTCAGAACCTGCCGACGTTCATCGTAGGCAAAGTTCACCTGTCTGAATTCAATTTCTCCGCCACGCACATGCAAATCGGGCGCATTCGGTTTGTCCTTCACCTCCAGGTTTTCATCCATGAGACCAAACATGCGCTCAATGTCGGCCAGGCTTTGTTTGATCTCGCGATAGATCACACCCAGAAAGTTCAGCGGAATGTACAACTGGATCATGAACGCATTGACCAGCACAAGATCGCCCAAGGTCATGGAACCGTCGAGCACACCGGCCGTGGCGCGCCACAACACCAAGGTGACCGCCACAGCGATGATTGCGCTTTGCCCGGTGTTCAGTAGCGTGAGCGATTTCTGAGAGCGAATGGCGGCTTCCTGCCAATCAACCATGCTGTTGTTGTAACGCCTGGATTCAAACGATTCATTGCCAAAGTATTTGACGGTTTCATAATTGATGAGCGAATCGACTGCACGCACGTTTGCTTTGCTGTCGAGATCGTTCATGGTGCGCCTGAAATGCAGCCGCCATTCGGTGATTTTCACAGTGAAAAATATGTACAGAGTGAGCGCAACCGCGGTGATGGCTGAAAACCAGATGTCGTAATTCCAGAACAGGTAACCCACAACCAGAACAATTTCAATCAGCGTGGGCAGGATGCTGTAAAGCGTGTAGCTGACCAGGCTGGAGATGGAGCGAGAACCCCGTTCAATGTCGCGCGTAACACCACCTGTTTGCCGGTTCAGGTGAAAACGCAAAGACAGGGCATGCAGGTAATCAAATACTTGAATGGCGATGGCGCGCACTGCATTTTGCGTGACCCGGGCAAACAGGAACTCCCGAAGCTCAGTGAATACGGTGGTGGACAAGCGAAGCAAGCCATAACCCACCAGCAAGGCGGCAGGCATGGAGGCCGCGGCCAGCAAAGCATTGGATTGCAACAAAGGCGTGAGGTGGTCGATGATTTCTTTGAGCAATAGCGGCACGCCGACATTGGCCACTTTGGCCATGACCAAACACCCGATGGCGAACACCACGCGCCACTTGTACTGCAACAGGTAAGGCAGCAATTGGCCAATGGTGGCCCAATCACCGCGTTTTCTGGGTTGTGGTGGCAGTTGCGCCGCCGGTGCTGTTCTGCGCATGCGATACTTCTCGATACAAAAATAATGGCTTGGTGAATGCTACCACCAGCCCGGATGACAACCACACAGGAGACAGATTGACATGGCAAGTATTCACAACAAGATGGTATTGATTACAGGTGCCTCAGAGGGAATCGGTGCTGCATTGGCGCTTCGCCTTGCACCCGGGAACAAACTGGTATTGGCTGCGCGACGCATGGAGAAGCTTCAGGAAGTGGCCAAGCAAGTGCAGGCACTGGGCGGACAGGCCCACTGCGTGGCCTGCGACGTGACCGATCAAGGGCAGTGTGAAAACCTGGTGGATGAAGCGGTCAAGACCTTCAATGGCATTGATGTACTGGTGAACAACGCCGGTCTCTCCATGCACGCCTGGTTTGAAGACATCAAAGACCTGAGCACGTTTGAGCAGTTGTTCCGGGTCAATGTGATGAGCATGGTGTGGATCACCCACAAGGCCCTGCCCCACATCAAGAAGGCCAAGGGCCTGATTGTGGGTGTGTCGAGCCTGGCGGGCAAAACGGGCGTGCCAGCGCGCACCACGTATTGCACAAGCAAGTTTGCGATGAGCGGTTTCATGGAGGCGCTGCGCATTGAATTGATGGGCACGGGTGTGGACGTGTGCGCCATTTTCCCGGGCGTGGTGGACACTGACATTCGGCGCAACGGCTTGAACAATGAAGGTAAACGTGCGGGTGTTTCAGGCCTTCGGGAGAAAGGCGCAATGACAGTGGAGCAGTGCGTCGATGAGATGATGCAGGCCATGGAAGAACGCAAACGCGAATGGGCGATGACCAGCAAAGCGCGTTTGGGGTTGAAGCTGAAACCGTTCATTCCAGCCGTGATCGACAAGATGGCCAAAGATGCGCTGGATGACCAGCACGGCGGGCGAAGGTAAAGCTGGCGCCAGGTGGTTTGGGCGAACGAATGAAATGCGCCCTCTAGACGCAGCGCGTACAATCGTGGAATAACAATCAAACCATCCAATCCGCCATGACAACGCCCAACCCGATTTTGCTGCCTGTTGACCGTGAACCCGTGATTCGGGTCATTCCCATGCCCAAAGATTCAAACGCCTCAGGCGATGTATTCGGCGGCTGGATCATGGCGCAGGTGGACTTGGCTGGATCGGTGCCTGCCACCGCCCATGCCAAGGGTCGAGTGGTGACCATTGCGGTGAATGAATTCATGTTCAAAGAGCCCGTATTCGTGGGCGACCTGTGCAGTTTTTACGCCGAGGTGGTGAAAGTGGGCCGCACGTCCATGCAGGTGTATGTCGAGGTTTTTTCGCAGCGCAGGCTGAAACCCGATGATGTTGCCAAAGTGACTGAGGCTTTCATCACGTATGTTGCGGTTGATGAAGACCGCAAACCGCGACCAGTGGAACCGTTGAGCTAAAGCCGCGGCAACAAAGAAGCAAGAACAACACCCTAGAATTGGGTGAGGTCTTGCTGATGCATCTCGAATGCAAACTCCACTTCATTGACGTGCTGCCAGGAACTTTGACCTTTGGCCTGCTTGCGCGACAGTTCAATGCGGTAATCGTAACGATCTGGGCGGTACAGCCCTTTAAGCACTTGAACTGGCCGCCCGTTTTCATCGTAAGCCACACGCGAAATGGCCAACAATGGTGCGCCAACAGGAACACCCAGCGCATAAGCCACGGAGGCATCAGCCAGTCGTGCAGACAGGGTTTGACGCGCTTTGGCCACTTTCACACCAGCCTCTTCGAGCAATACAAGAATGGGAAATTCCCGCAGGCGTCGGCGACAAATTCGGCCTGACAGGTCTTGAGGAATGTAACTGGTGAGGTGGGCAACGGGCTGGCCGTCAAGTTGACGAATTCGAATGAGTTTTTCAACAATCGCATCGCTGGGCAAATGCAACAAGGTCGCGATTTCCGGCGGTGGCAAAATACGCTTGGAGGTAATCAGCTGCAGGTCGGATGAATCGCCGCTGGCCTGAAGGCGCATGGCGGAGGCGCTGAGCAACTGGCTTTGCCCCACCGAAGAGCCACGGGATTCGGGGCGCGGCTTGACGAATGTGCCCTTGCCACGGCCCCTGGCCACCAACCCTTCCTTGACGAGATCCTGTAGCGCGCGGCGCATGGTGACGCGGGACACATTGAATTGCTCCGCCAACACCAGCTCGCCCGGTAAAGGCTTTGTGTCGTAATGGCCCTCGATGATGCGTTCACGCAAAATCAGGTAAATTTGGTGATACAGGGGCACCACTTGATTGGGATCGAGTTTGCTGCCTTCGGTGCTGGCTTCACCCAATGAGGCTGAAGGAAATTGACTGTCCATGCGTACTATCCAGATGCTTCTCTACTACAGCCAGATAATACAACACAATTCATAACATTTCACTACTTGGACTGGCTACCTAGCCATTCGCCCAGTGCGGTTGCAACCAAATCGTTGATGCCGACTTGTTGTGCAATCGCTTGATCACGCAAGGCATTCACCAAAGCCACCGGCAAACGATAATTCACAGAGGCCAGTTTGACAACCGGCTCAGCACCCTCGCGCTCCTTCTTGACGGAGGCTTTCGAGGCTTGGCCAAAGCGGTCAGGCAAGCTTTCAGCCTTCAAACGACGATCAAGGGTTTTGGCCATGTTCTTGGCCATGTCCGTGGATTTGAGAGGCATGTTGGATGTCTTTGAAAAAGGAGGGGGAAAGTGGAGAGCGAAGTATACAGCCAGGTGGTCACGCCCCACTGAAAAATCTTCAATGGGGCGAGTACACAACACTTCAACAGGCTTACTCTTCCTGGAAGGCCTCTTCGCGCTTTTTGCGAATGGCCGGGGTGAACACCACAATCAAGGCCAGCACCGCAATGGCAAGCATGGCGGCACTGATGGGGCGCGTCACCAACACAGAGAAATCACCTCGCGAAAGCAACAAGGCTCGCCGCAGGTACTCTTCCATCATGGGGCCCAGAATAAAGCCAAGCAATAGGGGCGCTGGTTCACATTTCAGTTTGGAGAAGACGTAACCCAAGGCACCAAAGCCGGCAAGCAGGTAAATATCGAAGACCTTGTTGCTCAAGCTGAATACGCCAATGCAGCAGAACACGAGAATCATGGGGTAGAGGAAATGGTAAGGCACCGAAATCATTTTCACCCAGATACCGATGAGCGGCAGGTTCAGGATCACCAGAAACAGGTTACCAATCCACATCGACACGATGATGCCCCAGAACAGGGCAGGCTGTTCGGTCATGACCGCTGGCCCAGGCGTGATGCCCTGGATGATCATGGCGCCGATCATGAGGGCCATGACCGGATTGGATGGAATACCCAAGGTGAGCAGCGGAATGAAGGATGTTTGTGCACCAGCGTTGTTGGCGGATTCCGGACCCGCCACACCTTCAATGGCGCCTTTGCCAAACTGTTCGGGCGTTTTCGAGATTTTCTTCTCAATGGAATACGAGGCAAACGAGGCCAACATGGCACCACCACCGGGCAAAATACCAAGCAGTGAACCCAAGCCTGTTCCTCGAATGATGGGCCAAGCCATGCGCTTCAAGTCGTCTTTGTTTGGAAGCAAGCCTTGTACCTTGGTGATGGCGGTGGAGCGCAGGTGCTCTTCTTCCAGGTTCTTGATGATTTCACCCAGTCCAAACATGCCCATGGCGAGAATCACGAAGTTGATGCCTTCGGCCAAGTAGGGCGATTCAAAGGTGTAGCGCTCCATGCCGGAATTCACGTCGGTGCCAGCCATGCCCAACAGCAGGCCCATGAGGATCATGCCAAAGGCCTGCAACAGGGAGCCACTGGCCAACACAACCGAGGCGACCAAACCAACCACCATGAGCGAGAAATATTCAGCCGCGCCAAATTGCAGGGCGATGTCGGCCAAAGGCGGAGCGAACAGCGCCAACAACACAGTGGCCGCTGTACCGGCTACGAACGACCCGATTGCTGCAGTGGCAAGCGCCTTACCAGCCTTGCCTTGACGTGCCATTTGATAGCCATCAAGCGCGGTCACCACAGAGGACGACTCACCCGGCAAGTTAACCAAAATGGCTGTGGTAGACCCGCCATACTGGGCGCCGTAATAGATGCCCGACAACATGATGAGCGAAGACACGGGCGGCAAGCCAAACGTGATGGGCAACAACATGGCGATGGTGGCTGTGGGCCCCAGGCCTGGCAACACGCCAATGGCAGTGCCCAAAAACACACCGATTAAACAGAACATCAGGTTGTTGAGGGTGAAGGCTGTTTCAAGCCCCAACGACAGGTTAGCTAGAAGTTCCATGATTACATTCCAAACCAGGTGCCAACAATTGGCAGGGGTATGCCCAACCCTTTGACAAACACCAGGCTGCAAAACACAGCTGCGCCTGTTGAAATCATCAAGGTGAACTTCCAGTTAAAAAACTTGCTGCCGGCGGCCGAGATGAAAAACACGACCAACACCGCGATGGCCAGGCCAGCGCCTTCAACCACCAGAGCAAACGCCAGCACCGACACGGCGATGTAAAGTAACTTGCCAAAGGCAAAGCCTTGCAGTGGCTCACCTTCAACGAGGTAAGAGCGAACCATCGACACGGCCCCAATGGCCATGAGCGCACCACTGAGCACCAAGGGGAAGTAACCAGGCCCCATGCTGACTGCAGTGCCCATTTCATAATCTTGAGCGATGTAAAAGGCCGCTGCGCCCACCAGGAGATACAGCAGCCCCGCCCAAAAGTCTCTTAGATCTTTTGGCATGAATAATCTCTGAAAATTGATCAGTCGGCGTATTGGCCAGCTTTCTCAATGATGGGCTTCCAGCGTGCAATTTCGCTGTCCAGGTGCTTGCGGTGCGCGGCTGGAGTGGCCTGCGAAGTAGCAGACGGCTCTGTACCCAATTCGGCAAATTTTGCAGCAATCGAAGGGTCTTTCAGTGCCACTTGCAAAGACTTGCTAAGACGATCCACGATGGCTTGCGGTGTGCCTTTGGGGGCGTACAGGCCATGCCACACTGCCACTTCAAAACCAGGCAAACCGGATTTATCCAGAGTTGGAAGATCGGGCAAGGACTTCACTGGAGTTTTCGTGGTCACGGCGTAGGCCTTGATTTTGCCGCCTTTGATTTGGCTGGTGGTGTTGGTGGTTTGGTCACACATCAAATCCACTTGACCGCCCAGAAGGTCGTTCATGGCCGGGCCAGTGCCCTTGTAAGGCACGGTGGTGAGATCAACGCCGATGGCCTGCTGAAACAGCATGCCGCACAGGTGTGAAGCCGAACCAATGCCAGCATTGGCGTAGGTCACTTTGTCTTTGTTGGCGCGCACATAGGCCAACAGTTCCTGCATGTTCGCGGCTGGGAAATTGGCGCGGGCCACGATGGTCATCGGCACGTCGGTCACCAAACCAATGGTTTCGAAGTCAGATGACGCGTTGTACGACAATTTGCGATACAAAGAGGGCGCAGTGGACTGACCAATGTGATGCAAGAAAATGTTGTAACCATCGGGATTGGCGCGTGCAGCTTTTGCTGCGGCCAGGGTGCCACCGGCACCACCGAGGTTTTCCACAATGACTTGCTGGCCCAGGTCTTTGGACATGGACTGTGCAATCAACCGGCCAACAGTGTCAGTGGGGCCGCCCGCTGCAAACGGGATCAACATGGTGATGACTTTTGACGGGTAAGCGTCGGTGGCTTGCGCTGCACCAACGAGGCCCAACAGGGCCACTGCCAAGACGGATTTAATCGATTTTTTCACGTTGCGCTCCTGATTGCCATGCGATTGTTCGAGCACTCGCGAGGCAGTTCTTTTGTTAAGTAAGGCCACACCAATCTGTGTGGTGAGCGCAGTATCTGCAGCCGTGAAAACAACCACAATTGTGGTTATCCATATAAGTAGAACCCGCATGTGGCAAGGGTTTCAGGGGATTCGTGAATATTTTCAAACACAGAGCAAACAATGATTCTGAATATTAATTTCTCCTTGAAACAGAAAAAAGACCACCCAGAATTCAACTTCTTTAAACGAGGCCTATCCAACCCGTTCAGACGACTGAATTGCATTCACAGGCGATAAAAAAACCAAACAGATTGATTCATGAAATGAACGATGCAAAACACCTGTGTTGAACACGGAAGTGGCAAGGCGCTTGAACGGCCTGTTGCAAAAAAGAGGCGCAAATGTATCGGTTTGCCGCGCTCAGGAGAATTTGGGCTGGTGAACGGAGTTGGGGAAGCTGGGGGAGCTGGGGTTCACAACTTCATCGGGGGCGTTCAATGAGGATTGTTGCTCGTAATCTTTCACGATTGCCAGGGCAAGGTTTTTGTCAGTCGAAAGCACAAGAACATTGGCAATGCCGGTGGGTGACAAATCACCCACTGCACCTTGCAGAAAATGGCCACCCACGTGGGTTTGAATTCCACAGGCATTCAACATGCCTGCCACGATGTGCGCTTCAATGATATTGGCTGCGCGGTAGACAATTTCCATAAAAGCTCAAGGGGTTTTGGGTGTTACCCGCAGTACACGCCCTTGAGCGTTGTCTGTCAACAGATAAAGTGCACCATCGGGGCCAACGCGCACATCCCGAATGCGCTCGCCAACCTCTTTAAACAATACCTCTTCCTGCACGGCTTTGTTGCCCTTCAAGGTGATGCGATTGACCTGTTGAGCCTTCAGCGCCCCTACAAAGAAGCTGCCTTTCCAAGCCGGAAACAGGTCGCCCTGATATACAGCCATGCCGGAAGGTGCAATCGAGGGCACCCAATAAATGGCGGGCTGACGAGTGCCCTCGTATTCTTTGAAGGGCGAAATTTGAGCACCGGAATAGTCGATTCCGTAAGTCGCCAAAGGCCAACCGTAGTTCACACCAGGCTCGATGACGTTGACTTCATCGCCACCACGTGGACCGTGTTCGTGGGCCACCAAGCGGTTGTTGACAGCATCAAACACAAGCCCCTGTACATTGCGATGACCATAACTGTAAATTTCGGGCTTTGCACCTGCTTTGCCAACGAAAGGGTTGTCGTTGGGCACGGTGCCATCCTGATTGATGCGCACAATGGAGCCGAGGTGGTTGCCCAGGTTTTGCGCTTCTTCACGGTAGCTGTAGCCATCCCCGAAGGTAACAATCAAGGTTGAATCAGGCAACTCAACCATGCGACCACCGTAGTGCGCACTGCCTTTCTTTGCGAATTGCGTGCGGAAAATTTCCTTGACGTTTTCAAGCGAATTGCTGCTTGAAAGCTTTGCGCTGGACACGCACAAATGATTGGCACTTCGATTGCCGCAGGCATAGCTCAGAAACAGCGTGCCGGTTTGCGCGAAATGGCTGGCTGGCAGCACATCAAAAAAACCGGCTTGGCCACTGTAAAACACAGCAGGCATATTGCCAACCGGCTTCGCTTGCAGGGCTCCATCAGCGCCCACCACACGAAGCTGACCGGGTTTTTCGGCAATCAAGGCCCGGCCATCGGGCAAAAACGCCATTGACCACGGACTTTCAACACCGCTGACAAAGGTGTTGACTTCATAGTTTGTGTTGGACTGGGCCAGTACATCCTGAGGGGCCGAAACGACCGCAGCGGCTGCAAGCAATGCTGAAAAGGCTGCACTACGAGGGTAGCGGCTCTTCAGGCGCGACCAACGGGCAAATGCAAAGCCGGATACTGCGGCAGCACCCAGCATGGACAACATTCCAGTGGCGGTTCGAGTGGAGGCAATCAAAATGGGCATGGGAGCAATCATGTCTACGACCTTGAATGTGGCCCACAAGCCCAGTGCGGCACCGAGGGTGCACCAGAACAGGCGCGCGGGCGGACCAAAAAAACGACTGATGAACAGCGCCACCGCTTGAGACACAATGAAGCTGCCTCCAAACAAGACTGCATACACCGGCGCAAAGTTCAATAAATCATGGATGGTGGTTTGCAAGCGAGTGGACCAATCCACCTGCATATTCAATTCTTGCAAAGCCAGCAGATTGATCTGGGTTTGCACCACCGTACCCAACAACACACCCAAAACCAAAGCCCATATAAAAGGCCAGAACCAGTTGAAACGAGACGAATAAGAAACCATGACACCCTGAGTTGAACAAGAACCGCACCACTTTAACCCGCGCGCACTGCTTTGTACGCGGCACTTTGCTTGGCCCTTAACGCAATTGCTTAACGACCTCGAATTTCTTTCAATTGAGACATCAACCACTCTTGACTGGGCACAGCCTGGGTTGCATGGCAACGCACTTGGTAGGCCTGGCCGGTGAAGCTGCTTTGCGTGGCAGCCAGTTCAATGAATTGCTCGGTTGATTTCAACTCACCACGCGCTTCGATGTAGGCAAGCTTGCGTTCGAGGTGGCTGCGCGCCTTGCTGGCACCATACCAACTGCCATTGCGATTGAATTCGCATTGCGAAGATTCTAGCTTCTCCAACAGCGCCGTGATTTCCTGACTGACCCCTTTGTTCTGGGCAAACGCCACTGACGCCATGCCCCACACACATGAAACAACAAGAACTTGAATCAAGCTGTGAATTGAAACCTGGTATACAACCGCCATCACACAAACGCCATCCGCGATACAAAAGACCTTGGAGGGCATTTGTGTATGAAGGTTCCTGAACGGATCATCCGTACACGGCCACCACTTGATAACCGAGCGAAGCCAATTGACCGTTGGGCGTCCACAGCTTTGCACTTTGGTTGACGTAACCATCAGCACCGGCCTTGGTTTCCAGATCGATCTGGAACCAGCCGTTTTCATCGATGGCTTCGTTTGCCAAAGGCGTCAGCTCAAGCGACCAAGACACTGAGCTGGCCATGACTGGCCCCTTGAAATGGCTTAAACAAGGCGTGGGTGGGCCATCGCTGAGCATCACGATCAGCACTTCAGCGCTGAGATTCTTATCAGGGGTGCGAATGTAAATTCCACTGTCCCAACAAGGGTTGCCCATGTAAGGCAAACTGCCCGACGCCCAACGCATTTCCACGTGCTGCAGAAAATTGGGCGTGATTTTTGGAATGAAGGGCAAAGGCGGAATGTCGTCCACCGCTTTGGGCAAAGGCGTTCTTTGCGGAGTCAACAAAGGAAGCGAGGTTTCGCGGCTTGCACCAAATACGCCCACCACCAAACCGGCCAGTGTTTCATCGCTGTAAATTTCGCATTGCACCTGGCTGACGCTTTTGCCTTGGCGCAACAAACGGGTTCGATACACCACTGGGCCTGCCGCCACGGGCCCAACGAAGTTGGTTTGCAGGGCCCGCAAGGGGAGATCAATTCCCAAGGTGTCACGCATGGCCACCACCGCCAAGGCCGACAGAAAACCGCCAAACATGGTGCGGCCCTGCGCCCAGTCCTCTGTGGCGTTGAACGTGACGGTGTCGCCATCCAGACGGCGGCTTGAGAGAATTTCAGAAAGTGCTACGACGGACATGTTGAACCTTTAAATGCAAGCAGGCTTGTGCCAGTGTAATGAGCAGATTGCGCACTGACACAATAACGATAATTATTGTTCGAATTGTTTGAAATCGGGGGCCCGTTTTTCGCCAAAGGCTTTGAACGCTTCCTGTGCCTGTGGCTGCGAGATCATGTTTACAAACAGCCCGCCTTCTTCAGTCATTCGGGCTGACAATACCGCCTTATTGCCATTTTTCATCAGGCGTTTGGTGGTCAACAAACTGGGTAGTGGCAGGTTCAACAGTTTCTCGACTTGTTTGTCCACGTGGGCTTGAAGTTTGTCTGCCTCCAGTACATCAGTGACAATGCCGGCATCGTAAGCTTTCAGTGCGCTAAACATGTCACCAAGCAGCAGCAACTCGGCTGCTTTCTGATACCCCGCCAACTGTGGCAGTAACAAGCTGGACGCCGCTTCCGGACAAAGACCCAGCTTGGCAAACGGCACAGAAAATTTGGCCGTGTCGGCTGCATAAACCAAATCACAATGCAAAAGCATGGTGGTGCCAATCCCGACAGCCACACCCTGCACCTGAGCCACCACAGGCTTGGGGAAGGCAGAAATAAGTCGCAAAAAACGGAACACAGGTGCTTCGGTGTCTTTGGGCGGATTGTTGAGAAAATCGCCCAGGTCATTGCCCGCAGAAAAGCAATCCGCATGCCCCTTCAGGAGCACCACTTTGACGGCGCTGCTGTGCATGGCATCCCGAAATGCATCGCCAATGGCCACGTACATGGCGTTGGTGAAGGAATTTTTTCGGGTGGGCCGGTTGATGGTGATGGTCATCAATCCGTTACTGAGTTCTGTTTGAATGTCCATGAAAATCCGTTGTTTTTGAGCCTTGTCACATATTACAGGTAGTAACATGAAAAGTGACCAGCAGGTAACAAAGCACGATCAACTGATCTTACAGAAAAACAAAAACCAGGCGACATTCAAAGCCATACGGACTCTTGATTCGATAAGAGCCAAACATTTTGAGTGCTAACTCGAAAGAATTAACTACTCCGTCGCCTTTTCCCTCGGATTTCTAACCTCAGTCAAGAATTATTTACACTGCGATTTTGACGATACCGAGTTTTCAAATGGCTTTGGCACAATGTGAGTTTAAGTTAAATGGCAAAGCAACAAGTCTGCTAACTGTAAGATTTAATCATCGGGTTATTGAAGTTCCAGCTTTCTCCGGCTTGAGTTCCGCTGCAAACAACTTAAAAACGATCGATGTGCCTGCCAGATGTTGGAGCAATTCCAAAAGGTAGTTATTACGTTGTTGATCGGGAGGCAGGGGGACGCCTTGGCTGGTTGTACGACCGTTTACAAAATAAGTCAGACTGGTTCGCACTTTACGCAATCGACTCAAAAATAGACGACGAAATGCTTTGCGATGGCATAGTTCGAGGTCAGTTTCGATTGCACCCCGCTGGCGTTCGGGCAACTAGCCGAGGCTGTATTGTGCTGCCACGCTTAGCCGACTACCAACTAATCAATAATGAACTGAAAAACAATGGGAAGTCTTCTGTTCCTGGATTAGATCTGAATGCCTACGGAGTGCTAACAGTGTCATGAAAACCAGGCTCTCGTCTATTTTTTACTTGCTGCTAAAAACAATTGGCTTTTTTGGTCTTTTTATACTAATCACGCGCTGGATCTACACATGCAAAGGGACCTCTCCATTGGTACTGATTCCGCTTGATCAATACATCGCGCTTCAAAGCTATTTTGGCGTAACTTGCTGTGAGTCGGCAGCTGACTTTGACTTGAACCTGTCGATGCTCATTGCCCTTCCTTTGGCAAGCTTGATATTTTTGTTGCTGCTGCACGGCGTACGAACCATTCAAAGAAAAAGAAACCCCCTAAAGTAAAAAAACACAGCCCCTTTTCAGGAACTGTGTTTTTTAAAACCACTACCCGCACTGAAATTTACACCCGCTCGAAAATACCCGCTGCGCCCATGCCAGTGCCAATGCACATGGTGACCATGCCGTACTTCAGGTTGTGCCTGCGCAAGGCGTGCACCACGGTGGCTGCACGAATGGCACCTGTGGCACCCAGTGGGTGACCCAAAGCAATGGCACCGCCCATGGGATTGACTTTGGATGGGTCCATGTCGAGGTCTTTCATCACGGCCAGTGATTGTGCGGCAAACGCTTCGTTCAATTCGAACCAATCAATGTCGCTTTGCTTCAAACCAGCCACTTTCAAAGCGGCGGGAATCGCTTCCTTGGGGCCAATGCCCATGATTTCGGGTGGCACACCGCGCACAGCGAAACCACGCCACTTGGCCAGCGGCGTGAGGTTGTAACGCTTCACGGCGTCTTCAGAGGCCAGAATCAAGGCACCCGCACCATCCGACATTTGCGAGCTGTTACCCGCGGTGACAGAGCCTTTGGCCGCGAAAACAGGCCGCAGTTTGGTCAAACCTTCAATGGACGAATCGGCACGTGGGCCTTCATCCAGGCTGGCAGTGGTGTCTTTGGTGGCGATTTCACCCGTGGCCAGGTTGGGGGTGGCTTTGGTGAAAGTGAATGGCGTGATTTCGTCTTTGAACTCACCCTTTTCCTGCGCTGCAATGGCTTTCTTGTGGCTGTTCAAGGCGAATTCGTCTTGCGCATCACGTGAAATGCCCCATTGCTGAGCCACTTTTTCAGCCGTCATGCCCATGCCGTAGGCGATGCCCAAATTTTCATCGTTGGCAAACACGGCGTTGTTGAATGCGGGCTTGTTGCCACTCATGGGCACCATGCTCATGCTTTCAGCACCAGCGGCCAGCATCACCTCAGCTTCTCCTGTTGCGATGGCGTTGGCGGCCATTGAAACGGCTGTGATGCCAGAGGCACAGAAGCGGTTGATGGTGACACCACCCACGGTGTTGGGCAGGCCAGCCAGCAACACGGCGATGCGGGCCATGTTCATGCCCTGCTCGCCTTCAGGGAAGGCGCAACCCACAATGGCGTCGTTGATGGACGCGGGGTCGAGGCTGGGCACTTGGGCCATGGCGCTGGAAATGGCATGCACCAGCAAGTCGTCTGGGCGCACGTCTTTGAACATGCCGCGAGGCGCTTTGCCAATTGGCGTGCGGGTGGCGGCGACGATGTATACATCTTTCATTTGACGGGACATGTGTTGTCTCCTGATTAGTTACGTACGGGTTTGCCGGTTTGCAGCATGCCCATGATTCGTTCTTGTGTTTTGGGGTTGTCCAGCAGCTTGGTGAAGTGCTTGCGCTCCAGGTTCAGGAACCACTCTTCATCGACCAAGGAACCGGTTTCAATTTCGCCACCACACACCACTTCGGCGATCACTGCGCCCAGGTGGTAGTCGTAAGCGGAAATGAAGCCGCCATCGCGCATGTTGACCAGCTGGGCCTTGATGGTGGCCAGGCCAGTTTTGCCAGCCGCTGGCACACCCTTGATTTTGTGGGGTGGGCGGTAGCCAGACTCGAACATGGAGCGCGCGCGGTTGATGGCCACGTACAACAGTTCATGGCTGTTGAAGACAATGGTGTCGGATTCCTTGATGAAACCGAGATCGCGACATTCCATGGCCGATGTGCCCACCTTGGCGGTTGCAGCGGTCATGAAGCCGTCTTTCAAGAAAGCCAAAATGTCGTTGGAACCTGCTTTCTGTGCAGCCAAACCAGCATTCACGGCGATTTCTTTCAAGCCACCGCCACCGGGGATCAAGCCCACGCCCACTTCAACCAGGCCCATGTAGCTTTCGAGGTTGGCCACACGTGCGGCGCAGTGAATGGCGAATTCGCAACCGCCACCCAAGGCCATACCGCTGACTGCGGCCACGGTGGGCACCTGGGCGTATTTCATGGCCATGGTGCCTTTCTGGAATTCGGCGATCATGGGTTCAATGGCCTTGCCACCGCCTTGCATGAAGGCGGGCAACATGGCCTGCAAATCAGCACCGGCAGAAAATGGCTCGTCTGGAGACCACATCACCAAGCCTTTGTAGCTTTTCTCGGCCAAGGCGATGGCTTCGTGCACGGCGGTGATGACGTCAGGCCCAATGGCGTGCATTTTGGTTTTGATGGACAACACCAACACGTCGTCGTGGCCAGGTGCCGTCCAAATGCGGGCTGCATCGGTTTCTTTCACGGTGGTGCCGCCGTTGTGGCCGGTCACTGTGGTTTCACCCAACACTTTGGCGCGGAAAATCTGGCGCTTGTAGACGGGCAAATCCTTGCGGGGTACGAAGGTGTTGGACGCTGGGCTGAATGCGCCGGCTGTGCTGTACACGCCGCCATTGTCGGCCACCGGGCCTTCAAACACCCAGGCAGGCAGCGCTGCGTTGCACAGGGCCTCGCCTGCGTCGATGTCGGCTTTCACCCACTCGGCGATTTGCTTCCAGCCGCCTGCTTGCCAGGTTTCGAACGGGCCTTCTGTCCAGCCGTACCCCCAGCGCAGGGAGAAATCCACTTCGCGTGCGGTGTCGGCGATGTCCTTCAAATGGAAGGCGATGTAATGGAATGCGTCGCGGAAAATCGCCCACAGGAATTTGGCTTGTGGGTGGTCCGAGGCACGCAAGGCCGCCATGCGTTCGGCCACGTTGCGGTTTTTCAGGATTTTCAACACGCCTTCATCGGCTTTGCCTTCAGAGGGAACGTAGCTGCTGGTGGCGGCATCGAAAACCATGATCTGCTTGCCTTCTTTCTTGAAGAAGCCGCCCTTGGTTTTCTGGCCCAGCGCGCCTTTGTCGACCAATGTCTTCAACACGTCGGGGGTGGCGTAGCTGGCGGCGAACGGGTCGTTTGGCAGGCTGTTTTGCATGGTTGCGATCACGTGGCCCATGGTGTCCAGGCCAACCACGTCTGCAGTGCGGAAAGTGGCTGATTTGGCACGCCCCAGCTTGGAGCCTGTCAGTTGATCGACGATGTCAAAAGGAATGCCGTATTTTTGGGCTTCTGCCATCGTGGCCAGCATGCCGGCCACACCCACGCGGTTGGCCACGAAGTTGGGCGTGTCTTTGGCGGTGATCACGCCTTTGCCCAGGGTGGTGGTCAGGAATGTTTCGAGGTTGTCCAGAATGTCCTGGCGCGTGGTGCTCAAAGGAATGAGCTCGCACAAGTGCATGTAGCGGGGTGGGTTGAAGAAGTGAACGCCGCAGAAACGGGCTTTCAAATCGGCATCGAACCCTTCGCTCAACTTGCTGATGGACAAGCCTGAAGTGTTGGTCGCAAAAATGGCGTTGGCATTGATGTGCGGCGCCACTTTTTTGTACAGATCGTGTTTCCAGTCCATGCGCTCGGCAATGGCTTCGATCACGAGGTCACAGCCTTGCAACAACTCCAGGTGTTCTTCGTAGTTGGCAGCCTGCACGTACTGGGCCACGTCTTTGGCACCAAAGGGTGCGGGTTTCAATTTGGTCAGGTTTTGAATGGATTTGTTGACGATGCCGTTTTTGGGGCCTTCTTTGGCGGGCAGGTCAAAAAGCACCACAGGCACTTTGGCGTTGGCACAGTGGGCTGCAATTTGTGCACCCATGACGCCTGCGCCCAGCACGGCGACTTTGCGAACGATGAAATTGGACACGCGTGTCTCCTTACAAGTGAGTCGGTGACCCGGCTGTTGCGCCGGGCCTGGTTTTCTACTGCGATTTAGAACAGGTCTGCTTCCATTTCCATCAGTGTGGAGGAACCAGCTCGGGCCTTGCGAATCAGCATGGCAGTTTCAGGCAACAGTTTCTGGAAGTAGAAACGTGCGGTGTGAAGCTTGGCGGTGTAAAACTTGTCACCGCTGGCTTGCTTTTCAAGTGCCAGCTTCGCTGCACTGGCAAAGAAGTAAGCATAGAACAAATGACCCACCACGCGCAGGTAATCCACGGCGGCGGCGCCCACTTCGTCTGGGTTTTGCATGGCCTTGCCGCCGATTTCCATGGTCAGCTTGGACACTTTATCGCCCAGATCCGCCAAGGGCTCGATGAATTCCTTCATGGCGGGGTTATTGGCTTCAGCCTCGCACAGGGCGCGAACTTTCTTGCCAAATTTTTGCAACTTGGCGCCACCGTCGGCCAGCACTTTGCGACCCAACAGGTCCAAGGATTGAATGGTGTTGGTGCCTTCGTAAATCATGTTGATGCGGCTGTCGCGCACGTACTGTTCCATGCCCCATTCAGCAATGTAACCATGGCCACCATACACTTGCATGCAGTGCGACGTGGCTTCCCATGCGTTGTCGGTGATGAAGGCTTTCACGATTGGTGTGGCCAGAGCGACCATCTCGGCGGCTTCCTTGCGGGTGGCTTCATCGGGGTGGCTTAGTTCTTTATCAAGCTCCAAGGCGGTCCAGAAGCACAGTGCGCGTGCACCTTCAGCGTAGGCGCGTGTGGTCAGCAGCATTTTGCGAACATCGGGGTGAACCAGAATGGAGTCAGCTTGCTTGTCAGCCGATTTCGGGCCAGTCAGTGCACGGCCCTGAATGCGATCTTTGGCATACGCCACGGCGTTTTGGTAGGCCACTTCGGTCAAGCCCAAAGACTGCATGCCCACGCCCAGGCGGGCTGCGTTCATCATGACGAACATGGCGGCCAAACCTTTGTGCGGTTGACCGATCAACCAGCCTGAAGCGCCGTCCAGGTTCATCTGGCAAGTGGCGTTGCCGTGAATGCCCATTTTGTGCTCAATGGCGCCACAGAAAATCGGGTTGCGCTCGCCAATGGAGCCATCGGCCTTCGGGATGAATTTGGGCACGAGGAACAGCGAAATGCCTTTCGTGCCAGCGGGCGCGTCGGGCAGGCGGGCCAACACCAGGTGAATGATGTTTTCAGCCATGTCGTGTTCGCCAGAGCTGATGAAAATTTTTGCGCCGGTGATTTTGTAGCTGCCGTCGGCCTGTGGCTCAGCCTTGCTGCGCAACATGCCCAAATCAGTGCCACAGTGTGGCTCGGTCAGGCACATGGTGCCAGTCCACTCGCCGCTGGTCAGCTTGGGCAGGTACATGGCTTTTTGTTCGGGGGTGCCGTGTGCGTGCAGGCAGTCGTAGGCGCCGTGGGTCAAACCTGGGTACATGGTCCAGGCCTGGTTGGCGGCGTTCATCATTTCATAGAAGGCTTGGTTCACTGTGACTGGCAAGCCTTGGCCACCAAACTCGGGGTCGCAACTCAGCGCAGCCCAGCCGGCCTCCACGAACTGCTGATAAGCTTCTTTAAAGCCTGTGGGTGTTTTCAGGCTGTGATCAGCCTTGTTCAAGGTACAGCCTTCGGAATCACCCACAGCGTTCAAAGGTTGCAACACCTCAGAGCAGAACTTGCCGCCCTCTTCCAGAATCTGATTCATAGTGTCCGCGTCGATGTCTTGAAACGCTGGAATGCCTTTGAAGGTGTTTTCAGCGTTGAACATTTCATGCAAAACAAACTGCATGTCGCGAATGGGTGGCGTGTATTGGCTCATTTGAAGTGTCTCCTGGTACGACTAAATAACAATCTCGGAAGAATTTTGTTGTTGGTAATGCTGGATCATGCGGTCAAAGCCTGCGCCTGCGCGCTTCACTGACAAGGCGTCGCCCATGAGGCGGCCTTGCTGGTGTGCTGCCAGAATCAAGCCCACCATCTCGAACACGAGTTGGTCCGCATGGGTTTGGTTCGCTGGCAAATGATTCTCTTCGATGGCTTGGGTTGCGGCGCGGTGCATTTCCTTTTGCCAGTCGCGCAACATTTTCACCAATACATCCCGGACTGCACCGGGTCGATCGTCATATTCTGTCGCGCCTGAAATGTAGATGCAACCACTGTCAATTTCCTTGCCGATCCGGTCTAGCCAACGCATGAAGATGGCACGCAAGCGCGGAAGACCTCGGGGCTCTTTCAAGCAGGGAAACAACACCGCTTCAATAAACTGGGTTTCGTATTCTTTGAGCACTGCGATTTGCAGCTCTTCTCGAGATCCAAAGTGGGCGAACACACCACTTTTGCTCATGGCCATTTTCTCGGCGATGGCGCCAATGGTCAGCCCCTCAAGCCCCTGAGTGGACGCGATTTCAAGCGCCGCCTCCACGATGGCAGCACGGGTTTGTTCACCTTTGCGCATAAAATAGACCGAACGTTCGTTTTTTTATGAGTGTACGCTATTTCTTCAAAAAAATGCGAATGGACGAAAGCAGTTGGTTCACTGCGAAATCACAGGCATAAAAATATTTATTCAAGTTATTTGAATATCTATTAAAAAATCTAACCCATTCATTTTAAATAACTCTTCGATCATCATTTCCTCACCGATTCACATTAAAAATCCAACTGATACGGAGAATTCAAATGAATAAAGCGTCTTTACTTCAACAGTCTTTCGATCCAGCAGGCCATTCAGTGGGCACAAGCAGCAATGCATTGGCGCTACTCGGGCGCACTTTAATAGCCATCATGTTCATTCTTGCCGGGGTCGACAAAATCACAGGCTTTTCAAGCACTGCGGGATACATCGCCTCAGTCGGGCTGCCTTTTGCCGAGTTGCTGACTGTATTGACGATTGCCATGGAAGTGGGCGCAGGCGTGGCGCTTTTATTGGGGTTTAAGGCGCGCTTCGCAGCCCTGGTTCTGGCGGGGTTCACCGTGGCTGCCTCGGTTCTGTTTCACAACTACTGGGCCCTGCCCGCAGATCAAGCCTACGTGCAGCAGTTGATGTTCATCAAGAACATGGCGATTGTGGGTGGCTTACTCATGGTGAGCGCGCTGGGTACTGATCACTGGGCGGTTCAAAAACACGCGGAACCCAGGATTTAACCGCACACAGGGAAAACGGCTTCACCGGGTTTTGGCTCAACGGTGAAGCCGCCTGTGAATTCACCAAAAGAAGGCAAAATCAACTGCCCTTGTTTCAAGTGGAAGCAAGGAAGACGAACTCGCGACCTCGCCTTGCCTTTTAAAATCACACAGGGGTGCTCATGCCCCGCCACCGCCAACGCCCCGGGCACTGGTTGCGGATGGTGACACAAGGCCAAATCACCCAATAAAAAGGGCTCCTCCACCACGTTGATACTCAAACTCGCCGGCGGGTCGCCTGCCTTGCTGTCATGGTTGCCTCGCACCAAAGTCATTTGCATCGACCCATGCTTTACTCGCCAGTCGTGAAGTTTGCCCAACAATTCGGGATTGTGCGCAGCCTTCGCGTGCATCAAATCACCCAAAAAATACAGGGATGATGGCTGGAAATCTGAAATAGCCCGAGACAACCGGTCGAGGTTGCTCTGGGTTGTACCTGCAGGTACAGGCACTCCAAGCGTTCGAAAGCTTGCCGCTTTACCCAAATGAACGTCGGCCACCAACAGCGCCCGTTGTGAAGCCACAAAAGCAACTTTGTGATGACTGAGCTCCAATGAGCCAGCCGAGCCAGACAATTGATGCCTTGAGTTTATCGGGGAAAGTAGTACCACTGCACAATGCTTCAAACGAAGGGTCTTGCAGCATAAGCCAAGCCCTTCGCACAAACAAGACTGTATTAAGACAAGCGTGGCAGTTCGTCGATTGCAACAACCGCGCCGCTGCCATTGAGCTGACGATCAGCGCGGTCAATTTGTGCCACTGCTGCACGCACATTGGATTCATGGCGACCCGAGATGAACTGAATATTGTGCAGAATCGCAGCAGTCTCGTTTAAAACCGCGTCTGCAATTCTTTTGCTTGGCGCGTTGATTTGACGTGCTGCTCGAGGCACGCTGAATTGTTCAATCATGAAGCGGATGTCCGGCAACCTGTTGTCAATGTCTTGACGAACATCACGCCCGTCTACTTGATAAGCCGACAAGTCATTGATGGCGCTTTGCAGTTGTCGACCCAAGTCGCTGGATGCGCCACCAGTGGAGAAGGCACGTGCGGCAAACCCTTCAGCTCTAGTTTTTTGTGACTGTACAAATGTATTGGCCCCGTCGATTGCATCTGCTGAAGCTTCAATCAACGCGGCCGAGGCCACCAGTTGCGCAGAATTCATAATACGGTTCGCGGTGGGTGTGTTGTTAAACCATCCCATGGTGTATTTTCCTTGTGACATGTTAAATGGTCTGCTGTGTAAACATTCAAAAGGAAAAGTTCATTGAAATGCCGAATCCACTGAGCATGAACGGCTTTAAAGCCCCGCCGCTTTTTCGAGATCTGCCACCATGCGGGCCACTCGATCCGACAATTTTTCAGTGCTGACCACCTCGCGCAAACGCTCAATCAGGAGTGGGAAAGCAAAAGGACTGGGGCGATCCAGTGTTTGCCATTTCAACTGTTTGGATTGCATCGCAAGCAAAGCCTGCTTCATGCGGCTGATTTCAAGTTCCTGCTCAAGCGCCTCTTGGCGAGCCTGGCCCAAAAGCAGGTTGCCCTGGTCGTACTGTCGGAACACATCGAAAAACAATGAACTGGACGCCTGTAGTTGCTTGGTGCTTTTGCCTGCCCCGGGGTAGCCCTGAAACACCAACCCCGCGATGCGGGCAATTTCCCGAAACCTGCGCTGAGCCAGTTCCGACGCGTTCAAACAATCCACCACGTCTTCAAACAAATCGTCGGTGGACAACAAGGGGGAACTCCCCAGCGGCGAAGTGATCCATGATGTCCAATCCACAGGGTCAGCGCTTAGCAACTCGAACCCGTAATCGTTCATGGCGATCGAGAATGTGCCGGGTTTGTGGCGCGAGGCGCGCCACGCAAACAAACTGGCCAGGCCGATATGCACGGTGCGTCCTTCAAATGGGTACACAAACAAATGGTGGCCCTCCCTGCTGTGCAGCGTTTCGATCAACAGGCTTTGGCGGGTGGGCAACGCGCTCCAACGCATTTGCACAGCCAGCAGGCTTTCGAGCGCTTGTAACTCGGGCTCATTCGTGGGTTGATTTCGACCGATGCACTGCGCAGCGTGTTCCAGCATGTGAAGCGAAGCACTCGCCAATTCTGTGCTTAAAGGCATCTTGCCGCCCTGCCATTGCGGCACGGTGGCTTTGTTGCGCGACGCTTTGCGAACATAAGCAGTCATGTCACGCACCTTGACCAACTCCAGCACACGCCCTGCAAAACTGAAGCAATCGCCCTGCTTCAAACGCGAGATAAAGCTTTCTTCGATCGTGCCCAAGCGCCCGCCAGTCATCCAAGCCACGTGCATCGCTGAATCTGAAACAATGGTGCCCACCGACATGGCGTGGCGCCGCGCAATGTCACGCCGACGAACACGGTACACCCCGTGTTCGTCGGGGGTGATGCGCTGGTAATCTGGATAGGCTTGCAGGCTGTCGCCCCCTCGCTCGGCAAACGCAACCGCCCAATCAAACTGTGCGCGTGTCAGGTGTTGGTAGGCGTAGGTGTTGCACACCTCCGCATACAGCGCATCGGGTAAAAAACCGGTGCCCATGGCGACACTGACCAGGTGCTGAACCAAAACATCCAGCGGCGAAACCGGCGAATGGCGCGATTCAATGTGGCCGTGTTTTGCAGCGTAGCGGGCAGCGGCGGCCTCAACCAGTTCCAGCGCGTTGGTCGGCACCACGGTGATTCGGGAAGGGCGCCCCGGCGCATGCCCCGAGCGGCCTGCGCGCTGAAGAAGACGCGCCACGCCTTTGGGCGAGCCAATTTGTATCACCCGCTCAACGGGCAGGAAATCCACCCCCAAATCCAGAGAAGATGTACACACCACAGCCTTCAGGCTGCCATTTTTCAGGCCTTGTTCAACCCACTCGCGCACGGTTTTATCAAGCGAGCCATGATGCAAAGCCAAAGCCCCGGCGTATTGCGGGCGGGCCTCCAGCAAGGCCTGATACCAAATTTCAGCTTGTGAACGGGTGTTGGTGAAAACCAGTGTTGAAGCGGAATCGTCTATTTCCGAAGCCACCCGCTCCAATTGCTTCAAACCCAAATGACCGCCCCATGGAAAGCGCTCAAAGGTATCGGGGATCAGGCTGTCAATTCGCAGGCTTTTAGGCACCTTGCCTTGTACCAATACAGGCGAATGGTGTTTGCGAACGGGATAAAGCAGAACTTCCTGCGCGACGTTCAAGTTACCCAAGGTGGCACTAAGGCCCCACACCTGCAAATTCGGATTGAGCGTGGCCAAACGCGCCAAAGCCAGTTGAAGCTGTACGCCACGTTTGTTGCCAATCAGTTCATGCCACTCATCGACCACCACCACCTGCAACTGCTTTAAACCCGGTTGGCTACTGGCCCGCGTCAGCATGAGGGTGAGGCTTTCAGGCGTGGTCACCAACGCAAAAGGTGGCTTCTTCAACAACGCAGCCCGCGTGGCGGAATCGGTGTCACCAGTTTGAAGCCCAACAGCACAATCGCTGGCAAGGGCTTGAGCCGCCCGGCTTAGGGACTTGGCGCTGTCAGCGGCCAGCGCACGCATGGGCGTGATCCACATCACGCGAGTGCAGGCAGCGCGCGGTTTGGGCAGCCGCGCCATGCGAAGCAATGCGCCCACCCAAACGGCCAGGGTTTTGCCCGCGCCTGTGCTGGCGTGAAGCAGCCCACTGTGCCCGGCTTGCATGGCGGTCCACACCTGCTGTTGATATTCAAAAGCAGCCCAACCCTGGGCTTCGAACCATTCCAGGGTTTTATCCAGGGTGAGTTCTGCCAAAGCGGAGCCATTCACCAACCCATTGGCGATTGGCTTAACATCAACGGGCTGGGTTGCGTCAGCCTGCGCACGCTGCGCCGCCTTTTGTTTGCGACGCAGGGCTTTGAGCTGGGTGCCCACGTTGGGGCCAGGTGGGATGCCTCGAAATTCAGACATGATGCGCACTGCTTGAACACTTCAAGGCTTGATTGTGCCACGGATGGGCTTCATTCAACCCTGGCCCATCAAATCCGCGTTGCCTCCAATAGCAGCCGTATTCACCGACACAACCTGCTCTCGAACCAACTGGTAAGCGGGGTAACTGCCGTCAGCGTTTTGAAGCACAAGTGGCACCACATGGCTTTCACATTGGCCAAGTTGACGCGCCAGTTCCCAGGCGTGGCTGTGGTTGCGCTCGCACACAGCCAGCGCGATCTGTTTGCTGTGCACACGATGAACGACTTGAATGTGGGCCGCCAAATCAGGTGGCAAGGCATCGAACCATTCGTTCATGTGCTCAAGCTGGCGCATTTCAACCATGGCTTCGTTGCCTGCGCGTGCCACCACCTCGCATTGCTCGCGCAAGGCTGCTGGCGACCTTGCTGTGCACCACACCTTGCCGCGGGGCAACCAGCTGTAGGTGTTCGCTTCACCGGTGGGGCCCGGCAAGTCTTTTTCCAGCAACAAGGGGTGCTGAGGCAAACGCATCAAGTGGGGCAGGTAATTGGGCCCACCTGCTTTGGGGCCCGTGCCAGATTTGCCCGTGCCGCCGAATGGCTGGCTACCCACAATGGCGCCCACCATGTTCCGGTTCACATACACATTGCCCGCGCGGCTGTGTGTGCAGGCGTAATCAATCGTGTCTTGAACGCGGCTGTGCACACCAAAAGTGAGTGCAAAACCAGTGCTGTTGATTTGTTCAAGCAACTGCGGCAGTTGCTTGGCCTGAAAACGCAGCACATGCAGAACAGGGCCGAACACTTCATGCTGCAAATCCTCGACCTGCGTAATTTCGATCAAGGTTGGCCTGACATACCAACTCGCAGCGTCGCCTTGCAGCGCTGTATGCCTGCGACGCCCCCCCTCGTATACCTTGAAGCCACGCGCGCGCATGGCTTGAATGTGTTCTTGCAACAAGGCTTGAGCATTGAGATCGATCACCGGCCCAAGGTCGGTGCCAATCTGCTGGGCGGGGCCAACGGTTAATTCATCCACGGCACCTTTGAGCAGAGCAATCACAGGGTCGGCCACTTCGTTTTGAATGCACAACAGGCGCAATGCAGAACATCGCTGGCCCGCACTACCAAATGCCGATTCCAGCACATCCACCACCACTTGCTCGGGCAAGGCTGAGGAATCAACCACCATGGCATTTTGCCCTCCTGTTTCAGCCACCAACAGGGGTGGATAATCATCTCGCAAATGCAGCAGCAAACTGGATTGAATGTGGTGTGCTGCAGCGTTTGAACCCGTGAACAATACGGTGTTCACCACCGGGCTTTCAGTCAGCCAGCTCCCCACTTCTGCATCACCGAAGAGGCAGTGCAACACTGTTTCTGGAACACCCGCTTCATGCAGCAAAGCGGTGGCGTAACGAGCCACTTGCGGCGTTTGTTCGGCCGGTTTGGCCACCACGGCATGGCCACTACCCAAGGCCCCCAGCACCTGCCCCATGAAAATAGCCAAAGGAAAATTCCAGGGGCTGATGCACACCGCCACCTTGGGTTGCAAATCGAGACGATGTTCGCTCAAGCGGCCCAACTGTTGCGCGTAATAGCGGCAGAAATCCACCGCTTCGCGAATTTCACCCAACGCATTGGGCAGGGTTTTGCCAGCTTCGTGAACCAGTAAGCGCAACAGCGCTGTGCGGTGCTGCTCCAGTAAATCGCCAGCGTTTAAAAAACATTGCTGCCAGTGCGCAAGCCCCGGTTCAAGCCACTGGGGTGCGCTATCGTGGGCGGTTTGCAAGGCACGCTGCACATCTTCTTCTGAGGCCCAAGGCAGGTGCTTTGACAATGTTTCAGGGGGGCTTTCAATGTCTTGAAGGGTTTGGCTTAACACGGGTTTGGCGTACAGGTTCAACCCGGCAGAGTTCACGCGATGCGAACCAAACAAGGCATGTGCCGGCACGCAATGTGGATTGACCCGTAGGCCCGAACCACCCGATCGGTCTGATCGCTCTAACCTTTGCAAGCGTTGCACCGGGTGCTCAATCAAGGATTGAACGTCCACATTGGGGTCCACCAACTGGTTTACAAACGAGCTGTTCGCGCCGTTTTCAAGCAAACGTCGCACAAGGTAGGGCAGCAAGGTTTCATGGCTGCCCACCGGCGCATAGATCCGGCAACTGGAATACAAACCCTCGCCCATACCGTGCAGGCATTGCATCTCGTACTGGGTCACGCCTTGTTGGCTGGCCATGTCTTGAACCGTTGCAGCCGTGTGGGCGTTGTGCGTCGCAAACTGTGGATACAAGCGATCTGCGTATTCGATCAAGTGCTGCGCACACACCAAGTAGGACAAATCCGTGTGTACTTTTTGCGTGAACACCGGGAAATTGGACAAACCTTGTAATTGCGCCTGTTTGATCTCAGTGTCCCAATACGCACCCTTGACCAGGCGCACCATCAGGCGTCGTTGGCTAACACGTGCCAATTCGGCCAGATAATGCACCACCGCCAAAGCCCGGGTTTGATAGGCCTGCACCGCCACCCCCAAACCAGACCAGTTCGCCAATGCAGGTTCAAAGGCCAAACGTTCAAGCAAGTCCAGCGACAAATCCAGGCGGTCGCTTTCCTCGGCGTCAATGGTCAAAGCAATGTTGTATTTCGCCGAAAGGCTGGCCAGTTGCAAGAGCCTTGGATACAGCTCACCGTGTACACGATCTGCCTGCCACAACCCATAACGAGGGTGCAGGGCCGACAACTTCACCGACACGCCCTGCCCCTGCTCAACCGAGCCCGCGGTGTGCGCCCGCCCCACCGTGTGAATGGCATGGGCGTATTGTTCAAAATAGATTTGCGCGTCGGCCGCACGGCGCGCAGCCTCACCCAACATATCAAAAGAAAAGGTGTAGCCTCGCGCCACTTTGTCAGCGCTTTTCTCAAGCGCCGCCTCAATGGTTTGTTCCATCACGAACTGCTTGCCCATGAAGCGCACTGCCACTTCCACCGCCTGCCGCACCACAGGCTCGCCACTGCGTTTGATCCATTGCTTCAGTGTGGCCCACAGGCTTTCCTCACTGGGCACTTGCACCACGCTGCCGGCAAGAAACAAACCCCAGGAACCCGCGTTAACAAACATGGAACCGCTGTGCCCCAGGTGTTTTTGCCAATCGGCGTGGCCCAGTTTGTCCTGGATCAGTTGGTCGCGAGTGTGTACATCAGGTATGCGAAGCAAAGCCTCGGCCAAACACATCAAGGCAATGCCCTCGGCGCTGCTCAAGCGGTATTCACGCATCAATTGGTTCACACCGAACTCACGTTGGTGCAATTTGCGAAACGCAGCCACTTTCTGACCCGCGCGCTGGGCAATCACTGAAAAACGCGCCTCTTGATCGCTGGCCTCACGCAGCAAAGCCCGCACCAGTTCGAGCTCGTCGACCTCGTGCAAGTTCTCAATGGCGCTTCGCAAACGATTCAAATCACCCCGCATGTTGCTCCCTGCAAATGGATCTGTTCATGGTGCCATTTCGCTTCAATACCTGCAGGTGTCGGGCAAACAAGGCGCACATCAGGTCGCAAACGCGGCGTGCAGTCAGCCCATGTGGATCATGCACAGGGTTGAGCTCAACAACGTCGAGCGAACCCATGCAGCCTGTCTGGGCAATACGCATCAAACAGTAATGCAAAGCATGCAAAGCCATCCCACCTTGTTCCGGCGTGCTCACACCCGGGGCATCGACGGGGTCCAGGCAATCCACATCGAGACTGACATGCACGTGGGTGCCGGGGCGAACATCGGCCAACACACGGTCCATGGTGGCTTTCAAACCGATGCGGGCCATCCGCCTCATGCCAAATACAGGCACGCGGGCCTTGCGCACGGCCAGCTGTTCGGCCGGATCCACTGAGCGCACCCCGAGCAAACGCAATTGCGAAGGCGACACCACCGGGCTATAGCCAGCCATGTGGGTGAGTGCATGCGGGCCCTGCCCGCTCAATACGGCCAACGGCATGCCATGCAGATTGCCCGTGGGTGAAGTGCTTTCGGTGTTGAAGTCAGCGTGTGCATCAAACCACACCACCCGAAGCGGTGTGTCGCTGGCTTTGCAATGTGCCGCCACCGCACTGATTGAGCCCATCGCCAGGGAATGGTCACCACCCAGCAACACGGGCAAACGACCACTTTTCAACGCCTGTGCAACCTGCTCGTAAACGGCTTGATTCCACAGCATCACAGCGTGCAACTGCTTGTAACCCAAGAACTCGTTCTCGCGCAGGTCTTCATCGTGTATGTTCAGGTCGCCGCACTCTTTGACGTCGCAGCCAGCAGCCTGTAACCCTTGCAGCAAGCCCGCCTTACGAAATGCGCGCGGGCCCAAGTCAGCCCCCTCGGTGTTGGCACCCACATCACAGGGCGCACCCATCAGGGAAACCGGCAGGCCTTTGTCGCCCGGCACAGCGTATGAGTGGTGATGAATCATGCTCATGCAAACTCCCTTTCGGTGATCAATGCATACAAATTCTTGGGGTCGTCCAGTTCTGGGATCAGGCCAATTCGACCCAAGCGCCCGTGCTTTTCTGCCAATTGGTGCATAAAACGCAGAGCCGAGAAGTCTTCCAGCGCAAAGCCGACTGAATCGAATACGGTGATTTCGTTGTTGTGGGTGCGCCCTTGCACCTTGCCGGACAACACAGACCAGATTTCAGTGACCGGGAAATCGGCAGGCATTTGCTGCACATCGCCTTCAACCCGGGTTTGCGGGGCGTATTCAACAAACACTTTGGCTTGGGAAAGAACATCCGGGTGCAATTCGGTTTTTCCTGGGCAGTCCCCACCGATTGCATTGATGTGAAGGCCGGGGCGCAACATGTTGGGGGTCAACACACTGGCTTTGGTTTTGGCTGCTGTGGCTGTGGTGATGACATCAACCTCCTGCACGGCTTGCATTGCACTTTCGCACAGTATGGCGGTCATGCCAAAACTATTCAAATGTTGGGCCAGTTTTTTGCTGGCTGCGGGGTCGGTGTCGTACAAATAAAACGTGTCGATACCCAGCATGGCTTCGAAAGCCAAAGCCTGGAATTCGCTTTGCGCGCCATTGCCGATGATGGCCATGCTTTTGCAACCGGGCCGTGCCAAACGCTGCGCGACCAGCGCCGAGGTGGCGGCCGTGCGCAGGGCAGTGGTCAGCGTGAGTTCGCCCACAAACAAGGGCGCGCCCGTGCGCACATCGGCCAACACGCCAAAGGCCATCACGGTGGGCAGGTGGCAGCGGTGATTCAAGGGGTGGCCATTGACGTATTTGAAGGCGTACACCTCGCCATCGCTGATCGGCATGAGTTCGATCACCCCCTGCTTGCTGTGGCTAGCCAAACGGGCTGATTTATCGAACACAGGCTAACGCCGATAATCGGCTTCAATGGCTTTGGCCATGCCAACCATGCAGGGCCGTGCACCCTCGGCTGCAATCAATTCGGCGGCTGCGTGTGCACTTAAAAAAGGGGTATCCATGGTGGCCTCCTTGCGGTGCGCGAAAGTGATCCCTTCTTGAATTCTCGCGCGTAGCCCCGTCATCGAAAAGCACACAAACTGATTGCAAATCACCAAAAACCTATCAAAATGATAGATTCAATCGACATTTTGACCACATGGACAGCACCGATCAACAATTACTGGCCTTGCTGCGAACCAATGCCCGAATGAGCATTGCCGAGTTGGCCCACCGTTTAAAGGTGTCACGCGGCACCGTCAGCAACCGCATCTCGAAACTGGAAGACCAAGGTGTGATTGTGGGCTACACCGTGAAATTGCGGCCCGACTCCACCCCCAACTTGATTGTGGCCTGGATGGGCATCGCCATTGAAGGAAACGACAGCCGGCGCGTGCTGGCCAGCCTGCTGGGCGAACCGGGTGTGAATGCCATTCACGGCACCAACGGCCGATGGGATTTGTTGGCTGAATTACACGCCGAAAGCCTGGCTGCATTGTCGGTGACGCTGGAGCGCATTCGACTGATCAAAGGCATCAGCAACACGGAAACCAGCATTCACTTATCAAGCCACAAAACCTGAGCGAATGCTTCCCCGTTCACGCAAGCCTTAAGGGCGCGCCACACCAAACTGCATGGGCTGCACGCTGCGTTGCGATTGAAAACAAGCCGCCAGCGCCAGTGCCAACACCTGGCGAGTGTCTCGCGGATCGATCACACCATCATCCAGCAACAAACCGCTGGTGTAAAACGCACTGGTTTGCGATTCAAACGTGTCCACAATCTGCTTTTTCATGTTCTCCAACATGAATTCAGGTACTTCAATACCCTTTCGGGCTGCACTGGCCTGCATCACCGTGGCCATGGTGCCAGCGGCTTGCTCAGCGCCCATCACAGCAGTTTTGCTGTTGGGCCAGGAAAACACAAAACGAGGCCCGAACGCGCGCCCGCACATGCCGTAGTTGCCAGCGCCAAAACTGGCCCCACACAGCACCGTGATTTGCGGCACTGTGGCATTGCTGACCGCCTGAATCATCTTGGAGCCATGCTTGATGATGCCCCCCTGCTCAGCCTCTTTGCCCACCATGTAACCGGTGGTGTTTTGTAAATACACAATCGGCGTTTGGGTTTGGCAACAGCTTTGAATGAAATGCGTGGCTTTGGTTGCACCCGCTGTGTCAATTGGCCCCAAATTGGAAATGATCCCGATGCTCACGCCCATCAGTTTGGCGTAGCCGCACAAAGTGGCCGGGCCATAACTGGCCTTGAATTCGAGAAAATCCGAGTCATCCACGATGCGGGCAATCACTTCGCGCATGTCCACCGGGGTTTTGATGTCAGCGGGCATCACGCCCAACAGTTCCTCGGCAGGGTACCTGGGTGGCAATGCATTCTTATTCAAAGCCTGCACGGCGTTTCGGTTGCTGTCATTCCAATTGATCTTGGCCATCACCTCGCGGGCCAGCGCAATGGCGTGTCGATCGTCGTCGGCCAGGTAATCGCCCAAACCAGAGATTGAACAGTGCATGTCGGCTCCGCCCAATTCTTCATCGTTTGCAATTTCACCGGTGGCCGCCTTCAACAAAGGTGGGCCCGCCAGAAAGGCACGCGCCCTTTCCCGAACCATGATGACCACATCGCTGAGGCCCGGAATGTAAGCGCCGCCCGCCGTGGAGGAACCATGCAACACATTCACCACTGGCAAGCCAGCGGCGCTTAACTTCGCCAGGCGATAAAAGTTGCCACCGCCCAAAATAAAGTGCTCAACCTTGTACTTCAACAGGTTCGCACCTGCAGACTCACCCAGATTGATGAATGGAAGCCTGTTTTCCAGCGCGATGTCTTGCGCCCTTTGCATTTTTTCAATACCGAAAGGCTGAAGTGCACCCGCTTCAATGCCGGAATCGCTGGCAACCACCATGCACAACGTATTGGCCACATAACCCAAGCCCGCAATCAAACCGCCACCGGGGCGGCTTTTCTCAGGCTTTTGTTCGTCTTGCAAATAACCCGCCAACGTGCTCAATTCCAGAAACGGCGAACCTGAATCGAGCAACAAAGCAACCCGGTCGCGCGGCAACAACTGCCCGCGTTTGGCAAACGATGGGCCTGCTTTGGCCGACGCATCACGGGTGCGTTGCTCCAGTTCGCGCAATTGCGCCAGGGCTTCATTCATGGCCTGCGCATTGGCTGCAAATTCGTTCGAACCGGAAACCAGGGCTGTGTTTAAAACGGGCATTGAAGTTTCCCTTGTGTATTAATTCGAAGTGTTGTTTTTCTTGGCCGCGCGATCTGCATCGCGCCGACGAATCACCTCGGGCACGCCGCCCAGGTGGAAACTGTTGAATGGCGGGTTTTGTTGACCATTGCCCACCATGGGCCACACACGCTTGGCATTGGGCGCTGCGCCATCCACCCGAATGCAACTGCCCGAAATAAACGACGCAGCGGGGCTACACAGAAAGGTCAATACGCCTGACACTTCCGCCTCCAGCCCCAGGCGCTGCAAAGGAATGGTTTTGTCCAGTTGCATGATGGTTTGCTTCATGGGCTCGGGGTAGGTGTCCATCCCGCTGGATGCAATGAAGCCGGGCGCCACCGCATTCACGCGAACCGGCGCCCATTCAAGCGATGCTGTTTCCGAGAAATTCAACATGCCAGCGCGCGCAGCGCCCGAATGGCCCATGCCGGGCATGCCATTCCACATGTCAGCGATGATGTTGGTGATCGACATGTCCACCTTCCCAAGGTGCTTGACCATGTACTGGTTGAACACCTCGCGCGCCATCAAGAAACCGCCTGTCAGGTTGTTGCGCACCACCGTTTCCCAGCCCTTTGCATTGATCGCGCTGAGCGGTGCTGGAAACTGGCCACCGGCGTTGTTGATCAAATGGTGAATATGGCCGTGTTCCTTCAAAATATCAGCCACGGTTTGCACCACTTTGTCTTCTTCCCGAATGTCGCAACTGTGAACACTCACTTTCACTGAACAGGTTTGCTCAATTTCCGTTTTAACGGTTTCAAGCTTCTCGATTTTGCGCCCCACCAGTGCCAGGTTGGCACCCAAACTCGCCAGTTCATGCGCAGTGCAACGGCCTATGCCCGAGCCACCGCCGGTGACCACAATGGTTTGCCCTTCAAAAAGGTTGGAACGAAATACGGATTGAAATGAATTCACTGTGAGGTCCTGTTGATTCAAACGATCGTTTGATTGTGATGGGGTTGATTCTCGCGTGCAGCAAGGGCGGTGTCAACGGCCTGTATGTGATTATTCTAACAAACGTTTGATTTTCATAAACCCTTTGTTATGATGTTTTTTCCATTCAGCGGACAATATTCATGAGCCAAACACCCCCCACACCCATCAAAATCGGCGGCGCCTGCGGCTTCTGGGGCGACAGCAGCCTGGGCACAGAGCAACTGCTGGGCGTACCCGGGTTGAACTACATCACCTACGATTACCTCGCGGAATTGACCATGGCCATCATGGCAGGCATGCGCATGAAAAACCCGGAACATGGCTATGCGCTCGATTTCATTGAATTGATGAAAAAAGCCTTGCCCGTGGCCAAAAGCAAAGGCATCCGGATCATCGCCAATGCGGGTGGCCTGAACCCTGCAGCCTGCGCTGAGGCCCTGAAGCAAGCCATGCAGGCCAACGGCGTGGACATCCGTATTGGCGTGGTCAGTGGCGATGACGCCACGCAAACCCTGGCCCAACTGCGAGCCAGTGGCATTGAACTACAAGACGCGCAATCGGGCGAACCCGCCCCGCCCTTTCTACTCACCGCCAATGCCTACTTGGGCGCGTTTCCGGTCGCAGCTGCGCTGAATGCGGGTGCCGACATTGTAATCACAGGCCGCGTGGTGGACAGCGCCATGGTGCTGGGGGCACTCATTCACGAGTACAACTGGGGGCCCAACGACCTGGACCAATTGGCGCAAGGCAGCCTGGCCGGTCACATCGTGGAATGCGGCGCACAAGCCACAGGCGGGCTATTCACCGATTGGGAAAGCGTGCCCGACTGGGCCAATATCGGTTACCCGGTTGTTGAGGTGCAGGCGGACGGCACTTTTGAATTGTGCAAACCCGAGGGCACAGGCGGCTTGATCAACAAAGCCGTGGCCACAGAACAACTGCTCTATGAAATTCACGACCCGGCCCGCTATGCTCTACCCGATGTGGTGTGCGATTTTTCTCACGTGCACATTGAAGAAACCGGCCCAAACCGGGTGCGCATTCACAATGCCAAAGGCCAGGCGCCCAGTGGGCAATACAAAGTGTGCGCCACTTACCCCGACGGTTTTCGCTGCATTGGCTTGCTTTCTATCGCTGGCTTTGACGCCCGGGCCAAAGCCCAACGCACCGGTGAAACCATACTGGCGCGCTGCCGCATGTTGTTGACCAAAGCCGGGCTTTCTGACTTTTCCAACACGCACATTGAAGTGATCGGCAGCGATGAAGGCTTGCAAGCCGAAGCCGTGGTGCGCGTGGCCATCACCCATAGGGACAAAAAAGGTGCCGCGCTATTTTCCCGGGAAATTGCCCCCGCCGGCACCAGTTACGCGCCAGGCACCAGTGGCAACTTTGGCATGGGCCGACCCAATGTCAGCCCCTTGGTCAAGCTGTTCACCTGTTTTGTAGACAAAACCTTGCAAACGCCCAAGGTGATGTTGAACGACACCGCCTTGCAATATCAAGAACCACTTCACCCAAGCCCGAAGAGCGATGCTGACAGCTCTGACAACCATGTACTGGTTTCCCGGGAAAACACCTTACCCATTCCGGCTGAACTTCGAGGACTGCCTTTGATACACATTGCGCATGGCAGAAGCGGCGACAAAGGCAACACGAGCAACGTCGGCATTGTGGCCAGAAACCCGGCACACACACCATTGATTCAGCAATTGCTGAGCCCACAGGCCATCAAACAACACCTGTCGCAGTGGGTCAAAGGCGAAGTTCGGGTGTACGCACTGCCCACTTTGAATGCCTTCAATGTGGTCATGAGCGACGCACTCGATGGTGGCGGCATGCGCTCCATGCGCAACGACCCGCTTGGTAAAAGCATGGCTCAATTGCTGCTGCACCTTCCCATACAAGGGTAAGGAACCCCACACGGGGGTACACCTGCTTGGGCGTACCCCCTTGTTAGTTATCTTTTTCCTACAAGGTGTCTCCGTAAGTAGAGATGTGAGGCAGAAGAAATGCCTACAAACTCAAATTCAGGAGAACTCTATGCTAGTTAAAAAGATCGCCATCGCTGCAGCCATTGCCACTTCATTTGCAGTGCCCACCGCACATGCATCGGATATCGCCACATTGAATGGCTGGGGCGCTTTCTTTGCCCAGGCCCATGCCAATCAGCAAGCCAATGCACAAGCGCAGGCCAAGGGCGAAGTTAAAGTCAGCCTGTTTCAGACTCCAAAAGCTGCACCTGCACCCGCTCCTGCACCAGAAGCACAACCAACGCCAGAGCCCGCACCCGTGACTGCGCAGCCAGAACCTGCAACACAAGCCCCAGAAGGCGGCGAGCAAACCGCTGATGCAGGTCAACGCACCGGTGAATCTGCACAGGCAGGCCAAGAACAAGCGGGCGATGTCGCCGCCAAAGCCGAAGCCAGCGTGTCTGCAACCATCGAATTGGGTGGCGAGCGCAGCAACGAGATGCAACGCCAAATGGCCAGCCAATTGGACGGCGCGTACCAAACCGCCGGCAATGCGGTTGAAGGCGTGGTGGGCGGCACACTAAATACCGTGCAAGGAATTGTTGATCAAACCAGCGGTTTGAACCTGGCCGCTGATGCAGCACAATCAGGAACTTTGAACGTTGCAGGTTTGGCTTCTGCGAATGTGGTCAACAACCTGAGCGCAACAGCCAGCATCATGAACGCAGGCCAGCTCAGCGCCATCACCGCGATGACATCAAGCCTGGTGCAAAGCGTGATTGCCTCTCGCCCCGCTTCATTGACCGGCTTGCTGCGTTAAACAACCAACCCAAAGTTGGTTTGAAGTGAAACAGAAACCTTGTTCATGTGCCTTGAAAGGCGGTGAACAAGGTTTTCTTCTTTGTGATTCAGCCCAGAAAAAAATCCACGACCTTGTCGGTCAACACATCCAGGTTTTCACCCTTGCGTGGCTTGAACCAGGTCACCATGAAATTCATTGCACCGAGCACCATCAAGCGCGAAAACTTGGGGTCAGTTCCCATGTGGCCAGCCGCATGCAAACCATTGACTGCCTCTTGCCAAATGGCGTCGTATTCGTCTTTGGTGGCAATCAAGCGGCGCTGGTGTTCTTCATCCAGGCAGCGCCAGTTGTATAGCATCACCGGAATGAAATCATTGCCGTCTTCAAGAATAATGCTCAGGTGCACCTTCACCAACGCACGGAATTGGGCATCGGCTTGCAAACCCGGGCGAACCACTGCGCGGGTCTTTTCAAGGCCCTGTCGAAGGCCCTCTTCAACCACAGCCACCAAAATATCCTGCTTGCTGGCGAAATGGTAAAACGGGCTGCCACACTGCATGCCCACGGCATTGGCAATGGCCCGCATGCTGGCGCCATCGTAGCCTTTGTCACGGAACAGTTTGGCGGCAGCGCGCACAATGTCGCCCCTGCGCCCGTCCTCTTGTTTTGCTTCCTTCAATACCTTGGCCACAAGCCCAATCCTTATAGTGAAGTCAGGTTCTGCACCATCCACTGGTGCGCAATACCCACTTCTTCGTGAGGCGCACCGTCTGGCTCAAAACCGTGACGACGATAAAACCCAACAGCCTGTTGCTGCGCACTCAAACGCACAACAGGCATCTGTTTTTCCTTGGCGATCGCCAGCAATGCACAAAGCATTGCACTGCCAATTCCTTTGTTTCTGTATCGCGGCAACACCGCCATACGCCCTATTTTGCCTTCAGGCAATAAACGGGCTGTGCCCACCACTTCTTCTTTCCACCAAGCCACCACATGCAGCGCATGGGCGTCATGTTCATCCCACTCTTCGGATTCGTCTATGCCTTGCTCATCGATAAAAACAGAACGGCGAACGGGCTTGGCCCACTCGCCGTTGCACAACCAACTGGAACAATCAATTCTCAACAAGTTGAGAATCAGCCCAGTTTGGCCAAATCAGCATCCACTGCTTCCAGCATTTCCGGGGTAATCAAACCGCCCGAAAAGTTAGCCACCACGGCCAAAGGAAAGCCTTTGCCCATGCCGATTTGCGGATGTGTGGAAATACCGGGCATGTGTTTTTCTAAAATGGCCGCAGTTTGTTCGTTCTCCAGCAGATCGCCCAGTTTGGATTGGGTTGAAAAAGCCATGGAAGTTGTCTCCTAATGATTGGAATGGAATAGTAATTCAAACAAACGCTTGAATTATTAAAACATTCTAGACCAAGTTAGGCCACAAGGTAGGGATAGTTTGCGGAATCAGAGCCGCTTTGGCTTACCCAAAACCGAACGGGTCGGTTTTGGGCGCCTTACACATTTACTCGACCTGCGAAACGTAACTGAAAGAAATCACGTCATCAGGGCTGGCGGTTGTGCGCCCGCGCGTGTAGCCGAACTGAAGCGCTGAAGTTTGGTCCAGCGCATACACTGCAGACATTGCACTTTCCTTGCGCTTTTCAGTGCCGGCAATCAACTCATCCCGTTGAGAAGTGGTCACGTTGAGAAACAACATGTCGGTCAATGGCAAACCCACACCCAGGGTCACATAATTGCCGTCCTGCAAAGGCAAGGTGCTGGTTTTGCCGTAGAACTGACGACCCAACACGGTGGTGAACGACACACCGTTTTGCAAACGATAAGCCAAGTCGGTTTGAATACCGAAGTCTGTTTTGCCAGTACCCAAACCTTCGTCTTCATCACCGCTGGCAATCTTGATCAGGCCTGTGGCCGACATCGCAAAACCTTTGGTTTGAATGCCACCAATCAAGTCTTCGGTGTAGGTGGCGACAATATCGCCCAAGCCTTTCGCTGTGCGGCGTTGGCCATTCGAACCCGACACGGTACCCGACACCACGGTACCCGGGCCTTCCAGCGAAATATAAGGGATGAACACCGATGCACGATAATCTTCACCGATCAAGGTTGCACCCAAAGTGTACGACTTCGCTTTGGTTTCACTGGCCTGACCAAATTTGCCGCTCAAGCTGTCGAAACTGTAAGTCATCAACAAACCGGGGGGCGCCGCAAAAGCGGCTGAACTTGCAGCAGTCAAACCCAGAGCCACTGCGCTTCGAATAAAAGATTGCCTCATGTACTGTCTCCTTTTCGGACACAGTATAGAGGCAAAACAGCTGCTGCTGGGATACTTCAATTGGTGATTGGAAAAGTACCTACAAGCCTCACCGTGGCCGCTGAACGCTTACATGGTGGTCGGTTCGGCTTGGCGTTGTGATTTCTTCTGAGCCCGCTTTTCCTTGTAATCGGCGCGAATGGCTTTCGCTTTTTCACGCTGCTCAGGAGTCAGTAGCTTGTAAATTTCATGCTGCGCCTTGAGCATGGCCAACTTCATTTCCAATTCTTGAGCTTGCTGCTCGGCAATCAAGGCGCGTGCCTTTTGTGCGTCAAACGCATCAGATTCGACCAAGCCACGCATGTCATCGCGGTGTTCCCGGCGATCGCCCATGGCTTGCTTCATGTTGTTTTTTTGCTGACTCATGATGTCCTTTACTTTGGCTTGTTGTTCTTCTGTCAAATCAAGCTGTTTCAACAGCCCCATGCCTTGGTGGTGATGACCACGCATTTCGGACTGACCCTGGTTATGACCATCGCCGTGGTGGCCAGCGTAAGCACTCATGGGCAAGGCCATGGCCATGGCGGTGACAGCAATCATTTTTTGAACAGTCAATCGTGAAACTTGCATGTTTGAACTCCTTGGTTAGAACACGACTCGATTGTGCGCAATACGCGCGTTAACATGCGTTTGCGGGATGTAAAGATGGGTAAAGCAAAACAAATGCGAAAAGACCGAGCCGTCACATGCTCAGCCGCGCCGATTAACATGACAATGGCACCAAACATTCCTGAGGTGGCATTGCCATGAATCGAATTCTCCACATTGACGACGACGTTGAACTGGGTGACATGCTGTGCGAATACCTGCGCGGTGAGGGCTTCGACGCAACCCATTGCGCAAGCCCCATCGACGGCCTGAAACGCCTGAACGAAGAAGCGTTTCAACTGGTCATTCTCGATGTCATGATGCCCCAACAAAACGGCCTTGAAACCCTGAAACAAATTCGATTGCAACACAACACACCGGTGTTGATGCTGACTGCAAGGGGAGACAACATTGACCGAATCGTTGGCCTTGAACTGGGCGCCGATGACTACGTACCCAAACCCTGCCTGCCACGTGAAATCGTGGCGCGCGTGCGCGCCATTTTGCGTCGCAGTCACGAACCCGGCAGCACCCCAAAACAGACCATGCAACTTGGCCCCTTGTCCTTGAACCCGGCCAAACGCAAGGTCACCTTGAACGATCAGGAAGTGGACCTGACCAGTGCAGAATTCAACCTGCTTGAAGTGTTGATGGCCAATGCCGGCCAGGTGGTCACCAAAGCCACACTCAGTGAACAAGGCTTGGGCCGGGCGCTTGAGCGGTTCGACCGCAGCATCGATGTACACCTCAGCAGCCTGCGCACGAAACTGGACTTAAACAACGAGCAACAACCCCTGACTTTGCACACCATTCGCGGCCAAGGCTATCAATTGAACCTGGACTGAACATGGGTAAACTCTTCTGGAAGTTTTTTTTCGGTTTCTGGCTTTGTTTGATTGCCGCTGCCATTGCCACAGGCTCGGCCTTGTACCTGATGCGTGGAAAGCCCGCCAGCAGCGACATCGCCGAAGGGCCCCGTGCGCAATTCATGCTTGAAACCATTCAGGCGGTGCTTGAAGGCAAAGGACCGGGCGCACTGGAAGAACTGTTGACTCGAAACAGACAGCGCACCGGGCTGACCGTGCCAGTGTTCGCCGTATCCGCTGAAGGCAAAGACATCCTGAACCGGGAGTTGCCTGCCAACATTGCGCAGCGCCTGGAGCCTTTGTTACAGGGTGAACCGGATGTTGAATCGGGCATATTGCGAGTGACCGCACTGGACAACACGCAGTGGCTGATTTTTATTCCGAAACTTAAGAAAAGCCAGTTACCTGCTGCGCAGCTCAACAGCGAACCGACCCATGACAGCGCCACTGAACGCACACCACGTGAACTCAAAGGTCAACGCAACACTTCACTTGAGCCGCCACTGCCGCCCATACCCGGTGCAGGCCTGGTGGCGGCTTTTCTGGCCAGCTTGTTGTTCGCTGGCGCACTGGCCTATACATTCAGCCGCCCTTTGAACACCTTGAAGCACGCGTTTCGGGAAGCGGGCAAAGGGCAACTGGGCATACGGATTGCAAGCAAAGGGCGAAAGAGAAACGACGAAATTGGCGAACTGCTCAATGGCTTTGACCACATGGCCGAAGAAATTGAAAACCGCATCGATCAACAAAAAGCGCTGCTTCACGATGTGTCGCATGAATTGCGCTCGCCCCTGGCACGCCTGAACCTGGCAGTGGGCCTGGCTCGCCAAAACCCCGCCCAACTCGACAACAGCTTGCACCGCATTGAAACCGAAGCGGAGCGGCTTGACCAATTGATTGGTCAACTGTTGAATTTGTCGCGGCTCGATTCCGGCGAGGCCACGCCCAACCTGGCGCCCCACAACGTGATTGAATTACTCACCGCGGTGGTCGAGGATGCGCAATTTGAAGCCGAACAAGACAACAAAGAAGTGGTCTTCATCAACCAAGTGCAGTCATTCCGACTGCACTGCGACCCTGAAAGCCTGCAAGGTGCATTCGACAATGTGCTGCGAAATGCACTGAAGCACACGCCCGCACAAGGGCAGGTTACGGTGCGTTGCGAAGCACACCGGCGCGGGCTTCGCATTGCATTCGACGATCAAGGTCCGGGCGTGCCAGCAGAGTTGCTACCCAAACTGTTCACGCCATTTTTCAAACATGGTCAACATTCTGGCCACGGCTTGGGCTTAGCAATTGCGAAAAAATCAGTGCAGGCTGTCAAAGGGCGTTTAAGCGCTCAAAACCGGGCAAAAGGTGGCTTCAGCGTGTTGATTGAACTGCCGCAGCCGTCGCCATAACATGCTGTGCCGCGTGCTTTAAATCGGCATCATTCAAGCGCGCCAGTTCAACCACTTGCGCCTGCTCAAGCCCCTGTAGGTTAAACGGTGTGGAACGGCGATAGGCCGGGTCATAGTGGTTCACCAGCAATTCAGTGACCAGGCCTGGCCAGTCGTTGGCGTCGATCATGTCTTTCCAGCGATGAATCACAGCGTGACCATGCAACTTGTGCAGAAAATCAAGTTGGGATTTCAAACCTTCGGGGTCTTGCAAAAAGTAATCATAATCGCGCATTAGAAACTCAACGCGCGCCGGAACCGGCGACACCACCCGAATCACCTTGCCCCGGCTGGACATGGTGTCAAACAAAACCTCGGGCACGCGCAACACGCCGATCTTCTTGCTTTCGGCTTCCACAAACACGGGTTTGGAGGGTTCAAATTGTTCAAGCTGGTGCAGCACCCGGGTTTCAAACATTTTCTGGGATGGCTGAGGCTGATCTGGCAATACACCGAGCACTGAGCCTTTGTGGCAAGCCAAAGCCTCCAGATCCAACACCTGCCCGCCCAGCAATCGAATTTCCTCAAGCAGTCTGCTTTTGGCGCTGCCAGTTTCGCCACACACCACGCGGTAATCGAACTCGGCGGGGCGTTGCGCCAATGCCTGAACCACGCTGGTGCGAAAGCTTTTATACCCGCCACGCAGTTGCGCAGCACCCCAACCTACCTGCCTCAAAATATGCGCCATGGCCCCGGAACGGTTGCCACCGCGCCAACAGTAAATCAGGGGTTTCCAGTTGCGGTCGTGGCCAGCAAACACCTGCTCCAGGTGCATGGCGATGTTGCGTGCCACCAAAGCTGCGCCCACCTTGTTGGCCTCGAAGGGCGACACCTGTTTGTACAGGGTGCCCACGGTGACGCGCTCCTCGTTGCTCAGCACCGGGCAACTGATGGCACCGGGAATATGGTCTTCCTCGAATTCCGCCGGGGAACGCACATCAATCACCGTTGAGTATTCACTCAACTGGTCCAAGTTCACAACATCGGGGTGTTTCACAAAGGGCCTGTAGGAAAAAGTTGCCTGCCTATTATAGCGGGGGCACGCCGGCGATCCAGCCTTCCACCGGGTCAATCAGCTTGGGCAAACCAAAATGGGCATCGGCGCGCTTTGCAGCCCAACCCGCCACCAGGCAACACAACACCGCATCAAGGTGGTCCGCTTTCACGTCTTCGAGTAGGCGCGCACGCAAGTAGGGGCGCACCATCAGCTTGATGCCAAACAACATGCCTTCTTCCAGCGCGCACAACAACTCGGAGCGCGCCATTCGTCGGTCCGCAGTGTCTTTTTTCGGGTCATCGCTTTTGTAACTGGCACGGTTCAGAATTTGCCGGGCCAGGTAACCGGGGTAGGCTTCCAGCGCAACACGGCGCCGATCACCACGCTGCATGCCTGGAATATGAACCCCACTGCTTTTGAGCAATGGCGCACCTGCATGCAGCATGTAAGCCACTGGCGGGTTGACCCATTTCATGGAAGGCGACGAGCCCGCAGGGCCGTCACAGGCCCGGTGCGCGAACTTGTGGCCAGCGGGGCGTGCATCACACCAGGCCTTGAAAGTGGTGCGAATTTCCTCCCGTGTCATGGTCCCGTAGTGATCAATCAACTGCTCCCAGGCTTTGAAATCGGTACGCCCAACGCCCGGCCATTTCAGCCCGTCCACCAGTTTTCGGGACAAGCCAAAAGGCATGTCAATGCCGGCTATAAAATGGGGTTGTGCCGGGTGGTTCTCGGGAGCGTGCTTGTCGATGGGGGGTGGCCCCTGCACCAGCAAAGCCTCGAACTCGACGAGGGTGGTTAGCGACAACAGGGATTCAACCGCCAACACCGAGCCTTGCCACTGCCCCACCGCCACGGCGATGGGCTTTTTCTTGGTTGGGCTGCTGGAGAAATCAATGCCCAGCAACAGGGGGGCTTCATCAATCAAACGGCGGCTTCCTTTGGCAACAAGGCTTCTAAAGTTTGCAAGTGGTCTGCTTCATGCAGGGGCTTGTCATGGCGAATGCGCAGCATACGCGGAAACCGCACCGCCACCCCACTTTTGTGGCGACTCGAACGGGAAATGGCTTCAAAACCCAATTCAAACACCAAGGTGGGCACCACCGTGCGAACGGGCCCAAATTTGTCCACGGTGTGTTTGCGAATTTCCCGATCCACCTGCTTGAATTCTTCATCGCTCAGGCCAGAATACGCTTTGGCAAACGGCACCAACCGGGGCAAACCGCGCGCAGTGGTGTCTTGCACTTTTTCGCCTTGCGCAATGGCCTTCGCAACGGCCTGGGCCTGGGCGGCGTTCTCGGGCGGGGTTTCCCACACCGCGAAGGTGTAGTCGGTGTACAAGTTGGCACGGCGACCGTGCCCGCGCTGGGCGTACACCAGCACACAATCCACTGTCATGGGCTCAACCTTCCACTTGAACCACACCCCATCGGCCTTGGTGCGGCCTGCGCCGTACAAGGCGTTACGCTGCTTGAGCATGAAGCCTTCCACACCACGCTCGCGGCTTTCTTCACGCAGGTTTTTCAAGGCTTGCCAGCTCGGTTCCTGAACCAAAGGCGACACGCAAAGGCGCGCCATGTTGTTCCACACACAGGCCTGCGAATGTTCAGTTACAAATTGCTCCAGCAGGTGTCGCCTTTGGTGTTGGGGAAAACCCACCAATTCATGGCCGCCCAAGCGCAACACATCGTAGGCCATGAACAGCACAGGTGCCTGCGCCTGCAATTTGGCACTGACCACTTTTCTGTTCAACCGCGCCTGCAGGGCCTGAAAACCAGCGGGTTTGTCGCCTTCAAACACCAGTATTTCCCCGTCCAGCACACTGCCTTCTGGCCACTGGGCAAAAGCGTTTTGCAATTCCGGAAACTGTTCGCTGACCAATTCCTCGCCGCGTGACCACACCCACACCCGGTTGGCGTCTTTCACCACCTGCGCACGAATGCCATCGAATTTCCACTCCACCAACCAGTCTTCAAGCGAGCCCAGTGCCTCGGGTTCGCCTTGCAACGGGTGCGCTAGAAAAAAAGGCAATGGCTGGCCCTGACGAACCGGGCTTTCGCCGTGCACAGGGTCGCCCAATGGCGCGATCAAACGCTGAAAATCTGCAGCCGCAGGGCTTGAGCTGGCGTCGGCATAGCCCATCATGCGGGTGGCCACCACCTTGGCATCCAGCCCGGCCACTTCGGCCAAAGCACGAGTCACCAACAATTTAGACACGCCCACCCGAAAGCCACCACCCACCAGCTTCACAAACAAAAAGCGTTCAATGGCGCCCAGCACTTGCCAATAACGCACCACCGCGGCCAGTCGCTCGTCGGGGTGCATGTCACGCAAGGGTAAAATACGCTGCGTCATCCACGCACTCAGGCTTAAATCCTCGGCTGCATTCTTCGACTGTTGTGCAGGCAAAGGCAACACATGGGCTATGGTTTCAGCCAGGTCACCCACGGCTTGGTAACACTCTTCAAACAACCAATCCGGCAAGCCGCTGATGGCCAGCGCAGCCTCACGCAAGGTTTTGGTGGGCACCGTTCGCTTGGGCTTTCCGCCCGATAGAAAGTAAACCGCCCAGGCAGCATCTTCGGCAGGGGCCTGCCTGAAATAGGTCACCAAGGTTTCTACCTTATAGCGGGTGGAGGTGGCCCCATCCAGTTGAGCAAACAATTGCGCAAATTGCTTCACGCCTTCACCTGCCCGCCTTCAGGGGCATCAGCACTGCCTGCTGCACCGGCCTGCAAATCCAGTTCATCGCCGCCCTGCTCCCCACCGTATTCGGTTACGAAGGCGCGGGCATTCAAGCCCTGCTCTTGAAGCCAGCGCACCATCACCGACACATAGCCGTGCGTCACGATCACCTGCTCGGCCCCGGTGGCGCCGATGGCTTTCATCAGCCCAGGCCAGTCTGCGTGATCGGACAACACAAAGCCGCGGTCCACATTGCTGCGCCGGCGCCCACCGCGCAATTGCATCCAGCCCGAGGCCAGCGCATCGGAATAAGACGAGCCAAAGCGCTTCATCCAGCTGGCACCCTGCGCCGCGGGTGGTGCAATGGCCAGGCAGTTTTTGTACATGCTTTTGTCGCTCACTTCACTGACTGTGAATGTGTGGGGCAAAGCCACACCGCTGTCGCGGTAGGCTTGGTTCAAGCCCTGGGCGGCGCTGTGGCACACAATGGGGCCAATGCTGCTGTCCACCCCGGCCAACAAGCGTTGCGCCTTGCCAAACGAATAGCCATACAACACGCTGGCCTTGCCTTGCGCCGCGTTACTGGCCCACCAGTCGTTGATTTGGGCAAACACTTGCGCGTCGTTTTCCCAACGATAAATGGGCAAACCAAAGGTGGACTCAGTGATGAATGTGTGGCACTGCACCGGCTCAAAAGGCGCACAGGTGGGGTCTGCGCCTACCTTGTAATCGCCACTGGCCACCCACACCTGCCCTTGGTATTCAAGGCGAACCTGACATGAACCCAACACATGCCCGGCCGGGTGAAGGGAAATGCGAACCCCGTTGTGCACGGTGGTGTGGCCATACTGCAAGGTATCGAGTTGAATGCGACCCAAGCGGGCCCGAAGCACGCGCTCGCCCGGCTCGGCACACAGGTAATGATTGTGCCCGGTTCGGGCGTGGTCGGCATGCGCATGGGTGATCACGGCCCGATCCACCTTTCGCCAAGGGTCGATGTAAAAATCACCGGGCGGGCAATACAAACCTTCCGGTCGGCTCACCACCAAATCCATGCTGCACAACCTTCAAAAACAACCACTAATAACGGCTTCCAAAACCACCCAGGAACACCGCCAACTGCATCAATTTATAACACACCCAACTGAAGGCACGCTCGCTCAAAGGGCGCTGCGCATGGTCTTGTACATCCACACAGCGCGATTCGCGCTCCATGGCATTGAGCAAGCAGGCCTTTAGATCACGGGCGAAAGTTCGGTCCACGATGAGCACATTGGCTTCGCGCGCAAAGAGGCTGCTCAACGGGTCCAGATTGGCCGAACCCACTGTGGCCCAATGTGCATCCACCACCGCCACCTTGGCGTGCAAAAAACCGGGTAGATATTCAAACACCTCCACCCCCCGCCCCAACAAATTGGAGTACAGGTGCTGCGTGGCGTAATGCTGCAAACGGTACTCAACCCGGCCCTGCAACAACAGCTTGACCACCACTCCGCGCTCTCTGGCCTCATACAGGGCCCGTCGCAATTTACGGCCTGGCAAGAAATAGGCGTTGGCCAACACTACAGATGTGTGTGCCTGCCCAATGGCCTGCAAGTAGGCTTTTTCAATTCGCCGGCGCGCCCGAAAATTATCCCGCACGGCCAGCTGCACCCGCGATGCGCCCACCTTGGGCGGCGGGCTCGCTTTTTTCTGCTGTTCGAAAGTGTCTTTGAATTGGGCAAATCGTTCTTTCCACCAATCCGACTTGAACGTGTCGGTGACGTCGCCATTGGGGCCGACCTGCAACCACAACCAATCCATGCTGTGCCACACGTCTTGAACCACCGGGCCGCGCAAAGCAACGGCAAAATCGTATCGTGGCCCCAACGTTTGTTCCAACAGGTCTGTGTTCACCTGCAAAGCCTCCTGTGGGCTGACATTCACTGAACCCACAGAAATATTCGGCCTGCGTCTCGCACGCGCAGTGGCTTGCGCCAGTTCGTCGCGCTCCCCCCGATGGTTCATGTCATCAATCAAATTGATGCCACCAACAAAGGCCAATTCACCATCGATGGCAATCATTTTCCGGTGCATGCGCCGCAAACGCCTGGGGTTGGGTTTGAACACAAAACCCTCCGGGCGAAACACCCGCACTTGCACACCCTGCTCACGCAAGCGCGGCACCCAAGTGTTTACACCCTCCTGGCCACCAAAACCATCCAATATCAGGCGAACAGACACCCCACGCTGTGCCGCCTTGCACATGGCCTCGAAAAACGCATGCCCAATTTCGTCATTGGCAAAAATATAGGTTTCAATGCGCACTTCGTTGTTGGCCGCCTCAATCGCAGCCAAAGCCTTGGGAAACAACTGCAAACCACCTTGAAGCAACTCAACAGAATTGCCTTCGCGCATGCCAGGCGCTGGTGGCAGCAAGGCGTTCACCAATTGGCCTCCAGATCGACTACAAAAGGCGCATGGTCTGACAACTTGGACCACTGGCCACCGCGCAACACCGCCGCCTCATGCACATCGAAGCCCCGGGCAAACACGCGGTCCAGGCCCAGTAGCGGAAAGCGGCTTGGGAAACTCCCCACACTGAGCATGCGATTGTCTTTACCCAGGGGCATCACCTCTTCGGCCTGCAGGCCTTGCTGCAATGCTGGCCCCAAACGGCGCTGCCAGTCATTGAAATCGCCGGCCACCACCAACGGCGTGCCCGGTGGCACGTGGCTTTCCACGTGTTCAATCAACTTCGTGGCCTGGCGCACCCGGCTTCGGTACAACAAGCCAAAATGGGCCACCAGCGCATGCACCGGGCCTTTCGGTGTCTGCACGCAACAATGCAACAGGCCGCGCTGTTCAAGCCTGTGGTCAGATACATCCTGATTCAGCATCCATTCAATTTTGTAGCGAGACAACAGGGCATTGCCGTGGTGCCCATGTGAATACACCGCATTCATGCCATAGGCGGTGAAATAGTTTTGGCTGGCGTGGCCCAGTAAATCATCAATGGCAGAGGGGTGTTGTGCCAAAAAATCATGCTGCCCCGCTTGCGGCCACTGCTCAAAACGCGCGGCGTGCTTGTCGTGGCGCCCCTGCACTTCTTGCAAAAACACCAAATCTGCATTGAGCTCATGGAGTTGCTCGCGCAAGGCGTGAATGGTCAAGGTTGGCTTTCTAAGCCCCATGACCCCTTTGTGAATGTTGTAGGTTGCAATTCGCAGACGCATTATTCAATTTTCATTGTTTTTTAAGTGTAGTAATGCCAAGTCAATTCAAGTCATGTCATTGACAATGGGTATTGATCCTCAATTAGGGTTACCCCTATACTGTGATGGTAAATATTTGAAAGCAACTACGAAGTCTAAGACCATATTTAGCAGCTTCTACACACCGTATATGAAAAAAGGGGCCCGCCGGGCCCCTTTGTATTTCTGCAAGCGGTCATCTCAAGCCCACTAGTTTCGCAACTTCTCAGCCAACTCCAGAATCGCTTGCGCATTGTTCGGGGAAAAACAACGGGACGCCGCCTCGGTCGCATCGACCCAAGCGTAACCCACGTGCTCCCGGGCAGCAAGCTGAGGGCTGAAGTCTTCGGGCAAACACGCCAAAAACCAATGCTCGGTGTTTTGTGTGACCCCGGCTGGGTATCGGTGGCGCCAGTGCTCAAAAATTTCATATTGAAGTTGATGTGGCCATGGGCGAACCAAACCCACTTGCAACAACTCAGCGGGCGACGCCTCCCGAACCACAGGTGCATTCACAGCCTTGCCTTCAAACCCGGTTTCCTCGCGCAGTTCTCGCAAGGCCGCATCCAAGGGTGGCTCATCCCGGAAATCCAGACTGCCTGTGACCGATTGCCAAAAGCCAGCCTTGTCGGCCCGCTCGATCAACAAAAAATCCCCGCTGGGGCGGGTCATGACAACCAGCACCGAGACAGGGATCTTTGTTCCGTTCAAAATACCTTCGACCGGGGCCACTCAGGCCACGTTCTTGGGTTCAACCTGGCGCAGGCGGATGTGCAATTCACGCAACTGCTTTTCGTCCACAGGGCTAGGCGCTTGCGTCAGCAAGCACTGCGCACGCTGGGTTTTGGGGAAAGCGATGACATCGCGAATGCTTTCCGCGCCACTCATCATGGTCACAATCCGATCCAGACCAAAAGCCAAACCGCCGTGAGGAGGCGCGCCATACTGAAGCGCGTCGAGCAGGAAGCCAAACTTGGCCGCCGCTTCTTCCTCAGAAATATTCAAGGCGCGGAACACCTTGCTTTGAACCTTTTCCTTGTGAATACGCACGGAACCACCGCCCAACTCCCAACCATTGAGCACCATGTCATAGGCCTTGGCCAGGCACTTGCCGGGGTCGCTGGTGAGGTAATCTTCGTGACCATCTTTGGGGCTGGTGAAGGGATGGTGACACGCCACCCAGCGGCCAGCCTCTTCATCAAGTTCAAACATCGGGAAATCAATCACCCACAATGGCTCCCACTGGCCTTGAACCAGGCCCTGCTTCTGGCCAAACTCGCTGTGACCCACTTTCAGGCGCAACGCACCCATGGCGTCGTTCACCACCTTGGTTTTGTCTGCGCCAAAGAACAGAATATCGCCATCTTGTGCACCACTGCGTTTGAGCAATTCATTCAGGGCGGTGTCGTGAATGTTCTTCACGATGGGCGACTGCAAACCTTCACGGCCCTTGGCCAATTCATTGATCTTGATCCAGGCCAAGCCTTTGGCGCCGTAAATGGCCACAAACTTGGTGTAATTGTCGATGTCCGCACGTGAAATGGCTGCACCACCGGGCACGCGCAAAGCCACCACACGACCGTTGTCCATGTTCGCCGGGCCAGAGAACACCTTGAAATCAACATCTTTCATGATGTCGGTCAACTCAGTGAATTCCATTTTCACGCGCAGGTCGGGCTTATCCGATCCAAAACGCGCCATGGCATCGGCGTAGGTCATCACGGGGAATGGGTCTTGCAATTCAGCCCCCATGGTTTGCTTGAACACTTTGCGGATCATGTCTTCAAACAGGTCACGAATTTCCTGCTCTGTCAGAAACGAGGTTTCAATGTCCACTTGGGTGAATTCGGGCTGGCGGTCGGCGCGCAAATCCTCGTCACGGAAACACTTCGTGATTTGATAGTAGCGGTCAAAGCCCGACACCATCAGCATTTGCTTGAACAGCTGGGGCGATTGCGGCAAAGCGAAAAACTCGCCATTGTGAACACGTGAAGGCACCAGGTAATCGCGCGCGCCTTCGGGCGTGCTCTTGGTGAGCATGGGCGTTTCAATGTCCACAAAGCCTTGTGCGTCCAAGTGGTTGCGAATGGCCATGGCCACTTTGTAGCGCAACATCAAATTCTTCTGCATTTGCGGGCGGCGCAAATCCAGCACACGGTGGGTCAGGCGTGTGGTTTCAGACAAGTTTTCATCGTCAAGCTGAAACGGTGGTGTAACCGACGCATTCAGAATTTCCAGCGATTTACACAACACTTCCACAGCGCCACTTTTCAGATTGCTGTTTTCAGTACCTTCAGGGCGGGCGCGAACCAGGCCTTCCACGCGCACGCAAAATTCATTGCGCAGGGTCTCTGCGGTTGAAAACATGTCAGGCAGGTCCGGGTCACACACCACCTGCACCAAACCCTCACGGTCGCGCAGGTCGATGAAAATCACGCCGCCATGGTCGCGTCGGCGCTGTACCCAGCCACACAAGGCAACGGTTTGTCCCAAATAGGTTTGCGACACGTTGCCGCAGTAATCAGTACGCATTTTCATGAAATCTTCAATCGCTTTTTTTGAGTTGATTCGACACATCTTCGGGCGGTGCAACCACCCCCAAAGACACAATGTACTTCAAGGCCTCGTCGACACTCATGCCAGACGGACGCAATAATTTTTCGGGCACCATGATGACATACCCAGAGGCCGGGCTTGGCGAAGTGGGCACATAGACCGACACCACACTGCCCTCATCACTCAAACTGTCTTGTATGCCTTGCGGTGGTGTGCCTGTTACAAAACCCAAAGCCCACAAACCCGGGTGGGGGTAAGGCACCAACACAGACTTGCTAAACGCCTGCCCAGACGACGTTAACAAGGTATCAGACACCTGCTTCACGCTGGTGTACACAATTTTCAGCAAAGGGGTACGAGACAGCAACCAATCGCCAGCCTGAAACAGGCGAGCGCCCAGGAAGTTGGCGGCCAACACGCCTGTGCCCAACAACACGGCCAATGTCAACAACACGCCCAGGCCGGGTACATTGAAACCAAAAATGGCGTATGGCTGAAACGAATCAGGCAACAGCGTGAGAGTTTGATCCATCAAACCCACCACCAAATGCAACACCCACACCGTGATGCCCAATGGCACCCAGATCAACAGGCCCGTGAGCAGATAGCGTTTCAACAAAGACGTGTTCAAACAAGCACCTTAAGTGGCGTCTGCGCTGGGCGCAGGCGAGCTGGGTGCAGCCGCAGAGCTGGAAGGCGCTGGCGCCGATGAAGCCGATTCACTGGGCTTGGCCGAAGAGCCACCCTTGAAATCGGTGACATACCAACCCGAACCTTTCAATTGAAAACCAGCAGCTGTGACCTGCTTTTTAAACTCGGCTTGCCCGCAGCTTGGGCAATCGGTCAAAGGTGAGTCACTCAGCTTTTGCAACACGTCTTTTTCAAATCCACACGCTTCGCAGCGATACGCATAAATAGGCATTTTCAGCTTCACCCGCAAATTCAAACGAAAAACTCCCCATTATAAGATGGAAGCCGTCTGAACTCCAAGGCCCTGAATTTCAAAGATAAAAAAAGAGCACTTTCCTCTCGAAAAGTGCTCCTTGTGTCTGAATGAGGTTGCCTTAGACGTTCACAACCGTGACACCAAATACAGCGCTGCCCCCCTCTAGCTGGGGCAGGGACGGATCAACTGGCTCTTAGGCGGCCTGGTATCCGGTCTGCTTGGCCTGGGCTGGCTTGGTTTCCCAGCGGTTGGCCCGCTTGAAAGTGCCCAGGTCGTTAAACCGCACGCCATTTTCACGCATCACTTCGTGCGCACGTCTGGCGGTCATTTGACGGATGTAAAACGGATCCCGAACCACGAAATGGTGAATGCCGTGGGTTGACCCGAAGTTGAAACAAAACAGGTGCGGAATAATGAACCACTTGCTGTTAAGCACCTGGCACTGCTGCACGAAGTTACCGTCTTCGATGTCGCCGAAGTAATGCATGTTCGAGCTGATGAAGTTGATGCAAAACGAACGCAACAGGTTAGGCGCCAGCACAACAACTGCAACCGTGTTGGCCGTGGCCACCAGTTCAGGCGTTACAAAAGCAGGCCAAGGCACACTCATGCCCAAAGCCCAGGCCACACCTTCAACGGCCCAATACAACACGTAGGCGTGCCAGGCGGCATAGAACGCGGTGGCCAGAGGGAAATTGCCAATCGCGCCACGCGCCAGGGCTTTCAAGCGTAGATGCTTGGGCACTTTCATGATGCGTAACACCACAGACAATTCCAGATCCAGCATCATCAACAGGCGCATGGGCGTAAAGCGCTCACCGTTGGTGATTGCACGCTCTTCCAAATCGGTGGCGGTGCCGGAATGCTTGTGGTGATGCAGGTGTAAGTGGCGGCGCAACCAGGGGTTGATAGTGCTTGGGCGGCTGATCCACACCAAAGTCATCATCAGGTTGTGCATGAACTTGTTCTTGCGAAAGTACATGTAATGGATCAGGTCGTGTTCCAGCTCGTGGGTGAAGCTCAAAAAAATCGCAATCACTGGAATGGTCACGTACCAGGCGATCATGCCCTCAATGTAGGCCCAGCCAGTCAACACGGCACCCGCCATCGACAACAGCAAAATTGCCATGCCGATAAAATCCTGGTGTTTCAGGATTGGGTACTTGGCACGAATGCGATCACCTTCAGCGATCACGGCCGATTTGATCGCCGCGATCCGCTTTTGATCCAGTTCGTTGATGCTGTTTTGCTTGATGCGGCTGTTTTCCTTCCCTTGTGCGGGCTCGCTCATCAGCTTTTCACTCAAATTCGACATTGCTCTGCCTCTTTAGTTATGACTTTTCTTGATTGAAGTATGCTTGCTGTACTGGTGTAAATCTTGTTCCAAGACGACAACCTCATGACCTTTGGCGCCAAACAACGACTCAATGAATGAATAACAACGCGTCCAAACCTGTTTTCACAGGCACTACACATGTACCGACGGCACTGGCCAGTTGGATGCGCGGCCTGGCTAATGAATTGGTATCGCAGGGGCTCGACCCTGCCCCACTGTTCGCCCAAGCCGAGCTGGACATCACCCAGCTGGACCGGCCCGAGGCACGTTACCCTGTGGCCAACACCACTCAACTGTGGCAACAAGCAGTCGCCATCACGGGCGACGAAACTTTGGGCATTCGGGCAATACGCCACATCACGCCAGCCACTTTTCATGCCGTAGGCTTAAGCGTGATGGCCAGCGACACACTGGAACAGGCTTTTGACCGCATGCGACGCTTTGTTGACCTGGTCACCGACGCCAGCGAAATTCAACTTCACACCCACGGCGATGAATTCGTGGTGGAGCTGAAAATCAAAGGCAACGCCCAACCCGCAGACCAGTCCATCGATGGCTTTGTCACCTTGCTGGCCAACGCGGGCAAAGGCCTGGGCGACCCAAGCCTGGTACCCCTGCAGGTCGAGATGACCCGCGCCGAGCCCAAAGCCGAACATTTGGACCTGTTCCACAAAAGCATTGGCGCACCCGTGGTGTTCAATCAACCCGTGATTCGACTTGTTTATGCGCTAAGCACTGTTCAAACCAAGCTGAAGGGGGCCAACGCCCTGGTGGCTGAACACCTGGACTTGGCCAGCCAGGCCGCCATTGACCGGCTAAAACCCAGCTTGAGCCTGCAGCGGCTGGTGCAAGAACAAATCAAAGCACATTTGCAGCAAGGCTTGCCCACACTGGAACACATTGCGCGCGCCCTGAACATGAGCCCACGCAACCTTCAGCGAAAACTGGCCGAAGATGGCACCAACCTTGCCCTGATTACAGACCAGCTTCGCCAACAACTGGCCTTGCAACGCCTGCGCCACACTCGCGACCCACTCACCGCGATTGCACTAGACCTCGGTTTTTCCGACCCATCGTCATTTAGCCGGGCCTGCAAACGCTGGTTTGGCAAAAGTCCTTCTGAATTGCGACTTGATGCATAGCACAAAATTCACATTGCTAGAGCCCTGCGCCTAACTACACGGCACAACTCTTGCGCCACTGAAGCAAAGCCACATCGTTTTATCTGGCACCCGGCCGGAAGTGTGACTACAAATGTTTGGAGATGGTGCAATGCAACACAACAATACCTACAGAAAATTTCTCACTGGCGCACTGTGCGTAAGCGCCTTGTTCACCAGCGTTGTCACTTTTGGTGCACAACTGTTGCCCGTCGACAGCAAGCCCCGATCCGCCAGCGTGCGCGATTTGACCAACACCAGCCGCGTATCGGCCCCCATCAACTACACCGCCCCGCAAATACTGGTCAATGACCCGGAAGGCGTGAAGTATCAAGCCGATGTGGAAGCACAGGTGCGCTACCCACTCGATGGCGATGGGCCCTTCCCAGTGGTGCTGTACCTGCATGGCCGCCATGTAACCTGCAGCTACCTGGGCAACGAATTTTTAAGCACCGGCGAATGCGACCTCGAAATACCCGGGGTGTTGGGTGCGCCCATTCAAGTGCTGAAAAGCGTTGAAAACCACAAAGGCTACGATTACATGGCACAAAACCTGGCGGCTCAGGGCTATGTGGTGATTTCCATCAACGCCAACGATGTGAACGACAAAGACTTGGTCGGCAACGCCGGTGCCAACGAGCGCTCACAGCTGATTCTTCACCATCTGGATATTTTTCGTGAAATCAACCGCACTGGCTTTTATAGTCGCTTAAACGACCCTTATGTGTTTGCCAACCTGCGCGGCAAAATGGATTTGAACAGCATTGGCCTGATGGGCCATTCCCGCGGCGGCCAGGGTGTGACCCAGGTGCTTGCTGTGAACCAGAACCGCCCAGCCACCGTGGAAGTGGGTGGCTCGGTGTACCAGGCTGGAAGCAGCTTCATTGCGCCCCACAACATCAAGGCTGTGTTTGCACTGGCCCCCACCAACTTTGATTACATCGCCGCACCCGATGTGAACTTTGCGGTGTTGCTGCCCTACTGCGATGGCGATGTGTCCAACTTGCAGGGTGCCTTCATGTACGACAAAAGCCGCTACATCACCGAAACCATTGAGACCCCAAAATTTCAGGTGGTCACCATGGGCGCCAATCACAACTTCTACAACACCACCTGGTCTGGAGATGATTACTCCAATGCAGACAGTCACTGCGATTTGGGCCGCGAAAACAATGGCCGGGACAACCCGCTGGACCAGCGCCGCCACGGCGAATTCCTGATGTCCTCGTTCTTCCGCCTGTTTCTGGGCAATGAACAACAATTCGCACCCTACTGGGCCGGCAACGCCAGCCTGCCTGCCGACGCATGCCCGGTCGAACAGGCCAAAGCAGGCCTGCCCTGCGACGATCGCGTTCAACTGAGCATTCAAAGCCCCGCCTCCAAACGGCTGGTGATTGACGACGTGCTGGACATGGATTCACTTGCCACCAACAACCTGATGGGCAGCAACACGCCCAGCAACTTGGATCGGTTCGAGTTCTGCAACACCACCAACGCCAGTGGCACTGTCGCCTCGACAGCCTGCCCCAGCATTCGCACCTGGGCCACCGCTGGGCAGCTGTATCTGGAATCGGACAATGATGAATCGGCAGTCACCTTCGTGATCGGGGATAAAGACGTGAAATCCTTCGACAGCTTCACCTTCCGCGCAGGCCTGCCCGTATTCGCCGGTGACAATGCCTTGACCGAAAGCCCCATGTTGAAAGTGACCATGACCGACACCGCAGGCGCTTCCAAAACCTTGCCCGTGGCGGCCTACTCACGAGCCTTGTATGTACCCCCGGGCGATGCCACCAACCCGGAAGGCGCCAAAACCCTGCTGAACATGGTGAAACTACCCTTGGCTGAGTTCACCGGCCTGGATTTTGCGCACATCGAAAAGGTCACCATTGCCAGCGAAGGCCTAGTGAAAATGCAAATGACCGACCTTCAGTTTCAGGCCATTGCGGGCGCCTTACCAACAACAGGCGGTGAAACCGGCGGTGGTGGCTCAGGAGGTGGTGAAACCGGCGGCGGCAACACCGGTGGAAACGGTGACACGGGCAGCGGCAATGACGGCAACCTGGGGCCATCCGAAACAGGCGGCACCAGCAGCCTTGCCAACCCAGGTGGTGGCGGTGCATTGAACCTGTTTGGATTGCTCGGTTTAATGGCTTGCTTTTTCATGCTGCGCAACAACAGGAAATAACACCCAACACCACCCGTTCACTGCACAGTGAACTCCACATCGATCAGCTCAGGCAGCACCAAACGGATGCAATCGCCTGAGCCGATCGGCCCCACGCCCTCTGGCGTGCCGGTGTATATCAAATCGCCCGCCTGCAAGGTGAACACCCTGCTTAAATAAGCAATCACAAACGGAATCGGGAACAACATTTTGCGAATGTCCCCATGCTGTTTGGCTTGCCCATTCAAATACATATCAAACTCAATGGACTGGGGCGTGCAAATCATCTCAGGACGCACAAAGTGCGACACCACCGCTGAGCAATCGAAGCCTTTGGCCACTGCCCAGGGCAGGCCTGCCTTCTTGTTGATGTTTTGTAAATCGCGCGCGGTGAGGTCCAGGCCAAGGCCGTAGCCTGCAATGTGGCTCAACGCCTGAGATTCATCAATGTTCTTGCCACCACGGCCAATGAGAAGCACCAACTCTGCTTCGTGATGCACATCGCTGGAATGCGCTGGAAGCGTGATGCTCTCGCCCGGATTCAACAACGCCGAGGTTGGTTTGATGAACACAACCGGGTCTTCGGCAGGCTTATTGCCCAGCTCTGCAATGTGCGCAGTGTAGTTTCGACCGACACAGAAAATATTACGTATTTCGATGCGCTCTGGTTTGTCCGCAAGCAAGGTGACGTGGGGCATAAATGGCCTATCAACAAGGGTTTTGAGGATTAAAACACATTTTTACCGTTGAAATTCAAGCACATGAGAATTCACTCAAGTTAACACTTGTTACCTAAGTTGGCCTTCCCAACTTAACAATTCCGGCCTAAACTGTATAAATACTTACAAAAACTTACAAAAGAGGAGACGCTCATGCAACTAGTTCCGATGCCCGTGAATGAACCGCAGCGGCTCGATGTGCTGCGTAAACTTGGAATTCTGGATACGCCATCTGAATTGTGCTTCAACGTTGCCGTTAACCTGGCCGCAAAGTCGCTGAAGACGCCGATTGCCGCGGTTAGCTTGGTGGATAAAAACCGCCAGTGGTTTAAAGCTGCACATGGCTTGAGCGTGGCAGAAACGCCGAGGGAAATTGCTTTTTGTGCCCACGCCATTCTCGACCGTGCTCCGCTGATCGTCAACAATGCGCTAGAAGATGAACGCTTCAACACAAACCGCTTGGTGACACAGGCCCCGTACATTCGAAGCTACATGGGTATGCCCTTAAATGTTCAAAATGTGAATGTGGGCACGCTGTGCGTGATCGACTATGTGCCCCGCCAGTTCGACGACACACAAATCAGGGTTTTAAGAAAACTGGCCAACATGGTTGAGCTGTTTTTGACAGCCAAAGGGCCTCGATAAAGATCCTTAGGCCTTGGCTGACTTCTCCATCAACTTGGCGCCAAACTTTCGGATCAAATCTGAAAACTGCTCGGCCTGCACCGATTCCACCCGCTCGCCACGCAACTGTGCCATGGTCACCAAATCCAAGGGGTTGTCGTTTAGAAAACCCATAGTCCAGTTGGCAAACAAACGGTCTTGCGTGGGGGTGATGTACACAATGCGCGAATCCCGATGACGGGAATCGTCCAGAATTTTCACATACAACTTCAACACGGCTTGTTCGGGCCCTTCCAACACCTGCAAGAACATGCCACCGCCATGCAACAAAACCCCGGTGATGTTCAACTCAGCATTTTTTGCCCTGGCTTTGAGCAAGATTTGCTGAATTTGATCCTCGGTGACATCGCTCTTGGTTTGGCTGAAATAAAGCAGGCGAATCATGGGCATGGTCCTTTGCGAAGAATAGATGAATTCGATCTTCAGCCTAACCCAAGTGGGGTTCCTTCAAAGCAAAAAACAAGGGGGTAAAAACCGTGTTGAATCAACGGGGTTAAATTTTGGGCACGGGGCGACCGGTCCATTCGAAGTAGAACATGCCCAGAACAGAAGAAAAGAAAGCAATGATCGGGGGCAACACGATGATCCAGATATAGATCCACGACAACACCCGCCAATAACGCGGGCTGTCCTTGCGAAGATCGTATGCCTTGCGCCTGCGCGCAAACCAATCAATGGCAGTCAACTGAGCAATCCACAGAGTGAGGTAATAACGAAAAGGAAAGTGATCAAACAACATGTCATCACCATCATTGAAATGCGGCTGACGAAAATACTTTTTGATGATGTGTTTGGGTACGGCGTAGGCCAATAGGAAGGTTGAAACAGGAAGCGACAGGAAGGTGTATCCAGCATACATAAAACCATACTTCAAGCAATACACCATGATCAAATCCATCAACGACACCAGCTGTTTAGAATTTTTCCATCCTTGAGCGAGAACACATCGCCTAAGCTCGTATGAACGACATTTCCTACAGCCTCACCAATCGCCCTTCCTCCATAAGCGGAAACTGAGCCGATTACGACAGCCCCTACCCACCCTACTGGCGTGGCCATCGCCACAACGGCCAACCCTATAGACGCCCCAACAAGCAAGCCGCCGAAGATCCCACCAACCTCCTTATAAGCCGTTTCTACCTTTTTATTCTCGGGTGTGTTGGACAACTTGTGACAGGTCAGCGCCGCATCAACCACCACCAGTGCTGAACCAGCCAGCTTCGCGTTGGATGCCACCTGCATCACACGTTCAGCCGCACCAATGGTGATTGCGTTGGGCCGCAGGCTTTTGGGTGCACCATGGAACAATGCGTCTTTGGTGCCGTTTTTGAACAGAAAGCGCTCGGTTGGGCCCAGGCGGTTTTGAATGCGTTTAACCACGTCATCTGCACGGGCGTCGTAGTGGTGCAAAAGGTCTTTGCCTTTACCACCTTTCGCCAAATTGGCTTTTTCATTGGCCCAGCGGTTAAATTCCAAAATGTCGGTTTGCAGGTGCCTGCCTGTCAACGTGCTAACAGTGCTTACGCCAATGCCAACGCCGGTGCCCACATGGCCCATCACTTCGTTGAAACCCAATGCAAAACGCATGGCCTCCACTTCAACGGGGTTGCTGGGCACAATGGCCTCGAGCGCTTGCTTGCTACTGGCTAGTTCTGCTTTCTGACTGTTCAGAATGGTTAGCGTGGTCGCCAATTTACTGGTGTCCAGCCTTGTGCCTTTGTTGGCGTGCAGGTCGGCCAGGTAAATGACCTTCTTCTCAAGCGGTGCGTGTTCTGAAAACACGCTGGGGTTGAGCCTCAAATGCAGTTGCAACAAGCCATACAACATTGGGTCGGTAGCACTGATACCGTAGACCTTGCACAGTGTTTGCGCCAAGGAATCGGTGTTCGGGCAACCAAAGACCAAGCCGTGTGGATATAAACGGAGAAAAGGCGGAAGACGAGGAAGCGAGAGAAGCTGCAGAGGCTGTCATTGGGCGTTGGGTATAGACAAAGAAGAGGTTAATCACCAGCTTGGAATTACTGGCAAACAGCCTACCTTTACTTGCCCAAACCGAGCAAAATGCCACTCGGTTGACTCACTCCCTGGGGGTAACTTGTGAACCGAAACACTTTCATCGTTAGAAGTTGACAGTGCTCGATTCTTGAATTTGACTCTGTGAAACTTTCACATTCACGCGAATGATGCCACGTGGCAAACTTGGATTTGCCCGTGTTGCGAAGCGGTGATATTGCCGAAAAAACAGCACAAGTTGTGCGCTATCCGGGCCGGGTGTAGCCGAAGCTTCCTTGGACCATTCAGCCTCCAAAAACTCGCCTTTGGCATTCAACGCAAAGGCTGCACCTCGGGCAACTCATCAAACGTAACAAGGCTGCTGAACAAAGCCAAAAGAAGTAGCAGGAAGAACTTATGGAAGAGGTGCATTACTCGGACAATCAACACTTTGTATTTAATATATCCGTATTGATGGGTTCGGTGTTTACTTTGTCTACACAAACGGCCCTGCTCGATTTATTTGGGCTCTAACTTTTAAGATGGCTTAGTAACCATGTAAAAAAGTAGAAAAAACCAATAGAAATTGCCAAAGCAAGCATGAGAATAGTCACCAACTCAACATCAGCGGCCAACCCAAGTCTTTGCCCGCCAAGCAAATGATTGAGCCATGTCCAATAACGCTCTGACCAAGCTGTTCCCAGCCACCATTTCGTCATGATGAAAGTCAAGAACAACACCACGAAACTTTTAAAAAAAAGCGGAATGAATTTCATTTCACTACCAGCCTGCCGTAGGCTCGTAATTCAATTCCTGGCACCGTCATTTGCTTCGCACTTTTCAAGATCGCGCGTAAACGAAAAAAATCGGACTCTCTTTCAATGACGATACAACCTTCACTCCGACCGGTAGCCCCTTTAGGGTGTAGCCTAAACTCTCCTCGTTTTACTTTATCGCAGAAAGTTTCATCATCAATCCTTTCGTCAATCGAATAAAGCGCAAACCATTCATCCCGGTCCGTGAAGAAATCGCGCAACGGACCAAGCAAACCGCCAGACTGCCGATCAAAAATATAGTATGTACCAGGAGGGATAGGACCCTGTCCTTTTATACATGCAGACACAACTCTGTTTACGTGAGAACCTAGGCCAGAAAATGCTGCAAATTGAGTCGCCCCACACCAAAATGTACTCAAGGATTTCCCATTCAAGTCAAATTTACAATCAATCACAACATAATCCTTTCACGCGCTAAGGTTGCTAACGCAAGCGTGATGGCTTGCGGCACCGAGCCAAACTGAAACGTCGATAGCGCGAAGGTAAACGCAGGAAACAAATGATTACAAACTCACCAATGGGACTACCCAAAAATAGCTACCCACACACTGAGTGTTCAGTTTAAGGTGACCCAAAATCCACGCGGAATCACAAACCCGACTTGGCCTTGTGAATCAGTGCGGCCAAGTCTGGTTCGATTGGCATTCTCTTGAAAGGGCTAACATTGGCGCCACCCGTGTTGCCTTGCGGAACCAATCCAAATGAGGTTTTAGTCGCCGCGCCGACGATACGGAAAACCTGCCCCATCGCCTCTCGAACAGATCGATTGCGAATAGCCCAAGCCAACATCAACACATGCACTTTGACGTGCCAATATGTGGATTCCTGCCCAAGAACATGCGCTCGTTCCAAGTGAATGAATTCCTGCTGGGTGTCGCCAGCGAGCTTGGCAAGCGTTGCTTCGTCCAATTCAGCCTGAACATACGCAGCCAACTTTTGTGTAAGTGTGTTTTTCATAAAACCCTGATCGTGCGGCTTACCGCTTTACTCGCTCACCGAGATTGTTGTTTTACCCAAAGTGATAACTGGTTTTTTGAAGCCGCTTATGTCCAAAGTGTAGGCTTTACTTTCTGTCAAATAATCCGCGAAAAGCACAACCGCCTGGGCTTTTTTTGCATCAATACCCGAGGCCGCTTTTATCGAGGCTGGATCAATCGTTGCGAAAAACCCAGGCACAAATTCGTAGCTGCTCACCACCAGCGCCTGCGGGTATGAAGCCATAAAGCCTTGCCGTGTACTGAACCACGAGCGCGCAGTCATTCCGGCCAACTCATCAACAAGCCTCGCGTCGAAAATAAAAACCAAATCCACAGGAACGGCCGTGCTTTGGTTCATATCCTGCGTGCTGAACAACTCTATGGATTTCACTTGGTGCGCTGGCTCGCCATACAAGCCGGGCATGATCTTTTCCGACACGTCGCAGCCGGGCAATAGCACCAAAGCAAGCGTTGTTATTGCCGATACGAAAATTACACGCACGGCAACTCCAGTTGCTGCGGTAGAACACAACAAGCGCCGTGATTGTTAGTCACGCTTCGTCTCCCGATGGAAAGCGATCGTACGAATTGTGTATTGAATTTACACGCACAAGCATTGACCGGTTTGATTCATTGTTCATTCCCTCCCGAAATGCATCGTGACGTTCTTTGGTGCCCTCTGCAAAGAAGAATACCGCGAAGGCTATTGCAAAGTGAAGCGCAAAGCCAAGTACGACGAGCTCAAAGAAGAAATCAAATGCCGCTGATGGATGAGGTTCGGATACTCAAAACCGAACGTTCACCAAACACTTTGCATCGGGGTCTACTTTTACTGGCACCGACATCAGCACGCCGCGTAAGTTACGCAACTCCAGCCGAGCACAGTTTCCTGTCAACTGTTGCGCCCGCTCCGCGCGCTCATCAGCACCAAGCAGATAACGGTGCGTACGCATGGGGGCGAGACCATTGTTTGGGCGGAGGGCATAGCTGTGCGCCATATTGATGGCATGTGCAAGCATCGCTGCTGCTGTTTTTTTCAACTGATTTGCTTCATCAGCAGACCAGTGCGCGCGCGGATCAACATCACCCAACGGAGAAGAGACCACGCGAACCAAGGTCTCGGCGCTGACCGTATTGCCATTAACAAACTGGACTGCAACATCAAGTATCACAACCGATTCATCTGGGGCCAATGTGAAAATGGGTTCGGTTTGTACCACCGAGCCCGCGTTTGAAGAGGGCTGGCCATCCCAAACACTGAGACCCAACGATGACGGCGCCGCGGCAACAGCCATGTCCATAAGGGCCGTCGATGACCACGCACCCAACGACGTCGCATAGGGATCAAGAACGCCATCAGCGGCCTTTTGCGCTTGTTGCTGTTCGCTCGATTGCATGCTGCTGGCAATGGCCGCATGCGCTAGCACCGCCGCCAGCAAACCAGCTGCGCCGGGAACTTGATAAGGGCCAATTTGGGTTCCCATGCCGACCGCACCACCCTCAGTGGGCAACATGCCACGCCACTTCACGCCCGGCTCGGTTGGACCGCGCCACCACAAAGGTGCTTCAATTGGCGCAGCCGCTAATGCGGCCGAACTCAAAGTTGTACACATCAATGCCATCGCAGTGATGGCGAAGCGCCAAGGAATCATCGGACGAATGGTTTTTTAATGGCGTCCATCCCGGTTTCCAAAACCTGATAGTAGGCGTTGGTAAGCCCCGGGAATGTTGGCGGCTCGTCCCATTCGCCGTCAGCCGCGCGGGAAATGGTGACAGGCAGATACCATTCCAGCGAATGAGTGGACAAATCAATCAATGACGCATTGCCAACCACGATGGCCTTGGGGGGATCGGTAGGCACGTAAGCCGAATACGAGCGCCACACACCCAATGCCGTGAAGTGAACCACAAGTAACCGGTCTACGTTGTACTTGTCCTTTAGCGGCGCGAAGTTCTTACGCGGCTTGTTCGTGGCATCACTGGCCTTCAAATCGGGCAAGGCATCAATTTTCAGTGGTTCATCAATGAGAACCGCATCAAGGCCCTGCTTTTTCAGCAAAGCAACCACATCGCTCGGCAATGGTTTGAGTTCGGCGGTACTGAAGGTTTGTACCTCCTTACTCAGCGCAGAGTGCATTCCATTTGCAACACCGAGACATAGAAGACAATTGGCACCTGGAAATGCGGTGTCTGGCTTAGGCAATTCAGCCATTACCACCCCTATCTTGCCTGCCTTGGCTTTACCAGATGAAAAGTAGTTGTCCGCCAAATCAATGCGCTGCTGGGCGGGCGTAGCGCACCCGCCGAACAAAAGGGCCACAGCCAACACGGCGAATACACTTTTAAAATTTAACGACATACGGATTCCTGAAAAATGAGATTTTTAATAAAGAATGATGGGGGATTTTGAGGGATTACCCTTGTAGTAGTGCTAACCGTTTGAGATGAGAGGCGGGACCCGGCTTGCCGGGCCTGTCCTCTCGATGGAAGGGTTAGCCGACACGTTGAATCGACTCCGGATAGGACAAGAAGTAGATAGTGCGGAACCCCGGATTGCTGACATGCAGATTGTCCCCACCTTGAAGCCGCCCGGAGTTGAATGATCGATCTGCAACAAGGAGTAGATCGATGTCTTCATATTTTTGCTTGTACAAGCTCAGGTTTGCTTTCTTGTGATTGACAGCCTTTTGAAGCTCGCGATTGGTCGGGCTTCTCACCCAACCAACTCTGTCATCAACGTAGATCCATCTTGAATAGTTACCCAAGGCCAGCGGTAAGGGGTTCATGAATATCTTCACACCCTGGATGTTTTCTGTTGCGCTCTCACCAGGATAGCTTGGTGCGATTGAGACCAGCTCTTGTACGAATGACTCGATCTCTAAGGATTCAAGAGATCCAAGGAACTTGGCTGAAATTGGTAAGCCGCCAAGTGCGTAGTACAGCCGTGCTAAGGCATTGATTGAGCGGGTGTTTTCGGACTCTTCCCGCTTCGCGGATGAACCAAAGCTTTGCTCTGCATCAACGAAAACTTGGCGGATCTCCAAGCCAAACGCCAAGCCGTTTGACTGAACTTCAAAGTCCAGTGGCTCGGGAATTTCTACAAGCTGCCAATCGACCGCGAGCAGCTTTATTGCGGACTCCGCATAGATGCGTTCTTGGACCTTGCTAACCATAATGCCTTAGTGGCGGCTACACTCGCTGTTAGCTACGCCACAAGGAGCGAAGCGACTTGAGAGGACCAGCATGGGCATGGCTAATGTTGGCGTCAGCATTACCAAATAGTTAGGCCACTTGGCAGCATGAGAAACGATTTTAAATATTGACGACACGGACATTTTTTCTTTGCCTTTTTGACTCTCTCCAGACTTCAACTCGTAGATGGGTAGGAGGAGGCCAAATTGGACTAGTTGGAGATTGGTTTCCTCGTTCTTTGTCAGAGGGCACAGCTGGAGGCATGTCTTCGACTCCTTCAAGTGGCAATGCAACTTGTTGGTGAAACCGCGGTGCCTCTAATAGGGATTGTGCCAAGCTGACCATGAATTCTGGTGAGTCTTGCGCTTCTTCACCGATTAATGCCTCGGCTTCTTTTGTCGCTTGTTCAGGCGTCAACTCTCCTCGCTGAACTTTAACAAATAACCGTTGTAGTGCGCCAAGAGTACCGCTACGCTTTCTGACTTTTGGAGTGCCAGCTTTGAATCCAATTTGTTGCCCCGCTTTTTCAGCAAGAACATCACCCACTGTGACGACCTGTTCTCTAATAGTTTGAAGACCAGATATAAATGATCCGTAGTTTCCGATCCCGAAATACAGAGCCCCAAGCGCTACAGCAATTTTGCCCTTTCCTTTAATTGACCCCTCTTCAACCTGAAGGGCCAATGAGTAATCAGGAATACGCAGATTGTGCTCAACGCTCTTTTCCCAGCCATCAAACAGACGGACTGAGTACTTCTCGAGCTCGGCCTTAGAGAGATGCGGTACAGCAAAGTAGAAGTCTGTCGTCCCGATGTCTATCATTCTGGCAAGTCAGTACTCAAATGGGCCTAACGTTTGACGTGATGGAAGCTCATTTCTTGGTGTGTCGGGCATCTCGGACCGTCGCGCTTATTAGGCCCGCAAACCAAACACAAACCATCGAAGTGAAGAGTTCCAAGATTTCTTTGGGTTCTGTAGGCTGCTCAAGCTCGGGGCCACAACACTTCTTTAGGTGCTGAGAGAGTGGAAGCAAGTCTTTTTGCCCGACCTTGAATTCGATGTTGTGGCTGAGATTGTTGCGAAGGCTGTTCAGATGTTTGATGGCTGGAATGGAGTTATATTTCTCAGGGTAGTTTTCCCTAGCAAGCAGCGAAAGCTTCTGTCCAAAGGTCTGCCTAGATGCATCCCAGTCCAACTTCGGATACTGGGACTTCAAATACTCATCAAGATAGTGCTCAATGATCAAATGGCAAGACAGGAAATACCCAAGCAATTCATAGTCCAGATTCTCCAGACGTTGCCAAGTGACATTCCCGTTTTGAATAGCCGCAACCATCGGCGGTACACCCGTTTGTTTCATAGAAGGCTAACGCAAAAATAAGCGGCGCCCCGACAGGGGCGTCCGGTGGACGGCCGCCAGGCCGGGAACGAACTTAATTGACTTGTTAAGAGCTGAAGCTCCCCCTACGAGCATGGCCATTTGCTCTGAATAGCCTTGTTAACAACTTCTTCTGCGCTAGATGAGGTGTTCGGAATGCTCTCAAGCAACACGTCTATTACCTGTTGCTTTACCTCGCCATGTGTCACGGTTGTTGGATTACACCATTCATTGATTGAGCTATACAAAGCATCAATCGCGCCATCGCAAAATCCGCGCGCATATTCGCTTTTTTCAGCATCCGAACAAGCGGAGTAAAGGTGCATCGCTGACAACGAGGTCTCGATTTTCTCAGCATGAATCAAAGGAGAAACGAGGAGGAATAACACTGGCCCTAGCATCCATCGCGCTTTCATCATGAATTTTCCCTTGGCAATCGTATGCTCTTAACGTTGGAGTTAAGGCCGCGCCGAAGGCGTCGACCTTGAACGACTTGTTATATGCCTTGCGGCACAATCAAAATGCACATAAGATATGCGCATTATTAATGCTGGAGATATGCGCATGATCCCTACCTTTGACACCCAGGCACCTAAAAAGCCTACGAATGTCAGTATAAACAGTGACTTACTTATAAAAGCCAAAGAGCTGAAGATCAATTTATCAGCAACTTTGGAAACAGCCCTAAGCGAATTAGTAAGTGCCAAGCAGCGCGACCTATGGAAATGTGAAAATAAAGCCGCCATCAAAGCTTATAACCAACTGGTAGAAGAGCATGGAACCTTTAGCGACGACTTGAGGAGCTTTTGATGGCTCAGTTCACTGCCTACGAAAACCCAAACAAAACCACCAAGAAAACCTTCCCTTACCTTTTGGATATCCAATCCAACTTACTCGATGACTTGCGAACAACCGTCGTCATTCCGCTTTGCGCCACAAGCCTTGCAGGAAAAGCTGCAATTACAAAGCTATGCCCAATTTTGGAAATTGAAGGAAAACACTTCATCGGGCTTACACAACAAATTGCAGGCATCGACAGGAAATCTCTTGGCAAAGAGGTCTGCAATCTTTCTCAGTATCGATCAGAAATAATTGCAGCGCTGGATTTCATTATTTCTGGCATATAACGTTTGAAATAACAGGCGAACAAACAGCGCAGCGGTGTGGACGTCCTGCGCCAAGGGCGCGAAGTTGATTGATTTGTTATGGACGATTCGGTACGATATACCAATATTTGGTACTGGATACACATCATGGCTAAAAATACAAGCATTTCCCTCGGCGCACATTTTGAGCAGTTCATCGGCTTACAAGTACAGAATGGTCGCTACGGGTCGGCTAGCGAAGTCGTGCGAGCCGGACTTCGCTTACTCGAAGAAACAGAGAGTAAGCTAACTCAACTGCGCCGTCTTCTTGACGAAGGCGAACAAAGCGGTGTTGCAGACTACTCCTACGAAAGCATTGTTGCTCAATTGGATAAAGAATCTGACTGATGCGGCCATTTTTACTGACTTCGGCAGCACGAGACGATATGTTAAACATTGGTCGCTTTACTGGCGAGCGGTGGGGGAAACAACAGAGAAATACATACCTCAAGCAACTTGACACCGCTTTTAAATTGCTCGCCCAGCAACCCGAAATCGGTAAAGACGCAGCGGCCATAAAGCCTGGATACAGGAAGCACGTTCAAGGCAGCCACATTATTTTTTACCGCACAGGCACTGACTCAAAAATTCTCGTAATTCGTGTGCTTCACCAAAGCATGGACGTCGATAGTCACTTATAAGTCCATAACGTTTGAGGTAACGGGTGAAAACGGAGCTCTGCGTAGTTGACATCCCGTTGAACGCAAAGTTAAACATTACTGCATACCAAAGCTTTCAGGGTTAACAAAGAGTACGCCTCGCCACGGCTTATTACCTGAGTATGATTTAAGAAGAACTTCGGCGCTTGCGTAATCTTTTTTGGAAGGCTGTTCGAACTGCAACTGCCATATCGACTCCTTTTGTAGCGCCACGGCTTGGTGAAAATCTCCAATTTCAGCGTGTGCTGCTGCTAAGGTTCCTACAAAAGCGGATAGTCTTCCACCAATCTTTATAGCCTTTTGGCTTAACTCAATTGCGCGATGCCCATCTCGATATTTGGGGTCAGTGCAAGTAGAAAGCATCCACGCTGCATTGTTTAAAGAAGCACCACTTTCGTCTCCGTTCTCTGAGGCACGCAAAAACCACTTTGTTGATTCGCCACAGTCTTGATCTACCCCTCCAATACCATCCGCATAAAACATACCAACATACGTCTGAGAAGATGAAAGACCCGCTTCCGCAGCAGCCTGATACCACTGAAAAGCAAGAGGTAAATTTGGCACTACCCCAGCATTACCATAGTGAAAAAACTCCCCGATGGCTTCCATCGCTTTCGGTGAACCTGCCCGAGCTGCTGCTAGTGTTTCCCAAGCTTCTGACGGAAGCAAATCATCCTCGAGATCCGGGCTCGCACATGCGCTCAGAAGAAAAAAAATCACTACAGCTATCTGAATTCGCATAGGTGGTTAATGTAATGTTTAACGCCGCGCTTTGCGGCAGGTTTGGAACACAGCGGAAAACCAGTCCGGCAACAGCGCCTTGTTACGCATTTTCTGGCCACCCTTCGTGAAGTTCAAATACCTCTCTAAACGATAGCCCTTCGTTCCAGTGCATTTTGTCGTTCTGAGGCTCTGCAAAGGGAAAAGATTTCAATGATTCTGGAGCAGGTAACGTGGCCCAGGGATTAAAATATATGGTGCTATTTCTTACCGCTAGGGAAGAAGCATGAAGGTCATTAAAAATCCATGCGGCGCTAACGCGCGTGCATTGCGGCCCTCTTTTTCCATACCATGCCCCATTTGGTGCCCTTCGCATTTCTGGCTCAGCATCGCTGCCAGATTTAAAAACAAATTGCTCTTGCCCAAAAAGCGCCTGCATTTCATCGATTCTATCAAGATGGAAGCTGTCTAAATTGACAGCCACAACCAACGGAATTTCTAGATCACCATAGTTCCCGCCCTTAAACTTAATTGCATCTCTAATAGGGCTCCAAGCATCGATCCAACCACCTCCCGTACCACCGATTCCAATAAGGGTAGAACTCTGTCCTCTCCGTTCAGGCTTTAGAGGGATTGGGCGAATTTGCAAATGCCAATCGTCATGAGTCCAAACCAAAGGTTCGATGCTATCGAAGCCTGCACTATCTATTTTTTTATGCACTTCATCAGGATCAAGAGAATCTAACCACGCATGAATTTTGTTCTTTAATTTTTTTCCGCTAGGAGGACTTTTGGGGCTTCCTTCATCGTCCAACACAATCATAAAGTTATCGTGAGGAAATTTCGATAAGGTGTCTAAAACAGCTCCTTTTCTGGCTTCTACACCTCTATCTAATTGATTGTTTTCTGTTGCTAAAACTGCTTCTAGATAAAAGCACCGGCCTTCAGCGTCAGAAACTAGAAAATCTGGTCTATTCGGGCTCCCATTGGGGAGTTCTGGATGAGGAGTTAGTGTAAAGCCCTGTCTTCTCAACGCTTCATATAGAAATAGTTCAAAACATGCAGAACGAAAATGAACATCATCTCCGGATCGAAGACGAGAAACAATTTCCTGTTGTTCCGTATGGGGATAGTTCTTTACACAGGCTTCGATGAAATTTCGTATTCTGTCAATTTCGGTTCGAGCAGAGCGATTATAAAAAATGAAGTCACTCTCAGTGTTCCGTTTCGGCGAGCTGTCTGTGCGCTTTACGCTATCGAAGACTTTAGGCGCAGGAATATTCGAGTCAATTCCTAAGGACTTTCTGAAAGCTTTCATTCTCTTCTTGCGTCCAACTCTTCCTATGAGACCACTCAGTTGTATGCGTAACATTCGACATGAGCGGGATGACCGGCTTGCCGGGGCATGTCCGCTTGATGGAGGGGTTAGGCATCGGCGCACCCGTTCTCCTCGTCCAAGGTGGAAAACAACTTTTCGTAAAACTGCAGGACAATTCCACGGACTTGCGAGAGTCCATAGGCTTCGCCGTCGTAGTCAACATACAGGTCTGGCTCAACGGAGGTGAAAAAGTACTGGTACCAGTCGCGAACTATCGGCTCGGGTTGCACATCCTTTACATGGCCTTCCCAATAGAAGTGCTTGCTCGCGCCAGCAGTCTCCCAGCAAATTCTCAATGCGTTGATGATGTGGTGACGTTCGTCCAAATGACGATTAGGAAGACAGGACCCGTCTGCCAGCCAGGGCGTATGCGCTATTGGGAACGTCTCCCACTTTCTAACTTTGACAGCACCCGCGATTCTTTCGACGAGCGGCGAGTCCTTGTAGAACTTGTTTACCCATTCGTTCAGCGAAGCAGCCGTGACGAGGAAATTGAATACGTCGTCCGGGCTCGGCTGTGCACTCAGCTTTGCAGCATCCCGCTGCAACTTTTCAAACAGGTCCTTCGGCCGGCTGAATCCGTACGAAACGACCTGCATTGTGCGCCGTCGGTCGACCATCCGATGCCTAACGCCACGCTCACCGGTAAATTGGGAGCGCAGCGAGTAATTTATCCGAGTGCAGCGTTTTGTTAGGCATGGGCCAGTTTGAGGCCAACAATACCCGCACAAATCAGCCCTAAACTTACTAGCTTTAGAACGTCCGTTGACTCGCCGAACAATAAAATGCCTAGAAGTGCCGTACCTACAGCACCAATACCAACCCATATCGCATAGGCTGTACCGACGGGCAACGTTTTCAAAGCCAAGCCTAGCAATAGAAAACTTGCCACCAGTGAAATCACCGTGCCAACAGTAGGCCATGGTTTCGTAAAGCCATCTGTGTATTTTAATCCAATGGCCCAACCAATCTCCAAAAGGCCAGCTATAAACAAAATTACCCAACTCATAAACACCTCTCAGTTAGATTGGAGCCGTCCCCTATTGAATTTCGAGAGGTGAGGTCGTCCTCACTTCAGAATGAATGCCTAACGTCGGAGTTGACCGGCACACACCGGCAGTGCGCTGCATGGCGTAGGCTTGCCCGCACGCCTTGCGGCGCACTGCCGGTGCGTGTCCGAGTCGAACGACATGTTAGGCAGAACCAGCACCGTGCCAGCTATAAAAACACTTTGATGAGCGCCTCAGCTTCGTCCGTAGACAACCCGAGGTCTGCACGGAGCAAGTCGTCTGCGGTGACCTCATTGATCATCGGCTGGATGGCCCGCACCTTTCGAATTGCAGCCCTGTCCCGTTGCATCAGATCAGCCACAAGGCTAAACGCCCTGAAGTAGGCAGGCGAATGCTTGGCTAGGCTGTCGAGAGCAACGCCAGCAGCCTCCTCGCCGTAATCTGCAGCGACGACTATCACAGAGAAGTAAGTTGATACGCCCTCGTTCAGAACGGTTGTTGCCGGCTTGTCGGGGCGAGCGGGGTCTACCGACGGATATAAGAGATGACATACCTCATGCGCGAGTTGGAAGTCTCTCTGGAAGTTGTCCCCAATCGCGCGCTGGCTCAAAGCGATCTGAACCGATATGTCCTCTGGCGCGTAGTAGAGATGAGGCGGCTGATCCCGGAACGTGACGCCCGCATACGTCCAGGGCGATGTCATTGGACCAAAGAGCTTTTCAGCTAGCTCGATCAGTTCGTCTGCCCTCGCGTTTGCGGACTCTAAATAGTCGCTCATGTCCCAGTGCTGCCTAACGTAGAGCTAACCGGCGATGTGCTGCTTTTTGGCGCAGCGTCCAGCGACCTAAAGGAGCGAGGTTGAGCGGCATGTTATGCCGCCTTGGAGCGCGTTGTACGCTCACGAAGGAAGCCAACCTCTTTAATGAAGTTCCGTCGGTCTTGCTCTGGAAGTTCAAGAATGAATGCACACTTACTGCCCAACCCATTGAAAGATGCTCCAACAACAAATGCGCGCGTTGAATCAACAATCCATACACGGTCATGAAGTTCTTCTGTCTTGCGACAAGTCAGCTTTATGTCGCGATCTTTGCACAGCTTGTTAAATCCAGCCGCCACCTCGGCGTCACGCTTTCTTGGCTTGATATATAGCTCGATGGTCTTAACGGTTTTGGGGATGACGGCATCAATTCCGGCCAAGTATTCTGTCTTTGAATTCTTGTTATTGGAAAGCAGAAAATATGGATCACAAATGACAAGTTGCTTCGCTCCGGAAAAGCCATCACGAAGGTAATTGATGGCTTCAGCTCGAGCAGCAACTCCCACCCCAGTCATTAGCTGCAAAACGTTGCTGCCTTCTTCGCTAGCCATGCGACATGAAGAAACTGGGCGCTCCATAAGAACATCAACTTTCTGGTCTAAGCGGTGGAGGCGGTATTCAAATTCCTCATCCCAGAACGAATGAAAGAACCCCTCCCTACGAATTCTACGCAGCACATCGCGGTCGCCATCGCTGCGCTCAACTATGGAAATTAGCTCCTTCAAGTGCTCAATTAGAAGTTCTTTGCGCGGCATGGGAAATTCCTGAGATAGACATAACGTTCAAGCTCAGCGGCCAGCTTCAGCTGGTCTGCTGAAGCGAGTAGTTAGGGGCTCGCTGATCTCGGATTGTGTAGCAATTTTCTGCAACGTATTTTGCATCATATTTAGCTGTTGAGTAATTTCCTTCAAGGAATCAACATTCTTGGATGAGTGTTGCAACGACTGCTCAATATTTTCTAGTGTCGTCGTAATTTCTAAGGGATGCTTTACTTCAGAGTTTAATTGGGCATGCGCAAAATAGATGCTTACGATGGAGGCAAATATGGATACTATCAATGCTCCGATAGCAAAATTTGTAGCTGATTTAGCGGATTCCCTAGCATGCTCAAGCTCCGCATGACTTAAAAGCCTAAACTTATCGTTAACTGTAAAGTACAGGTTAATTTTCTGCTTATCAAAACTATTTATGTAATCCCCCGAACCACTATAAAACAATTCGCCTCGGTGTACTTGAGCTGCTAGAAGATGAAACTCCGTTTGAGATAGGCATAAATGATCTTTTACCTCATCAAGAGTAAAGGATTCTTTGGCCTCGGAATATCGAAGAATCGCAATATACTTTTCCGATAACCTCACAATTAAAATTCCCCTAACACCCACATAAGGGGCAGTAATTCGTGGGCTAAAATTTGGAGCGCAGCGACAGAGCCCACGTGTTACTGTCCCAGGGAGCTTGCGACCGACTTAAAGTGATCGTTATATGCCTGTCACTCCATATTCATTTTTCATTGCATCATGAGACATTAATATGCACAGTTCGTCTCTTGAGCCATCTTTGTAACTGATCACGAAAAACTTTTCTTTTGTAAACCAATCTTGGTATTCGTCTGGTTGAAACGGATAGTGTTCAATAAAAAGTAAATTTTCAAATGAATCTTTTAATTGCTCTGAGTCCTCAAAATATTGAGCAATATGTTTCTTGGCATCATTCAGACACGGTACAACCTTCGGACCTAACCACATTAATGCTGATATCTCATCGTGTATGTTTCCAGCGTCCAATAATCCGTTTGAGAAATTTTGTTGTAGTTTCGACAAAACACCTATGAGATCGAATTTTGTGATACTTTTAATTACATCTTGATCTTCATTTTTGACAGCATCAAGAATATCTTGTGATATGAAAAAACTGTATATATCTTCTGAGGCGTTTACAACAGAAATACCTTTCCAACCGGGTAGTTGCGAAGCCATTAAAATTGGTGGTTTCTTAAAGTTTGGATCTGTCCAAAGCCTTAATCTAAATATTAGTTCCTCTGGGCTTTTATAATGATTCAGAGAGTCGTATCTTAACTTCAACTTTTTGTATCCTATGTATGTAAAGAGATGCGAATAGGCATATAACGTTTGAACTCACCGGCGGACGAAGACCGTCCGGTGGAGTGAAAGGTTAGATTCCCTCCCATTGACTGGATTGAAAGCCCTCACCGGTTGCTTTTTGGAAGTGGTCTGAGAAGCTTTTTATTACCTCGAATAACTCATCATCTCCAAATGCCTTTGCGGCGAAACCAAATGCAATGATGCTTCGATAGAAGTAGTTCCATAGATCTGCTCGGTGCTCCATTTGTCGAATAGTGCCACTCATGCCCCGCACATAGAACTTGGGAGGATTTCCACCATACATATCCATGATCTGCGGTGACGCACCATGCACGTAACCAGAATAGGTCTTGCTGACCGTTCTCGATGCGTCGAGGTTTTTGCTTGAACCTTTCAGCCCGCTAGCGAACTTGTCTATGTATGCTCGAATCTTCTGCCGCTTAACCATGGGTCTGTTACTCGAAGACACGCTTTCGTCATTTGCGTCAAATTCCTCTTGATAGAACGCCTTCAAGTAAACTTCATGCCAGGGCGACTGTTCGCCAAATATCGAAGGAAACGCAAGGAAAGCAACGTCTTCCGCTAATTCGTCTAGCACCCGCTGAATCACTGCTTGCTCCTGTACTAGCCCCGCTTCCAATAGAAGGCTCGCCGCATGAAGCCCACTGACCAATCGCGCTAGCTTCTGAACAAGCGCTTGATGCACGGTCTGCTCTCGATAGCGATAGACAAATGAGTCTTTGAATGGAACTCGCTCCGGCGGGGGGACTCGACTAGCGAGTTCATTGACAGTGCGCTCCATGTGCTGGAATGCCTGATTGTAAAGTAGGCTGTGTGGCATAAGAATCTAACGCCGATGGTAATGGGCGGCAACGGAGCCCAGCGTAGTTGGCGTCCCGTTGACCATATGGTTAGGCATTTGAATTCTCCGACCAAGGCTGGTGTGGCTCAGAGTGCGTAAGCCCGTTATCTTCTAGCTCAGCAATAGCTCTGTCGCCGAGCAGAAGTAGGTTCTCTGCGGCATCAGGAGATAGCTCCCCCGCTTTATACAGTGGAAGCATCAGCTCTAAATTCGCAAGGTAACCAGACAACCGATCCTGCTCTTTAGGTGTCAAAACCTCTGACTCGGCCATCAGGTCCTCAAACCTTTCAAGCATAATCGCTAATTCGTCACCTGAGGCGATAACGGATTCAGGCGTATTTATACTCGGATCGACAAGGGCCCCAAATGTTGGTCTGAGCCTGTAAATTTTTATGCTAAGCCTCATCCGGAGATTCCTGGCTTTTGCCTTGGTCGCCCATCTGGCTCGAAAAATTGGAATCAAGGCAACTATCGCGGCAAAACATGCAGCTATTGATGAGATGGCTTGCCAATATTCCACAGAGGTCCTCTTCCTAATTGCCTAACTTGTTTTAAAACACATTAACCGCGCTATCCATTTAACAGAACCACCATCACCCGGTTCTTTTCCATCGCAAGCCCTTGTTTGAATACAGAAAATAGAGTTGAACTGTCCAAAATCACAGTTTAAAAAAGCGGCAAAGATGTTCACTCGCCCAAGCGCGCATCGCAACGCGGCAAAACCACGGCTACCGCAGGCCTGAACAAAGGCGACCCAACACCCATACCCGGAAAAGCGAATAACCTCGAATCTAATGAATTATTTGAAGCACAACAAGTCGGCAACTTTGTTCTGTTAAAAACACCAACAAGCAAAAACTCGCCAAACCATTGACTTTTAAAGGATTAAAAATTGAGGGCTACCTTTAACCCCCTCATTTGAGGGGGATTTGTAAACTGCGCACGCAAGGCCGCGGCGGGCGAAAAAAAACCAGCTCGAAAGCTGGTTTTTTCACTTGGATGCCGAAACCCGGTAATCAGAATGGTTGTGCGGAACAAAAGACGTAAACAAGCCGCAACTCTATGATTCAATTAAAAAAATATCGGCTCATGTATATCTAATGTAAACTACTTTTCGTTTTTCATCGAATTGTTTACATTCCTCTTCGAAGGGTCTATTTCTTCGAAGAGGCGACAAGCGAAGCGCGTCAGTTCATGACGTCATGCAACCACTATATTCGTCTGAGACCAGGTCAATACTTGCAAACCGTATAGCGACTGCTTTTTCGAGTGCTTAAACAAATAAGCCGCCATTCCTGATAGTGTCGATAACTATTTTGCGGCTCTATACTGCTCATCTTGAATAGTCTCGGCCTGCAACAATAGTTTTGAAGCCCTAGTGTTTAATGCTGAGGCGATTCTAGAGAAACTTTCAATTGTTGGTTGTGTACGCCCCGACTCAAAGCGCCAAATAAACGACCGAGTTAGTCCAGCTCGCGACGCCAAGTCGTCTTGGCTGTACCCGAGTTCAATTCGCCTTGCGCGAACTAAAGTACCTAATGTTAGTGCGATTGTCATCTAGCAATTGGCTAATTATTACGCCTATGCTACGATGTGATATGATGCATAAATGCATCATTTTAGTCTCTTTAATGTTTAAAATTAAATTAATCAGATTTGTAGGATTAATGGAAACTAACTTATATGAAGGTCCTGCATCCGTTTCTAATTGACACTTCCAGGAGAGCCCAGGTTGATGGCGAAGATTGCCCCTTCTTGTCTCTGCTTGGCCTACCTAACCTCCCACCACTGCCCAAGAGCGCTTTTGTCAAAGAGGTTGTAGTGTTCAATCAGTATTCCATACTTGAATTTAGAGGCTCAGCCAATTTAAGTAGCCATCGCGGAGTGACTTTTCACGATTGCTTCAAGTCATGGCTGGACTCAAAAATATTCAATACGAAATGGCACAACAGACTTGTCAAAGAAGGCTACTCGACTATGTCCAAGGACCTGTATGTGTTGTACAGAGACGACCAGGAAAGTACGTTATCACTTCATTCCGTTTCACAAATAATATTGACTCCGATAACTCTAGCGGTTCATCTATCTAATGGCCAGCTAATTGAAGAAGTACTTCACACCGCTGGAAATGGCATGGGGATTGGTCCCAAAGTGTCGTGGATTTAAACATATCAACCAGCAAGGACTTTCTTGTGGATGAATCCTCAGCCAATTATCTATCTGAATCCAGAAGGCAGGCTCTTGAAGCACGTCGAAGGTTAATTAAAAACAAAGAAATTGTTTCTTACTCGGTTCTCCAAGAGGGATTAGGTAGGGACTGGCCAGCTTTCAATAAGGCGATAAGTGGCGGCCAAATATTGATACTTTACGTCGACCGAGAACATTACATCCCCGCCTTCTACCTTGATAAAGCGATTGACCATTTACACTTGGAATCAGTCATGGAAAGTCTTGGCGACTTGGACCCATGGACGAAGTGGCAATTTTTTAAGACGCCCAAACTTACGCTGAATGGCGCAACACCGCTTGAAGCCTTGCGTGAAAGCGAAATAGAAAGCGTACTCAGCGCAGCGGCTGGCTTCTCAGAATTGTAGAGCGCATGCTTACTCTGAAAAACTTAAAGTGAATTCCTCCAGCTTGGGGCAGGTCGATTTTGGGGGCTACTCAACATCACCGACTCACTGTAACCTTTCAAAGTGAAAGCACGTAGAGGGTCTTATTGACTGAGTCTAGGGGGGGGTAGGAAGCGCACGGGACAAAGTTGCCAACTCAGCACCAAGCAAAGGGAACTCGCTAAAACTTACCACCAAAAACTAGAATAATTTGGAAAAGCTAGCCGAGTTCTTATATTCTATCTGCGAACGACCCCGTGCATCACATGAGGTTTCTTTTCGGTCCTGGCATATATCTATTTCATAAAAACTTAGCCGGTGGATACGCAGTTAGACCTCCGTTCGTTATAGGGTGGTCTCAACTAATACCTAGAATATTTTTTGGCTTAGACAATGCCTCGGCAGAATTAGCGGGAGAAATAAAATGGAGTTTTTAACGATTGCCAAAATCCTTGCAGGTGTGCTTATTGCTTTATTCGCAGTGGGAGTTGTAATTAAAATTACAGTAAACTGGAACAATTCCTCGAATCGCTCCATACGCTTTACCTCGCAGAAACACAACAAAGCTGGTCGCGACATAATTGGTGGTGACAGCATTAAAAAGACTTCAAAATAAAATAATGTTCACTTCCCAAACAGGCAACAGTGCTGGAGAAGACGTTGTCGCAGGCAACCAGACAAAGACAGTAAACAACTACTTTTCCCCAGTATCTCCATTAATAAAACTGTACGAAAAGTTTCGCCTAGCGAGTGAAGGGCAGCCTTCTATCGCGCAGATATCTGAACAGCTTCAACATTACTGTTCAACCGACACTAACGGTGATGTAAGAGGACTGGCAGATAAGCTAACCGCCGCAAACCGTAGAGATATCTTACATTCTGCGACGTTTTTTAAAGAGACCGCGACGAAAACCATCATGAAATGGCAAACATCAGGCGTTGCACAAGACATTCTCACAATCATTCTTGGCCAACTTTACACATCTTTTGTATTACACGTCACGCCAGCAATTGAAGCAGGAAAACCTCGCACCGTAGTTGACGCTTTGATTCAAGATAAGGTAATCGGTCCAACCGCAGAAATGCTAGGTGATAACGATTTAATGCTAACGTCAGCCGATATTTTAGGGCTACTTTTTTTTCTGGGTGGTAACTGTCACGTGAGGTGGGATAAGTGCTAATTTATCATCCAGCATATGATGCTTACCATTGCGTTTTTCGCTCCCTTCTAATTACCAATCATCTCAAAGTAATCGAAGTTCCTAAATTACGTATCCTCGACTTTTTTCTCTGTTTTCCCGCTGAAATCCAGCGTATACGATTACCTCTAACACATCGCGAAGGTCGACAGATATCCAAAAGTGCAGCAAATCCATATCGTGGCCCAACAAATATGAATCAGGCATTTCACAAAATGGAGCATATTCAACTCGCCGCATATAGAACCTTAGCGGCCTCTAGTCTGATAGTCGCAGATGAGTTAGAAAGTGGACTAGTGCGGCGAACTCAAGCTGAAGTACCGATGGAGTTACAAGATATGCTCTCAAAAGCTGTGCAGAACAGCCAATCGGTTGTTACATATCTAGTTGACAAACTTGGGCAGATTGAGTTGCTAGGAATTGACGGCTTAAAACATCGAACCGGTCTCATGGAACATCGCTATGACGTTGTTTAAACCCACTCTCGCAATACGTCGGCTTTGTATTGTTAAGGATAACCGCGTCGTATTTAACTCAACCTTTCACAATGGTGTGAATATTATTCGGGGGCACAATAGCTCCGGTAAAACAACCATCCTAGATTTTATTGCTTACACACTCGGCTCCGAATACATCCCCTGGAAACAAGAAGCCCTTCTTTGCGACTGGTCAATTGCTGAGGTTCTTTTGAATGGAAAAGCAGTAACACTTCGCCGAGCAATCAACAATAAGCCATTAAACCCATTATATATTTGTTGGAGTTCATTCGAAGAAGCCGTTGACGCGCCTCTCGATGCATGGGAAATTTTTGGATTTAAAAGAAGTGGCTCGAAACTTAGTTTTACCCAAGCGCTCTTACTAGCGTTGGATTTACCTGAAGCGCAGGGCGATGGTGCGTCAAATCTTACGATGCACCAACTGCTTAGAGTTCTATATTCAGACCAACCGTCTCTTCACAGCCCTATTTTTCGAGCAGATACCTTTGATAGTGCATTGAATAGGGAAACAGTCGGAGCTTACTTAACTGGCGTCTATGACGACAATTTATATCTTTCTCAACTTGAAAAACGAGAGCTTGAGAAAGAAGTTCAATTGCTTGATGCGGAATTGAGAAGTATCTTCAAAGTTCTGGCTAAATCCGAACAGAACATTGGTGTTGACATCATCGGCCAAGAAATTCAAAACCTCAAAGATAAAAGAGATAAGGCCGTAACAGAGCTGACACGCCTACGCTTAGAGCGCACAGTATCTGATGAATTCAAGAGAACAGGCAGTGACAGTAATTTGCGAATGGAATTGGATATTGCGAAAAGACGGTTGGTCGAAACCTTAGACCAAATTTCGCGTGCTGAAACTGACCTCGCTGACTCAGTAAGTTTTATCACCGAACTTGAATCTAGACTACGCAGCCTCGACGAATCAGGTACAACCAGAAATTATTTTGGGCGACTATCGTTTACGCTTTGCCCTTCTTGCCTTTGTGAAATAAAACGGTCTGAGATTAGCGGCAGTGAATGCGGCCTTTGTAAAAACAAACTCAACGTAGCTGCTGCTGACGCACAGGTTTTGCGGATGCGAAATGAGCTGCGAATTCAGCTTCAAGAATCTAAGTCGTTAATTTCGGAACGGGAAGTAGAACTACGAAATCTTCGCAGCATCCTTCCAGAGCTTCGTCAGAATTTTCAAGCACTTGAAAATCGATATCTAGCGTCTAATACCTCTTGGTCGTCACAATTGGAAACTGCCATAGAGGAAGAAGCACGCAAGATTGGAGGCTTAGAGCAAGAAATCAAAGGGTTGTTTGAAACTCAACGATTAGCGGATGCCATTCATCAGCTGCAAGTGAAACGCGAGGAGTTCGTTGGTCGCATTAATGAGCTTGATTCAAGAATCGAGTCGCTAATTTACCTTCAAGAAACAAGAAAACAAAAAATTCAATCGGAAGTGGCATCCACACTTGGACGACTGTTGCGTGAAGACCTAAATAGACAGGCCGAGTTTTCAAACGCAGCTAATGTGCAATTTAGCTTCACAGACAATCTGATTTCCGTTGAGGGTTCAACTAAATTCTCAGAGAGCTCAACCGTAGTCTTAAGACACCTTTTTCATCTAGCCCTACTTAGCACTTCGACTAGAATACCTGAAATGCGGATGCCTCGTTTTTTGATTTTAGATGGAATTGAAGATGGCGGTATGGAACTTGAACGTTCGCATCGATTACAAGAAATAATTGTTGAAGAATGCAGTCGTTTTGAATGTGACTACCAGGTAATTTTTGCGACATCGCAGATTTCACCAAAACTCGAAAATGATGCTTATGTCGTCGCTCGACAGTTCTCAGAGAATAGCCGCTCACTCGACATTCGTTAGGAACAACCACAAAAATTTGAGACTAATCTACGTCTAGATTTAATCAAATTTTTTGTTTTCGACTTCGAATTAGTTCAGCCAACTGAGTGGGGTCAGTCATCGTTGCAATGAGTTGTCCAGCAATATTTTTTCCTGTTTCATCCACATACTCTGAAAACTTGCTTCCTATCCTTGGCTTAAGATACCCGAAATCATCTTCAACACTAGATAAGAAAAACTCACACGAACAGTCCACGAAAGCCTCATTTATGCTTTTCCAATCCGGCGTTCGATGTCGGGAATAACGGTATCCCCAAATAACCCGGTGTCTTCCTAATGGAAGGCAGGCGTTCAGTAAGGCTTCAGCATCGACCATTGGAGACCAGCCTCGACCTCGGTGATTAAATATCGTGCAACTATCACCCAACACTATTGGCCTCGGCAAATCGAGCAAAGTGAAGCTCATACCTCTAAACGTTTCGGTCCAATTATTTTTACGGCTTTGCGTGGCTTTATAGGCCTTTAAAGAAGCGGTATGAATCAATGACTCCGTCTTCATCATTTCCAATAAAGCTGACATGCCAGCAAATGTGTCGCCCGTTACATGTCCCAACAAAGCGTCCTGATATCTATTCATTTTCACTGGGTCACGAAGCAAAAGCTCTATCTCAAACTTTCCCATTCCCCTTGATTCCAAGATTGCCCTGAGCACATCGGGGTCCATAAAAGCTTGTCGACACTGGGGTAGGTAATGTTTAAAAGAGGCAATATCTGTAAGGTAGCCTTCGACAACAGAGTCGAAAGCTCCGACTGCATGCGCTCTCATGTTCTTTGTTCGCACCGCAAAATGACTGAACAGAAAGCCAACTTCTTTTACTCTTACATCTCCGGCTGGCCTTACACGCAGGTTGTTCACTGCCGGAGCAATCAAGGAACCCTCAGACTCAGTTATCTCTGGGTCTGCGGTTAATCCATTTTCATCTTCGTAGAATTTACGTTCCGCTGCGGCATTCTGAATCGGCTGAATAAATTGCTTTTCCAGATGATAAGTTTTGATTTTTTCTGTCTTCCCGGTGGGCGTCATTGACCATCCACGCTGAAGAAACTGGGGAATAAAATGTTGCCGAAGTCCGGACACTAGATACCTATCAACCAAATATGGAAATCAAAATATTTGTAACTATCTGCTCGTTCGCCGTTTTGACTCCGGTAATCCACTATGGAGTTCCTCGATATTCTTAGGTTCAGTAATCAAATGATGCGCTACGATGTTCAAAAGGTTAAAAAGTTGCAGAGCTGTCTGCCTATCGTCTTTTAAATCCATCGTCCCTGGGTGCACTGCCTCATTTCCTGTCACCCTAAGAACGTCCATGGCTTGCACTATCTTTGTTGGAAGACCTTTATCAGCCATAGACTGAATATCTAAATTTATATTCTTACCTTCTTCACCAACATGTTTACAGAGCTTTTGCAGACATAGTCGAAGTAATGCACATGCTCCTCTCGGAGAGTGATTCAAAATTAATCGAGCCTCGTCGTAGTCATCCCTGATATCCGTTGGTAAGTCCTCATTTGCATCCGGTCCGGACGTTAACATAAGCGGATAAACCATGTTTTCTCTGACCCAAAGCGCAGATTTCTTGCAGGAAAAACATTGGCTAATGTAGAGGTTCCCTGTCTCATAACGAAACATTTCATGCTGTCGTAGCAGCGACAAGTCAAACCCTAGTTTAGACAAGCGCTCCAAAATGTTAAGAGCGTCTTTGTCATCATCGTCTTCAATTCTAAAGTTAAGTTTTGTTTTGAACGCTTCCACATCAGCAACCGTGAAAATGCGAGGGCGCTCACCAGACTTGAATGGTTCAGCTCCTGTTAGGTACCAATTCTGGTGCGCAAATGCTCCGCAGTGCGGGCAATTGAAGGACGATAGGGTAATGGCGGGCTCAGTTAACTTCGTCATTTTAAACACTCCAAATTTCGGCTAACGACTCTGCCTGCTTCATCACCAACTCAACTGCTTCGTCCTGCTTGTCAGGCGGATATTTGTGAACCCGCAAAATCCGCTTAATTTGGATTCGTATGCTTGCGCGTACACTTTCTCGTTTCGACCAATCCACGGTCACACTATCGCGGAGCTTCTTTGTCAGTTCTTGAGCAATAGCTTTCAGGATGTCATCACCCAATTCACGCACAGCAGATTCGTTGGCCTCCAATGCATCGTAAAAAGCCATTTCATCATCGGACAAACCCAGCGCAATCCCTTTTTCGGCAGCGCGATTGAACTCTTTCGCCATCTCAATAAGTTCTTCAATTATCTGAGCTGTCTCAATTGCACGGGCACGATAGCGGTTCAACGATGCCTCCAGAAGGTCTGAAAACTTGTCCCTCTTAACTACGTTGGTTCGAAACTTCGCCTTGATTTGATTTGTTAGCAAACGCTCCAAAAGCTCGACCGCTAGGTTGCGATACTCCATATGTCGAACATCATCCAGAAACGCATCTGACAAGATACTAATGTCCGGCCTTTTAAGACCAGCGACATCAAAAATATCGATGACTTCTTCAGACACCAAGGCACCCGATATGATTTGACGGATGGCGTGTTCCTTGGCCTCGTCAGTCAGCTTTTTCTTGGGGTCTGCCTTGGTTAAAACCGCCTTGATAGCTTGAAAAAAAGCTAATTCCTCGCGGTATGGTGTGGCTTCATCAAGAGTACAGCACAGTGCAAAAGCTTTGCTTGCGGCCAGTAGATGGTCGGCAAAACGGCGTCTCCCGTCCTTGGCCTTGTCTTTATGAGTTTGGCCAAGAATGTGGTTGACAGCCTTGGGCAGAATCTTGAGTGCCTTAGTCTGGAATTCGGAGTAATCGCAGCTATGAAGCAGTCCACGAAGGATATCCATTTCATCCAGAAACACGGTGAGTGCTTCAGATGCGTCAACTGTCGGTCGGCCTTTACCCTTGGAATTAGTGTATTCCTTGAGTGCCTCCTTGAGCTCGTTTGCAATCCCGATGTAGTCCACCACCAAGCCACCAGGCTTGTCTTTAAACACACGGTTTGCCCGGGCAATCGCCTGCATCAGATTGTGACCCTTCATTGGTTTATCGACATACAGTGTGTTGACCACAGGGGCGTCATAACCTGTGAGCCACATGTCTCGCACAATAACAATCTTGAGTTTGTCATCAGCGTCTTTAAACCGCTTTTCCAATAGCTTCCGTATTTCCTTGGAATGAGCATGTGCTCGCAGATGCGGCTTGTCGCTCGATGAACCAGTCATCACAATTTTGATGCAACCCTCATTGGCATCATCAGAATGCCAATCGGGACGAATCTTGACGACTTCGTTATACAAAGCAACACAGGCTTCGCGGCTCATTGCGACGAACATGGCCTTGCCTTGCAATACGGCTTGGCGTTGCTCATAGTGGGTAATTAGGTCCGCAGCAACTTTTTGTAGGCGTGGTTGAGCAGCAACAATCTTCTCCAAAGCAGCCCACTTTCGAGCAGTATGCGCTGTAGTGCTTTCTTCCTCGTCTTCGCTAATTTCCTCGAAAGAATCGTCAATGTGGGGCTTCTCCTCCTCCTTGAGGTCAAGCTTCACCAAGCGACTTTCGTAATAGACGGGTACTGTGGCCTTGTCCGTTACTGCCTGCTCAATATCGTAGATGTGAACATAGCCTCCAAATACCGCTTGGGTGTCCCGGTCGGTCGAAGACACTGGTGTACCCGTGTAAGCCAAGAATGTGGAGTTCGGCAGCGCATCTCGTAGATGCTTGGCATAGCCATATTTGATTGTTCCGTCTTGTCGGAATTGTGCAGTGAAGCCGTATTGGGTGCGGTGTGCCTCATCACAGAGAGTCACGATATTGCGGCGGTCGCTGAGCGCTGGGAATTGCTTTTCGCCTGATTCCAAGGCGAACTTCTGGATGGTCGTAAAAATTATGCCACCTGAAGGACGGTTCATCAGTAACTCCCGCAACTGTTCCCTGGACTCAGCCTGCACCGGAGTTTCGCGCAGCACATCAGAGTTTTTGCAGAAAGTTTCAAACAGCTGACCGTCGAGGTCGTTACGGTCAGTCACGACCACCACTGTTGGGTTTTGCATTTCAGGCAGTGTCAAAACCATGGCTGCTGTACAGACCATTTCTATACTTTTGCCCGCACCTTGTGTGTGCCACACCACCCCGCCTTTTCGGTCACCACTTGGCATCGAAGCCCGAATGACGCTCTTGGCAACAGCGAGCACAGCGTGGAACTGATGATAGCCAGCAATTTTCTTGACCAGCTTGCCCTCGTCTTCAAACAAAATGAAGGTTTTCAGGTACTCGACAAAAAAGTATTTGTCGAAAACACCTCGAATTAAAGTTTCCAGTTCTTGCTGCGGGCCTAAAGGGTCAGTCTCCACACCGTCGATTGTTCTCCAGGCTTGGTAACGCTCACGTTTCGCGGTCAAAGAGCCCATCATCGCGTTTGAATAGTCGGAGATGATGCACATGGCGTTATGGTGGAACAAAACCGGGATGTCGTTCTTGTAGTTCTGTATTTGGTCGTAAGCCATCCACACATCAGCATTCTCATCAACTGGGTTTTTCAGCTCAATTACGGCTAATGGCAACCCGTTAATAAAAACTAGGATATCGGGTCGGCAAGTGTGTTCTGGACCCTGAATGGTGAACTGGTTAACTACGAGGAAATCATTACTCTTGAAATTCTCGAAGTCAACGACGCGCAAAATGCTAGCAACCTGCTCTCCATTGCGTTCGAACTCAACTTTGACGCCATCACGAAGGAAGCGGTACATACGGTGGTTTGCGGAGACCAGGTCGACATCAGTCTCACAGAGCAGGGCAACAGCTTTTGAAATTGCTACCGACGGTACATCTGGATTGAGTCCTTTCAACGTTGATTCCAGACGGTCGCGAAGCACGGCCTCCTTGATGTTGGTCCGTTCCCCACCTTTGTCGGCATCAAGCAAATCTGGGCCGTAAGCATACTCGTACCCAAGCTCAGTTAGCCACTCGATTGCCGCATCTTCCACTGCGCTTTCAGTAATTTTCATGTTGCTCTGCGTGTAAAAAATATCTTCACTGTCTAGCGACAGTTGTCCTTTATAAATAACAAAAATGGGGGCTAGGCCCCCATTTACAGTCATGCAACCTGTTTTTCAGTTGACGGCATCACATCCGCCAATGTTTCCTCTGCTTCTTCGATTCGAATCTTTCCCGATATCAAGCGAGGGAGGAGCTCATCTCTCAAATCGCACAGATTTGCAATTAATCCGGAGTTGTTCACAATCGTTTCAATGAGCGGCTCAACGGCTCTATCTAGAGCGTCAAGTATGCTGAGATTCTTTGGCAAAACAACTGGAAAGCTGAGTATTTGGCTGCCACTAATGTTGGCCTGAGCTGAGCCGGATGCGTTCGATTCACAAAATTTCTTAAATTCTGGGATGCGAGATATGGCGAATACCGCACTACGCCATGCTGGATTTTTCGGTATCAATTTACAGACCCGCTGATTGACAAAAACCTTGCCGTCATGAATGGGCACTAGGCCAGCCTCCCCTACATACCCTGTCATACCAACAAGAATTTCTCCAGCCTTAGCTTGAAATTTGTCTAGTCCGAGCACAGTGGTTTCGCTCACGAAAGAGCAACCATCCAGTCTGACGAGAAGCGGAGTTACATTTCCAATCTTTACAACTCGGTTGCCGTCCTGTTGCCAGTCCTTACCTTTAAACGCAAATCCATTGACGAGTTCAGCGAGCGAACCAAGTGAAGAAATCGCCCACCCTGTCGGAATCGCCCCCAGCTCCGCCCCCTCGAACTCGCTCGGGAACAGTGCAGCAATTTCAGTAGACAGGCCCTCTGGCTCGCGACCTCCAGCTTTGGCGTGAACAGGGTCAAAGTTGACAAACCAAGATTTAAACAGGGTTTGAGCGATGGATTCCAAAACCTGATTCTCAGTCCTAATGGTATCTATGCGCTCCTGAATCGGTTGTACGATGGCCAATATTCTTTTTTGCTCTGTAAGGTCTGGCAATAGAATCGGTGCGGTTCTGAATGCCTTAAGCACAACTCTTGGAATTGCAGCTCCCGAAATCAGAAACTCTTTATAACGGGCGATGACATTCTTTGCCGATAGATAAAACCTCAGATAGTCTGGTATCACGACTTCCTTATTTGGCCTTAATATCGCTACTGAAGACAAAAGTACGTAATCAGCAACGCCGCGCTGAATACATACAGTATCAAGCGCAGAGTTACCATCTTTAGCTATTAGTACATCATCATTTTTAGGTTGACACCCTTGACGAACTAATTGGTTGAAGTCCTCTTCAGAGATGAGCCTTGCAGTTTTTGTGTCTATTCCCCAATCGAATAAATCTTTAACTGACGCCATCGGAAGGCCTTGGTCTACGGACTTAGGGCTCAGATGAGCCCCGTCTGTGATAACTTCGCAAACCTCTCCGAGATTAGTCTCCCTGAAATCAGACCTCATAACCCAACTCCTTCAAGCCATCCTTGACCCGTCCCCGAAGCACATCACTCCTCGCAAATAAATCCCTGAGTTGACCAATAAGGCCGCCCATGCGTACTGCAAAAACTTCATCGTCGTCTTCTACCTCTTCAGACCCGCAATAACGACCAGGCGAAAGTACAAATCCCTTTTCCTTGATTTCTTCAAGATTGGCGGATTTGCAGAATCCAGGAATGTCTGAGTAATTCTGCTGTTCCTGTCCTTCAGCGATTGGAGTGCGGTCCTTGTCTTCTCTCCAAAGGTGGACTGCCTGAGCAATTTTCTGGATGTCTTCATCTGTGAAAGCACGATTTACGCGGTCTTTCAAATACCCCATCTTGCGGGCGTCGATAAATAGTGTTTCACCACTGCGGTCACGACCATTTTTAGTTTTGTCTTTAGCTAAGAACCATAAGCAGCATGGAATTCCGGTGTTTAGGAAAAGCTGGCCCGGCAGCGCGATGATGCACTCCACCACATCGTCCTCAATCATGCGTTGACGGATGGTGTCCTCACCACCTTGAGTGGTCGTCAATGTGCCGTTGGGCATCACAATACCTGCCTGACCCTTGCTGCTCATGTGGTACAAGGCATGCTGAAGCCAAGCGAAGTGCGCAGGTTTGGCGGGCGGAATTCCATAGACCCAACGAGGGTCGTTGGCCAGCGCTTCCTTAGACCATTCAGTGCCTGCCCCAAATGGGGGGTTCATGAGGATGTAGTCAGCCTTCAAATCGGGATGTTGGTCTTCTGTAAAGGTGTCGCCGGGCTTCTGACCAAGATTGAAGTCAAGACCCCGAATTGCCAAGTTCATTGCCGCAATTTTCCATGTATTTGGGTTGCGTTCTTGTCCATAAATAGACAGGTCTGCAACCCGACCACCATGGGCAGTGCTGAATTTCTTGGTTGATACAAACATGCCGCCTGCACCGCAAGCGGGGTCGAACAACTTGCCTTTTTTAGGTGCCAGCACTTCGACGATGATGTTAACGATGGAGCTCGTCGTGTAGAACTCCCCGGCGTTTTTCCCTTCCGCGCCAGCGAAGTTGCCCAGGAAATATTCATACACATCGCCGAGTACATCGCCTTTGTGCTCACCTTGACCAAAGTCGATAGAGGCCACCAGGTCAATCAGTGCACCGAGTGTATTTTGCTCAAGGGTGGTCCGAACATATACCTTGGGAAGAAGGTTCGCCAGCTTTGGGTTGTCCTCTTCGACAAGACGCATTGCATCATCCAGCAGCACGGCGATATTTGGCTGTTTTGCATTGGCTTGGATGAATGACCACCGTGCCTTTTCAGGCACCCAAAACGTGTTGCTTGCCATGTAATAGTCACGTTCCTCAAGTTCGCTTGCCCGCATTGCTTCGTCGTCCAAGTAGAACTCGTTTTTAGGGTCAGCGAATGCTGCAATCAATTCGGCTTGCCGTGCAGCAAACGACTCAGATACATACTTGAGAAAAATCAGGCCAAGCACTGGGTACTTGTATTCAGCCGGGTCAACAGAGCCTCGCAGTTTGTTAGCAGTGGCCCATAGGGCATTCTTAAAATCTTGATTCATTTGAGAACTACTCATAGTGTTTGATACAACATGTATTTACCGCGTTTATATGCCAACTCATTTCTTTAATTTCTCAACTTTTGAACGCCCCCGGTCTACTATGGGTAGAGGCCGGTTGAGAAACTCTTCGTCAAAACCCCGTGACTTAACGTTATATGTCCAAATTACAAATCGCTCAAGTAGCCTTTGATTCTCATCTTTGAGTCGACTATTTTCCGCCTCTAGCCTAGTCACCCGGTCCAACAGCATCTCTTGCTCAATAGGAGCGAGACTTTTTTTTCTCTCCGAAGTGGTCTTCGCAACACCTCGCCTCTTTTTCACAAGATTGAATGCAAGCGTTATCTGTTCGTAACGGCTCAACGTTTGCCGCGTGTAAAAAACCCCCTCACGAACATTTATTTCGTCAATCAGCGCTGCCCAGCTTAGCGGGCCCTCCCAACCATCCAGTAGGCTGATTATTGATTTCATCAACTCTTCAGTCAGATTGGGAGCTCGTGGTTTAGCTATCTTGTTTCTCAACTCAACTCCTCCCTAGAACTGTATTAAGACTTCTTTCTCGATTTAATTTGACGAGGAGCGGAATCTATAAAAAGCGCTCTATCAGCAATCGCTCTTTCTACCTCCGAGGGAGCATGAGTACTTGACAACTGAATGATTGCACCGTTTTTTATCTCGGGGCTATCCATGATTTCGCAAAGTCGGGTCAGTCTTTCCTTAGTACGGGTATGATGCTCAACCCATCTGCTGGCACCGATGTGTCCAGCCTCCTCGGCTCTCTTGGCAGAGACAAGCGCTTCATTTAAGGTTTCAAGATGCGCTTTTAATCGAGCATAACGAACCTCATCACCTTTGATACAAATGTGTTCATCGCAATTCAAACAGTCGTTATGCAATTGACAAGGCATCATGGAGTAGTCATGGATACAGGCACCAAACTCTGTCACATGAGCCGTGGGTACTTTAAGTCTTGCAAATTCATCCCTGTGAATAACCATGCGCTGCGGTAACTCAGCAAGAGGTCCATAAATTCGCCTACTATCACCGATAGCCCCTCTGATTTTTGACACCAACTCTTCAGCAGAAATATGGTCATACGCAGAGTTCTGGGCTAAGTCTTTTCGTCCGGACCACTTAGCGATATCAATCTGACTCAAACCACCTGCCTGCGCCAATGTGTTCAAGTAATGACGGAACTGGTGAGTTGTCACTAATATTGGACTTCCATCAAATTCAGTGAATCCATTCTTCTGAAAAATCGTCTTGTGACCCTCCTCAATATTTCCAGCCAAGCAGACGTTCACCCGGTCAATGGTTATTGGCTCAATGATTCCATTAAACACAGCACGTTTTGCGTGGGAAAAATTTTTCTTCACTACAAGAAGGGCATCACTATATTTCAAACCGAGCTCTTTGCTTAAATATGGAAAGTCTTTAGGCAGCTTGGCGATTACAGCTCTTTCGATATCCTCAAATCTGTAGAGAATACCGCCTTTAATTTTGATTGCCGGCACTCGATTGCTTTTGCACCAAGCATGTGATGTGTTTGACTTCACGGCATCTTGGTACAACACCTCCCCGACCTGCGGGCCGCTCAAAAGGGCGATTTCTCTGTAGTGCTCCCTATCTGAAGGCAAGAATAGCCTTGAAGGATTTTTTTCGTACCACAAAGCAATTTGTCTAGCCTCGTTAGTTGCACAACGAATTCGGTTGATAGCCAACCTTACAACGTCCGCCATGGACGGAATCGTCCATTTAATCGTAGAAGCAGCACCCTTTGACGAACTCCATCGAAGTCCATAAACAGGCTTACCGTCACGATTCACATCGCTGAACTCACAATCGTTTTCAAGCATCAAAACTTCATTGATTCTATCTGGAGCTGAGCAGAGCAAAGCGGTCACGCAACTTACAATTTCATCAAACGGCTCAAGCTCTAAGTTGAATAATTTCGGCAATGCATCTAATACAGCCTGAGAAGGAAGCTTATTTGCACGCCGAGCCTCAAACTCTCTGCCAATTCGATGAGTATCAACAGGTCGCTTTATTGGATTCCGCCAATCAATAGGATGAAGGGCTATTCTACTTTTGGTTAGAAATTGTGAGAGAAGCTCTAGATGAGCGCCGATTCGATAAGCTGACGAAGGAGAAAAATGTTCACTCACTTTCTGTGCTGCTCGATTAAAAGTATCTCCCGTTGCATGCACAGGGCTGTTGCTCTCGCGACTTTCATTCAGTGCAGAACATAAAGCCCGAAGAGCGGATATTCTTCTCAAGGGTGACTTCGTGGGACGCATCCCAAAGGAGTATCGAAAATCAGCTTTGGCAAAAGATAAAAATGGCTCACACATCATCTCCACATGTGTCGCTGCCGCCGTCTCTAGAGAAGAAAAATAGACACGGAATTTTTTTGAACCTCTGCCTTTAAGGTCAATAGATTCACTCAAATCCCACATATTTTGGTCAAAGTCTAATCCTGCTCCAAACACAGTCAGTTTTGTTTTACAGAAGGAAATAAAGTGTTCTAAATTTCTATCTGACCGTTTCTCACTCGGAGGGGAAAACAAAATCAAGTTAGTCATGACTCGACTCTCCTGAGCAAGCCCTGATTTCATCGCAACGTCTAATCACATCCGCCACAGCCAGAATCGTCCTATCGTTAACGGAAGCGATTCGAAGCGAAGTTTGTGTTATCAAACGCTCACGTTCATTAATCAAATGATTTAAGACGCTCTGATGAGGTCCGTCTAACCAAGCTTGAAAACTGGGGCACGTGTAACAAGCTATGGGAGACGAAAATCCGCAGAATCCGTGCTTACCACAACTTCCCATTGGCTGACATTCTGCTTGAATGCGAGGGTCAAAGATTCGACTCGACTTATCACCGAATCTCGTTGCTAACGACTCGTTTAAAATAACTTTTCCAGCAAACGCCTGGGCAAGAGGGGCTAAAGATAGAGCAACGGCGCTATCAATTCTCGCTACAATTTCCGGGGTAGCTTGTACGTACACACCAACGTTCTGTGTATCGCTGTGGTCAAGCATTTCGGCGATTATTAATTCACCCTGACCGTCTCGCGCCGCCTCAGTGCCTACAGTCCTACGAAATCTACGCGGGTTGATTTTAAGTGCCAAACCTGTCCGCTCAGATTTAACGTTAAGCTTGTTAATGGCTGACCTGAATTTCTTTGATAACGAATCTGGAGTTTGATGATAAGCCAACGAACTGGGAAAGGTACCCCTAGATTTTGAGGGAAATAGCGGTGCAGTCTCTATGTCTTGAAACACACTGCCTAGCTGATATCGGATATTTGCAATATGTTCTTCTAATAACTTTCCAACCGAGGGGCTTATTAAGCGCTCTTTAAACTCCGTTCTTACAGGCTTACGTTGCTTGGCTCTAGGAATACAAAGCATGTAAATTCTTGAGCCGTCACCACCAACCGCTGTTCGAAAGTCTCCGACCTTTAGTAAGGAATATTGTATTGGCCTATGGGCGAGCAATATGAAAAGCAACGCCAGAAGATATGACTCGATGCAAATCTGTCCCGAACCATATGCCTGATGTAAAGCAGAGTGAATACCACGTCTTTCAATCTCGGTGTAAGGCCCTTCGGTTGGGCTCATAGATGAAACAGCAACACCCTTCTCATTGCCTGGAATGCGTAAATTATCTAATAACTCAACCGCTCCTTTAGAAACGCCATGCAAACCGAGTCGATACCACTTTTTTAAAAAACCTGATATCGAAGAAAGATACCACCTGCGTTTCGGAGTAAGTGATGAAAAATAATTGAGTATTTCATGCTCAGTTACGATGTCTATACGATTCGAAGTGAGGGTGAAAAGTACGTCCACCATGTTGAGCATTTGTTCGAAAATGTTATTTACGTATCTAAGCGACCTATTTTCAACGTACCAAGAAAGCACCTCTTTAAAAGCAAATACAAAGCTTGGGCTAGCACTTGTTACACGTTCAAAGTTTAAAACTGCGACCATCGAACCATCAGATATCCGCCAGACCAAATCCATTGGGTTAAATAAGGCCCCACTTTGGGTCTTTATCAATCGGGGAGATGTGGAAAGCTTGGGCTCATGCATGCTTGTTACTCATTCTTGTCATTAAGAATTTTGTTCTGCATCGCTAATGAAACTTGGTTTGCCTTTTTTCTAACGTGACGACGGGTATATTGAGCAGCGGTGCCAGAGAACTCTGACCACCCCATCAGGTATGAACGCATCTTTCTCTCATCAGCTTCTGACACCCCCGAAGCGTCCATAGAAACCGAAAAATTATCGTTCCATGTATGTCTCAAAACATGACAAGTGAGGTCTGAAGGGAAAAATGAATTAAACCTTCGTAACTGCATGAAAAGTTTATTTAGCGCATCAATCGAAAGTGGTGCGCCAGTCTTATCAGCAACAATTAGGTATTCATGTTTCGATGCTAACGGCAACAAACGTCGCACATTCAAAACATACTCATAGGTCATCCGACATAAATCAGAGGACAGGGGAATAATTCGGCCCGCTGTTTTTACATTAGGGGCATTAATTCGCGGGTCAGACAACTCGTCAGGTCGTCGAAAAACGGTCACCTTCTCTTGTCGAAAATCAATATCTGAAACTTTGACATTCAAGAGTTCAGCGCGTCGTAATCCCAAGGCATAGAGCCACCTGATTATCAGCTCATTTCTTACTCGAACAAAAGTACCTTTCCATGGGTTCTCTGATGACGACCTAGATGTGACCGCTAATAGTTTCTTGGCGACCAACTCATCAAGACCTTGACGTTGATTTATGAAGTTTCGATTTCCACCATCCGGCGCTCTCGCCAGCAAAGAATCAATGCAAAGCTTTTTTACTGCATCTAACTTTCTAAACTTTTGGCTTGAACTGTCGAGCTTGACGAGCTCGGTTACAACTAGGAAATTAAGATATTCTGCAATTAAGCGAATTCGGTTCGCCGCAGAAGCCGATATGACAGAATCAGGTACATACGGAAATTTGACATTGCTTAAGGCCTGTCTTTTATTTAACTCCCCAAGATTCAACTTGCAAAAATCAACTAAATCCTGAATTTCAAAATCAAAGAGTAAGTCACTCTTCACCATTCTTTGGCGTAAGTCTATTTTCCGTGAGATGAGAAAAGTAAGAAATACCTTAAGGTGATAGACACTATTTCTAATAGTGTTAACCGCCAGGTTTCTTCCTCGAAGATGAATAAGAGAAAAACTCGTAACCGAGAAATCGGGGAGCCCAGATTCCAAATCAAGCAGAACAGGGAATCGTTCTCCCGAAGAGAGCTTTAGAAGCCTAACTGAGTAGGATGCTTGCACTTGTTTACATCCTTCACAGGTAATAGCCTTTCGTAAGTATAGGGAACCCGCCGAAAGATGTAAACAAGAGTTTTATTTAATAAATACAGACACTTAGAAAACTCTATTTACTTATTTGAGTTGTTCTATCCTAGAACGGAATGTCATCATCCAGATCAGCCACGCTTTGCGGGGCTGAACGCTGGGGCTGCGAACGCATGCCGCCGCCACTGTTGCCACCGCCGCTGCTGCGGCTTGGTGCCGGGGATTGGTCAAAATCGTCGTTCGAGCCACCGCTGTAGTTGCCACCACCGCCGCCACCGTCGCGGCTGCCCAGCAGTTGCATTTGGTCAGCAATAATTTCAGTGGTGTATTTGTCTACGCCCGATTGGTCTTGCCACTTGCGTGTTTTCAGGCGCCCTTCGATGTACACAGGGCGGCCTTTTTTGCAGTATTCGCCGGCAATTTCAGCCAGGCGGCCGTAAATCACCACGCGGTGCCATTCGGTTTCTTCGCGCTTTTCGCCGGTGTTTTTGTCTTTCCAGCTGTTGGATGTGGCCAGCGCCAGGTTGACCACTGCGCCACCATCGGGCAGGTAGCGCACGTCAGGATCTTTGCCCAGGTTACCGACCAGTATGACTTTGTTGACTGAGGCCATGTGTTGCAATGCTCCTAAATTCTTGAATGAGTTAAGTGGGGCTGGTTGAACCCGGCACAGGGGTGGCCATGCTGCTTCTGGGGGGCAAGGCTTTGATTCCGAAAGCCACCGCAAACCACAACAAGGTTAGCAGCAACACCCCTTCAAACACGCCTTGGGCACCCAAGTGGCGGTGAGCCAAACCGCCCAAAGCACCGCCGGCAAAAAGCCCCAACGCCTGTGAAGTATTATATACGCCCAAGGCCAACCCCCGATGACTGAGGGGTGCCACTCGTGACACCCACGAGGGAAGCGTAGCCTCCAGCAAATTAAAGCCCACGAAGTAAGCCAACAGCAGGCCGACCACCGCCCAGCCATGGCTTCCAAACAACACGAGGCCCAGCATCACCAAGGCCATCAGGCCGATTGCGCCAAGTTTCACTTGTTTGGTTTTTGCTTTTTTTTCTGACCACACCATCAAAGGCACCATCAGCAGGAAGGAGCCCAGCACCACTGGCAAATACACCTTCCAGTGCTCTGCCAAGGGTAAGTTCAAGCCGCTTAACAGCAAACCGGGCACCACCACGAACAAGGCCATCTGGGTGAGGTGCAAGGTGAAAATACCCACATTCAGGCGCAGCAAATCGGCCTGCATCAACACCTGTTTGGCGTTGGCAAAGCTGCCTTTCAGTTTGTCTTCCTGCAACTCCAGCTTGGGTGTGGGCAACAAGAACAGCACCACGCCAATGGCCAGCAAGCTAAGCACGCCAGTCAGGCCAAACAAACCGCTAAGCCCAAAGAAGGTGTACAGCACCGGCGAGAACACCAGCGACAAGGCAAAGGTAACGCCAATGGATGCGCCAATCATGGCCATGCCCTTGGAGCGCACTTCATCGCGGGTGACATCGGCCAACAAGGCCGACAAGGCGGCCGAAATGGCACCGGCCCCTTGAAGCGCGCGGGCCCACACCAGTTGCTCAACAGTCTCGGCCACATAGCCCAGCGCGCAACCGGCGGCAAACAGCAACAAACCGGCAATGATGATGGGTTTACGCCCCAGTTTGTCAGAAGCCCAACCCAGTGGAATTTGCAGGCAGGCTTGCGCCAAACCATAAATGCCCATGGCCAGGCCAACCAGGCTGAGGTTGTCGCCACCGGGCATGCCTGCGGCATGAATGGCGAACACAGGCAGAATCATGAACATGCCGAACATGCGCAATGCATAAATGCTGGCGAGCCAGCCGGCCGCAGAGCGTTCTGCTGGCAACATGGTGAATGCGTCGGGTGTTTTCGTGCGGCTCATCTTCCGGAATTACAAAGGCTTATAGAGCCTTGGCAAGTGCCTTGATTCAAGAAACCGTCTATAGTATCAGGTTGGCCGCTGATTCCCTTTGTTGTACCTCATGAACTCAATTCGCATTCGTGGCGCAAGAACCCACAACCTGAAAAACATCTCGCTTGACCTGCCCCGCGATTCCCTCGTGGTGCTGACGGGCTTGTCTGGCTCGGGCAAATCGAGCCTGGCTTTCGACACTTTGTACGCCGAGGGTCAACGCCGCTATGTTGAAAGTTTGTCGGCTTACGCCCGCCAGTTCCTGCAGTTGATGGAAAAGCCCGATGTGGACCTGATCGAAGGCCTGTCGCCCGCCATTTCAATTGAACAAAAGGCAACCAGCCACAACCCGCGCTCCACGGTGGGCACGGTCACCGAAATTCACGATTACCTGCGCCTGTTGTTTGCACGCGCAGGTACGCCCCGCTGCCCTGAACACGACCAGGAGCTGACCGTTCAAGCCGTTTCGGAAATGGTCGACACGGTGCTGGGTTGGCCAGAAGAAACCCGAATCATGATTCTGGCGCCGGTGCTTCAGCAACGCAAAGGTGAACACACCGATTTGCTGAACACGCTTCGCGCCCAAGGCTTCGTGCGCGTGCGCCTGAAAAAAGGCCCGCAAGGAGAAGCACAAGTGGTAGAACTTGACCAGCTCCCCCCTTTGGACAAGCACCACAAGCACAACATGGACGTGGTGGTCGACCGTTTGAAAGTGCGCCCGGATGCACGCCAGCGCCTTGCTGAAAGCTTCGAGACGGCCTTGCGTTTGTCCGATGGCAAAGCCATTGCCGTGAACCTGGATGCGAACACGGAAAGCATGTTCTCCAGCAAGTTTGCCTGCCCGGTGTGCGACTACAGCCTGACCGAACTGGAACCGCGTTTGTTCTCGTTCAACAACCCGGCCGGTGCCTGCCCCACCTGCGATGGCTTGGGCCATGAAACCTTTTTCGACCCCGAGCGCGTGGTGGCCCACCCGGATGTGTCGCTGGCTGCGGGTGCAATCAGCGGCTGGGACCGCCGCAACGCCCTGTATTACCAAATGATCCAAAGCCTGGCAAGCCATTATGGCTTCGACCCGGAAAGCCCCTGGGTTGAACTGCCTGAAGACGTGCAGCAAGTGCTGCTGTACGGTTCTGGTGATGAACAAATCACCTTCACTTACTTGAGTGAACGCAGCAAGCCCGTGGCCAAAACCCATGCATTTGAAGGGGTTTTGCCCAACTTGAAGCGCCGCCACCGAGACACCGATTCCAACGCGGTGCGCGATGAATTGGCCAAGCTGATGTCGGTGGGCTGTTGCCAATCGTGCAATGGGTCGCGCTTGAAAACCGGCGCGCGGCATGTGTTCATTGGCGAGAACGACCAGCGCAGGCCACTGCACGGCATCACCGCCATGCCCATTCACCGCGCGCTGGAATATTTCGAGCACTTGAACATGACGGGTGCCAAGGGGCAAATTGCGGCCAAAATTGTGTCGGAAATCAAAGCCCGCCTGCAATTTTTGAACGATGTGGGCCTGAATTACCTGACACTGAACCGCAGCGCCGATACCCTCAGTGGCGGTGAAAGCCAGCGCATCAGGTTGGCCAGCCAGATTGGTTCAGGCCTGACTGGTGTGATGTATGTGCTGGATGAGCCCTCGATTGGCCTTCACCAGCGCGACAACGACAGGCTGATTCAAACCCTGCTTCGCCTGAAAAATTTGGGCAACACCGTGCTGGTGGTTGAGCACGATGAGGACGCCATTCGCTGTGCCGACTACGTGGTTGACATGGGCCCCGGCGCTGGCGAGCATGGCGGCCTGGTGGTGGCGCAAGGCACGCCTGCCGATATTTTGGCCAGCCCGGAATCGCTGACCGGCCAATACTTGAACGGCAAACGGAAAATTGAACGGCTCAGCCCTTTGCGCAAGGTGGATAAAAGCCGCATGCTAACCGTGCACAACGCCACGGGCAACAACCTGAAAGATGTCACGGCCAGCATTCCTGTTGGTCTGTTTGTGTGCGTGACCGGGGTGTCGGGTTCTGGCAAATCGACCTTGATCAACGACACGCTATTGGCTGAGGCTGCTCGCCAGTTGAACCGCGCCCACACTGAGGCCGCGCCCCACAGCCACATCACCGGGCTGGACCACTTTGACAAGGTGATCGCGGTGGACCAAAGCCCGATTGGCCGCACGCCGCGAAGCAACCCCGCCACTTACACGGGCTTGTTCACCCCTATTCGGGAGCTGTATGCGGGCGTGCCTGCTGCACGCGAGCGTGGCTACGACGTGGGGCGTTTTTCATTCAATGTGAAGGGAGGGCGTTGTGAAGCCTGCCAGGGCGATGGCGTGGTGAAAGTGGAAATGCACTTCCTGCCCGACTTGTACGTGCCCTGCGACGTGTGCCACGGCAAACGCTACAACCGCGAAACTTTGGAAATTTTGTACCGGGGCAAGAACATTGCCGAGGTGCTGGAACTGACCGTGGAACAGGCACTGGAAGTGTTTTCTGCCGTGCCCACGCTGGCGCGCAAGTTGCAAACCTTGATTGATGTGGGCTTGGGCTACATTCGTTTGGGGCAATCGGCCACGACGCTATCTGGGGGGGAGGCACAACGTGTGAAGTTGTCGCTGGAGCTTTCCAAACGCGACACAGGCAAAACCTTGTACATTCTGGATGAACCCACCACCGGCCTGCACTTTCACGACATCGCCATGCTGCTGAAGGTGTTGAACCCCTTGGTTGAACAGGGCAACACGGTGCTGGTGATCGAACACAACCTGGATGTGATCAAGTGTGCAGACTGGGTGCTCGACATGGGCCCGGAAGGTGGCGACAACGGCGGTGAACTGATTGCACAGGGCACGCCCGAGCAAATCGCCAAGAACCCGGCCAGCCACACTGGGCAGTTTTTGGCGAGGTTTTATAACGACGAAGCAGAAACGCCTGCCAAAAGCGACAAAAAGAGCCAAAAACAGGCCTAAAAACACCTCGTGTACAATATGGGGTCTTTTTAAGCAGTGGGAGCAATATGAACGAACAACTAGAAACACTATTCAAGTACATCGAACCCGCCAAATTACTGGAACTGGCCTTGCAAACGACCAAATTCTTTGTGGTCATCATCGCCGCTTTGATCGTGCTTCGCTTGGTGAAGGCCGCGATTGACCGCGTAGGCAGCCGCATGCAGGGTCGCGGCAAAACCCTGGACGATCAAAAGCGAGTGGAAACACTGACCCGTGTGCTGAAGTATCTGGCCAACGTGGTTATTTTGCTGCTGGGCTCGCTGATTGCCTTGGGCACCATCGGTATTTCCATTGCGCCTGTGTTGGCTGCAGCCGGTGTGGTCGGTTTGGCCGTGGGTTTTGGTGCGCAAAGCCTGGTGAAAGATTACTTCACCGGTGTGGTGTTGCTGATAGAAAACCAGATTCGTGCAGGCGACTTCATCGAGGTGGGCGGTAAAGCCGGCACGGTGGAAAACGTCACTTTGCGCTATGTTCGCCTTCGGGATGCACAAGGCAATGTGCATTTTGTGCCGAACGGCCAAATTGATTCTGTGACCAACTCCACCATGGAATTTGCTTACGCAGTGATCGACGTGGGTGTGGCCTACAAAGAGGATGTAGATTCCTCGATCAAAGTGATGCAGAAAGTGGGCACTGAGCTGGCTGAAGACCCCGAGTGGGGTGCGAAAATCACGGAGCCCATGGCTGTGTTTGGTGTGCAGGAGCTGGCAGATTCCGCCGTGACCTTGCGTGTACGCTTCAAAACCACACCGGGTGACCAGTGGGGTGTACGCCGCGAATACAACAAACGCATCAAGGCCGCGTTTGACAAAGTGGGCATTGAAATCCCTTTCCCACACGTCACCATGTACCCCGGCACGGGTGTGGACATTAGCGGGGCAGCGAATCCACAAATTTCATCGAAGTGAGATAAACCCAAGCAATAAAAAAGCCGCTGATTTTAGTCAGCGGCTTTTTTTTCGCCTCAGAAGCTGCGCGTTACACGCAGCCACTGTTTAACGAGGCAATACGGTCGATCCCATCAGGAATTCGTCCACTTCACGAGCAGCCTGTCGGCCTTCGCGAATGGCCCACACCACCAGCGATTGGCCACGGCGCATGTCGCCCGCTGCAAACACTTTGTCGACATTGGTGCGGTAGCAACCTTCGCCGTCGGTGGTGGCTTTGGCGTTGCCACGGTTGTCTTTCTCAACGCCGAATGCGTCAAGAATACTCTTGGCTGGGTTGGTGAAACCCATGGCGAACAGCACCAAATCGGCGTCGATCGTGAACTCTGAACCTGCAATTTCCTGCATTTTCATCTGGCCGGTGGCTTCGTCTTTCACCCACTCAACCTTGGCGCACTTGGCGCCTTTCACATTGCCTTTGCCATCGTCGATGAACTCTTTGGTGGTCACGGCCCAATCACGCTCAACACCTTCCTCGTGGGAAGATGAAGTGCGCATCTTCATGGGCCAGTACGGCCACACCAAGGGCTTGTTTTCTTCTTCGGGTGGCTGTGGCATCAATTCGATCTGAACAACCTGCTTGGCACCGTGGCGGTTCGATGTACCCACGCAATCGGAACCGGTGTCGCCACCGCCAATCACCAACACGTTCTTCTTGGTGGCCATGATCTGGTCTTTCAACTTGTCGCCAGCATTCACGCGGTTCTGCAGGGGCAGGAAATCCATGGCGAAATGCACACCCTTAAGCTGACGCCCAGGAATGGGCAAATCACGAGGCACTTCCGAACCGCCTGTCAGCATGACTGCGTCGAATTGCTTCATCAATTCTTTCGGGGTAATGGTTTCTTTGGCCAGGTTGGTGATGCCACCCTCGACCAGCTTTTCACCGACGAACACACCCGTTTTGAAGGTGACGCCTTCTTGCTTCATCTGCTCGACACGACGGTCAATGTGGAATTTCTCCATCTTGAAGTCGGGAATGCCATAACGAAGCAAACCACCAATTCGGTCGTTCTTCTCGAACAGGGTGACATCGTGGCCAACACGAGCCAGCTGCTGGGCAGCGGCCATGCCTGCGGGGCCGGAGCCGACGATGGCCACTTTCTTGCCGGTTTTCTGGGCTGGCACCTGTGGCACCACCCAGTTGTTTTCCCAACCCTTGTCGATAATCGCGTGCTCAATGCTCTTGATACCCACTGGGTCTTCATTGATACCCAATGTACATGCGGCTTCGCAAGGTGCCGGGCAAATGCGGCCCGTGAACTCGGGGAAGTTGTTGGTGGAGTGCAAAGTGTCCAACGCGGCTTTCCAATCTTGTTTGTACACAAGGTCGTTGAAATCCGGAATGATGTTGTTCACCGGGCAGCCGCTGTTACAGAACGGAATGCCGCAATCCATACAACGCGCGCCTTGAATTTTGGCTTCGTCGTCGTTCAGGGTAATAACAAACTCTTTGTAGTGCTTTACACGTTTTTCCGGCGCCTCGCTGGCTTCCTTCAAACGCTCAAACTCCATAAAACCTGTGACCTTTCCCATTTTTCTAAATCCTCATTCAACAGGTGGTTCTTAAGCGGCTACCGCAGGTTTGGCCTGCGCTGCCACGTACAGTTCTTTCAAGGCGCGACGGTATTCGCTTGGGAACACCTTCACAAACTTCTTGCGCTCGCTGGTCCAGTTCTCCAGAATTTCCTTGGCACGCTCGCTGCCGGTGTAACGGGCATGGCGTTCAATCAGGCTCTTCAGGATCACTTCGTCAGGCTGGCGCTCGGCGCCACCCACTGGGCTGTGCCACACTTCCTTGTTGCCAATGGCTTCTTGTTCGGTGGCTGAAACCACTTCTTCAAGCTCCACTTGCGCCATGTTGCAGCGCTTGGCGAACAGGCCGTCGATGTCGTACACGTAAGCGATACCACCGCTCATGCCCGCTGCAAAGTTGCGGCCAGTTTCACCCAGCACCACAACCGTACCGCCAGTCATGTATTCACAACCATGGTCGCCGGTGCCTTCAATCACGGCGGCAGCACCTGAATTTCGCACGGCGAAACGCTCGCCTGCAACGCCACTCAAGAATGCTTCACCAGCAATTGCGCCGTACAACACGGTGTTGCCCACAATCATGTTTTCCTCAGACAAGCCGCGGAAATCGTTGGTGGGGCGCACGATGATGCGGCCACCACTCAAACCTTTACCGACGTAGTCGTTGCCCTCACCCACCAGGTCTGCGGTTACGCCATGGGCCAGGAAAGCACCAAAGGATTGACCTGCCGTACCCGTGAATTGAATGTGGATGGTGTCGTCGGGCAAACCTGCATGGCCGTACTTCTTGGCCACTTCACCAGACAACATGGCACCCGCAGTGCGGTTCACGTTCTTGATCGGGGTGATGAACGAAACACGCTCGCCTTTCTCCAACGCTGGTTTGGCCAATTGGATCAGCTTTTGATCCAGTGCCTTGTCCAGGCCATGGTCTTGGGAATCGGTGTGCAGCAACGGCTCGTTGGTACCTTCCGGTACCCACAGCAAGCGGCTGAAATCCAGACCACGTGCTTTCCAGTGGGTGATGCCTTTCTTCATGTCGAGCAGGTTGGCGCGACCGATCAGGTCGTCGAACTTGCGAATGCCCAATTGCGCCATGATTTCACGTGCTTCGTTGGCCACGAAGAAGAAGTAGTTCACCACGTGTTCAGGCTTGCCAGTGAACTTCTTGCGAAGTTCAGGGTTCTGTGTCGCCACGCCCACTGGGCAGGTGTTGAGGTGGCACTTGCGCATCATGATGCAGCCTTCCACCACCAGCGGTGCGGTGGCAAAGCCAAACTCATCGGCACCCAACATGGCACCAATCACCACATCGCGGCCTGTTTTCATTTGGCCATCCACCTGCACGCGGATACGCCCACGCAGGCCGTTCAACACGAGTGTTTGCTGGGTTTCAGCCAAACCGAGTTCCCAGGTGGTGCCGGCGTGCTTGATGGAGGACACAGGCGATGCGCCGGTGCCGCCATCCTGGCCTGCAATCACCAAGTGGTCGGCTTTCGCCTTGGACACACCGGCTGCAATGGTACCTACGCCCACTTCAGACACCAGTTTCACTGAAATCGACGCCTGGCTGTTCACGTTTTTCAGGTCGTGAATCAACTGGGCCAAGTCTTCAATGGAGTAAATGTCGTGGTGCGGGGGTGGGGAAATCAAACCCACACCAGGCACGGAGAAACGCAACTTACCGATGTATTCCGACACCTTGCCACCGGGCAACTGACCGCCCTCGCCGGGCTTGGCGCCCTGGGCCATCTTGATCTGGATTTGATCAGCGGAAGTGAGGTATTCCGCGGTTACACCAAAGCGGCCAGAAGCCACCTGCTTGATGCGTGAACGCAGGCTGTCACCCTTTTTCAAGGGGAAGTCGGCCACAACCACGTCGCCCAATTCGCTTTTCAGCGTGGCGCCTTCACCAATCGGGCCTGTGCCTGGGCCAAATTTATCCAGGCCTGCACGCAATTCAGTGACGTAACGCTTTTGGTCCTCGCCGCCTTCACCGGTGTTGCTTTTGCCGCCAATGCGGTTCATGGCCACGGCCAGCGTAGAATGCGCTTCAGTGGAAATAGAACCCAATGACATGGCGCCTGTGGCGAAACGCTTCACGATTTCTTCAGCCGGCTCCACTTCTTCAATTGGAATGGCTTTGCTCGGGTCGATCTTGAACTCGAACAGGCCGCGCAGGGTCATGTGGCGCTTGCTTTGATCATTGATGATCTGGGCATATTCCTTGTAGGTGCTGTAGGTGTTTGAGCGGGTGGAGTGCTGCAATTTCGCAATCGCATCGGGGGTCCACATGTGCTCTTCACCACGGGTACGCCAGGCGTACTCGCCACCTGCATCCAGGGCGCCAGCCAACACGGGGTCTGGGCTGAACGCGGCGTTGTGAATGCGAATGGCTTCGTCGGCCACTTCAAACACGCCAATGCCTTCCACCTTGGTGGGGGTGCCGGCAAAGTAGGCGTCGATGAAGGACTGGTTCAAACCAACCGCTTCAAAAATTTGCGCGCCGGTGTAGCTCATGTAAGTCGAAATGCCCATTTTGGACATGACTTTCATCAGGCCTTTGCCCACAGCTTTGATGTAGTTGGCCACTGCTTTTTCAGGGCTGAGTTCGCCTGGCAAGCCAGCGCTCATTTCAGCAATGGTTTCCATGGCCAGGTAGGGGTGAACGGCTTCCGCACCATAACCAGCTAGCAATGCAAAGTGGTGGGTTTCACGGGCAGACCCTGTTTCAACCACCAAGCCGGTGGATGTACGCAGGCCCACTTTCACCAAGTGCTGGTGAATCGCTGACAACGCCAACAACGCTGGAATGGCCACGTTGTTTCGGTCAACCATGCGGTCGGTGATGATCAAAATGTTCACGCCCTGCTTCACGGCGTCGCGGGCTTCGGCACACAAAGAAGCAATACGCGCTTCAATGCCTTCTTTGCCCCACGCAACCGGGTAGCAAATGTTCAATTCATGGCTGGTGAACTTGCCGCCAGTGAATTCTTCAATGTTGCGAATCTTCGCCATGTCCTTCGATGTGAGCACAGGCTGTGCCACTTCAAGGCGCATGGGCGGGTTGATGTTGTTCAGGTCAAGCAGGTTGGGCTTGGGGCCGATGAAGCTGTTCAAGCTCATCACCAAATTCTCACGAATCGGGTCGATTGGCGGGTTGGTCACCTGCGCAAACAGCTGCTTGAAGTAGTTGTACAGCGGCTTG
>CAXRAE010000003.1:0-98033 GCA_964229025.1 Limnobacter sp. | reverse complement strand
ACATAGCCTTTGAGCACGGTAAAAATTACATCCGACAAAAAATGTCGAAACGGTGTGCTGTTTCGAATATTGGTTACTGCGTGGTCAAGCACACCATTTTGCTCAAAAATTTTCTCAATGAATTCTGTCGCGATTGAATCGGATACCACCTCACCAATTTTCGTGGTTCGGCTGGCTGGGAATTCAAAAATTCGATTGGCAATTTCACCAAACAGTTCGGGAATGGCACCACCAATTTCCATTTCCACTGCATAACGCCGGGCTGTGGCCTTTACTTTGCTTTCATCCACGGCATCGCACAACCGAATGTGCTCAAGCCTGGCAAGCACATGGTTCAACTCATCGGCCAGCAAAGCTTGAAACTTTTTGCCTTTCAGGTTTTGCAACCAGAAAGCCACCTCGGCCTCTAGCAATTGCGACGCCAAATCTTTGGGCTGGTCAGCGCTGGTTTTCGCCATGTTCGTTCCGATGTGTAGTAGTGTAGTAGTGTTGAGTGATTCTAACCTGCTGTATCGAGGTTCCCGTGTTAAAAAAACTGATTGTTTTGCTGTTTGTTAGTGCAAGTGCTCCAGCCATGGCCCACCTCACCTGGATTGACGTTGGTGAACAAAGCCTCGGATTGTCAACCGGACACAATTTCCCAGCCAAGGAGATTACAGTCAAGGGTGAATATGTGGACTCTGTAAGATGTGTTGGTGACCAAGGCGAGGTGTTTGGCTTGCCATTCAATGACAACAGTATTCGCTACACATACAAAGAGCGCCCCGCCAACTGCCTTGCCACTCTGAAAACCAGCCAGATTGAGCTTTCACCGCGGCAGGGCGCGCAACATTTTGATGAGAACAAAGTGGACAAAGCCTTGGTGAACAAGGTGTTGAAAAGCGACAAATTCAACGAAGAATATTTTAAAGCTGCACAAATCAAACCCATTGAAAAAGACAGTGATTTGTACAACCCGGAACTTGCCCAATTCATAACGCTGCCGGGCGACGCTTCCACAATTTATGTTTACAAGAACGGCAAGCCCTTGGTGCAGCTTCCCGTCGGCCTGGAGTATCCCGAAACGCCAGTAACCCTGTGGTCGAGAACCGATGCAAGCGGCAAAGTCACTTTGCTGTTACAACCCAAAAGCAAAGCGCTGCTTCGAGCCTTGATCACCGAAGAAAAAGGCAGTGCTTACAAAAGCCAGTTTTTGTCGGTCATCCTTGAGCCTCGTTGAAACGAAACGCACTCAGAACTGTAAATTGGCTGTTAGCCGAACATGCCGTGGCAGGGATGGATGAAAAGTTTTTCCAAACGCCGGGCTCCCTGCGAGAAAATAATCCTGCGCATACTGGATATCGCTATTGTCCCGGTCGAACAAATTGAATATGGACAAATTCAAACTGAGATCTTTGTTCACCTTGAAGTTGAAGAACAGATCCGAATTGATCACTGAGTCCGATTCAATGCTCCGGTCTTCCACCAAAGGCGCGCTGCCCACATATTTCAACTTGTAACCCACTTTGAAATTACCCCAGGTTTGACCCAACGACACCGCCGCAGACTCCTCTATCGCGTTGGGAATACCATTGTCTTGCACACCGACAAAACGAGCATCCACAAGAGTCACGAAGCCATCAATTTCAAAGCCGGTTTTGTTGAAATAACTTGCAATCAATTCAAGCCCGTTCCGCTTGGTCGCCCCCCTGGGTTCGGTGGTACCAGCATCACCGACAAAAACCAGTTCAGAATCACTCTCTAACTGGAACAAGGTCGCGGAGGCACTCAAATTTCTTGAGGTATTGGTAGTTTTCACACCCACCTCTGAGCCACGGGTATTGACGATATAGTCCACAGGGTTTGCTGTGAACAAACCGCGGGGATCATTGCTGTGAAAACCCCGACCAATGGACAAAAACAACTCGGTGTCATGTTCAAATGGAGTAATGCTTGCGCTGAACTTTGGGCTGAATTGCTGATCATTTCGAGAACCACTTCGCGTCACATTGGGTGTTGTCAGGTCTTCATCGTCATCAAACTGACCGTTTAAATCAACATCGAACTGGTCATATCGCAAGCCGCCAGTCAGTTTGAGCCAAGACACTGGAAGCAGTTGCTGCGAGACAAAAATACCCAAATTACTTTGCTCAAAAGAATCTTCGCTTCGAGTGGCCAATCGCTCTCGGGCAATTGTGTCGTAGAGCCCCGCCGGGTTTACATCATCTACCCGATAGTCAAACCCGACCGCCAATTGGGAACGCATGAACGACAAATTTTCAAACAGGGTGTGTGTCACTCCACCACCAAAGGTCACCCTGCTGTCGAACTGGTTAAACTGGTCAGAAATCACTCCCGGGCGGCCAAGCGCCGTGTTGTCCCTAAGCCCATAAGTGAAATCGCTGAAAAGATTCAGTTTGTAATCCGCCAGGTAAGCCCGTAGCTGCGTGATCGATTGATCCCAAGCCAGGGTGAAATTGCCTGAAACAGCATGCCGTTGCGTGAATCCACCCGCGGTTGGGTCAAGGCTTCCAAATCGACCCACCAAACCCTGATTAACCGCATCAACTGGAATGTGATCGGTCGACGTCCATTGTGATTCATAGCCTGAGTATTGCAGCTCGAAGCGTTTGCTTGGATCAATTCGATGACTTAATTTCAACAGCGCATTGTATTTGTATTGATTCTCTGCGACCTCCCAGGGACCATCGTTTTCAGTCAACTCAAAGGCATACAGTAGTTTGGTTTGATCTTCATTGAAAGACACTGAATTGGCCAACAAACCACGCCGATAACCAAACTCACCCACCGACAATGAAGCCAATCCCCTTTTTAGCTCGCTCACATAATCGATGTTCAAAGATCCCGCAGAGCTGAAATCACCGTCTTGCGCAAAATAAGGGCCCTTGCGGTACTCCACGCGAGACAACAACTCGGGAATGATCATGTTTGAATCTGCGTACCCCTGCCCGTGCGCGTGACCCGGCAGGTTCAAGGGCGCACCCAAAAAGTTAATCGACAAGTCTGTGCCGTGATCAAGACTGAAGCCACGCAAAAAGTATTGATTGGCTTTGCCACCACCAGAGTGCTGGGTCACATTCAAACCCGGTACAGCCTCCAGCACATCCGAGGATCTTGCCGGATTCTGGTTGGCCAATCGCCGTGCACCGAGTATGCCCTGGGAACTGGTGATTCCGCCCAAAGTATGAATAGCCTCGATACTTTCCGTCACCGACACTTCATCAAGCTCTTGGGAATCAAAATGAATGCCGTGGGCACTGGAAATACGCGGCATCAGGGCCAAACCACACAACCCAAAGACAATCAATTTCATGTAGAAATCCATCCAAAAGAAATCCCGCAGCCACACTTGCTACGGGATTCTTAAAATACTGTATCAAATTTTTGCTGTGTAATTAGTCTGGAAGATCGAAGGGCTCTGCTGTTTCGGAGGTCGCCAACATCAGGTTACTGACGTTTTCAGGTTCACCGGTTTCAGAAGTGCTGCGCACCAAGGCACCCGCCTCAGATGCATTGATATTCCCGTCACCTGCCGCGCTACCCAGGTTAAAAGGTGAGCCATCACCTCCACAGGCCCCCAAGGTGAGCAGCAAAGCCGCGCCTGTGGCCAATCCAAGTTTGCTTTTCAGTTTCATTTAAAGCTCCTTGATATGAAATTAATTCCTTGCACCCGGAATTGGCGTATTCAGGAATGGAAAGCGATCTAAAAACAGAACCTGTTCCTGTGCCACTGCGTCATGAAGCGTGAGTGATGTTTGTCCCAAAGGCACGCTGTCTGGGTTACAGGCTGAAGACAGGCTAGTGCCGGGTACAGTGTTCAATCCAAGACCATTGTTGGTGCCGTTTGCCACACACAAACCACCCATTACTGCCACCAGCGAAATGTCGACCACGTCATCGATTGGTCTGCGACCATTTGGATAACCGGCATTGTCGCCACCAACAACCCCCAGCGTGTTCTGGTTCTCAATAGAGGTAGGTGGTGTTGTCGTGTTCAAACGCATCATTTCCGACAGGGTTACATTTGCAGGACGATTCACGCCTTGAATACCTGCCAAAAATACATTCAGCAGGTCGGTACGCGGAAAGTTGGTCGGAGCTGTATTTTGTAGCCCCGGTACAACCATGCTGATCAGCTGCGGCAAAGTGGGATTGGACACATAGGTCAAGAACTGACCATCGCCGCTGGGCTTTGAAGCATTGAAACGGTCCTTGTCTTTCAAGCCAATCACCACCTCATTCACCAAGGGCATGCCAAGGCGGGAAACCTGTACCCATGCACCACCCACTTTCTCGGCAGTTTGATGCCCTTGAGCAGGCACACCATCGCCAATTTGCACTTGACGCAAGCTGGCCGTGGTCCATCCACCAACTACCTTTTCAGTGCTGGGGGCCAAACAATCCTTGTGAATTTCCAACGCAATGCTGGTGATGTTTTTGTCTTGAATCGAATTGGCTGCTGCCGCGTTGGCATTGCTTCGATCAGAAATGACATTGAAAGATGCATTCACCAAATCAAAAATGGTACCCAAATTGACGGCAAAGCCTTCCTGCCGCTGGCCCACAAACACGCGTGCCTGGTTCGTGCTTGCAGAGCAGCCAGGAATGGTCACCGTGTGAATGTGCGCATCCGCATAACTTTGGTAGGCCGCAGCATTGCCAAGCGTTTTCTCACCAATGTAATCCACCGGCTTTTCTAGTGTAGTTCCACCACTTGTTTTGGCAACCACAGAGCGATTGCTTGAACGACGACCATCGCGAACCACGGTCATGGTGTATGTTTCAGCCAGGTTCAGGTTGGGGTCGTTGACAGCAGACACGGGGCCTTGTTGCACAATCGGAATACTCACATCTTGAGAACCAATGGTTTGCTTCAAATCGCGCAGGGTATTCTTGAAATTGAATTGAAAAGTGATTTCTTCAACCGCATCGCCGTCGTTGTCGATGTGAATTTCGTACAAGGCGTTGGGGTCCATCGCAAAATAGTTCGGGCCACCATACCCGTCTTGCAAAGGCTGATAATTCGCGATCACCGTGATGAAATCGGACTTGCCGCTTTCATAACTTCTAAACATGTAAAAATCAGTGCCATCTGCTTTGGGTGTTGTCGTGATTGATGGTGCTTCACGGTGGCTTGAGGCCCACGCCGACACACTCACCGCTGCCAACACCACACTGGCCAACACTTTCATTTTCATTTTTTTATTGTTTTTGATTTGATTTATTCCTTCTGAACTGTTCATAACCCACCCTCACTTCCGAATACACATCATTCAAACCGGGGATTCAAATGGACGAAACCCAGTATGTGACCCATACATGTGTATTGCAATAAGCATTGTTACGCCAATTATCAATCAATCGTTATTTATTTCACTAAATAAATACAGTAAGCCAATCCCGCTCAAGGTTTAGGTTCAGCAGAACTTAGGGGGAAGAGATCGTGATGCGATCGTGATACGGCTGAATAGAACTTTAGGTTTGGAGCCGTCAGTTGGCGGTGCCGAAAAATGAATGCGCCAAACGCCTGGCGGTGATGAAATGCTTTTGCCAGTACGGTAAGTGCAATTGAGCAATTTCCACACCCGAGCCGGCTGACACATGCATGAACTGACCATCGCCCATGTAAACGCCCACATGCCTGCGCGTGGGGCCGGTGCGGAAAAACAGAAGATCACCTGCACTTAATTCGGTGGAGTCAACACGCTCGCCCAAGATCATTTGTTCGCGAGAGGTGCGGGGCAATTCAGTTCTGAATTTTTCTTGAAAAAGGGTTTGAATAAAACTGGAACAATCAATACCTCGTGTATCGGTACCACCCAGTTTGTAGCGTGTGCCCTCCCAAACATAGAAATGATCCAACAAGGCGTCGCGCACCGAGATTGGTTGCCGCTCCGGTACCAGCATATCGGATTCCGCCCAAGCCGGGTTTGCACTACACAACACGAATAACACCGCCATACACCGAGAAAAGTGTAGAAACATGATTCATTCCTGATTGACTGATGTGCGAAGGGGGGCGCTGCTGAGAAGGAACGTAGCATAGTGCCAAACAGACAAACAATCCGTAAAACTTGGCAAAAATTAAGTAAGTAACTGGTTTGTGCAGACCCGACCTTGATGAACAAGGCCGGGTGTATTTCAATTAATTTTGCTTACATTGCTTTGTTGGCAAAATATTCGTTGGTCAGCTTCACGATCACCGGTGAAAGCAGCAACAACGACAACAGGTTGGGCAGTGCCATGAAAGCATTCAAGGTGTCGGCAACCAGCCAAACGAAATCAAGCTTGACCACCGCACCCACCAACACGAACAAGGTCCACAACACGCGGTAAGGCATGATGATTTTCGCGCCCATCACGAATTCCCAGCAACGCTCACCAAAGTAAGACCAGCCCAGAATGGTAGTGAACGCGAAAATGGCCAAGGCGATGGCAAGGAAGTATTCCCCCACACCCGGCAATGCCGTGCCGTAAGCGCTTGAACTCAATGGTGCGCCGTTGACACCGCTGTCCCAAACGCCGGTCACGATGATGACCAACGCAGTCATGGTGCACACAATGATGGTGTCAATGAAAGTGCCCATCATACCGACCAGGCCAGATTCAACCGCGTTGTTGCTTTTACCAGCCGCTTGCGCGATACCGGCTGTGCCCAAGCCCGCTTCGTTGGAGAAAATGCCACGGGCCACGCCGTAACGCATGGCCAACATGATCGCTGCGCCAGCAAAACCACCGGTGGCAGCCACGGGGTTGAATGCGCTGTGAATGATTAAGCCAAAGGCGGCAGGAATTTCCTGAATGTAAATGCCCAGCACCAACAATGACACCACGATGTAGGCAATGCACATAAAAGGAACAAGCTTTTGTGCCACGGCACCAATTCGCTTCACGCCACCGATCAACACAAAACCCACCAACACGGTCATGACCACACCGGAAATCCAGGTGTCAATGCCGAAGGTGGCGTTCAACACATCAGCCACGCTGTTGGACTGCACCATGTTGCCAATACCAAAGCCAGCCAAGCCGCCAAACAGAGCAAACGCAATGCCCAGCCATTTCCAGTTTTTCCCCAAACCATTTTTGATGGCGTACATGGGGCCACCCACTTGCTGCCCTAGCTCATCGGTTTCCCGATAATGCACCGACAACAACACCTCGGCGTATTTGGTTGCCATGCCCACCAGGGCGGTCATCCACATCCAGAACACAGCGCCCGGGCCACCAATCGCGATGGCCGTGGCCACGCCAGCTATGTTACCGGTACCCACAGTGGCAGCCAGCGCAGTCATCAACGCGGCATAGGGCGTGATTTCACCCTTGGCATTGGCCTCGGGGTTACGACTTTTCAAAATCCACTTAAAACCCATGCCGATTTTGAAAATGGGCATCAGTTTCAATCGGAGTTGCAGGAACAAACCTGTGCCCAAAATAGCAACCAACATGGGGGGGCCCCAGACGATGCCGTTTATTTCATTAACAAACTGCGTGAGTGCTTCCATTCATTTTTCTCCTTATTGTCAAATGTTCTGCGCCAACGTGGGGCATTTAAGCTGCATTGGCAGTGTAGTACGCAAAGTGCGTGCCCATGCAACCCTTTTTTGCATTTTTGGTCCGTTCTAGTCGCCAATTACATCGATCAAACGTTCGTTTGGTTATTTTTAAGAATTCAGGTTATAGTTTTGTTAATGACTGTAAACAACAAGAAATACTTATCCAATTACAACAAATCACCCCGGAACAATGACACTGGAGAACACATCCAGCACCGAGGGTCAAGGAGACAGAGGGATGAAGGTTTTGAATGGCGCAACGCATTCAGTTTTAATTGGCCTTACCACCGTGCTAATCGGTTTTGCACCAGCCAGTACCACTTGGGCGGGTGGAACTGCCAACGACAATCAAAGCACAATGGGCATTGCCACAGCGGGTGCCGGGCAGGCAGCCGAGGCATCCGATGCGTCGGTCATTTTCTTCAACCCGGCGGCGTTGACTCGATTCAAGCGAATCGAAGTGCTCAACGTGGTCAGTGTGGCCACATTTGACAACGACTACACCTCACTTCAAGACAACGACGGGGCGGTGACCAATTCCGGGCAACAGGGCTCCAATGGGCAATTTTTCTCCCGCAAAGATGGCTTTGACTCCGCCTTGTTGATCCCGGGTTTGTTTGTTGCCGTGCCGGTAACCAACAAATTGGTGATGGGTTTTAGCGCCTCGGGATCACACGGTTTGCTGACTCGCTATGAAGAAAACTTTCCCGGTCGAGGCGCAGGGCGTGAAAGCGATTTGAAAGTCACGCGATTAAACCTTGGGTTTGGCTACAAAATCAGCCCCACCTTGTCGCTGGGTGCAAACAGCTCTTACGAGAGGTATTTTCAATCCATTAAACTTCGGCTGAATTTCCGCGATGCAGTCAACAAACTGGGGCCCGATGGCGTGGATACAGCCGCTTTGCTCGATGGCCTATCAGCAATAGACCCACGCGCCGAGGTGCCGGAAGAAACCGATGCCAAGCTGCGTATTTTTGGTTGGGCACTCAATGCTCAAGCCGGTGTGCTTTGGGAGCCGACCACCAAAACAAGAATGGGCGCATCTTACCGCCCCAAAACGCGATTCACAGGCAACCAAGGCAGCCTGACCATCAATGAGAACGATCAAACTGCCGCGTTTCGCGACTTTCTTTCAACCAGCCCGCTGTTGGGTGTGGGTGGGCCGCTGTTGGGTGTAGATGCAGCAACCGCTGCCAGTGACCTTTCTCCAGACCAGGAGGCCAGGCAAAGCGTGATTTTTCCCGACGAGTTTCGGGCTTCGGTTTTTCACCATTACAGCCCCAAACTGGATTTGATGGCGACCTACACCTACCAGGACTACACCGACACCAAACTGCGGTATGAACGGGTTCGCAATGGCCGCTTGATTGAAGACGTGCCACAGAACTTCAAGGTGGCCCATTCTTACCGAATTGGTTTGAACTACCGCCCCTATAAACGACTAACCCTGCACGCAGGCTACGCGCAGGAAAACGGCGTGGTTGGAGACGATTTGCGAATTCCGATTTTGCCGGACAACGACCGGCGGTTTTATGGATTGGGGGCCACGTTTGAGCCCAGCCGTGACACCGTGATTTCAGTGGCGTACCAACTGCTGGATGTGGACGCTGGCGAGGTTGGCAACAACGACCAGGTGCGCCCAGTTGAAGTATCAGGCGCACCTTTTAAGGGAATTGCAGACCTGGATGCCCAGTTCTATTCCCTCAGTTTGATTCAAAGGTTTTAATTACTTTTTGCTGGCCTTGTCGGTTTTCTGGGGGTTGGCCGCCCCTGCTTTGGGCTGATCTCCCAAAATGGATTTGGCTGGGCAAATTTTGAATGCGGGGCATTTCTGACAACCCACAGCAATGGCGATTGGGCAAACGGTCATGGCAAATTTCCCTTATAAGTATGAATACGCTGATGAATACATGAACTACAGGCGGGAGTATTACAGGGAAACGCCTTAAAGCCAACGTTAATGTATTGTTCCGCCCGGCGATTGCTTCAATTGATAACGCAAGAAATTTTGCGCTGCCTGCCGTGCAAAGGCCTCTTGATCGGCTTGAACATCGACCAGCAGCGCCTGTAGTTGTTCCGGTACGCTCGATTCAGGAAACAGCGTTTGGTAAATGTACAGCCAACTCAACGCCACGCCTTGATTGGGTTCGACACCATTTCCTTCAACATGCATCAACGCCAGGCTAAGCATCGACAATGGTGAAGCCAACTTGGCCGCTTCGGTGAAATACGCCAGCGCCAGCTGAGTGTTTGCAGCCATGCCTTTGCCGTGCAGGTAGTACACAGCCACATTGTGCATGGCTTGAGCCAGGCCGCCCTGCGCTGCTTTGTCAAAATAACGGAATGCGGCTTGTGGATTGTCAGGTTCGTTTTGCTCCAACACCAAAGCCAATTTGTAGGCGGCATTGGGGTCGCCAAGGTCTGCAGCCATGTTCAGGTAATGTCGGGCTTTGTCCGCATCCGCATCGCAATACCCTTGCACACCATGTTCATGAATTTGAAGCAAGGTTGACACGGCCATCAGCACCCTTTTGTTTGCGGCACGCTCAAGCAAGGCCAAGCCATCATTGAAGCGCACTTCACCCAACTCGCCAGACACCAATAAACGGCCCAGAATCACTTCGCAATCCACTTCACCCGCTTTCACGCCTTTCTCGAGCCACGCCTTGGCCGCCTGTTCATCTTCAGCCGTGCGCGGGTTGGCGTACAAATGGGTCATGGCGATCAGGTTGTGGTGGCCGTCCCAGCCTTCGTGTAGCGTGGCCAGTAGGCGTTCCCGGGCCTGTTCCAGCTTTTGTTCCAGAAACAGGGTCTTGATTTCGGCGGTGAATTCTTCGGGCGGGTGGATCATGGTCAGCAAGGTGGCGGCAACGTTAAACAAGCCCCGTATTTTACAGGGCCGACCCCCCTGCCCCCTTGGCGGCGAACAAAGTCAGCCATTTCACTCCTGACAGCGGCATGAATCAACGCCAAAGCCATCGACAACACCTTAAACTGTTTCCTTCAAAACTTGCAAAAAACCCTTGAAAACAAACGCTTCCCCCAAACAGCTTATTCTCGGCCTGATGTTGGCCGCCAAAGGTCGACAAGTGAAGGCTGCACACATGGTATTGGCCTGCAGTTTGTTTGGCGTGTCGGAAAACAGTGCCCGTGTGGCGATGACACGGCTGGCTGCCGAAGGGCAGTTGAAATCGGTTAGCCGCGGTGTGTACACGGTGGGGCCGCAAGCTGCTTACACCGGTCAAGACATTCAAAGCTGGCGAGAGCGTTTAACAGCCACGGCGCCTTGGTCGGGTCGTTTTTATGCCGCGCTGACTCACCATTTGGGCAGAAGCAACCGCACACAATTACAGGCTCGTGAAAAAGCCCTCTTGCTGCTGGGTTTTCGGGAATTCGAGCAAGGCCTGTTTGTGCGGCCAGCCAACCTCAACATGGGCATTCAAGGCGTGCATGAACGCTTGCTGACCCAAGGGCTTGAACAAGATGTGCTCACTTTCGAACTGCTACCCCGAGACGAGCATCAGTTGAAATCGCTCAAAGCCCTGTGGGACACACGCAAACTTGAAAAGTACTACACCACCCACACCCGAAAACTGAAAGCGTGGATGGACGGCTTTGACCCCAACAAATTGGAGAAAGCTGCGCGCGATGCTTATTTGGTGGGTAGCCAGGCGATTTATGACGTGCGGCGCGATCCGCTTTTACCCGCAGAATGGGTGAATGTTGATCTGCGTCAGCGGTTTTTTGAAACCGTGCTTTTATTCGACGACACCGGCACCCGCGTGTGGCGGGAACTTCAACAACGCATTCTGAAAGACGAAGAAGTCATCTAATAACTCACATTACTGGGCTTTACAACCTTCAGCTTTTCTGTAATATTACATTACAAACTGTCAACATAGACAATGTAATCGACAGAACAACTGAAGGAGCCCTGTCATGCCTGCCGCACCAGAGATCAAAGCAAAGCCACCCGTGTCGATTCACCAGAAAGGTTCAAGCTTTCCGGTCAGGCGAATGGATTTCGACTTCACTGGCTTTAACAGGCATTTTTTGGACAACGACCCTGCCTGTAGCCACGTGTGGATTGCGTTTCAAGCCTATTTCCCCGAGGGGGAGCAATTTTTCGTCGATGCCGTCCGAGACGCCAAGAAGTGGGTGAAAGACGAGGCTTTGCTGCGCGAAATTAGCGCATTCATTGGGCAAGAAGCCATGCACGGCAAAGAGCACCTTCAAGCCAATGCCGAGTTGCGGCGCCAGGGGGTGAATGTGTATGGGTGGGATGCACGAACCCGATGGGCACGAAGAAAGCTCAACAAACTCTTGTCGGTCAAGGCCCGGTTGGCGGGCACCGCCGCTGTAGAACATTACACCGCCGTGGTGGCTGAGCATTTGCTGAAACGAGACGACTTTCACCGTTTGATCAACGACCCCCTGCTTCGCAACCTGATTTACTGGCACGCCATGGAAGAAAGTGAGCACCGCGCCGTGGCGTTCGACACTCACAAAGCCATTGGTGGTAAATATTGGCAACGTGCAGTGGCCATGAGCGTTGTTTCCTTGGGCATCGGCCCGGTGGTTCTGGCCGCCATGATCGACTGCATGAAGCAGGATGGTGAGCTGTACAACTGGCGATCCTGGTTCAAGTGCATCAGTATTTATTTTGGGCGAATGGGTTTTTTTCGCAAAATGATTCCGGATTTACTGATGTTTTACCGCCCCGGCTTTCACCCTTTGCAAACCGATGTCAGCGAACCCATGCGTATCTGGAAACAAAGGCTACAGCTAGACATGAGTTGAACTGAATATTTCTAAAATATGACTTGAAATGTCTTCCCACCAACTTGGGTGAATACTCATTTTAGGGGGGAAAAACTGTTTACTCATCAACGGGTTAACTCCATACTTACTGCACCGCTATTTCATGTAGCTTGAAGTTGGAGTTGCCTGTGAACGTACTGGTTATTGAAGACAACCCTGATTACCTGTATTTACTCACGCATTGTTTAGAAAAAACACTCGATCAAATTTCGATCTTTGCGCACGAGGCACTTCAAAGCATTCCCGACGATTTGGTGCCTGATTTGGTGGTCTCCGATTTGAATTTGCTGGATGCGAAAGCAGCCGAGGTGCTCGATTTTCTGAAAAAATTCACTAGCAGAACACAAGTGTTGATTGTTTCTGGGGACACAACCCAGATCGAAAACATGAAAAAGCAGAAAGTCGGCGATTTCATGGTGCTGGAAAAAAACACCAACCTGTTGAATTCGCTGCCCCAGGTGCTCAAGCTGATGCAACACAACCACAACAACCGTTACTATTTTTAGACCAGCAAAATTCCTCTTTAAGCAGCCCACACGCAGCGAAACCCCACATGCGATGTGCTGCTGACACCCATCAAACCAATCCTAGCGGCGGGCCGGTATCGCAAACAATACTCAGCCGCACACAAATGTGACCCACCTTTCAATGCCCACAAAGTGTCTGAATCTTGTTTCGGACTGCAGGAGCAGCAAGACACCGGCATTGAAAATGACGAACACGTCCATTCCCACACATTGCCAATCAGATCAAACAGACCCTGCGCATTTGGAGGAAATCGACCTGTGCCCGCTGTGCCGGGTGTACCACCCGGTGCGTAATACCAGGGAAACGCCCCCTGCCACACATGCGCCATGCGCTGCCCCTTGGGGGCAAATTCATGCCCCCACATGTATTCGGTGTGTTCGCCACCGCGAACCAGCGGGCCTCGCGCAGCGAACTCCCACTGGGCTTCGGTCGGCAAGGCACCATTCACCCACGCCGCGTACGCTTTGGCGTCTTCCAATGCAACATGAACAACGGGGTGCTGCTCAAAATCGCTCGGCAGGCCCACACCTGGCCTCGGGTTTTTCCAGCACGCGCCGGGCTGTGAGTGCCACCAACGAGCAGGATCATTCAAAGGCACTGGGGCATCGGTCATTTGAAACACGTGGGAGTGGCCCAATCGTTCAGCCAAAGTCACATAGCCGGTTGCCTGTACAAAGGCTGCAAATTCCCAATTTCGAACTGGGTGGCGGCTGATTTCAAAAGGCGACACCGACACCACACGCTCGGGCCGCTCCTCCGGGTAATGCCGGTTTGAGCCCATCAAAAACTCACCGCCACTCAGCGAAACTTTGTCGCTAGACATTCAGCACCATTTCATTGAGAAAGCGCAGGGTTTCAACCGGGTTGGTGGGCCGATTGTCAACATCAATCAACACACGGCTGATGTGGCCCTGAAAAGGATTGGACCCTTCGTAATGTGTAGACACCTGATTGCCCAAATCGCTGCCCACGGTGAACCCATCGTAGCTGGTGGAAAACAAAACCCGTTTGAATGTGTGTTTGGCCACCTGCTGACCGTTCACCCACAGGCTGCCCGTGCCGTCAAATGGACGCGCACTCATGTCTTGAACATAGCGAATGGTCAGGGGGCCTTCAGGCAGTGCCTGGCTTGTTTCAATGCGCTCAATGTAGGGAATCAGGCTTTGCTCGTAGAACAGCTTCCCATCCTTGATGTACAGCACCCAGCCCGCGTACTTTGCGCCCTGCGCCACCAGCACACCATCACCGGCACCGGGTTTGCGCTCACATTGCACTTCGATGCTGTGGGAAAGCCCGCACACAATGGGCGCCACGTCGCGCGCCAACCTTTCCACAGGCGGATGAAATTCCCACTTGGCCCGAATGCCTTTTTCCTGGCGATCCTGCACCAAACGCAAAACCAGGTTGCGATCATCCAACGGAAGCACCTGATACTTCTGCGCTGCCGCCAACCATTTGTCTTTCAACCGTTGCACCACGTCAGGAAACTGCGCGGCCAGGTCATTGGCCTCTGCGGGGTCTTTGCTCAAGTCGTACAAGGTCCACACATCGTCTTCAAAGGGTTGGCCCCGAGTGTGCTGCGCCACCGCACGCCAATTGCCTTCTTTGTAAGCCCGGTGCCCGCCCAACTCGAAGTACTGTTCGTCTCGGGTGGGTGCATCCATTTGCTCGAAGGTGGCAAATACACTTTGCCCTTCGATGGGCTTTTGCACCCGGCCCTTGTACACCGCCGGGCGCTCAACGCCGGTGGCTTGCAAAAGGGTTGGGAACAGGTCAACCACATGCACAAAATTGTTTCGCAATTCCCCCTTGGCCGAGATGCCCTTGGGCCAGCTCACGATCAAAGGGTCAGCCACGCCGCCCAAGTGGGCGAATTGTTTGTACATTTTGAAGGGGGTATTCGATGCACTGGCCCAACCCATGGGGTAATGCGGAAAGGTACCCTCTTCACCCAATGTGTCATAAAACTTGGCGGCTTCCTCCACAGGCACCGGGCGACCAAAGGCTGGTGCAAACACGTTGGGTGTTCCGGTGGGTGTGCCCTCAGGCGAACCACCGTTGTCCGAGAACAGCACCACAATGGTGTTTTCGCGCAAGCCCAGTTCATCGAGGCTTTGCATCAGGCGTGCAATGTTTTTATCCATGTTGGTCATCAGCCCGGCGTACACCTCCATGTAACGCGCGGTGATTTTCCGATGTTCCTCGGGCAGTTTGTCCCAACTGTCTGAACCCCGAGACAAAGGCGGAAGCTCCACCGTGTCGGGCAACAGGCCAAGCGCTTTTTGCCGCTTCAACCGCTCGGCGCGAATCACATCCCAACCCACGTCGTACTGGCCTTTGTAGGCATCGCGTTCATGCGCGGGTGCCTGAAGGGGCGAGTGCGGGCCAGGGTAGGCCAAATGCAAATAAAAAGGCCGACCCGGCTCCAAGGCTTGTTGGGTGCGGATGTAAGTGATTGCACGGTTGGTCAGGTCGTCGCACACAAAATAGTCGGGATCGTTCGGTGGCTCCACCGGGGCAACGCCATCAAACAATTCGGATGGCTTGAAGTAATCGGTCGAATGCCCCTGAAACCAATACGCCCGGTCAAAGCCTCGTTGCGTTGGCCAATTGTCGTAAGGGCCGTTGGCACCAGTGGTGTGGGCGTTGTTCACATGCCATTTGCCCGACAGAAAGGTGGACCAGCCTGCGGCCTGAAGCACCTCGGCCAACGTTGCAGCTTCGTGCGTTAAATCGCCACGGTAACCGGGGTAACCGGCATCGATGTCTGCCAACCAGCCCATGCCTGCAGAATGGTGATTCAGCCCGGTCAAGAAAGAGGCGCGCGTGGGTGAACACATGGAACAGGTTCGAAAGTTGGTGTAGCGCAAACCTTGCTCAGCCAGGTTGTCCATGGCGGGGGTTTTGATTTCGCTGCCATAGCAGCCCAGGTCAGAGAAACCACAGTCATCGAGCATGATCACGACCACATTGGGCGACCCAGCCTTGGCTTTGGGGTAAGCCGTACTGGCTGGCCTGGAATCCGCAAACGACAAGGCCACTTGTGCGGCCTCGCCTTCAGGCAAGGCTTTGGGGGTCATTAAGGATCGGGCTTTGTTGTTGACCACGTGCGCCCCGGTTGCAGCCACACCCACGGTGGCGGCACCCACCGCCAAACCAGACAAAAAAGCCCTTCGTTTCATGCGTTTGTCCGCCAACTGTTCGGGCACATCGCCCCCCTGTTCACTGCGATTGCCTTCGTCCATGGTCGTCTCCCGGAAAATATTGGTGTTGTTTCTTTATTTAGTGACACTCTTTGTGTCAATATATACAAAACAATTTTAAAGCTCAAGGAAAGTTGCACATGGCCACTCCCAATGTGTTGAAAGTGCATGGTTTGGATTTGTCCTATTTCACGGGCAAACTTGAAAGTTATTTGCGCGCAAAAGGCCTGCCTTACGAACGCATTGAAATGGACACGGGCGATTTCAAACGCTGCGCCAAAGCCACCGGAGTGGCGCAAATGCCGCAGGTTGAGTGGGTCGATGGCCAGTGGTTAAGCGACACCACCTTGATCATCGAATTTCTGGAAAACCTGCACCCCGATACGCCAGTGCTGCCCACACACAGCGTGCCGCGATTCATCGCCCACTTGCTGGAAGACTTTGCTGACGAATGGTTATGGCGCCCCGCTTTGTATTACCGCTGGGCCAAAGAGCAAGACACGCGGCTGATGGGCCACCGCCTGGCTGTGGGCATGCTGCGCGATGTGCCGTTGCCCGTGTTCATGCGACGTTGGTTCATCACCAAACGGCAGCAATTCCACTTTTTGTGGAAAGACGGTGTGCGGCCACACACCGCACCACGAATTGAAGCCCACTATCTTGAAACACTGCGCGCCATGGAGCAAGTGCTCAAGCAACATCGATTCATGCTTGGGCACAGGCCGAGCCTGGCTGATTTCGCATTCATGGGCAGCATGTTCAGGCATTTTTTCAGTGACCCAACACCAGCGGGCATCATGCGGGAACATGCCCCGAACGTGCACGAATGGGTGGCGCGCATGTGGAACACCACCGTTCCTGCAGCAACAGACGCTCCATTTTCCTGCGCCACACCCACACACCTGCACCCCTTGATGGCCATTGTTTGCGAAGAATTTCTACCCTATATGCAAGCCAATGAACGGGCAGTGAGTAACCAAAGTGTGGATTTCACTTTCCAAAGTGGACCGACCACATTCAAAATACCGGCTCAAGGTTATAGGGCTTGGCGTTTTCAACGTTTGAGAAAGCGTTTTCAAGCTTTGGATCAAGAGGCCATCAAAGATTTAGAACAACAATGGCCCTTGTTAACAGAAGCACTCTCAGACGAAATCCACATGCCAATTACACCCAAAATCAGCAAGCTACCCATTGCCCCAGGCACGAATAAACCAGTGGGGCGGGCATGGTGAAGGTCGATGGGCGAACCACCCGTGGGCAGGCCAACAAGAAGCTGATTGTGAAAGCACTGCTGGCATTGATTCGTGAAGGCCACGTGGCACCCACTGCGGAAATGGTCTCAGAACGGGCTGGCGTCGGCTTGCGCACGGTGTTTCGGCATTTCAAAGCCATGGAAACGCTATACCGTGAAATCACCACCGAGGTGGATGAGATCATGGCGCCTGTTCTGGCCACTTCGCTTCAAGGCGACAGCTGGCAAGAAAAACTGATGCACGCAATCGAGCGGCGTGCTGACATGTTTGAACAACTGGCTCCCATTCAAGCAGCGAATCTGATCCACCTGCATGAATCCGAGTTTTTGCGCGACAGGCAGGAGAAAAGCGTTGCGCTTCAACGCATGTTGCTTCAGGCTTTTTTACCTGAACATGTCATGCGTGACCAAAGCATGTTCGAGACCTTAGACCTGCTTCTTAGCATCGAGAGCTGGCTTCGCCTAAGGCGCGAACAAAAACTGAGTGTTGAACAAGCCAAAACGGTTTTACGCGATGCAATCACGCACCTGATTTCTCGATATTAAAGCACCCTGTCGAGCATCTGATCGAACTGGGCGATGCCCTGATCACGCGACACCATGCCATCGCGAATGAGTTGGCGAATGCCCCAAAACGACATGATGATCATCCACACCATGCTTTTGGCGCTTGCATCGTCCAGGCCTTTGAGTTTGCTGATAGTAGGCACCCACAGCTTCAGAATGACATCTCGAATGCCCAAGCGAATGGTTTCCAGTTCAGGTGAATTCAGCCCTGAGCCTGCGATCAGCTGCCACAGTGCATCGCCTTTACCCACAGACATATCCAGGGAAACCAATTCTGCGGCTCGAATCGCCTGCTTGATGTCGTCAGGATGCGCAGCAATCGCCTGCGCTGTGCCCTGCATGGTGTCCACAAAAACAGCCCAAGCCGTTGCGCCCAGCAACTCTTCCAGATTGCTGAAATGCTGGTAAACCAACTGTCTGCTCACTTTGGCTCGCTCAGCCAGTGCGCTCATTGTGAGCACGCCCCAGCCTTCTTCTTCAACCAATGCAGATGCGTGCTGCAACAAATCTTTTTTACGATCTTCCTTACCCAGATAAGGACGTTTTTCAGTAACAGAAGTGGATGCCATGGTGCTGCCAGTTCAATTCAATGGTGTTATATTGCCACACCTTTAAAGAAATTGACATACTGTAAACATTAATGTTTTAATCGAAATACATCCTCGTTTTCCCGATAAAAATACAGCCCAGAAAGGGTTCCAATGAAACACGAATATTTGCTCTATGGCTGGCATCTGTCTTACTTCACAGGCAAAGCCTTGTGTTACCTGCGCTACAAACAGGTGGATCACGCCCTTCAGCCCGTTAATTTTTTCACACTGATGCACACCATCAAAAAACGCACTGGGGCAGCGGTCATGCCAGTATTAAAAACTGACGACGGCAAATGGATTCAAGACACCAGCGAAATCATTGACTTCATCGAATCCAGACACCCAGACAATCCGGTACTACCTGAAAGCCCGGTTCAGAAATTCGCAAGCCTGTTGCTTGAAGCCTGGGGCGATGAATGGTGGGTGCCGATCGCCATGCACACTCGATGGACATATCCGGAAAATTACGCGCTGTTTGAACGCGAGGCAGGCCAGGCGCTTGCACCTTGGGCGCCACGTTTTGTTCAAAACCGCCTGGCCGCCAAACCAGCCCGGATGCTGCGCAGCATGCTTCCAGCGGTGGGCATTGTGCCTGAGCAACTTGCGGTGATGGATGGATGGACCGACCAAATGCTCGACTCGCTTGATTCACATTTTTCAAAATATCCGTTCTTGTTGGGAAACCGACCAAGCCTGGGCGATTTTGGTCTCGTGGGCACCATGTACGGTCATTTGGGTCGAGATCCATGGCCCAAGCGCGAATTGATCGAGCCACGTGAGCACCTTCATGCATGGCTGGAACGCATGAAATCGCCCGCAAATCACAGTCAACACAGTTTGCTTGATTCCGACCAGATTCCGGATTCATTGAACCCCGTGTTCCATTCCATTTTCAACGAATTCCTGCCCCTGGTTGAAGACATCGCAAAGCTCGCCAATCAACATGCCACTGAACATGGTTTGGGTAAACGTTTGCCAAGACTCCTTGGCAACGCACACACCACCATGAATGGAAAGCCTTTTCGTCGCGGTGCGCTTCCATACATGATCTGGATGGTGCAACGTGCCATGGACAGCTACCACGCCATGAACACCAACGAGCGGCAGCAAGTGCGCAACTGGTTGGCTTCGCATCAAGCGCTTCACATCCTCAACATGAAATTACCGCGTGTCGAGCGGCACGCCTTGTCTGTCAAGGTCACCGCTTCGGCAGAACAGAGCAGGAAAATTGCAGCATGAACAAAACAGTCGTCATCACAGGGGCATCATCAGGCATTGGCAAGGCACTTGCGCTTGAATTTGCCAAACGTGGATACAACCTGGGCCTTGCAGCACGCAGGCTCGACAAACTCGAAGACCTGAAACATGAAATCGAATTGATCGCCAAGGGCAACGGCACGTCGTCACGCGTGCATGTCTGCGAACTGGATGTGGATCAGACCCGACAAGTTGGCCCCATTCTCCAAAATCTGTTCAAGGAACTGGGTCAGGTCGACACCATGGTGGTCAACGCGGGAGTGAACAAAGTGACCGGTGTTGGCAAGGGTCAACTGAACGATGAGCTGGCATTGATTCAAACCAACCTGTTGGGTGCAGTTGCCACCGTGCATGCTGCGGTGGAGTACTTCAAAGCGCAGAAAAAAGGTCATGTGGTGGGCATCTCGTCGCTGGCTTCGCTCACGCCGATTCCCAAACAGGCAGCCTATTGTGCAACCAAAGCAGGTTTTTCCATGTATCTGGATGCCGCAGCTGTTGAGTTGCGCAAACACAATATTCGTTTTACGAAAATTTTGCCCGGTTTCGTGAAAACCGACATCGTTGAAAACATGGAGCAATACCCCTTCATTGTCAGTGCCGAGAAGGCCGCAAAGGAAATTGTTGATCACATCGAGAAGGGGCGCAGCGTAGGCGTGGTTCCCGGCTATCCGTGGAAATTTTTGAAACCCGTACTGAGTAACCTGCCAGCAGCCGTTTGGCGATACATAAAATAGGTCAACACCATGAAACAATCATTTGCCTGGGTCGGTTTTGTCGTGGTCGCGCTCGCAATCGGCCTGCTGGAGTGGACGGCACAGGCCGCCAGGCCAGATGACAAGGCGTTGATCATTTCGCAGGCACAACGGGATTTCGTCAAGCAGCAGTTGGCGCAAACCGCTGGCCTGGGTGCTCCTTTGCCGGAATTCGACCAAGCCATGGAGCATTACATTGAAGAAGAAATTCTTTACCGTGAAGCCGTCAACCTGGGACTTGAGAAAGACGACTTGATCGTCAAACGCAGAGTGGTGCAAAAAATGCGTTTCCTTCTCGAAGACATGACCCCCATTGCCCCCCCCACAGATGAGCAACTGGATGCCTGGCTTGCACAGAATCAAAACCGTTACATGACCGATCAAACCATCCGGTTTGAACATCATTTTTTTAGCCGTGGAAAGCGAGGCGATGAAGCCTTGTTTCAGGCACGAGAAGCACAACAGGCGCTGATCAACGGACAAACCATCCAGTCAGACCCGTTTCCGCTGAAGGCAAGCGAGGTCGCTGTGACCAAACAGCGCATCGACAAGGAACTGGGGCTTGCAACCAGCCAAGTCTTGTTCCAGTCCCCAGTGGGTCAATGGACTGAAGCCTTTCAATCCAGCCTTGGCGTGCACCTGTTCAAGGTGCTTGAACGAACTGAGGGGCGCCCAATGACGCGTGAAGAAGCTGGCGCTGAGTTGCGTGCGGACTTGATGGCCGCCCAACGGGAAGAAGTGAGCCGCGCAAGCATCGCTGCTTTGAAAGCGACCTACACCATAGAGAACACGCCATGAATGTCTTCAAGCGTGGCCTGGCCATCGGTCTGCTGGCATGGATGGCCTTGCACAACCCGGCTCGCGCGCACGAGATGGGCACAGCGGCGTTGATCGTGAATGAATTGGCCCCAGGCCAGGGCCTGTTGGTGTTCAAACGCTCGGTTGGAGCCGATGGAAGTGTGGCACCCATTGATTTTTCGTTTCAACCCGCCTGTGCACTGGGTGAATCGAATGTGCAATGGGAGGGTGATCGTGAAGTGATTCAGCGTGCAAGTTTCTCGTGCTCCAGCGCATTGTCAAACCACTCCATTGAAGCCACCGGTTTCACGCGATTGGCCCCGGATCTGATTCTGCGCGTCAGCGCCTTGAACAGAACCGAAGATGCTCAAAAAACAGTCACCGTTCTTAGCCCAGGCCAACCCACAATTGACCTGAAGGCGCCCAGCTATTCGACATCGGTGCTGCCCTATTTCGGCCTTGGCGTGGAACACATCGTGTTTGGTCCTGACCATGTGTTGTTTGTCTGCGGCCTTTATTTGCTGTGGTTGAAGCGTCGGCAAAGCAAACGCGCCTTGCTCGGCCAATTCACGCTGTTCACATTGGGCCACAGTTTGACACTCGCTTTGTTGGTGTTGGGCTGGATAGCCGTGCCCACACGCGCAATTGAGGCCTGGATTGCACTGAGTGTATTGTGGCTTGCATACGAGCTGACCAGACCTGAGAAAGCCAAACCCGGGCAAGACGCCAAACAATTCAACCATCGCGCCGTGATTGGTCAATGCGTGATGATCACCCTGTTTGGTCTGCTGCACGGCTCGGGCTTTGCCCTGTCCATGGAAGAGAAGGGCTTTCCACAAGATGCGTTGGCCCCGGCCCTGCTGTTATTCAATCTGGGCATTGAAACTGGCCAACTGTTGGTGGTTGGTTTCCTCATTGGCCTGTTTTGGCTGATGGCGCGCCTGGACAACCCGAAGTACCACTTCAACACCCAGCACACACTGACCCTGCTCATGGGCGGTGCAGCCTTGTACTGGACTTTTGACAGGATCATCCAATATGTTTAGGTTCAACGCTCAAGCCGCAGTGCGAATGGGCATGGTGGCAATCTTCAGTATCAGCCTCTCGGGCTGCCTGGGTTCGTCTGATTCCAATACCACCCCAAGCCCTGGCCCCACCGTGGTGGCCCCCAGTGAAAAACCTGATGATGTGGAATGCTTGAACAGCAGCGTACAAAAACAGGCTTTTTTTGGTGATTTGCATGTGCACACCAAGCTGTCGTTTGATGCCTACTTTTTCAATTCCATCAACGGCCCGCGCGAGGCCTATCAATACGCCAAAGGTGAATTCCAGTTTCTGCCGGCCGGTGAAGACCCTGACACACCAGCGCGTCGCATCAACATTGGACGCGCGCTTGATTTTGCCGCAGTCACCGAACACGCAGAGCAACTCGGCACCTTCTCCAATATTTGCGAATTGCAGGGCAATGTACCCGCAGGCAGTAACCCTGGCTGCAACGCATTCGGGCAATTCATTCGCGACAACGTGTCGGTGTTCATCACCGGCAACGTGCCCCTGTATTTGCAAGTGGTCACCAGCGCGGGAAGCAACGTGCCCAGCACCCGCACCTGGGAGCAAATTCAGGCGATCGCCAACGAAGAAAACCAGCCTTGCAAATTCACCACCTTCAATGCGTACGAGTTTTCATCGAACAAAGGTGGGCAAGTGCTGCATCGAAACGTTATTTTTGAAGGCACGAAAGTACCGGCTGATGTCATCAGTTCAGTGCCACCCTTCCCCACCGAAGACAACACCAACGATGAATGGGGACTGTTTGATCAACTGAAAGCAGAATGCCTCGATGTGGAGGGTTGCGACGTGGTTACCATTCCACACAGCACCAATCAAAGCGATGGTCGATTTGCCCGGCCACGCCAGGCCAACACCGGCTTGCCACTGGCACGCAACAATGCCCCCCTGACCGAACAGGATGCGAAGCTTAGAAACAGCCTGGACCGTGCGTTTGAAATTGTTCAACACAAAGGCGCGAGCGAATGCATCACCGGCTTTAATGCAGGGCTGACTGGCGGCGAGGAATCGGGCTGCGGATTCGAAGAATGGAAAACGCTGTGCCGTGGCGAAAATGACGACCCAGCCGAATGCAAACGTGTGTGCAAGGGCAAGGCAAGCGACCCCTTATTTTGCCAAGTCAACCGGCTACAAGGCAGCGGAAAAAGCGTTCATGCCGCGCAGGCGTGTACAGGCACTGACATTGGCGGCTCAACACCGGCCGACTGCACAGCACCATTGGATTACGCCCGCAATGTCATTCCCGAGGGCATGGCTGTGAAGCGAAAACTGGGCGTGAACCCCTATGAGTATGGCTTCATTGCATCCAGTGACACACACAATGGCATTGCCGGCTACACCGACAAAACCAAATTTGTGGAAAACCCAGGCCACGGAGGCGTGTTGGATGACGAACCCAACGAGATTCTGGGCAACTGGGAATGCCGCCAACAAGCCCTGCCCACGGATGCAGTCACCGGTTTCAAACTGCCGCTGGGCACAGAAGACCCGGCAGACCCGAACAATTGCCGCGATCGAGTGTTCAACCCCGTGGCGTCAAACTTCACTCCGGGCGGCTTGGCTGGCGTGTGGGCACGCGAAAACACGCGAAAAGACATTTTCGCGGCATTGAAACGCAGGGAAACCTTTGCCACCTCGGGTTCCAGAATGCGCATTCGCACCATTGCCTCGAACACCCCGTTTCCCGCCAACATTTGTGAGCAGCTGGCCAGCGGCAAAAGCCCGATCGAGGAAGGCCTGGTTGATGGCGTGCCCATGGGCAGTGTGATGCAAGCCACCGGCAAAGGCCCGTACATTGTGGCCTACGCCATGCAAGACCCCGGCGGCATTGAGCCGGGTATTCCCCTGCAAAAACTGGAATTGATTAAAACCTGGGCCAACGCCAAGGGCGAACTGAAGCAACAAGTGTTGAATCTGGTTGAAAACAAAAAAGCACCTGAGCCTGCACCCGATTGCAGCCTTGAACTGAAAGGCCCGGAGCAAATGTGCGCGGTGTTCCACGACACCCAGTTCGACCCCGCCACGGGTGCCAGCTACTACGCCCGCGCATTGGAAAACAATTCTTGCCGCTGGACAACCCGCGTGTGCACCGCCAAAGGCGTTCAATGCAGTGCCTTGCAACCTTCAAACGGCCTGTTCCCGCCACAAAGCGGTTTTGCAGGCTATGAAGGCTGCTGCCGCATTGAGGGTGAACCCGGCTCTTTCCGTGGCGATTTCCGTTTCATCACCCAACAAGAACGCGCCTGGTCTTCCCCAACCTGGGTTGAAGGCAAAGCGCCATGACAACAACAAAGGACGTTTGACAATGAAAAAAATACTCATCGGCCTTGTTTTGGTATCCGCCTTGGGCATTGGTGTGGCCTACCACCAGCGCGCCAACATTTCATTGGCTCTGGTTGAGACCATTGCCAACAAACGCATGCAAGATCCGATAGCCTCGTTACCTGACGGCCTGCATGTGCTGCTGTGCGGCACCGGCTCGCCATTTCCAGACCCTGAGCGCTCAGCCCCTTGCACCATGGTGATTGCCGGCAAGCAACAATTCCTGTTCGATGCAGGCGGCGGCGCCGCCAAACAGATTGCCAACATGGGCTTTAGCACTGGCCCACTCGAGGCTGTGTTTCTCACACACTTTCACTCTGACCACATCGATGGGCTCGGCGAATTGCTCATGACCCGTTGGGCACAACACACTGGGGACAAGCGCTTGAAACTGCACGGACCCAAAGGCACTGCACAGGTGCTGCAAGGCTTCACCACAGCCTATGCCCAAGACACTCACTACCGGGTTGCCCACCATGGTGACGCCACCATGAACCCCATGTTGGCAGGGGCCAACGCAATCGAATTCGATGCAACCGAAACCGGCTTCATCCCGGTGTTCGATGATGGCGAAGTTCGAATTCAAGCGTTTTCAGTGAACCACCACCCCATTCACCCTGCGGTGGGTTATCGAATCGAGTACAAAAACCGCAGCGTTGTGATCAGTGGCGACACCAAAGCCGACCCACGGGTTGAACAAGCAGCCGCCAATGCAGACCTGCTGGTACACGAAGCCCTCAGCCCTGAATTGGTGGGCAGGTTGGCCGACGTGGCTCAAAACAATGAACGGCTCAAGCTGCTGAAAATTTTTCAGGACATTCCTGACTACCACGCCGCGCCTGAACAGGTGGCCGAACTGGCCAAAAACGCCCAAGTCAAACACGTGGTGTTGACCCACATCGTGCCCCCGCTTCCCTTGCCTCCGTTGCGTGAAATTTTTCTGGGTGATTCCCAAGCTATTTTCAAAGGCTCATTCAAAATTGGCGACGATGGCGACTTCATCAGCCTACCCGCCAACTCGGCCGACATTGAATACACTCGGCGCTGGTGAAGCCCAAGAATATCAGGTATGTTTCTCCGGGCAGTATCTACAACAACAACGGAGTACAAACATGATTGGTTACGTCACCATTGGCACCGCCGACCTGAAAAAAAGCGGCGAATTTTTTGATCAACTTTTTGCACCTTTGGGTGCCAAGCGTGTGCTCGACCTGCCGCATGGCACATTTTGGGGCACCGGCCTGGACAAGCCGTTTCTGGGCGTGATGAAACCTTCCAACGGTGACGCCGCTCACCCCGGTAACGGGAATATGGTGGCCATTGCAGCCAAGGACCGCGCACAAGTGGATTCTTTTTACGCACACGCCAAATCCTTGGGTTGCACCTGCGAGGGCGCTCCGGGTGAACGCATGCCCGGCTTTTACGCCGGTTACTTCCGCACCCCGGAAGGCCATAAAATGAACATCTTCAAGATGGGCTGACAACAAAAAGGGGTTCTGCGGAACCCCACTCGTTATTACCAAGCGAATACATAAGGAATAAAAGAATGACTGGAGCCATCCTGGCACTGATTGTTGGTTTGATTGTTCTGGTGTGGAGCGCCGACAAATTCGTAGACGGCGCTTCCGCTGTTGCCAAGCATTTCGGCATGTCACCGCTTTTGATTGGCATGGTCATTGTCGGCTTTGGCACCTCGGCACCCGAGATGGTGGTTTCTGCCACTGCCGCGATGCAGGGAAACCCTGGCTTGGCACTTGGAAATGCCTATGGTTCGAACATCACCAACATTGCGCTGATACTCGGCCTGACCGCAATATTGAGCCCCATCATCGTGAACTCTCAGGTGGTTCGCAAAGAACTTCCCATCCTCAGCGCTGTGTCGTTTCTGGCGCTGTTTCTACTGTGGGATGGTGAGTTAAGCCGTACGGATGCCATCGTGCTTCTACTGGTCTTTTTTGCACTGCTTGGATGGAGCATTTGGCAAGGTCTTACCCAGAATTCCGATGTCCTGGCCAAGGAAATCGAAGACTCTTCAAGCAACACCGACATGGCCATTTCAAAAGCCTGGCTGTGGTTGATTGCTGGCCTGGTGATGCTGATCCTCAGTTCTCGGCTATTTGTGTGGGGTGCAGTTGAACTGGCCTTGCTATTCGGCGTCAGCGATTTGATCATTGGGCTGACCATCGTCGCCGTCGGCACTTCTCTACCTGAATTGGCATCATCAATCATCGCCGCCCGAAAAGGAGCACACGATATGGCGCTCGGTAACGTGCTGGGGTCGAATCTGTTCAACACCTTGACTGTGGTCGGTATCGCTGGCGTGATCGCGCCAATTGAAGTTAGCCCTGAATTGATCAGCCGAGACCTGACCATCATGATTGGCCTTACTTTATCGCTTTTCGTGATTGCTTATGGGTTCAAAGGCCAGGGGCGAGTCAATCGCGTCGAGGGTGGGCTTCTGCTGCTTGCTTACGTTGGCTACACTGCTTATTTGTTAAGCACCGCTTGAGAATACAGGCGGCGTACCAGAAGGTTTTCCAGCTCGAAATCCCGCATCGAATACACCGATGCGGGATATTCAGTGTTTACACGCTACATCGCAATGCGCGTGCTTGGATCAGCGGTTAAACAGCTCCTGCAACGCGGCTTGCTGATCAATGCCAGACTGCAAAGCCAACATCAACAAAATACGCGCCTTTTGAGGTGACAAATCATCGGCCATCACCGCGCCCGCCTCGTACAGGGTCTTGCCACCACCCACAAAACCATAGTTGGCCATCACCCGGCCGTTGTCTACTCGAGTCGAGATGACCACGGGTACATTCTTGCTGATGGCATATTTCACGGCCTCGTACATCGGCACATTCATATTGCCCATGCCCAAAGCCTGCACCACAATGCCCTTCACACCACGGTCAACAGCATTGCGAATGGCCATACCATTGGCACCGCCATACATGGCGAAAATTTCAACTTCAGGCATCGGAACATTGGTCAGCTGGAATGTTTGGCGACGCACCGGAACGCTGGCATAGATCACACGGTCTGGGTACACCTCGCCAATCAAGCCAAACACACCGCTTTGGAATGTTTCCACGTTTTGCGTGTGTGTTTTGGTGACATAACGCGCGGCGTTGATCTGGTTATTCATGGCCAGCATCACACCCTTGTTGCGTGATTGTTCATCCACAGCGATCCGCACTGCATTGAGCAAGTTGCGTGGCCCATCGAAGTCGGATGAAGACGCATTGCGCTGGGCCCCAATCAAGACCACAGGCTTGGGTGAATTCACGGTCAAATCCAGCCAAAATGCGGTTTCCTCCAGCGTGTCTGTGCCGTGCGACACAATCACACCGGCCACTTCATCGCGGTTCAAAGCCGCCTGAACTTCTTTGGTCAATTGAACCCAGCGTGTTGGATCCATGTAATCCGAAGGCACATTGGACAAGCTCTTCACCTGAATGTTGGCGTACTTGCCGACATCCGGAACAGTTGCCAACAGGTCTTCGCCTGATATTGCAGGCACTGGTGCATTTTTAACCGGGTCAATTTTCATGGCGATGGTGCCGCCAGTGGCGATGAATTGCACCGTGGGTTTGTCTTGAGCCATGGCCAGTGTAGACACACTGAGCAAGGCCCCCATCAATGCAGCTTTGAGTTTCATCCCTTACTCTCCTTTTTGTTTAAAAACGACAGACTAGCAGTAACTCCTAATGATTAACCCAAGCACCCAACAATGCACTTCGCGGATTCCCCCACTTGCAATAAATGTAAAAATTTGTTAATTCAACGCCTTGAATGACCGAGCAACAATGACAGGCACGTAACCTAATCCGTACCCCGAACGAATAAACACACTCTGGAAATTGATAACCTACAAAGGACACGTGCATGAAACGACGCACATTGATTTCTGGCCTGGCCGCACTCGGAGCCGGGCTTTACACCTTACAACCCATTTCAGCATTGGCCAGTATGAACAAATTCAAGAAAAGCGAAGCCGAATGGCTCAAAATTTTAAGCCCGCAGCAGTATCACATTCTGTTTGAGGAAGGCACCGAGCGGGCATTCACCAGCCCGTTGAACGATGAAAAGCGAAAAGGCACCTACGTGTGCGCCGCCTGCAATCAACCCCTGTTCCCTTCAGAATTCAAGTTTGACAGTGGCACGGGCTGGCCCAGCTTTTTTGATGCCAAGGAAGGTGCATTGGGCACATCGACAGATTACAAACTGATTTTGCCGCGCACCGAATACCATTGCAGCAACTGCGGCGGCCACCACGGCCATGTATTCAAAGATGGTCCGCCCCCCACGGGCAAGCGCTATTGCAACAATGGCCTGGCCCTCACCTTTGTGCCAGATGGTCAACCATTGCCTGAAGTGCGCAAAGGTTGAATCAAACACCAGCCTGGGTATCAAACCACGCGCAGGCGTGGTTGATTTCCCCGTGGCGTTTGTACACAAACCGCGAGCTCAGGCTGTTGACCAAGGGAAGGCCCAATCCACCAGTCGGAATGTCAGCCTCGACATTGACGTCGAACTCGTAGTCGTGTTCCTGCGCGGAATCAAGCAACCACTGAGGCACTTCTGAGCCAGAATCCAGCACAACGACCAATACGCCTGAATCCAGTTTGAAAGCCTGCAATTCAAAGTGATCCTGTGGCAACAAGCCACCATGTCGGCACACATTGCTGATCAACTCAAACACCACCAACTGGAATGAGCCAAAGTAGTCTTCGCTCACACCCCAACCTGCCAGTGTGTGTTCCAAAACCGCAATCACTTCTGGCAACATCGCCACATTGTTGGGAATGGTCACCGAGAAGCAGGCACTGGCCTGCGGCGCACTCTCGCCCAACACGTCTGCCAAGTGCTCACAACGCTGGCGAACACCATCAATGGTGCAGTGTTCAGTTTGCAAAGGCACATACTCGCCGAACTGAAAAATCAGCATCGACTGGTCTTCTGCCATGTCAGCCTGTTGTTCGCACAGCGTTTGTAATGCGTTCACGATCTCTGAACGAGTCATGTCCAGTGTGCTGCTCAAAAACTCGACCGGGTTTTCATGCACCTCACCGTTGAGTGCCGGGTTCAAATTCAAATCGGGCGGAAAAACAAACAGCCGGTCACCGGGGTTCAGCGTGAAAAACACATCCTGGTATTGGCTGTCCACCGAGAGACCCAAAGTAGAGCCATACGCACCCAGCTGTTCAGCATCGCCCTTGGCCCGGGTGATGACATTCAAGGGGTAACCCGCATGAGAAACCCGCCCTTCGCCGGTCTTGGGGTTCAACACGCCGTAACACAGCGCACAAGTTTCGCCCGCTACATCGCTTTGCAGCATTTGGGAATTCAATTCACGCAAGATGACAGAGGGCGAAAAATGCTCTCCCATGAATTGGCTCAACGTTGAGTTTCGGTCAAACGCCGCATTGCTCAGCTGCCTGAACACCGACAACCCACGCGCTGCGCCCACCAAGCCTTCGCCCTCAGCCGTGAGGTGAAAAAAAGCCACGCTCTCATCGGCCAACTTCATCACGTTCATGTAGTGGGAAGACACCAACCCTTTGGGCCGAGCAAACAGACTGAACTGCAAATCCAGGTTTTCATCGATTGGCTTGGGCAGGTTATCCAGCTGCATGCTTGCAATGCGCTGCATGTCGTCCTCGATGTCAGCGCGCAAGGCACTGGCTGAGGCGCTTTCCCTGGCCATGGTTTGGTGAATTTGAGCCAATCGCAAACCTGTGCCCAAACGCGTGTAAATTTCGCGGGGGGAGTAATCAACTTGAGTGCAGTTGTCAGCACCCGCGGCCAGCGCATCAAGCAGGCCTGGCCTGTTGTTCTCATTGGTCAACAACAACACATGAATGGTCGGGTTCAAGCCCTCGCGAAGGCTTCGAATGAAAGCCTCGTCCACTGGCTCGAATGTTTGCAGGTCAACAATCAAAAACGTGTAATGCGCCTGCTTTGCAGCAGCGAGTATGTCAGCCGGTGCATTCTTCTCGGAAGGTACATAGCCCCAATCTGTCAACCAGCGTGGCAATTCGGCGTGGGCCTGATTGTCTCGCCACAGCAAAACAGTGCTTGATTCCTTGCGGGGGTGGAATTTGAACTCCTCCTCTTCCTGCTCGGCCTTTGCTTCAAGCTCAGCTTCTGCCTGCTCAATTTCCTGAGCAATGGGAGGCGGCTGATTGACCATTTCTTCGATCAAATCGTCGTCGCCTTTGTTGCGCCATTGCAGTGCAACCAGCGTGGCGTCGTCTTCATACAAACGGTCTGTATTTTTGCCACTGACCCAATGCGCAAGCCCGGCACGCACATTGTCGATTTGCTGTGTCAAGGTTTTGTTAACGCCCTCGCCAATCAAGCCAGCCACGCCTTGCACATCGAGCTCGGTGTCGTCAGCGTCCCGAATCTGGGTCAAACCGTCAGAGCAAATAAACAGGCGCATGCCAGCTTCAAGCTTGCAGCTGTAATCGCTGTAGTCGTCGTCTTCGATCACCCCGATCGGAAACGAAGGCATGCCCAACTCAGTCAACCCCCCGTCCAGGTTCTGAACCCAAGGCAAGGGGCTTCCGGCCATCGACACTGTCACTTCACCGGTGTGTAAATTGAACAGGCCGTACATCATTGAGAAGAACACATCGCCTTCAGATCGCATCTGGAAACGTTTGTTCATCAAGCCCAGCACCTCGGAGGGTGGCCGAACCCGGTGGCCATAGCCTCCGCTCAGTGACTCCAGCAAAATGCCTTCCTTGGGGTGAGCCGACATCAGTTGAGACAAGCTCATCACTTTCAAGGCAGACGGCACGCCATGGCCAACCACATCAAGCAGGTAAAACGACAGGTATTGATCGTCGAGCTTGAATACATCAAACAAATCGCCCGATACAAACACCTTGGGTATCCAGATGTAGTCCACGTGCAAGCCATGCATCACGGTTCGGCGCTTGGGCAATTGACTGCGCTGGAAGTTTGACATGGCGCGCATGTCACGAGACAAATCCTGGAGTGCCAAGGGCAAGTCAGCCCGTGTGGCGTAATACGATTTTTGAAGCGAAATAAGGCGTTGGGCGCTGACCATTCGAACTGCGAATTCTTGCTTGTTCAACGGTTTGGGCAAGTGCTCGTCTGCACCCGCTTCGAACGCCTTGATCGCGTAGGTTTCGTCCTGATGGGGCGAGAGCAACAACAAATAAACGAAAAACTCCAGCTTTGCGGCTCGAATGGTGGCGCACACCTCCAAGCCATCGTGCTCCCCCACTTGGGAATCGCACACCACCAAATCCACCTGCTCGCGCTCGATGTAATCAAGCAGATTGTCTTCGCCGGTGGCCTCCAGCACCTGGAAACCCGCCAAAGCACACATTTTTCCGAGCGACACGCGCTGTAACAAGCTGTCATTGACGATCAACGCCTTCAATGGGCGCTTCAGTTCGTGGACAGGTTCTTTACGTGCCAAGTTTTGCATTTACCAGCGGGCCGGTTGTTGTCGTACATCCAAGTGTAAATGAGTATCGTAGCGCCCTACACCACCAAATGACGTTCTACCCGCCATTGCCAGCAATTGATCGAGCGTTGCACCCATGGGTTTGATGTCCATGGCGAAAAACTGATTGTTGGAATCTGGCAAGTGCCGGGAAAACTGGGCCGCGCCTTCTGTTTTACGGTTGGTCGCCTGGGTTCTTAAGCCCGAGGTGACAGAGAACACAGTGTACGAATGATGCTCAGCCAATGCACGTTGAAGGTGTGCCGCAAAGGCCAGCAACTCCGGGCTTGGCCAACCCACGCGGTTGCCTGCCTGTATGTCGCGCAGCATCCAGGCGGCAGCCTGATAACCTTCAGCCGAGAGCAAGTTCAATCGAAGACGTTGACCCGCGCGTTGAAGATCCAGAATAAGCTCGCCCGAAGGCTGCTTGGCCATAGACAAGCCCGTAGGCAGACACATGGCCGAAGCGGCCAGCCCAAGAAGGCTGCGCCGCGTAACCAGCACGCTGCTTTTGGCGTTTACTTCTTGCACTCGATGGACTGCACTTGCAAGGTGGATTGACCGTTGATTGACACGCACGCCAGAACCACTTCACCGTCGGTTGACGGCTGAGAGTTCTCAACCGTTATCGTTTCACCCAGAGGGATCGCTGAGTAAGTGAACTTGCACATATTGCCTTTACCCCCCTTATTCTTCTCGGTGGGTACGTTATCGATAACACCGCCTGGGCAAGGCCCTGGCACACCAGTACCACCGGTTCCAGTGGCGGCTCCCACCACGGCACCCACGGCACCAGCAAGGCCTCCGCCTGAGCCCGCGCCAGAAACAGGCGCCGGTGGCGTGACAGAACTGATTTGAACACCCACCACGCCAGCGGGGTAAGGTTGACCATTGACGGCCAGGGTTGGATGCGCTGTGGCCGCTGTGTTGGGAATGGTGAAGTTGCCACCCGCTGCAACCAGGCTGTTGTTGGCCACCACACGGGCAAAACCACTGCCTCCCAAACGCGAAAGCATGGAGCTGACGACCACCCCGTCATACTCACCTTTGGTCGGATCATCGCTCTTGGCCAAGAAAGGATCCCTCACGTAAACATACCCGGTAATCGTACAAGAGCCCAGCACACAGGGCGAACTGGACAAATTCAAGCGGGTAGAAAATGGGCTTCGATTCAAAATGGCCAGAGTTGAAAAACTGGAGGGCAACAGCTTCAAATTGATCAATTCAGCAACGGTGGGTTGAAGCACGTTTGACACGCCACTCACTGAGCTGCCTGCAACAATCGCAGGCCCATTGGCACTGACGTAATTTTGCAAGGCGTCGCGCACTTGAAGCACCTGGTCTGCCTGCACTTCCCCACCTTGCTGTGTAAAACTGGTTATGTTGCTGCGAAACAGCGCAAACGCCACAATGGCCGAAATAATCAAGGCCAAAGAAATCTCCACCACGGTAAACCCGCGTTCTCGAATTCGGATGTGGTTACGACTGGGTTTGCATGTGTTCATTAGATGGTCTGCTTTTTTAAGACGGAATCCCCGGAATGCCGAACACCCCGGGGTTAATTATTACGCTAACTAATTAAATTAACGGTCAAACAGCCAAAAAATTAAACTCGATCGATCACGAAATAAATCGTGCCAGTCGTCGTAATGCCGTTACAGGCTGTGGTGGCTGCGGCTGCGTTCAATGTGCCGGGCGCAGTCAACAGGTTGGTTGTGTTGCCTGGGCCTGTGGTCGCTGGTGCAGCTGTTGAAACGTAAATGTTGTTGGAAGCCTGGGCCACTGCACTCACCAAGTCGTAGCACTGGGCACCTGGAACACCACCCCATGCCAATGTGGCGAAGTTGCCCACTGTCGATTCAGCCACGGCAAGGTTGGTGCTGCCGTACAGAATAGGACGAACACCATAGCTATTACCCGACTGGGAAATTGGGCGAGGAATGGTCGAAGAGGCCAGTGCTGGGTCGGTCGTGTTGTTTGCGCCGTTCAAGGCAGTGAATTGCCCTGTGCGACCAAACTTTTGCTTGGCTTCAGCGATGATTTCGGTGATCGCGGTCACGTTTTCGGTCACTTCGTTGCGGCGCGCGTTGTTCTGGAATGCAACAAACGCGACAGCAGCAACAATCGCTGCAATAATCAAACCGATCGACACTTCGATCAAAGTAATACCCAATTGTTCTTTACGAGCTTGAAAGTTTTGATATTTGGTGTTCATGTTTTCGTCCTGTCTTCCTGGTTAAAAAAATACTGCACCCACCGTTGGGCAATTGCAAAACATTATTAAATTATTCTAACGATAATTATTAATGCATTAAACATCCCTATCACTTATGAGACCTCATTTTGTTGATTGGATCAAGTGCTTCCGTCATGCTTTGCGCAATCGAGAGCTGACCCACATACAAAAATACAACACACGCCGCCGAGGCAATCATCAGCAGTGTGTTCAAGCTTTTGGACGAGGATTCGATTTCCTTTCTCACCTCGACCACACCTTGCGTACCCAACTCGATCAACACCCGGTCGAACCGACTGTCACTTCGAATCGTTGTCGCAAGCCTGGCCAGCAGCTTGGGGCTGAGCAGGCCTTCTGCAAAAGCCTCCACGTATTCTGTGGGGGCTATGTAGAGGTGTTTGGTCACCCGGCGCAGGTGCCACTGCATCCAGGGTCTTGAATTCGCCCGAAGGCTGTCCAGTGCTGCAGTCAGGCTCGCACCGCTTTTCAACAACACAGCCAACGAGGTCAGTAACAAAGTAACCTGAAAATCCCGATAAATCGACAAAGGCAAACCGATCGGGAAAATCGGAAAGACAACAAGAGCAACTTTTTGAGGCATTTGCTCAATTCTGCTGCGCCATTTGCCTTTCCAGCGCGGCATTTGGTAGCCGAAAAACATGACCATGGCCGCCAACAAACCCAGCACCAAAAAGCCGTAATTGGCCACCCCCTCAGAGAAGCTGCGCACCGCTGCATTGTAGGGTGTCCACACCTCGGGGGGCGCGATCTTTGAAATCACCGGAATGGATTTCGTGGCCAGAATATAGCTAAAGATAAACACACCCGGCAGCATGATGAAGGGGGGTATCAATGCCTTTCTCAGCATGGCCTTGGCCTCTTTTTGCTCTCGAATGGCTGACACGAGCGCCCTGAGGGTTTCGGGTTTGTTTTTCGAAAAATCTACCGACGCCAGTAATAGGCGGTCTTCCTTAGGCACTACTTCACCAAGAATCTGACTGATTCTGTACTCTTGGCCTTCGCTCAACTTGAGCAACATCATTTTAATGGCCAACTCGCGAGAGGAATCACGCGTGGCCTTCGCGCCGGAAATTTTTTGCTCTTCCACCAAAAAAGTTCTCAAACGCTCTTTTCGCTCGATTGATTTGGCCAACTGCAAATAAAACTCGTCGCGTTTGCCACGAAAATCTGCAAGTTGTATGTCTATCCAGATCTGGTTGAGCAAACTCATCGTCGTCAAACCCCCAGCGCCGTGGTGTGCATGGTTTCAAAACGCGCGAAGCTATCAAAACGCTCACACACGCGGGGATCGACAATGCCCATGAGCGCCTTGTACAGCGCATGTTCAAACACGGTTTTACCCGTCATGTCGGGTGAATCGTAAATGTGGTTGGATTTTGAACGGAAATAGCGCATGGCGTCGTAATCCCGCGCTTCACGGATCATGGTAAGCCACTTGCTGTCCGGGCTGTACACCTCGGCCACCACGGTCAAACCAGCGGTACCACGGCCCCGGCAGCGCCCGCATCCGCGTGGGTTCTTGAAGAAAAACCGGTCACGGGTCAGGCCAAAACGTTTGTCGGCGGTGTCGAGCATCTGAAACACGTAATCAGAATCTTCATACACTTTGGAATAAACCGAGCCGTTGATTCTGCAATTGGTGCACAACTTGGGCACCAGCGCCTGATAAACCAGCAAGGTGAGCATATTGGGGTTGGTCAACACCTCACGGCTCATGCCAATTTCATCGTTGGTCATGCGGGGCACAATGCCTGAAATCAAGTGAGCGTGAACAGTCGCACAGGCCATGTGGCCTGTTTCAACAATTTGTTGGGCCGACATGGCACTGGCCGCATCACGCACCTCGCCCATCATCACGCAACCAGGGTCAGCACGCATCAACGCCGCCACCACTTCCGAGTATTTGGCCATCGATGCTTTTTTATCAATCAAATCACGCTGAATCGGAATTTGATGAACTCCTTTCAAGGGGTATTCAACCGGGTCTTCCAGTGAATAAAACGCGTCAGCCCCCAGATGTGGATGCGTTTCAATGAAAGTTTTTAGCGAGGTTGTTTTACCTGAACCGGTTACACCGGCAAATATGATCAATCCCGATGGCGTGTTCGATGCAGCAACCAACTCCTGCACCTGGGATTTGGCGTAGCCCAACTGATCGTAAGTCAAGGTGGGTGCATCCACATCCACATACAACAGGCGACAAACCAGTTTTGTGCCAGCCCACCCACGTATGCTTTGGTAGCGCAAGGCAACCCGTTGGCCTGCGATCTCACGTGGCTCGATCATGCAATACAGGTTTTCGGTTGTCGAGAACTGGGATTCACTGTTTGAGCCTTTACCCGACGCGTTGTTGTAGGCCCAGGCCATGGCCCGCTCGGCCTGCAATGGCGTGTAAATGCCGTTTTGCCCATCACGCAGCGGCTCAAGGTCGCCATCCACACGCAGGTGAACCTGCGCAACGTTGTTGGACACCCGAACGTGAATATCGGTGGCCTTTTCACGCACAGCCGCATTCACCCACGATTCAAAAACATCCTTGGCCTGGCTCTGGGAAAAGCCCGCGTCCTCGCCAAGCAGTTCGCCATCGCCACCCAGTTTTGCCAGTTCGGTGAGGTGTTCAAGCACACTGAGCGAGCAAGGCTGGTCTTTTCCTTCGATTTGGTACTTGTTTGCAATCAAACGACCACGCGCCTGCGCAATGAAAGGCGCCAGCGGAATGGGGCTGTCCGGATTGAACAGCAATACCGCTTTCTTGATACCTGTTTCAATCACCACCAGGTGGTGAACAACCGCCGCTGGAAAAATAACAATGAACGATGAACTGACACCACTTAAAACACTGGTGTAGATTGGCAATTCCGAAAGGCTGGTGATGACGCGGTGGTGTTCTTCGGCCAATACGGCTGCATTCACGGCTGGTGCATTCATAAGCGCCCTCCCACTGCAACCGTGCGGGTTCTGCTGCCTTTTCTGATGGCTACACCCTGACTGGATATGCCCACAATGGTATAGCCTGCCCACACGTCACCCACAGAAAACTGGGCGATGTTGTCACCTTTCTGGGACACTTCAGCGACCAAATCCCCTTCTGGCCCGTACACAGACAACACCGTATTGGCGGGAAACTCGGGTTCTTTGGGTAGCAGTGGCTCCACACTCAAGGGTGGCAAGTTTTGAATGGCAGCGGCCGCTGCGGCTGCAACACCCGGATCTGGTTGAAACGCCATGCCTGTCTGCCCCGGTACAGTCATACCCGGGTTCAGCTTGCTCAAAAACTCCGCTTCTTCCATGCGGCGCTGGCGTTCGGCCAAGGCACGAATGGAAATACTGCCCTCCGTCACCTGAAGCCCTTGCGCATGTGCAGGCGCGGGGATGCCCGCCAGCATCCAGGCAAAAAACAAGCCCAACGCTGCCAGAAAACCGGCTTGTCGACACTCAATACGCATAATAGGCACCCTGCAACTCCATTTCGATTTTAGGACCGGAAGTATCCAGATTGGAAAAAGTCAGGCTCAAGCTGTCCCAATACAAGGGCTGCTTTTGATTGTTGATGAATGACTCAGCAATTGCAACACCACCGGTCATCGTAAAGCGATAACGCGTTACAGCTTGATCTTCGGATATTCCAACATAACCCGTGGGCCAAATTTCGGGTTCGGCAAACATGCTGATCTCGACTTTGGACCGTTCATAAACCTGACGCTGAGCCAATGCCCAAGCGTCTGTTTCTGGTTTTTTGGGAAGATCCAGCCAAATGGCCGGGCCCGATAAATTGATTTTGAAATCTTTCACCACCGCAACCTGCGAGGGTGTAGCCCGATTCACATCAACAAAGTAGCCATTCTCACTGGTAAAAACAGCGGCAAGCTGGTCGGTGTAACCACCCACTGAGCCCCATTGCATGGTGCACACGGCGTACTTGCATTCAATGCTTCGCATGGCCCAGCCGTTCACGTAATAAGGCAACTCGTACACCGAATTCAACAGCTTTTTGTAATCTTCGGTGCTCAAACCCACCTGGCCGAGCTTGTCGTTCAAGGCCGCGGCGTACTGGGCTGTGTTGTCTTGCGCAGCAATTTGCGCGGCAAGCTCACGACGCTTTTGCTCCTCTACATAGTAGTCATAACCAATCACCAAGCCTAGTAACGCAAAAATACCCACAACGCCCTGCGCCAGGGTTTTGTAATCCAGCGGAATGGTGTTGATTCGGCTAGCGCCAGACATGTGTTTTTTGATGAACGCGTTTTCATCTTCAATGAAGGAATCAGCCACCCAAAAATTCAAATCGTTGCTCACGATTCGAAACAACAAATTGCGGTCTCGGGATTGCTGGTAATACTCCATCATGGAGATGGCTTCGCTTTCGCTCACGATCACATCCAGCGTAGGCAAACCAGACTCGATCACCACCAATGCAATGTCACCCACCCGTTGGCCGGTTCGAACGCGCCAGGCAACAATGGTGTCGGTGTCACTGTATGCCTTGGCCATGGTTGCCGCGAAACTGAAGGGCTTGACTGTTCTTTCTTCTTTGGCGATGCCGTCGTCGTAATCGTCAAAACCACCGGCCGCCAATTTGCCCGATTTGACCAAAGCGTACAAATCACAATCGATCATCAACGCACTTTTGCGCACCTCTGACATGCGCTTGAATGTGCCCTTGGCCAATAGCGGCTGCCAAGACAATCCTGCAACTAAACCTTGTTTGGACAAGGCATAAACCACACTGGTTTGGTCTTTCATCTGACGATCACAATATCACTGCACGAATAAACACAATGAAGTTTTCCCGGCTGTTACTCGCAGTCCTGGAGCCGCCCAACAACATGCTGATGCCCGAGGCCAACCTGCGTTGGTCATTCATCGCGACATCGCGCGACAGCCCGGTTACAGCCATCACCTCACCCGGGCGCAACGCCACGGTGTATTGGTCAGAAATGGAACTGGTATTGGGCGTTTGAACCCGCTGAAGTGTTTCGCCACTGCCGGTTGTTACTTCGAACAAATCAAGTAAATCCGACAAACTCACACCCATTTTGAGCATGACTGTGTTGTTCTCAAGGATGAACGGCATGACCGCGTACTGATCACCCGTGGTCACTGAACTGGTTGTCAGGCCGGGCACGCCAGCACCACCCCCCAAGCCGGAACTGATCGATGGCTTGGTTTCTGACAAAAACCCAGTGGTATTCAATCGGGCTTTTCTGGCCCACTGGCGATTCAATGCCACCAGTGAAATCGGGCGATGTTGAACATTGTCACCGATTTGGCTCAGGGCGTTGATTACAGCAGTAGAGTTGGCGAATCGTCTCGCAGTGTCTGAGGTGCCCCCTGGCAAAATGACAGCACTCACCGAGCCAGCATTGATGCCGGTCAAGCTCGTAGGCGAACTGAGATCGACACCCAGGTTTCCACCCAAGCTTCGATAAAATGCAGACCAATCCACACCCAGCTCATCGGAATCACTGGTTCGCACGGAATAGATATCAAGCTGCACTTGAACCTGGCGAAGCATGTTGGCATTTTCAGAGCGGATGAACTCACGCACCATAAATTGAACATCCCGGCTTGTTTTGACAACCAAGCGACCGGAGCCATCGGCAACCAGCACTTCGGAGCCAGGCACGCTTTCGACCATTTTCTTCACCACGGCAACAATGCTGGTCAGGCTGTTTAAAACACCCTGTTCGGTGACATTGAGTTGCGACGTAGTGGACACCCCTTCCCCAGTGGTCGACCCACTAGCGCCGGAATTGATGTTGTAGTTGTAACCGTTCGGAAATGTCGCAATTTCATAGGTTTGCGTGGTGTAACGCATGATCACGATGCTGCCATCGCGATATTCCCAAGACAAGCCAAGCTGATCGGTGAGGTTGTCAAGAAAGCCGCTTAAGCTGCCTGTCCAGTTCATGGTCGCCGCTGTCAGTGAAGCCGGGTTGATCGCGCTCACGGCAGACGATGGACGAACTGAAGGCTGTGAAGCAGGCGGCGGCGCAGCAGGGTCAGTGGGTGTTGTAGCGGCGGCTGGCGCTGCAGGAGCAGTAGCGGTGGCCTCGGGGATCATGAACACATCCTGTTGAATGCGAACGGGTATACCAACAATCTGGCTCAAACGCGCGGTGATCACCGACAAGGGCAACGGGCCCTTGCCATCGGCAAACTTCATGACGTAATCGGTGGAGAATGTCGCAGGCAGTCTGTCGTCGGCGTTTACTGGCACCATCACGGAGCCCACCCAGCTGCGAGAGGCTTCTTTCAGCACTGTGGGTTTTCTTTGTGCCTGAGCCAACCGATCAGCAGCAGATCGCCCGCCTCTCACGTCTGCGTTTCCATCCAGCGGGCCCACCACAGCGTCGCGTTTTTCACCGGCGCTGCTCACTTTGTCCACGGCGTCCAACACCACTTGAGGCGTTGCACAGGCTGTCAAAAAAAGCACTGAAAGCGCACAGCTTAACTTGCAAATGAATTGAGTTTGATTGCCCATGATCAACGGCACTCCTCTGCCTGGTCGCCCAGTCGCGTGATGCGCAATAATGGTGGATTGTTTGAGTACACGCAGGCTTCCAATGGGTATTCAGAATAGATGATTCCGGGCGTCTCCAGCACTTGGCGGACTGCATCGAGAAATTCACCTTCATACACCGACGGTGCGGCAATCAAAACATAGCGATCCGCATCCCATCGGAATGAATACCCGGCCTCTTTGGACCAACGCTTCAAGGCTCGATCAACCCGCACATCCTCCAGCTTGAGCGCCCATGTTTGCGGTGTGATGGGTTGTTGAACCACTTGCGCCGTACCCACGCCTTGAAAAACGCAAAACAGCAACAAAAACAGCCCAAGTTGACGACCAATGAATTTGCTGAAATTGATGAATGCCAAACCTTGGCTTTGGATCAGAGTGTGCTCGAACATCGAAAACCTTTTAAGAATCAGTTCGACGAAAAATACAGAACTGGGAGTATGCTTGTACTACTCACAAGATACATCACAACTATTTCATGTAGTAAGCAATACGTGTAATCTTTACAACTGTTATACCCCTAGACCTTGTCATTTGGATTAACGCAGCAGGATGTTTCATCAACATGATCACGATTTCTGATAACAATGCCATCAAAATTGTCACCATCGAGTCCAAAATTGTGGATGCGAAAACTGCGGGTGCGATTCGCGAAACCATTTCCGAAATGGTGCCGCAAAACCGTCAGTTTGTACTCGACCTTTCCTCAACGAATTTGGTGGACAGTGGTGGCCTTGCAGGCATTGTGATGCTGCACAAGTTTCTGAACGCCCAAAAGTGTGAACTGGTGCTGTGTGGGCTGAGTAAAGCCGTGATCGGTTTGTTCAAATTGACCAGAATGGACCGGCTTTTCAACCTGCAAGACAATTTACAAAGTTCGTTGAGAGTGCTGGAAGCGCAACATTGAGTGGTGCGCCATGGTTTTGGTGACCTGTGTGTGCATTGATTGATCAAAACAATCAGTATCAAGACAAGCTGGGCAGACAAAAGAACGTGAGAAATAAAAAAACCCTCGCCTTGTGAGCGAGGGTTTTTTTGTATTTGGCGCGGCTGGCAGGATTCGAACCCACGACCCCTTGGTTCGTAGCCAAGTACTCTATCCAACTGAGCTACAGCCGCTGTAGAGAAGCGAGATTATGCATGAAACCATTTACCCATGCAAGCGGGGGAATCGAATTTTTAATTAAAAATCTCAAAAAAATGTATATTGATCTTCAATGCGCTCCGTATTGCAAAGCAAGTGCGCGAAATTGCGCTTCCTGTTGATCAAGAACCGCATCACTTAGGCGGAGTTCATCCTGCAATATGCGACGCACATGCGGCACGCAGGCCAACGCGGCTTCACTGTCCAGAAACAGTGCCCTGCTACGCCGTGCCAACACATCTTCAATGGTGACTGCCATCTCCTCCAGCACCGCTTGAGCAATTTCGGCCTCGTTTAAATCCAGATTCGGATGCAGGGCAGAGCCGGGCTTGCGCGTGGGCAAATCGTCATCCAGACGCATGTTGCGGGTTCGCGTGGGTTTGTTGAGCACACCAAGCTGTTCACACACGCAATCAATCACCTCTTCGGCCATGCTTCGATACGTGGTCCACTTGCCACCAGTGATGGTGATCAAACCACTGCTTGCAGTCACGATGGTGTGTTCGCGTGAAATGCTTTTGGTGTTTTGTTTGTCACCACCAGCTTTCACCAAGGGCCTTAAACCCACGAACACGCTGCGCACGTCTGCGCGTGTGGGTGCTTTTGCGAGATACTGCGCCGCGGTGGACAGAATAAAATCGATTTCCTCAGGCATGGCATCCGGCTCCCAGGGGCAATCCTGACGAGGCGTGTCTGTGGTGCCGATCAAGGTTTTACCCAACCAAGGCACCACGAACAACACGCGCCCATCACTGGTTTTGGGCACCAGCAAAGCCTCTTCGGATGGATAAAATTCCCGATCCACCACCACATGAACGCCTTGGCTGGGGCTGAGCATGGGTTTGGCCTGCGCATTGTCTAGTTTGCGCAACTCATCGACCCACACACCGGTGGCATTGATCACCGCCCTGGCTTTCAAATTGAACCGCTCACCGGTGAATTCATCTTGAGCCTGCACACCCACCACGCGTTCGCCCTGCTTCAAAAAACCGGTCACGGGTGTGTAGTTCAGGGCCACACCACCCAATTTGAACAAGGTTCGCATCAGTGCGATGGCCAGGCGTGCATCGTCAAACTGGGCGTCAAAATAACGCACACCGCCTTTCAAACGCCCAGTTGAAATGGTGGGTATGGCACGCACAACCTGACCTTGAGTCAGGGTGCTGGTTGGCCCCACCCCCAGCTTGCCAGCCAGCAATCCATAAGCCTTCAGACCAATCCAATAAAACATTTTTTGAAACCAGTTGCGAACCGGGATCACAAACGGCAACGGTTTCACCAAATTTGGGGCGTTGCGAAGCATGCGGCCACGCTCTTCAAGCGCCTCCCGAACCAGGCTGATGTTGCCTTGGGCCAAATACCGCACGCCGCCATGAGCCAGTTTGGTGGCCCGTGAACTGGTGCCTTTGGCGAAGTCATGGCCTTCAAGCAGCAACACTTTCAAACCACGGCTGGCCGCGTCTACTGCACTGCCCAGGCCAGTGGCACCACCGCCGATTACGATCAGGTCCCAGGTGTATTCCTGCTGCGCACGCTGGCGAATTTCATCCAGTTGCTTGTTGCGACTAAGCATCTGCCCATCCTTTTGAACGTTCCACTGCGCGGTGCCAGCGGTCTAGCCGGTCGCCGCGTTCATCCATACTCATGTTTGGCTCAAACCGTCGATCCACTTGCCAATGTTCAAGCAACTCGTTTGGGTCGCCGTACACACCCACGGCCAAACCCGCCAAGTAGGCAGCGCCCAGCGCAGTGGTTTCGGTCACGGTGGGGCGCACCACAGGCACACCCAACAGGTCGGCTTGAATTTGCATCAGCAAATCATCACGAGATGCACCACCATCCACCCGAAGCTCGGTCAGGGGTTTGGCACCATCGCGTTGCATGGCTTGAACCAGATCTACGGTTTGCAAGGCAATGCTTTCCAGTGCGGCCCGCGCAATGTGCGCGCGGTTAGTGCCGCGTGTCATGCCCACCAAGGTGCCACGCGCATAGGGTTCCCAATGCGGCGCACCCAGCCCTGCGAATGCAGGCACCAGACACACGCCATCGGTGTCGGGCACGCTGGCGGCCAAGGCTTGTACGTCCGCTGATTTGTTGATAATCCCCAAGCCATCACGCAACCATTGAACCACTGCACCGCCCATGAACACGCTGCCCTCCAGCATGTAAGTGGTTTGACCATGCAAACGCCAGCCCACCGTGCTTAACAATCGATTGTGGCTATCTACACACTCGTTGCCGGTGTTGAGCAACATGAAGCAACCCGTGCCGTAGGTGTTCTTCGCCTCGCCAGCCTGAAAACAGGTTTGTCCGAATGTGGCCGCTTGTTGATCACCAGCCACGCCAGCCACTGGCACCGCTGCGCCCAACACGGCTTTGTCGGTGTGGGCGATCACGCCACTGGAATCTTCCACCTTGGGCAGCATGCTGGCCGGAATATCGAACAAGGCCAGCAGTTCCTCATCCCATTGTAACGTTTTGATGTTCAACAACATGCTGCGCGAGGCATTGCTGACGTCGGTGGCGTGCACTTTGCCACCAGTCAAATTCCAGATCAGCCAGGAATCGATGGTGCCAAAAGCCAACTCCCCCGCATTGGCCTGGCTGCGAGCCTGCGCAACATGCTCCAGAATCCATCGAATTTTGGTGGCAGAAAAATAGGAATCCAGTTCAAGGCCGGTAATGCGGCGTATCAATGCGGCTTTGCCCTGCGCTCGAAGTTTGTCGCAGTATGCGGCGGTGCGCCTGTCTTGCCACACAATGGCATTGTGAATGGGTTGCCCCGTTTTGCGGTTCCAGACCACGGTTGTTTCGCGCTGGTTGGTGATGCCAATACCTGCCAAATCGGCGGGGCTGATGCCGGCTTTTTCAATTGCCTGCCGCGCGCACGCCAGTTGGGTTTCCCATATATCGCCCGGCCTGTGCTCTACCCAACCCGGGGTTGGGAAAATCTGTTCAAACTCCTGCTGGCTACAGGCCACCACCTGTGCCCGTTCGTCGAACACCATGGCGCGCGAGCTGGTGGTGCCTTGGTCCAGTGCCAAGATGAACCCCATGTTTTGTCTCCTGTTCAATGGTTGTTGATTCGTGTTGCATGGTTTACTTGCGCTGCCCGCTGTTGGTCCATGCGCCAACATGCTTGTTCAGGAATGCCTGCATGCCATCGCTTTCAAAGGAGGCCACACTCCACAGGGTTTCACTGAGTGTGGCCGGGTCTCGCCACAGGTAAGTACCGGCTTGTATCGAGCTGCCATTTTTGTTCAGTTTGACCTCTATCGTTTCGCGCTGGTACTCCACACCTTCGAAAGCATCCAGGCGTTGTAGGTCTTGCGGCGACACATCCAGCCACACGATGCCTTGAACCTGCGCTGCCGGGTTTCGCACCATGCCGGGATAGGTTTCATTGGGTACAGCGTGGCGTTGGAACCCCGTGGCCACAGCGTTTTCACAGGCATACACCCCTTGCACCACTTGCGACCACACGGGCAAGTACATCAAAGAGCCATACACAAACACATGTTGACAATCTTGCCCAAAATTCGAGGCCATGCGATGTTACCTTTTTCAGTTGAATAACAAACCAATAAAACTGCCAGGAGACAATGTGAATTCATCTACCGACCTGTTCAATTTACAAGATAAGGTGGCCTTGGTCACGGGTGCAACACGCGGAATTGGCTTGGCGTGTGCAGAATTGCTCGCTGCCAAGGGCGCAACCGTGATTATTTCAAGCCGAAAGCAAGATGTTTGCGATCAAGTGGCTGGCGAACTCCAGGCCAAAGGCTTCAATGCCGTGGCCATGGCTTGCCACCTGGGTGAAATGGAACAAATCGAAGCCCTGTTCAAACGCATCGAAGAACAATTCGGAAAGCTCGATGTGCTGGTGAACAACGGTGCCACCAACCCGCATTTTGGCCCAATTTATGACACTGACCTGTCGGCCTTTCAAAAAACAGTGGATGTGAACATTCGCGGCTACTTTTACATGAGCAGCCTGGGTTGCAAGTTGATGGCGAAAAACGGTGGTGGCAGCATCATCAATGTGGCTTCGGTCAACGGGGTTATTCCCGGTCTGTATCAGGGTATTTATTCAGTGACCAAGGCCGCCGTGATTTCAATGACCAAAGCCTTCGCCAAGGAATGTGCACCCATGAAAGTGCGTGTAAACGCCCTGCTTCCAGGCGCCACCGATACAAAATTTGCATCGGCTTTGGTCAACAACGATGCGATTCGCAATGCCCTGCTGGAACACGTACCCATGAAGCGCGTGGCCCAACCCAGTGAAATGGCGGGCACCGTGCTGTATTTGGCCTCGGAAGCCTCCAGCTACACAACAGGCAGCTGCATCAATGTGGATGGCGGCTACCTGGTGGTTTGATTTTGCCGCGCCATTCACAATTGTTAAACGTTTGAATCGATTAAAAGCAGAATTGGGGGGTTAACGCCCCCCAATCAACAAAATCGTCTTTCTTGCAAGTTGCTATTCTGAATTGACAATCCAGATCATGACTCACCCCGACGAGCGGAGGTTCAACGTGAGCAACAAGTTGCAAGCCATTTTACAAACAGCCAGTTTGATGCCCTCCATCCCCAAGGCTGTTCAAGAAGTCCTGAAGTTGGTCAACAAAGAGGAAACCACCATTGATGAACTGGCCGAGGCCATTGCCCTGGACCCGGTGATTTCTGCGAAAGTGTTGCGCATGGCGAATTCCGCATTCTTTGGACGAGCCAAGCAAGTGGATTCCATTGAAGATGCAGCACTGCTGGTGGGTACGGAATCAATCCGTACCATGGTGCTGGCTTCCGGTTTGATGGGGTCTTTCGAAGGCTCGCAAGGCTTTGACATGAATCGCTTCTGGAGCCTCTCGCTGTTGTCGGCCCACATCGCCAAAGACATCGCCAAGCTGTTTGGCCACGACGGCAACCGCGCCTACACCGCAGCCTTGATTCACGGCTTGGGCGTGCTGGCCATTCACAAGGCAACACCCGAAGTTGCCCAACGCATTGACAAGGATTGTCGCGACACCTGCCCCTATGACCGTGCCGACGCCGAATCGCTGGCGCTGGGTTTTCACCACGCTGAAGTGAGCGCTGAAATTGCCAACACCTGGAACTTGCCCAAGGAAATTGGCGAGTCTATTCGCCACTACCCACACCCCGATTACAACTACATGCGAAACAGCATGGCGTCTTTGATTCACTTGAGTGTGGCACTGGCAATCAACATGGCTGATGAATTGCCACTGGACGAATCTGCGCACAACATGGACGACAGTGTGGCCAAACTGCGAGACGAACGCCTGCCTGTACTACAGGAAATGCAACCGCGTTTCGTTCAGGCAAAAAAGATGGTCGACATGTTGGTCACTTCGCACTGATGAATTGAAGTTCATGGTCCTGTGACCTGAAATTCTTGGCCATGCGCAGGTAGGTGTAACTGAACCCGGGAAACATCGCCACGACATGGCCGCTTTTGCTTTTGTACCAACTGGTGCAACCCCCTTTTTTCCACACGGTTTTTTCCATCTCCGAGTGAATGTGGTTGGTGTAGCGCTCCTCAGCGTGGGCACGCACCTCGATCGCGCGCGCGTTTTTCTGCTCCACCTCTGCAATGGCTCGCATGATGTAATGCATTTGCGCTTCGATCACAAAAATGGCTGAGGTGTGGCCAATGCCCGTGTTGGGGCCAGTCACGATGAACAGATTGGGAAACCCTGGCACTGAAGTACCCAAATACGCACGTGGGAATTGATCCCACACGTCTTTCAATTTCACACCTTGCTTGCCAATCACCGGGTAGGAAATGACGCCATCGGTTGCGTCGTAGCCTGTTGAGTACACGATGCAATCCAGATCAACCTGCTCGCCACCCAAGGTTCGAATGCCTGTTTCATTGATTTCGGCGATGCCGTCGGCTTTGTCGTGCAAGCTCACATTGCTTCTGCAGTAAGCGGGGTACAAGGTGTTGCTCAAAATAATGCGCTTGCATCCAATGGTGAAATCCGGGGTTACTTTTTTGCGTAAAACCGGGTCTTTGATCTGTTTGTGAATGTGGTGCAAGGCTTCGCGTTGCGCAATGTTTTTCAATGCCCACTCGGAATATTTAAACCCCACCACCCTGCTTTCCAAACCCCAATAAATGGCAGACCGCGCCAGTTTTCTAAGCGGCTCAAATTTAAGCAATTTACGCTGCCAGGGCTTGAACACGCGATCGGGGCGAGGCAACACCCAGTGTGGCGATCGTTGGAATACATGCAGATGTTTCACATCGGGCGCAATGGCTGGAATCACCTGCGCTGCACTGGCACCACTGCCCACGATGGCCACACGTTTGCCTGCGTAATCGTAGGTTTGGTCCCAGGCATTGGTATGAAAAGTGGTTCCCTTGAATGAATCACGCCCTTTGAAATTCGGAATGACCGGCGTGCTTAAAGGGCCCGACGCATTAATCACATATTGCGCGGTGATGACCTCACCCGAAGACAAATGCACCTGCCAATGCTGTTGTTCTTCGCACCACTCGGTGCGGCACACATTGCTGTTGAGTCGGGTTTTTTCCCGCAAGCCGTGCTTACTGATCACGTGTTCGGTGTAGCGCTGAAGCTCATCGCCCTGAGCAAACATTTGGCTCCAGTCGTAGGGTTCCGATTCAATGGAATACAACAGCGATTGCACATCCACCGCAGCACCAGGGTAGGCATTCTGACACCAGGTGCCGCCCATGAAATCCCTGCGCTCCAGCATGATGAAATCGTTGATACCGCGCTTTTTCAAATTCAGCGCCGCACACTGGCCGCCAAAACCGCTGCCAATAATCACCACCTTGTAATCGCTCATGCCTGGACTCGTTTCAATGTTCTTCACAGTGCGTGAATTTACTTCTGACAACAGAAATTGTCAATTTAATTGGCTTTCAGGAAAAACGTCGATCAATTTAAATGGGGGCACAACCCCACCCCTAATTGGAGGATTGAAAACATGCACGCATTGTTAACTTAAACAGGTCAGAAACCTCAACCTGGAGACAACCCATGGCAACACCGCAGGCAGTCATTGCAAACCTTGAAGGCGAAGTGAATGTGAGCAGAAATGGCCAAACAATTGAAGTGAAGGCAGGCGATTTTTTATTGCCGGGCGATGAAATCAGCACTGGTGGCAATGGTCGCCTGGCGCTTGAGTTTCCCGGCATTGATGGGCAACAGCCTGCAGCCGGCGTGATGACCGCAAACGGCAAAATCACTTTGGGTGAACAAACTGGCCCGGCCGGGCAGCAAATCGTTGTGATGGAAGACACTGAATGTTTTGAATTCACCACAGAGGTTGCAGAAAACTCGGCTGCAACCGAGGCGGGTGGCATGCAAGGCTTGTTCGGTGCTGGCATGCTGGGCGCGGGCAGCGGCTCTGTGGCGGGTGCAGGTGCTCTGGCAGCTGGCGCATTTCTGGCTGGTGGATCTGATGACGGCAGTGCTGGCGGCAGTTTTGGTGCATCCGGTTCAGCTTCGCGTGGTGGACTTGGCAGCGCCGAATTCAGCAGCGAAGACCGGCCGGAAAGCCTGGAAGAATTCGCAACAGAAAACCTGACACAAACCAATTTTGAACAAAGCATTCTTGAGCCGATTGAAAACGCAGCTCAAGCCAGCCAGAACAACCCGGAAAGCACACCCGACAACATCGCCACTGCAATTGAACAAATTGGCCTGGCTGTTGCTGACAACATTGAAGATGCGGCCAGCGCCAGCACCGGCGAAGGTTCGGAAACATCAGAGGTAGCTCAACTATTGATTGATGGCATTGGCGACACGCCACTGGGCGAACCCCTCAGCCCCATTACAGACGGCTTGCAACAGGTGGTGGACACAGAACTCAGTTTGAATGACCTGATCCAAGCCATTCCAAATGTGGAGGAAGGTGTGCCGATGGGCGAAGGCTTGCCCGTGGGCGACGGTTTGCCTGTGGGCGAAGGCTTGCCCGTGGGCGACAGTGGTGCAGAAGCTGGCGGCATTCTCGGCGGTGCAGACACCTTGCAAAATGCACTGGAAAGCGCAGCAAGCGAGGCACTGGGCGACATGCCAGAGGGCGATTTGGCAGGCACCATCACCAGTGGCATTTCTTCAGTGGCCGATGGCGCAGGCGCAGCCGGCGTACCCACCTTGCCGACTGATAACCCATTGGGTTAATTCGAAATACAAAGTCACCCTTGTCTTACTTCAGGCCCCGCTCGCGGGGCTTTTTATTTGCTGTAAGACCCAAAGGCACCACGCGTGTCAACCCCCTCATTTGCGCCTTTGATTTTGTTTGCGTTGTTCCTGTCGCTCAGCTAATTTTCCGAGGGTCATTCAACAAACAAATGATTCACCTACAGGACCCGAATAATGAAAACCAATACATTGTTAATCGGGGCACTGGTCCTGATTTTTTCAAATGCACAGGCGGAAAGCGTGCCTGGGTCGGCCTCTTTTGAGCGCCAAACACTACAAAAAACACAGTCTGCTGCACACTGGCAGCTCATGGCCAACGACATCGCAGCCCAAGTGCTGGAAACGAACAATTTGAAAGGCCAGTTGGTCCACATTCAAACTCACTCCAATTCCAGATTCGAAACAGTCCTCAAACCTTTTTTGGAAACCGCCATGCTAAACCATGGCGTGCGTGTCGCCTCGGCAAGCGCCAGCCCGTCCTCAAGCATCGCTGTGCAAATCCGAACAGACATTGTTGAACACGCTTCCAAAGGCGACAGTGCACACCCATTTGCGGCCACATTCATATCTTCCGGCCTGTTGGTCATCAGAGAAGCCGCATTGAGCAGCCCCGCGCTTGGCTTGCTTGGTTTTGGTGCATTGCTTGACACAGCACGCGCTGCCAACAATGAAACCGCCAATGGTCGTATCGAATTGTTGGTGACCACCAGCATCGAGAACAACACCGATGTGCTTGCGCGAAAAATGAATTTGTATCTAATCGACTCTGCAGATATGCACTTGTATGACAAAGCAGCGAATCGATTCAAAGTGGTGGGGGATTAACATGAAACCAGTACTCGGCTTTGCCTTGTCCAGCATTCTTTTGACGGGCGCCTGCGCAACTGACATGGGCTTGCGCCACAGCCATTCGCCTGCTCAACAACTGTTTTCACACAACGTGCTGGCCGCTCAACAATTGTCAAGAGAATTGAAAATTGCTGGCAATCGCAACCCTGTGATTTTTGCCACAGCGGTTGACCTCGATGACTTGGGCAGCACCTCTTCTTTTGGCCGCATGATCTCTGAACAAGTTTCAAGTGGATTGGTGTCAAGCGGCACACCAGTCAACGAAATTCGCTTGCGTGGCGATTTGCTGGTCTCTCAAAAGGCAGCGGGGGAATTCATTCTCAGCCGTGAAGTTGAAAAGCTGACTGAAGGCCAGGCGGCCACTCACGCTGTGTACGGTACTTACACGAAAATGCGTGAATCCTATTCGGTCACCTTCAAGGCGGTGAACCTGAAAACAGGGGTGGTGGTTGCGACCAGCTCGTATGTGGCCAATGCAAGGGGACTTTGAAAAAAAACTGGCGGAGAAGGAGGGATTCGAACCCTCGAAGGGGTCGCCCCCTTACCTGATTTCGAGTCAGGCCGATTCAGCCGCTCTCGCACTTCTCCGCAGTGGGCGCAGTATAACGTAGGCCGATTGAACATGGCACCCCTGTCTTCGGGTAGCATGCAAAATTACATATAAAAACAACGGAGACACAATTGAGCACGCAAACCGTCGTCAACCGGCTTATCTTTTTTGGTTTCATCTCAGCGGGCTTGACCAACATTCTTGGCATATTGACTGTCAGCCACCTGTTCACCAACGAATCTTTTCACCGCTTATCGCCCGATGTGTTTTCTCCCTTCGGCGCCTTCATGATCATGGTGTGGGGTTTGGCTTATTTGGCTGTGGCCAAACAGGCGCACCAACTGGCCTACATTTGCTTTGTGTTTGCATTTGAAAAAGCGGTGTATGTGTTCACCTGGGTGGTATGGATGATAGACAAATCCGATTTGTTGCCCATGATCAAAATTGAAACGCCCATGCTGGCGCTGTTCTATTCCAGTTATGGGCTCATTGACCTGGCCTACTGCCTGTTTTTCTTGTGGGTGGGCATTCGCGCTGTTCGACAATAAAGTGTCACCATATGCGTTGTTGGTGCATCAACCAGCAACGCACTGCCATGTTCTGCACCGGAAAGATTTTTTGCACCGCACCAAAACAGCACAACTCGCCTAAAAAGCCCAATAAAGGGCATTTCTACGAATAAACCCACCCCCTTTCAGATTGATTTGTGCATGGCACACAACGTGCTAAGAAGAAGTCATGGCCGTTGACCAATGACGGAATTGGCCACGCAGCAAATGAATTGATGAAGTGAATAGGACAACGGCGTCCATCCCGGCTTGGTTAATCCAAGTTAGTGGGTGTGCGCCTTTTTTTTGTGGTTATTTCTGCTCTTTTTAGGAACACACACATGGACAACAAACCCGCTAAACCTGGCAACGAAGCCTCGGCCGCCCGTCGCACCTTCATCAAACAAACCGCAAGCGCGTGGGGCATGACCATGCTGGCCGGTTTCGGCGCGCCCTCAATCGTCATGGCGCAGTCCACCAAGATTGAAACCACCAAAGCCAAACTCGGGTTCATCGCACTGACCGACGCCGCCCCCTTGTTTGTTGCCTTGGAAAAAGGCTTTTTTGCCAAACACGGCATGACCGATGTCGAGGTACTCAAGCAGTCATCCTGGGGCACCACCCGCGACAACCTGGTGCTGGGCTCGGCCAACAACGGCATCGATGGTGCGCACATTCTCACTCCCATGCCTTACCTCATCAGCTCAGGCGTGGTGACACCCAACAACGTACCAACGCCCATGTACATTCTTGCGCGTTTGAACCTCGGCGGTCAGTGCATTTCTGTGGGCAACGAATACAAAGACCTGAAAGTAGGCCTGGACACCCGCGAATTCAAAAAAGCGCTGGAAGCGAAAAAGGCCGGTGGCAAAGCGGTCAGTGCCGCCATGACCTTCCCAGGTGGCACTCACGACCTGTGGATTCGTTACTGGATGTCAGCCGGCGGCATCGACCCCAATGCCAATGTATCCACCATCGTGGTTCCACCAGCCCAAATGGTGGCCAACATGAAGGTGGGTAGCATGGACACATTCTGTGTGTGCGAACCCTGGAACAGACAATTGATCACCCAAGGCATTGGCTACACGGCCAACACCACCAGCGAAATTTGGCAAAACCATCCTGAAAAAGCCTTTGGCATGCGGGCCGATTACGTGGACGCAAACCCCAACTCCACCAAAGCCTTGCTCAAGGCCATCATGGAAGCCCAAATGTTCTGTGAGGAACCAGCCAATCGCGAAGAAGTGGCACGCATCTGTTCGCAGCGCCGATGGATCAATGCACCCATGGGCGACATTGTCGACCGCATGAAAGGCGACTTCGACTACGGCACCGGCCGTGTGGTCACCAACAGCCCGCAACAAATGCGCTACTGGAAGGACCAGGCCTCCTACCCCTTCCAAAGCCACGACTTGTGGTTCCTCACTGAGAACCAGCGCTGGGGTTACCTGCCCAGCAAGTTTGACACCAACGCCCTGATCAAAAAGGTGAACCGCGAGGACATTTGGCGCACCGCGGCGGCCGAACTGAAAATCGACAAATCTGCCATTCCGGCCAGCACATCGCGCGGCGTGGAGAAATTTTTCGATGGAAAAGTGTTCGACCCCAAAAACCCCAAGGCGTACCTCGACAGCCTGGCCATCAAAGCCATGAAGGCTTGATCCACAGGCGTTTATGACACAGAAGGATGCACACCATGATGAACACCGACACCCTTGAAAGGCTACAGACCACACGGCCTGAAAAAGCCAAAAACAATTGGATAGCCAAAACAGGAAAACACCTGAACAGCGCATTCGGCAAGGTATTGCCGCCATTGCTGGTCACCGGCTTGTTGCTGCTGATTTGGGAAATTCTATGCAGCGCAGAAGGCGCACGTTTGCCCGCACCATCCAAAGTGATCACCGACACCTGGGAGTTGATTCAGAACCCCTTCTACGACAACGGCGGCAACGACGTTGGGATGGCGTGGCAAATTCTGGCCAGCCTTCAGCGTGTAGCTGTGGGCTATAGCCTGGCTGTGGTGGTGGGTGTCGGTTTGGGTGTGCTGGTGGGTCAATCCACCTGGGCGTTGCGCGGGCTCGACCCTTTGTTTCAGGTGCTGCGCACCGTTCCGCCCCTGGCCTGGTTGCCATTGTCACTGGCTGGGTTTCAAGACGGCCACCCTTCGGCCATTTTTGTGATTTTCATCACGGCGATTTGGCCCATCATCATCAACACCTCGGTGGGTATTCGAAACATCCCCGAGGATTATCGAAACGTGTCAAGGGTTATTCAACACAACGGCATTGAATACTTCTGGAAAATCATGCTGCCTGCGGCTGCGCCCTATATTTTCTCGGGTCTGCGCATTGGTGTGGGCCTTAGCTGGCTGGCCATTGTGGCTGCAGAAATGTTGATTGGCGGCGTGGGCATCGGCTTTTTCATCTGGGACGCCTGGAATTCCTCGTTGATCAGCGACATCGTGCTGGCCTTGGTTTACGTGGGTATTGTGGGTTTCATTCTGGATCGAATGGTGGCCTTCGTCGGCAACAAAATTACACGCGGCACGGCTGCAGGTTAAGGAGATTTTCATGAGCGATCGTTTTCTCAGCATTTCAAATGTGCAAATGCGTTTCGAACGCAATGGTGTAGTCAACCCGGTGCTTAAAAACATCGACCTGGAAGTGAATCGGGGTGAATACATTTCCTTGATTGGCCATTCCGGTTGCGGAAAATCAACGGTGTTGAACATCATCGCCGGGCTGCTTCGGGCCAGTGAAGGCGTGGTGATTGTTGACAACAAAGAGGTGAATGCACCCGGACCCGACCGCGCCTTGGTGTTTCAAAACCACTCATTGCTGCCTTGGCTCACGGTGTATCAGAACGTCGAACTGGCCGTTGAAAAAATTTTCAAGCACAAGAAAACAGCCAAGGAGCGCAAGGAATGGATACTGCACAACCTGAACATGGTGAACATGGGGCACGCCCTGGATCGTTTACCTTCTGAAATATCAGGCGGCATGAAACAACGTGTGGGTATTGCCCGGGCCCTGGCCATGGAACCCAAAGTGTTGCTGCTCGATGAGCCCTTCGGCGCACTGGATGCCCTCACCCGCGCACACCTGCAAGACGAGGTGATGCGCATTCAAAGCGAACTGAAAAACACGGTGGTGATGATTACCCACGATGTCGATGAAGCGGTTTTGTTGTCAGATCGAATCGTCATGATGACCAACGGCCCAAGCGCCACCATCGGCCAGATTCTGAACATTGACCTGCCACGGCCCCGCGATCGACTGGCCTTGGCCGATGACGCCACTTACAACCATTACCGCCATGAAGTGCTTCAGTTTTTGCATGAAAAGCAACGCAAAGTGCACGACATTGAACCGGCCCGAAGCAGCCGCACCAAGGCCACAGAAAGCACTGCCGCACGGGCATAAGCCCCCCTCCTTTGTTCCTCTTGAACCGCTGTGGAAGCCACTTCCCGGCGGTTTTTCCTTTGTGAAATCTCCTGAACAGACTCGGTAAGGGTTTGCCACTATTCAGTTAGCTATTGCACAACATCACAATGCAGGTTCACAGGAAGTTCAAAAATAAATACACAAACTCAGTTCAACACAGTCGATCGCTAAAAGCCAAAGGAGGCAACATGACTGATTCCGTGAATAACAAAAAACGCCGCGATTTTATCAAAGGCACATCAGTGGCTGCTGTGGGTGCAGGAGCCATGGCGTTCCCAATGATTTCAAAAGCTGAAACTGTGAACATGCGCTTTCAAAGCACATGGCCATCCAAAGACATCTTCCACGAATACGCCACAGATTTCGCCTCCAAAGTGAACGCCATGTCGGGCGGGCGTTTAAAAATCGACGTGTTGCCTTCCGGCGCTGTCGTCAAAGCCTTCGACCTGCTGGATGCTGTCAGCAAAGGCACACTGGACGGCGGCCATGGCGTGATCGCTTATTGGTATGGCAAGAACCCGGCAGTTGCGCTGTGGGGTTCCGGCCCTGCTTTCGGTATGGATGCCAACATGGTGTTGGCATGGCACTACTACGGCGGCGGCAAGGAATTGCTCGACGAAATTTACAAAGACCTGAACATGGATGTGGTGTCCCTGATGACAGGCCCGATGCCAACCCAACCACTGGGCTGGTTCAAAAAGCCAGTGACCAAGCCGGAAGACCTGAAAGGATTGAAATTCCGCACTGTTGGTTTGTCAGTGGACATGTTCACCAAGATGGGAGTGGCTGTGAACGCCATGCCTGGTGGTGAAATTGTGCCAGCGATGGACCGTGGCCTGCTAGACGCCGCTGAATTCAACAACGCATCTTCCGATCGCCTCTTGGGCTTCCCTGACGTGGCCAAGGTTTGTATGTTGCAAAGTTTCCACCAGTCTTCCGAGCAGTTTGAAATTCTGTTCAACAAGGCCAAATACAACAAGCTGCCAGATGAATTGAAAGCCATCATCAAGGCCGCATCTGAGGCGTCGTCTGCAGAAATGAGCTGGAAAGCGATTGATCGCTACTCCAAAGACTACGCTGAAATGCAAAGCAAGCAGGGTGTAAAGTTCTACAAAACCCCTGACAGCATTTTGAAAGCACAATTGCAAGCATGGGATGAAGTGACCAAAGCGAAAGCCGCGGAGAACCCCATGTTCAAGAAAGTGCTGGAATCCATGCGCAATTTCGCTCAGCGTGCAGCCAAATGGGAAAACGACACCACTGTCGATTTCAAAATGGCCTACGCCTATGAATTTGCCAGAAAGAAATAAATTGATTTAGAAAAAACATAAAAGCCAACAACTTCAATAGGTTGTTGGCTTTTTTTCAAGGGAAACCGAGGTTCAACCCATGTTATCTTTCCTACACTCTGTCGATCGACTTTCCACCCGCATTGGTCACGTGTTCTCGTGGCTCATTGTGGCGCTCACCGGCGTCATCGTCTTTGAGGTATTTACACGCTATGCATTGAATCACCCTAACCCATGGGTATTCGATGCTTCTTACATGCTGTATGGCACCCTGTTCATGATGGCTGGCGCTTACACCCTGGCCAAAAATGGCCATGTTCGCGGCGACATCCTGTATGGTTTTTTCGAACCTCGCACTCAGGCCAGTCTCGACCTGTTGCTGTATTTCGTCTTCTTCTTCCCCGGCATTATCGCGTTGACCTACGCGGGTTACTTTTACGCAGAAGAAGCCTTTGCGATCAAAGAAATGTCCTCTGTCACTGCTGACGGCCCACCTATCTACCCTTTCAAGGCGTTCATTCCCCTGGCTGGCCTGTTTCTGTTGTTTCAAGGTGTGGTGGAAGTGATTCGCTGTGTTCTGTGTATTAAAACCGGCGCATGGCCCAAGCGTGAAGAAGACGTAGAAGAAGTAGACGTGGACAAACTCAAAGCCACGCTCGGCAAGAATTAACAGGATTGAACATGAAAAAAGAACTATATTTCGGCTTCGCCATCATGGGGCTGATTCTGCTGGGTGTCGGCATTGCACTGCCCTCTCCATCTGAAATGACCAACGGCCATTTGGGCCTGTTGATGCTGTCACTGGTGGTAGTAGCCATCATGCTGGGCTTTCCCACTGCCTTCACGTTGATGGGCATGGGTGTGATTTTCACCTTTCTTGCTTATGACCAGAACATACCCAAAACGCTCGACCTGATGGTCCAATCCACCTACAAGGTGATGACCAACGATGTCTTGATCTCTGTGCCCCTGTTTGTATTCATGGGCTATCTGGTTGAACGCGCAAACCTGATTGAAAAACTCTTCAAGGCTTTGCATTTGTCACTGGCTCGGTTACCCGGCGCGCTGGGTGTGGCCACATTGGTGACTTGCGCCATTTTCGCCACCGCCACTGGTATTGTAGGTGCGGTCGTTACTTTGATGGGCTTGCTCGCCATGCCCAGCATGTTGAAAGCGGGCTACGACACCAAAATGGCCGCGGGTGCAATCACGGCGGGTGGCTGCTTGGGTATTTTGATCCCCCCTTCTGTGCTGCTGATTGTGTATGGTGCAACAGCGGGCGTTTCAGTCGTTCAACTGTATGCTGGCGCGTTTTTCCCCGGCTTGATGTTGGCTGGCTTGTATGTGCTTTACATCATCATTCGCGCCAAAATCAACCCCAAATGTGCTCCGCCCTTGTCTGAAGAAGACCGCAAAGTGCCTTTGACTCCTGTATTGGATTCCCTGGCCCGCACTTACGGCACCAAACGCGCCATTTCAGCGTTGGTCAATGGGTTGAAAGGTCGCCGTGAGGGGCACATTTCAACAGGGCAAGTCGCCAACCAATTCTTCATCGCGATTCTGCCAGCCTTGTTCGCTGCATTCATCATGGGCTTGGTGTACTCATCCTTGACTGCACCCAAGCCTGCTGCATTCGACGATTCTGGCCTGGTCAGCTTCGGCGTTTCGGAATACAGCTCTGAAGACACCAACAGTTATTCATTCGACCTGCCAGAGCCTGCACTGGAAGAAGAAAGCGCCAGCACCAGTTACTCCTTCGATCTGCCTGAACCGCCCGCCGCAGAAGGCAGCGATTTGGCCGAGCCCGCAGGCGCTGAAACAGCCAACGCGCTGTCTGAGCCAGCCCCACTGGACGTTGCTGAGCCCCCCGTAGCCACCGAAGAAGACACCACCGCCAAATCACGGCCAGTGCCAACCAATTACTGGATCACATTGGCCGTGTTGATCGCATTCTTTGCGTTCTATTTCTACAAGCTGAACTTCCAGCGCCTTGAAATTTTCAAGATGCTGTTGTCGTCCTTCTTCCCACTGGCCTTTCTGATTTTGGCCGTGCTGGGCAGCATCGTGTTTGGCTTCGCAACGCCATCGGAAGCGGCTGCGGTGGGTGCGTTTGGTGGCTTGATGTTGGCCGCCGGTTACCGCCAACTTAGCTACCCGGTTTTAAGGGAATCGTCTTACCTCACCGCGAAAACCACCGCCATGGTGTGCTGGCTGTTTGTGGGTTCTTCCATCTTCTCGGCCGCGTTTGCCTTGCTGGGCGGCCAGGAATTGGTCGAAAACTGGGTGTTGTCACTGGGCTTGACGCCGATTCAGTTTCTGTTGCTCTCTCAAGTCATCATCTTCTTGCTGGGCTGGCCTTTGGAATGGACTGAAATCATTGTGATCTTCATGCCGATTTTCATCCCGCTGTTGCCCCACTTTGGGGTGGACCCATTGTTCTTCGGCTTGCTGGTTGCCTTGAACCTGCAAACAGCCTTCCTGTCGCCACCTGTGGCCATGGCTGCGTTCTACCTTAAAGGTGTATCGCCACCCGGGGTGACCTTGAACCAGATTTTCCTGGGCATGATTCCATTCATGTTCATTCAAATCTTCGCCATGTTCATTTTGTATGTGTTCCCACAAATTGGCATGTGGCTGCCACAAGTGCTGTACCGTTAAAACCCATAGAAAAAACCGCCAGAGCCCAAATGGCCACTGGCGGCTGATTTCACTCCTTCTTGTTTACAAGCCTGTAATGTCCCTAAGTGCCTGCAAGTAAACGCTTGCGGGCACATTCTCTGGGGCTTCGTTCAAAGCCTTGGTCAAGGCCGCCTGCTGGCGGGAGTTGAACTCACCAATGGTTTGATTGGCATACAGTGGCGAAGGGCTCATCTCGGGTGGCGCGCGGTGCTTGGTGGCCTGCTCGAAGTCAAAAGCAATGCCCAGGCCTGTGCCCTCATCGAAGCGTCGAACAAAAATCTCCATACCACGTGGTGTGCCAGTTCCAGTGTCAAAGCCCACTGGCACCACGATGGAGCCCATTTGTGTGGTCGAACCAAAGTCGCAGGTTCTGCCTCCAGTTGGCCCAGGAGACAACAACAGGGCATCCAAACGCACCGTCACGTCCGTGCCGTCCATGGTTTTCACGGTAGCCTGCTTGCCTTCAGGCAACGCATCAAGCTTGCCATCCATCACCATGGTGACGTATTCGCGCTCCAACTCAATGTTGGCCAACTGCGCCTCGGTGGGCTTTCCACCCGGGTCGCCACTGGCACTCAAAGCCACCAAACCAGCCGTGCGGGGCCCGGTTCTCAGCGTTTCCAGAATACCGTCGAGGCCCACACACGATTGTGTTACATCCGGGTTGCCCTCAAAAAACGCGCTGCTCAAACACTTGCGCGGGCTTTTACCACCGTCGCGAATGAATTCGAAGAAGTAGCGATTGGTGTCGTAGTGGGTGGAGCCCGCACCACGGTTCACAAAACTGGGCAAAGTCACCTCAAACACCTCAGCCCCCATCTCAGTGAGCTTGGCCGCAGCCGCGGCAATCAAAGCGCCCTGCTGCCCTGTGCCCGCTGCGCTGGTGCTGCTGCCCAACTGGCGAAGCAAACCAATCTTCTTGCCCTTCACACCGTGAACGTCTCGATCCAGAAAGCGCAAGTAGGTGTCTGGTCGCTCAGCAGCCGGAAACAACACAGTGTCAGGGTCATCAACCGGGTCAATACTGGCCATGGCGGTCAGCATCAAGGCTGAATCACGCACGCTGCGCGTCATCGGGCCGCCCGTGTCACGAATGTGCGAGAGCGGGAAAATGCCTTTGCGGGAAATCACCCCAATGCTTGGGCGTATACCCACCAAACCATTGACCGACGAAGGGTGGCGAATTGACTGACAAGTGTCGCTGCCTGTACCACCAATGGCAAAGTTGGCTGCCAGCGCCGCACCGGAACCCGATGAGGAGCCTGCGGGGCTTTCCTGAGTGTTGTAAGGGTTGGTCACCAACACTGTACGGCCAGAAAAGCCTGTGGTGAAGTAAGCGAATTCATCTTGGTGGTTCTTGCCCAAAATCACCGCACCCGCCTTTCGCAAGCCATCCACAGACGGTGCATCCACACCGGCGGTGTGGCCAAACATGGCAGGCGATGCCGATGTGGAGGGGTGATCAAAGGTGTCGTAATTGTCTTTCAACAAAACCGGCATGCAGTGTAAATACCGTTCGCCCACACCACCGTCGGCTTCGTACTTGGCGTCCAGTTCACGTGCAATGGCCAAAGCATTGGGATTGATACCCAGCACCGCACTGATGGGCAAGCCGCCGCTGGGCTGCGGGTTGTCGTTGAACATGTAAATGCGGTCGATGTACATCTGCGTCAGTTTCTCGCAAGTCAGGGTGCTGCCATCGCGCATCTTGGTGCGGCCTGCAAAGGTGTCGTGAACCATTTGCATGTCAGCCTCAACCAGTTCGAAGAACTCGGCGGGTTCACGCAACGATTTATCAACAAAGGGCGTGGGGCCAGAGCCTTCGCCTCCACCGCCGGTGTCACCACCACCTGAGCCTTCACCGCCAGTGCCTCCGCCGCCACCAACACCGCCACCTCCGGTTTCGTTGGGTGACGTATTGGTGCCACTGGCCAATTGCGCGGCATCATCGCTGCCACATCCAGCCAAAGCAAGCAGCAAAGCCAGACTAAGAACTTTCAACTTCGGAGTCATCATGCTTTCCTTTTTCATCAAGTGTTACTTAATGAACAGCAAGCACAGTGCCCGTTATCGCCTTTTAGAGAAGGCGTTCAAATAGTTGACACTTTTGATGTAACTCTACGGACAACCCACCCCAACAACTCCCTAAAGCTTGCGTAAGGGTTCCCCCTCACCCCCCTCTTCTTCAGCTGAAACCCGCACCAAATCAGGGGCCCCAGCCTGGTGCAGCGCACAAAAAAAGATTATTTCCAAACGTCGTTTGTAACCCTGACCACGTAAAAGCCGCTGTAGCCGTCGGTGTACCAAATTTCCTTGCGCTCGGGTACAAACGCCGGGCTGGACATCGCCCAATTACTCGCTGGCGCAGGTTGCGTCACGATACGCGGTTGAACCGGCGCATTGTAATAGGCCACCTCCACAGGGTTGGCTGGGTCTCGAATGTCGAAAATTCTCAAGCCAGACAAAATCATGCTGCAAGCCACAATGGTTGGGTCCACCCGCGTTGGCACATTGCAATAATGCCCGGCGTAGCCACCCGCTGGGTTTTGCGCGCCGGGGTCATTGGCCAGTGCCTCCCGGTTGGCTTTGTTGTGCACAGCCAAGCGCAAGTTGGACACCACTTTGGGCTTGGTTTCATCTGAAATGTCAATCATGCGGGCAGCACCCACCAAAGGCCCATTGGCCGACACAATCAAACCACCCGAACCTGTTGCAAACTCATCAATTTCCACCAGATAAGGCTTGCCTTTGATCGTGATTGGTATGGCATTTTGCGGAATACTCACCGTGTCCCAGGTCAAAAAGGAAATTTCCTTCACCTGCGGGTTGGCCTTGCGCGCCTGAATTTCAGACACATCCAACACCAACACACCCGAAGGGTCGTCAATGAGCGCCAAGTACGCTCGGTTGCCATCAGCACTTAATGACAAACCATGCGATGGATAATTGCCCGACCACAAAGGCCGAGGAATTGAGGGGTTGGATATGTCCAGCGCGATCACAGTCGATGTGGAGGGCGACGCAGAGAAAAACGTTTTGCCATCAGGCGACAAACCACTCTCATGACCCAAAATACCCAAGGGTGTAGACGATTTCAGCACCGGCGCCCGGCAATCCTCAGAAATGTCGTACACATCCACGATGCCAGGCCCGAAGGCCAGGTTTCCAGCCACGGCTGCCAGTATTCCACCCTGTTGGCTGACCACCACTGATTCATGCGGCGACAACATCGCTGGCGTGACCAAGGCTGTGGTCTTGATCGGATTGGTCGGGTCGCTCATGTCGAACACATTCACACCCGCTTCGCGGTCCAGAATATTGCTCGGGAACAGCAACGTGCTGTCGTAGTAAGCGCATTCACGCCCGCTTTTGTCGACGTAACGCTCCACTTTGAAGCCGCCCACCGTGCCAATGGCGTTCTCTGTCACATAAGACCCAACCAGCTGCGTGTTACAGGCAAAACCCAGGGCGGCCTTGCCGGAATCGTGATCGGCTTGCGACACCCTACCCTGCATGCCTGTTTCAGACCTTGAACCCGGGCCACATTGGCCCTGGGGCGTTGCAGTAATATCTACGCCATCAACCTGATTTGCATTGGTGCGACCGGCCGCTGAACCACCAGAACCCGGGGAACCACCAAGGCAAGCTGCAAGCAAGGTGGGCACAAGCAACATGGGCAACACACCGGGGCGAATCAAATTTTTCATCTTGCAAACACCTGTAAAGTTTTTTTGATCAATTGTTTTCGTGACTATCAAGCTCAGCGAGCAGTTGTTGCATCAACACAATTTCACCCATTTGTTCCTTGGCCATCGTGCGGCTAAAGCCTTTCACCAGTGACGACGAACCGTTGCGAAACGCAAAATTAGCCATTGGAATGGCCGCTTGATGATGCGCAATCATGAGTTGCAGAAAAAACCGTTGCTGGTCAACACCAACGCGATTCTCCAGTTCCGCCAATTCCTGCGGAGTGGCCAAGCCAGCCATGTCGCCACCGGCTGCTTTACATTGGGCCGCATACAACTGGTCGTCCAGATGCCACACATTGGTCGCCTGCTCAACCCACGCCATTGGCGGGCCTGCCACCACAGGCGGTGCACCCCAGGCGCTCAACCAACCCCGCATCATCCCGCTTTCATGCAACTGCGCCAACACGATCGAATCCGCAAGACCGCGAATACTCTGGTTATTGCTATCTCGCATTTGCATCGCCATGTGTATGGCCTGGTTGTGGTGTAACAGCATGCTTTGGGCAAAACCGATGTCCACCGCTCCCGGCGCTTGCTCACGATGGCGCGTTTCAGTCAGAAAAGGCAAATGCGGCAGAACACTTCGATCAGCCACAAACAGAACCGCAATGGCCGCCCCACCCCCCAATACAAAAATGGAAAGAGCCAGCGCAATGCTGCTTCGACCTAGCAAAGATAGAGGAATCACAACAGGGGCTAATGGATTGACTGTGTAGGTGATACCTGAAGGTATTCAAAACAGATTCAGCATCAACTCGCGGAGAAAACACATGAGAGGCAGGAAATCAAATCATTTTTTATTCTAATTTCGAATTTATATTTTGTTTTATATACATTTAAATAATATTTCAAAAGCAATGTAAAAAAACCAACACTGATCCAACGCATTCATGGGCCATGCCAATCGTTGTTTGATACATCGGCATGTCTCACAGCATCGGCCACAGAGAACAACAGTTGAAATCCAACACTCATGGCACGTTCAGCAGAATCAGGAATTTTAGGCATCGTGCTTTCCAAGGCTGATCAATATGCGCTGACGCTCATTGTTCGACAAATTAAGCTCAATTAACGCCTTTATCTCATCCCTTTGATCGAGAAAATTTAATAAATAATAAGCGAACGATAAGACACATTTTACCAAAAGGCCAACCGTGGCCTTCGATGAAATGTGGCTTGACAAAGAGATGACCATGACCCAACTCAATCCACACACCGCCCCCCAAAACGAAGCTTTCCGTTTGACAGAGTTGTACCGCCTTGAATTGCTGAACACTGCCCCTGATGGAGATTTCGATGCCGTCGTTCAACTGGGCAAAGACTTATTCAACACTGATTTTTGTACAGTCGCACTACTGGACGATGAACGACAATGGTTCAAAGCCAAGGCTGGCATCTCCGTGGCTCAAACCAGCAAAGAAGACTCCTTTTGCAAATACACCATTCAAAGCGACGAACCCTATGTGATCAACGACGCGGAAAGCGACATTCGCATTCAAAACTCCCCGTTGGTCACCGGCACCCCCTGGATTCGTTCATACCTAGGCATCCCTTTAAGCACGCTCAAGGGCGCTCGCGTGGGTACCTATTGTTTGATCGACACCAAAGTGCGCAATTGGACCGACAGTGAAATTCGTCTCGCCCAAAAACTTGCCAAAATCATCGAACGCTTGCTACACCGACAAGAACACCACCTGAGCCTTGGATTCAAGCTGACCGGAGCAAACGGACCTGCGACACTCGAAAACCCAGTGGAATATGGTGCCTGGGAGCTTCGTGAAGGTGAAACCTTGGTAACCCTGTCGCCATCACTTCATCAAATGTTTGGTATTCGTGACGACCTTCCTGTTCACAAAAACTGGTTCGAGCGCTTTGGCGTGAACCGCCCTTTGGACTCATGGACAGAATGCATACACGACATCGACTGCGCTGAACCAATCAAATATTCAATTCTTCGTTCAGATGGCGAGCGCGCTTATTTTGAAGAAAGCCTGTATGTCAAAGACACCGGCAAGAAGAACACACTGGTAGGCCTGGTTCGACGCATCAACCAACAAACCTCGATTGAATCGTCTGTGCCAGACGCTCTACAGTGGCATGAACGACCAATCGATGCACCGCATTCCATGCCCATTTCGGAACTTCTGCGCAACAAGGGTTACGGCTATGCAGTGCTCGATGCAAGCCAGAGCATCATTTCAATCATTGATCATCTAGACAAAGAAATACTGCCGCACGCAAACAGCATCAAGCTGAGCGAATGTTTCAGCGAAGCAGATTGTGCAGACATCATGGAGCAATTCGCCAACCTTCTCGCAGGCCAACCCGCCAACACCTTGTTTGTGAAGCTTAAATCCGAAACCTCCCGCGGCCAATGGATGAAACTCAACGTAAGCATTCGCCTAGTACGAGGGTGCAGCAACACGCCTGAGCGGGTGATACAGTTTGTTCAGCTTATTGAGCAACCCGAGGTGAAACGCCGAACCAGCGTGTCCCATTCGCTCAACGAGTTGTTGGAAAATTCAACCTACAGCGGTGCCTGGTACTTCTCCATACCCGAGCACAAGATTCACCCTACACCCCACGTTTGTGTGTTGATGAACTTGCGGCCAATGCCGACATTGTCAAAAGATTACTTTTTTGGCCGTCTCAGTGAAATGACTCGCCGCGACATCAACAAGCAGGTCAACGAAGTGATACTGCGCAAAATGAAACTGACTTTTGAATTCAATTCGTCCAATGAGATGAATGATCCAACAACCTTTCACGGCAGCATTGAGCCCTGTCTAAATACCAAGGGAGATGTAGTTGGCGTTCGTGGTGTGTTGCGCGACATCACCGAACTGAGAACAGCACAGCTCAACCTGTTCGAACTGGAAGATTTAAGCGAAAGAGTCATTCAAAACATGGGCGAAGGCATCATTGACGTGAATGAACATGGTCTGGTGTGCGCCGCCAACCGCCAAGCAGTCAAAATGTTAAGTATTGAATCCGGGCAGTACACAGTGGGCGCACCAGTATCCGATTTACTCGCCATGTGCAGCAAATCATCCATCATGCAATTGACACAGAGCATGACTGTCAATGGAAGTTCTCAGGTCGTGAAGATCCATGTCAAAGACCTCAACACGTGGCTATCTGTGCAATTGTTTGCACGCACCCAAGGCTTTAGGGTTCTGTTGCGCGACATCACGCAGCAGATTGACACGGAAAACCTGCTCAACTTGCTCAAAGAGGCGTTGAACCAAACAGAAAATGCGATATTGATCACCACCGGCATCGATAGCAGGCGTGGTGAGATCAAAATTACCCATGCCAATCAGGGTTTTGAGGCCCCCTTGTAGATCAAACACCCCGTGCAAAGTTCATGTGAGGCCAACCTACTACCTGCCCACTCAAGAAGCCCGGCATTTGATCTCGGTAAGCTTATCGAAAAGTAAATAAGCATGAAAAACCCCGTCAGTAAGGCTGGGATCATCACTGCGACGTGAATGCCAACACAAAAAACGAGCAATGTTGAACAAGTTACTCTGTGACGACTGAGTCAATCAGGCTCACTGTTTCATCATTGATGTGTTCCTTGCTGGAAAAGTTGTTGTCTGGGTATCCAAAAACATCGCGAACCCTTAGAACTTGCGCCATCAATTGTGGGTATTGCTCAAGGTGAATTCGCCTGACAAAAGCCAGACCTAACAGGTCACCAGCAACTTCTTCAAAATGATGACGAGAACTAAATCGAACCATCGCATGTGATTCAACTCGGCTTCGAAGTTTGGCATGTACTCCCGGTGCAGCTGATAGACAGTGCAAGACTTCATGTCCCACCACGAATGTCACGAAGACGTCTGGCTCAACGTCGGGGGTATTCAGTAAAAAACTCCATATCTTTTGCGCAGATCTCGATGTATTGATATAGAAACTACAATGGGTCACACTCGCTTTGATGAAAAATGGGGAGGGCTTTTCGAACTCCCTTGATTCCACCGTCCAGCTTTGACTAAACGACAGACCGTATTCATCGGCAAAAGACAACACTCGCGCTCGGAAAACCTCAACATCAGGCAATGGCTGGAGCGGTACAAACATCATCATCAAGGCGAAAGACAATGCGTTCATCGAACATTCCATTCTGAGAACAGAACCTGCCGATTGTGCAAAAATTCGTCTATTTCACTTAAATTAACAATATGTTACGCTCTTTAACAGTGGCTGAATAAATATATTTAGCCTGCGCTTGAGGAGGTGCCACATGGCACAAACAAGTGAACAAACCTATGACAGTGAAGAGGATTTCCGTCTTTCCGAGCTGTATCGCCTTGATTTGCTGGACTCTCCAGCCGAAGCGGAATTTGACGCCATCGTCCAATTGGGCAAGCAACTTTTTAATTCCGCATTTTGCACAATTGTCTTTTTAGACGATCAGCGACAGTGGTTCAAAGCCAAAGCTGGCGCAATAAGCTCCCAAACGAGCAAAGATGCATCGTTTTGTAAGTTCACGATACAAAGCGACATGCCAAATGTCATCAATGATGCAACTCTAGACCCGAGAGTTAATCACTCGCCACTTGTAAGAAACACCCCCTGGATACGTTCCTACCTTGGCATCCCCCTAACGACCTTGAGCAAAGCACGGCTTGGCACCTTTTGCGTTATCGACACCAAAGCACGAACGTGGGTTAAAAGTGAAGTTGAACTCGCAAAAAAACTCGCCACAATCATTGAGCGATTACTTCATCGAAAAGAAACTGAACTAAATCTCGGTTATCGCTCAGCCAGGCCAGTGACTCTCAAAACGCCAAACCGGCAAACGCGGTTTGGGTCATGGGAATTAAGGGAAGGCGAAACCCTCCTGAATTTATCGCCATCGCTAAGAGAAATGTTCGGTCTACGTGAAGATCTACCCATCCACCGCGACTGGTTCGATCGCTTTGGCGTCAACCGCCCTTTAAACTCATGGACCGAATATGCAGACCAGCTAGATGGTATCGAACCAATACGATTTTCCATTCTTCGACCTGATGGTGAAAGGTATTACTTCGAAGAAACGTTGTATGTAAACGAAATCAACCATAAAAAATCGTTGGTTGGTCTGGTACACCGTATAGAACCTCCAAATGCCACAGAATTTTTAGAGCAGATTGAACACCAAACACCAATCGATACAGCCGTTGATCTTGCCTACATGTCCGTTTTTGATTTTTTGTCTGAAAAAAGTCATGGCTTTCTCGTGCTGAACAACGAATCAAAAATCGTTGCCCTATTCGATAAATGGACAGACCACGTACGCCAATACCCTCCACCAGTCAAACTCAGCGCCTGTTTCGACGAACTCGATAGCGATAAAATATTGGCTACCTTTTCCACTGACACCAATTCGTCTGTTGCTGCGCCGTTGTTCGTAAAATTAAAGCTGAAACAGTCTCATAATTTGTGGTTACAGATTAGAACCCATCAACACATTGACGGACCAAATCAGGAAACTCAAAAAATCATTGAATTCGTTCAATTCATAGAGCAACCAGAGGTACATCGTCAAATTCACATGGCGCATGCGATGTGTAATATTGTCGAGCATTCGACCAATAGCGGAACTTGGGCGTGCTCGACAAAGGGATTGAAAGTTCACCCGACAAGCCAAGTGTGTAAGTTGATGGGTATTCGCCCCATGTCGACACTAACCAAGGATTACTTTTTTGGGCGTTTATCCGAAATGGCACAACACGACATTGCCAAAAAAGTCGATGAAGTGATCAGACGAAAAACAAAGTGGTCTTTGGAGTTCGAATCGATTAACACTCTTGGAGAATCATCAACTTATTACTGCAATGTCGAACCTCGTCTAAATGAGCAAGGAGAAGTCGTCGGTCTACAAGGCGTGCTTTGCAATACAACAGTGTTGCGTGAAACTGAAAGAAAGCTAATCGAACTTGAAAATCTCAACAGTCGGTTATTGGCAAACATTGCTGAGGGAGTCATCGAAGTCAACGATAACGGCTTGGTGACTTCCATCAATCAATCTGCGTACACAATATTGGGCATATTCGAAGGATATTGCTGTGTGGGCGAAACTGCCAACAACGTGTTGAACATGGTTAGCAGCTCAGCCCTGCGCTCACTCACTGAGGAAATGTTCGCTCAAGGCAGTTCACAATCCACTCAGTTTTACATCAAGGCCAGTAAAACTTGGGCGTCCATGCAGCTATTTGCGAAAAATCGTGGGTATTGCATATTACTTCGAACTATAAAAAAAACCCGCCAATGAGGCGGGTTTTTTGTGTCTGGCGGAAGCTGTGAGATTCGAACTCACGGAGGGCTCGCACCCTCGCCGGTTTTCAAGACCGGTGCATTCAACCACTCTGCCAAGCTTCCGAGCCCGCAATTATAACCACAAACCGCAAACAATGAAACCATCGAAAACGAATTTATTGTCACGCGCGGTTTAGTTTTCTTTTAAGCCCATACGCTTTTTCATGGCTCGCATGGAAAAGTAAGCCAGCAACGCAATGGTTGGAATGGCCACAGCAATCACAATGTCTGGAGAAACCGGCACACCAAAGGTTTTCAAACCTTTCGCCAAGTAACCCGCCAAACTGGCACCGTAGTAGGAAATAGCCACAATCGACAAACCTTCCACGGTTTCCTGTAACCGCAGTTGCACTTTGGCACGCTTGTCCATGCTGGTCAACAAACGCTGGTTTTGCGTTTCCCGCTCAATTTCGACCCGGGTGCGCAACAATTGGGTCACCCTGGAAATTCTAGCCGCCAATTCGTCCTGGCGACGCGCAGTCCAGGTGCAGGTTTTCATGGCGGGGCCCAAGCGACGGTCCATGAACTCTCCGAAGGTTTGCATGCCAGTCATCGGCATTTCCTTCAGCTCTGTGATTCGCTTTTTAACCAAATCGGTGTACGCCTCGGCTGCAGTGAAACGAACCCGGTTTTCGGCGCTCAACTGTTCAACCTTGGCCGCCAAATCGGTCAATTGGCTGAGCAAACGCCGATCCAGCTCAAGGTCTTCTGAGGTCACATCAGCCATGTCTTGAGCCTTGCTGGTGGCTGCCATTTCTGTGGCCAATTTGACCAAACGATCTTCATAGCCAGACAACTTGGGCAACGTGCTGCGTGCCACCGGAAAGCTCAATAGCGCCATCATGCGGTAGGTTTCCATTTCAATGGCCCTCTGCACCACTCGCCCCAACTGACGTGAACCCATTTTCAAGTTGCAAATCAGCACGCGCGTGGCACCACGGTCTGCAATTCGCAGATCAGAGAAAGCCTGTCCTGCACCGTTGGCGATCATGCCCCCCACCAAGGTGTTGCCATCGAAATACCCTGCCACGCTGCGAGGGTCACGCGGACTTTCAGTTTTCTGCACAAACAGCTCAATGGCAACCAACATCACCCCGGGCAAGGAAGCCATCCAGCTTGGGGGCAGGCGGCGGGTCACAGGCCTGTCAAACACAATGGCGTGGTCAGCTCGCTCAAAGAAAGTGAGGGTGATGAATTCATTGTGCCGTTCTAATCGAAGTCGCAGCGCGGCCTCACCACCACACAAACTAAGGCTAACCTGAGGTGCAGCCAACTCGTGTGTGGAAGCAGGCCGAGAGCCACAATAATCCACGAGTGCTTGCAACTGCTCGACAATTTGTGAGGTCACATCCCCCTGCACCAGCAAAGCGATATGAAACACGCGCTCTTGCGGCCACAATGCCTCGGTTGGTCGGGAGTGCACCTCATCGTTCAGGGCCTCCCTCAAAGGGTAGGCTTGGGGAAGCAGGTTACTCTTGTTCATTGGAATCGACAGAAAATCATTCGTTGCTTAGGTGCGGTCGCGGATGTCAGGCCAAGCCTTTATCAGGTAATAACACATGGACCACACAGTCAATACAGCGGCGACGTAAATAGCCAACATGCCCAACAAACGGAAATCAATACCCAGCCATGTTTCATTGAGCAACAACATGGGGATGGCCACCATCTGGGCAATGGTTTTCAGCTTGCCCAGTGAGTTCACGGCCACGCTATTGCGAGCGCCAATGTTGGCCATCCACTCCCGGAGAGCTGAAATCGTAATTTCCCGGCCAATGATGATCAGGGCAATGAAAGGGCCAATTCGTCCCAAATCCACCAACACAATCAGTGCTGCACACACCATCAATTTGTCGGCCACCGGATCAAGAAACGCGCCGAAAGTCGAAGTCTGGTTCCAACGCCGGGCAAGGTAACCATCAACAGCATCAGTGATAGCTGCAATGATGAACACCCAGGCACCCACCCAATTCTGCATGGTGGCCGACATGATGGATTCCGGCAGGAAATAAACACCGACCACCAATGGGATAAGTATGATCCGGACCCAAGTCAGGACCATGGGAAAATTCAATGGCATAGATATTCTTATAGTTGTTGAACTACGTTTCAAGGCAAGCAAGTTACAGAATATATCAGTGCAAGTTGCTTTGCGTTAGCAAGGTTCAATGCAGGCGGCGATAAATTTCTTCTGCAAGGGTTTTCGATATGCCGTCAATGGTCTGTAAATCCTCCACACTGGCGGCTTTCACGCCTCGCAAACCGCCAAACCGCGTCAAAAGTTTCTGTTTTCGGCGCGCACCAATGCCTTCTATTTCATCCAGTTCCGATGCCTGTCGAGCCTTGGCCCGCTTTGCGCGCATGCCCGTGATTGCAAAACGATGAGCTTCGTCGCGAATTTGAGCGATCAACATCAAGGCCGGGTGCCCAGGCCCCAATTCGAGGCTGGGCCGCCCATCGGGAAACACCAAGGTTTCCAGACCCACTTTGCGGTTCTCGCCCTTTTTCACGCCAACAATCAGGCCAATGTCCAAACCCAATTGCTCAAACACTTGGCGCGCCACCTCAATTTGCCCTTTCCCACCGTCAATCAGCACCACATGGGGCATTTGAATGGGAGTTTTGCCTTCACGCTGATACCGCCGCGTAATGGCTTGGCGCATGGCCGCGTAATCATCGCCCGGGGTAATGCCTTCAATGTTGTAGCGTCGATATTCGCGGCTTTGCATGTCGTGGTTGTGAAACACCACGCAGGAAGCCTGTGTGGCCTCCCCTGCCGTGTGCGAAATATCAAAACACTCCACCCGCAAGGTGGCCAACAAATCCACCTGCGCCAATTGCTCAACCACCTCCGGTGTCTCTGTGCCAGCCGGTTTGTCGCTCGCAGTGCTTCTGGCTGCCTCATTGTTGCCCACCAATTTGTCAGCCTCTTGAGCTTGCAGCGCCTCTTCCAGTCTGCTTTCCAGCGCCAGTGTTTCAACCAAAGCGCGGGTTCTGAACTGGGCCGACCCCTGCTCTGCAATTCGACGCGCCATGGCTATTTTTGCGTTCTCAATGGCCATATCCAGCCATTTGCGTCTTTCACTTTGGGGCTGACGCAACAGCTGTATTTTCTTACCCGCCTGCTCACTCAAAGCCATCATCAGCTCAGGCGCATCCAGGTCCTGGTTCACAATCAACAACGATGGAATGGGCCTATCCACGTAAGCCTGGCTTAAGAACGCCTCAAGCACCTCGGCGCCCATGTCTTCCGAAGCCTGCGCCACGCTGGGAAACAAGGGTTTGTCGCCTAAATGCCGCCCACCCCGAATCATCGCCAGGTTCACGCAAACCAGGCCACCTTGAATCAACACTGCAATCACATCGGCATCGTCATCACCGCCTGTGGTATCCACCGATTGCTTCTGCAACACGCGGCTTAAGGCACTGATCTGATTGCGGTACATGGCCGCACGTTCAAACTCCAAAAGGCCGCTGGCTTCCAGCATTTTCTCTTCGAGATTGGCCATGACCGATTTGTAATCGCCCCGCAAAAACCGGCTGGCTGCGTCGACATCCTTGGCATAATCTTCGGGAGAAATCCAGTTCACACAAGGCGCGCTACACCTTTGGATTTGGGCCTGTAAACAGGGCCGGGAACGGTGGGCAAACACTGTGTCTTCGCAGGTGCGCAACAGAAAAACACGCTGCAGAATCTGAATGCTTTCTTTCACAGCCCACGCATTGGGAAATGGACCAAAAAACTGCGATTTTTTGTCCACTGCCCCACGGTAATAAGCCACGCGGGGATAAGTGTGGTTGGTCAAACGCAAATAAGGGTAGCTTTTGTCATCGCGAAACAGAATGTTGTAGCGCGGGTTCAAACTTTTGATCAGATTGTTTTCCAGCAGCAGCGCTTCGGCCTCGGTGCGCGTGGGGGTTACATCCACCCGGACAATGCGCTCGACCATGTGGCTGGTTCGGGGGCTGGCATGGGTTTTCTGAAAATATGAAGACACCCGCTTTTTCAAATTTTTGGCTTTGCCCACATACATCACGGTGCCGTTCGCATCGATCATTCGGTACACACCGGGACGCGTGGTCAGCCCTTTCAAGAAGGCTGACACATCGAATTCAGGTTCCGGAGGGTGCACACCCTCTTGTGTGTTGGTGTTCTCGTTGTTGTCCTCGTTGCTCATGGCTTTTGCTTCAAATAATCGGCAATATTGGCCAAAACCGCATCGAACATGGCGGTGGTCAGTCGCCCGGTCTGCGTGTTGTATCGGCTCACGTGGTAGCTGTCAAACAACATGAACTGGTGAAGGTGGTGCTGCGCCGCATGAGCAAACTTGTGTGCGCTTTGCTTTAGGCCCAGCGCCTTCAACACCGCTTGGTGCCCCACCAAACCCAGCGCCAACACCGCTTTGGGCGGGTATTTGACAAACTCAGTCGCCAAAAAAACATTGCAGGTTTTGATTTCAGCCGGTGTGGGTTTGTTCTCGGGTGGCACACACTTCACCGCATTGCTGACTCGCGCATTTTGCAACTGTAAACCATCGCCAACAGCCCGCGACACCGGCTTGTTCGCAAAGCCATGCTTGTGCAGGCTGCTGTACAACAAATCGCCACAAAAATCGCCAGTGAAAGGCCGCCCGCTACGGTTTGCACCATGCAGGCCCGGTGCCAGGCCCACAATCAACAATTCGGCTTGCGTGTCACCAAACGGCGGCACGGGCCCATTGAAATGTTCTGGGAAACGCGCCCGGTTCTGCTCATGGAACGCACAAAGGCGCGGGCACGCCGTGCAATGCACATCGAACACGTCGCTGGACCATTGCTGATCCATGGCCTGGGGCTTCCAATCTGAATTCGAAGCCCCTGCACTTGAACTCAACAAGAATTCCGATTGCCCCTTGACCAAATTCACCCCATCGCCTTTCGCGCATTGAAGAACAAGCGCATCCAGGGTGAAAACTCGCCAACGTCTTTCGGCGCCCAACTCATTTGAACATTGCGGAACACCCGCTCAGGGTGCGGCATCATGATGGTGAAGCGGCCATCGGGCGTCGTAAAACCGGCCAAAGCTTGCGGGCTGCCATTCGGATTGAACGGATACTGTTGAGTGGGCGTGCCCTGTGAATCCACATACTGCAACGCCACCAAGCCACTGTCCTGAAGGGCTGCATGGTTTCCTTGGCGCGAAAAATCAGCTCGGCCTTCACCGTGCGCCACCACCACCGGCACCACAGACCCTTCCATGCCTGCCAACAGAATGGACGGTGTCTTGTTCACTTTCACGTTCACCAAGCGCGCCTCGTACTGCTCGCTTTCATTGCGCATCAGCTTGGGCCAATGATCGGCACCTGGAATCAGGTCTGCCAAGGTGGCCATCATTTGGCAGCCATTGCACACGCCCAAACCGAATACATCGCCACGAGCGAAAAATTCGGCGAACTGATCAGCCAGAACGCTGTTGTAACGAATGGTTTTCGCCCAGCCCTCGCCGGCGCCCAGTACATCGCCATAACTAAAGCCACCACACGCGGCCAAGCCCTTAAACTCAGCCAAAGTGCGCTTGCCGGTCAACAAGTCGCTCATGTGCACATCCACAGCCTCAAAACCTGCAGCAGTGAATGCACCGGCCATTTCCAGTTGACCATTCACACCTTGCTCGCGCAAGACCGCCACGCGTGGTTTCGCACCGCTGGCGATGAAAGGTGCAGCCGGGTTTTCTGCAATGTCAAAGCTCGGCTGCCAAACCAGACTGTTGGGCAATTCTGCCGCTGCTTTGTGTTCACTTTCCGCACAAGCCGGGTTGTCTCGACGCTTGGCGATTTGGTAGCTGGTGTCATCCCAAATGGCCTGCAATGCGCTGCGTGCCTGCGAGAAAATACACTTTGCATCGCGATAAAACTCCAACACATCGCGGTCATTGGGTTTACCAATGTAGTGGCTGTGCTTACTCAAGCCATGGTCACGCAACACCTGCATGGCCTCGGTTTTTTTATTGGCCGGCACTTGCAACACCACGCCCAACTCTTCATTGAAGAGCGCTTTTAACGTAATTTCATCACGCTGCACGCTGACCTGTTCCGGGCGAATTTTGAAGTCGCCCCAATCGGCCGAAAACGGATCGATGGTGATCAAATCCAGATTGATCGACAAGCCCACCTTGCTGGCAAACGCCATTTCGGCCAGCGCGGCAAACAAACCACCATCTGAACGGTCATGGTAAGCATGCACCAGACCCTGCTCGCGCAAAGCCATCATGGCCTGCGCAAAGGCACGAATGTCTTCAGGTGCTTCCACATCAGGCGTTTCATCGCCCAACTGGTTCAACACCTGCGCCAACACGCTGGCGCCCATGCGGTTCTTGCCACGGGCCAAATCCACCAACACCAGCACAGTGTCTTCATCGGTCTTCAACTCTGGGGTCAAGGTGCCGCGCACATCGCCCACCTTTGCAAATGCGGACACAATCAAACTGACTGGCGAGGTCACTTCCTTTTGCACTTCGCCTTCGTTCCAGCGCGTGCGCATGGACAATGAATCTTTACCAACCGGAATTCCAAGCCCCAACTGTGGGCACAGTTCCATGCCAATCGCCTTCACCGTGTCAAACAGTGCAGCGTCCTGGCCCGGTGTGCCACAGGCCGCCATCCAGTTCGCACTCAATTTCACATCTTCCAGCTTGCCAATCGGCGCCGCCAACAGGTTGGTCAGGCTTTCGGCAATCGCCATGCGACCCGACGCTGGCGCGTTCAGCACTGCAAGCGGGGTTCGCTCGCCCATGGCCATGGCCTGGCCAGCATAGCCTTCGTAATCGTCGAGAGTGACGGCCACATCGGCCACTGGTACTTGGTGCGGGCCAACCATTTGGTCACGCGCTGTGAAGCCACCCACCGTGCGGTCGCCAATGGTGATCAAAAACCGTTTGGACGCCACAGCGGGGAATTTCAGCACCTGCTCAACGCAGTCAGCCAACGCGCTTTGAGTCAAATCCACAGGGGCTTTGGCAAACTCCACACGTTGATCATGGCGCTCCATGCGGGGTGGCTTACCCAGCAACACCTCCATGGGCATGTCAACCGGGTTGCTGCTCGATTGCGCATCCAACACCTTCAGTTGACGCTCCTCGGTCACTTCACCCACCACACAGAACGGACAACGCTCACGCTCGCACAACTCGGTGAACAAGGGCAGCGATTCAGGCGCAATGCCCATCACGTAGCGTTCCTGCGACTCATTACACCAAATTTCGGCAGGGCTTAAGCCACTTTCATCCAGATTCACTTTGCGCAAGTCAAACGTGGCACCCTTGTTCGATGCATCGGCCAATTCCGGAAATGCGTTGGAAATACCGCCCGCGCCCACATCGTGAATGCTTAGAATCGGGTTGTCGGAGCCCATGGTCCAGCAGCGATCAAGAACCTCTTGAGCGCGCCGCTCCATCTCGGGGTTGCTTCGCTGAACCGAATCGAAATCCAGTGACTCCGTGTTGGTGCCCGCATTCATGGAAGACGCAGCACCACCACCCATGCCAATGCGCATGCCCGGCCCACCCAGTTGAATCAACAAGGTACCCGCAGGCAAATCAAGTTTGTGGGTATGATCGTCGCGAATGTTGCCAATGCCACCCGCAATCATGATGGGCTTGTGGTAGCCATACACACGATCGCCCACACGCTGCTCGAATGTGCGGAAATAGCCGCCCAAATTGGGGCGCCCAAACTCGTTGTTGAAACTGGCCGCGCCAATGGGGCCATCGATCATGATTTGTTCAGGGGTGGCAATTCTGCCAGGAATGCCCACGGCTTGCGGTGCTTCAGCGCGTTGCTCCAAAGGCACCAACACATCTTGACCACTCTCCCAGCTTTCCGGGCTGCCTTCAAACCGCAAATGCGACGTGGTGAAACCACACAAACCCGCCTTGGGTTTGGCCCCCCTGCCCGTTGCGCCTTCATCACGAATTTCACCGCCTGAACCCGTGGCAGCGCCAGCAAACGGCGAAATGGCTGTGGGGTGGTTATGCGTTTCTACCTTGGCCACGAAATGGGTCAATTCTTCATGAGGGCGGTATACACCGTCAGCGTCAGCGAAAAAGCGCTTGGCGACGCCCCCTTCAATCACAGCCGCATTGTCGGAATACGCCACTACCGTGCCCTGTGGCGTTGTTTTGTGGGTGTTTCGGATCATGCCGAACAATGTTTCAGGCTGTGCCTGCCCATCGATGGTCCAAGTGGCGTTGAAAATCTTGTGGCGGCAGTGCTCGCTGTTGGCTTGTGCAAACATCATGAGTTCCACATCGGTGGGCGAGCGACCCATCGAGGTGTATGCGTCCAACAAATAATCAATTTCATCATCGCTCAAAGCCAAGCCCAACTCGGCATTGGCTTTTGCCAGGGAATTTCGGCCTTCGCTCAATTCAATGATTTCAAGATTCTTGCCCTGCAAAGGCAAAAACAAGCCTTTTGCATCGAACCCATCAGCGAGCACGGTTTCCGTCATGCGATCGTAAAGAGTGGCCTTCAAGGCAGCCAACGCGTCAGCCTCGGGCAGCTTGGTGCCACCCAACAAGCCTTTCTTGAACATCAATTGAAATTCAATGCCACGCTCCATTCGCACCACATCGGACAAACCGGCATTGTGAGCGATGTCGGTCGCTTTCGATGCCCATGGGCTAACCGTACCCAAGCGCGGCACCACCACGCACTGCACATCCACACGATCCAATGCCGACGCAGGGTGGCCATAATCAAGCAAGCCCGCCATCACCTCGGTGTGCTGTGCGCTCAACGGCTTTCGGCTGGCGACAAAATGAACAAATTGGCCGGAAACGGCCACCACTTTGTCGTCGATGGCCTGAAGGCGTTTCAACAAACCTTCTGCGCGAAACGCCGAAAGCGCAGACGCTCCACGAAAGGTTGAAACCGAGAATTGATCAGCCGAAGACAAAGCAAGAGACATAACAGCGGTGGATGTGGTTGAGTTAATCTGCAATTATAAGTGCTGTAGCCCTTCAAGCGAGGACCCAGCCCGGATAATCTCCTTCAATTTCAATGGATACCTTATGTCAGAACAGCGTTCATTCCAACTGGACAGTTTGACCCAATCTTCCTGGAAAAAACCAGGCTTGCACACCATGCCCGTATGCAGCGTGGCTCAAATTCGCGAACTGGAACACGTGGCCTTTCAACAGGTGGACTCGTTTTGCCTGATGCAGGCCGCTGGCCTGCGCAGCGCAGCAAAAATCAAAGAGCAGCAGCAACACGCCCACCCCTACCCTACCCAGTACGTGGCATTCGCCGGCCCTGGCAACAATGGGGGCGACGCGCTGATTGTTGCGGGTGAGTTACGAAGGTTGGGCGAGCAGGTCGTGGTGTATGAAATCACACTGAACAAACCAGGCTCGAACGATCGCCAGCGCGCCAAAGCGTGGTGTGAAGCGCAAGGCTTGAATATCACAACGCTGGCCACAGACTCGCCGCTGCCAGCGTTGCCGACCCACTGCGTGATCATCGACGGCCTGCTGGGCATTGCTTGCACCAGTGCGCCTTCGGAAGAATTGGCTCGGGTTATTGTGCACATCAACGCGCATCATCAACTTCACACGCAATCGGCCATTTACGCGCTCGACTGTCCAAGCGGCTTGAACTGCGACACTGGAAGCGCACCGGGCCACGCCATACAAGCCAACACCACACTGAGCTACATCGCCTGCAAGACAGGCTTGTTAACAGACCATGGCAAAAGGCTTGCAGGCGACGTGTGGGTGGAACCACTGAATTGCGAACCCTTGTTTGAACACATTCAACCGCCACCCGCAGTCGCACTTGGGCGCGTTGAACAACTAAGCCGCTTACCCCATCGTGGCCATGAACACCACAAAGGTCACTTCGGTAGCCTCGCCGTTGTGGGTGGGCAAGCAGGCATGGTGGGCGCTGCGGTATTGGCTGCCCGCACTGCCCTGATTTGCGGCGCGGGCCGTGTTGCCTTGAGTTTGCTTTGCGATCAACACCAGCACATGCCCGATGTGCAGGTGAGCCAACATGGCCTGTTTTTTGACTTCGTTTACCCAGAGCTCATGAACAAAAGCATGGCTGAGTGCATTGAATTTGCAGACACCTGGATCATTGGGCCCGGCTTGGGGCAAAGCGACGCAGCAACAGATTTTTTACAGGAACTGATTAGCGGGCTGACCAAGCGAGCAGAACAACACGACCACACGAACGCTTTAAAAATGGTGTGGGATGCAGACGGCTTGAATGTATTGGCACACAGCGCGTCGTTGCAACAAAGCCTTGAACGATTGATCCAGTCGCAACCCAAAGCACAGATCGTATTCACCCCACATCCACTGGAGGCTGCGCGTTTGTTGACTCAACACACTGCGCAAGTGCAAGCCGACAGACTGGCCAGCGCGCAGGCCATTGCAAAGAAGTTTCACTGCACTGTGGTGCTCAAAGGCGCAGGCACCGTCATCAGCGATGCAATACAAACGGAAATCAACACCACTGGCGGGCCTGCATTGGCAACAGGCGGCAGTGGCGATGTGTTGGCCGGTGCAATTGCCGCTTTGTTGGGGCAAGGCTTAAACGCCAAACATGCAGCAAGCCTGGCCACCTACGTCCACGGACTCACTGTAGAACCCCTGCCCCACGAACACACCGGCTTGCTGATCAGTCGCGCAAGCGACATTGCCAGCCGAATCTCGGTGTTGTTAAACCACTTCTTGAACCAAAGCGCCCGCCGAAATGGTGAGCTGGCGTGAACAGCGGGTGGCGAGTTTGTCGTCGTGTGTGACCAGAATCAGCGTGGTGCCCTGCTCTTTTTGAAGGTCGAACATCAATTCAATGATGCGCTGGCCAGTGGCGTAATCCAGGCTGCCTGTCGGTTCATCTGCAAACACGATGGTCGGGTTACGCACAAACGCACGCGCCAAGGCCACTCGTTGCTGCTCACCGCCAGAGAGCGTCTTGGGCGTGTGGTGTAAACGATCACCCAAACCAACCCTAGCCAACATGTCTTTGCACGCTTGCAGGCGATTGTCCATGGTGGTCAACTCGGTGGCCAACATCACATTTTCCAAGGCTGACAAGTGGTCCAGCAACTGAAAAGACTGAAACACAAAGCCCACGTGTTGGGCACGCAGTGTTGCGCGGCTGTCTTCGTTAAGTTGAGTTAAGTCTTCCCCCAAAAAGCGAACCGATCCGCTTGAAGGCAGGTCCAACCCAGCGAGCATACCCAGCAAGGTCGACTTGCCGGAACCGGACGCACCGATGATTGCAACGGCCTCGCCCTGGTTTATAGTGAACGAAATGTTTTCGAGAATGGACAATTCAGTTTGACCGTCACGGACCAACTGATTCAATTCCTCAACCTCTAGGATGACACGACTCATGTTTGCCTTTACTGCAAGAAAAATAAAAAACGCCCTGTTAATCACCGCGCTGGCAAGCGCTTCGCTGACCAGTGTAACCAGCTTCGCAGCTTCACCTGCAGCTCAATGTAAAATTTTAGTGCTGGGCGATAGCCTGTCAGCCGCCTACGGCATCCCGGTGGAACAAGGCTGGGTCGCTTTGATGGAGGCCCGTTTGGCCGAAAAGTTCCCGCACTGCAGCGTGGTGAATGGGTCAGTTTCGGGTGAAACCACGGCGGGCGGCAAAACTCGCCTGCCAGGCCTACTGCAAACCCACAAACCCAGCCACATGATTCTGGAACTTGGCGCCAACGACGGCCTGCGCGGCTTATCAATCGACACCATGAAAGACAACCTCAACCACATGTTGAACCTGGCACGACGCAACGCTGTTCAATCTGTATTGGTTGGCATTCAAATCCCCTCGAACTACGGCCCAAACTACAGCCGCCGTTTCAGCGAAACGTACAGTGAGGTGGCCAGAAAACAAAAAGTGCCCTTGGTGCCCTTTTTACTTGAAGGCTTCGCACTGGATCCCAACGCATTTCAGGCCGACGGCATTCACCCCAACGCCAGTGCTCAACCCAAAATGCTGAACAATGTGTGGCCCAAACTGGCAGGCACGCTTCAATAAACGCCTCAACAAAAAAGCGAAGCCGGGTTCCTCAACCGACTTCGCTTTCCTGCCTGCATGGAACACATTGAAAGTGTTCCACCAAGCCATCTTAGCAATGCTTAGAACTGCTTTTTGATCTCCACCTCAATGCGCTTTTTCATCGCATCGCGAGAAGCCAACAACAATGCTTGCTGGTAAGCCTCACCTGCCACATTCTCATAAAGACGAACAATCTGCGGATCAGCCTTGGCTTTGATCTCGCTGGAAGGTGCGCTGGCTTGAACCCAGGCAACGGTGTACCCGTTTGAGCCGACATTGATGACCTTTGCCACAGGCAAATTGGCCACACCCGTGTCCAATACCGACTCCGCAACCTGGCGAGGCAGCCCTTCCGCACCCAGCGCAGAGATTGTTCTTGGCTCACGGAACTCCGACAACAGGTCTGAATCAGCGGCTGGCTTGGCCTCATTCAACTTGGCCACCAAAGCCTCAGCTTCTTTCAATGCGGCAGCCTGCGCCTGCTCCTGCTTCAAACGAGCCTGAATCGCGCTTTTCACTTCATCCAATGGGCGAACCTTGGCTTCAATGTAATTCACAATTCTGGCCGATACAAATTGCTCGTCCACTTGAACGGCCTTGGTGTTGTTCTTGGTATCAATCGATTCCTTGGAGAAAATTTCAGCCAATACCTTGGGATCCTTCAACAAGTCTGGCGCGTTTGGAGACACCTGTGTCAAACCTTTGAATGACTGCGGCTGCAAACCCAATGTTTCCTGTACGTTGGCAAACGATTGCCCGCCCTCGTAAACCAATTCCGCAAACCGGCCTTGCGCATCGGCAAACTGGGCGGTCATTTTTTGACCTTTAATTTCATCAAGAATCAGGGCCTTGACCTCTTCAAAAGGTTGAACCTCGCCGCCGCGAATGTCTGTCACCTGAATGATGTGATAACCAAACTGGGTCTCGACCAAATCACTGACATCACCCCTTGCCTGCGAAAACACTGCATTTTCAAAGGCGGGCACCATCGCACCCTTACCAAAAAATCCGAGATCGCCACCTTGTGCAGCAGAACCCGTGTCAGTGGAATATTCCTTGGCCAGTTCGGCGAAGTTCTCAGGGTTAGCTTTAACCTGAGACAACACCTGTTGCGCCTTGGTTTTTTGATCATCAGCGGATTTTCCTTCCGCCTGCAATGGAATCAAAATGTGACGAGCCCGGCGTTCCTCAGGTGTAGAAAAGCGAGCCTTGTTCTGTTCGTAGTAGGCCTGCGCATCGGTATCGGAGACCAGGATTTTCGATTTAATCAACTCTGGCGACAGCACCACATACTCCACATCAACCTGCTGGGGAGACAAGAAAGTGGATTGGTTTTGCTCATAAAAGGCTGCAATTTGCTCTTCTGTCACCTCGACACTGGTCAAATAAGGGCCCAGATCAAGGTTCTTGACCCGTACCACTCGGCCCGCCAACTGCACATCGTCCAGTTGCGTCGCAAGCTTTTCAGGGAAAAACGATGCACGAAGCAAAGGATCAAGCACCTGGTTACGCGCCAGGTTGAAACGCACATTGGCTTCATGTTGAGTGGGCGTTAAACCACGGGCAGCCAATTCACGCTTGTAGGTCTCAAGATCAAATTTTCCATCCACCTGAAAAAGCGGTGTGCGGGAAATATCTTCCGCCAAGGCTTGATCCGATGCGGTCAAATACTGGCGTTGAACAGACTGTTGTAACAAATACTGAAGCACAAGCGTGTCGAGCAATTCATTGTTGACCTGCGGCAGCTCGAAAATCGATGGATCAAAATTTGCACCTGCCTGCGCGCGGGCCTCTTCAATGCGTTGGCGTTTAACCTGATCGAATTCTTCTGGGCTGATGGCGTAATCACCAACAACTGCATAGGCGTTTGCTTCGTTGTTCACCGTGCTGTAACCCTCCAGGCCAAACAAGGCGAAAGCAGGAGCAATGAACAACAGCAGCACAAACTGCATGATCTTCTGATTGTTGCGAATGAATTCAAACATGGGTTTTTGTGTCGATAAAGGCGTTGAACAACAAGCGAGTACTATACCTGAAGCGGCTGCAAGCAACGCAAGCGAAGCCTGAAATGAAAAAAGGGAATCCTAAGATTCCCTTTTTTGTTTTGGCGGAGTGGACGGGGCTCGAACCCGCGACCCCCGGCGTGACAGGCCGGTATTCTAACCAACTGAACTACCACTCCTGAGTTGGTTGCCAATTTCGCAATGTTGGTGGGTGCTGAGAGGCTCGAACTCCCGACCTAAGCCTTGTAAGGGCTCCGCTCTACCAACTGAGCTAAGCACCCGACGTATTCACTATTTATCAAGAATTTTGCGTTGAAGCTTGTTCTTTTTTAGTGCTTTGTCGCGTTGCGAATCAGCCAAGACCGCAATTATATACAAATTTAATCGGCCTGCAACACTTTTCTGAAAAAAATCCAAATTTAGTTCACTGCGTCTTTCAGGGCCTTGCCAGGACGGAACTTGGGCACCTTCGCTGCCTTGATTTTGATGGCGGCACCCGTGCGTGGGTTACGACCACTGCGTGCAGCGCGTTTACCAACAGCAAAAGTTCCAAAACCAACCAAAGTCACCGAGCCACCTTTTTTCAATGTCGTTTTTACAGCGGCAATCATCGCATCCAACGCCCGGCCAGCGGCCGCTTTGGAAATTTCTGCTGACTCAGCAATTTGATCGATCAGTTCGGTTTTGTTCATGTAAAAAGCCCCCTTATGGTGACAAATAAAAAGTGCCCATTGCGCGGCACCACGTTGCTTCCAGTGCCTAATTTAGACACGCCGGAAAGCCGCCTGTCAACAGATTTTGCGGGGGGCATGGCCTCATGATCCAAGCCACATGCGGGTTCCCGCGATGCACAAAAAAAAAGCCTTCGCAATTTCTTGCGAAGGCGATTGTGGAATATTGATAAATATCAGTGCTTTACGCTGGGCTTGTCAGCATCCCCCTCAGGTTTGGCTGCAATCACCTCAGGCTGTTCTGACAGCGGCTCTGGAAGCGACTCCAACGCGTGCTGTAGCACCTGATCAATCCACTTGACAGGAATGATTTCCAGGCTGTTCTTCACGTTGGCAGGTATTTCCGCCAAATCCTTCACGTTTTCTTCAGGGATCAGCACTGTTTTAATACCACCACGGTGCGCGGCAAGTAGTTTTTCTTTCAAACCACCAATGCCCAACACTTCGCCGCGCAGGGTAATCTCGCCAGTCATGGCCACAGCTGACTTCACCGGAATGTTGGTCAATGTTGAAACCAAAGCTGTGGTCATCGCAATGCCAGCTGAGGGGCCGTCTTTCGGTGTGGCTCCTTCCGGTACGTGCACGTGAATGTCGCGTTTCTCGAATGCATCATTGCGCACGCCAAGTCGGTTGGCACGAGCACGAACCACGGAACGCGCTGCCTCAACCGATTCTTTCATCACATCACCCAAAGAACCGGTGCGAATGATGTTTCCCTTGCCCGGCATCGCCACCGTTTCAATGGTCAACAAATCGCCGCCCACTTCGGTCCACGCCAAGCCAGTGACTTGACCCACTTGGTTTTCTTTTTCGGCCAGGCCGAAATTGAAGCGCCGCACACCCAAAAACTTGTCAAGATTCTTCGGCGTGACCGTGACCTTTTTCTCGTTTTTGCCCAGCACCATTTGGCGAACCACCTTGCGGCAAATTTTGGACATTTCACGCTCAAGACCACGCACACCCGCCTCGCGTGTGTAGTAGCGGATCACATCGCGAATGGCACCCTCAGACACGCTGAGTTCGTCGATCTTCACGCCATTGTTTTTCAGTTGCTTGGGCAACAAATACTTTTGCGTGATGCTCACTTTCTCGTCTTCGGTGTAACCACTCAAGCGAATCACTTCCATGCGGTCAAGCAGCGCATGAGGAATATTCAATGAGTTGGCTGTGGCCACGAACATGACATCACTCAGGTCGTATTCCACTTCCACGTAGTGATCCACAAAGGTGCTGTTTTGCTCAGGGTCCAACACCTCCAACAAAGCAGACGCAGGGTCTCCCCGGAAATCCATGCCCATTTTGTCGATCTCGTCGAGCAGGAACAAGGGGTTACGCACACCGACTTTTGTGATGCTGTTCAACACCTTGCCTGGCATCGAACCGATGTAGGTTTTGCGGTGACCACGAATTTCAGCTTCGTCGCGCACGCCACCCAAGGCCATACGCACAAACTTGCGATTGGTTGCTTTGGCCACGGATTGCCCAAGCGAGGTTTTACCCACTCCAGGTGGCCCGACCAAACACAAAATCGGCGCTTTTAACTTGTCGACGCGCTGTTGAACCGCGAGGTACTCCACGATGCGTTCTTTGACTTTTTCCAAGCCATAGTGGTCTTCGTCCAGCACCTTCTCGGCGTTGGCAAGGTCGTTGTTGATTTTGGTTTTCTTTTTCCACGGCAGGCTGACCATGACGTCGATGTAGTTTCGAATCACAGTGGCTTCTGCAGACATGGGCGACATCAACTTCAGCTTCTTGAGCTCGGCCTCAGCCTTCTTCAACGCTTCCTTAGGCATACGTGCAGCCTTGATGCGCTTTTCCAGCTCTTCCATGTCGGCGCCGTCTTCACCTTCGCCCAGTTCTTTCTGAATGGCTTTGACCTGCTCGTTCAGGTAATACTCGCGCTGGCTTTTTTCCATTTGGCGCTTAACGCGGCCACGAATGCGCTTTTCAACCTGGAGAATGTCGATTTCAGTTTCCAGCTGAGACAACAAGGCTTCCAAGCGTTGCGCAATGCTGAATGTTTCTAGAATGGATTGCTTTTGCTCAAGCTTCAGCGGCAAGTGGCTAACGATCGTGTCAGCGAGGCGACCAATGTCTTCGATGCTGGCCAATGAGGTCAGAATTTCCGGTGGAATTTTTTTATTCAATTTCACATAGGAATCGAACTGCGCCATCACCGCGCGTTTCATGGCTTCGGTTTCCGGGCTTTGAGAAGGATCGGGCAACAAAGGCAAGGCAGTGGCCGCAAAGTGAGTGCCTTCATCACTGACCTGCGTCAAGCGGGCGCGCTGAACGCCTTCAACCAACACTTTCACAGTGCCATCAGGCAACTTCAGCATTTGCAGAACATTGGCCACACAACCAATGTTGTAAATGTCTTTGTCGCTGGGTTCATCTTTGGTGGCCGATTTCTGGGCAACCAACAAAATATTCTTGCCAGTTTCCATGGCGATTTCGAGCGCCTTAATGGATTTTGGGCGCCCAACAAACAGGGGAATGACCATGTGCGGGAACACCACCACATCCCGCAATGGGAGCAGTGACAATTCGATGGGTTGTTCCGGAAGCACGTTAGTTGCAGACATATGAATCACCTATTAAATGGCATTACCCTATAGTGGGGCTAAAACGCACTTATTCAAGTTTTATTTCACGACAAAACAACAATACCACTGAAAAGAAAAAGCCCAACTGCGAAGTTGGGCTTTTAAAGTTCGTTTGCAAATTGTTTTGTATCAACAGTCGCATCAGGACTTGTCTTTACTGCCAGACACCTTGGGCTGATCTTCGTAAATCAGCAGGGGTTGGCCCGCACCGGTGACAGCGTTTTCATCCACCACCACCTTCTTGACATTCACGTCGCTTGGCAGTTCGTACATGATGCCAAGCAATGATTGCTCAAGAATGGTTCTAAGGCCACGTGCACCTGTTTTACGCTGAATGGCTTTCTTGGCGATCGCACTCAGTGCAGAGGGGCGAACCTCAAGTTCTGCGCCGTCCATTTCGAGCAGTTTTTCAAATTGCTTGACCATCGCATTTTTGGGTTTGGTCAGAATTTCGATCAAAGCGGGTTCATCCAGCTCATCCAAGGTTGCTACCACGGGCAAGCGGCCAACCAATTCCGGGATGATACCGAACTTGATGAGGTCTTCAGGCTCAACTTCGGAAAGCAAGGTGCCGACGTTTTCGTCGTTTTTGCTCTTCACTTCCGCGCCGAAACCAATACCAGACCGCTCGGAACGGTTGCGAATGATTTTATCCAGACCTTCAAAAGCCCCACCCACGATGAACAACACGTTGGTGGTGTCAATTTGCACAAAATCCTGGTTGGGGTGCTTGCGCCCACCCTGCGGCGGCACTGAAGCCACCGTGCCTTCGATCAACTTCAACAAGGCCTGCTGAACACCTTCGCCAGACACGTCACGTGTGATGGAGGGGTTGTCAGACTTGCGCGAAATCTTGTCAATTTCATCGATGTACACAATGCCGCGCTGGGCTTTTTCCACTTCGTAATTGCAATTCTGAAGCAGTTTTTGAATGATGTTTTCGACGTCTTCACCCACATAACCCGCTTCGGTCAAGGTGGTGGCATCGGCAATCACAAAAGGCACATTCAGCAGGCGAGCCAGGGTTTGCGCCAATAGCGTTTTGCCTGAGCCGGTTGGACCAACCAACAAAATATTGCTTTTTGTCAGTTCGATGTCGTCTTTCTTGGCCATGTGGCGCAGGCGTTTGTAGTGGTTGTACACCGCCACAGCCAGCACGCGCTTGGCCTTTTCCTGACCGATGACGTATTGATCAAGAATATTGCGAATTTCTTGGGGTGTCGGCAGCTTTTCGCCCCCGCCCGTGGCAGTGGCCTCAGCCGCTTCATCGCGGATGATGTCATTGCACAACTCAATGCATTCATCACAGATGAACACAGAGGGCCCTGCGATCAATTTCTTCACCTCATGCTGGCTTTTGCCGCAGAAGGAACAATACAACAGCTTTTCGCTGGAGCCTTTTTTCTCTGACATCTTATTTCCTCTGGAAAGCCCCAAATGGGGCGTTCAAGCAATCCAGGTTACCTTACTTCTTTTCAGCAGGCTGAACACGGTGTTTCAACACATCGTCGATCAAACCGTATGATTTTGCATCGTCTGCACCCATAAAGTTATCACGATCTGTGTCACGTGCAATCGTTTCAATCGGCTTACCGGTGTTCTCAGCCAAAATCCCGTTCAGCTTTTCACGCAAATACAGGATTTCCTTGGCGTGAATTTCAATGTCAGACGCCTGACCTTGTACGCCGCCCAAAGGCTGGTGAATCATGATGCGTGAGTTTGGCAGGGAGAAGCGCTTGCCCTTGGTGCCCGAAGACAACAGGAAAGCACCCATGCTGGCCGCCAAGCCCGTGCACAAGGTAGACACATTGGGCTTGATGAATTGCATGGTGTCATAAATGGCCATGCCTGCAGACACAGAGCCGCCCGGGCTGTTGATGTACAGGGCGATGTCTTTGTCCGGATTTTCAGATTCCAGGAACAACATTTGGGCCACGATCACATTGGCCATTTGGTCGTTGATGGGCCCCACCAGGAAAATGACACGTTCTTTGAGCAAACGTGAATAAATGTCATAGGCCCGCTCGCCCCGACCACTTTGCTCAATCACCATCGGCACGTACATGTTGCCTTGCGTGTCTTGGGCGCCTGAATTACTGCTGCTGTTTGTCATAGAGCGAGGGTTCCACATCATTTATTTATTTCCCATCAGTTCGTCAAAGGACATTTTCTTCTCAACCACTTTGGATTTGCCCAAAGTGAACTCAACCACATTGTCTTCCAAAATAACGGCTTCAACATCCGCCAAACGGGCGCGGTCCTGGAAGTACCACTGCATGACTTCAGCCGGGTTCTCGTAGCTTTGGGCCTGCTCTTCGATGAAAGCACGAACCTGCTCTGGCTTGGCCTGCAAATTGTGCAGTTTGACCAAATCTGAAACGATCAGGCCCAAACGCACGCGGCGCTCAGCCTGGGCGGCAAAGATGTCTTCAGGCAACTGGATTTCTTCCACGTTTTGCATGCCACGTGCTTTCAGATCCTGGCGAGCGCGTGAGGCCAGTTCGGTGGTTTCCGTCTGGATCAAAGCCTTTGGCACTTCAAATTCGGTCACTTTCAGCAACGCATTCATGACGGCTTCTTTGGTTTGAGCTTTGGTGCGGTTGCTGACTTCACGTGTCAGGTTCAAACGAACGTCATCGCGCAGCTTGTCCAGGGAACCATCTTCAATGCCCATGGCCTTGGCGAATTCCTCGTTCAACTCAGGCAGCTCGGGGCCTTCCACTTTCTTGATGGTGATGGAGAATTGGGCAGTTTTACCCGCCACATCCTTGCCGTGATAGTCCTCTGGGAAAGCCAGGTCAAAGGTTTTTTCTTCGCCTTTTTTCAAGCCTTTGGCTGCTGTTTCAAATTCGGGCAGCATCTGGCCCTTGCCAATCACAAAAGAGAAATCCTCAGCAGTACCGCCATCAAATGGCACGTCGTCGATCTTGCCCACGAAGTCAAGGGTCACCTTATCTTCTTCCTGGGATCCGCGATCCACTTCAGAGAAGCTTGCACGCTGCTTTCGCAAAATCTCGATGGTTTTATCCACTTCAGCATCGCTGACGTCGACCACGGTTTTTTCCACTTCCAGAGTGTCGAAATCACCAAACTTCACTTCTGGAAACACTTCAAAAGTGGCGCTGAACTCGAATGAGTCGTCGTTGGCGCCCTCTTCGGCGTTGGCGGCTTCAATTTTTGGGGTGCCAGCCACACGCAGTTCCTGCTTTTGGACTTCTTCACCGAACACACGACCCAATTCGTCGTTCAGCACTTCCGAGTGCACTTGGGGACCATAGTTCTGGACCACCATTTTCATGGGCACTTTACCGGGACGAAAGCCGGGCATGCGGGCCGTGCGCGCTACTTTTTGAAGGCGCTTTTGAACTTCCGCATTGATTTTTTCAACTGAAAGCTTCAAGGAAATGGTTTTCTCGAGTGAGCTTGCAGTATTTGCTGTTTCAGTCATTTGGAACTCTTGAACTGGTTGCTTTGGCCACAATGCCAAAGGCTGGTTAATGGGTGACAGACCGCATGCCCAACAAGTTGAGTCATTGGTCATACAATTGCCGTTATCTTACACAAGTATGAAGGGGCTTTGGCGAGGGGATCTGTAAAACTGGTCACGGCCGAAGGCCACTGGCCCGGCTTGAAAAGAAGTGGTGCGGATGAAAGGACTCGAACCTTCACGTATCTCTACGCCAGAACCTAAATCTGGTGCGTCTACCAATTTCGCCACATCCGCATTGCAGGCGCGCATTATATCTCAGTAAGGCGCCAAGACCAACTACATTCTCTGATTTGTGCTTCGTTGGCCTTACAATCTACCTTTGTAGACACCTTGCAGTACGCCCATGAACACCGCTTTGGAAACCCCGTTAGCTTATTGCCGCGAAAAAGTGTGTGCCGAAACCTCGTCACTTCACTACGCGTTGCTGTTTCAACCCGAGGAACTGAAGGCATTTTGGTTAGGGTGCTTCACCTTGAACCAGGAACTTCGGCAAGCCTGCATGAAGCAGCTTGAAGCGGGCCTGACACAAGTAAAACTGGGTTGGTGGCGCAATGCACTCACCTGCGCGGGAGACGAAACAAACCTTCACCCGGTGATTAAGGCACTGAACCGTGAAGTGGTGGCCAGGGTGAACCAGGACCAATGGGCAGCATTGATTGAATCGGTGGCCCAAGGCTGTGAGCCCAACCGCCACAATACGCAAGAAGACTGGCAACGCACCGTTCAAAGCGAAATAGCGCCCTGGCTTGCCTTGATCCAAGCGCGAATTGAACAACCAACCCCAGCATTGGATGGTTTGGTCGCCCCTGACAACCAAGAAACGCTGAGCAAAGGGCTCGCGAGTTTGTCTACCTTTTGGACCCATTCCACACAACTGTGTCAACTGTTAAGAATGGCAAAATATCTGGATGAAGGCTTTCAACCCCTGCCCGTTCAGGCATTGGCAACCGCGAACATTCCGGCAGAACAGCTTCGAAAACGCGAACACACTGAAGCAACCAGCGCCCTGTTCAAACACACCGCTGAATTCTTGATCGACCATGCCAATACCGCATGGCGCGCGACACCCAAACCCATGCGCCTGTTCGCTCGACCTCTTCGGGCCTTGTACCGAATGAAGGTTGCCGAGTGGCGTTTGCACGCTCAAAGCGAATACCGCTTGTTGACCGAGCAAAAAGTGATCACACCACTGAAAAAATTTGCAGTGTCATGGAGCACACAGGTGCTTCGGCGTTAATCGCTGGCCCGCGGCGTATTGGCTCGCCCTTTTTTGATTCGATAAGCCGCCGCGTACAACGCTGGCAGGAAAAACAGCGTGAGCAACGTTGCGACAATCAAGCCACCCATGATGGCCACCGCCATCGGCCCCCAAAACTGGGAACGCATCAGCGGGATCATGGCCAGCACAGCGGCAGCTGCAGTCAACAAAATCGGGCGCGAACGGCGAATGGTGGACCCAATGATGGCCTCATAAGGGTCCACACCTGCTTTGCGGTCCTGTTCGATTTGATCGACCAGAATCACCGAATTTCGAATAATCATGCCAAACAAGGCAATCACACCGAGTTGGGCCACAAACCCGAACGGACGCGCCGAGATGATCAGCGCCAACGCGGCTCCGATGATGCCCAAGGGGCCCGTGAAGTAAACCAGCAAGGTTCGCCCGAAACTTTTGAGCTGCAGCATCAGCAAGGTGAGCACGATGAACAACATCAGTGGCACGTTCACCATGATGGATTGCTGTGCCTTGCCTGAGTCTGCCGCCAACCCATCCAGATTCACCGACATGCCCAAAGGCAACTCGGCGCGAAGTGGTGCGAGGCCTTTGTCCATGGCCAAAGCCACAGTGGTGCCTTGAATACCGGCCACCACATCGGCTTTCACGGTGATGGCGAAATCTCCGTTTTGACGCCAGATCACGCCGGGCTCAAAGCCCATGTTCACACGGCCCACTTGAGCCAAAGGCACATAAGCGCCACTGGCCGTTGGAACATTGGCGTTGAGAAGCTCTGACAAGGTGTCGCGCTCTTCCTCCGGATTGCGAAACACAATATCAATCAGCCGATTGTTTTCACGATATTGGCCGATGGTCGCACCCGACAAAATCACATGTGAGGCTTGCGCAATGCTTTCGCTACTGACGCCCAAAGCACGGGCGCGTGCTTGATCCACCTCAATGTTCATGACCTTGATGTTTTCATTCCAATTGTCATGTGTGCCTCGCGTGTACTCGCTGGCGGCAACCGCCTCCTTCACCTGGTCTGCCACCACACGCACCACACGCGGGTCTGGGCCTTGCACCACGAATTGCACGGGGTATGTGACAGGAGGCCCGTTTGGCAGCAAGGTGATGCGCGGGCGAACATCAGGAAAGTTGGTATCGAGATGCTCTTTCAGCTTGCCTCTCAAACGCTCACGATCCTCGAAGCTTTTGGGGATGACAATCAATTCGGCCAAGTTGCTTTGTACAAATTTTTGATCGAGCGACAGGTAGAACCGCGGGGCACCGTCACCGACAAACGTGGCGTAGCCCTCAACCTCGGGTTGCTCTTTGAGCCAGCTTTCCAGTGTTTTGGCCTGCTTCTCGGTTTCAGCAAACGCGGTGCCCTCAGGCAACCACAGGTTGACCATGATTTCCAGCCGGTTTGAATCGGGGAAGAATTGCTGTTCAATGAACTTGAACGAATAACCCCCGCCCAAGAATGCCAGCACGGTGACAGAGATGGTGATCCAACGATGGTTCACACACACTTCAATCCAACTGCGAAAACGTTGATAAAAAGGGGTATCAAACACCTCTTGATGTCCGCTCTCGCCTGATTTGGGGGCTTTCAACAACCAATAACCAATATAGGGCACAAAAATGACCGCCACGAACCACGACAACACCAAGGCAATCGCTGTGACCGCGAAGATGGAGTAGGTGTACTCACCCGCAGCCGATTTGGCCAAAGCAATCGGCAAGAAGCCAGCGGCGGTGATCAAGGTGCCAGTCAACATTGGAATGGCGGTGGACTCATAGGCAAAAATGGCCGAATCAAAGCGTGAGTAGCCCTCCTCAAGCTTTCGAACCATCATTTCAACTGCAATGATGGCGTCGTCAACCATCAAGCCCAACGCGATGATCAAGGCACCAAGTGAAATTTTGTGCAAATTGATGCCGAAAAAGGACATCGACAAAAATGTCAGTGCCAGCACCAGCGGAATGGTCAATGCCACCACGAGACCTGGACGAGCGTCGATTCGAAACGGTTTGGTGTGCAACCCCAAGCTTAAAAAACTGACCGCCAGCACAATGACGATCGCTTCGATCAAGACCTTGACGAACTCATTGACCGAGGTTTTCACCGATTTGGGCTGATCCGCAACCCGCTGCATTTCAATGCCCACCGGCAAGTCTTGAAGAATTTTACGTTCTGCTTCTTTGAGGCTTTCGCCAAGGCGAATGATGTCGCCTCCGTTGACCATGGATATACCCAAGCCAATGACTTCTTTGCCGTTAAAGCGCATCTTGGACACGGGCGGGTCTTGATACGCCCGATAAACCTGGGCGAAATCCTTCAGCAGCAACGTGGTGTTGCCTGCACGAATGGGCGTGTTGGCAATGTCCTCCACAGAATCGAATTGCCCCTGTACCCGCGACCACACCTTCTGGTCTTCGAGACTTAAAACACCCTGCGAAGCCACTGCATTTTGGCTATTGATTTGATGCAACAAATCCTGCGAGGAAATGCCAAGCTGCGCCAATTTGTAGTGCGACACATCAATGAATACTTTTTCCGGCTGTACGCCAAACATTTGCACTTTGGCCACATGCGGTACCTTCAAAAAGGTTTGCCGCACCTGGGTGACAAAATCTTTCAGTTCCGCGTATTCGAAGCCGTCTGCAGAAAAAGCCAGAATCACACCGAAGGTGTCACCGAACTCGTCATTGAAAAACGGCCCGATCACGCCATTGGGTAGTTGCCCCGCCATGTCCTGAACCCGCTTGCGGGTGGTGTACCACACGTCAGCCACTTGCGCAGGCGGCGCACTGTCGGCCAACTGAAGGAAGATCACCGTTTCACCGGGTTTGGAGTAGGAGCGAATCTTGTCGGCGTACGGAACTTCCTGAATCACTTTTTCGATGGGATCGGCCACTTGCTGGCCCATCTGCATGGCCGTGGCACCTGGCCAGTAGGCACGAACCACCATGCCGCGAAACACGAAAGGTGGGTCTTCTTCCTGACCCAAAGAGAAGAAGGCCGCCACCCCTGCGAAAATGAAAACCGCCAGCAAGTAACGAATCAGGGGCTGGTTCTCCAGTGCCCACCGTGACAGGTTGATGTTTCTCATTTGGCGAGGTCGCCCGGTTCAATGAATCGACGCACCCGTTGCCCTTCGTTCAGCACATGGGTGCCAGCCGTGACAACCAGCTCGCCGTTGCTGAGGCCTTCCTTGACCAAAAACCGGCTTTCCGAGACATCAAAGGGCTGGATCACACGTTTATTCACTACACCATTGGCTTCATCGAACACCCAGACAAACACCCCCGTGCGCTCAGCGACCAGGGCGGTGATGGGCAGCTTGAAGGCCTGCGAGTCCGTTGGCTTGCTGAAATGAACAGTCGCACTCATGCCAAACCTGCTGAGCTGCCTGGGGTCTTCAATATCCAGATAAACCGCATAGGTTCTGGTCAAGGCATCAGCCACAGGCGACACCTCTCGCACCTTGGCCTGCAAATCCCCTTTGACCGACCACAGTTCAACGGTGGCTGACTGCCCGGGCTTCATGTCAGACACCCGATTTTCGGGCACCGCAATTTGCACCTGCACCGCACCTTCATTGGCCCACTGCAACACTGGCTGGCCAGCACCAACCACCTGCCCTGCTTCCAGATACACCGCTGACACCACGCCATCATTGGGCGCACGCAATTGTCCGTATTGGGCCTGGTTGCTCTGCAGCCTGAATTCTGCGTTGGCTTGGCTCAGGCGACTGCTTGCGGCATCGAAAGCCAACTGCCGGCGATCCAGTTCAGCTTGGCTCACAAAGTTTTGCGCCCGCAATGTTTTTGCACGATCCAGATCGGTCTGGGCTTGACGGTGTTCGGCCCGGGCTGCATCCAGTTGCGCTTGTGCTGCTTGCAATGCCTGTTGTAAATCGGATGGATCCAGTTTGGCGAGGATGTCGTTCTTATTCACGCGATCACCCACGTTGACCAAGCGCTGCACCACTCTGCCTCCCACCTGAAAGCTGAGATCGGCGTGAAACCGTGGCTGAACCTGCGCAGAGAACGATTCCTCAAAAGTACTGCCTGCGGTTTGCAGCTCCATGACCCGCACGGGTCGAATCAACTCGGTTGTGTCCACCTCAGGCCTTGAGCAGGCGCCCAACACCAAAACCATGAGTGGAAGCAGGCACGCTGCCCATGTGCTGCGGTTAAACATGTGTAGCTCTTTGTAGTGAGTTATTTTTTGAACAGCGCCATTGTGTGACCAATCAAACGATTAGTCAAAAGCAATCCAGCTTGTCCCGCACCGCAGCCAGGGCATGTTCCACCCGGTCAACACCAATCACCTGAATGCCATCCATGGGTTGCTTCGGCGCATTGCTTGCTGGCACGATTGCGTATTTAAACCCCAGCTTTGCAGCCTCCCGCAAGCGCTCCTGCCCGCGCGGCGCGGGGCGAAGTTCACCGGACAAACCAATTTCACCGAACACCACCAGCTCTTTCGGCAGCTTTTTATTTTTCAGTGAAGACACCATGGCCAATACAATGGCCAGGTCGGCGGCGGGCTCTGAAATTCGCACACCACCCACCGCATTGATGAAAATATCCTGATCAAAAAACTGCAACCCGGCGTGGCGGTGCATGACAGCCAACAGCATGGCCAGTCGGTTTTGCTCCAACCCAACAGACAACCGCCGTGGGGCTGGTGAGTGCGATGAATCCACCAGTGCTTGAATTTCGACCAACAATGGCCGTGCTCCCTCCTGTGTCACCATGACACAGGAACCAGCCACCCACTCCGACTGCTGAGACAAAAACAAAGCCGAGGGGTTGTTCACACCTTTCAAGCCACGGTCGGTCATGGCGAACACACCGAGTTCGTTGACGGCGCCAAACCGGTTCTTGATCGCACGAACCAGCCGGAATGACGATTGGGAATCGCCTTCAAAATACAGCACTGTGTCCACAATGTGCTCCAGCACCCGCGGCCCGGCCAGCGTGCCCTCTTTGGTGACATGGCCCACCAAAATAGTGGTGATACCCATGGCCTTGGCCAGTCGGGTCAACTGGCTTGCGCATTCGCGAACCTGACTAACCGATCCGGGAGCTGCGCTGAGTTCCGAGGTGTACAGCGTTTGAATGGAATCGATGACCAACACCTGTGGTCGCATCGCTTGAAGATGCGCCACGATTTGTTCCAGCTCAATTTCAGTCAATACGCTCAGGTTTGCATGTTCAAGTGCAAGGCGCTGGGCTCGCAAGGCAATTTGCCCCGCTGATTCCTCGCCACTAACATACAGCGCCGATGTACTTTGGGCCAGTTTCACCATCGATTGGAGCAGCAGGGTCGACTTGCCGATACCGGGGTCCCCCCCAAGCAACACGACCATGCCCGGCACCATGCCACCACCCAGTACCCGATCGAACTCCACCACTCCACTGCTAAAACGCGGATGGTCCTGCGCCTGAATATCGGAAAGTTTGATCACTTGTGCACTTTGGGCGGCCAGGGCCGTGAACCGTTTCTGCTTCACCGGGCCGGCACTGACTTCAGATTCCACCAAGGTATTCCAGGCGTTGCAATCGGTGCACTGGCCTTGCCATTTCGGATAAACAGCACCGCATTCAGTGCATTGATGTTGGGTTTTGGTCTTGGCCAATCATTGTTCCTTGCTGATTACTTCAAAAGGCACTCTAGGCGCTACAGCGCACAACAGTTCGTAACCAATGGTGCCACATCGGTCAGCCACCTCATCGACAGGGATCTGCTCGCCCCACAGCTCTACGTCGGTGCCTACATCGGCCCGTGTAATCTTGGTGACATCAATCGTCAACATGTCCATGGAAACACGGCCAACCAAAGGGGCAATATGCCCCAACACGCCGGTGGGGGTGCCGTCTGGTGCATGGCGGGGATAACCGTCGGCATAACCACAAGCCACCACGGCAATGCGTGCCGGCGACGAAGCGCGCCAGCGAGAACCGTAACCCACCGTATCACCTGGTTTGACCTGTTGAATGGCAATGATTTGGCTGCGCAGCTGCATGGCCGCTTTCAAACCATAGGCTTTGGCCGGTTTGGGGCCCGGCGTGGCGCCGTAAATTGAAATTCCAGGCCGCGCGATGTCGCCAGCCAAAGATGGGAAGTTCAATGCACCCGCAGAATTGCCCAGGCTGCTTAGCCAATCTGGTG
>CAXRAE010000002.1:0-7152 GCA_964229025.1 Limnobacter sp. | reverse complement strand
AAAAGACAAACTAAAAATTTTCGTGTCGACCCCGGCGGCGCTGACGCGCCTGAGGCAATCCTTACCCAGCCTGATTCAACATCTGCAGGGTTCGGGCATGAATATAAACGAAATTCAGCTACAAATACAAACCAACCCGTTAACATCCAAGCAGTTGGAGCGTCGCCCAAAGAGAGCAGTTTTCTCGGATGCCGCAAGAAAAGCCTGGCTGGACCTCGAAAACAGGTTGGGTGATTCGCCATTGAAGGAAGCCACCCAAGCTTTAAACAAACACCACAAATTCAAGTAGTTTCTAGAATGTATCCGAAAACTACAAGATTTTGTTGTGTTTAATATTATTTTACAATTGGGCGTTTAAGCAACTGCCCAATCTGCTCTAAATACGGTAGGAGTTTCCCTGACGCTTTCGAAGGTCACGACCTCAAACGCCGAGGCATCCTTGATCAGGGCTCGAATCAACTGATTGTTCAAACCATGACCCGAGCGATAGGCCTGATATTCACCAATGATTGGATGCCCAATCACATACAGGTCACCAATGGCGTCCAGGACCTTGTGCTTCACAAACTCATCGTCGTAACGCAAACCGTCTGAATTCAAGATTCGGTACTCATCCATCACAATCGCGTTGTCGAGATTACCACCCAGCGCCAAGCCCAGATTACGTAAGGTTTCAACATCTTGCGTAAAGCCGAAGGTGCGCGCCCGGGCAATGTCTCGGGTAAAAGATGTGCTGGAGAAGTCGATCTCTACCATTTGCCCGGTTTTGTCGATCGCAGGATGACCGAAATCAATCTCAAACTTCAAGCGGAAGCCATCGTATGGCTTCAAACTGGCGTATTTCAAGCTGGCGCCATCACCTTCCCGAACCTCAATCGGCTTTTTGACCCGAATGAATTTCTTCAGTGCAGACTGTTCAACCAAGCCCGCCTGCTGAATAAGAAACACGAATGAGATGGAGCTGCCGTCCATGATAGGAACTTCCACTGCAGTCAGGTCAATGTAGGCATTGTCTACGCCCAGACCGCACAGAGCCGACATCAGATGTTCAATCGTGGAAACCTTGGCACCGTCTTTCTCAAGTGTGGACGCCATGCGCGTGTCACCAATGGCCAGAGCATTGACGGGAAAATCCACCGGCTCTTGCAGGTCAACGCGCCTGAACACAATACCTGTGTCAGGCGGCGCGGGGCGCAGTGTCATGGTGACCCGCTTGCCGGAATGCAAGCCGATACCTGTGGCACTCAACACTTGTTTTAGGGTTCTTTGTTTCACTAACTTTCCTTGAATTGTCACCGAAGTGTAACCACCCGGTCAGTTCAACCCAAGATTTTTTATGGAGGTCAAACTCCAATTAGGGTTAAAACTGGGTAAAAGTGTCGCAAAATTGCACGAATTACCCTGTTTTCTCGGTTATTTCTCAAATTTGGGACAACAGTTTTTCGGCGGTGCTTTTCTCGAACACACCGGGCTCCTCTACATTCAGCTGGGTGACCACGCCGTCTTTGACCAGCATCGAGTAGCGGTTGGAACGAACGCCCATACCACGAGCTGTCAGGTCCAGTTCCATGCCAATCTTCTTGGTGAACTCTGCTGAACCATCAGCCATCATGCGTACCTTGCCTTCCGCACCCAGGGATTTGCCCCACATGCCCATCACGAAAGCATCGTTTACAGAAACACACCAGATTTCATCCACACCTTTGGCTTTGAAGGCATCAAAGTTGGCAATGAAACCAGGAACATGTTTTGCAGAGCAGGTTGGTGTGTAAGCCCCGGGCAAAGCCAAGATGGCAACCGTTTTACCGGCCAGCTCTTTTTCTACTTCAAATTTGTTGGGGCCCAGTGAGCAACCCTCAGTTTCTTCGTGAAAGAACTCGAACACGGTTGCGTTGGGCAACTTGTCACCAATTTTGATTGTCATTTTTGTACTTCTCCTAAAACCTCAAAAATACACCACACAAGCGCCCCTGGGTAGATCGCGGATTTGCAGTCTTCGGCAAAACTGCAAACTTCACCCGCGAACCACCGAGGGTGTTGATAGGACATTCACTTCTCGAAAATGTTCTCGAAAAGCAGATCGCTTGCGTTGACTAACCCGCTGCGTTCAGTCGGCTTGACGGCGCAAGAATGCGGGGATGTCAAATCGGTCCATTCCACTGTCCTGCAAAGCCTGAACTCTGGAAGCGGCGTTGTCACGTGGGTTGCGGAACACGGCAGGAATCGCATAGTCCGTTTCACCTTGCTGACCACTGACTGCGTCAAAAGTACCCGTGCGGGCCATGGGCTGATACTGTTCAGCCTGTACCAAAGTGGGCTTGGCGGCTTTGCGGCCCAAACCAGTTGCAACCACAGTCACGCGCAAGTCGTCACCCATGGTTTCATCGTAGGCAGTACCAAAAATCACGGTTGCATCTTCAGCCGCATAGGCGCGGATGATGTTCATCACTTCTTTGGTTTCTTTCAGTTTCAGGCTCTTGCTTGAAGTAATGTTCACCAACACACCACGCGCACCTGACAAGTCCACACCCTCCAGCAATGGAGAGGCAATGGCTTGCTCTGCTGCTTCGCGGGCACGGTCAGGACCATTGGCAGTTGCTGTACCCATCATGGCTTTGCCCACTTCAGACATGATTGTTTTCACGTCTTCAAAGTCGACGTTCACATTGCCTTCGACGTTGATGATTTCTGCAATACCTGCGCAGGCGTTGTGCAATACATCATCCGCTGCAATGAAACAGTCTTCCTGGGTTGCATCGTCGCCAACTACTTCCAGCAGCTTTTCGTTCAATACGATGATCAGTGAGTTGACCTTACTGGAGAGTTTCTCAAGACCCTCCTCTGCAGCTTTGCAGCGCTTGGTGCCTTCAAATTCAAAAGGCTTGGTCACAACAGCCACGGTCAAAATTCCCAGTTCTTGGGCCACCTCAGCCACCACTGGCGCAGCACCTGTACCTGTACCACCGCCCATACCTGCTGTGATGAATACCATGTGCGCACCACGCAATGCGTCGCGAATGCGGTCACGGTCTTCCTCGGCCGCTTGGCGACCAGCCTCAGGTTTTGCACCGGCACCCAGACCGGTTTTACCCAACTGAATGAGCACGTTGGCTTTGGTTTTTGCCAAAGCCTGCGCGTCAGTGTTGGCGCAAATGAATTCGACGTTTTGAACGCCTTGCGCAATCATGTGAGCAACCGCGTTACCGCCCGCGCCGCCTACACCTACAACCTTAATGACAGTCCCTTGGGTTTCTGTCTCGAGAATTTCAAATGACATGGTGTTTGCCTCCTATCTAGAAAAAATTTACATCGCCGAAAAAACTAATTAAAAAAAACCACAATTAAAAATTACCCAACAACCACTCTTTCATTTTTTGTACGGTTTGCTTCAAGCCGCCACCTTGTGAAGCCACGCGTCGGCCACGCAAATGTTGGGCTCGCGCCTCGTGCAGCAGACCCATTGCTGTTGCAAAACGCGGAGTGCGAACCATGTCAGCCAAACCACCTGTGTAATCAGGCACGCCGATGCGCACAGGTTTCATGAAAATGTCTTCACCCAGTTCTGCGATACCTGGCATCAAGCTGGTGCCACCCGTTAACACAACCCCCGAGGACAACAATTCTTCGTAACCCGATTCGCGCAAAACCTGTTGCACCATCAAGAACAACTCTTCAAGGCGCGGTTCGATGACAGCAGCCAAGGCTTGTTTGGACAAAGTTCGTGGGTCGCGCTCGCCAATGCCCGGCACATCGATTTTTGCGTGTGGATCAGCCAGCACCTGCTTCGCCACGCCATGGCGAATCTTGATTTCTTCAGCATCGGGTGTGGGTGTGCGCAAAGCCATCGCAATGTCGTTGGTGATTTGATCGCCCGCGATTGGAATGACCGCCGTGTGGCGAATTGCGCCACCGGTGAACACGGCAATATCAGTGGTGCCACCGCCAATGTCGATCAGCACCACACCCAATTCTTTTTCATCGTCAGTCAGCACAGCCATGCTGGAAGCCAGTGGTTGCAGCATCAGGTCCTGTACTTCAAGACCACACCGGCGCACACACTTCACGATGTTCTGTGCAGCAGAAACAGCCCCTGTCACGATGTGCACGCGTGTTTCCAAACGTACGCCGCTCATGCCCAGTGGTTCACGCACATCTTCCTGACCATCCACAATAAATTCTTGCGGTAACACATGCAGAATTTGCTGGTCGGTTGGAATGTTCACGGCCTTGGCGGTTTCAATCACACGGGCCACATCGGCCTGTGTCACTTCACGCTCTTTAATGGCGACCATACCCGAGGAGTTGAAGCTGCGAATGTGACTGCCGGCAATGCCGGTGAGTACAGTTTTAATTTTGCAGTCCGCCATTAACTCCGCCTCTTCCAAGGCCTGCTGAATGGAATGCACTGTGGCTTCAATATTGACCACCACCCCTTTTTTCAACCCCCGCGATTCGTGTTGCGCCACGCCTATGACTTCGAAGCGGCCGTCAGGCAGCAACTCCGCAACCATGGCTACAACTTTCGCAGTGCCAATGTCCAGCCCAACTATCAAATCTTTCGGCTCTTTGTTCATGGTGCCCAGTTTCAATTTTTCATATTCAGTTCAATTTCACGCTTGAAGCCCCAGCAGGCTTTGACGCCGCCAAACGCTCGCCCTTTACTGCAACACCCCGTGGATAGCGCAAGTCAATTCTTTCTACTGCTGCCATCACCTGGCTTGTAATTTTTGGATAAACCGCCAGCAGTCGATCCATTTTCTGTTCTATGCTGAAATTCTCTTGTGTGCGGCCCAGTTCAATCGTGATGCCAGTGTCTGTTTCAATCGACCAGGCATACCGATCTGACAACTCCACGCGCGAGGGCCACATGCCCAGCGTTTTCAGTTTTTCAATACTTGACACATACATTTTTGAAACAAGCAGTTCGCTGCCTGCTGGCCCATTCAACACGGCCAACTGCTGGTCTTCTGCCACCTCGGCCAGGTTGGCAGAGAACACTTCGCCATACGTGTTGACCAATCGTGTTTCTCCCCACAGCGCCAAGGGTGTGTGCCCCTGAATCTGGATGCGCAAGCCACTAGGCCAGGTTCGCTGCACAACAGCCTTGCGCACCCAGGGTTGGGCTTCCACCTGCTCCCGTACTTTCTGCAAATTGGCCGAGAAAAAAGTACCCTCAATTTTTGGCAACACATTGGCTTTGAAACCAATCAAATTCACACGCTCTACATCGCCCACCAATTCCACGCGCTTCAGTTCAAACACCGGGCGCTGAATCAACCACTGAATACACGCATAACCCAGCAGCACCATGGCCAGCGCTGTAAACAGCCCGGCAATAATGCTCATGAGTTTGTCGTCGTTCCAGATGGCTCCCAACATTTAGCGCGCGCCCCCCACGTTCAAACCAGATGCTTTCAGCCGCGCACTGGCGGCAATCTGCATCACCAAGTCGTCGTACTCCACGCCACTGGCTCGTGCGCTCATGGGCACCAGCGAATGGTCAGTCATGCCTGGCGAGGTATTCATTTCCAGCACCCAGGGTTTGCCACTTTCATCAACCAACACATCGGCACGCCCCCAGCCTGCACAACCCAACACCTGGTAGGCTTTCACGCAAAGCGCCTGCACTTCCGCTTCAAAATCGGCGCTCAGACCGCTTGGGCAGAAGTACTTGGTTTCATTGCCGATGTATTTGTTGTGATAGTCGTAGTTGCCATCCGGGGCCTGAATGCGAATCACGGGCAGTGCATGCGCACCTGCGCCTTCGCCCATCACGGGCACAGTCAACTCTTGCCCGCTGACAAACTTCTCTGCCAGTACATTCGGGTCGTACTTGTATGCAAGCTCAAAAGCGGCTTGCAGTTGATCTGCTGTTTTTACCTTGGTCAAACCAAGGGTCGATCCTTCCTGCGCTGGTTTTACGATCAGGGGCAGGCCCAAGCGTTGCACCACTTCATTCACATTGAAACCAGGCTCAAGACGAACGTAATCGGGCGTGGCCAGGCCTTGACTGATCCACGCAGCTTTGGTCAGAATTTTGTCCATGGCCAGGGCCGAGGCAGTCACACCGCTGCCGGTGTAGGGAATATTTAGCCACTCCAGCACACCTTGAATCGTGCCGTCTTCGCCAAAGCGGCCATGCAGGGAAATAACAGCGCGGTCGAAACCGCCTTGGGCCAATTCAACCATGCTGCGTTCGGCGGGATCAAATCCATGCGCATCCACGCCGTTGCGCTGCAAGGCGGCCAGCACCATGCTGCCTGATTTCAACGACACTTCCCGTTCAGCAGAACGACCGCCGAACAGCACTACCACTTTGCCCAAGCCTTTTGCGTCAATCCGTGTGCTCATGGCTTGCCTCCCATGGCACTGGCGACCAGGCGACCAGGCAATGCGCCAATTGAACCTGCACCCATGGTGATAACCAAATCGCCGTCACGCGCTATATTCAAAATCGTACTTTCCATCTCATTCATGTCTTCTACAAATACAGGTTCTGTGCGCCCGGCCACACGCACGGCGCGGGCCAGTGAGCGACCGTCTGCCGCAACAATTGGTGCTTCCCCAGCGGCATACACTTCTGACAAAATCACCAGGTCTGGTGTGCCCAAGACCTTGACGAAGTCTTCAAAACAGTCGCGGGTGCGCGTGTAACGGTGGGGCTGAAAGGCAAGTACCAAGCGCTTGTCCGGGTAGGCACCCCGCGCGGCCGCGAGTGTAGCAGCCATTTCAACAGGGTGATGTCCATAATCATCGACCACCAGAAAGTGCCCTCCCTCTTTGGCGGCCACTTCGCCGTAATGCTGGAAGCGACGACCAACACCATTGAATTTTTCAAGGGCGGTAACAATCGCTTCATCGGACACACCAATTTCCGTGGCCACGGCAATTGCTGCAAGTGAGTTGCATACGTTGTGGTCGCCAGGCAAGTTCAAGGTAATGTCCAGCGGTGCCTCGTCTTCACGCAACACCGTGAACTTCATTTGCCCTTGGCAAGCCTGAACATTCACTGCGCGAATTTGTGCCTGCTCCGACAAACCGTAAGTCACGATCGTCTTGGACACAAACGGCATGATCTCGCGCACACAAGGATCATCGACGCACACCGCAGCCACACCATAGAAAGGCAGGCGCTGTGTGAACTCCACGAAA
>CAXRAE010000001.1:0-204037 GCA_964229025.1 Limnobacter sp. | reverse complement strand
AGCGGAGTGATTTTTTGCCCGGCGTGTGCAGTGCGGGTAGGCTCCTTGGTTGTGTTTAATTCGCCTGCATGTACGCCTTATGGCCGCCTCTTCAGTTACCCCTGCTGCAAACTCCCCATTCATATCCGCTCGACTTGGCCTTTGGTTGCCCGAGCCCACTGATTCCCTAACGCAAACGCTGTGCAAGGTCTACGGCATCGGCAGCACTGATCCGATGCTGCCTGGTTTGGTTCAGCTTCATTTGAATTTGAACCGCGATGTGTTCTCGCAATACGCGCCGCTTGAGAAGAAGGTTATTTACCTGGCCGACCTTCACGCCAACAAAGGCACAAGGCTGGCCGGTTCGGCATTGGTTGTGGTTGACGCGGCGCTGACCTGCCATAAGTTATCCAACACGCGTGAAGAGCAAAAGGTAGAAACGGCCTATAAGGAGATTGGGGGGATTGCTACCTCCCTTTTGACCGGGATGCTTGTTGGTGTTGCTTTGGTGTCGATGGCCACGCCTGTTGGTTGGGTAGGGGCTGCGATTATTGGCGCAGGCAGTGCTTATGGAGGCAGGGCGATGGGTGAGATTGGAGGAAACTGGGTTTTAAAATCGAAAGGTGATTTTTTAAATTTGAAGAATGGAAAGATTTTGAACGAGTGGTGTGATTGATGTTCGACACCTTTATAGCTTACATTGCGATTTATGGCTTTATGTACGCCATATACACCTTCCTTTCAGTTCCGGTGGCAACTTTCTTGTTGGCGTATGCCGTACCCAAACCGATCATCAAAAAGTACTTTCGCCAACCCCATTTCAACGATGGGGATGATCATCTCTTCAATCACTTTCCTTTTCGTTATTACCTCACTTTGTGGATCGCGCAGCTTACTGCATGTGATTGGTTTGCACGCAGGCGCAAGGCTTACGATCTTCGTAAAGACAGCCCCCGCTATTGGCGAGTGTTGTCTTGGATCTATTTCTGGTTGATTGTGGTGCCGCCGATCATTGCGTTTCTTTCTGCGGCATTGGGCCTGTGTTACTTCGAATGGACCGGTCGCCCGGTGCCGCAGGTTTGAGCGAACGTGCTCATGGCTACTCCCCAGTTTTTCTGTGCATAGGGATTTGAATCACTTCATAACCTGATTGAATAATTTGTCGGAATTGTGGCGAAATACTGTGCCAATCAACCAGGTCTACTTTCCAGGGTAAATCAGATTCTGAAAAGGCCTCTACCAAATTCGCGCGAACGTCTAAGGAAATCGCCTCGTGATTAATCAACACCAAGTCAAGATCTGAAAATGGTTTGGGCGTGCCGTTAACCCTTGAGCCAAAGGCCCACACCTCACAATGCGGAGCAATATCGCCAAGAATTTGTTGAACTAGAGTGAGCTCTTCGTCCTTGAGCTTCACTTGTTTCTCGCGTGAAGTTGCACATTCAGAAACTGCGCCTCTTTAAGAAATGCTGGAATGTCGGCCACCACCTGCAAGGCTACAGCCTCATCGTAGGTGTGGCTGGTTCGTGATCGCATCTCTCGATATTTTTTCCAGTGTGCCCAGTCGCTCAAAAGCAGCCCCTGCTCGTTGCCGGTGCGAATCAAGTCTTGAAAAGTCAATTCATCGATGCTGGCCGGGTTGGGTGATGTTGATTCCAAAAACCGCTTCAACATTTTGTGGCTCATCTCATAGGTGAACTCGAAGCGCTGAATCAACCCATCGCGAATTTGAATGTCGGTGATGTCTTGCTGATAACGTTGAATGCCTTCATCAAGTCGAAGTATGGCGTTATCGAAAGGGCTAAGTTCAAGGATCATCTAAGAGAATGTTCTGGCTTCAGTACATGAATTGTAACCTTGGGGCTCGTATGTCGCCTAGCTAAGCTTCTGGGTTTTATTTTGCAATTTCAAATTTCAGGCTGACGTTTTTCCTCGCGCTTGGATGTGGAAGTTGCAAAGCATGAAACCTAAAGGAAATTCATCTTAAAAATATTCAACCCCCAGCACCTGTGGTTTGTTGGAAGGGCTGTTCAAAGCCGGTTGTTCATACACCAAGTGCGCTTGAATGTGCCCCGCTTGCAGCAGGTGTATTAGCGCTTCAAACCGTTCAATTTCCAGCGCAGTGTTCCTGCAGTAGGTGCGAATCACCTCGCACGCCACAAGCCGGAAGCGTTTTGGTTGCTGCATCAATTCCACAAACGCAGTGCTTGAAAGGTTCAGCACGCAGGCAAAGGAATCCAGCCCCAGGCGGTGTTGGCGAAAGGCGTCAAATTCCGGGCGTGGGCACCAGGCCCAGTGTGCGCCTGCCTGAAGGTGTGCCACCCATTGAAGCCCTCGCAGCAGGCCGTTGGGGTCGGTTTCTTTGGCAATGTGTGCCAGTTCAATTCGAATGGCTTTTGATTGCGGTGTAGAGAACACCCAAAGGTCTGGGTTGTTGTAACGCGCTGTGCCACTGGCCAGGTAGTTTGAATGTTGTGTGGGCTCAAACTGCCGCAGCAACGGCGCACCCAGCACAGTATCGGGCTGTGCCGGCAAAGCCAGCAATTGCGCGGTGTTCAACACAACGCGGGGTTGAACCAGCGGCGCATCGGGGTTGGCAAAGCTGAGGCTGCCCAGGGTGTTGGCCCCAGCCAGGGCAAGCAGTTCCAGCGGCCCCAAATGCACGTGGGGGTAAAACTGCTGAAGCCATGCCGTGCCCTGCGGCGTGGGTAGGTGCTGTGCAAACACCTCAAACAGCGTGGCGCTTTGGTAAAAGTTTTGGCTGGGTGGCATCAGCAGGCTAAGCCACGGTTGCTGTGCACTGGCGCTGTTGTAATGAAACCAGAAACCTTGCTGGTGTTGGCCTAGCCAGCCGCAGGGTTGCCCCCGGTTAAACACCTGCAGCAGCGCAACCGGGCCGGAAAGCCTTGGCCAGGGGTTGATCATGGTTGCACTTTGAAATGTGCGTGGGCGTTGTTGATGTCGGGCCACCTTGGTGGCTCGGCGTGCAGCACCAAACCCAATATGCGCAGCACACGCATGGCCGTGTCGAACGACACATCTTCCCCGCGTTCAATTCTGAAAATGGTATCCCGGCCCACGCCTGCCAGGTCGGCCAGTGTTTGGGCGGTCATTTTTCCGCCGCTGGGGCCGGCTGTTTGGCGGTGGCTTTTCACCAAATAGGCCAAATCAAGCGTGTTTTTCAAGTTGGGTTGCATGCTGCTTGGTATGGAAAATAATAGTTTAATTATAAATTCGAATATTTGTATTAGTTATCATACCAATTTATTGAAAAGGGCAATTGGTGTGGCAGGGCCAATGCTCTAAGCTATCGGCTACACACATTGCACCAAACGGAATAAAGCACATGACAAAAGTGGCGTTGATCACCGGCATCACCGGGCAAGATGGTTCTTACCTGGCGGAATTTTTACTGGCCAAGGGCTATGAGGTGCACGGCATCAAGCGCCGGGCGTCTTTGTTCAATACCCAGCGTGTGGACCACATTTATGAAGACCCGCATGTGGAGAACCAGCGCTTCAAGCTTCACTATGGCGACCTCACCGACAGTTCCAACCTGACCCGCATCATTCAACAGGTGCAGCCTGACGAGGTGTACAACCTGGGCGCGCAAAGCCATGTGGCAGTCAGCTTCGAAAGCCCGGAATACACCGCCGATGTGGATGGCATGGGCACATTGCGCCTGCTGGAAGCCATTCGTTTCCTGGGGCTGGAGAAAAAAACAAAGTTCTACCAGGCCAGTACGTCGGAACTGTATGGTTTGGTGCAGGAAATTCCCCAGAAGGAAACCACGCCGTTTTACCCGCGCAGCCCTTATGCAGTGGCCAAAATGTACGCCTACTGGATCACCGTGAATTACCGCGAAAGCTACGGCATGTATGCGTGCAACGGTATTTTGTTCAACCACGAAAGCCCACGCCGTGGTGAAACCTTCGTGACGCGAAAAATCACCCGTGGCATGAGCAACATCGCCGTGGGCCTGGAGAAATGCCTGTTCATGGGCAACATGGATGCGCTTCGCGATTGGGGGCACGCCAAGGATTATGTGGAAATGCAATGGTTGATGCTGCAACAGGAAACAGCTGACGATTTCGTGATTGCCACGGGTGTGCAGTACAGCGTGCGCCAATTCATCGAGATGACAGCAGCTGAGCTGGGGGTCACCTTGCGCTGGGAAGGCGCAGGCGTGGATGAAAAAGGTGTGGTTGCGAAGGTGGAAGGCGACAAGGCCCCTGCAGTGAAGGTGGGCGATGTGTTGGTGCAAGTCGACCCCCGTTATTTCCGCCCCGCGGAAGTTGAAACCTTGTTGGGCGACCCGACCAAGGCCAAGCAGAAGTTGGGCTGGGTGCCTAAAATCACTGTGCAAGAAATGGTCAAGGAAATGGTGCAGGTGGATTTGAATGCCGCCCGCCAGCACGCTTTGTTGAAACAGCACGGCTACAGCGTGGCGGTGAGCCGCGAATGAACAAGGGCGCAAAAATATACGTGGCGGGCCACCGTGGCATGGTGGGCAGTGCAATTGTGCGCCGCTTGAATGTCTTGGGGTATCACAACCTGGTGGTGCGCACCCACGCTGAACTGGATTTGTGCAACCAGGCCGCAGTTCAAGCGTTCTTTGAGTTAGAGCGCCCGGATGCGGTGGTGTTGGCTGCGGCGAAAGTGGGTGGCATTCACGCCAACAACACCTACCCGGCCCAGTTTATTCACCAGAACCTGATGATGCAGGCCAACGTGGTGCATTCAGCCCACCTCAATGGTTGCCAGCACTTGCTGTTTTTGGGTTCAAGTTGCATTTACCCCAAGCTGGCTGAACAACCCATGAAGGAAAGCGCCTTGCTGACAGGCACCCTGGAATGCACCAACGAGCCTTATGCCATCGCGAAAATTGCGGGCATCAAATTGTGTGAAAGCTACAACCGCGAATATGGCCGCAATTACCGCAGTGTGATGCCCACCAATTTGTACGGCGAGAATGACAACTTCCACCCCGAGAACAGCCATGTGATTCCGGCCATGATGCGCCGCTTTCACGAGGCCAAGTTGCGAGGTGATGCCGAGGTGGTGGTGTGGGGCACCGGAACACCCATGCGGGAATTTTTGTATGTCGATGACATGGCTGCGGCCAGTGTGCATGTGTTGCTGCTCGATGATGAAACCTATAGGGCCAACACTGAGCCCATGCTAAGCCACATCAATGTGGGCACGGGGGTAGACTGCACCATTCGCGAACTGGCCGAAACCATGCAGCGTGTGGTGGGGTTTCAGGGCAAGCTGGTGTTTGACACCACCAAGCCCGATGGCACACCCAGAAAGCTGATGGATGTTGGTCGCTTGAAGCAATTGGGTTGGCAATATTCCATTGGCCTGGAGGAAGGTTTGAGTAAAACCTACGCCTGGTTTTTAAGCCACGTTGAGAATTTACGCGAAGCATGACTGCGCAAACCCACGCCCCGCGTTGGTCAGAAAGCCAATGGCTTGAAGTGGTGCAACGCGCGCCACTGGTTTCAATCGATTTGATTGTGACCAATGCCCAAGGCGAGGTGCTGTTGGGTTGGCGAAGCAACCAGCCTGCGCAGCACCACTGGTTCGTGCCCGGTGGGGTTGTGCGAAAGGGCGAAACCTTGCAGCAGGCCTTCGAGCGGACGGTGTTCGATGAATTGGGCATATCCACCGGCTTAAACCGCATGGCGGTTTTCGACACCGTGTACGAGCACCACTACGCCGAGAATTTCGCCAATGAAGCGGGTTTTGGAACCCACTATGTGGTGCTGGCGCACCGCCTTGATGTGCGGGCCTTGAACGCCCGTGGTGAAACACAGGGTGTGGCGGGCCTGTTCAATTTGGACGCCTTGCCCAAAGCCCAGCACACAGATTATGCGTGGGTGGCCGTGCCGGAACTGCTTGCCCACCCCCAAGTGCACCCCATGACCAAAGCGTATTTTCAGGTGTAGGGTGTGCGTAAATGTAAGTGACAGCTTTGAATTGCCATGATTGCTCCGCGGATTAAATCGGGGGCCACATTGACTCTTGAATGGACAGTGCAACGATGACCAATATGAACCGCGTAATTCCCGTGATTTTGTGTGGTGGCGCAGGCACCCGCTTGTGGCCTTTGTCTCGCAAGAACTTTCCAAAGCCGTTTTTGAAAGTGGGCGCAGAAAGCCTGATTGCACAAACCGTGCGGCGTGCAGCCGCGCTGGTGGGCGCCACAGCCGACCATGGCGCGGGCGACCTGCTGTTGGTGAGCAATGAAAGTTATCAGTTTTTGCTTCAAGACGAATGCGCGCCGGTGTTGAAGCAGGCGGGCGGGCAGGTGGTCTTGCACCAGTTGCTCGAGCCGCAGGGCCGCAACACGGCGCCCGCAATTGCCCTGGCCGCGCAATGGGCCAAGGCACGGTTTCCCAACGAAAACCCGGTGTTGCTGGTGTTGCCTGCTGACCACCTGATCAACCCCGTGGAAGAATTCGTGCGCGTTGCCAAACAGGCTGTGGCCGCCGCCAACAAAGGCTGGTTGACCTGTTTTGGCATCAACCCAACAGCGCCCGAAACCGGCTTTGGCTACATTCAACAGGGCGCGCCGGTCGATGAAATCAACGGTGCATTTGCAGTGCAACGCTTTGTTGAAAAGCCCAAACTTGAGGTGGCCATGGAGCTTTTGGCCAGCGGGCAATACGTGTGGAACGGCGGCATGTTCGCCTTCAAAGCCGATGGTTTGCTTGATGCCATGCAAACCCACGAACCCACGGTGCTTGAACAGGCGCAGGCCGTGTGGGCGGGCGCCAAAGCAGCCACCAAAGTAGCCACCAAAGCAGTCACTGAAGCCAAGGCCGGCGGCAGCGTGTATTCCTTCAACAAAGACGATTTCGCAAAGCTGCCAGACATCAGCATTGACTACGCCGTGATGGAAAAAGCCAGCAACGTGGCAGTGGTGGCGGCCAGTTTTCAGTGGAGCGACATTGGCAGTTGGGCCGCGCTTTCCGAGCAGTGTGAAGCCGATGCCGATGGCAACACCGTGCAACAGGAAGGCACAGGCGAGCGAATTCAAATAGACACCCATAACACCCACGTGCGCATGGGCAACCGCGCTGTGGCCACACTGGGCGTTTCAGACCTGTTGATTGTGGACACACCCGACGCCTTGCTGGTGGCCGACCGCAGCCGCCACCAGGATGTGAAAAAAGTGGTGGACCAACTGAAAGCCAAAGGCAGCGAACTGGTGAATTTCCACCCCACCGTGCACCGCCCTTGGGGCACGTACACCGTGCTGGAAGATGCAGCGGGCTATAAAATTAAACGCATCGAAGTGAAGCCGGGCGCATCACTGAGCTTGCAAATGCACCACCATCGCAGCGAACACTGGATTGTGGTTAGCGGCACAGCCGAAGTGACCAATGGCGAAAACGTGTTTCTGGTGCGCAAAAACGAATCCACCTACATACCGGCGGGCAACAAACACCGACTGGTCAACCCCGGTGTGATGCCCTTGGTGATGATCGAAGTGCAAAGCGGCGACTACCTGGAAGAAGACGACATTGTGCGTTTCGACGACGTGTACGGCAGGGCGTGATTAAGATTCCACTGTGGTGGAATTTATGTGTTTTAAGCGGCGTTTGTCACTCAAATTCCATTAGGGTGGAATTTATTTTGCATCTCGTATATTCTTTTCGTTAATTCCATTGAAATAGAATTTATGAAAAAAGTTAGGCCAGTTGCCGCGCCAAACGCCACCGATGCATGCACACCTGCTTCTTTGGGCTTGTGCATCAAAGCGGCCCGTACCCAGCAAGGGTTGACCATTGAGCAGGCCGCTGCGTTAAGCGGCGTTAGTTTGGGCACTTTTGTGGCTGCGGAAAATAAAACAGACACATTGAAGCTGGCCAGCGTATTTAAAATTCTCGATAGCCTGGGTGTGCGTTTGCACGTGCAGTTGCCAAGCGCCCTTTCTGGGAATGATGATGGTTGGGTCTGATCATCAAATTCTTGGCTTGTACATGGGCCATCATCATGTGGCTGACGTACATTTTGAGTACACCCGCATTCACCGGTTTGAATACACGCAGCAATGGCGAGAAGAGGGGTTTGGATTGTCTCCGCACCTGCCATTGCAAGGCAACATCAGCGAGAAAGCGGCCAATATGTTTTTTCGGAACATGTTTCCAGAGGGTAACGTGTTCGACAGGGCGTTGCAGTACCTCGCGATATCCCGAGACAATCACTTTGCAATTCTTGGCAAGTTGGGGATGGATGCGCCCGGAGCGCTTGCCTTGGTTCAACACAAGGACCAACTGCATTTGCCCGCCCAATTTCAAGCCCTCGATTTAGACGAACTTGCGAGGCGCTTGGACAGTAGCGACAGAAACCTTGCGGTGTGGAACGGCAAGTTGCGTTTGTCTGCAGCGGGCGTGCAAGACAAACTCAATGTAATGCAACACCCGTCAAGCGGCCTGGGCTTTGCTGACGGCGCATGGGTATCTACCCATTTGCTTAAATTCGAGTCTGCAAACGCGCCTGGCTTGGTGATCAATGAGCTGGCCACGCTGGCGCTTGCCCGAAGCGTGGGGCTGAACGTTAACAACGCGCAGCCTATTCAGGTGGGCAGGCACAATGCGCTGCTGGTGGAGCGGTTTGATCGGCGTTTCAACAGTGACCACACTCACGTACTTCGCAAGCACACCATTGATGGTTGCCAGCTACTGAACCGCGACAGCGTACAGAAGTACGAACGCCCTTTGGCCCATGGTAAAGACACTCGCCACATTCGCGACGGGGTTTCATTTCCAGAGGTTTTTGGTACCAAACGGTGGGCCAGGCAGCCAGCTGTGCATATGTTGAGTCTGCTGGATTGGACCGTGTTCAACTTGTTGGTGGGCAATGCAGACTGCCATGCCAAGAACCTGAGTTTTTTTGTGGATGCTGAAGGTATTCAGCTCGCGCCTTTTTACGACCTTGTCAATGTGCTGTTGTTTGACTTCGCTCACGACTGGGCCATGGGCTTGGGCGATGAGTTTTTAGATAATGGAGCCTTGCCCGGCACCTTTGACCTGGCCTGTTTTGCACATGCTTGTGACATACCGGGTCGCTTGGTGAGCAAACGGTTTGACATGCAAATTGAAACACTGAGCAGCCAAGCTAAAGCTGTGCTTTCAAACCTGCCACGCCATAACCGGCACGATGAGCAACACCTGAACAAGTATGCCAAGGTGCTTCGCAAACGCTTGGACCACTTCAACAAGCACAGCCGGGCAATACAGGTCGCCATCGACCAATTGGTTATTCGATAGGCCCATTTCATTGCATCACCTGTTCGAATGATGGCCTGACGCCTTTTTTGTAAACCCACGCGGGCGGTGCTAGCCTTCCCAATCTATTTTATTTGCCCGGGGCTTTCACCATGCGCCGTTTCTGCCTCGCTTTGGCGTGGATGCTTCTGCTGCCGCTTTCATTTTTTCCCCAATCCTCGGAGGCTTTCGTGTTCAGGAAAATTGTTTACAGCTCCCCGGTGGAGGGTTTGATTCATTGGGGCGGGAAGCCTTTGGATGAATTAATAGTTACGAGATTTCTTCGTAGTGGAGGATTCGAAGGTGGTGAGTACAAAGACCGAGCTACAACAAATTTCACAGGCGAGTTCAAATTTGGTGTTGTTGAGCAACGAAGGTTTTTTAGGCCCGACCTGTTATCGGCCCATCCCCATGTTTCACAGTCCATCGAGGTTGAGTTTGAAGGTCAGCCTTATTCAATTTGGTCCTACCAGAAACCGGACTTTGACCTAGGCACTGAGTCAGATTCCGGAATATTAAGAATCGACTGCGATCTTTCGAAGTTCGAACAGAACAGCTACGGACGAATTGTCCGTTGTAAACACAATGGAGTGCGTCAGTATGAATGAACTAAGTCCTGATCAAATTTACAGATTATCAGAGAGCGCCTATACCGCCAGAAAGGGCGATAGCGATCAGTTTAAAAGGGAGCTTGATCTTGCATTGCCGTTTGTTAACGTTGGGTCTGCACATGTAATCTCCGCCACCTCCGGCCTCGGCCTTCGAGCTTTAAGCGGCTTTGGCTTCATGGCGCAGTTAAAAGGTGGCCGTTCAAAAGAGATCGTGATCGCCACTCGAGGAACCGCTTCATTGCCCGATGTGCACACCGATCTCAATGCGATCCCAAGCCGCGGCCCAACCGGGCATTTGGTTCACATGGGCTTTGGCAGCACCTTCAAAAGTTACGTGCAGCAGATGAAGGAGTTCATCAAACAGCAGAATCTGGGCTTTAAGCCCACGGCGATCCATTGCATGGGCCACAGCCTGGGCGGTGCGTTGGCCAACCTGAACGCAGCAGCCTGCGCAGAATTGGGTTTCAATGCCCACCTGTACAGCGTGGCCGCGCCACGTGTGGGCATGGTGCCGTATGCCGAACACCTCAGTAAAAAGATGAACCCGGAGCATGTGCACAGGGTGGCCAACGAGGCCGATGTGGTCACCATGGTGCCGTGCTACCCCTTTGTGCACGCGCCCTACTTGCACGGCACGCACTTGCTTGGCGGTGGCATGCTGAAAGTCAACCCCATGCAGCACATGCTCGACAACGGCTATGTCAGCATGCGCACCAGCAGTTGGAAGCAACTGCAAAGTGCAAGCCAGGGTAGGCAAATGCAACTGGAAAACGATTTGAGGTTCACGCGCGGCGGCGGCACAGGCTACTTCGAAACCATGGCCCATATGCAAAACGCTTTTTTCTCGGGGCGTATGCTGAAAGTCATCAACAGCGCGATCAACGACCTGATGACCCGCCTGGGCGCACAAAGCCTTCTCAGCGTGAGTAATTACGGCACAGGCGCATTCACGGTGCTGGATCAAATGGCTGAAATGCTGGCTCGATACGTGCAAGGTTGCGCCAAGCGTGTGAAGGAAATGGTGGGTTTGCTTAATGCCGTGATGGTTTACCTAGGGCGCGCAGCCAATAGCGTGGTGGACGCAACGGTGGCCACCATTCGCTGGGTGTTCGGCTTGCTGATGCAATCGGTGAACACCATGGCCAAAATGGCGCTTGATGCGCTGGCCCGTTAATAGCAACCCATGTTCAAACTCCTCAGCCTGCCAGCCTTCGCGCCATATTTTTGGTCATCCACCTTGGGTGCCTTGACCGACAATTTGTTCAAGAACCTGGTGGTGCTGTTGCTGGTTTACCAATCCCTGCGCTACGGCTTGCCTTGGCCTGAAGCGGTGTTGGCCAATGTGGTGGCGGGGTTGTTCATCGTGCCGTTCGCTTTGTGTTCTGGTTTGGGCGGCGTGTTGGCCAGTCGCACCGAGCCCTCACGGTTGTTTGTGCGCTTGAAGTGGATGGAACTTGCAGTGATGGTGTTGGCAGGGCTTGGCTTCATGTTCAATGCGGGCTGGTTGCTCTTGGTGTGCGTGTTGTTGATGGGTGTTCAATCTGCCCTGTACGGCCCTTTGAAATATGCCTACCTGCCCAAGGTGTTAAAGCCCGCTGAATTGATGGCCGGCAATGCCGGTGTGGAAACCGCCACATTCATGGCGATTCTGCTTGGCACGGTTGGCGCTGGGTTGTTGTTGGCCAGTAGTGATGCGCCCCACTGGCAGGTGTTGTCTATTTTGGTGTGCAGTGGCTTGGGTTTGTGGCAAGCCATGCGTATTCCGGCGCTGGCCAGTTTTTCCAGGCCTGCGAACTTGCCGTCATGGCATTGGTCGTTGGCTTACACCTCGGTGGTGCAGGCCTGGCGAGACACCACTGAACAACTGGCTGTGCGGCGTAGTGTGTTGGCGATTAGTACGTTCTGGTTCACAGGTGCATTGGTGTTGGGCAATTTGCCCGCATTGGGTAAAAACCATTTGGGCCTGGATGAATTGGGCTTGGCCGGGTTGTTGGCTGTGTTCTCAGTGGGTGTGGGCCTGGGTTCGTTTCTGGCCGAGAAGTTTTCCGGCAAGCAGGTTGAAATAGGCCTGGTACCCTTGGGTGCGCTTGGCATGGTGGCCGGTTTGCTGGGCCTGTGGGGGGCTGTGGATCAGCCAGTGGGCCAATTGGTGCCCTTTGCCGTGTGGCTTGCATGGTTGGGTGTTGCGGGCGGCCTGTTTGTGGTGCCCTTGTATGCAGTGGTGCAGTTGCGTGCGCCGCGCGAAACCATTGCATCGGTGATTGCATTTTTGAATATTCAAAACAGCGTGTTCATGGTGTTGGCCGCGCTACTGGGTGTGGGCTTGTTGAGCTTGAACATGCCGCTGCCCAGTGTGTTGCTTGCGGCGGCGCTGTTCAATGTGTTGGTGTGCTTGGTGGTATTCAAAACCGTGCCAGAATTCATGGCGCGGTTCGTGGTGTTTCTGCTGGTGCACAGCTTTTACCGTTACCGGGTGAAGGGCTTTCACAATTTCCCGGAAACGGGCGCGGCGTATATCACACCCAATCACATTTCCTGGGTGGATGCGTTTGTCGTCAGCGCCGCTTGCCGGCGACCATTCACGTTTGTGATGTATTACAAAATTTTCAATGTGCCTGTCGTAAGCTGGTTTTTCAAAGCCATGCGGGCCATTCCGATTGCCGGGCGCAATGAAGACGAGGCGGTGTACAACGCCGCCATGCAGGAAATACAAAAGCGTATTGAAGATGGGCAACTGGTGTGCATTTTTCCAGAAGGTGCCATTTCAAGAGATGACCAATTGGCACCATTCAAACCGGGTTTGCTGAAAATGTTGCAATTGGCGCCAGCACCAGTGGTGCCTGTGGGCATTGGTCGCATGTGGGGCAGCGCGTTTAGCCGCAAGCACGCAAACATTCTGAAACGTTTGCCGCTGTGGGATTTCGGGCGGCCTGTGGTGGTGCGGGCGGGTTCGCCGCTTGCCCCGGAAACAGTGACGATGCAGCAGCTGCACCAGCGTGTTGCCACGCTGGTGGTTTCTGCTTAAACGACTCGGCTTTCAGTCAAGGCCAGCCAGCCCTTGATGATGCGATACAGTGCCCAAATGTAATTGGCAATCAATACCAAGTAACCAACCAAGAAAAAGGCTGTCACAATACCCAGCGTAAGCCACAGTAGGCTGTAGCCGAAAGTTCTGGCTTGGTAGACGTAATGAGCTTTTAAAAGAGGATCGGGCTCATCACCTTTTTTCAGTAGGGCCATGATTCCGCCGATCAGGTAAGTCAACCCGAAAACAAAGCCGATGGCCATCAGCGCGTAAACAAGTTGTACTGTCGACTTATTGCTTGTTGTAACGGTGTTGGGGGTTGGTTCGGTTGGAAGCGCGGTGTCATTCATGTTGATCTCCTGGTAAGAACTGAAGGTTATTTTTTTCTTTCTTGAATTAGTTTGACGAGGTCATCAGCGGTTTTGCCGTCGAGTTCGTTCAGGGTTGCTTCAAGCTTTTGGTTGTTGCTCTTTGACCCCATACCAAATAAGCCACCCATCTCTGACATACCCATAGCAAGGCTGAGTTCTGTGAGGACTCGTCGGACTTCGCGTTTCTCGGCCGCTGAGCCGTCAACCTCTTCGATCACCTTCTCGGCAGTTGCAGCAAAATTCTCTGCAGAAGATGTGTCTAGCTTGGTTTGGAAACAGCCACTGAGTAAGATGGCTCCGAATACAGGAATGAATTTTTTCATTTGCGCTCTCCAACAGGTGATGGTGTGGTCCAGCTTAAAGGCCGAACAAGTGCGGGTGCGCCAAATTCTTCAAGTGTGGCACCCCCAGCCGAAAAGTACATTTCCCAAAACTTTCGCAAGGCGATCATCTTTTGGGGTTCGCGATACACTTCGCTGTTTTGTGATTTCGATTGGTTTGGGGCTTGTATCAGCCCTGCACCAAGCACGTAGATACGGGCTACTCCAGTGTTCGGCAACACTTCATGGTCGGTGCTGAGCTGCAATTCTTTCTTCGGGTCAATTTCCCTAACAGTGTTTTTGGCATAAAAGCTCGTGACGCTGGAGTTTTCGACCATGTCAGACACCAAGAATACGAGTTTGTCCTTGGCATCGGATGTTCTGATGCGATCGCTAAGACGTTTGAAGCTGTCCATGATGTCTGAGCGGTTCAACGAAGGGGATATGCCTTCAAAGGCTTTGCGAATGGAGCCAGCAACCAGCTTGCGCGCATAGTCGGCTTGTTTGGCTAAGCAACTGTCGAAATCAGCAAGAGGTTTTTGTCCGGTCGAGTCGCGTTGATCTTGACTCAAGCCAGGCTCAATGGCGCCCGCAGCAAGAATTTCGAAGTAACGACCTTGACCAAACGATGAAAATTTACCCACTACGAACTTACTGCCGGGAACGGCGACCTGCCCCACATTTGAAAGCACTGAACGTTTCAGTTCATCGTCAAGTGGGGTGGTTTGGTCGATCAGCAAAAACAGCTCTTTGTCGATTTTCGGTGGCTTTTGATCTAGCCCATGAATGTTGTAGCAGCTTGGTACTTGATTGTCCACGGCGGCCCAGGACGCCACAGGTAGAAGTGCGATGAAAGCGAGGCTGACACTGGTTAGCAGCAAGGAGGGTTTGAAAGTGTTTATCAAAACAACTCCTCAATGTTGGGGTTTGTCTTGGCCTTTTCGCGCTCTTTTTTTCGTTCAACAAGCCAGGTCACCAAATCGGGGTTTTGCTTCAGTTCGGCAGGAAGTGTCTTGTATAGGTCTTTCTCGTCGTCGACGTTATTGAGTTCATTCATCTGTTCGATGACATCGCGCACTGTCAGGCCGCGTGCGCCAGAGTGCGTAGGTTTACCCTGCTTTTGAATGTTTGGTGCAGGTGATTCCCGCTCGTCGTTTTGCATGGATCTGGTCTCTCCCCTTTTTTTCTCGGCAAGGAAGTCATGAAAGGTTTTTTTGCTTCCCAGGCGTGTGCCCAGGCGTTCTTCCATGCGTTGTTGAAGGTCTTTTAGCCGACCGCTGGCAATGTCCACGATTGGACGAACCACAGAGAGGTACTGATCATAGGTGGAGCAACCGTGAACCATGTTGTAAGCAGCCTTGGATTCCCGGCCTGCGAAACCATAGCGATAACCAATACCCATGCCAACGATTTGTGTGGCTACAAAAATAAAACCCAATATTGCAAACGCGGCGAGACCTTCGCCTTTGCGGCTGTCCTGCGCGTCTCGTTCTGCTTGCACGTCTGCACTTGTTTGAGACTCGCTTTCAGCCAAAGGCATGGGTGTTTCGCCCAATGTGGCAAACGGATCGCCATTGCCAAAAGGTGAGGTGCCGCCTGCCTGGTTTTGCCCTGTGGTTTCTCGTATTTGTTCGCCATTCAATGCCTCGTAGCGCATGTACACTGAACCGGCAGCAATGATGATGATCGCGGCGATAGCGACCATCCCCCAGCCGTAACTGCCCTTGTCCTGTTTTCCGTTCGCAATGCGGTTCACTGTGCGGACATGCTCTTGCTCATTTTCATCCAGATCCTGGGCGTTGCTTAAACTCATGGTTCTGCTGAAATACTCTTCATTGCCACGTGTGTTGCGGCTGGATTTGAAGGTGGTGAAGCAATTGCGCAAAATAGATGTTCGGAAAAACTGGTGACCTGCCCGTTCCATGATGATCGCGAGGATGATGGCCAACACCATCACGATTGCGTAAGCCACTGTGGTTTGAACATTGGTTGAGCCGCCTTCGGCAGTCCATTTGGCGAGCAGGAACGAAAACCCGAGCGCTTCCATGACCAACAAAATAAACAGTAGGCCGTAGGCATAGGCAGGAACTGGTTGACGGCCAAGGTCGCCGGAGAGGCGTAGGTATTCGATATTGTTGTCAAATGTGCGCTGGCCAATCATGTCAACGTACTTTTTGTATTGTCCGCACAGTTTTTCTTCGGAGTGGCGCCAGCCGTTGTTGGATTCTCCGGTGTCTTTCGAAAGCCGGGCGATACCGCCTATCACGGGGAATCGTGTCCAGAAATCCATGAGCAAAAAGCGTACTTTGCGGTTGGCAAGCATGGCCAGAAAGAGGCCAAAGGTGAAAAGAACCAGAAAGTAGGCTCTGTTGGACAGAAGTTGGTCTGTGAAATCGTTCATGTGGGTTCAGCCTTGAAATGTCACTGCTTCTTTTTATTGAAAATTTGCATCTGCAAGCGTTTTTGATAATTGCTGGGTCCAACCGCATACACAAGGTTGGTGTCGCCCACCCCAAATGAGCCGTTGGTGCCTTGCTCGATCACAATGTCCATGCATTTAACAGTGGGGTCTTTTGAAAACACGCGATACAAGATGCTGCCCTTGCCTCGATAAACATTCACGTCAGGGTTTTCTGTCAGGTTTGGTTTGGCCCGAGGGTTTGAGTAATCTTTGTAAACCCTCAGGGTAGGGCTCATCGCAGGTAGTGCCTGGTCGCGCAGCACCGCCATTTTTTCCATGGTGATCAGGTGTCCATTTGCGTTACCAGCCCATGATGAGCCGTACAAGCCAGGCATGTAGTCTTGCGTCTTGTATTGCTTGCCATCCAGGGATTTCACGCCGCGTGATGCACGTGCCCTGTCCATTGCACAGCTGTTGGCTACCGTGTCTGCGCGGGCTTCCGAAATTGGAAAAAGTGCCGATGTGGTTTGTTCAGGTACAAAATTCAGCTGTGCGTATTGCGTGGTGACCAGCTCTCCGCCGAAGTCGATTTTTGGATTTACCCTCGCCGAAGGCTTTGGTGGTGCGGGTTTCTTGCTGCTCTCCGTGTTTGCGACAGAGGCCTCGTTGCTGGGTGTGAGGTAGGCCAGGTTTGTTCGCCTCTGGGACAAATACTGTGTGAAGGCGGTTTCGTCGGCAACATCGAGAATCTCTACCCGTCGGTTTTTAGCGCGACCACCTTCGGTGAGGTTGCTGGCAACGGGAAACATTTCACCTGCACCCTGATAAAAAATCTGAGTGTTTGAAAAGCCGGCTGATGCAAATATTTCTGCCACCGCTTTGGCTCGCTCTTCTGAAAGCTGTGCGTTGTAGGCTGAATTGCCTGTGTCATCACTGTGTCCGATTAAGAAAATGCGCATCTGGGCGCGTTCGCGCAGAAATGCCTGTTGTTCGCTTGCTGGAAGATTCTCTGGAGGTTTGAAATATTGCCTGGCCATTTCCAGGAAAAATTGTCTTGCCTGTGGCGTTGGCTTTGCACTGTTGACTTGGAATTGGGCAAGTGGGTCTTCGATCACTACCATGTTGGCTTTTGATGTTTGCTGCCCCTCAAGCTGGACGGATGAGAAGGTGATTGGCACGTTGTTGGCCTGGGCGATCTTGTGAAGTTCGCAGTTTCTGGCAGAAATACTTTTGGCGAGAAGACTTCCTGCGACACCACCAATCAGTGTCCCGATCAGTTCGCCGTTTTTCTCTGAAATTTTTTCCCCGACTTTCCCCCCGAGAAAACCGCCCAGACCAGCTCCCACTGCCTGCATGACGCCGTCACGTTCGCCAGAGCACGGGTCGTTGTATGCCCGTTCCATCGTTTGTTGAATTGGCCCTATGGTCTCGCACGCGGAGAGGAAAAGGCCCGCCAAGGCGACGGTGACGACCCTCTTGGATGGGAGTGTGTGGTTCATGGCTTAATGACTCAAAAAATATGAATATGTAAAAAACACTCGTCTTTGCGAGTTGTTGAATTCAAAAAAACTGGACTGATAAAAGAAATAATTTTTAACGTCACAAAGATTTGGCTGACGTCTAAATACAGGCTTTTAATCTTTAACTATTATTGGGAAATGGAAAATACCAGTTAAAGGTGACATGCCGTACGCAAATTACTGGTTAATTGAAGGGCCCTCATTTGAGTGGGATTGTTATTTTTCTATTGCTAATGTGATTAATAATTATTGAAAGTTTGAGTCGATTTCTTCATTAAATTTGTTTGAATTTTTGATTGGAATATTTATTTTGTAAGTATATTTCAGAGCTAGTTAACATTGATTCACACTTTTAGGTATGTCAGAGGACGATTTCCCAAAAAGTAGAATTGAAATTTTGGTTTTCGGGTTTGGAAAAGTTACAGGTTCTCAGAGCACTCTTCTAGAGATTTAATGTGTACCTCTTTGGTGAGTTTGGGTTGAGACGATGAAAAAAATATTGTTGATCGGGGCCGCTCTAGTTGCGGCTTTTTTTGGTGCTGGTGTCGCTCAGGCGGCCGACGAGAGTAAAACTCTGTATGTGAAGTTAAAAGACATGAATCGCATGACCTCATCGGTTGATTCCATAATCGCGATGGGTAAAAGAGTACTTCCAAATTCTGGAAAACTTTTGATTAAGGGTGTTGTGCTTGACTCCTGGTTGGAGGTCGAGGTGATCGATGCTAGATCAAAGAATGATGTGAAGTCGATGGGAATGCGACTTGAGTCTATTCCTCAAGTTGAGTTTGTAGATTATCCGACTAAGAAGCAGTTACACAAACTTGGTGTTGATTCTTTCAACGACCCAGGCTGGCGAAATCAACTACAAGTCTTTAGCGGTAGAGGTTCTTCAAGCGCTTCTGTGGTTGCATCGCGCAGCGTAAGTCCACAAATTGATAGCGTCATGCAGAAGTATCGCGAGATGAGTGGTTCAATTATTTATGCAGTGGTTGATTCGGGTTGGAGAGACACTGTAGATTTCAGCGGAAGGATTTTGAGTCAGGCCAATTATCTGAAACGTGATGCACAAGGCAATCCTGGCACTGATGCGACAGTGAACGGCAAAGATTGTGAATCCGACATTGGGCTTCATGGCGAGAATGTTATGGGTGTGATGATCGCGGGCGCTAACAATGGTTTTGGAACAGCGGGAATTGCGCCTTTGGCAAAGGCGCATGTTCTAAAAGTATTCGATTGCTTTGTTCGAGATGGGCAAAAATTTGAAAGCTTTACATTTTCCGGCTACTTGAACTCGTATAAGCGCATGGCTGATTTAACAGTCGATCGGCCAAGTGTAATGAATTTGAGTCTTGGAGGAGAAGAAGGCCAGCCGTGCAGTCGGATTGAACAAGATGCTGTAAACCTGGCCATTGAAAAGGGCATTATTGTTGTGGCTTCATCTGGAAATGGAGGTACCAATTTCGGAATCGGAGCCCCGGCAAATTGTGTTGGAGTCGTTTCTGTCGGTGCTGTGGACAATGCGGGTAATTACACCTTTTATAGTGCAATTAGCGACGAGCTCGATATTTCGACCATCGGAGGAGGTACATCTTTCGGGAGTGCAGACTCCTACCCTGTTAGTGATGGCGCGTCGGCGAACAGTACGATTGGGGTGCTGGGAACCAGTTTTTCTGCGCCCACAGTGTCTGCAATTTTGGGTTACGCCAGAATGTTTGACTCAACATTGACCGGCGCACGTGCGGTGGAGTTGATGCGGGCAACCGCCTATCAAAACAACAATCAGAATGATTCCCGGTGTATTTCTGGAAGGACGAACTGCTATTCGCTCCGCGCAGACGACTTTTTATTGGCAGTGCAGGGTGGTACTGTCACTCGTAACCCACATGTAACCATAGCATCATCAGAATTCGCTGGTGGCTATAGGTCGATTTGCACCTTGACTATACATGCCGATAGCGCTCAGGGAGTTAGGTCAGTGATCAACGGCTCCAATGGGTTATGCACAAGCACAGCGAGCCCGCGTGATCAGACAATCACAACAGAGGGTCCAGCAGGTTCGGAATTCATGGCTACTATTGAAGGGTTTGAACTGAATCAAAATACGCGAAGCACTCGTAACGTAGTCTTGCGTTTAACTCAAAACTCAGTGGATTTCATAGGCAGTGCCAACCCACCATCTACGCCACCTGTGCCTGAACCGCAGCCTGAACCGCAGCCTGAACCGCAGCCATTGCCAAATCCTGAGCCGCAACCAGGTGACCCCGTGGCAGTGAAAGTCGAAACGCGCAACTTCGCTGAGGGCTTTGATGACATTTGTGAAATAGTATTTAGTTCAGAAGAGGCATCACGATTTTCAGCTGTTATCGAAGGGCCGAGCGCGAATTGCACGGTCACGGAGCCTGCTGATAAATCATTGAACAACACTCGTACGGTAACGATTCGTGGGCCACTGAACGCGAGGTTTACACCAACGATTTCAGGATTCCTAAATGGGCAGTCTAAAACCAACGCGAATGGCCCGAAAACCACTTTCCAGTTGAACCAAAATAGCGTGCAGCCGGTAACTCAGCCGTCACAGAACCCAGCACCCTCTGTTTCGGCTAGCGGTGGTGGCGGGGGTGGGGCCTTGAACTTATTCGCTTTGCTTGGGTTGTTTAGTATTTTGGTTCGTTTGAAAGCGAATCGTGCCTTGCGATGAAAGCATAGTTCCTTCAGAGCACTTTGAAGCCCCTTCGGGGGCTTTTTTCATCCAATCACTTCCCCCAAAGCCCCGCGCAGCTGTGCACCGCTCAACGGTTTGTGCAATATCCGGAACCCTGAATCTCGTGCTTCCTGAATTCGGCTGGGTGCCGTGTCGCCAGTCAGGATCACCGCCGGAATTTTACCCAGTTGCATCTGCAAGGCTTGAATGGCTTGCACGCCTGTTGTTTGGTAACGAAGCCTGTAGTCGGCCACGATGGCGTTAGGAACCAAGCCGCGAGACAACAGCAAGCTGATTGCGCTTTCCGCTGATTCCGCGCACACCGCGGTGCAACGCCACCTCTCGAGCATTTCTGTCACGCTGCTTCGAACAAGCACATCGTCATCGATCAGCAGCACCACTTTGCCTTTCAGCGGATTGTAGGGCGTGCGTTGTGCGGTCACCCCTTGGCTGAGGTTGTGTTCTTCGCGCCCCGAGGGCAGCTTGATATAAAACATCGAGCCTTTACCTTCCCTCGATTTCAGACCGATTTCATGTTGCATCAAGTTAGCAAGGCTTTGGGCGATGTACAAGCCAAGCCCAAGGCCTTTGGGCCGATCCTGATCAAGACGGTCTACTTGATAGAACTCCTCAAAAATCAGGGGTTGGACTTTTGCCGGTATACCCGGGCCCGTGTCGTGCACTTCCAGCCGAACACCACCGCCACAGTTTCTGCAGCCAACGAGCACTCGCCCGGTGCGGGTGTATTTGATGGCGTTTTCGATCAGGTTGCGCACAATCAATTCCAGCAACTCGGGGTCTGTGTAGGCCCAGCGTGTGGTTCTTGCCAGCCGCAGGTCGAGGTTTTTCTCATTGGCCAATGGGGAAAATTCGTTGCAAAGACGTTGCAGCATGGGCATTAAATTGACGTTGCGCGGTTTGGAGGTGATCGCGGCGGCATTGATTCTGGACGAATCCAGCAAGGAGTTCAGCAAGTTGCGCAGCCCGTTGCCTGCGTCTTGAATTCGATCAAGCAGGTGGCGGCTTGGGTGGTTGTGCAGGTCTTCGCTGAGCGCATCCACCAACAGTTCGATGGCTTGTACAGGTTGGCGAAGATCGTGGCTGGCGGCTGCCAGAAAACGGGTTTTTGCTTGGCTTGCTTGCTCTGCGACATTCTTTTGATCGGTCAATTCGGAAACTAATTCATTGTTTTGAAACTGTAAGCGTATGGATTTCAGAACCATTTTTTCCAGGTTGCGGCCATATCGAATGTTCACCAGCACGAACACCAAGGTCAGCAGCCCCAACACCACCAAAGACAGCTGTTCTTCCCAAATACACCGAATGGCAAATGGCCCGGCAGCAGGTAGCGCAAAGGCAATGTAGGACAAGTTGTAGCACGCGTGCGAAGACACTGCACCGGCCACCATGGCCGCCAGGAATGTGGCCAAGGTCATTAACACAATGGGCTCGGTTGAGAAAAAGAGCAGGCTTGCAACCCCCCACAGCACACCCGACAAAGCGGTGCATTGCAGGGCCACACTCATCCAGCCCTTGCCATTCACCGGGGCGGCGGCTCGCCTGAAGTTTTTTACACTCAACCAACGAGCAGCGCTGAGTGCATACACTGCAGCCAACCACCACAGTATCGCTGGTTGTGGTGCCACATTCCAAAGCACGACGGCCAGGCCGCTGGCCGAAGCAACCCCACCCAGCAGCACGAATGGCAGGTTGTTAAACAATAAAGTGGCTTGTTCTCGGTGTACGGCTGCTTGGTGCATGTGGGGCTGTTAAAGGGTGTTAACTTGAGGTTAAATACAAAGAATATATTGTATGTACTTGGCTGTGCAATACTTTTAATTCAAAAGCTGGCTTACACTGGCGTGGTCACTTTTCACAGTTTCAAAACACCCATGAATCGCAAAGGCATTGTGTTGGCTGGTGGGCAGGCCACCCGTTTGTACCCGGCCACGGCGGCTGTTAGCAAGCAGCTGCTTCCGGTTTACGACAAGCCCATGATTTACTACCCACTTTGCACTTTGATGCTGGCCGGTGTGCGTGAGGTGTTGATCGTGTCCACCCCGCACGACACTCCGCGGTTCGAGCAATTGCTGGGTGATGGCTCGCGTTGGGGCATGCACATTGAATACGCCGTACAGCCCAAGCCAGGGGGTGTGGCACAAGCCCTGCTGGTGGCCCAAGCATTCCTGCAAGGTGCACCGTGTGCCTTGGTGTTGGGCGACAACCTGTTTTACGGGCAAAACCTGGTGCGGCAATTGCGCACAGCCTGTGCACAAACCCAAGGCTCAACGGTGTTTGCCTACGCTGTGGCCGATCCGCGTGCCTATGGTGTGGTCGAATTCGACGACAACGGCGCGGTTGTTGGCATTGAGGAAAAGCCAGCGAACCCGAAAAGCAAATATGCTGTCACTGGCCTTTATTTTTTTGATGGACAAGCGCCGGGCATTGCCGCCGGTTTAACACCATCGGCGCGTGGGGAACTTGAAATCACGGATGTGATTCGCGCTTACTTGAACCAAGGTGAATTGCGGATAGAAACCATGGGGCGCGGGCAAGCGTGGCTGGATACCGGCACCGCCGACAACCTGCTGGATGCCGCCAACTTCATTCAAACCATTGAGCGCAGGCAGGGCTTGAAAGTGTCTTGCCCGGAGGAAGTGGCCTGGCGTTTGGGCTGGATCGATTCCGACGCCCTGCGCGCGCTGGCTCAGCCCCTGCGCAACAGCGGCTATGGTGATTATTTGTTGGGTTTGATTGCATGAAACTTCTAAATGAACCTTTGCCGGGTTTGCTGGTGTTGCAACCCAAGGTGTATGTGGATGAGCGCGGGCATTTCATGGAATGCTTTCAGGCTCAGGATTTCAAGCAGGCCAGTGGTCAGCAACCCGAATTTGTGCAAACCAACGAGTCGCTGTCCAAGCGTGGTGTGTTGCGCGGCCTGCACTGGCAGGCTGCACCCAAGTCGCAAGGCAAACTGGTGCGTGTTTCTCATGGTGCCATTTACGATGTGGCGGTGGATTTGCGCGAAAGTGAAGGCACGTTTGGCCAATGGTATGGGCTAGAGCTCAGCGCCAGCAATCATTTGCAGTTGTGGATTCCGCCCGGTTTTGCCCATGGTTTTTTAACACTCAGCGACACGGCAGTGACCAGTTACCAAGTGACTGACTTTCACAGCCCTGAGCACGAGCAGTGCCTGTTGTGGAGCGACCCGATTTTGAACATCGATTGGCCACTGCGTAAATTGGGTCTGACTGCCCCTGTTTTATCGGAGAAAGATGCACAGGCCATGCCTTTTGAACGTTTGAAATAGGCGCGGGCCTTCTTGACGTTAAACTAATCGCATTGTTCAACATCGAAGTGGTTTACCCCCATGTCGCAATGGTTCGTGATGTACACCAAGCCCCGCCAGGAAGCCGTGGCGGTGGATAACCTGGAGCGCCAGCAATACCGGGTGTTTTTCCCCAAGGCGAAGGTGCGCAAGCGAAAATCCGGCATGCCCGCAGCTGAGGTGGTTGAGCCATTGTTTCCCCGCTACATGTTTGTGAAATTGGAAAGTGGCGTGGATGATTTCTCCAAGCTGCGTTCAACCAAAGGTTGTGTGGATTTGGTCAAATTTGGCGGCAAGGCCACCCCGGTGCCAGATGAGCTGATCGATCTGATTCAAGCCCAGGTCGATGACAGCGATCAACTGGACCTGGCCGCTGTGAGCCTGCCCGCAGTTGGCAGTACGGTGCGTGTGGAAGAGGGGCCTTTCGAAGGCCTGTTGGGAACAATCGCAAACCACAAAAGCGCCGACCGTGTGCTGGTGTTGCTCAATGTGCTGGGGGCCCAGCGCCGTGTCGAGCTTGGCGCAGGGCAAGTGGAGAAGGTGGCCAAATAAGCGCCCCGAGTTTACTTTTGCTCGTTTTGAACCTTGCTGTCCAGTTCACTCAATGACTTGGCCAGGTCTTCCACCTTGTGTTTGGTTTCGCCAACCAGTTTGGAAATTTCGCGGGCTGCATCGGCGCTGCGTTGGGCCAGCCCACGCACTTCATCGGCAACCACCGCAAAGCCCCTCCCGGCTTCACCGGCGCGTGCGGCTTCAATGGCCGCATTCAAGGCCAACAAATTGGTTTGTGAAGCAATGCCATTGATGGTGCCCACAATGGACCCGATCTGGTCGCTCACCTGCACCACATCGGTCATCGCCAAATTGGTTTCTTCAATTGTTCTGCGTCGTGAAGTGGTGTCGGTGCCGTACATCACCACCCGTTTAACCTGCCCATCAAAGCCCTTGATTGGGGTGACTGTGGCCGACACATAAAAGGGCGTGTTGTCGCAACTTCGAAATTCCAGTTCAGTGCTGATGGCCTCGCCGGCTTTCAGTGAAGCCAAGGCCTGGTTGCTCAACACCTGTTCCAGCCTGTTTTCATTGCGCTGAATACCTTGCAGGTTGGTGGCACCGGCCAAGGCCTTGAAAAGGCTGTTGGCCTCCACCACCTCACCTTGCAGGGTCCATTCCAACACCAGGTTGGATCGTTGAATGGCGTCCAGGCGCACATTGAATTCCACCGATTTGGTTTTGGTTTCGGTGATGTTCGCTTGAATCGAAATGAATTGCTTCAATTGGCCCTGTTCATCAAAAACCGGGTTGATGGCCAGCGAAATCCAGTACGGGTTGCCGTTGCGGTCGTAGTTCAGAATTTCATCGTAGAAAGCGGTTTTCGCTTTGATTTTTTCGCGGATTTTTTGAACGGTTTCCGGTGAGGTTTCCTTGCCTTGCAGCAAGTGCCCGGGCTTCTTGCCGATGACTTCTTGCAGGGTGTAACCCGTCAGCCTGCAAAAGCCAGGGTTCACGTATTCGATCAGCCCTTCGGGGCCTGTGATTACCACTGAGTTGTCGGTTTCATTGGCCACCAGCGAAAGCAGGCGGAACTGCTCGCGTTGTTCCACTTCTTTGGTCACGTCTTTCACGAAGGCGGTGTACATGATTTCATCGCCCACACGCAGTTTCGACAGCGACAGCCCGCCCCACACCACGCGCCCGTCCTTGCGCTCAATGCGCACCTCGCGGCTGGTGCCAACGATTTTATCCACGCCGGTGGTTCGGTTTGCATTCACCAGGTTGTCGTGATTGCTTTGAAGGGTCATGGGTACAAGCATTTTCACATTCTTGCCCAACACCTCGTCGCGCTGGTAACCCCACAGTCGCTCGGCTGCGGCGTTGAAGAAGGTGACGTTGTTTTTGGCGTTGATGGTGACCACTGCATCGATGGTCTGTTCCAAGGTTTGGTTGATTTGTTCGCGTGCGTTGCGTTCGGCTGAAATATCGCGAACAAAGGCGGTGTAGGTGATTTTGCCACCACTTCTGACCTTGGACAGACTCAATGAGGCCCAAATTTTTTCGCCGTTTTTACGCTCCATCTCGACTTCGCGGAAGGTGCCCACGATTTTGTCTTGCCCGGTTTCGCGGTTTTTATTCACGTAACCATCGTGTTGGCTTTGAATGGCTTTGGGTACCAGCATTTTGACGTTGTTGCCGATCACCTCGGAACGCTCGTAACCCCACAGTTTCTCGGCTGCAGCGTTGTAATAGGTCACGTTGTTTTTTTCGTCAATGCTGATGACTGCATCAATCGATTGGTCAAGAATCTGATTCTGTTTCGAAGTGCTGAAAATACCCATGTGCTAACCCCATACCGGCCAAAGTGTTCCTCATTTTGCGGTAAGGGTTTGTGGGGTGATCAATAAAAAAGGGGGCAAAAAGCCCCCCATTTAGGTTTGTTTTACAATTACTTGGGCCGGTTCCAGTCGTTCAGGCAGTTCAGCTGGATGCGGCTGCGTTCAACCGTACCTGTTTGGGTCAATGTCCTTTCTTCTCCGGGCATGATGTAAAGCTCGGTGGCGGCTTGCGCAAGCAGCACCTGGCAACGTTTCGGATGAATCGGATGAGTATTCTTGATGGTGATGACTGTTTCCTCGCACGATTGTTCGATTCGTGCTTGGGTGGTGCCGTCGGACAAGTCTTGAACCTGCTTGCCCTCGATGTTGCACATCGCCGCAGGTGCAGCCTGCGATTGTGTAGTGGCTTCATCTTTGGGCACGGGTGCCACCACCACACAGCCTGCCAAAGCCAATACGGCGCCCAAAGTACCCATCTTTTTCAATGGTGTTGTAATGCTAATCATTGTTTCCCCTGATAATGTACGGGTGGTCGTGCTTCGGAAGCATTGCTGGCCGCCGTCGCATCGCCGCCCCGTTTAAACTAATTTAACCAATTTGACCAAACATATTAATTTAATAAAAACTTTTTATGACTTTACTAGTAACCGGCTCGGCCGGATTTATCGGTTCCTGCTTTGTTCGCCAGCACTTCGAGAACAGCGATGAGCCTGTTGTCAGCCTGGATGCGCTGACCTACGCCGGGCACCTCAGCACACTTGGTGACACACTGAAGCACCCCGCACACACGTTTGTTCACGCCAGTATTGGAGACATCAATGCAGTGAAGGGTGTTTTGGATGCACACAAGCCGCGTGCCATTTTGAACTTTGCGGCGGAAAGCCATGTAGACCGTTCCATCACGGGGCCAGCGGCCTTCATTGAAACCAATGTGGTGGGCACTTACCGGTTGCTGGAATGCGCACGCGAATACTGGACCACCCTTGATGAGCAGGCCAAGGCGGATTTTCGATTTCTGCATGTCAGCACCGACGAGGTGTACGGCACCTTGAGCGCCGAAGACGCGCCCTTTGCTGAAACCAATCGCTATGAGCCCAACAGCCCCTATTCAGCCAGCAAAGCCGCCAGCGACCACCTGGTGCGCGCCTGGCATCACACCTACGGCTTGCCCGTGCTGACCACCAATTGCAGCAACAACTATGGCCCTTATCATTTTCCGGAAAAGCTGATCCCCTTGGTGATTTCGAACGCCTTGGCAGGCAAGCCTTTGCCCGTGTACGGCGATGGTCAGCAAATTCGTGACTGGTTGTTTGTCGAAGACCACACCCGTGGCATTCGGCGTGTGCTGGAGCAAGGCCGAACCGGTGAAACCTACAACATTGGTGGCTGGAACGAGAAAGCCAATCTGGATGTGGTGAACCTGATTTGCAGTTTGCTCGATGAATTGTCTCCCCGGCAGGACGGTGTTTCCTACGCCACGCAAATTGCGTTTGTCACCGACCGCCCTGGCCACGATCGGCGTTACGCCATTGACGCCCGAAAAATTGAGCGTGAGTTGGGTTGGCGACCTGAGGAAACATTCGAGACCGGCATTCGTAAAACCGTGCAGTGGTACTTGGGCAACCAGGCTTGGGTTCAACAGGTGACAGCGCGGCGGTGAATGTTGGGTGGTGAATTTTAGCCGCTACCCCAGTGGCTTTGGCCAGCCCTGTGAAACCAACTCGGTTAAACTACGGCAACTGTGTTCAGGAGAATGTTGCTTTGGGAATTCGCGTACTCGTGCTTGGCGCACAAGGCCAGTTGGGCCACACCATCGGCCAGCATGCAAAACCCGCTTTGATGGACACCATGGACGCCTTGGTCAGCTATGGGCGCGACAAAGCCGATTTGTCCAATCCGGACAGTGTGGTCAACGCACTCAAAGATGTTCGCCCCGATGTGGTCATCAACGCGGCCGCCTACACCAACGTGGAAAAAGCACAGGCCGAGCCTGAGTTGGCCCACGCCATCAATGGCCACGCAGTGGGCGTGTTGGCAGAGCAATGCAAAAAGCAGGGCAGTGTGCTGGTGCACTACAGCACCGATTATGTGTTTGATGGGCGCTCAACGAAGCCTTACTGCGAAACCGACGCCACCAACCCCTTGAGTGTGTACGGCCAATCAAAACTGGCTGGTGAACAGTACCTTCGGGAAGTGGGTGGCAATTGGGTGGTGCTGCGCACCAGTTGGGTGTACGCACAGCGGGGCCATAATTTTTGCAGAACCATGATCAAACTGGCGCAGGAACGTGACACCTTGAAAGTGGTCGATGACCAGGCAGGCACGCCAACACCCGCAAACTGGCTGGCCGAGTTGGGCCTGTCGGTGGCTGGCGTGGTGGCCATGCAGCGTTACAAGGCCTTGGGCAAACTGGCACCCACCTTTTTGCCTGATTTCCCCACTGAGGTGCCCAGCGGCGAGATTTTCCACGCCAGCGCACAGGGGCAAACCACTTGGTTTGACTACGCCTGTTATGCCATTGAAATGGCCCAGAAGCAGGGCATTGTGCAGCGCATGCCTTCCATCGAGCGTGCCAAAACAGCCGACATGAATTTTGCAGCCGCGCGCCCGGCGTATTCAGTGCTCGACAACAGCAAGTTGATTGATGCATTCCGTGTGAACCCACCGGAATGGACCAAAGGCGTGCGCAATTTTGTGCTGAATTACTGACCGGTTAATCACTGACCGGTTTAATGAATTCGCAACACCGTGGATTTCACCGAGGCCCAGGCCCCCAGCATCACCAGCACCACCCACACCAGAATCAAGCCCAGTGTGGTCATGCCGCTGGGCTGTTCGAAGCGGAAATCCCGGTCAAACTCACGAATGAACTGCCCGGCGGCCTCGTCGGCCAGCCCCATGGCGGTGCTGACCACCCCATAAGCCAGGCCAAAGGCCACCAGCGCCAGGCTGACTGACCACCACAGGGTGGGGCGGCCCACCTCGGTGTCGGTTGCGCCCAGTGACTTCAACACATGCACTTCGGCCTGGTTGCGTATCAGCTGCAGGCGCACCGTGTTGAATGTTACTACCAGCACCATGCCTGCAATCAGGGCACCCAAAGCCACCGCAATGATTTGCGTGCTGTTGAGCACCGATTGGAGTCGCCGCACCCACTGTGCGTCGTATTGCACATGCTCCACGCCATTGAACCGCTGCCATTCTTCAATTTTGGCTTCAATGCTTGAGGTGTCGGTTTGCGAGCTCACATCCAGCACCACCACCACGGTGTAGGGCAGCGGGTTTTCCGCCAGCGAACTGGCCAAATCAGGGGTTTGGCTTTGCGTGCGCAAGCGCTCCAGGGCCTGCTGCGGGGTCACGATGTTGACATCATCCACGGAAAAATCGCGTTTCAGTTTGGCAGCCGCCGTTTTCACCGTGTCGAGCGGTGCGTCGGGCTTGAAATACAGGCTGATTTCCGGGTCGCCGACCCAACGGTCCATGGAAGGCACCACCGCGCTTAAGCCTTGGGCAATCGACCAAGGCATGGCCAGTGCAATGGCCAGTACCAGGGCGTTGAACAAGTGGCCCAAAGGCTCATCAAGCCAAAGCTTCAACCCGGCAGAAATTGAAAACCACTGCAATCGTAACCAACGCATGTATTGCCTTTATGAATGAATATTCAAGCCCCGTAGGCCTTGCTGAGAAAATCTTTGGAAAACGCCTGCACGCCGCCCTCTCGCCCACCATCAGCGGACAAGTCGGCCAAAGCAGGTAGCACTTGCCCCTCGCCCAGCTTCAGGCGGTGGGTGACCCGGTTGAATCGATGGGCCTCGTGGGTGGCCACAATGATGGTCACGCCGGCACGGTTGAATTCTTCCAGCAGGCCCACCACTTTGGCGGCTGATTCATCGTCGAGTTGCGCGGTGGGCTCGTCGGCCAGTACCAGCGCCGGGCGGTTCACCACCGCACGGGCAATTTGCAGGCGCAATTGTTGGCCGCCAGACAGTTCAGACGGCAACATGCGGTCGGTGTGGCTTAGCCCCACGCGGGCCAATGCGGCTTTCACCCGGCTTTGAATGTCAGCCTCGGATTGCCCAACCACCCGCAAGGGCAGGGCCACGTTGTCAAAGCAATTCCTGTTTTCAAGCAATTCCACGTCAAAACCCGTGTAGCCAACCGAGCGGCGATAGTGCGCGCGTTCTTTTCTTCCCAAGCGCGCAATCGAGCTTTTGCCCACCCAAATGTCTCCACCTGTGGGTTGTTCAAAGGTGGCCAGCAAGCGCAAAATCGAACTTTTACCCGCGCCTGAATGGCCTTCCAGCAAAGCGAATGAACCCTTGGGCAACTGGAAGTTCACGCCTTTCAGCGCAGCGTGGGAGCCGTAGGTGAGCGTGACATTCTTGAATTGGATCATGCCTGTTCATTTCCTTCTGCATCAATGCCCACCAGGGCATTGGCAAATTCGCGTGGGCTGAATGGACGCAGGTCGCCGAGCTTTTCGCCCACACCGATGAATGCCACCGGCACGCGCGTACTCATCGACATGGCAGCCAGAATGCCACCTTTGGCGGTGCCATCGAGCTTGGTGACCACCAACGCTGTCAGTGTGAGTGCGTCGTTGAACGCCTTGATTTGTTGAAGCGCATTTTGCCCGTTGGTGGCATCCACCACCAACACAATTTCATGGGGCGCATCCATCTTCGCTTTGCCCAATACCTTCTTGATTTTTTTCAGTTCTTCCATCAAGTGAATTTGGGTGGGCAAGCGCCCCGCTGTGTCTGCAATCACAATGTGGCTGTTGCGTGAAATGCCCGATTGAACGGAGTCAAAGGCAACGGCAGCCGGGTCGTTGCCTTTGGCCGATATCACATCCACATTGCTGCGTTGCGCCCACACATCGAGTTGCTCGCGCGCAGCGGCACGAAAGGTGTCGCCTGCGGCCAGCAACACGGAATAACCGATTTCTGCGTAGTGGTTGGCCAGTTTGCCAATGCTGGTGGTTTTGCCCGCGCCGTTCACACCAACAATCATCATCACCAGCGGCCGGGCCCGGTCTACACCCATGGCTGTTTCAAGGGGGCGCAGCAAATCAAACACGGCGTCGCGCAACACCAGGCGCACTTGTTCAGGGCTTTTCAGGCCCTTTTGATACACGGTGTCGCGCACTTTTTGCATCAACAGTTCAGTGGCAGGCAAGCCGCAATCGGCGAGCAGCAAGCGTTCTTCCATTTCTTCGAAAAACGCCTCATCCACTTTTTGCCCGGTGAACACCGAGCTTAAGCCCGAGCGGGTTTTGGTCAAGCCAGACTTCAACCGGCCAAGCCAGTCCTGTCGCTGCCCAGGAATCTGCATGAAAAACTCCAGTCTTGGAAAACTTACCTGTGGTTGTTCAATGAACAAAAAGCCAGAACGGCGGTCACAAGCGTTGGTGATGAACAACTTATTCTACCATTGGCAAGAAAACGGGCGTTTGAACAATACCCCTATAACGCAGTGTTGAAGCAAAAGGTGTTTCGTATGACAAAAACAGGCAATTTCCTTCCGGGTTTCGCAACAGCAAGGCGTTGGTGCAACATGTTTGCCGCCGGTGCTGCCGCTTGTTCATTGGCGTGGTTTGCGCCGGCCCATGCGGCCGACGGCGACGTAACCGAGTACACGTTGAACAACGGTTTGCGGGTGGTGGTGAAAGAGGACCAGCGCTCACCCACAGTGGCGCACATGGTGTGGTACAAGGCTGGTTCCATCGATGAATACAACGGCACCACCGGCGTGGCACATGTTCTCGAACACATGATGTTCAAGGAAACCAAAACCTTGAAAGTGGGTGAATTTTCAGAGCGGGTGGCCGCTTTGGGCGGGCGCGACAACGCCTTCACCAGCCGGGACTACACCGCTTACTTCCAGCAATTGCAAGCCAAAGACCTGGGCAAGGTCATGGCCCTTGAGGCCGATCGCATGGCCAACCTGGTGTTAAGCGAAAGCGAATTTGAAAAAGAAATCAAGGTGGTGATGGAAGAGCGCAGGTGGCGCACCGACGACAAAGCCACAGGCAAACTGTACGAAGCCTTCATGGCCACTGCCTTTCAGGCCAACCCCACCCGCACACCAGTGATTGGCTGGATGAGCGATCTTGAGGCCATGACCTACAAAGACGCGCGCAAGTGGTACGACACCTGGTACACCCCACAAAATGCAGTGTTGGTGGTGGTGGGCGCTGTGCAGCCCGCCCAAGTGAAGGCCATGGCTGAAAAAACCTACGGCAAGGTCAAGCCCAAACAACTGGAAGAGCGCAAGCCGCAGGAAGAGCCAAAACAGGAAGGCATTCGACGCGTGCAGGTGAAGGCACCTGCCGAGAATCCTTATCTGATCATGGGCTTTAAAGTGCCCAAACTGAACAACGTGTTGAAAGACAGAGACCCCTATGCACTCACCGTTTTAAGTGCTGTATTGGATGGCTACTCTGGTGCACGTTTGAACCGGGAGTTGGTTCAAACCCAGAAAATCGCGCTTCAGGCCGGTGCAGGCTATGACATGACTGGCCGTGGTCCGTCCCTGTTCTATCTGGATGGTGCCCCGGCGCCTGGCCAAACCGTGGACGCATTGGAGAAGGCCTTGCTTGATCAAGTCAGAAGGGTGGCCACAGAAGGCATCAGCGATGCTGAACTGGCCCGTGTGAAAGCGCAACTGATCGCCAGCCAGGTGTACAAACGCGATTCTCTGTTTGGTCAAGCCATGGAGATTGGGCAAAACCTGACGATTGGTTTTGAAGTGGCCGACATTGACCGGATGATTGAACAAATCAAAACCGTGACCGCACAAGAGGTTCAATACGCTGCACAAACCTTTTTCGATCAGGACCAGCTGACTGTGGGCACCTTGTTCCCGCTGCCAATTGACCCGAACAAAAAGAATGAGCCGCCCAAGGGCTTGAGCCACTAATTCAGGAATGAAAGCCATGCTTAGTAACAGTAACAAAGTGTTTATTCGCGGCCTGTTTGCCGCTGGTGCCACCGCAGCCGCTGTGTTTTCAGCGCCTGTGTTTGCCGCTCTGCCCATTGAAAGCTGGACCGCTGCCAGCGGTGCCAAGGTCATGTTCATGCGGGCAGAGGCCCTGCCCATGCTGGATGTGCGTGTTGACTTTCCTGCGGGCAGCCGAGCAGACCCAAAGGGCAAAGAAGGTTTGGCCAGTGCCACGGGCGACATGATTGGACGCGGTGCGCAAGGGTTGACTGAAAACGCCATTGCCGATGGCTTTGCCGACACAGGCGCACAGTTTTCGGGTGGGGCCAGCACTGATTCAGCCGGGTTTCAATTGCGCACCCTGACATCCGAACCCGAGTTTTCGAAGTCGATCAACCTGATGAAAACTGTGTTGCAGAAGCCGGTTTTTGATGGTGAAATTCTGGCTCGTGAAATGGCTCGCAGCGTGGCTGGTTTGAAAGAATCACTCACCAAGCCTGACACGCTGGCCAACCGCGCCTTTTATAAAGCCCTTTACCCGAACCACCCCTACGGCACATTGACCACGGAGGAAAGCCTCGGCGCCATCACTTTGGCCGATGTTCAAAGTTTCTACAAAGCCCGCTACCTGGGCAATGCCGCTGTGGTGTCCATGGTGGGTGACATCACCCGTGCCCAGGCCGAGCAATTGGCCAATGAGTTGACTCAAGGCTTGCCCACCGGTGAGTTGCAAGGCGACCCCTTGGGCGGCACTGATTTTCAGGAGTTACAGGCTGCCATGACCGGGCAAACCATTCAAATCGATCACCCGGCCGCACAAAGCCATGTGTTAATGGGCTTACCCGCCATGCGCCGTGGGGCACCTGATTATTTTGATTTGCTGGTGGCCAACCATGTGTTGGGTGGCGGTGGCTTTGTATCCCGTTTGATGAACGAAATTCGGGAAAAGCGCGGCTTGGCTTACAGCACCTATTCATACTTTATGCCCTCGGGCGATGCTGGCCCTTTCCAGGCCGGTGTGCAAACCAAGAAGGAATCAACTGGCGAAGCGGTGAACATCATGCGCGAAACCATTTTGGAGTTCATCAAGAGCGGCCCTACACAGGCTGAATTGACTGCAGCCAAGCAAAACCTGATTGGCGGCTTTCCTTTGCGCATCGACAGCAACAGCAAACTGATCGGCAATATTTCCATGATGGGCTTGCACAACATGCCTTTGGATTACCTCGACAATTGGACCGCTGAAATTGACAAGGTCACCGTGCAAAGCGCGCGGGCGGCCTTCGCCAAACATGTGAAGCCCGAGAAGTTGGTGACCGTGGTGGTGGGCGGCAAGCTTGAATAAAAAAGCAGGCAGTAGCCTTCGCATCATCGGTGGGGTGTGGCGCAGGCACTTGTTGCCCATCGCGCCTGTGGAGGGGCTTAGGCCCACACCCGACCGTGTGCGTGAAACCGTGTTCAATTGGCTGGGGCAAGATTGCTCGGGCCAGGCGGTGCTCGATGTGTTTGCTGGCACCGGTGCACTGGGTTTTGAGGCCGCTTCCCGAGGGGCGCGCGAAGTGGTGTTTGTTGAATCCAACCGAACCGTGGCCAACCAGTTGAAGCAAAACCAGCAATACCTCGCAGGCAAATGGCCTGCCGAAGAAGGGCAGCCACCTTCGTTTCGAATCGACACCAGTGAGGCCTTGCCTGCGCTTCAACGCATGGGCAAGGCCGCTCAACAGTTTGACCTGGTGGCGCTTGATCCGCCTTTTCGAAGCGATTTGATGCGATCCATATTGCCTGCTGTGCCCGCCGTGTTGAAAAAGGGCGGCCTGGTGTACGCCGAATGGCACGAGAACCTGTTTGCAGACACAGATGCCCTTTGCAAATGTTTGAATCAGCCGGAAATCGAAGTGCTGAGGCATTTAAAAGCAGGCCAAGTGCACGCGCATTTGTTCGCCCTGCCTGCACTGTGATACAAAGGCATCATTCTTTGACTATGGAGGTCAGCGATGCGAATTGCTGTGTATCCCGGCACCTTTGACCCCTTGACTCGGGGTCATGAAGACTTGGTTCGCCGAGGCGCCAAAATATTCGATAAATTGATTGTTGGCGTGGCAGACAGCCCCAACAAGAAGCCGTTCTTCGGCATGGACGAGCGCGTGAAAATTGCGCGTGAAGTGCTTAGCCATTACCCCAATGTGGAAGTGATGGGCTTTCGCGGTTTGCTCAAGGATTTCGTGCGCAGCAACGAGGCCAGTGTGATCATTCGCGGTTTGCGAGCAGTCAGCGACTTCGAGTACGAGTTTCAGATGGCGGGCATGAATCGTTACTTGTTGCCCGATGTGGAAACCATGTTTTTGACCCCATCGGACCAGTACCAGTTCATCTCGGGCACCATTGTTCGGGAAATCGCCTCATTGGGTGGCGATGTCAGCAAGTTCGTGTTTCCGTCTGTGGAGCATTGGCTCAATGAGCGCCTCGGTTTAACCCCACAATCAGAAGCGGACAAGTAAACACGTTATGGCACTGATCATCACCGACGAGTGCATCAACTGCGACGTGTGTGAGCCCGAGTGCCCCAACGGGGCCATCACCATGGGCGAGGAAATTTACGAAATTGACCCGCACAAATGCACTGAATGTGTGGGGCATTTCGACGAACCGCAATGTGTGGTGGTGTGCCCTGTGGACTGCATTCCCAAAGATCCGGATCACCCGGATACACACGATGGCCTGTTGGGGCGTTTTTTCAAACTACACCCTGATAAAACGCCTTACTTACCCGATTCGAAAGGCGATGGCTCAGCCAAAGCCAGCGACCCATCCAGCGAAGGCTGCTGAACCGGGCAAACAATCAGGCTCGCCTCTTCTTCCGGATAGTTTGCGTACACTTGGAACCAACCGTCTTGCCACACCCAATAGGGTTTGTCTTCACGAAGCTTCATCGGCTCCCTGGCGCAGTTTAGCACCCGCAATTGTGGCTCAGCGGGAATTCCCTCGCTGCCGTCGATGGTCGTTGGAGAAATGGCAATCAGGCTTTCAGCGGCGTCATAGCGGGCATCGAAAGTCCAGGCTTGGGCTTGCTCGTGGGTGTAGGTCCACTCTGCTTTGTTTAACAGCCAATTCTGGCCTGGCAGCCCGCCACTGAATGATTTCACTGAAAACGCCGCCTGATGGGTCTCTGGTGCGTCGTCGCGGCGAATGTAAGTGCGCAAGTTTTCTCCATTCAAGCTTAGGTATGGCGCGCCCGCGCCACTGTTGGTTTTCGATGCATCAAAAACCAGCAGATCTTGCTGCGCACTGCCGGTCCAAGGAAATCCATCCCATTGTCCGTTTACACTCACAGTCAGGTCTCTGAGAGCGATTGCGCCCTGCGGGCTTGTTTCTGTTTTGGCATTCATCGCCACGTACAGCTGATTGTTTTCTTCTGTGCTTTGGGTATTGATTTGCCAGCCCAGGCTGAACTGGTTGTTGTTTGCGTTCTCCTCCAGTGTATTTCCCAGCTGGAATTTGAGTTGCTCCACTTTGCCTGTGATTTGCTGTTGCGCTTCGGTGTTGTTGACTGTGAACAAGGCTTGTTCAATATCCAGTTTTTTTAGCGCAAGCTGAGGGGTCCAGAAGCCTGGATCGACCACTTGTGTGCTTTGCCAGCCCCGTGCGGCCAGGACAAATGGCAGTAGTGGTGCGCAGCTCAGGCTGGGTTGGCTACAGTCGGCCTGGCGCTGTGCGCTGGCGTTTAACCCCTTGATGGCGATTTGGTCCACTTGAATGCGACCTTGCCGGAATGACTCAACGCCATCCACACCGAGCCGTAGCAGTGCAATTTGCACATTCTCTTGCCGGTCCGGTACGTCGACAAGAACTTCCGAAATGATCAACTTGGGGTTTAGCGACAGGGCAAGCACCACCCGGCGAACCTCGATGGTTTGGTCCGGGTACTGATTTTGAATGTGTTGCAAGCGTGATTCCCAAAGGAAGCGGGGCACCACCACGCCATGGTTAAGAACCAAGGCAATACCCGCCACCACCAGCACAACAATAGACCACTTCAATGCTTTAGACATGGGGTTAACTGTTCTTTTGGCTAAACCTAAACCCTATCACAGGCCTTGCGCAGTTGTTTGATTGGCTAGGGCTTAGTGTTTGATTGGAACCAGTAAAAGGTATTGAGTTACCTACTAATCCTTTCAATGCCTTTAAAGGTAATTCACGATGAGTAATCCAATTCGAAATGTTGACCAACAAGCCGCCCGAGCTGCAGACCGCAATCCAGATGAACGCTTTCGTACGCCTGACGGAAGCCCTGTCAGGGCCGCCGCCGGGAACAATGCGCGCCAACTGGCTTTGGAAGTTCCCAATGCAGTACCCAGGCAAGCATTTGTTCCTCAGGCTCACGCAGATTTAGCACCGCGCGCACCGGCTCCGGCGGCACTTCGTCCTGCCAATGCACCAAATCCTGAGCAGCAAGAAAGAGTTCGGGCACGTCAAGCGCGATTCGAGGCGGCCATGAACGCAGCCGCAAATGAGCTTGAGCAACAAGCGGCGGAAGCCAGAATGGCACCGCGCACGCCATCACCAGCAGGTGATGCACCTTATCGAGGCAATTGAGATTTTTTGTGCAGGTTATACATTGAACAGGAAATTCAACACGTCCCCGTCTTTCACCACGTATTCCTTGCCTTCTGCGCGCATCTTGCCAGCGTCTTTGGCACCGCTTTCACCTTTGAGTGCAATGTAGTCGTCAAAGGCAATGGTTTGCGCGCGAATGAAGCCGCGCTCGAAATCGGTGTGAATCACGCCAGCGGCCTTGGGTGCCGTGTCACCAATCCGGATGGTCCAGGCTCGCACCTCTTTCACCCCAGCGGTGAAATAGGTTTGCAGGCCAAGCAGCTTGAAACCAGCGCGAATCACGCGGTTCAAGCCAGGTTCAGTCATGCCCATGTCCGCAAGGAATTCCATTTTGTCAGCGTCGTCCAGATCGGCCACCTCGGCTTCAATGGCGGCGCACACTTCAACCACAGGGGCATTTTGCTTGGCAGCGTATTCCTGCAGGCGTTGCACGAAGGGATTGTTTTCGAAGCCATCCTCGGCCACATTGGCCACATACATGGCTGGCTTGGCTGTGATCAAACCAAAGCTTTTGATTGCGAACAGTTCTTCAGGATCCAAACCCAAAGCACGCACGGGTTTGGCTTCGTTCAGCTGGGCTTCGCATCGCTGCAAAATTGCCAGCACCTTGGCGGCGTCTTTGTCGTTGGCCCGCGCCTGCTTGGCAAAGCGGTGCACCGCTTTTTCAACGGTGCCCAAGTCGGCCAGGCACAACTCGGTTTCAATGGTTTCAATGTCTGAAATCGGGTCAACCTTGCCGTTCACGTGGATCACGTTGTCGTCTTCGAAACAACGCACCACGTTCACAATCGCATCGGTTTCACGAATGTGCGCCAAAAACTGGTTGCCCAAGCCTTCGCCTTTGGACGCCCCTGCCACCAGGCCCGCAATGTCAACAAACTCGACTGTGGCCGGCACCACGCGTTCCGGCTTTACAATGTCAGCGAGTTGCTGAAGGCGGGCGTCGGGCACTTCAACCATGCCCACGTTGGGCTCGATGGTACAGAAGGGATAGTTTTCAGCCGCAATGCCCGCTTTGGTCAGCGCGTTGAACAGGGTGGATTTACCGACGTTGGGAAGGCCAACGATGCCGCATTTCAGGGTCATGAGAATCTTCTAAGTGCTTAATTGAATGGGGTGAATTGTACCTTGTTCACCCCGCCCAATTCACTTTTGAAGTTTGAATTTGGTGGCAGCGCCTTCCAGCAACCGAGCGACTTCAGAAATAGAGGTGGTGGTCTCCAGATTTTTACCCAAGGCCCGTTCGCTGTTTTCCATCATCGAGACAATGCGGCTTAAGTTCTTGGACACCAAATCGGATGCGTCCACCTGCTCGCTCACGCTACCGACAATGGTTTGAACTTCATTCAGGCTAAGTTGTGCCTGTTGTTCGGTTTGAACAATCGAGTGCACCGCCTCGTCAGCATGCTGTCGGGAGCTGGTGATGGAATTCATGCCATCACCTACAGCACCCTCAACCACCTGAGCCAGGCCATTGAGTTCTTCCGTGGTTTCAGAAATTTTCATCGCTGAAGATGAGCTTAGTTCAGCCAGCTTGCGCACCTCGTCTGCGACCACAGCGAAACCGCGCCCCTGTTCACCTGCACGGGCTGCTTCAATGGCCGCATTCAATGCCAGCAGGTTGGTTTGATCGGCAATTTGTCGAATTTCTTCTGTCATGGTTGTGATCTTTTTCGTGGCTTGAATGAACTCGCCCACGCTTTGCGACATGTGCTGCACCGCGCCTTCGACTTTGCCGATTTCACTCACCAACGTGGTGATTTTCTGTTTGCTTTGTTCAGTTTGATTCATGCTTTGCTTCACGCTGTCCAGTACCTCATTGGCAGATTCCGACACGGAAACCATGCTGCCGCTGAGTTCTTCCACCGCAGCGGATGTGCTGTTGGTCGATTCTGACACTTCGCTTGAGGAATGTTTGAGTACAGATGAAGATGAGTTCAGGCCTTCGGCGGCAGTTTTTAATTTCAAGGTGCCATCGATCATCGATGCCACCGTGCCACGCAGGCCGTTGGTCATTGAGTTCAGATTGGTCAGCAGCTTACCCACTTCATCTTGAGCGGTCACATCGGCTTGCACCGTCAGGTCCCCATTTTCAATGGACTTACTCAGTTCAATCGCCTTGTTCAGGGATCGACGCATGTTTTGAATGGTGATAGTTGCCATGAAGGCCGCCAGCACGATGGCAATCAGCGAGGCAACCACACCGTAGAGAATGAAGTTTGAAGACGTATCCAGGTTGCTTTGAACCTGTGCAGACAGGTCTTTCTCCTGGATTTTTGCAAAATCGGTTAGGCCTTTTGCAGTCTTGGTGGCGGCTTCGTAACACTCTGTCAGCATTAACCGGATCGCCAGCTCAAAGTTTCTATCGATCGTTGCGGCTTCAATTTTGCCAACCACCTGTTTTAATTCTTGCCAACCTGTAATGCCCATGTTCAACGTCGCTCGTGCCTCATCGGTCATCTCGCGCTCTGACAGTTTCTTGATTGAATCATCCACTTTGCCCGCTAGGCGGGTGTAAGTGTCTCGATAATATTTGATGCGCTCCGGGCTTTCATTGGCCTGTGTAGCGAACAGGGCGTCGCGCAGGTTGATGCGGGCTCGTTGCATCGCATTCAGCGCATTGGCTTCGTCCAACAGAGGTAGCGTTTTTGTTTCAAATGAATATTCAGATTGCCTGGCCTGATTGTTCAGTTGAAGCGCAAACGCACACAGAACCGAAACGCTCAATCCAATCAAAATCAACATGGAAACAGACAGTTTTCTAGCAATGCTCCAAGACTTCATTTCAGCTCACCTCACAAATAGGACTTGAATGAGTGAAATGATATGACCTAGACAAATTTTCCAATCCCCCCGCGCAGTTTGGCCCGGTTGGGTGGGGTTTCAGGCGCTTCTGTGATTGTTGTCGTGGTCAACGGTTAACAGTCAACGATTGATTTGGTCGAGCCATTTGGAGAAATCATCAGCCATGCGGCCACTTTCCCGAATGGCGGCTTGCCACAGCGGAATGCGAATTCGATGGTCAAAGTTGTAGCGTTTGAAATCGCTTCTGTCCGGAATTTTTTTGGCTGGCAATTGCCTGATGAACTGGGGCGATGGGCACACCAAAATCACGTTGCTCATCCATTCCGGTTTGGCTTTGCGCAGTTTCATGAATTTGTCCAGCCAGCCCGGGGTTACGGTGGGCGCGAAATGAGGGTACAGCACCAAACCGTTGAGTCGATGGTAGGGCAGGGCGAGGTGGTAATCGGTTAGGCCACCATCCCAGAACGGCCCTTCGTGAAATTGCGCCTTGGGGTGTTCCTCATCGACTCGTTTGGCAATTCTGTGCACCGGGTTCAACACAAACGGAATGCTGCCACTGGCCAACAACGCGTCTTGAATGTTCAGGGGGTCTAGCTTTTCAAGCCGTGTACCGATTCGGTCAAAAGGTTGTTCAAGCCAATCCGTGTGCGCATTGGGGCTGTGAAACACCCAACGCTCGAAGTACTTCACCAAGCGGTCACGACTTACACTGTTGGCCAACACAGCACTGGCAAACCCACGCTTGCGCGCACGCTGTTGCTGCGCGTGGTGAAGGGGCGTCAAACCTTTATTCACCCACACCAGCAGTTCTTTGCCCTGTGGGTTGACCATGTGTTGGGCCTGGTCGGCCACAACCGCGTGCACCATGCTTTGACACACCCGGCTGATTTCATGGCGGTCTACACCTTTGCGGTAATCTTGAGCCTCCACGTATTGCTGGGCGAGCCGTTTCAAAGTACCCGCCGGGTCGTTGCTGGCGGCAGCAGCCATGCGCCATGCGCCAATAGACGCGCCAATCAGCTGTAAGGGCTTCAGCCCTTGGTTTACCCGTTCTTGCAGGTGCTTTGGGCCCAGCCAATCGTTGAATAAAAACTGGTCCAACCCTTGAAGGATTAAACCCTTGGGCCCGCCAGCGGCGGCCGGAATTGCACAAATGTCTTCAGGCTTTAACCCCTTGTTGGCGATGTGCGCCTTGGCGCGGTCGCCCAGAATGATTTGAATGCTGCTCATGGCGCAAGCTTGGCTCCGTGTTGTTTGAACAGTTGGTCGCACTCGGTGTGAATGTGGGTGGTGGCCTGGCCAATCTGCCCTTTGAGAATCAAATCCGTGTGCTTGAGCAACACCGCGATGGATTCATCTAGAACTTTTTGTTGTTCGGCGCTTGGGCGATGCAGCACAAAATCGGCCACGCCCTGTTGAAGGTTCAAGCTGCGCGGGTGGCCAATCCCGATTCGTGCGCGCCAAAATTCGTTGCTGCCCAAATGTGCATGCATGTCTTTCAAGCCGTTGTGCCCTGCATGGCCGCCGCCCTTTTTGATTTTAATCTGCCCCGGCAGCAAATCAAGCTCGTCATGGGCAACCAGAATTTCTTCGGGTTTGATCTTGAAGAACTTGGCCAAAGCGCCCACTGACTGCCCGGAGCGATTCATGAAGGTGGTGGGAAACAGCAGCCAAACGTCTTCGCCTGCCACTTTGATGCGCGCCATGTCGCCAAAAAAACGTTTATCGGCCTGCAAAAATACGCTGTGTTGGCGTGCCAGTGCATCGAGATACCACGCGCCGGCATTGTGCCGGGTGTCGGTGTATTGTGGGCCGGGGTTACCCAGGCCCACAATCAATTTGATTGGGGTGTTGCCAGACATGAAGAGAACAGCCCTATATTGGTCAAGGCTGTATTTTCGCTTATCCCGGCGGTGAAACCAAGGCAGGTGGTGTTTATTTCACCGCCAGTGCGTCGGAAGTGGCACCAACTCGCCGCCAGGCACTGATCAGTGCCATCAAACTGGCGGTGGTGATGTTGTCGTGAAAGCCCACGCCAAATTTGCTGCCGGCCACGCCGGGCAAACTGACTTCCACGATTGCCATGGCTTTGGCTTTTGCGCCCTGGCCCACGCTGCGTTCTTCAAAGCCCACAATGTCAAGCGGTACGCCGAGAGCTTGTACAGCAGCATCCAGGGGACCATTGCCCACGCCTTCCAGCCGCACCTGCTCACCTTGGTGTTCAATGCTCAGCACGATGCCCTGGCTGGCTGCGTCGTTGGTTTCCCCGTCGATCATTTTATGGCCCACATAGCGCGGTTCGCTGTGGCTGTTTTGCAGGTAGGTTTTTTCAAACAAGTTCCACAAAGCGCTTGATGTCATTTCCGCTGCGGTGCTGTCGCTGATGCTTTGCACGACACTTGAAAACTCCACCTGCATGCGCCGTGGCATCACCACGCCATGTTCGCGCTCCAGAATGTAGGAAATTCCGCCTTTGCCCGATTGACTATTCACGCGAATGACGCTGTCATAGGTTCGGCCCACGTCTTTCGGGTCGATGGGCAGGTAGGGCACTTCCCACACTGCATCGGCCTTCTGGATGTCAAACCCCTTCTTGATGGCGTCCTGGTGCGAGCCTGAAAATGCGGTGTACACCAAGTCACCCACATACGGGTGGCGAGGGTGAATGGGCAGCTGAGTACAGCTTTCCACCACGCGGGCCACGGCGTTGATGTCGGAAAAATCAAGGTTGGGGTGCACGCCCTGGGTGTACATGTTCAAGGCCAGGGTCACGATGTCCACGTTGCCGCAACGCTCACCATTGCCAAACAGGCAGCCCTCAACGCGCTGCGCGCCAGCCATCATGGCCAGTTCAGCGGTGGCCACGCCCGTGCCCCGGTCGTTGTGCGGGTGAACCGACAACACCACATGTTCACGTCTGTTCAAGTGCCTGTTCATCCACTCAATTTGGTCCGCAAACACATTGGGTGTGCTCCATTCCACGGTGGTGGGCAGGTTGATGATGATCTTTCGATTCGGGCCAGCTTGCCAAGTGTCGATGGCCGCGTTGCAAGCCTGTAGGGCTACGTCCAGCTCGGTCATGTTGAAGCATTCTGGCGAATACTGAAGCACCCAATCTGTTTCCGGGTGTGCGTCGGTGAGGCCTTTCACCTTTTGCACGCGCTTTTGCACCATGTCGATCACTTCGGGCACAGTCATGCGAAACACCGTATTCCTCCACACCGGTGCGGTGGAGTTGTAGATGTGGACGATGGCACTTTTGGCACCAATCACCGATTCCACAGTGCGCTCGATGAGCTCGTCTCGAGCCTGTGTCATGACCATGGGTGTGACGTCAGCGGGAATCAAGTTGTGCTCGATGAGCCGCCGGGTCACATTGAAGTCGATCTGAGATGCAGCAGGAAAACCCACTTCAATTTCTTTAAAGCCGATGCGCACCAGTTCTTTAAAGAACTGAAGCTTGGTTTCCACACTCATGGGTTCAAAGATCGCTTGGTTGCCGTCACGCAAATCGGTGCTTAACCAGATTGGCGCATGTTCAATGGCCTTGTTGGGCCATGTTCGGTCGGGCAGGTCCACCTTGTAAGCGGGGCGATACTTGGTTGACGGGTTGTTCAACATCATGTGTGTGGCCTCCTTCGGCCAAAATGAATTCCTGATGAAAACCAGTGTAGTGGTTTTGTATTGAAAGATGATTGCGTTTGTTTGCTTGAAAATATAGAAGTATGAAATATAATTTTAAATATATTAATTAAATTGGTAGTTTATTTTAAATGATTGAATTAGACCGCTATGATCGTCGAATTCTCGGTTTGCTTCAAACCCAGGGGCGCATGAGTAACCAGGATTTGGCAGATGCCATTGGGTTGTCGCCTTCGCCTTGCTTGCGTCGTGTCAAAGCGCTAGAAGACTCGGGATACATCACTGGCTACCGTGCAATGGTCGATGCCAAGAAATTGGGCTACAACCTACAGGCATTGATCTATATTTCAATGGATCAGCACACGCCCGAACGGTTTGCCGCATTTGAGGAGGGAATCTCTGCCATTCCCGAGGTGCTGGAGTGCTTGTTGATCACGGGCCAACAGGCCGATTATCAATTGAAGGTGGTCGTGGCCGACATGGACGGGTACCAGCACCTGTTGCTCAATAAAATCACACGCATCAAGGGCGTAACTGGCGTGCACACCAGTTTCGTATTGCGTAAGGTGCTCGACAACACTCAAGTGCCTGTTTGATATAGCCATTCAATAAAAAAGCCGCTGAACTGGTGCTCAGCGGCTTTTGTACGAAATGCGTGAGCAGACGAATTATTCGTCGCCAGCGGCTTTCGCGGCAGCGTTCTTGATCTTGACTGTGGCCAAGGACAAGTCTTGCTGACCGTGGTTGGGGATGCCAACGCCTTCGGGGAACTTCAGGTCTGTGACGTGAATGGAACGCTTGGTGATGTCCAGAACGCTACAGTCCACTTCGATGAATTCAGGCAGGTCTTTGGGCAAGCACTCCACTTCCACCTGGTTGGCTACGAAAGTAACCTGGCCTGCATACAGCTTGACAGCCGGGCATTCCTGATAACCGTTGTAGTGCAAAGGCACTTTCATGTGGATCTTCTGGTCTTCGCTGATGCGCTGGAAATCGATGTGCAACAACTGTGGCTTGTAAGGGTGTGACTGGAAGTCACGCAGCAGTACACGCTCGGATTTGCCGTCAATTTCCAGTTCCAGAATACTGGAGTGGAATTTCTCTTTTTGCAGGGCGTGCCACAAGGGGTTGTGCTCGATCGAAATGATCTGGGCTTCTTGATTTGCGCCGTAAACAATGCCAGGAACCTGGCCTGCACTGCGCAGGCGGCGGCTCGCTCCGGAACCCTGCTTGGTGCGGGATGTAGCAACTACTTTCATGTGTATTCTCCAAATTTGAGCCCACCGCGACCAGTGAACCCAAGTGATGCGGAACTTGTAAGGCGTCCGCAACTAAGCCTGTAAAACGGTTCAGTCGATGAATAGCGAACTGACTGAGTCAGAGCGCACAATGCGTCGAATGGTTTCGGCCAGCAATTCGTCCACGCTGAGTACGCGCACTTTGCTTCCATGAATGGATTCATCAGTCAATGGAATGGTGTCGGTGACCACCAATTCATCCAGTTCGCTTTCCTGCACGCGTTGAATGGCGCCGCCAGACAACACTGGGTGTGTACAGTAAGCAACCACTTTCTTGGCGCCGTTTGCTTTCAACGCGGCAGCGGCCTTGCACAGGGTGTTGGCGGTGTCGACCATGTCGTCCATGATCACGCAGGTGCGGTCTTTGACATCGCCGATGATGTTCATCACTTCGGCCACGTTCGCCCGGGGGCGACGTTTGTCGATGATGGCCAGGTCGCAATTCAGGCGCTTGGCCAGCGCACGAGCGCGAACCACACCGCCCACATCGGGCGAAACCACCATCAGATTGTCCAGGTTCTGTTTCCACACGTCGCCCAACAGCACTGGGGAGGCGTAAATATTATCAACAGGAATATCAAAAAAGCCTTGAATTTGATCGGCGTGCAAATCCATGGTCAACACGCGATCGACACCAACCACTTGCAACATGTTGGCCACCACTTTGGCTGTGATTGCCACTCGGGAGGACCGAACCCTGCGGTCTTGACGGGAATAGCCAAAGTACGGAATAGCGGCGGTGATTCGACCGGCTGAAGCACGCTTCAAGGCGTCGATCATGACCATCATTTCCATGAGGTTGTCGTTGGTCGGTGCGCAGGTGGACTGCAGTACGAATACATCTTTGCCGCGCACGTTTTCGTTGATCTCGACCATGACTTCGCCGTCAGAGAAACGACCAACCGTGGCTTTGCCCAAAGGGATGTTCAGCTGCTTGGCCACAGATTCAGCCAATGCAGGATTTGCATTGCCGGTGAAAATCATGAGACTGCTGTCGGTGGCCATTGTTTTACCCCAGGGCTTGACGTGTGCGTTGGCTAAATAAAAAAAGGGCCAACCGATGGCTGGCCCTTTTGGTAGAGTGGCAGGGGAGGAAGGACTCGAACCCTCGCATGCCGGAATCAAAATCCGGTGCCTTAACCAACTTGGCGACTCCCCTAAAAACCTTTTTCGACTTGGCTGGAGTGAACTTGACATTCAAACCATTGACCTTTGGCAAGTTCAGGTGCTTCAGCTACTTCCACCATCGCTTTGCCGCGCAGGCTTGGGCTTGCAAACGCAGCAAACATGGCTGAGCCGGAACCCGACATGCGAACCAACAGTGCATTGTGTGTCAGCGCGCAGCGAGAAAACTCTTCAAGCTGCTGTTTCCATTCCGGAAACTTGTGTTCAACCACAGGCTGCATCACGTTGCGGGTTTCGCGTTCTAAAAAGCGATTCCACTCACTGTTCGTTCGGCTGGCCGAATCGAAGACCGCTATTTTGACGTCACTTGCGTTGCGTGTCAATCGGGTGTCATTAAAAATTTCTGGGGTGGGGCATGCGATGGGTGGTTTGTACACCAGAAAGTGGCCCTCAAGGCCATGAATCGGGGTGATGGTCTCCCCAATGCCTTCAACAAAAGCACATTGATTTTGAAGGAAAAAAGGTACGTCAGCCCCCAGTTTTAAGGCGATTGAGTGCAGCACTTGGTCGCTTAAAGGGCGCTTGTGGTGGTCTTGCAGCAATTTGAGAACTGTGGCGGCATTGCTACTGCCGCCCCCCAGGCCGGCTTGTTCGGGCGTTCGTTTTTTGACATCGATGGTGATTTGGGGCACTTCAATATCGGCTGTTTTGTTTTCGCCCCAGGCTTCATAGAATGCAAGGCAGGCCTTGACGGTGAGGTCTTTGAGCGGGTCAATGTGCCTTAAATCGCCCAGGCGTTGAATCACCGGCACCGCGGCCTTAGAGGAGCTTGGCGGTGCCTGAATATGAAGGGTGACATCGTCACCCAGCGTGACTGGGCAAAACACACTTTGAAGCAAGTGGTAACCATCGGCCCTTCGGCCGGTGATGTGCAAGAACAAATTGATTTTTGCTGGCGAAAATGCCGACAGTGTTGTTTTCACCTGGTCAGCGAGCCTTGGGGAATCAAATCAATTCGCCCCGATGTGTTGTTCTCTACGAAAATGATTCGATAGCGCCCGTTGGCGTTTTCCCAAGACCAATTGGCAGGAAGCGACGGCAGCGAGTTGGGGTTCGGGTTTTCCATCCACTGCACCAAGGCCTCGGCTGGCAGTTTGACAGGAAACATCAAATCAAACAGGCTTTGCCAGTTCTTGGCTAGATACACGCGACCGTCGGCTGCGCGCACTTCGAAAAACTCACCCAGGCGGCGAGCGCTGCCCAAAGACGGGCCGAGGGTGGAATTCACTTCCATGTAGGCAATTTCGGGGGCCTGGGTAGGCCCGCTGCGACCGGACCGCCATTCGTAGGTCCCTGATACAGAGTCGGCTTCTGTTTTTCCATCGGCCTGCTGCACTTTCCATATCAAACCAAACCGCCCATGGTGGCAACTGGATTGCATGGCGCTGCAATCCACCTGATTGCTGGGTGTGTCACCCAAGGTGCTACACCCGGTCAAAATGGCACTCAACACGCCGATGGCGCCGGTTCGACAAGTCTTGAAATTCATTCGGTCAGGTTTTATCAAGCTGGTTTACCAAACGTTGCACCGCTTCGCTTTGCGGGTAACGTTGAATCAAGGTTTGTAAGAACGTTTGGGCTTCTTCTTTTTTACCTGCGCTCATCAAGACCTCCACAAGGTGGCGCCCAATTTCTTCATCTGGTCTTAGCGCATACGCCTTCTTCAGCGTCACTTCAGCATTGTCTAATTCACCCAGTCGGTACTGCACCCAGCCCAGTGAGTCCAGAATAAACGGGTCGTTGGGAGAGAGTTCCACGGCTTTTTGGATCAAGGCCAAGGCTTCGGGCAAGCGTATGTTGTGGTCAGCCCAAGTGTACCCCAAGGCGTTGTAGCCGTGCGCGTTGTCGGGGCGCAGTTCGATCAGGCGGGTCAGGTGCTTCTCGACCACGTCCAGCTCTTTCTGGCGCTCGGCCACCATGGCTCGCTCGTAGAGCAGGTCGGCCTGGTCAGGGTAGGTCTTCAGCGCACGTTCCAGCTCAAGTGCTGCTTCTTTGGGTGCCTTGCGGGCCTCGGCCAGCTGCGATTTGGCCAAGCTTAAACGAACGGCTTCATCTTCGTTTTTGGGTTTGAAGCTGTCAAGAACTGCCTTGGCTGCGGGCATTTTCGATTGCTTTTGCAGCAAGGCCGATTTCTTCAGTTGAATATCGAGGTCGTACCGGGCGTTCGGTGCTGTTTCCAGCCACCGCATGGCCTGCGTGTAATTGCCCAGTTCCATCGCCATGTCTGACAGGGTGGCGTGGATCAACACCTCGTTTTGACGGTCAACCGGCGCGGTGTTGTTCAGATAGGTTTGAAATTGCGTTTCCGCCTGCTTGTAATTTTTCAGTTGAGTGAACACAAAGCCAAGGCTTGAATACAAGGGAATGTTGTCGGGTTGCAGTGCAATCATTTCCTGAAAACGCTGGCGTGCCTGTTCCCACTGCTGAAGCTGCGTGTGGTTGCGGGCCAGGTAAAGCCGGGCTCCGAACCAGCTGGGATGCAGGTCTGCCTGTGTATTGATGCTTTTCATGGCTGCGTCGGTATTGCCGTCGCGTTTTTCCATGAATTGGGCCTGGAGCACGTAAAAACGCTCTTGGGGGCGCTGCGCAATGACATTGTCCATGTGTTGCACGGCTTGAGCATATTGCTCGGATGCATTCGCAATTTGCGCGAGCAGGGTTTGGGTGTCCGCGTCTTGGGGGTTGTTGCCAAACAGCTCCAAGCCAGTTTGGTAGGCTTTGGCTTTGTCAGGAATGCGCATCAGCATCTCGAGTGCCACTTTTTCAGTGGTGGCGGTGCTCAAGCCCGGATTGGCTGCCTCAGCCTGCTTGACTTCTTCAAGGTAGGCACGAAGCGCAGGCAGGGCTTCGTCCACACGGTTGCTGCCCAATTGAAGCAACATCACCGAGCGGCTGGCCTGTTTGTCTTGCGGTGCGATTTGCTCCCAGGTTTGCGCGGCCCGCAGGGCCATGTCGAGCTGGCCTTCACCCAAGGCAATTTCAACCGCACGCTTGGCCAAATCAGGGTTTTGTAACAGCTTCGCAGCCTCGGTGTAGGCCAAGGTTGCAGAATAAGTATCGCCACGCTGACTGGCTATTTCGGCGGTTAACAGGGCGAACAGGGGGTCTTGCTGCACCAGCTTGGCCACTTGCTCTTCGTAGGCTTGCTGTTCGGCGCTGACGGGTTGTGTGGCCTGACTTGATTGGGTGGGTGCCGTGGCACAGCCGGTCAGCACGCTGGCGACCAATAAAAAAGCTGGGCCCGCAAAGGACCATTTAAAACAAGTCATACTGTTGAACCCAAAGAAAAACTGGTGAATCCAAGTTTATTTTTATCACATTAACAGATGCGAGTGGGCGCTTTAGACCATGCCTGAATTACCCGAGGTAGAAATCACCAAAAGAGGCGTGGCCCTGCATTTTACGGGCCGCACGTTGTTGTCTTGTACAGTGAAGCAGCCCCGTTTGCGCTGGCCGGTCAGCCCCGCCATTCAGGGCTGTGTGGGGCGGGCGTTGCAGGCTGTGCAGCGTCGGTCCAAGTACATGTTGATGGATTTTGGCGATCAGTTGCTGGTGGTTCATTTGGGTATGTCGGGTTCGATGCGCATCGTACAGGCCAACGCACCTTGGCAAACCCACGACCACATTGAATGGCATTTTGGTGAACAAGTGCTGCGTTACAACGACCCACGGCGGTTTGGCAGCGTGGAACATGTTGTGAAACTGGAGGGCTGGGAAACCACATTCAGTCGCTTCGCCCGGCTTGGGCCAGAGCCTTTTGATGCACAGTTCACCCCCGAAAGTTTTTTCAAGTCCACCCGGGGCAAGAATGTGTCCATCAAAGCGTTGTTACTCAGTGGCTTGGCGGTGGTGGGGGTCGGCAACATTTACGCTTGCGAGGCCTTGTTTCGAAGTGGTATTCGCCCGGGCAAGGCGGCGAGGCGATTAAGCCGTGCCAACGCAAGCGCTTTGCACCGGCACATCATTGATGTGTTGTCAGAGGCGATTGAGCGCGGCGGCTCCACCTTGCGTAATTTTCAGGCCATCGATGGTGAGTTGGGGCATTTTCAGCTGCACTGTGATGTGTATGGGCGCGAAGGTTTGCCATGCAAGCGCTGTGGTTTGCTGGTCAAACGCAGGGTGATGAATCAGCGCAGTACCTTTTACTGTGCGGGGTGTCAGCAATGACCCCTTGGGTGGGCGAACAGTTTTCAGCTGCCCTGGTTCGTTGGCAGCAGGCCCATGGGCGACAGCACCTGCCGTGGCAGCACACTGGGTCTGCCTACAAAGTGTGGTTGAGCGAGATCATGCTTCAGCAAACCCAGGTCAGCACCGTGCTGGGCTATTACGACCGCTTTTTGCAGGCGTTTCCCACTGTTCAAGACCTGGCCGATGCACCCGACCAGCAGATCATGCAGCTGTGGGCGGGGCTTGGTTACTACTCGCGTGCGCGCAACCTGCATGCGTGCGCAAAAGCTGTGGTGGCGCGTTTCGGCGGGGAGTTTCCAAGGCAGGTCAAAGACCTGGAAACATTGCCGGGTATTGGGCCATCCACTGCCGGGGCGATTGCTTCGCTGGCGCATGGGGTGCAGGCGGCCATTCTGGATGGCAACGTAAAAAGAGTGTTTTGCCGGTATTACGGCATTGAGGGGCACCCCGAGCAAACGTCTGTGAAAAAGCAGTTGTGGGCCATTGCCCACGCCAATGTGCCCAAGGCGAAGCCCGGGGTGTACAACCAGGCTTTGATGGATTTGGGCGCCACATGCTGTGTGCCGCGCAACCCGAAGTGTGGGCAGTGCCCGTTGCAGAGTAGTTGTGTTGCCTTGGAAAAAGGTTTATGCGCCCAGTTGCCCACGCCCAAGACCAAAAAGCCACGCGCTGAGCTGTTTTTTCTGTCCTTGTTGGTGCAGGATTCCCGCGACCACTGGTTGCTTGAATTTCAAGCCAACAAAGGCATATGGCAAGATTTGTGGGCGTTCCCCAGTGTGCAGTGCGAACCTGAACCCACTCGAGACAATGTGGCACAGGCTTGCGCCGCGTGGTTGCAGTCAATGAATGGTCAAAAACTGGTGGAATTTAATCCCGATGTGTTGTTTGAAACGCTGAAGGCTCAGCCTTGGGTTGTGCATGAATTGACCCATCGCAGGTTGCACTTCAAGGTGGTGTGTTTAACCTTGAACGAGGCCAGCCCTGCGTGTGTGCCCTTGGCAGACAAGCCCGTTCCGAAAGTGGTACACAAGTTGATTGCACACCGCCTGGAACACTGCTCAACCCAGTGAGCGGTGGCGAAGCAATACGCTTTCAATGTCTGCCAATCGCTGCGTTCGAAAACGCTTGGCCAGTGTTTCTGCCACATACACCGAGCGGTGTTGGCCGCCCGTACAGCCGATGGCCACTGTCACATAACTGCGTTGTTCGTTGAGATAAGAGGGTAGCCATTTTCGCAGGTAGCTTTCAATGTCGCTCAGCAGTTCATCGCTGCGGTAGTCGGCTTGGATGTAGTCCTGTACTTCAGGGTCTTGACCTGTCAGTGGGCGAAGCGATTTGTCGTAATACGGGTTGCTCAGGCAGCGCACATCGAACACCAGGTCAGCGTCGCTTGGCAGGCCTTTCTTAAAGCCGAATGTCTCAAAAATCAGGGTCAATTTGGCCGAGGCTTGCTCCACTGTTTCAAGCACCCAACGCCGAAGCACATTGGGCTGTAGGGCTGAGGTGTCAATGCAGCTGGCGATGTTGCGCAGTGGCTCCAGTGCCATTCGCTCTGCGAGCACGCATTCTTGCACCGTGGCCTGCTCGCCCAAGCGGGCGCTCATGGGGTGACGGCGACGGCTTTCAGAATAACGGGTGGTTAGGGTGTCGTCGTCAGCATCCAGAAACAGGGTTCGTACATCCACCCCTTGTGTTTGCAGGGTTCGAATAATCTGGGGCACGTCTACAATGTCGCGCCCAGTGCGGGCATCGGCCGCGATGGCCACTTGCTCAATGCCTTCAGTTTGCAGGCGTTTGCAGACATCGGGAATGAAAGAGGGGGGCAGGTTGTCGATGCAATAAAAATGGGCGTCTTCAAGCGCACGAATGGCCACTGATTTACCAGATCCTGACAAGCCTGTGACCAAAACGATTTTCATGTCAATCGTGCCCTGTGTCGATGTCGTAGTTTGGTTCGGTTTTCGATTCCTCGATGCCCCCCAGTTCGGTGAGCATGGCTTTTTGCTGGCGAATCATGAATTCATCCAGGGTGTTGATGCCGCGCATTTGCAAAATCGTGTTACGAACAGCGGCTTCAAGCAACACCGCCAGGTTTCGACCCGCCGCCACGGGCAGCATCACGCGACGCACCGGCAGGTTCAACACTTCTTCGTATTGTGTTTCTGTGACCAGTCGTTCTTGTTGAAGTTCCAGAGATGCGCGACGCATCAGGTGAACGATCAGTTTCAAGCGCATTTTTCTGCGCACTGCGGTTTCACCAAAAATGGCCTTGATGTCGAGCAGACCCACACCCCGAACTTCCATCAAATTGCGGATGAGTTCTGGGCAACGGCCTTCGATCAGGTTGGGGGCTACCCGGGAAAATTCGACCACATCGTCGGCCACCAGGCCGTGTCCTCGCGAAATCAATTCAAGCCCCAATTCGCTTTTACCCAAGCCTGATTCACCACAAATCAGGACGCCCATGCCCAACACGTCCATGAACACACCGTGCATCATCGTGGTGGGGGCCAGCCATTTGTTGATGTACACGCGCAGGAAATCGATGATTTCTGCCGCTGGCAGCGGCGTGGCAAGCAGCGGGATATTGGCCGCGTCGCAGGCGTTTTTGAGAATGTCGTGCGGGGCAAATGATTCGGCAACAATGACTGCAGGCGGGTCGCCCTCAATCAGCCGCTGAATCTGGCTGTGCTTGCGATCGTCGTCAATGCGCGAGAAGTATTCGATTTCCTGTCGCCCGAACACTTGAATGCGGCCGGGGTGGATGGTGTTGAGGTGGCCAACCAGGTCTGAAGATGCGAAGCACTGAAGATCAAGTTGGCGTTCGCCGCCTTTGACGCCTGCAAGCCAATCCAGCTTGAGTTTGTTGCGATTGGCCTCGATCAGTTCTTTCAGTTGCTTCACAGTGCTTTAGCTCACGGGTTGGTAAGGCTCCCATTGGGTGATGAGTTGATGTGTGGAGCCAGGGTCGGCCTCAGTCATCAGTTTCTCACGGAAGTCTTTGTCAGACAGCATTTGCGCCAATTCCGACAGTATATCCAGATGATGCTGGTTTGCGCTTTCAGGCACCAGTAAAAACATGAGGAGTTTGACGGGTTGACCATCGGGCGCGTCAAAAGGAATGGGGTCTTGAACCCGCACCAAAGCCGCTACTGGTTCGCGCAAGCCTTTGATGCGACCGTGAGGCACAGCCACCTGCTGACCCAAACCAGTGGAGCCCAACCGTTCGCGCGCAAAGAGGCTGTCGAAAACCTTGGAGCGAGCAATGCCCTGGTTGTTTTCGAAAACCAGACCTGCCTGCTCGAACACGCGTTTTTTGCTGGTGACCTGTGTGTCCAACAATATGTTGGATGGTGGAAGTAGATTTGCGATCAAGTTCATCGCTGTTGATTCCTGATACCCGCTTCTAATCGTGGGGCCGATTATACGCCATAAAAACAGAAAAGGCGGAGGTGAGTCCGCCTTTTGATTTTCCTTGAAATTACAACTATTTATTCAATTTCAGAGACCGTCTGGTGCTTCAGCGGTGTGTGGTTGTGATTGGTGAGTTTGTCTTTGTGACGCAAAACTTGACGATCCAGCTTGTCGGCCAGTGCGTCGATGGCTGCGTACAGATTTTCATGGCTTGCTTCAGCGTGAATGTCTTTGCCGCGAACGTGCAGCGTGACATCTGCCCTTTGAACCAGCTTGACCACCGAGATGGTGACCGATGCATCAATGACGTGATCAAAATGCCTTTTCACCCGATCCAGTTTTTCGATGACGTAGTTTCGAATCGCTGGGGTAACTTCCAGATGATGACCATTGATGTTCAAGTTCATAAGGTATCTCCTTTCGTTGCTGCGGGGGAAGCTTTAGGTTTAAAGCGACTTTCGCATGTTCACCGGGGGTATTTTCAGTGATTCCCGGTATTTAGCGACCGTGCGTCTTGCGACCACGATGCCCTGTTGACCGAGTAGGTCGGCGATTTGGCTGTCAGATATCGGCTGTTTGGCGTCCTCCGCAGAAATCAGTTGCTTGATGAGTGCACGAATTGCCGTGCTGGAAGCCTGCCCACCCGAGTCGGTGGAAACATAACTTCCGAAGAAATACTTTAGCTCAACTAACCCATAGGGCGTCAACATATATTTTTGGGTAGTCACCCTTGACACGGTTGATTCATGCAATCCCAATAAATCCGCAATTTCGCGGAGAACCAATGGCTGCATGGCTATTTCGCCATGGTTGAAGTAGCCGACCTGCCGTTCAACAATGGCTTGAGAGACCCGTAAAATAGTGTCAAATCGCTGCTGCACATTTTTTAACAACCAGCGGGCCTCTTGTAGCTGGGCGCTCAGTTGGGTGCTTTGGCCGCGGTGGGATCGCAAGATGGACGCATACATTTCATTGATGCGAATTTTCGGCATGACATCGCCATTCAGTTGTACATGCCATTGGCCCTGATGTTTTTTAACAATGACATCGGGCACCACGTGGTCGTCGTCGATGCGCCGGAATTTTGCGCCGGGAAATGGCTCAAGTGAACGGATCACCTGATGGCTCAGTTTCAGCAGCTCTTCGTCACAGTTCAGGGCCTTTTTCAGCTTGGTGAAGTCACGCTGGGCCAGAAGGCCCAAGTGGCTTTCGATGATCTCTTTACAGCAGTTGAACAGCTCGGCGTCGTTGCGTAGGTCATCGCGTTGTTGCAATTGCAGCAGCAGGCACTCGGAGGCGTTTCGTCCACCCACACCGGGGGGGTCGAAGCTTTGCAGCAAAGCCAGGGCCGATTGCAATTCTTCGAATTCCAGGTCGGGTTCTTCTTGAAGTGTTTCCCAAAGGTCTTCAAGCTCGACTGTGAGGTAACCGTCGTCGCTGAGGTAATCAATCAGCCAGAGCACCAGGTTTTTGTCGCGCTCAGAGGCTTGCGTCATGCGCAGTTGGTCAATGAGGTGTTGGTGAAGGCTGCTGTCGGGGGCCGCCAGTTGCAAGCCTGGCTTTTCTTCGTCGCCATCGGCATTGGTGCCGCTGTTGTCGCGCCAGTCGCCTTCCCAGTTGTCTTCGATTGAATCAATGGTTTCGCGTTGAACCACCTCTTCGCGATCGGTGTCTGCGCCGCTATCGGTGTTGTCTAGGGCGTTTTCTGATCGTTGGTCTGCGGTTGCCCTGGGGTCTGGCTCAGTTTCGAATGAGTCGCCTTGTGGCTCCTGCATTTCGCTGTTGGTGTCCAGGCTGAGGGTTTTTTCACCTTCAGCCGAGTCTTCATCGGACAGTTCAAGCAACGGGTTTTCAGCCAAGGCCTGTTGGATTTCCTGCTGAAGCTCAAGGGTGGACAGTTGCAACAAACGGATGGATTGTTGCAATTGCGGTGTCAGGGTCAGGCTTTGTGAAACCCGAAGTTGCAGGGATTGTTTCATGGCGAGTGCCGTTACATCCGAAAATGCTCGCCCAGGTACACCCGGCGAACATCGTCGTTCTTGATGATTTGTTCCGGGCTGCCTGAAGCCAATACTTTGCCTGAACTGATGATGTAAGCCCGGTCGCAAATACCCAGGGTTTCACGCACGTTGTGGTCGGTGATCAGCACGCCAATGCCTTTGGACTTTAAAAACGCCACAATGCGTTGAATTTCCAGCACCGCAATAGGGTCTACGCCAGCAAAAGGTTCGTCGAGCAAGATAAACCGGGGCTGACTGGCCAGTGCACGGGCAATTTCAAGGCGACGGCGTTCTCCACCCGAGAGTGATGCAGCCAGCGAAGTGCGGATGTGGGTGATTTGCAGGTCGTTGAGCAATTCATCGACGGCTTGGTCCACTGAGCCTTCGCCGTTGTGGTTGATTTCCAGAACTGCGCGAATATTCTCTTCGACGGTGAGCTTTCTGAACACCGACGCTTCCTGAGGCAAATACGAAAGGCCTGCCCGTGCACGCTCGTGAATGGGTTTCAGTGTGATGTCCTGGCCTTCCAGGCAAATATTGCCTTCATCGGCACTCACCAGGCCCACGATCATGTAGAAACACGTGGTTTTGCCTGCTCCATTGGGTCCAAGCAGGCCAACCACCTCGCCAGTGTCCACGTGCAGCGACACGTCTTCAATCACACGTTTGCTGCGATAGGCTTTTCGAAGGCTGAGCGCTTGCAGGCGCCCTTGCCCAGTGAGGGTGGTTGCTGCTGCCTTCATGGGCTGACTGTTCCTGTGGCTGGTGTTTTGGGCTTGATCACCGCTTGAACCCGGGTTTTTCCGCTGCTGTTGGGGTTGCCCACCACATTGAGAAATTCTGTGTTTTGCTCGTAAGTGATCTTGCTGCCGGTGATCGATTCGGTGAGCTGGCCATTCGTGCTTTTTTGAATGCTGGCCTGCCCGGTCAAGGTAACCACTGATTTGGTGCCATCGAACTCAATCACGTTGCCCGTGCCGTTGATCAGCAGTTCGTCGGCTGGGTTGGCAGAGTCCCGCTGCTGCTTAAAGCGTGCGGGGCTGCCTTCCACTTTGGCGTGCTGGGTGCCGTCTTTGGCTTCAGTCAGGGTGAGCTTGTCGCCCCGAATCACCAAACTGCCACGGGTCAGCAGAACATTGCCGGTGAACACATTCACGCTCGACTTCTCGTTGTAAGTCATCTGATTGGCGTCAATGGTGGTGGGTTTGTTTTTGTCGGATTCCAAAGCGTTTGCATCCCACCCTGTGGTCAGCATGCACAGTGAAATGATTGTTTTGAACCAGACGGAATGTGTCTTCATCGCTGTGCCTCTAGGCGAAATTTAATAGAGCCCTGTGAGCGAAGCTCGCCTGTGTCGTTGTTCAATGTGGCCTGATTGGCTTCAAACCGTTGTCCTGGGCGAGTCACGGTCACGGGCATGGTGGCGCGCACCTCGTTACTTGGGTTGTGAATCACCACTTCTTCTGATTTCATGATGGTGGTCAGGCCGTCTTTCTGGCTTTCAACCACCACGTTGTTTTGTAGGGTCACCACGTCGGTGTCCAACTCGTATACACCCAATTCGGCCACACCATTGAGTTCGACCTGATCGGGCCCGAACTGTTCCATCTCTGGCTTTTGAATTTGCCACACGTTGCCGCGGGGCAAGTGTTCGGCTGCTTCGCTGTGGATCATGGCGTATTTGTTGTCGTTCACATTGTGGCTTTGCACGGTGAAATTGCGTAGGTAGTAGTCGCTGACATCCGGGTTAGGGGCTGCACGGTTCTGGAAAAGGCTCATTTCCGATTGGATCGCAAACCAATACGACGCACCCGCCATGATGAAAGTCAACAGCAGTGGTATGAATTGCGACAACAGGCCAAACAGAGCGCGAATAGGCTTCATGTGGCTTCCCAAGGGTTTTTGTAGCCTGGCTGGTTGGCCAGAATGAAATCGCACAGTTCACGCACTGCGCCATCACCGGTTGGGCGGGTGTTCAACCAGTTGGCGACCCGTTGCATGGCTGCGGGCGATTGGGGTGTCGTTGCAGCAAGCGCCACGTGGCGAAGCACCGGGAAATCCGGCCAGTCATCTCCGAAAAATCCGCATTCAGACCATTCCAGTCCCAATTCTTTGCGAACGTCGTCATAGGCCTGCAGTTTGGTTTTGCAGCCCTGCACCAGTTTGTAGATGCCCAGGTCCTTGGCGCGTTTGTCGACAATGGCGCTGCTTCGGGCTGTAATCCAGATGACTTTGATGCCGTGGTCCATCATCAGGCGAAGCCCTTGGCCATCGAACACGCTGAAGCGTTTCATGGCCTCACCATCGTTGCCGAAATAAATGCCGCCATCGGTGAGTGTGCCGTCGACATCGAAACCCATGAGCCTGATGTCTGAGGCTGCTTGTTTGGCGTTCATCAAACCACCTTCGCTTCAAACAGGTCGTGAAAATTCAGGGCGCCGAGAATTTGATTGTTTTCGTCGGTCACCATGACCTGGCTGATGTGGCACACCTCCATCAAGCGGACTGCTTCAACAGCCAGTTTGTCTGGTGAAATGCATTTGGGGCTGCGGTTCATGACTTCAGAAACCAACAGGCCGCGCAAATCAAGGCCCTGCTCGATGAGGCGTCGCAGGTCGCCGTCGGTGAACACGCCCAGCAGTTTTTGCTCGGAATCGGTCACCGCTGTCATGCCCAGGCCCTTCTTGGTGATCTCAAGAATGGCGCCAGAAATAGTGGCCGATGGGGCCACTGTTGGAATTCGTTCACCTTGACGCATCACATCGCGTACATGGGTTAGCAGCTTGCGGCCAAGGCTTCCGCCTGGGTGTGAACGGGCGAAATCCTCTTCGGAAAAGCCACGCGCTTTGAGCACCACCACGGCCAATGCATCACCCAAAGCCAGGGCGGCGGTGGTGCTGGCTGTGGGGGCGAGGTTCAGCGGGCAGGCCTCTTTTTCAACGCTGCAATCCAGCACCAGGTCGGCTTGGCGAGCCAGGGCCGATTGAAGTTTTCCGGTCATGGCCACGATTTTTGCGCCGCGCCGGGCAATGGCGGGAAGCACAGCCACCAATTCCTCGGTTTGACCAGAATTGGACAGGGCAATGACCACGTCTTCCGGCGTGATCATCCCCAAGTCACCATGTGAGGCTTCCGTGGCATGTACAAAGAAAGAGGGTGTACCCGTGCTGGCAAAAGTGGCAGCGATTTTCTTGGCAATCAGCCCCGATTTGCCCACGCCAATCAAAATAACCCGGCCTTTGCAATTCAGTATGGCTTGCACAGTCTGGCTGAACTGGTCGTTCAAGCGTTCGGCCAGCGCCGTAACCGCCTGCGCCTCAATGGCGATGGCGTCTTTGGCCATGGCCAAAAAATCATGGTGCTCTGGTTTTAACGGCGTTGCTGACATGGCGGACCCTGCTAAACTTAACTCAGCTTATTGCTTGAGGCTGTTCTGTTTTCAGGGCAGTATAGCAAAGCGCATGCCAATTCTCTCGACTTCTTAAGCATTAAACGTGCCTAACGCCCTAGAGCTTTCTCTGATCCTCATGTTAGTGGCCGTGTTGGCGGTTTCCCTGTTTCGACACTGGAAGCTGCCCGCCATGCTCGGTTATTTGTTCGCGGGTACGTTGATTGGCCCTTATTCGCTGGGCATTGTGCCCGACACGCCTGAAACCCGGCATCTGGCTGAGTTTGGCGTGGTGTTTCTCATGTTCTCCATCGGTCTCGAATTCAGCTTGCCCAAGCTTCACGCCATGCGCCGAGTGGTGTTCGGGCTGGGCATGGCCCAGGTCGGCCTGACCATGCTCGGTGTGATGGGCTTGGGCTTGGCGGTGGGGCATTTCTTCGATGTGCCGTTCAGCACCGCATTTGTTCTCGCTGGCGCAGCCGCCATGTCTTCCACTGCCATTGTCAGCAAGTTGTTGTCTGAACGGCTGGAACTGGACACGCCCCACGGCCGGCAAATCATGGGCATCTTGTTGTTTCAAGACTTGGCGGTAGTGCCCTTACTGATCGTAATCCCGGCTTTGGCACAGGAGACGGGCGACTTGACCGTCACCTTGAGCCTGGCGGTGGTGAAAGCCGCATTGGTACTTGGCCTGATGCTGGTGTTTGGGCAGCGCATGATGAATTGGTGGATGACCTTCGTGGCGCGAAGCAAGTCTCAGGAATTGTTTGTTCTCAATGTGCTGCTGATTACTCTCGGCTTGGCCTGGTTAACCGAGTTGGCCGAATTGTCGTTGGCCTTGGGTGCATTTTTGGCCGGTATTCTGATTGCGGAAACCCAGTACAAGCATCAAGTGGAAGAAGACATCAAACCCTTCCGCGATGTGTTGTTGGGTTTGTTTTTTGTTACCACCGGGATGTTGTTGAACCCGCAGGTGGTGGTGGAATATTGGTATTGGGTTCTTTTACTCGCCACTGTACCCGTATTGGCCAAGCTGCTATTGATTGCGGCATTGGCGCGGATATTCGGTGCGAACACGGGCACTGCCTTGCGCACGGGCATTTACCTGGCCCAGGCTGGCGAGTTTGGGTTTGTGTTGCTGGCCAACACCGGTTCGGCTGGGTATGCGTTGGTGCCAGACCCGTGGCTGCAAGTGGTGACAGCCAGCATGGTGTTGTCGATGTTGGCCGCGCCTTTCATGATTCAGCATGCAGATCGCATCGTGCTTCGCTTTTCCAGTCAAGAGTGGTTTCAAAAATCGCTTGAATTGCATCAGGTTGCGCAGAAAAGCCTCGCCACGACCAAACACGTGCTGATTTGTGGTTTTGGTCGAAGCGGTCAGCATTTGGCACGTTTGCTTGACCGCGAAGATTTGGATTATGTGGCGCTTGACCTGGACCCAGACCGCATTCGAGAGGCCACAGCTGCTGGTGATTCTGTGGTGTTTGGAGATGCAGCCAAACGTGAAACGCTGGTGGCTGCCGGGTTGCTTCGAGCATCTTGTGTGGTGGTGACTTTCGCTGAGTTCAAGGCCGCAGAAAAGGTGCTGATGGCGGTCCGGGCTTTGGCGCCCAACGTGCCAGTGGTGGTGCGTACATACGATGAAAGTGATTTGGAAAAACTGACTGCGGCTGGAGCCACCGAGGTGGTGCCAGAAATTCTCGAAGGCAGTTTGATGCTTGGTTCACAGGCCTTGATGCTGCTTGGTGTGCCAGTGTCGCGTGTTGTACGCCAAATCCGATCCATTCGCGAATCCCGTTACCAAATGTTTCGGGGGGTTTTTCGCGGAGTCGACGACGAGGCGGATACTCCGGAAAACCAATGGGTTCGCCTGCATTCAGTGTTCGTTGAACCGGGCGCCAGTGGCGTGGGCAAAAGCCTCACTGAGCTGGGTTTGACAGATCTGGATGTCGAGGTCAGTGCCATTCGCCGTCGCGGTATTCGTGGGGGTGACCCATCGCCTGACACGCAATTGGAGTCAGGCGATATTCTGGTGCTGAAGGGTCAGCCCGATTCGCTCAGTCGTGCTGAGGCTATGATCCTTGGTCGGAAAGGCGCGGCGAGGTAGTTCTAGCGTATGAAGTAAACCGCCGCGCAAGGTTCGCCGTTGGCCTCATCCCATTGCCCATCTTCGGTGGTGCAGAAGGTCTGGTCTAAGTTCAGCACCTGCACTGCGCCTCGAAGCGGATTTCCGTCATCCAGTTTTCGATCAATTTCTGCCAACTGACTGACCGGCACTTGCTGCCCCAGCAATAAGCCCAACGCATTTTCCCTTGAATTCGGCCCTGCAAGGTTGTTGCTGAGAAGATACTGCCCGTTGAACTGGTTGGGCATGGCGCTTTCAAGTGAACATTCGCCATTGGCGTTTTGGGCGCCGGTGTAGTCGCCTTGAATGAATCCTGCCAATTGAAGGTGCATGAACACGTCGCAAGTTTCTGCGGCTTCGATCAGCCCGTCGCCGTTGCCACCGTTGCTGTTCAAGCCAGCCGCGCGCGCCGCCAGAAAATCTCCGGGCATGGCCGCATAGCGCGACTGGAAAGCCGACACGGCGGTTTCGATGCTGGCAATGTCCGTGAGGGTGCTCTGAACGCGTGCACTATTTAATAACTCACGGCCTTTGAGTACGCCGCCAGCCAAAATGGCCAGTACTGCCAGTGCGATGGCCAGTTCCAGCAAGGAGAATCCGTGTTGCCTGTTGTATTTCATGGTGTTTCAGTCTCTGTGGATGGTAAAGAAAAGTGAGTGCCACGCTGCATCCACAGCCAGTTCAGTCGTTCAAAAGACAGAAAGGCGGGGTGTGATGCAGGCAGTTGTGGGTCGATGAAAAATTGCTGATGTCTGTTTTTGTTCAGCTCAGCCTGACGAACGCTGACGGCTTCCCCCTCGGGCGTGGCCACCCAAACCAAAGACGCGGACAACAGCGTGTGGCCACCACAACCCGCCTGCTCAATCGGTGGCGGGGCCAGCCCTCCAACGGCTTGGCAGAGGTGAATGCCGGGCAGTGGGCCTTGGCCGACAGGGTATTTGGGGGTTTCTGGCGCAAGAATGACGCGGCCCAGTTGGTTCAAGCTGATGTGTTCGAAGGGGTTGCTGGCGACCAAAGCGTGCTCTGCAGGTGCGCCAGCGCTACTCAACGTGGCAACTGACAACCGCCACCTGCCTTTCAACCCCCACAGTTGAAGGGTTGACGCAGGCACCCAGCCACTGTGATGGGTGCAGCGGTCTGAAACACGCGCCTCGGCCCCGTTCACTTGCATGGCAGGGCAAGGCAAGCGACCGTTGGCCAATACAAAGCCTTCGACGGCTTGCACAATTCGCTGTTTGTCGGCCAGTGTGGAATTGGCTTGTTGTTGTGCATTGAAGTTCGACAACAAATGAATCAAAGGGGTGATGACAATGGCCGCAACCGCCAGCACCAGCGCCAGTTCAAACAGCAGAAATCCCTTGGTTGCATTCCCTCTCATCGGCTGCTCCGGATCACTTGGGGTTGCCCCTCTTGCAGCTGAACTTTGTGCGCAACAAGTCCGTTGAGCGCCTGTTCCGGCCACGAAAATTTGCATTCGCACGCTTGTGTTTGGTCACTCAAGGGGCAGATGTGTAAAGCCGTGGGGCGGCAGGCTCGATGAGCTGCGGGTAGCGGCTCAAAATGGCTGACTGGCCAGCGGCTTTGCAATTGCGCTGCGCCTTTGAACACGCAAGCCTGTTCTGGCGTGCTGGTGCACAGGTGGTGACCGTCAGCCTGTTGTGTGCACTCTTCAGTGGAACCCTCGCAAGGTGAATCAGATTGCCACAGCCCGGTCTGCGCGCATTCACAGGTACAACGGGTTTTGGTGCAACGACATGCACAGGCCGAGTCTTGTGGTTGCCACAAGTTGGGTTCAGTGGTTGCAGTCAGGTTTTCGTGATGCCAATGCGTGGCTTGCCCGGGCGTGTTGCTGTTGCCCAGCCAGCCGAGCAGTGCGTGTTCAAGGATGGCCTGTTCTGCACGTTCGATGTGTTGGCGCAGCTCACCACTGTGAATGACAATGTAGGGTGGGGTCACTCGGTAGGTGTGGTCATACAGCAGTTCAAGTTCTTGGCTTACCACCGCTGCAACGTCTTGAAGAGTGTGCGGCGATGCGCCTTCAACATGGAGCGTCATGGAGGGTGCTGCCCAATTGACCCAGCGGCTCCACCCCAGGGTGTTCGGTTGAATCACTTGTTGTGAAACAGCATACTGCCAGGCGCGCTGTTGCTGCACCGAATTCACAGCCTGCGTGGTGGCGACGCCAGGCTGAAGAAAGTTCACTTTTGCGTTGCTACGCGCGGGTAGGTGTCCCCAAGGTTTGTTGTTGCAAGTGGTTTGCGGGTGGCCGTCTGGAAGTAATGCCGGGCACGGCAGGTTGCCCAACTGGCTTTGAGTGTGAAGCCCTCGCGCCACTGCGTGGCTCAGCAGGCTTTCTTTGGCGTGCAAAAGGGCGCGTTGATCGTGCATTTGAGCGGTGTGGTCGAATTGCGCTCTCAATGCCGCTGAATTGCCAATCGCAGACAGGCTCAGCGCGGCAAAAAGCAGAAGTACAATCACTGAAAACAGCAAATGACCACGTTGGTTTTCCACCCTGCTCATGGTTGCCACCGATTGTGTTGGCTGTTGAAGTGCTGTGTGCCAGAAGGCAGGTCAATCCAGCCTTGAACCACGTGGGGTTCTGTGGTTTCTGGACCGCTTGGGCTTGGCTTTTGCGACCGAAATGGCGAATCACTTTGCGATCTGGACGGATTGGCAACGATCAGGCTCAGCGTGTCAACTTCAAGGGCGAACGGCTCAGCTTGGGTTGTTTTTTGCCCACCCACGCAGTGCAGTTCAATGGCCTTGTCTACGCTGTGTTTCAAGCCCTTTAAACTACAATGACCACTGCCGAATTGCCCGGCGTTTAGCCAGTCTTCAAACATTCGCCAGGCCTGGGTTTCTTCGAGGTGTTGCCCTTGTAACCACGTCGCCGCATTTTGCTCATCGTCGATATTCGCTTGCTGTTTGTCGTGATGGTTGGCGGTGTGCAGCGCATTGGCCTTGGTGTGGCGTTGAACAACGTTCGACCAGTGGGTCAGGTTTGACACTGAGAAAGCCCACAGCAGCCACATCAGCCCAGCGGCCAATACCAACAGATCTACACCCACTCGAAGACAGCGTGCAAGGCGAACCACACGGGACCAATGGAAGTACGGCGTCATGGTTGCGCGCCCCGGTTTTGTTGCACCTTCTTGTCAAGGCTGTTGGTTGAGCATTTGGAGATCAAGGGCGTGGTCAGCTCGCATCCTTTGGGAACACGTTTGCGTGGCTTCTCAAAGGTGGCTTGAGTGTGAATCGTGCCGCTTGCTTGCCACATCCACTGAAGTTCAAGCAAATTGGGCTTCTTGCCCGTGTTGATTTTTTCAAGTTGGGTGCGCCAGGCTTGCCACGCCATGGCATGGTTTGAAGCAGTCACTGTTTTTGTGGGCGCAGGTTTGGGTGCAATTCGCGCATGCTGATTGGCAAATTGTTGTTGTGTGCTCCACTGAACCAGCAATGCCGTGCATGTCACGCTGATGAATACCGTGAGCCTTGTTCTTTGGTGGCGTGCCGGTGGTTTGGCGATGAGCCTCACCAACAATCGCAATTGATTCATGGGCTTGCCCGGCGCCGAGCGCTCGCGGTCAACCCAATGCTGCAGGTGTGTTGCGTCGCTTTGGCTCATTCTCATTAGCCGATTGGCGTGAATGCAATCGGCCAGGTTGCTGGCACTGACCACATGCGGTTTGGCACCCATCAAGCCAATGTTGTGAATAAGCTCGTCAACCGCTTGCGTTGCCGCCGATTGGATCAAACGAAGCGGACTGTCTTCCACGCTGGCCCACACCTCACTTGCACAGTGTTTGGTCTGCGGGCTTTGTCCAGCTTTTGGCAAATTGATCAGCACCACGGTGTCGTGGCACGCCAAACTGGACAAACCCGAGGCGCTGCCCATGAACTGATCGATGGGCATGCGCATCTGCTCATGCCAATGCCGCGCAGTTGTGTGTTTCAGCAATACAGCGTCGAGGTCATGGATGACCCACACATCGGCATGCAGTGCGGGCGCGCTCACTGAAAGCTCCCCAGGTTTTGATACAACGGTGCCAATGTTGATTGGTAGGCCACGATCAGAATCAAGGCTGCACAGGCCAGTGTGATCGGCGCCAAAAGCGTTTCCAGGCGCTGCTGGGCTTGCCTGGCTCGCAGGCTGTACACCTTCGCAGCCACTTCAAAGCAATGATCAAGGTGGCCAGTGTGTTCAGCCAGGTGCGCTTGTCGAACCAGAAATGTGGGTGCTTTGGACAGTTCCAGTGCGCTGGAGAATGCCAGCCCTGCTTGCAGGCTGTGACGCAGTTTTGCGGCCATTTGGTTCAATGACATGGTCGCGAGTTGGGCAGGGGTGTTCAAGCCCGCAAACGTGGTGCGAGTGAGTGGCTGGTGACGAAGGCAATGCATCAAGTCGTGGCCGGCTTTCAATTCACAGGCGATGACATGGTAAAAATTGGATGTGGCGAGATTGGCTGATGGCGCGCGCTGCCACCATGCAGTTGGCTGGCCAGAGTGTTTGTATTTTGCGATCAGGGCCGCAGCTAAAAGCAAGCCGCCTGTTGTCAACAATATCGTGGCCAGGTCTAAAGTTTGATTGTCCGTGTGCAGTGGCAATGCATTGAAGCGTGTCATGTGGCTTAAGAACACCCAACAAACAATCGACAATGTCAGCACCACAAGGGGATAAGTGAGGCTTTTGAGTAATCTTTGCCGCGCCTCGTCCTCTTGTTCCCAGCGTTGTACTTGCAGTTTCAGCGATTCGCCCAGGTCGCCACTGGCTTGTGCGCATATCAGCGCGAGTTCAAGGGGCTGTGGCAAATGTTTGAATGCGGCGCGAAATGATGTTGTCAAGGTTTGGCCCGATTCAATGAATTGTTTGGCTCGGGTCAACACCGATTCAAGTGCTCGCCCTGATCGGTTGACCGGAAGCATGTCCAGGCTAAGGTCCAGTGCATCCAGCGGGGGCATTCCGGCCAAAGTCAGGTTTGCCCAAGAGTCCATCCATTCCCGTGTTGTTTTGGCATTGGCCTGTCGACCTGAATTACGTGTGAACATGGTCGCCTCCCCGGGAATGCTCAAAGCCGAGGTGACTGCATTGGCTCACGTGCGCCATCAGATCTTCCGTGCCTTTGCAGGCCAGCACGGTGGCTCGGGGTAGCGAAGTCAGGTTGAGCACTTCGGCTTGAAGTGTGCGTTCGGTTTTTTCTGGTGCAGATTTCAGGCGCAAGGCTGCAACGCCGTTCAGGCAGTTCATCAGGCTGCCAAAATTCAGACCGAGCTCGGTGAGCCGACACAGCGCACCCACGCAATCGGGTGCGTGAATGGACGCAAAAACCCTGTGTCCGGTCAACGCCGCGTTCAAGGTCAGGGCAGCGGTTTCTTCATCGCGCACTTCGCCCACCAAAATTGTGTCAGGGTCTTGGCGCATCAGTGAGCGCAGGCCCGAAGCAAAGTCCAGGTGAGGCAGGCGAGACAGGTCAGTTTGCGCAGCCTCGGGGTGAACAATCTCAACCGGGTCTTCCAGTGTGGCGATTCTGCCGGCCGAGCTGCCCAAGGCGTTGAGCATGGCGTGCAGCGTGGTTGTTTTGCCGCTGCCTGTGGGGCCGGCGACGAGTGTCAAGCCATGCTCCGGTGTGCTCATGGCCTTTAGCATGTTCAACGTAGTCAAACTCAAGCCCAATTCGCTCAAGTTTCTCCGGTGCTGCAGTGTCAGGAAACGAATCACCAGGTTTTCGCCATGCAGCGTGGGGTGTGTGGCCAGGCGCATCTCGAGACCGTCTTTGCTCAGTCGCGCGTCTTGAGGACGACGGGTTTCAGCAATATTCATTTTTGCGGCCGCTTTGAATGCTTGCATCAGCGCGCGCCCCTGTTCTGAAGGCAGTGTGATGGGGTCGCCAAGCAAACCATTGCAGCGCATGCGAATGGCGTAATGCGTTGCACAGGGGCTGAGGTGAAGATCCGAAGCCATCATCAACATGGCGCTGCGCACGGCGTCGTCTACAGTCTTGAAGCCTGGCAGGTGGTTGGTGGTGGTCGCGGCTGTTGTCACGGTGTCGCTGTCACTGTTTTGAGCTGTGGATGAGGGCGCGTGCGGCCAGCAAGGGCAAGTTGCAAACGACCTGTTCGCAAAGGTACTCAGCCCGCTCAAGGTTGTTCAACGCCCGTGCGTGTTGACCTTCTTGGTGGTCAAGTAAGGCAAGGTTGTAGCTGGCTTCAGGCGCAAACGGAAATCGCTCAGCGAGCAGATCAAGTAACTTTCTGGTGGCTTTGGTTTGTCCGGTTTGATGCAGATGAAAAGCCGATGCCAGGGCGCTGGCCAGCTCCTTGTGCTCGCGCAAGTGAGCCGGTGATGTGGTGTCAAGCTCGTGGGCGTGCTGATTCGTGCTGTCCGTGTCGGTAAGCCCATCCAGAACCGTGGCTTTCAGCAATATCACCAACTCAGCGTGATTGAGTTCCCGATCCTCGCTTTGCGTCGCCCACTCCAGCGCGCGCGGCGAGCCGGGAATGTCTCGTTCATTGCTTCTGGTCTCTTTTTGTCGAAGGCCGCCCAGCAGAGCCATTTCGCCACTTTTTAGTCGAAGTATGGATTCCAGCTCCCGGGTCTGCACCTCGGGCACTCGGCTGACAATGTTGAGTTGCTGCAAAGCAGGGTTGGGGTCTTGAACAAAGCCGACGATCCGGCTCAGGGTGGGTCGTACGCGTATCTGGACCGCATTGTTGTCGGCGATGTGTGGGGTCACTGTCATCAGAAAGCCGACCGGTACCGTCTGTACTTTCGTGGTGAACGTTGAAAAAGCCGGGCTGTTTTGTGTGGGGGCGCTGGTTTGAACGTCGGTGGTGAAATACACCCGGTTGTCGATCACTTTCAGCACCGCGGCTTGTTGGTTCATGGTCACCACACGCGGGGACGACAGCACTGACGTTTTTCCAAACTCTTCGAGCAGGCGCAACACCACGCTGGTGTCACTGTTACCTGTATTTCGCATGGCATTGATAGTCAGAACGGGGTTCACCGTGTTGGCGCCTTGAACTGAAAGCCCTGCAATCAAGCCGTTTTGTCGCAAAATATTCCAGTCAATGCCGCGTTCATAGCGTTCGTTGAGCATGATCTCGGTGATCACCGCTTCAATCACGATTTGCTTGTCTACGCGCTGTTGAATTTGTTCGAGCCATTGGGCAACCCGCTTGTGTTGCGAGGCGGTTGCCACCACGGCCACTGTGCCCGACTCCGGGTTCACCACCACCCGCCCCGATCGCGTTTCCTTGCGCGTGGTGGTGATGTCACGCCTTTCCGTCTGCACCAGTGTGGCGCTGTTGAGCGTTGGGCGAGTCGTGTCGCTGTTTCTGAAACGGTTTGGGTTTCTTCGACTGGCGTAACTGCGCTCTTCATCTTCGTCAACCAGCCTTTCCCGTGTGGAAATTTCCACGGGCTTGAGCTCGGTCTGCATGATTTGGTCAATCTGACCGGCAATCGATTGCCACAGATCGTGTTGCTGGATGTTGCTCAGAATCAACTCAGACCGGTTGCCCGTATCGCGGCGTTCGATGGAATCACGGGCATTGCCTGCAATCGCGGAGCTCAGGCTCGATGAGTCGTTCATTTGCCTGGCGATGGACAAATAATCGAGGGTGTAAATCCTTAGTTCGTCTTGCTCGCACCGAAGGTTTAACTCGTCGTCGTGTAATTGCACCTGGGCGCCGCTTTGTCGCTCAAGGTGCTTGACCACCTGCATCAATGACATGTCTCGACCGACCAGGCTGACCCTGTTTTCACCGCAGGTGTCTACGCTGTAGCTCAATTTCAATTCGTTTGAAATCACTTCCAGAACCTGGCTTGCCGGGATGTTTTCCAGTCGAAAGGTGAATTTGGCTGGCGCCAGTTGCCAAGGGTTGCGCTGATGTAGCACCTGGTGCGCCCAAGCAGGTGTGTGTGGGCCTGATTGCCATGCTTGCGGATTTGTTGCGTCAGCTTGTGCCGGCTGCGGTGTGGCGGTGGAGCAGGCATGTAGAAACATTGCCTGACCAACAAGCATCGCGCAGATGCGCAGTCGTCTACTTGCAGCTTGATGAAACAGGGTGTTCAAGTGTTTCCTGGCTCAGTGTCGAGAAGGGCCGAGCATACCGGGGTGCAACCAATTTCCCGATTCATGGTCATTCAGGGTGGGTGAACCCATCACCACCAATGAGGTTGTCAGTGTGTAAACCCAACGCGCTTGTAATCTGCTTAGTCCCTTCGGGGTACAATGTCGATAGTCTGGAACACCCTTTACATAGGAGCCCCCATGGGCTTGGTTGCGCAATTAAACAACGTGGACTTCGGTTACACGCCCGATCGGCTTATTTTGAAAGACATCTCCCTGGAAATTCCGAAAGGGAAAGTGGTGTCTGTGATGGGCGGCTCCGGGTCGGGCAAAACCACGTTGTTGCGTCTGATGTGTGGTCAATACGCCGTCAACAGGGGCGAGTTGGAAGTGCTGGGGCAAAATATAGTCTGCGCCAACACGCAACAACTCTATGCGTTCAGAAAGCGCATTGGCGTGCTGTTCCAGTTCGGGGCCTTGTTCACCGATCTGTCGGTGTTCGACAACGTCGCCTTTCCCCTTCGAGAGCATGCCAACTTGCCGGAATCTGCGATTCGAGATCTCGTTATGCTCAAGTTGCACGCCGTGGGTTTGCGGGGCGCGAGCCATTTGTTTCCGTCCGAGATTTCCGGGGGCATGAGTCGCCGCGTGGCGTTGGCCCGCGCCATCGCACTTGATCCCGAGCTTATTTTTTATGATGAGCCTTTCGCAGGGCTCGATCCGATTTCACTGGGTATTACCGCCAACCTGATCCGCACATTGAACGACGCCCTTGGTGCGACTTCTGTGGTGGTCACGCACGACATTCATGAGTCCTTCGCCATCAGCGACCATGTCATTGTGATTGCCAATGGCAAAGTGTTGGCGCAAGGTTCACCCGCGGAAGTGGAGGCCAATGAAGACCCCTATGTTCAGCAATTCATCAAGGGCTTGCCTGAAGGGCCGGTGAAGTTTCACTACCCTGCCCGTGATTTGCAGGAGGACTTCGCGTGAACCCTGCCATGATGATTTCCCGCCTTGGTGCAGCAGCCATCAGTACAGTCACGGGGTTGGGTGTGTTCGCCCGTTTTGTCGGTAGTCTGCTGATGCTGGCGCCTAGGGCGTTGTTACGCCCCCGCTTGATCACTGAACAAATTCATTTCATTGGCAACTACTCGCTGGTCATCATTGTGGTGTCTGGTTTGTTTGTTGGGTTTGTGTTGGGCTTGCAGGGTTATTACACCCTGAATCGCTACGGTGCAGAACAGGCCCTGGGTTTGTTGGTAACCCTCTCTCTTGTTCGTGAGCTTGGGCCTGTGGTGTCCGCTTTGTTGTTTGCAGGCCGTGCCGGAACGTCATTGACTGCGGAGATTGGCCTGATGAAAGCCGGGGAGCAGCTCACCGCCATGGAAATGATGGCGGTTGACCCTAAGGCCCGAATCGTGTCCCCGCGCTGGATAGCCGGGCTTGTGTCCATGCCGCTTTTGGCCGCTTTGTTCAGTGCAGTGGGCGTGTTTGGTGGCTATGTGGTTGGTGTGTTGCTGATTGGGGTTGATTCCGGCGCTTTCTGGTCGCAAATGCAGGCTGGTGTGGATGTGCGCAATGACATTCTCAATGGTGTGATTAAAAGCGTGGTGTTTGGTTTTGCTGTCAGCTCGATCGCACTGTTTCAGGGGTATGCCTGTCAGCCGACTCCCGAGGGCGTGTCGCGAGCCACCACCCGCACGGTTGTGATATCGTCGCTGACCATTTTGGGCCTCGATTTTGTGCTTACCGCACTCATGTTCAGTATTTAAAACGGATCGAACAGTATGAAAAAGAATGCAGTGGATTTTATGGTGGGGCTTTTTGTGTTGCTGGGCGCCATCGCCTTGGTGTTTCTGGCCTTGAAGGCTGGAAACCTCAGCTCTTTCTCAACCGCAGAGCAGTATCGGGTCACAGCCGAGTTCGACAACATCGGTGGCTTAAAGCCTCGCGCACCTGTCAAAAGTGCAGGTGTGGTTGTGGGTCGAGTCGCCAGCATCAGCCTTGATCCGGTGACTTTCCGGGCTGTGGTCGCCCTGGATTTGGAGGAAGGTTTCGAGTTTCCTGCCGACTCTTCAGCTAGAATTCTGACTTCTGGCCTGCTTGGCGAGCAATACGTGGGTATTGAAGTTGGTGGTGCACTTGAGAATTTATCGGGCGGAGAGAAGTTTGCCCGCACCCAATCGGCAGTGGTGCTTGAAAACCTGATCAGTCAGTTTTTGTTCAGCAAAGCGTCAGAAGGTGCGCCGGAAAGTCCATGAAGGAGTTTGAAGTGAAATCATCATTGATGAAAACCCTGTTCGTGCTGGGTGCGGTGTCGCTAACCACTGCATGCACCAGCATGCGTGCGCCATCTGATTCAGATCCGCTTGAGCCAGTCAATCGTTCCGTCGACAGTTTCAACCAAGTGGTTGATCGGGTTGCCCTGAAACCCTTGGCGCAGGGCTATGACGCAGTCACAGCACCTGAGGTCAAAACCGTCATTGGTAACTTCTTCTCGAACCTGGATGACATCGCCGTCGCAGTGAATAACCTGTTGCAGGGCAAGCCCAAAGCGGCGGGTAGCGACATCACGCGGTTTGCCTTGAACACCACCATTGGCATCGTTGGTTTGGCCGATGTGGCCACTGAGCTGGGTTTCTACAAAAATGACGAAGACTTTGGGCAAACCTTGGGTGTGTGGGGTGTAGGCTCTGGCCCGTATCTGGTGCTGCCATTGTTGGGCCCCAGCAGCCTTCGAGATGCGCCGGCTCGATTTGTCGACGCACCGCTTGATCCGCTCTATCACTATGACAACACCCGGGCCCGAAACAGCCTGTTGGTGATCAACGTCGTTCAGACCCGCGCCCGCCTGCTGCCTGCGACCGATTTGGTTGACCGCATTGCGCTGGATCAATACGCGTTTGTGCGCGACGCCTATTTGAAGCGTCGTGCGTCGTTGGTGCGCGATGGCGGGCCCGACCCTGATGAGCAGCCGTACACCGATTACGACAGTGAGCCGGTTAGCCAGGTGCCAGTTCATCCGCCTTTCAAAGCGGCACTGTCCAGTGTGGAGGGTATTCAGGCGTCTGCCTCGTTCATGCCGACTGATTTGGCACAAAGCCAGCGTGCAAAGGTGAAGCTGGGTTTGGTCAACCCTTGATCGAGCTCCGCGTTTTTATTTCGTTACTACAGAATTTGGAAGCATCATGAAAATCGCAGTGAACAGTTTTTCCCGTTGGATGGCCAGTTTGGCCGTGTTGAGTGGGTTGATGGCGGCCCCGGCACTGGCGGCTGAAACATTGCCCGCCAATGAATTTGTTCAAAAATTCAGCAATGACGTATTGGCCGAGATCAAGGCACGCAAGCAGGAGTTGTTGGCAGACCCCGCCAAACTTGATGCCCTGATTGATGAAAAAGTCATGCCCAACGTCAATTTCAGAAAGATGACCCAGCTGGTCGTGGGTCGCCCATGGCGTCAAGCCACGCCCGAGCAGCGCGACCAAATCACCAAGGAATTTCGTGTGTTGTTGGTGAAAACCTATTCGGGTGCTTTGGCCCAGGTTGGCGATCAAACCCTTCAGGTGGATCGTTTGCGCGCCCGCCCGGAAGACACCGACGTGATTGTGAATAGTCGTGTGATTCAAAAAGGCGCGCCGCCCGTTGATTTGGCCTATCGTGTTGAAAAGGTTGATGGCAAGTGGCAAATTTATGACTTGAGCGTGCTTGGCTTGTGGTTGGTGGATTCCTACCGCACACAGTTTGGCAGTGTGTTGAGTAATTCTGGCATCGAAGGTCTGATCGCCACGCTCAAAGCCAAGAACAGCCAAGGCTGAAATGAAGATCAATCAAGAGTCCATCACAGTCCGAAATGGTGACAAGGTCATCAAGGCCGTCACCGAGGCTTTTCAGCAAGGGGATCACGTGCTTGATTTCTCGGGCGTGAAAAATATGGATTCAACCGCTTTGGCTGTCATTCTGGCAGCCAAACGGGTGCTTAAATCAGACAAAACGCTGGAACTACAGCATGCTCCTGAGCAGCTGAACAGTTTGATCGCCGCCTACGGAGTACAATCTCTATTCTCTTAAAATTCAACGCGCCTTGCACAGGTGCGGGAAGTCATGTCGTTTGCACTTGAGCTAAGCTCAGTATCCAAATATTTTGGTCAGTTTCGGTCCCTGCACGAAGTCTCCTTGTCGGTTGAAGAAGGTGAGTTTGTTGCGTTGCTTGGCCCCAACGGTGCGGGGAAGACCACGCTCATCAATGTCATTGCTGGCTTGAGTCGCGCCTCGGCTGGTACAGCCAAGGTGATGGGCTTTGATGTGGTGGATCAGTTTCGCGATGCGAGACGAAGCATTGGTATCGTGCCGCAAGAACTGGTCTTTGATCCCTTTTTCTCGGTTCGGGAAACGTTGCGCTTCCAATCGGGATACTTTGGGTTAAAGAAGAATGACGACTGGATCGACGAGCTCCTTTTCTCTTTGAGCCTCGGTGACAAGGCCAACAGCAACATGCGCACGTTATCTGGCGGCATGAAGCGACGTGTCATGGTGGCACAAGCCTTGGTGCACAAGCCCCCGGTGATTGTCCTGGATGAGCCCACTGCTGGTGTGGATGTGGAGCTGCGCAAAACATTGTGGGAGTTCGTGTCGGGGCTGAACAGAAAAGGCCACACCATTTTGTTGACCACCCATTACCTTGAAGAGGCGGAAACGTTGTGCAATCGCATCGCCATGTTGAAAAAAGGCGAAGTGCTTACAGTAGACACCACGCCCAACCTGTTGAAAAAGCACGCCAGTCAAACCTTGAATGTACAGCTGAACGGCGTGCTGCCTGAAAGCTTGGAGTCTTTGGTGTTGAAGGCTGATATTGCACAAGGGCGTTATTGTTTGGCCCTGTCCGGCCCCGCTGCGATTGAAGACATTTTAGCCAAGTGCCGACAGGAGCAACTTGACGTGTTGGAGTGCAGTATCGACAAACCCGATCTGGAAGAGGTGTTTGTGCAGTTGATGTCCGGAGGTGCGCGATGACTGGCTGGCAAACCCTGTTCAAGAAAGAAATCCTGCGTTTTTGGAAGGTCAGTTTCCAGACCGTGCTGGCGCCAGTGGTCACAGCCTTGTTGTATCTGATGATTTTCTCCCATGTGCTCGATGGGAAAATGGAACCCTATCCGGGTGTGGGTTATGCGGCTTTTTTGGTGCCTGGCCTGGTGATGATGTCGGTGTTGCAAAATGCGTTTGCCAATTCCTCATCCAGCCTGATTCAATCCAAAATCACGGGCAATCTGGTTTTCGTGCTGTTGCCGCCATTGTCGCATTTCGAGTTTTTCTCCGCTTATGTGTTGGCGTCGATGGCGCGAGGCATCGCAGTGGGCTTGGGCGTGTTGCTGGTGACGGTCGCCTTCGTGGGCCTTCATGTACACAACCCACTGTGGATTCTGGTTCACGCCTTGGTGGGTTCGGCCTTGTTGGGGACCATGGGTGTCATCGCAGGCATTTGGGCCGAGAAGTTCGATCAGTTGGCCGCTTTTCAGAACTTCATCATCATGCCTGCCACTTTTTTGTCGGGTGTGTTTTATTCTATTCATTCGCTGCCCCCAGTGTGGCAAGCGGTGTCTCACTTCAACCCCTTCTTTTACCTGATCGATGGTTTTCGTCATGGTTTTTTTGGGGTCAGCGACGTGAGCCCCTGGTTCAGTTTGGGCGTGGGTGTGGTGGCTTGGGCAATCCTCACCGCAATTGCGATGCGCATGGTGACCTCGGGTTATAAATTGAGAGGATAATAGTGCTGTTGAATCAAAAGGATAGGAATAATCATGTTGTTGCCTGAAACCGTTCGGGGCTATATTGCGCAGGGGCTGGAATGCGATCACCTTGAAGTCTCTGGCGATGGTCAGCACTTCGAGGCCGTCATCGTGTCCAGTGCCTTCGAGGGTTTGCGATCCATCGCCCGGCATCAGAAAGTGTACGCAGTACTGGGCGACAGAATGCGCGAAGAAATTCATGCCCTGTCGATGAAAACCTTGACGCCCGCGGAGTGGGCGCAACAACAAGCATAGGACTGTTCAGTCAATGGACTCTTTTCTGATTCGCGGTGGAAAACCCCTTCATGGTGAAGTGGCGGTGTCTGGTGCGAAAAATGCGGCTTTGCCGATTTTGTGTGCCAGCTTGTTGACCGCAGACCCCGTTCGCGTCACCAATGTGCCCCGTCTGCGCGACATCAACACTTGTCTTCGTCTGCTGGGTTCTATGGGCGTTCAGTGTTTTTGGCACGGTGAAAACGAATTGGCGCTTCGGGCTGAAGAAATTTCAGAGCCGATTGCCAGCTACGATTTGGTGAAAACCATGCGTGCAAGCATTCTGGTGCTTGGTCCTTTGCTGGCCCGCTTTGGAGAGGCCAGCGTAAGCCTGCCAGGTGGCTGTGCGATTGGGCAGCGCCCGGTTGACCAGCACATCAAAGGCCTTCAGGCCATGGGCGCCGAGATCACCATCGAGAAAGGCTATATTCATGCCAAGGCCAAGCGATTGAAAGGCGCTCGTATTGTCACGGACATGGTGACTGTCACCGGCACCGAAAATCTGATGATGGCTGCTGCGCTGGCTGAAGGCGTCACCGTGCTGGAAAACGCCGCGCGTGAGCCGGAAGTGGTTGACCTTGCCAACATGTTGGTCACGATGGGGGCCAAAATTGCCGGCATTGGCACCGACACCCTCACCATCGAAGGTGTGGACAAGCTAAGTGGTTGTGAATACCAGGTCATGCCCGATCGAATCGAGGCAGGCACTTTCCTGTGCGCTGTTGCTGCCTGCGGTGGTGAAATTGTGTTGAACAATGCAGATGCTCACAGCATGGACGCCACACTGGAGAAGTTGCGTGCGGCGGGCTTGCAACTGGAAGTCAACGGCAGCCAGATCAAGGCCAGCATGAACGGTAGGCCCAAAGCCGTGGGTGCGCGCACAGCGCCTTTCCCTGGTTTTGCAACCGACATGCAGGCTCAACTGATGGCGGTCAATTGCGTGGCCGATGGCACGTCTGTGATCAACGAAACCATTTTCGAGAATCGCTTCATGCATGTTCAGGAGCTGGTTCGCCTGGGCGCAAGCATTGAAATTGAAGGTCATACGGCGGTGGTGAAAGGCGTGCCGCGCCTGGATGGCGCCACCGTGATGGCAACTGATCTTCGTGCTTCTGCGGGTTTGGTGATTGCCGGGCTTGCCGCAAGTGATGAAACGCGGATCGACCGCATTTATCACCTTGATCGCGGATATGACAAAATGGAAGAAAAATTGCGCAAATTGGGCGCAGATGTGCAGCGAGTAAGCGAGTAAAACCGAATGATTACATTGGCCTTGTCCAAGGGAAGAATTTTTGAAGAAACACTGCCTCTGCTTGAGAAGGCCGGCATTGTTCCATCTGAAAACCCTGAAAAATCGCGCAAGCTGATCATTGGCACCAACCGGGATGATGTGCAACTCATCATTGTGCGCGCCACCGATGTGCCCACCTATGTGCAGCATGGTGCAGCCGATTTGGGGGTGGCTGGCAAAGATGTGTTGATTGAACATTCAGGTTCTGGTTTGTATCAGCCGCTGGATTTGAATATTGCGAAATGTCGGCTTTGTGTGGCCGCGCCCGAAGGTTTTGATTACGCCAATGCGGTGAAACAGGGTGCGCGCCTGCGCATTGCCACCAAGTACGTGAACAGTGCCCGAGAGCATTTCGCCAATCGTGGTGTTCATGTTGATTTGATCAAGCTGTATGGTTCCATGGAACTGGCCCCTCTGGTTGGTCTGGCTGATGCCATCGTCGATTTGGTCAGCACGGGTTCAACCTTGCGCGCCAACAAATTGGTTGAAGTTGAAGAAATCTGTGAGATTTCTTCGCGGCTGGTGGTTAACAGGGCCGCATTGAAAATGAAGTACGAGGCTTTGCAACCCATTCTTGATGTATTCACCCAAGCCGTCTCGGGTGAAACAGCGGTTGCGTAACAACGATAGGTAGTAAAAAACATGTCTTCCCAAATTCGTCGACTCTCCAGTGTAGATGCCAACTTCGCCGAGCAGTTCCGCGCGCTGCTTGCCTATGAAGAGCAACGCGATCCCCATGTGGAAACCGCAGTGGCTGATATTCTTCATGCGGTTCGAACACGAGGCGACGAAGCCCTGCTGGAGTTCACCGAGAAATTTGACCGCGTGCAGGCCAAGCAGGCCAGCGAACTTGAAATTTCGCAAAGCGAATTGAAACAAGCTTACGACACTTTGCCTGCAGAGCAGCGTGAGGCCTTGAAAGTGGCTGCGCAGCGTATTCGCGCCTTTCATGAGCACCAGGTGGCCCAAAGCTGGGAATTCACCGAGGCCGATGGCACTCGGCTTGGTCAGCGTGTCACCTCGCTGGATCGTGCGGGTTTGTATGTGCCCGGTGGCAAGGCGGCTTACCCGTCTTCCGTGTTGATGAACGCGGTGCCTGCCAAGGTGGCCGGTGTGAAAGAGGTCGTCATGGTGGTGCCCACGCCCAGCGGTGTGAAAAACCAGATGGTGCTCGCTGCCGCCCACCTGGCCGGCGTGGATCGCGTGTTCACCATTGGTGGTGCTCAAGCCGTCGCAGCCTTGGCTTACGGCACTCAAACCGTGCCGCGTGTGGATAAAATTGTGGGGCCGGGCAATGCTTACGTGGCAGAAGCCAAACGCCGGGTGTTTGGCGCGGTTGGTATCGACATGATTGCGGGCCCTTCTGAAATTCTCGTGATTTGCGATGGCAGCACCAATCCTGACTGGATTGCCATGGACCTGTTCAGTCAGGCCGAGCACGATGAAATGGCCCAATCGATCCTGCTAAGCCCCAACGCAGACTTTCTCGACCAAGTGCAGGCGAGTATCAAGCGTTTGATCGACAGCATGCCACGCGCCACTGTCATTGCCACTTCCTTGAAAAACCGCGGTGCATTGGTGTTGGTCAAAGACATGGACGAGGCTTGCGAACTGAGTAACCAGATCGCGCCGGAGCACCTGGAGTTAAGCGTTCAGGACCCCGACGCGTGGGTTAACAAACTGCGCCATGCGGGAGCCATTTTCATGGGGCCTTACACCAGCGAATCCATAGGCGATTATTGCGCTGGCCCTAACCACGTGCTGCCCACTGCAGGTACGGCGCGTTTCAGCTCACCCTTGGGTGTGTACGATTTCCAGAAACGCTCGAGCATTATTTTTGCGAGCAAGGAAGGCGCTCGCACCTTGGGTGAAGTGGCGGCTGAGCTTGCTTATGGTGAGGGCCTGCCAGCCCATGCGCGGTCAGCTGAATACCGCGTGGGTCCAAAATTCAAAAAGGCAGGGTAGGCGCGCCATGGGCATTTTGCAAAACACCATTCGTGCGGACATTCAAGCCATGCAGGCCTACGTGGTGGCGCCCGCTACCGGCATGCTCAAGCTTGACGCGATGGAAAACCCGCAAGGCATGCCTGCGCATTTGCTCGATGAGCTGGCGCAGCGCTTGAAGCTGGCTGAGTTGAATCGTTATCCCGCGCCCAAGGCTGTCGAGCTTGAGCAGGCACTTCGCGTGTGCTCGGCCATTCCAAAGGCAGCACAAGTGCTTTTTGGCAATGGGTCGGATGAGTTGATTGACTTGATCATCCGGGCGTGTTGCATGCCCGGGGATGTGGTGTTGTCGCCGGTGCCCACCTTTGTGATGTATTCGGTCTACAGCCGCCTCAGTCACGCCCAGTTTGTGGGTGTGGATCTAAACCCGGATTTCAGCCTGAACATGCCTGCGATGCTCAAGGCCATTGCGGCGAACAAACCCAAGGTGGTTTTTTTGGCATACCCCAACAACCCCACGGGTGTGGCCATGCGAGAGGCGGAAATTCTTCAGGTGATCGAAGCAACACCGGGATTGGTCGTGGTCGACGAAGCGTATGAGGCCTTTGCCGATGCATCGTTCATGGCCCGTGTGCTTGAGTTTCCCAACGTGCTGGTGCTTCGGACCTTGTCCAAGCTGGGCCTGGCTGGTGTGCGTTTGGGTTATGCCGTGGCCAGCGCTAGCTGGATCGAGCAAATTGACAAAGTACGGCCACCTTACAATGTGAATGTGCTCACGCGAATCGCGGTGCAGTTTGCGTTGGAGCATTTCGACGCATTCACCCAACAGGCGGAATTGCTGCGCGCCCAGCGCACCGAGTTGCTGACGGCTTTCCGTGGGCTGGGTTTTCCGGCCCAAAGCAGTGAAGTGTTTGATTCTTGCGCCAATTTCATACTGTTTCGTCTGCCAAAGGCCTTCGAGGTCTTTGAAGCCTTGAAAAACAAGGGTATCTTGGTGAAATACGTTGGTGCAGCCCACCCGTTGCTGCATGATTGTTTGCGCATCACGGTCAGCACCGAGCAGGAAAACGCCCAAATGCTGAAGGCTTTGAAGGAATCCATCCAGGAAGTGGCGGCGCAAGCCGCATAACATTGATACAACACATGAGAACCGCTGAAGTTACCCGCAATACCCTAGAAACCCAGATCACCGTCAAAATCAATCTCGACGGCACTGGCGAGCGCCACTTGAATACCGGTGTGCCCTTTCTGGACCACATGCTTGATCAAATTGCCCGCCACGGCCTGTTCGATCTACACATTGAAGCCCAAGGCGATTTGCACATTGATGCACACCACACCGTTGAAGACACCGGCATCACTCTAGGCATGGCATTCACCAAGGCCTTGGGTGACAAAAAAGGCATCGTTCGATATGGTCACAGTTACGTGCCTCTCGATGAGGCGCTCTCACGCGTGGTGATTGACCTGTCAGGCAGGCCTGGCTTGCATCAGCACATCCCCTTCACGCGGGCAACCATCGGTGCATTCGATGTGGATTTGGTGTTCGAGTTTTTCCAGGGCTTTGTGAATCACGCTTTGTGCACACTGCACATCGATAACCTCAAAGGCATTAATTCACACCACCAATGTGAAACAGTGTTCAAAGCCTTCGGACGTGCCCTTCGCATGGCCGTTGCCATTGACGAACGTCAACAAGGTGCCATTCCCAGCACAAAGGGTGCGCTGTGAGTGTAGTGGCTGTGGTGGATTACGGCATGGGTAATCTGCGTTCGGTGGCCCAGGCATTGAAACACGTCAAACTGGAACATCAAGATATTCAAATCACCTCAGAGGCCAGCGTCATTGAGCACGCCGAGCGCGTTGTGCTTCCAGGCCAAGGCGCCATGCCAGATTGCATGCGAGCCTTGAAAACTTCAGGCCTGATTGATGCGGTGTATCGCGCCGCGGAGAACAAACCGTTGTTCGGTGTGTGCGTGGGCGAGCAAATGATGATGGAACGCAGTGCCGAAGGGCCCGCGGAATGTCTCGGCTTGTTCCCGGGTGATGTGGTCAAGTTCGACCCACGTTTAACCATTGAGTGTGGCTTGAAAGTGCCGCACATGGGGTGGAATCGCATCAAGCAACGCATGAAGCACCCCTTGTGGGACGGTATCGCCGATTGTGCCTGGTTTTATTTTGTTCACAGCTACCATGTGAACCCCCAGAACGCTGAACATGTTGCAGGGGAGACCGACTACGGGGTACGCTTTACCTGTGCAATTGCTCGCGACAATATTTTTGCCACCCAGTTTCACCCAGAAAAAAGCGCCGACGATGGTTTGAAGTTGTATTCAAACTTTCTTCGATGGAACCCCTGAACTCGACCCATTTTTTTCACCCACTAGAATCGTTAACAACACAGTCTCATGTTACTCATTCCAGCAATCGACCTGAAAGACGGTCAATGTGTGCGCCTCAAGCAAGGCAATATGGACGATGCCACCATTTTCTCGGCAGACCCGGTTGAAATGGCCATGAAATGGGTCGAGAGCGGCGCACGACGCCTGCACTTGGTCGATCTCAATGGTGCAGTGGCGGGCAAACCCGTCAACGAGGGTGTAATCATCGACATTCTCGATGCGGTTGGCGGCGCCATACCTGTGCAACTTGGTGGTGGTATTCGAGACCTTGACACCATTGAGCGTTATCTCGACGATGGCTTGAGTTACGTGATCATCGGCACCGCTGCAGTGAAAAACCCGGGCTTTTTGCATGATGCATGCGGTGCGTTTCCGGGTCAGATTATTGTTGGGCTGGATGCCAAAGACGGCAAAGTGGCCACCGACGGCTGGAGCAAAATTTCTGGTCATGATGTGGTGGATTTGGCCAAAAAATATGAAGGCTACGGCGTGGAGGCCATCATTTACACCGACATCGGCCGCGACGGCATGCTCGGTGGCGTGAACATCGAGGCCACAGTTCGCCTGGCCAATGCGCTTACCATTCCCGTGATTGCGTCGGGTGGCATCACCAACCTGGATGACGTGCGCCAGCTGTGCGAGGTTGAGCATGAAGGTGTGATGGGAGCCATTTGTGGTCGTTCGATTTACGAAGGCACACTGGATTTCGAGCAAGGGCAATCCTTGGCTGATGAGTTGAACGGAAAAACCTACTGATGTTGGCCAGTCGAATCATTCCCTGTCTGGATGTGACAGCAGGGCGTGTTGTCAAAGGCGTGAATTTTGTTGAGCTTCGGGACGCAGGCGACCCCGTTGAAATTGCGCGTCGCTACGATGCGCAGGGTGCCGACGAGCTTACCTTTTTGGACATCACCGCCTCTTCAGATCAACGCGACATTATTTTGCATGTCATTGAGGCGGTGGCCAGCCAGGTGTTTATTCCCCTGACGGTTGGTGGTGGGGTTCGCAAAGTCGAGGATGTGCGTCGTTTGCTCAATGCCGGTGCGGATAAAATCAGCATCAACACCTCGGCGGTGACCAACCCGGAGCTGGTTGAACAAACAGCTGGCAAGTATGGCTCGCAATGCATCGTGGTTGCCATTGATGCAAAAGCCAAAGCCAATGGCGAACCTGGATGGGAGGTGTACACCCATGGCGGTCGAAATGCCACGGGTTTGGATGCCGTGCAGTGGGCCCGTAAAATGCAAGAACTGGGTGCGGGAGAATTGTTACTGACCAGCATGGACCGGGACGGCACCAAAATCGGTTTCAATCTGGAGTTGACCCGTGCTGTGTCAGAGGCGGTGACTATTCCTGTGATTGCCAGTGGTGGTGTGGGTAATCTGGACCACCTGGTCGATGGCGTTACCAAAGGAAAAGCCAGTGCGGTGCTGGCGGCCAGTATCTTCCATTATGGTGAATACACGGTTGAGCAAGCCAAGAAGCACATGGCCAAGGCCGGTGTGACTGTTCGTTTGTGAGGCGCCGATGAGCAAGGATGTAGTCATCACTGACAATTGGCTGGACAGCGTGGGCTTCGACGACAAAGGCCTGATTAACGTGGTGGTGCAAGACCACCTCACGCGCCGGGTGCTGATGGTGGCGTGGATGAACAAAGAATCTTTGGAACTGACTGTTCAAACAGGCTTTGCAACGTATTTTTCACGTTCGCGCGGTAAGCTGTGGTTCAAAGGTGAGGAATCGGGCAACCAGCAAAAGGTGAGGGAAATTCGCCTGGATTGCGATGGTGATGTGCTGGTTCTTCAAGTTGAGCAGGTGGGCGGTATTGCCTGCCACACCGGGCGAGAAAGCTGCTTTTACTATGCACTCGAACACGCGCCGGGTCAGCCCCCGCGCTGGATTGCCAAAGACCCGGTGTTGAAAGACCCAGCGGAAATGTACAACAAAAAATAATGCTGGCCACACAGGGGCCAGTCACAGGAATGAGTCAACATGGGTGAATCACAGCCAACATCAAGCAATTTGCTTGAGCGCCTCACCGAGGTGCTTGAGGCCAGAAAGGCAGGCGACCCTGAAAAGTCTTATGTGGCCAAATTGCACCACAAGGGGCAAGACGCTATCTTGAAAAAAATTGGCGAAGAATCCTGTGAACTCGTCATGGCTTCCAAGGATCAAAACCCGGACAAAGTGGTGGCAGAAACTGCAGACTTGTGGTTTCACAGCCTGGTGTTGCTGTCACATCACGGGTTGAGTGCCAGCGATGTGTTGGCTGAACTGGACAAACGCATGGGGCTATCAGGCCTGGTGGAAAAGGCCAGTCGCCCCCAATAACTCATGAAATCGAGGTGAACGGATGTCAGATTGCATCTTTTGCAAGATCGTGGCTGGGGAAATCCCTAGCAGTAAATTGTATGAAGACGAGGATATCCTCGCGTTTCACGACATCAAGCCGGCTGCGCCAGTGCATTTTTTGATTATTCCAAAAAGGCACATTGCAACGTTGGCTGATACCGGGCCTCAAGACATCCCGGTGATGGGCAAAATCATGACCATGGCGGGTCAGTTGGCCAAGCAGGCTGGTTGCGAGAACGGTTTTCGAACCATCGTAAACACAGGCAAGGTAGGTTGCCAAGAGGTGTATCATATTCATGTGCATGTCTTGGGCGGCACAGAACCTTTGGGCCCCATGTTGAGTCAAACTTTTAACAGATAAGCACACCAATTCAAGGAGTAAATTATGGGTTCATTTAGCATTTGGCACTGGGTTGTGGTGCTGGTCATTGTGATGTTGGTGTTTGGTACCAAGAAACTACGCAACATTGGCTCTGACTTGGGCGGTGCTGTGAAGGGCTTCAAGGAAGGCATGAAAGAAGCCGGTGGCGAGAAAGACCAAAACGCAACCAAAATTGCAGACGAGAGCAACAGCAAAAAGTCAGACACCATTGACGTGGAAGCCAAAGAGAAATCTTCCAGCTAATTTCCTTTTTGGCGTAATTCATGTTTGACATTGCTTTTAGCGAAATGCTGATCATCGGGGTGATTGCCCTGATCGTGATCGGTCCCGAGAAACTGCCTAAGGTGGCCAAGACGGTTGGGCATTTGCTTGGCAAAGCTCAACGATATGTCACCGACGTGAAATCTGAAATCAATCGCGAGATGGAAATTGACGAGCTTCGCAAGTTGCAGGCTGAAATGCAGACCGCCGCGCGCAAGATGGAAGGCGATGTTCAAACCGCGATGAACAAAACCGAGTCTGAAATCAATGATTCGGTGAAAACCATCGAGAAAGACATTGCCGAGCTGGAGCGGGAGAAAACCACAACAGCACAATCAGCAGAGCGCCAGTCACATCAGGCAGTGAAGGCCGACCTGGAACAAACTGGACCAAACAGCCCAAAGGCTGAAGTTAAATGAGCAAGGTGCAGTTGTCATGAGTACGCAGGAAAATTTTGTCAGCCACCTGGTTGAACTCCGTGACCGGTTGATTCGGGCTGTGATTGCTTTTGCCGTGATCTTCATCGGTTTGATGATTTATCCACAGGCCTCGTTCATTTTTGATTTGTTGGCCCAGCCAATTCAAAGCGCGCTGCCAGAAGGTACAAAAATGATTGCCACCGGCGTGATTACGCCGTTCATGGTGCCCGTCAAATTGACAGCCATGGTCGCTTTTGTATTGGCCTTGCCATTTATCCTGTATCAAGCTTGGTCGTTCATTGCACCTGGCCTGTACCAACACGAGAAAAAAATGGCGGTGCCCATTATTTTCTCCAGCACGATATTGTTTTTGATTGGAATCGCCTTTTGTCATTTCATCGTATTTGGCAAGGTGTTTGCATTCATCAATGATTTCGCGCCCAGCAGTATTACGCCTGCGCCAGACATTGAAGCCTATATGAACTTCGTGTTGACCATGTTCATGGCTTTCGGGATGACTTTTGAAGTGCCAATTGTGGTGGTGGTGTTGGTTTATCTGGGCGTGGTCACCGTTGAAAAGCTGGTGGAGGTGCGTGGTTATGTGATCGTAGGTGCCTTTGTGGTAGCCGCCATCGTGACGCCCCCTGATGTGATGTCGCAATTGTTTCTCGCCATACCCATTTGTTTGTTGTATGAGGTGGGCATCATTACGGCGAAAATGATTGGTAGAAAGCGAATGGAAATACTGGAATAAAAAAAACCCGCCTTGGCGGGTTTTTTACCTTTAATTGCGTAAAAAATCACCCGGCTTGGGGCGCACACCAATTTCAATTTGCAGTTGTTGTGGTTTGCCGTCTCGCAGCAGATCAATCGATTTCTTTTCGCCAGGTGTGAATCCGGCAATTTGATTGAGCATTTGGGTGGTGTCGGTGATTTTCTCATCGTCCAGTTTGAGCAAAATATCGCCAACCTTCAGGCCTGCTTTGTCCGCTGGGCCATCTTTGACGATGCCAGCCACGATCACGCCATCGCGCTGAGGCAGATCGAACGCATTGGCCAGTTCGGCGGTGATGTTTTGCTGCTCAACACCAATGTAGCCGCGGGTCACAGAGCCTGTGCGCACAATTTGATTCAGCACGCTTTGAACGGTTTTGCCTGGAATGGCGAACCCAATACCCAGTGAGCCGCCTGAACGGCTGTAAATGGCTGTGTTGATGCCCAGCAGGTTGCCAGCGGTGTCGACCAGTGCGCCACCCGAGTTGCCTGGGTTGATCGCAGCGTCGGTCTGGATGAAATTTTCAAAGGTGTTGATGCCCACGTGATTGCGCCCAAGTGCGCTGACTATACCCATGGTCACTGTTTGGCCCACGCCAAAGGGATTGCCCATGGCCAGCACTACGTCTCCAACACGCACGTTTTCCTCGGGCGCAAATAGCAAGGTGGGCAGATTGTCCAGTTTGATGCGCAACACAGCCAAATCTGTTTCCGGGTCGGAACCCACCACTTCGGCCACTGCAGTGCGCCCGTCGTTCAAGCTGACCTCGATGGAATCAGCCGCTTCAACCACGTGTTGGTTGGTGACGATCAGGCCGTCAGCATTCACGATGACGCCAGAGCCCAGGCTGGATGCAGGGTCTTGCTCCTTAAAGTGTTCTTCGAGGTCGTCGCCAAAAAATTTCCGAATTTCAGGGTCTTCAAAAAATGGATGCTTTGGGCTGTCTTGAATGCGCTTGGAGGTGAAAATATTCACCACGGCGGGCATGGCTTTGTCCACGGCTGCGCGGTAACCGCTGACGCCTTCGATTTGTGCGGTTGTGTGCGCGGGCTTGTGCAGCCACTGCGGGGTCCATTCAGGTCGCAGGGTTTCTGTGATGAAATACAATGCAAGCAGTACAGCGAGGGCCTGAGCGAAGGTCAGCCAGAGTTTTTTCAACATAGTCGAAGCAGGGGGTAGCTTTTGAGTTCAGTGGATCGGAAAACCTTGGAACATGATTTGCGGGAATTGCTGGATCAGGCTCGCATGTCCGATTATTGCCCAAATGGGCTTCAGTTGGAAGGTCGAGGGGTCATTCGCAAATTGATCACTGGGGTCACAGCGTCCAGAGCACTGATCGAATTGGCGATTCGCGAACATGCGGATGCCATTCTGGTTCATCATGGCTTGATGTGGAAGGGAGACCCTCAAGTGGTCACCGGATTTAGAAAGACGCGGCTGGAACTGGCACTAAAGCATGATCTCAATGTGTTTGCCTATCACCTGCCTTTGGACAAACACCCAGAGCTTGGGAACAATGTTCAGCTTGGCGCGATGCTGGGCTGGCCCAGCGACAAGGTTGTGGGTGACAAGGGCTTGATTCATTGCGGACGTTTGCCCACTCCCCAGCCCTTGGGGAGCCTGGTCGCCAAAGTGGAGGCAGTGTTAAACCATCGTGTGCAGCTGGAAGGGGCGGACGACCCTGCTCGAATGGTCTCCACCGTGTCGTGGTGCACCGGTGGCGCACCTGGTTACGTGGAGCAAGCCGCAATGGAAGGGGCTGATTTGTACCTGACCGGCGAGTTGTCTGAACCAGCCGTTCATGTGGCTCGTGAATGTGGGGTCAGTTTGTTGGGGGCTGGGCACCACGCCACGGAGCGCTGCGGTGTGAAAGCCCTTGGCGAGTGGATTGGGCGCCAATATGGGATCGAAGTGCAATTCCACGATCTTTTTGTGGCGGTTTAGTTCCCTGCTGGGGTACAATCTTTGGTTGCATGGATCACTACTTTGGCCAAGCTTTACCAATTCGCTTGAATTGGATATGCGCGTGTTGCGAACAATTGCTCAGCAAGCGCTCACAGGCAAGTTCAAGGTTATCTGGTTTTAACTTTCGGGGTTATTTTGATGAGCAATAATCAACCTGTAGACAAAGAGCGTCGCGTGTGGATGATCGCGTGTGGTGCAGCGGGTGGTGTGGCTGCAGCAGCGACTGGTACCGCGTTTTTAACCTCCATGGCGCCTTCAGAACGCGCCAAAGCAGCCGGGGCCCCCGTGGAGCTCGATATTTCCGGCATGCAGCCAGGCGACATGAAAACTGTCGAGTGGCGTGGCAAGCCGGTTTGGGTTGTACGCCGTGACGAGCAAATGCTCGAATCGCTGCCTGCATTGAACGACCAGCTTGCTGACCCGAACTCCGAGCGCAGTCCAGATCAATTGACCCCGGAATATGCGCGCAATATTCACCGCTCCATCAAGCCTGAATATTTGGTGGCCGTGGGTATTTGCTCACATTTGGGTTGTTCTCCTTCGGCTCGTTTCGCAGCAGGCCCACAGCCTAGCCTGCCTGATGACTGGAAAGGCGGCTTCTTCTGCCCGTGTCACGGTTCTACGTTCGACCTGGCTGGTCGTGTGTATGCAGGCAAGCCTGCGCCAGACAACCTGGAAGTGCCTCCCCACAAATACTTGTCCGACACCAAACTTTTGATTGGTGTTGACGAGAACCAAGCCTGACATCTGAGAGCGAGGAGTAGTGAAATATGGCTGCAGATAAAAAAGTCGAAACCACAGGTGTGTTGGGCTGGATTGACCAGCGCTTCCCCCTGACATCGACCTACAAAGCGCATTTGTCTGAATACTATGCGCCAAAAAACTTCAACTTCTGGTATTTCTTTGGTTCGCTGGCCTTGTTGGTGTTGGTGATTCAAATTGTAACCGGTATTTTCCTGGTGATGCATTACAAGCCTGACGCTGCCAAGGCGTTTCAGTCTGTTGAGTACATCATGCGTGATGTGCCTTGGGGCTGGCTGGTGCGTTACATGCACTCCACTGGCGCCTCCATGTTCTTCGTGGTGGTGTACATGCACATGATGCGTGGCCTGATGTATGGTTCCTATCGCAAACCGCGCGAGCTGATCTGGATTTTCGGTGTGGCTATTTTCCTGTGCCTGATGGCTGAAGCATTCTTTGGTTACTTGTTGCCTTGGGGGCAGATGAGCTACTGGGGCGCGCAGGTGATTGTGAACCTGTTCTCTGCAATCCCCGTGATTGGTCCTGACCTGGCCATCTGGATTCGTGGCGACTATGTGGTTTCCGATGCCACTTTGAACCGATTCTTCTCATTCCATGTGATTGCCATTCCCTTGGTGCTATTGGGCTTGGTGGCTGCGCACTTGGTGGCGTTGCACGAGGTGGGCTCCAACAACCCTGATGGTGTGGAGATCAAGGAAAAGAAAGACGCCAATGGCAAGCCGCTGGACGGCATTCCTTTCCACCCCTACTACACTGTTCACGACATCATGGGTGTGGGCGTATTCCTGATGGTGTTTTCGGCCATTGTGTTTTTCGCCCCGGAAATGGGTGGTTACTTCCTGGAATACAACAACTTCATTCCAGCTGATCCATTGAAGACACCGGCTCACATTGCGCCAGTGTGGTACTTCACACCGTTTTATTCAATTCTTCGTGCCATTACCTTCCCATTCCTGGGACTTGATGCGAAGTTCTGGGGTGTGGTGGCCATGGGCGGTGCCGTGGTGATTCTGTTCTTCCTGCCTTGGCTGGACAAGAGCCCAGTGAAGTCTATTCGCTATCGCCCAACTCTGCACAAGTGGATCTACGCCATCTTCCTGGTGAACTTCATTGTGTTGGGTTACCTCGGTGTGAAGCCACCATCAGACATTGGTCAGGTGGTGTCACAGTTGGGTACTTTGTACTATTTCCTGTTCTTCCTTGCCATGCCATGGTGGTCGAAGCTTGGAACTTTCAAGCCCGTGCCAGACCGTGTTGTGTTTCAACCGCACTAAGCCTGACCTGGACGACAAAAGGAACTGATGATGAAAAAGATTTTGGCTTTGATGGCTCTGGTTCCCTCGCTGGTGTTCGGCGCGGGCAGCGATTACCCGCTGGACAGGGCCCCCGATTTGACCAATGACATGGCTGCTTTGCAGCGTGGCGCACAGTTGTTTGCGAACTACTGTCTGAATTGCCACTCAGCCGAAAGCATGCGTTACAACCGCCTGCAGGACATCGGCTTGAGCGACGACCAGATCAAGGAAAACCTGATGTTCGCCACCGACAACGTGGGTGACACCATGGAAATCGCCATGGCCGACAAGGATGCCAAAAAGTGGTTCGGTGCAGCGCCCCCTGACTTGTCACTGATTGCACGTTCACGTGCGTCGGGCGCAGGTCCGGGTGCCGATTACATTTACACCTACTTGCGCACTTACTACCGTGACCCAACCAAAGTGACAGGGTGGAACAACATGGCGTTCCCGAATGTCGGCATGCCCCATGTGTTGTGGGAATTGCAAGGCGAACGCGTGGCCAAGTATGAAAGCGTGACAGACCCCAAAAACCCGGATGCAACCATCCAGAAGTTTGTGGGTTTTGAGCAGGTCAAGCCAGGCACGATGACCCAGGTCCAGTTCGACCAAGCCATGGCTGACCTAACCAGCTACTTGGTGTTCATGGCGGAGCCAGTGCGTGAAGACCGCTTTAAGCTGGGTGTGATTGTGTTGTTGTTCTTTGGCGTGTTCACCATTTTTGCGTGGCGCCTGAATGCGGCTTACTGGAAAGACATCAAGTAAGTCAAACGCTTAATCGTGTATGGGCTGGGGTGATTGTTCGCCTCGGCCATTTTTTGTTTTGGGATGACAACAAAATGATGGTTTTATACTCCGGAACAACCTGTCCGTTTTCACAACGTTGCCGTTTTGTTCTGCATGAAAAAGGCATGGACTTTGAGATCAAAGACATTGATCTGTTCAATCGCCCTGATGACATCAGCGTGATGAATCCTTATAGCCAGGTACCGATTCTGGTTGAGCGCGATTTGATTTTGTATGAATCAAACATCATCAATGAATACATCGATGAACGTTTCCCGCACCCGCAGTTGATGCCTGCTGATCCGGTGATGCGTGCGCGTACCCGTTTGTTCCTGTTCAATTTTGAGCGTGAGTTGTTCCTGCATGTTGGTGTGTTGGAGAAGGCGGGTAACCCCAAGGCCATGGACAAAGCCAAATCGTCTATTCGTGAGCAATTGACGCAACTGGCCCCAGTTTTCCTGAAAAGCAAGTTTATGTTGGGCGAAGAGTTTTCAATGCTGGACGTTGCCTTGGCACCCTTGTTGTGGCGCCTGGAGCACTATGGGATTGAACTACCGAAGTCGGCTGCCCCTCTAATGAAATACGCAGAGCGTATTTTTGCCAAGCCGGCATTCATTGACGCATTGACGCCTTCAGAGAAGGTGATGCGTCGTTAATAAGGAAGCCAAGCAGTGAGTGAAGTATCTACCAAACCGTATTTGATCCGAGCCATCCACGAGTGGTGTGTTGACAATGGCTACACGCCGTACCTGGCGGTGGCTGTGAACGAGAAAACACAAGTGCCAGCTGAGTTTGTCAAAGCGGGTGAAATCGTGTTGAATTGTTCGCCATTGGCCACCAATAAGTTGGCTTTGGGCAATGAATGGATTCAGTTTGAAGCACGGTTTGGTGGGGTGCCTCGTGAAATATTTGTACCCATTGAGCAAGTCAGCGCCATTTATGCACGCGAAAACGGCCATGGCATGGCCTTTGAGGTGAATAAGCCTTTGGCGGAAATCGAAGGCGATGGCAATGAAGCGGTGCAGTTTGTTCTGGATGACGACGAGGATCCCGATACGCAGGCGCCAGCCAAGCGGGCAAAACCCGACGCGTTGAGGTCTGTTTCCGGCCCTAGTGATGACACTTCACCGGTTCCTGTGGGTAAAGGAGACTCGGCAGGTCAAAAAACTGCTGAAAAAAGTGCAAAAAAAGCACCTTTGAAGAAAAAAAATCACCTGACTCGTGTAAAGTAACGCCTTCTTAGTAGTTGCCGCTTTAGCTCAGTTGGTAGAGCAACCGCCTTGTAAGCGGTAGGTCGTCAGTTCGAATCCGACAAGCGGCACCATTTCTTCTTTCCCGCATCAGGGAATCCCTCAAGTACATCGCAAATCATTTCCCAAGCTTAACTGGCCGCCAATCCACATTACACTGTGCGCATTGTTGCAAGGTAGACCCATGACATGTCAAAAGCCAAAAAGAACCCTCTGGATTCGCTGGATCTGAAACCGGGCCAGTCTGTAGAGCTGCTCAAGGCGTTACACATCGTGACACGCGAGGGTGGAATCAACCAAGACAGCCGAAGGAAGCTCAAGCAGGTGTATCACTTGACTCACTTCATTGAGCCTTTGATTGAGCAGGTGCGGGCTGAGCAGGATGGTCGCTTGTATTTGGTGGATCATGGGGCAGGCAAGTCCTATCTTGGGTTCATTTTGTATGATTTGTATTTGCGTGAGTGCCCTGAGGGTGCCATCGTGGCGGGTGTAGAAACGCGCCAGGAGCTGGTTGCGAAATCCAATGAACTGGCGCAACGCCTGGGTTTTGGCAACGGCATGCGTTTTATTAATTTACCGGTGGCCCAGGCCACGGAACACCCGGATTTGCCGGCCACTGTGGATGTGGTCACTGCTTTGCATGCCTGTGACACAGCCACCGACGACGCCATCGCTTTTGGTTTGAAAAAACAGGCCCGTTTCATGGCGTTGGTGCCCTGTTGTCAGGCTGAAGTGGCAGCCAGCTTGAGAAAAAACAAAGCCAGTCAGTTGGGGAAAAGCAGTTTGGTCGAGATGTGGCGCCACCCTTTGCACACGCGTGAATTCGGAAGCCAGCTGACCAATGTGCTGCGTTGTTTGCAGCTGGAGGCGCATGGCTATCAGGTGACCGTAACCGAGCTGGTGGGCTGGGAACATTCCATGAAAAACGAACTCATCATTGCGAAAAAGCACCAGCGCAGCAATGCGCGAGCGGCTGCACGCCTTCGCGACATGTTGGCTGAGTTGGGCCTGGATTCAGATGAGGCTTTGGTGGCGCGTTTTCAGGTGCCTGATTGATGGCTGTGTTGGCCCAAACCTTGCCATTCATTGCGCTGCACGTTGGGCAGGCCGAGCAGCTGTAATGCATGTTTGGCGGTGTCTGTGACCATGGCATCGATGCTGGCAGGCCGTTGGTACAACGCGGGTACTGGTGGCATGACCACGCCGCCCATTTCGGTGACGCTCACCATGTTTCGCAGGTGCGCCAAATTCAGTGGTGTTTCGCGCGGCATGATGACCAGGCGCCGACGCTCTTTGAGTACCACGTCTGCTGCCCGCGTAATCAAGTTGTTGGACAATCCATGAGCGACTGCTGCGAGGGTGTGCATGGAGCAGGGGGCAATGACCATGCCCATGGACGGATAGGAGCCACTGGCGATGCAGTTGCCAACGGATTTGGGGGAGTGCACCACGTGGGCCTTCGCTTCAATGTCTGCTTTGCTTAGGTCGCTTTCGCTGGCGATGGTTAACCAGCCAGAGGAGGACACCACGAGATGAATTTCAGTGTCGCCACGTTCACGCAACAGATCAAGAATTTTCAAACCGTACAACGCACCGCTGGCGCCCGTGATGGCCACGGTGACGGATTGTGCGAATTTGGAGGTGGAAGGGGTACTGCTCAAGGGGCGTGGTCCTGTGTCGGTCGGGGTGAGCCGACCACGATGGGTCGGCGCATGTCGAAAAGGAGTTTTGCGCGGCTTATTCGGCTTTTTGGCCTGCATTCAGGCCAGCGATCAAGGATTGCAATTCACCGTTTTGATACATCTCGGTCATGATGTCGCAGCCACCCAGAAATTCGCCGTTGACGTACAACTGGGGAATGGTGGGCCAGTTCGAAAATTCCTTGATGCCTTGACGAATTTCAGGGTCGTCGAGCACGTTCACGGTGACCACTTTTTCAGCTTCGCAGGCCTTCAGGATCTGGATGGCGCGGCCAGAAAAGCCACACATTGGAAACTGGGCTGTCCCTTTCATGAACAGGACCACTGGGTGGTTGTTGATGGTTTCCTGAATGGAATCGCGAACGCTCATAAAACTTCCTTTCTGTTTTTGGATAAATGCGGATAGCACGTCAGTGTAATGGATTTGGAGATAAAACGCTCGTTTTCAAGGCCTTGCGTGTGCTTTTAGGAGTGTTGACGATGCCTAAAGCCTGGCCACGACAAAGCGTGGCGTGCCTGCCAAATCGTTCAAGCCTTGTATGTGACTGTATGGGCCTTGCCCGAAAATATCGATGACCGCTGTTTGCTGGTTGTACCCGTGCTCTACGATCACGCCGCCCTGGGGGCGTAGAAGTGATGGGCTGTGTGTGGCGATTTCTCGATAAAAATGCAGGCCGTCGCCTTGGTCGGTCAACGCAAGGCTGGGCTCAAAGCGCAAATCGCCTTGGCTCAGGTGTGGGTCGTTCTGTTCAATGTATGGGGGGTTGGAGCAGATGAGGTCAAAGGCCAACGGTGGCTGCTGGTTGGCCAAGTGTTCAAACAGATCGGATTGAACAAAGCGAACATTTCGGGCGTTCAGGGTGTTCGCGTTGTGTTGGGCCACCCACAGGGCGTCGGCGCTGATGTCGCTGGCGGTCACCTCCAGAATTGGGTTTTCCAACGCCAGGCTGATGGCGATGGCGCCGCTGCCGCAGCCAATGTCTAACACGCGGGTGAGCAGGTTTTCAGCGGCGATGTGTTGAAGAAACACCAGTGCATGTTCAACCAGTTCTTCGGTTTCGGGACGAGGAATAAGCACGCGTGGATCAACAAAGAAGGGGCGCGAATAAAACTCGCGGCATTGAACCAGATAGGCAATGGGCTCGCCCCGTTGCCTGCGCGCAGCCAGCGATTTGAACGCACTGAGTTGGTCCATGGGCAGCGCCTGATCGCTTTTGGTCACCAGTTGTACTTTATCAAGGCCGGTGATGTGGCTGAGCAGAACCCGCAATTCAGCCAAGGGCAAGCCGGTTTCGGCGCGGGTTTGCTCAAGGGCATAGGCAAGTGTGGGCTGAGGCAGTTTGGGTGGCTGGATCATGCGCAGTCGAGGCCTTACTCGTTGGCGGTGATTTCAGCGAGCAACTCGGCCTCGTGATAGGCAGTCAGGCCGTTGAGCAGGTCGGTGAGGTCACCATCCATGATGTAGTCGAGTTTGTACAAGGTCAAGTTGATGCGGTGGTCGGTCATTCGGCCTTGAGGAAAGTTGTAGGTGCGTATGCGTTCGGAGCGGTCGCCTGAGCCGACCAGGCTTTTTCGTTGAGAGGCCTCGGCGGCCTGCCGTTCCCGCTCGATTTTGTCTTGCAGGCGCACGTTCAGTACCTTCAAGGCTTTGGCTTTGTTTTTGTGCTGGCTGCGTTCATCCTGACATTCCACGACCAGGCCTGTGGGCAGGTGGGTGATTCGCACGGCTGAATCAGTTTTGTTGATGTGTTGCCCGCCTGCGCCCGAGGCGCGATAGGTGTCGATGCGCAAGTCCGCCGGGTTGATCTCGACAATTTCCGCTTCATCGGGTTCGGCCATTACGGCCACGGTGCAGGCCGAGGTGTGTATGCGCCCTTGTGATTCGGTCACAGGCACGCGTTGCACGCGGTGGCCGCCCGACTCGAATTTCAGGTGTTTGTACACGTCGTTGCCTGCAAATCGAACAATCACCTCTTTGTAGCCACCCAGTTCCGAGTCGCTGGCACTCATCAGCTCGATTTGCCAGCCTTGCCGTTCTGCGTAACGAGTGTACATTCGGAACAGGTCACCGGCGAACAAGGCCGATTCGTCGCCGCCTGTGCCTGCCCGGATTTCCAGCAATACATTTCGGTGATCGTTGGGGTCTTTGGGCAAGAGCAGGCGTTGCAGGTCGGCTTCAATGTCTTGCAGGCGCTGCTCGTTTTGAGCGATTTCCTCGCGCGCCATGTCGCGCATGTCGGGATCTGATAGCCATTCCTTGGCGGTATTCAGGTCGGCTTCAATGCTTTCGTACAGGGCGAAACGTTCGGTGGCAGGAAGCAGTTCAGCGCGTTCACGTGTGATCGCCTTGAATTGCGCCATGTCGTTGGCTGCGTGTTGGGATGATAGGAAATCGTCAAGGTCGGCCAGGCGCTGGCTAAGGCGCGTGAGCCGTGACCGCATGCTGTCTTTCATCTATTTGTCTTGGTTTTTGATGTTGAAAAGCTGGGGGAGCCATTTGAGCAGGGCTTCCCGTTCAGCGGCGGAGGCTTGATGCAACACTTGCAGTGGGCCATGCATGAACTTGGCACTGAGGCGATGGGCCATGAGCTGGAGTGCTTCGTCGGCAGGCACGCCTTTGGCCAGCTGGCGACGGGCGTATTCCAGTTCAAGGTGGGCGATGTCGTCGGCTTGTTGGTGGATTTGCTGAATGGTGGGCACCAGCGAGCGTTCGCCCATCCAGCGCATGAAACCCTGTACCTGGTTTTCAATGATGGCTTCGGCCTGTTCCACGGCGGCTGCCCTTTGCTCACGGCCTTCCTGAACAATTTGGCTGAGGTCGTCGACGGTGTACAGAAACACGTCGTCGAGCTTGGAGACCTGCGCTTCAATGTCGCGCGGCACGGCCAGATCAAGCATGAATATGGGCTCGTGTTTGCGTTTCTTGCAGGCACTTTCCACCATGCCCAACCCGATGATGGGCAGTGTGCTGGCAGTGCAAGACACCACAATGTCGGATTTTGCCAAGTGGTCAGGCACTTGTGCCAGGCCAATGACCTGCGCATTGTGGTTTTGTGCAAGCAATTGTGCGCGGCTTGCGCTGCGATTGGCGATGGTGATGCTTTTGGGGTTCTGTGCCGCAAAGTGGGTGGCGCAAAGCTGGATCATTTCGCCCGCGCCAATGAACAGCACGTTGCGTTTGGAGAGATCGCCGAAAATACGGGTGGCCAGTTTGACAGCGGCGGAGGCCATGGACACCGAGTGCGCCCCGATTTCTGTGTGTGAACGCACTTCTTTGGCCACGGAAAAGGTGCGCTGAAACAGCTGGTGCAGCATTTGCCCCAGCGTGCCCGCTTCTTCGGCGGTGCGGGCGGCTTGTTTCATCTGCCCAAGAATTTGGGCTTCGCCAAGCACCATGGAGTCCAGGCCGCTGGCAACCCGGAACGCATGGCGCACCACCTCTTGTTGAGGCAGCACATACAAGTGCGGGCTCAGTTCGTTGCTGGGAATGTTGCGATTGGAAGCGAGCCACTCGAGCAGGTTGGCGCGCAGGGCTGCGATGTCTTCTGTGGCGCAATACACCTCGGTGCGGTTGCAGGTGGACAGAATGGCGGCTTCAGGGGCTTTGACGCGTTGTGCCAGCGCTTGCAAGGCCTCTTGCAATTGCTCGGCCGGAAACGCCAAACGCTCGCGAACGGCGAGCGGTGCGGATTGGTAATTCAGGCCGACTGCAAAAAGCTCCATGGTAACCACTGGATAGAAAACCCTTCATTATACCTTGGCTTGCCTGCCGTGCCTTCAGTCGTTTGAGGCGGCCTGCTGATTCATTTTGTCCAAGCTCGTGGTTTTGATGTCGTTGTCCACTTGCTCCAGTTTGTAGCCAAAACCATAAACCGGGGTCAATCGAAAGCCTTGTTCCGGGCGCAAGGCCAGTTTGGAACGCACTCTGGAAATATGGGTGTCCATGGTTCTGGATGGCAAATCGGTGTCGCGGCCCCAAACCGATTCCTGTATGTGCGAACGAGACAATGGTTTGCCCAGGTTTCTGAACAGCAGCAGGGCCAGGTCGAATTCTTTTTGTGTCATCACCACGCGCTTGGCGTGACGGATGATCGTTGAGAATTTGGGGTGAAACTCCAGTTCTGCGATTTCGAACACTTCAGGTGCAGTCAACTCGGGGTAGGCGCGACGCAACAGGGCATTGACTCGGGCAACGAGTTCGCCCCGACGAATGGGTTTGATCATGTAGTCATCGGCACCGGCATTCAATGCCTCGACAATGTTTTCTTCGTTCGTTTTGGATGTGATGAAAAGCACAGGCACTTTGATGTGCAGCGTTTCCCGAATCCAGTTCATGACCTGTGGGCCGGAACTGTCGGGCAGCACCCAATCCAGCAGTACGAGGTCGAAGCTGTCGCGGTACAGGGCGGCCTGGAAGCTTTTGAAGTTACCAAACACGTAGCATTTGTGATTAACAGACTCAAGTACCCAGCGAAGCATTTCGCTTTGCGTTGGATCGTCTTCAAGGATGGCGATGCGCATTGTTGTCTCCTGCGTTGAGGATTTTTGTTACCACAATTTTAAATTGTGTTTTTACAGTTTAATCCCTTAAACAGGCCAGGAAACACTCTGTTACTTTTTTGTTAAATAAAGTGATGCTTTGAGGTTTCAATCGAGATGGTCGGTTTGCTCAGCCTGAAGGGCATTAACCGCGTGAGCGCCAGCGAAGCTGATGGCGACCATTCGAAGGGCTTTGTCGTAGATGGCGCCGCGTTGGTCGGGTTGCTCGATGTATTCAACGGCCATGAACATGATGTTTTGAGCCAGCACTTCGAGTACTTCTATCATTTCGTTGTGGGGAAGGCCTGGCAATAGGGCGGCAATTCGTTTGTCGCTGCAAATGTCTTCGCTGATGGCCCGAATGGTTTTCTTCAGGCCATCGCGCATGCGCTCCAATGGCCCGAATGCTTCGCATGCGCCGATAACAATCGGTTTTGGATTGTCTGCAGCCCAATCAAAAAAGCGCTTCAACAGCATGGGGCGAATGTCGAGGTCTGCTTCGCTGGAGGCGCTGATGCGAACCTCTTTGAATGCTTCAATGACCGCTTTTTCCACTTCAAGAATGACTGCAGTGCCCAAATCGGCCAGGTCTTCAAAGTGCCGATAGAAAGCGGGTGCCGACAGATTGGCCTCGCGGGTGATTTCGCGAATCCCAAGGCTGGAGAAGCTGCGACGCTCGTAGCTGAGATTGAGCGCGGCTTCAATGAGGCGATGGCGCCCGTGGTTTGAGGAAGAATGGGTCATGGTTGCTCGATTATATCCAAATCACGGCGCTCCTTGATCGGCCGGGTTTATTCGGGTGTTGGTAGTGAACGATGAATGGGGGATTGACGGGCATGTTAACAGTCGTTAACATAGACTTCATTCAGGCCCAAAAATCTTAAAAAAGCCGGCCTTCAAATTGGGAGACTACGATGGTTCACTATCTAAAATTTGCGACCTTTCCGTTGATCGCGTTTTCGGTGATGCACGCGATGATGCAAGGCGGTGCGTGGATGTATTCCGGCATTGCGGCATTGGTTTTGGTGGTTGCCTTGGGCGATGTGCTGTTGCCAGATGATCGCAGCGAGCCGCGTATGCAGGGTGAGTTGTTTTTGAACCTGATGTTGTGGCTCACCTTGCCCATTCTGTTCTGGGTGAGCTTGTGCTTCACTTGGGCGGTGTCGCCAACGGATGTATTGGGGATTGATTCATTCATGCTCAATGTGTTTGGTTATGACCGCTTGGCCTTGCAGGAGAACACCACGTGGTACCAGTGGTTTTTTGGTGCCATCGCGGGGGCTTTCCTGTTTGGTGCCGGGGGCACGAATGTGGGCCATGAATTGACTCACCGCACCTACAGTTTGCGTGACATGATTTTGGGCCGCTGGATGTTGGCCTTCACTTGTGATGCATCGTTTGCGATTGAGCATGTGTATGGCCATCACAAAAACCTGGGCACACCCGCTGACCCGGCCACGGCTCAACGCGGTGAGAACGTGTACGGCTTTGTATTGAAAAGCACGATTGGCGGCTACAAGTCGGCCTGGAAGCTGGAGAAACAACGGCTCGCAAAATTCGGCCAGTCGGTTTGGAACCCGCTGCACAGCCGCATGATGCGGGGCAATTTGATGAGTGCCAGCCTGTTTGCCGGTGCTTTTTACATTGGCGGTTGGGCTGGTGTTGCGATGTTCTGGATCATGAGTGCGGGTGGAAAAACCTTGCTCGAAATCGTGAACTACATGGAGCATTACGGCATTGTTCGTCGCCCGGAGGACAAGGTAGAGCCACGCCACAGCTGGAACACCAACGCTTCTGTGTCAACTGCGCTGTTGTTTGCTTTAACCCGCCACTCGCACCACCACGCTGAAGCAGATCAAGAATACTGGAATTTGCGGAGCTACCAACACGCGCCAATGCTGCCTACTGGTTACCTCGGCACGATTTTATTGGCACTGGTGCCGCCGTTGTACAAACGCGTGATGACACCCCTGTTGAACCATTGGGATGACACCTTTGCCACGCCAGAGGAAAAGAAATTGGCCATTCAAGCCAGTGTGAAAAGCGGCATGAAAGGGTTGAAGTCTGCGCAACTTGGGGCGCAAGCGGATCAACGTTTCGACCGTGCAGCGGCTTAAAGGGAGGCGATCATGAAATTGCTTGAATGGTTGGGATTGCAAGGCGGTGCGGTGCAGGCCAAGCGCCAGGCGACTACTTTTAAAGTGAAGGTGGCGCCGGGCGATCAGGAGTTCCAGGTCGAGAAAGGCCGAAAAGTGATTTTGAATTCGGCGCTGTCGGCGGGTTTGGGGTTTCCGCACAATTGCAGGGTAGGCAGCTGCACACAATGCAAGTGCAAACTCAAAAGTGGCAAGGTGCGGGAGTTGACTGATTCCAGCTACGTATTGAGTGCCGAAGATCTGAAAGCAGGCATGATTCTGGCCTGTCAGTCCATTCCCGAAACAGACCTTGAAATTGAGGTGGAATTGACCTCGGGCGGTGACCGTTTGGTCGAAACACGCGGTGAAATTGTGAGTCAATCAGCGCTTACACATGACATTGTGGAATTGCGTGTGGCTTTGGACGACCCGATGACATTTAAGGCTGGCCAGTACGCTGAAATTCGGCTGGAAGAGTTCAGTTTGTCCAGAAACTACAGCATGGCAGTGGCGCCCAAAGGGCAGGCCTTGAGCGAGTTGGTTTTTCACATTCGGAAAGTGCCAGGCGGGAAGTTCACTGAGTGGCTTTTTGCTCAAAGCCGAGTGGGTACGCGCCTGAGTGTGAATGGGCCTTTTGGAGACTTTCATTTGCGTGAGGCGCAAGGCCAGCAGCCTGCACCAATTGTGTGTGTGGCCGGCGGAAGTGGAATGGCGCCGATATTGGCTTTGCTCGAGCAGGCGAAATGGGCTGGTGAAAGCCGCGATGCATTTTATTTGTTTGGCGCACGCACACAAGCGGATTTGTACGCTGAGCAAGAGGTACTGGCCATTCAAAGGGGCTGGAGAGGTTCTTTGACGTTTCAGCAGGTGTTGTCAGAAGCGGATAATGACGCTGCATGGACTGGTGCGCGAGGTTGGGTGACTGATCAATTGAATGACCTGACACTGCCTTGGCCCGAGGTTCAGGCTTACCTGTGCGGGCCACCCGCCATGATTGATGCGGCCATTGCCCGTTTTGTTGCTTTGGGGGTGCCGCAAGGGCAGATTCATTACGACAAGTTTGAGTGAATAAAAAAGCCACCGACACGGTGGCTTTTTTGCGGAGCCTGAGCTTACACGGTTCCCGACGGGATGATTTGCTGCAATTCGTCAGGCAGCCCAGCGCCTGAGCTCATGGGAGACAGGCTGCCCAGTGCTTCGAACAAAGGGTCGCTGACCACGGCAAGCGGGGAGTCGCCCAAAGCATCGGCCAAAGGGTCGAGCGCTGCGTCCAACGGTGTGCCGGTGGTGCCCTCGTCCACGGGCTCTTCAGGCTCTGGTGGCTCTTCAGTGTCAGGGTCTTCGCCATCCGGGTTTTCGTCGTCGGGGTTTTCGTTGTTGTCCGGGTTTTCGTTGCCAGGGCTACCGTTGTCGCCGCCATTGTCGACGCGGTTGTCGATGAAACCGCTGCCGCTGGCTTCATTGGCGTCGTCACCCGAGGACACGGCCACTGCAGCCACGCCGACACCACCCCCGACCAAGGCTGCTGTGCTGCCCAAGCCGCTTACAGCGGACCCCGAGGCAAGCAAGCCGCCGCCCACCAGCCCACTGAAGCCGGTACCGGCATCAGCGACCAGCACGGCGCCGTCTGCGCCTTCACCCAGCGCGTATAATTCAACGCCCTCGGTGAGTGAAGTGACCTCAATCATGGTGCCAGCTTCCATTTTGCTGGTGGCAACCTGAGCCGCCGATTGCGGTGCAAGCGTGATGAGTGAATCGGCCTGCCCAGCCGCTTGGCCCGGCAATTCGATGTCGATGGATATCACGTCTTTGTTTTGCAACACATCGCCCGCCAAAATGGCATCGCCTTGGCTGAGCATGAGTTGCTCGCCTTGGCGCTGCACGATCAGCTTTTCTGTTGGGGAAGCAATGGTGCCGATTTTGGGTGCCGTGCTCATGTGTGGGTTCCGTTGAAGTGTCGGTAAAGTTATTAGTCTTACTCGGTCAAGGTTTGATTTGGATTCAAAAAAAAACCCCTCCTAAGAGGGGTTTTCTCAACATCAAGGCTTTAGGCGCCGGGTAGTCCGTCAAGTGGCAGGTTACCGGGGTCCAGCTGATCAGTGATTGTGCTGATCGGCAGGCCTGAAGAGCCGCCCAGGAGCCCGTCCAAAGCCGAGCCACCTTGAACGAGCCCGTCCTCGATTGCAGGCCCAGCTTCCGGAATCATGTCGATTGGTGCGGCTTCGACCAGGTCGGTGGCTCCGCTTTCGAACATGCCAGGGTCTTGGCCCGGATCACCGCCTGGATCACCACCTGGATCTCCACCGGGTTCGCCGCCGCCCATTTCAGGAGGTTGGCCGGTACGAATGGCTTCTATCAGTGGTGCAGCAGGTCCTTCAAGGGGCGTATTTTCAACAATGTCTTCAATCACGCCTGCGAAGGCTTCACCTGCTTTTGCCGGGTCTTCGGCGAAGCCCATCAGCGCATCCATGACTGGGTCTAATGGGGTGTCTGGCATGCCTGGGTCGCCGCCGGGATCGCCGCCAGGGTCACCACCGTCATCGCCATCACGACTGCCACCGAGCAGGGTGCCGACGGTTTCGACAACCTCTGTCAAAGGACCTAATTCCTCAGGAGCCATTTGCGCCCCGTCAACAATGGTTTGACCGGCTGTTTGAAGACCGTCTGCGATTGGTGCGAGCAACATGTCGTTCGCAGTGGAGGTGACTGGGTTCAATGGCGACAGTGCGCTATCTGGGTTGGTCAGGTCGGTCGCGCCAGCCCCTACATCTTGAACCGTGCCGCTTAGCCCTGAGTTGGATGTGGAGTCTGGATTTGTACCAACTACAGGTGCCAAAACGTCAGAGGTCAGTGCACTCAGTTCACTTTCGTCACTGGCCAGCACATTACCCACATTGGTCAGCCCGGCAGCAACGCCGTTGGTGCCATCGTCTTCACTGTACCCAAGGGTTTGGCTGAGTGGATCGACCAATGGATCGAGCTCGCTACCCTCGCTGCCATCGCCCAACCCCTTGGATACATTGCTGACCACGCCTGCCAAGCCTGCCTGGTCGTTCGTGTAGCCCTCTTCGGATTGACCCACGGTGTCGGCCAATAGTGGTGCAACAGTACCTGAGGGATCTTGGTCTTCAAAGGAGCTGATCCCATCGGAAACCATGGTCAGCGGGCTGATCAAGGCGCCGGTGATCGCAGTTACGGGTGCCAGTGGGGTGTCTTCGAGCCCATCGTTCAGCGATTCCACACCGCCAATTACACCAGCGGCGTCTCCATCAGCGTCGGCATCGGCATCCGCGTCGGCGTCGGCGTCGGCATCCGCATCAGCGTCGGCATCCGCATCCGCATCCGCATCCGCATCCGCATCCGCATCCGCATCGGCATCGGCATCGGCATCGGCATCGGCATCGGCATCGGCATCGGCATCAGCGTCGGCATCAGCATCGGCATCAGCATCAGCATCAGCATCAGCATCAGCATCGGCATCGGCATCCGCGTCGGCATCGGCATCGGCATCAGCGTCGGCATCAGCGTCGGCATCGGCATCGGCATCGGCATCGGCATCGGCATCCGCGTCGGCGTCGGCATCGGCATCCGCGTCGGCATCGGCATCAGCGTCGGCATCGGCATCAGCGTCACCTTCATTGGGGTCAACTGGGGTGATGACAGTGGTGTCGTCGTCACCGCCGCTTAGCAGTGCGGCGGCACCCAAGGCGCCCGCGGCTACACCAGCGCCACTGGCGGCGCTGCCGCCAGCCAACAAGCCTGCGCCAACCAGGCCGGACATTGAGCCTTCGTAGGGGGTTAAAATTGCAGAGCTAATCTCATTATCAATGTCGTAGAGCTCAACGCCTTCGCTGAGCGCCACGACTTCAGTGCGGGTGGCGCCATCGGCTACGGTGGATGTGATTGGTTCAAGCTTGGCAGAGGCACCTGGTGCCAGTTGCAGCAATGTGTCGCCATGGCCTGGCGATGTGGCAGGCATCATGACTTCAATACCCTGTGTGCTGTTGTTGATGATGACATCGTTCCAGCGCAGTGCCTCGCCTTGAGCAAGGTTGACGGTTTGACCAGCGCGTTCTACCTGAACCCCAACTGCGGGAGTTTTAAGAACGCCAACATCGGGCATCGGATTGTTGCTCATTGGTTGTTCCTCAATTTGGATGATTTGCCTGTAATGGTTTTGTGGATTTATACGTGTTTTACTCACAAGACAAGCAATCGGATTCAAGCAGAAGAAAAATATTCCCTTATGAAGTGCCGTTGCTTTCCTTTGATTGGAGGTGTTCACTGATAGGACTCGATGTTTCTCTTTGCAGATTAAAAGTGAACCATTGCAGTTGCGTGAATTTTCTGAAGTTCAGAGGCAAAGCCAATGCCGCTCGGGTATTCTTACCGTCCGTGTGGATTGGTTTTGTCAGGGCCGTTGCGTTTGTGAACTTGCGTATGTTGATCAAGCACCTGAACCCCTTGGTGTGTGCTGTGTGGGTTTTTATATTGTTGCTTCCGATGGGAGTGTCCGCTCAGGTATTGGGCGACGAGGAGAGCCGCCCCAAGGTTGAGTTGGTCGTGCCCGGCGAATTCAAACCCTTGCTTGAACGCGCCATTGAACCTGTCCTGCGCAGCGCACTGGTTAACGATGCAGGTGATGCATGGCAGTTGTTCAGGCGATTACGCCCCGCAATCGTCGAGGCCATGGGTACCCGCGGCTATTTTTCGCCTGAGGTGTCGCGCCGTGTTGGGACGGACGAGGATCTGGAAGTGTTGGAGCCTGTGATTACAGTGCTGGTCACACCCGGTGTTCAAAGCCCAATCGCTTCCTTGAGTATCGAGTTTGATGGCGCTGTTCAGGGCCCGGAATTTGCCCAGCGTCGTGCCGAGCTGCAGGCCTTGTGGTCGTTGAAAGTGGGCGAACCGTTTGATCAGTCGAAATGGACCGAAAGCAAGGATGCGTTGTTGCGCAATTTGCAGGCTGTCGATTTTGCCGCCGCAACCCTGGCGCAAAGCCAGGCTTTTGTGGACCCGGAAAAAAACACAGTGGATTTGACTGTGGTGTATGACAGCGGGCCGGTTTTCACTTTTGGTGAGATTGAATCGACTGGTCTGGAGAAGTACCCTGCAGACTTGGTGGAACGATACAACTCGATTCAGCCAGGTGATCGTTATGAGCAGGACCGTTTATTGCGGTTGCTCTCCGACCTTCAAAACGCAACCTATTTTTCCGCCGTGGATGTAAAAATCGACACCGATGACCGGTCTCCAACCCGGGTGCCGATTTTGGTTGATGTGGTGGAAAGCGACAGTAAACGTTTGGGTTTGGGTGCCGGTTACAGTTCGAATACGGGCTTTCGCACCGAGGCCACTTATCAGTTCAACAACTTGTTTGATAGAGCCTACTCGCTGGTGACCGGTGTGCGGCTGGAACAGAAGCGTCAGTCGGCCTATGCAGATGTGTTCTTGCCACCATCCCGACAAGGCGTCACCGATTCGGTCGGGGTCGCTGTCGATCATCAGGAAGTTTCAAATCTGGAGGTGGACCGGTCTTCAGTTGGCGCCATTCGGGCGTTTTCCATGGGGGTGACCGATTACAGTTTGGGCCTGAATTTTCAGCTTGAAGAGCGCCGTGCGCAGGGCGTGAATTTCGGTCAAACCCAGGCATTGGTTGCCAGCGGGGCCTGGACCCACAACCGGGTGGATGATCGTTTGAACCCCACGCGTGGCTATGTGGCCTCGGGGCAGGTCGCTGTTGCTTCAGAAGATGTGGCTTCAGACCAAAGCTTTGTTCGCCTGTATGGCAAGGTACAGCAGTTCTGGTCGCCATCGAGTCTGGACTTGATCACCGCCCGTTTCGAAGTGGGCACTGTGGCGGCCAGTGCGCGGCGCGACATCCCCCAGGATTACCTGTTCCGGGCCGGGGGCACCAACAGTTTGCGAGGTTTTGATTTTCTGGATTTGGGTGTGCAAGACCAGGGGGTACTGGTCGGTGGGCGGCGTTTGGTGATTGGCAGCCTTGAATACGTGCGCTGGGTGGATGGCCCCCTCGGTGTGGCAGTGTTCACTGATGTGGGTGATGTGTCCAATACCTGGGGTGAACTCGATGTTGAAACAGCAGTGGGTGCCGGTGTGCGCTACAAAACCCCGGCCGGGCCGATTGCTTTTGATGTGGCCAAAGCGCTCAATGGTGACAAGTTGCGGATTCACTTTGCACTGGGGGTGGCGTTTTGAAGACCTTCATTCGTGGTGTGTTGTTGTTTGCGTTGCTGGCGGCATTGGGGTTATTCGCCGGCGTGTCTTGGTTGATTGGCACTGAACAGGGTTTGCGGTTTGCGCTGAGCAAAGTCGAGGATCAATTGAGCGGATCGCAAGAGCAGGTGTTCAGTGCCAGCTTGGCCAGCGGCACGGTATTGAAGGGTTTTGAGCTTGAAAGTTTGACTTACTCAGCCCCGGGACAAGACATTGAACTGCGCAACGCCGCCCTGAACGTGGATTGGGCAGCTTTGTTTGGCGGGCAGTTGGTGCTGAAGCGCCTGGAGGCCGCCTTGGTGCGCGTGAACATGGCGCCAGATGATTCACCAACCGAACCCTTTGTGTTGCCAGAGCGAATCGACTTGCCATTGGGCATTCAAATTGAACAGGCCAAGGTGGATGTTCTTCAGTTCAACGATTTGACTGTGAACCAGATTGCTTTGAATGGCCAGGTTCAGAAAGCCGGTTTGCAGCTCAACGCTTTGTCGTTTGAGTTTCAGGGTACGCAGCTCAATGCCGTGGCCAGTTCTGAATTGAGCAAGCCCTACGCACTGCGTGCTGAATTGAAGGCTGCACGAGAGCTTGAGCAGCTGGCGCTGCAGGGCGTGTTGACACTGACTGGTTCGCTGGAGCGAATGGATTTGAACCTGCAGGCAAACGGGCAAGATGCACAGAATAAACAGGTGCAACAATCGCTGTTGGCCAAGGCGGTGGTGACGCCGTTTGCAGCGGGTCTGGTCGAAGTCGTGCAGCTTGAGGCAGATGACTTCAACCCTGCGCAGTGGCTCGATGGCGCGCCCCAAGCAATATTGGACATTCAGGCGAGCCTGCAACCCAACGATGACTTGAGCGAAAGTAACGGCGAAGTGCGACTGAGTAATCGCAAGCCAAGCGCTTTTCACAAGGGTGGTTTGCCCATTGTCGAGCTGAAGGCAGCCTTCGGTGTTGCCTTGGCTGCTCAACAGTTGGCCAGTGTCAAGGTCGACATCAATGAGTTGACTTTTGCCGATGGCGGCAAATCCGCTGGCAGCGCAAATGGCAGTTTGGCCTGGCAGGCCGGCGAGCCGGCACCACCCAGTACCGATTTCATGGCCGGGCGCGGGCAATGGGATGTGAAACTTCAAAAGCTGGACCCTTCTGTGTGGGTGGCGTTGCCCAAGCCGCTGGCGCTTGGTGGAGTACTTCAAGGTCGAAAGGTGGGTGACACCGTGGTGCTTTCTCGGATTGACCTTCGCGACGGGCAGGCCGCTGTTCAGGGCCAAGGGCAGGTGGAGCTCATTGGCGCGTTCGCCAGCAAGCTGGATTTAAAGATCACAAGCCTGAACCCGTCCAATTACGTGCCAAACGCCAGCCCGTGGCTGGATGGTCGCGTGAATGCGGATGTGGCGTTCAACGGCGTGTTGCTGGGGCCCAAGGCGATGGGGGTCGATTTGCCCTCTGGAAGCCTGAATTTGCAAGTTCGGGATTCCGCGTTGGGGCGAGCACCATTTTCCGTGGATCTGCAGGCCCAAGGCAATGCCAATCGATTGGCTCAATTGCAGATGAACGCCAACGTGCTGGGCAACACCTTGCGTTTAAAAGGTGCCCATGGTCAGGCTGACGACGTGGTGCTTTTACAAGTCAATTTGTCTGAGCTGCAACGGCTGGGCAAACTGTTGCAACTTCAATTGCAAGGCCGGGTTGTACTGGATGCTCAAATTTCCGGGCCGGGTTCAGCCTTGGTGGGGGCTGGCACCGTGCAGGTGGATAACCTGCGGGTTGCGGATGCATTGGCGGTGAAATCGGTTCAGGGCAACTTCAGCCTTGGGGCGGGTGCCGATTCCGCGTGGACCGGGGAACTGCAGGTGAATTCACTCGGAAAGCCAGGCGACGCAGAGTTGTGGGTGCGCACAGGCAACCTGACTTTGCAGGGTACTCGGCAGGCGCACCGCTTGAATGTGGCTTTTCAAAGCGACTTGGCGCCCTTTCGCCGAAGCGAAAAGCTTCGAGGCCAATTGGCGCTGAAGGGTGGGGTGCTGGAACTTGACCGCTCGGGCAAGCCTTGGGGCTGGATAGGCGCATTGGATCAGCTGACACTACAGGGCATGTGGCAACCCGTGAGGTCGTTCACCCTGGTGCGCCCTGCTTCCTTGGTGTTGAGCCCCGGCTTCACCGAATTATTAGACCTGGAGCTGCAAGGTGAAGACCAAACGCGTGTCCGCAACGCCTTGTTCAGAATCACCGAGCAGGAAGTGCGCGTCCAAGGCGACATGCCCAGCGTGCGCGTGCCCAGAATGTCGCCAATTCTGGGTACGCAGGTCAGTGTGGAGCCGAAAGATTTGGTGCTGCAAATGAATTGGAATTACCTTGCCAACGCCAGGAAAGTGGATGGCCATGTGGATATTTCGCATGTGTCGGGTGGGCTGCAGGTGCTAGAGGATTCCCAAATTGATGTGCCTTTGCAGGCTTTTCAAGCCCGGCTGGATTTCAACCGTGAATTTGCGGCTGTGGATGTGAATGTGTTGGCCCGTGAATTTGGTGAAATCACCGCGAACCTGAAGTTGCCAGTGGCCCAAAATCCCCAAACCAAGGCGTGGGCGCTGGCTGGTGATCAACCGATGTCTGGGGCGGTGGCGGCTGGTTTGAAAAAGCTCAACTGGCTTGGGCCAATGATCAGCGGCGGCGTGCGCACCAGCGGAGAAGGGCAGGTGGCCATGGCCATTGGCGGCACGCTCGATAACCCCGATGTACAGGGTCGGCTGTTTGCGTTGGGTTTGAATGTATTTCAACTCGATCAAGGCGTTCGCCTTGAAGATGGCACCGTGGTGGTTGATTTCACCACCGACCACGCCGTGATTGATCAATTCGATTTCACGGTTTATCACCGCAGCCCTCCGCGCAGGCGCATTGAAGAGCTTGGGCCGCTGATTCAAGGCACTGGCACGTTGACCGCCAGTGGGCGCTGGAACCTGTCTGGCGTGGGTGGCGAAGTGCGCGTGAATGCGGACCGACTGCCACTGCTTCAAAGGCCAGACCGGTGGTTGATGGTCAATGCCAGCATGGTGGCCACTCAGCCTGCGCGTGAGGGCGAGCCCTTGAAGGTTCGTGGCGACGTGAATGCATTGGGTGGCTATTTTGAAATGCCAGAAAGTGGCCCCGAAACTTTGAGTAACGATGTGTTCATCAAAGGGCGCAGCCAGTTGGCAGGTCAAGGCATGCCGATTGATATGTTGTTGCAGGTGGGCTTGGGCGACAAGCTTTACGTGAATGCCGATGGTTTGAGCACCCGTTTGAAAGGTGGTATTCGCGTGGCCTTGCTCGAGGGTGTTGGCGGCAGTGGTGCACGTCGATCGGGCCGCCGCTTAAGCGCCACAGGCACGATTGAAACGGTGGATGGTACTTATCGCGCCTATGGGCAGGATTTGACAATCGATCGCGGCGTCGTGAATTTTCAAGGGCCGCTGGAAAACCCTGGCATCAATATTCGCGCGGTGCGCAAAGGCGTGGCCGTAGAGGCTGGCGTGGAAGTGACGGGCACTGCCCAGCGGCCAAAGGTGACCTTGGTCAGTGACCCGGCTGTGCCGGATTCCGAAAAGTTATCCTGGATGATCGTGGGGCGGGGCAGCAATTCAGCCGACCGTGATTCCACCCTTTTGTTGACAGCGGCTGCTGCAATTTTTGGAGACAGCGATGAAAGCACCACGCGAAAAATCGCCCGTTCTGTCGGCATTGATGATTTAACGTTAAGCACAGGTTCTTTGACTGCAGCCGATTCCCGGGCTGTGGGCAGCAAGGTTGCCATTGCCCCGGGTGCAGACGCCTCCGCCAACGTGATTGGTGCTGACGATCCGTTGTTGTCTCAGCGAATTATCACCTTGGGCAAGCGGTTCAGTGAGCAGATTTATTTGAGCCTTGATCAATCAGTGACCACGGCGGCCACCGTGCTTAAGCTGAATTATCAGGCGTCGCGGCGCTTAAGTTTCATTGCCAGGGCCGGTGCCGACAACGCTGTGGATGCTTTGTATCAGTTCTCTTTTGATTGAGGGTGTATTCATCGTTTGGTTCGAGGTGTCACAATAGTGCACCTCGTCCACCACGCCACCAACACATGTCCACCCTCCAAAACATCTTTGCTTTACTCACCCCACTAGACTGGTTTGCCGTGGGGTTTTTTATCTTGTGTTTTAGGGGCTACGGTTACGTGTTCGATGTATCGAGCCGCTTGGGGCAGAAAGGGCTGGCGCGTAAAACACATGAATTTCGCCGTTTGTGGGCCAGCGAGTTGGTCAAGCGCACCAACAGGGTCAGCGACACAGCCTTGATCGGCAATTTGGTTAACAGTGTCACTTTTTATGCCAACACCACGATTTACATCATCGCGGGTTTGTTCGCTTTGTTGGGCACTTTGGACCAATTGGTGAACATCACTGCAGATTTGCCCTTCAGCCGTGAGGTTAGCCGGGGCTTGATGGAAATCAAAGTGTTGTTGGTGTTGGCGGTGTTTGTCGTGGCGTATTTCAAATTCACTTGGAGTCTGCGCCAGTTCAACCTGTTGACGATTCTGGTGGGTGCGGCGCCCGACAGTCAAAGCGACGCTGAATACAACGCCAATTATGTGGAGCGCATGGCGCGCATCAACAGCCTGGCTGGTGATGAATTCAACCGGGGCTTGCGCAGCTACTATTTTGGAATTGCATCGGTCACCTGGATGATCCACCCGGGTTTGCTGGTGGCATTCAGTGCCTTGATTGTGTTTGTGTTGATTCGCAGGGACTTCTATTCCGAAGCCCTGCAAATCATGAGTAACTAAACAAATCGGGCATCAAAGCCGAGTGTTTACCAGCTGGTTTCCCGCTCGGGGCTTGCGCTGACTTTGTGAATCGACAGGTCGGCGCCGTTGAATTCTTCCTCTTCGCTCAAGCGAATGCCCACGGTCAGTTTTAACAAACCGTACACAATGAAGCCGCCCACCAGCGCAAAGGCCACACCGGCCAAGGTTCCAATCAGCTGGCTCATGAATGAAACTCCACCCATGCCGCCCAGCGCTTGTTGACCAAATACACCAGCCGCGATGCCACCGAATGCACCGCAAATGCCGTGCAAGGGCCACACGCCTAGTACGTCATCAATTTTCAGGCGGTTTTGCGTCAGCGTGAACAGGTAAACAAACATAACCCCGGCCATGGAGCCCACAGCCAGCGAGCCCACCGGGTGCATGATGTTGCTGCCGGCGCACACAGCCACTAAACCTGCCAAGGGGCCGTTGTACACAAAGCCCGGGTCGTTGCGGCCAGCCAGTAGTGCGCCCAGGGTGCCGCCAACCATCGCCATCAGGCTGTTGACCGCCACCAGGCCAGAAATGCCTTCAATTTTTTGCGCGCTCATGACATTAAAGCCAAACCAGCCCACCGCCAGCACCCAGCTGCCCAAGGCCAGAAAGGGAATGGATGAAGGGGGGTGTGAGCTGATGCGGCCGTCTTTGGTGTATCGGCCTCGGCGAGAACCCAGCAGCAACACGGCGGCCAGCGCAATCCAGCCGCCCATGGCGTGAACCACCACGCTGCCTGCGAAATCCTGGAAGGGGGCGCCAAATGTGCCGGTTAGCCATTCCTGAAAGCCGTAGTTGCCGTTCCAGATCATGCCCTCGAAAACCGGGTACACCACGCCGACCAATGCGGCCGTGGCCACCAGTTGGGGCACGAAGCGGGCGCGTTCTGCGATACCGCCCGATACAATGGCCGGAATGGCTGCAGCAAAAGTCAGCAGGAAGAAGAATTTGACCAACGAATAGCCATTGCCTTCGTTCAGAACGCTGGCAGGGTCATAAAAGCCCACACCGTAGGCAATCGCGTAGCCGATGAAAAAGTAACTGATGGTGCTCACTGAAAAATCAGCCAGAATTTTAACCAGGGCATTGACCTGGCTTTTGTGGCGCACCGTGCCCACTTCCAAAAAAGCGAAACCAGCGTGCATGGCAAGCACCATGATGGCGCCTAAAAGGACAAAGAGCGTGTCCAACGCAAGTGTTATTTGTTCCATTTTGGTGAATTTCTAGGTTTATGGTTGAAGGTGGTGCACTTGGAAGCAAAAACAATGCCCACATGAAATCTGGAATTTGCACATTTATGGTGCGATTGAATTAGAAAAGCAAGCTAAGCGGTGCTGGCAGTGTTTTTTTTCTTTTTTACTTCTTCTGCTTCTTGGCGAAGTGTTATTCGACTCCCAAACCAAACTTGATCCAAGACACGAAGACCACTTGATTTCGGGTAGACGAACTCCTTTCGCAGGTGTGAAAGGGTCTTGATCACCTCGTTTGCATTCGGTGTTTTTTCTGTTTGAAGTGACTTCAAATCGGTGTCCCCTGGTAGGGCGCCGAGTTGTTTGAAGGCGTTGAGTACGTGAAGTTGAATATCCAGTGGGGCTTTTAATTTCACCACGCTGTAGTCGTCGTTGAATTCCAGGCACTGCTCCAGGTTGATGTGTTCTCCAAATTCCGCGTGTATGGCGCGGCGTAGCGGCTCGGTGCGAAGTTCGCTGCTTGGCGCGCCTTCTTGCAGGTTAACGCCACTAATGTTGATCAATGCTTGCGACAACTCATCGGTGATGTGGCTGGCCAAGGCTTGGGCGGTCACGGTTTCGTTGAGAAGCGCGCTGGCCATGTCGCCAGCCTGCCGCTGAAATGCGGTGGTGGCGTAGCGGTCTTGAATGACTGGCAAACCCCACTGGGAGGCCACATGGTTTTTAAGAGCCTGCACGTGATGAATTTCCATCTTTTCTGTGTGCGGATTTTCCTGTTTCACCAACAACAGCAGGTTTTGTTCTATGAATTTGTTTTTTGCAGAGGTTAGCTTGGCGACCATGCCATTTTGTTCTGTGATTAGTTGCTGTGTGCAATCCAGAATGTTCAGTGTTTCGCCTTCGTGACAAACCCCCAGGCCATCGCTTAGCGCCATCGCAGCGTCGATTTTTCGTTCAATCGGAATGGCCGGGTTTTTGAGTTGGGAGGCAAATAAGGTGAGGTTTTTGCGGTTTTCGCTTGCGGTGAGTGGGTGTAATTGACTATCGCGAACTTGGACTCGGGTCTTGCTGTACTGGTCCAGGGCATTGAGCGCGTTTGCGCGTTGCGGCCCAGTGGCTGCGTGATCACTGACAAACTGGCGTATGGTTTGTATGGATGTGCTTAACTCATCGCGTGCTAGGGCCAATGACATCGAAGCCGCGTTCACATTCACGGCGTCCGTGTTCGATCCTGAGTTGGCGGTGTGCAATTGTTGCCAAGTGTCGGCGTTGGCGAGCGGGTTTGAATTCATGGCACACGTGTTTCTCGGAAATGAACCAATATTCGTGTGTGGTTGAATCAGTCAGGCAGTTCCACTTTAGTCTCGTTCTGGGCTTTCAATGCACCCCAGACCACAGTGAACAGACCATCGAATTGATCGATCAGTTTGTGTGGTTCCTTGCGCAGAAAATGCATTTGAACCACGCGCGCAAAAATACCCATGAACACATCCAGCAACACTTTACTGGACACTTCGCTGTTCAATGCCCCCTTGCGCTGGCCTTCCTTGAGCATGCCTAAAAATGCACCCATCAGTTCCGGGCTTTCGTACACGGGCAGCTCGCGGTATCGGCTGGCGGGAATGGATACTGTTAACAGCAAAATCACCTTGGGGTGCTTGTCGAAGTAATCAAGCATGACCCACAGTGTTTTTCTCAACCGTTCGCGGTAATCCTCGATGCCTTCAAGGTGGTCGATCATGCGGTTGGCCAGCCGGGTCAGGGTGGTGTCCAACACATAGGCAACCAGCCGCTCTTTGCTGCCAAAGTATTTGTAAATCGTTTGAAGCGATACGTTGGCTGTGCGCGCCACTTCAATCAGGGCCACGTTGTTGAAATCACGGGTGGTGAATAGTTCGAGCACCGCGCGTTCGATGCGGATGAGTGTGGCCTTTCGCATGGCACTGGGGTGTGCTTGTGCACCAGGATCGAGCATAAAAGTGAAATCGGAATGAAAAGCGGTAATCGATATTACCATATTCATAGAATCGCTACTCTAAAGTAACTTGATGGGTTGATTGTGCATTTGCACATTGCCATTCTGGATTGTGAAGGATTCACTTCAGATCCGGTAATTTCAGTTACCGTATTGATAATAACCAGGAGGCCTAGATGCCATCGGCACTGATTTTTGATGCAGTAAGAACCCCAAGGGGCAAGGGAAAGAAAGACGGCAGCTTGCACCAGGCTACGCCTGTGTGGTTGTTGAACAATTTGTTGACGGCGCTTCAGCAGCGCAACGATCTGGATACAAGTCTCGTTGATGACGTGGTGTTGGGTTGTGTCACCCCTGTGGGTGAGCAAGGCGCTGACATTGCGCGCACTGCAGTGCTGGATGCTGGTTGGGCCGAAACCGTGGCCGGTGTCACCCAGTCGCGGTTTTGTGCTTCGGGTCTGGAATCGGTCAACCTGGCCGCGGCCAAAGTGGGCAGCGGTCTGGAAGACATGGTGGTGGCAGGCGGCGTAGAAAGCATGAGCCGCTGGGCCATGGGCAGTGATGGAGGCGCGTGGTTCATGGACCCCCGCATCAACAACAAACTGGGCTTCATTCCCCAAGGTATTTCCGCAGACTTGATCGCAACCTTGGAGGGCTTTAACCGGACCGATGTAGACACCTACGCAGTAGAAAGCCAGCGCCGTGCCACCAAGGCACAAGCTGAAGGTCGTTTCAACAAAGGTCGAGTGGCTGTACGCGACCTCAACGGCATGATCATGCTCGATCACGATGAATTCATTCGCAGCAACGCCACGGTTGAAAGCCTGGCCAGCTTGCAGCCCTCATTTGCCATGATGGGTCAAATGGGTTTTGATTCGACGGCATTGCGCAAGTACACCACCGTGGAAAGCATCAACCATGTGCACCACGCTGGCAATAGCTCTGGCATTGTGGACGGCGCAGCCTTGGTTCTTGTCGGTTCCGAAGCCGCAGGCAAGGCCGCTGGCTTGAAGCCGCGCGCCCGCATCCGTGCGGCTGCGGTGATTGGTTCCGAGCCCACCATCATGCTGACTGGCCCCACGCCTGCCTGTATCAAGGCCTTGAAAAAAGCTGGCTTGCAGGCCAGCGATATCGACCTGTGGGAAATCAACGAGGCATTCGCCACTGTGCCCATGCAAACCGCGCGCAATTTGGGCGTGAGCCTGGACCGCGTGAATGTCAACGGCGGTTCAATCGCCATGGGCCACCCCTTGGGGGCAACAGGCGCAATCATTTTGGGTACTCTGCTTGATGAGCTTGAGCGGCAAGACAAAACCCTGGGGCTGGCCACGCTGTGCGTGGGCGGCGGCATGGGCATTGCCACCATCATCGAACGCATTTGACGACCGAAGGAGAACACACAATGAGTGCAGTGAAATTTGAACTCGGTCAAGGCGGCATTGCGATTGTATCGCTGGACATGCCCGGCCGTTCCATGAATGTATTGAATGCTGAATTGATGGAGCCCTTCGCAGAGGCTTTGACGCGCATTGAAACCGACGACGCCGTGAAAGGCGTGGTTCTGACCTCCGGCAAAAAAGAATTTTTGGCCGGCGCAGACCTCGATAGCGTGTACAAAATCACCAAGCCCGAAGAAGCGTTTGACATGGCAGAAGCCTTCAAAAGCTTGCTTCGCCGCATGGAAAAGTGCGAAAAGCCGATTGTGTGTGCCTTGAATGGCACGGCTTTGGGCGGTGGCCTTGAACTGGCGTTGGCGTGTAACCACCGTGTTGCGCTGAACAACCCCAAAGCCAAGTTTGGTTTGCCTGAGGTAAAACTGGGCTTGTTGCCCGGTGGCGGTGGCACACAGCGTTTGCCGCGCATCATCGGTATTCAGGGCGCATTGGAAATGATGACCCAGGGCACAGAACTGCGTGTAGAGCAGGCCGTGAAAAAAGGCATCATTCAGGACACAGCCGACACGCTGGAGGATATGCTGGCCAAGGCCCACGCCTGGGCGCTGGCCAACCCCAAAGTTCAACAGCCTTGGGATCAAAAAGGGTTCAAATTCCCCGGTGGCGATTCAAAAAGCCCAGCAATTGCGCAGGTGTGGGCCATTGGCCCGGCCATGGCCAACCAAAAGGCTTTTGGCAACTACCCAGCCATTCAGCACATCATGAGCTGCGTGTTTGAGGGTGGCATCACCGACATCGACACTGGCTTGAAAGTCGAAAGTCGCTACTTCGCAGCCTGCGTGGTGTCGCAGGAAAGCAAAAACATGATGAACACGCTGTGGTATCAGCTCAATGCCATCAAAAAGGGCCAAAGCCGCCCCGATGCACCAGCAAAATCCACCGTGAAGAAAATTGGTATTTTGGGCGCAGGCATGATGGGTGCTGGCATTGCCTATGTGTCAGCGAAAGTGGGCATTGAGGTGGTGTTGATCGACGCCACCCAAGAAGGCGCTGACAAAGGCAAGGCCTACAGCACCAACCTGCTGGACAAAGCCATTGCAAAAAAGCGCAGCACCCCCGAGAAAAAAGACGCCTTGCTGAACCTGATCACGCCCACCACCGATTATTCGAAACTGGAAGGTGTGGACTTGATCATTGAAGCGGTGTTTGAAGACCGCGGTGTGAAGGCCGATGTAACGGCCAAAGCCGAAGCGGTCATTCCCACCACAGCGGTGTTTGCCTCGAACACCTCGACATTGCCCATCAGCGGCTTGGCGCAAGCGTCCAAACGCGCGAACCAGTTCATCGGCCTGCATTTTTTCAGCCCGGTGGACAAAATGCCGCTGGTTGAAATCATCATGGGCGAGAAAACCGACGACGAAACGCTCGCCAAAGGTTTTGATTACGTGCAGCAAATCGGCAAAACGCCGATTGTGGTCAATGACAGCCGTGGTTTCTTCACCAGCCGCGTATTCGCCACTTACCTGATGGAGGGAGCAGCCATGGTGGGCGAGGGCGTTCACCCCCGTTCAATAGAAATGGCAGGCCTTGAGGCGGGCATGCCCATGCCCCCACTGGCCATTCACGACGAAGTCAGTTTGAGCCTTTCGATCCTGATTGAGAACCAGACCCGCAAAGACATGGAAGCGGCCGGCCAGCCGTTCCCAGAACACCCTGGCTCGAAAGTCATGCGCACGATTGCTGAAAAGCATGGTCGAATCGGTAAGAAGGACGGCAAAGGCTATTACGACTACGCTGGCGGGCAAAAAAAGTTGTGGCCTGGCTTGGCTCAGGAATTCCCCTTGGCGCAACAGCAGCCAAGTTCGCAAGAAATTCAGGACCGCTTGATGTACATCCAGGCCAACGAGGCTGCGAAGTGTCTTCAAGAAAAAGTGTTGCGTTCAGTGGCCGATGGCAACATCGGTTCGATTTTCGGTTTGGGCTTTGCCCCGTTCACTGGTGGCATGTTGCAGTTCATCAATGCAAAAGGCTTGCCAGAGTTTGTTAAGCGTTCAGAAGAGTTGGCTGCCAAGTACGGCGAGCGTTTCAAACCAGCCTCCATGCTGGTTGAAATGGCCGCACAAGGCAAAACCCTTCAAGACGCATTGAATTAAAAGGAGCAGTACCATGGTATTTAAAGCAATTATGGATGGCCTGATCAAGGCCAAGGCAATGCCCCAAATTTCTGGCACCGAGCGCCAGGCTCTGGAAGCCGGTACGGTTTGGATCGACGGGCAGGTGTTCTCCGGCAAACCCGATTTCGCCAAAATGTTCGCCGAGCCGTATGCCAAGCTCAGCCAGCGCGAACGTGATTTCATCGACGGCCCCGTGCGCCAGTTGTGTGAAATGGTCGATTCGCATGAATTGGCCACCACCCGTGTATTGCCCAAAGAGGCAGTCGAGTTCATGAAAAACCAAGGGTTTTTCAGCTTCCTGGTGCCGCAGGAATACGGCGGTTTGCATTTGTCGGTCAACGCCATTTCCACCGTGATGGCCATGTTGAGCGCACACAGCCCGCTGCTGTCCACTTTCGTGGTGATTCCCAACAGCTTGGGTGCTGCCGAGTTGCTTAAGCACTACGGCAAGAAAGAACAGAAAGACCACTACTTGCCACGTTTGGCCAGCGGCGAATACATGCCGTGTTTCGGTTTGACTGAACCAACGGCTGGTTCAGACGCTGCCAGTATTTTGGCCCGTGGTGTGCTTTTCAAAAACGCTGAAGGCAAGTTGCAGATCAAGCTGAATTTCCGCAAGCGCTACATCACCTTGGCCCCCATTGCCAACCTGATTTCGCTAGCCTTCAAGCTGCAAGACCCGGATAACCTGCTTGGCAAAGGCGCCGACGTGGGTATCACCGTGGCCTTGGTGCACCGGGGTACACCCGGCCTGGAAATGGGCAAACACCACCAGCCCATTGGCGATGCGTTCTACAACGGCCCAATCATCGGTAACGACGTCGTGATCGACGCCGATGAAATCATCGGTGGTGTGGAGGGGGCTGGCCAAGGCTGGCGCATGCTGATGGAACAGCTGGCCGGTGGCCGCGCCGTTTCTTTGCCAGCCGGTGCTGTGGGTGGTATTCGCGCCGCAGCTGCCGCCACAGGTGCCTACGCCCGCGTGCGCCAACAGTTCGGCATGCCGATTGCAGAAATGGAAGGCGTGCAGGAAAAAATGGCGGAAATCGCCTCCATGGCGTATCTGTCAGAAGCGGCCCGCGTGTACGCAGTCAGTGCGTTGGACAACGACGAGCAGCCACCCGTGGTGTCGGCTGTGTGGAAGGCTTACCTCACCGAACTTTCCCGTGAACAGGCGAAAAACGCCATGGATGTGTGTGCTGGCGCTGGCGTGATGCAAGGCCCCAATAACATCATTGGTCGCGGTTACTGTTCAGCGCCTGTGGCCATCACGGTGGAAGGCGCAAACATCATGACCCGCTCGTTGATCACCTTTGGTCAGGGTGCAGTGCGTTGCCACCCTTATGCATTCAAAATTGCGAATGCACTGGAAGCCAACGACTTGCCCACATTCAGCACCGCGCTGAAGGGCTGGATTGGCCACATGGTCATGAACACAGGCCGCTTGATTGGCCTGACCGCAACACGTGGCTACCTGGCCAGCGTGCCCAAAGTGGACGGTTTGACCCCTTACCTGCGCAAGCTGGCCTGGGCGTCATCCCGCTACGCATACCTCACCGACATGGCCTTGATCACCGTGGGCGGCAAGCTGAAGGCACGTCAGCAACTGACAGGCAATTTCGCCGACGCGTTGGCCTGGCAGCTGTTGGCGATTTCAACCGTGCGCCGATATGTGGCTGAAGGCGAGATCAAGGAAGACTTGCCATTGGTGCAGTACGCTTGTGAATACGCCTTGGAGCGCATTCAAAAAGCCTTTGAAAGCATCTACGCCAACTTTGGCAAGAACCCCTTGGGCTTCTGGATGCGCACCGTGGGCTATGTCGGCCTTCGCGTAAACCCATTGGTGGGCGCCAGCCGCGACCGTTTGGTACCCAAAGTGGCCAAAACCATCACGAAATCGGGCGCACAGTTCAGCCGAATCATTGGCGACCTGTATATGCCTGATGTGAACCTGGCTGAGTTGGACGACGACGCCGTGTTGGCCAAAACAACGGGTGTGAAGCGTTTGATGGCAGCCTTCATGGCAGTGCAGGAAGCGGAAAGCGTGCAGGTGAAAATCATGCAGGCTCGTCGCGCCAAAAAGCTGGAGAAAGGCTCTGTTCAGGAACTGGCCGATGCAGCGCTGGCCAAAGGCATCATCACCGAGGCCGACAAGAAGCTGTTGGACCGTGCCAACCGCCTGAGCCTGGAGGCCATCATGGTCGACGAGTTCACGCCCGAGGAGTTCTTCGGCATCAAATCGGCCACTTACGCACCGAACTGGGAGTGTGCAAACGTACCCAACGTACCAGCCAATGCGAAAGAAGATGTACCCAAAGAGAAACTGCGCGTGGTGAATTCCTAAGCAGCTTTTTTCAAAGGCCAATCAACCCCAAACATCTAAGGGTGTTTGGGGTTTTTTTATGCGTCACGGCCAAAATCTCTTGTGTATAATTCAATCAAACGTTCGTTTGTTAAAAAGGAGTTTCGGCCGTGTCCCCCATTCAAGACCCCACTTTGCTGGAAGGCATCTCCGTTCTCGACCTGTCTCGCAATTTGCCTGGGCCAGCCACATCACTGGTGTTGCAGCAAATGGGCGCAACGGTCGTGAAGCTTGAGCCACCGCATGGTGACGAGGCCAAGAGCATGCCCATGCTTTACTCCTCCCTCAATAGCAAAAAGACAGTGATCACTGCTGATTTCCGAACCGCTGAGGGCATTCAGTGCCTGAAGGACCACGCCGCAAAAGCCCATGTGCTCATCGATGGTTTTCGCCCCGGTGTGATGGCCGACATGGGCTGCGGTTACGACACTTTGAAGGCGCTGAACCCCAGGCTTGTGATGTGTTGCATCAGCGGTTATGGGCAACAAGGTGCGTTGGCCCGCAAAGCCGGGCATGACATCAATTACATGGCATTAAGCGGCGTGTTGGATGGTTTGCAAACCGCTGCGGGTGACATACCCGTGCCAGCGGTGCAGTTTGGTGATTTGTTCGGCGGAACCGCTTACGCCGTGCAGGGCATTTTGGCCGCGTTGTTGAAAGCACAACGCACAGGGCGAGGCAGCTTCGTCGACATTTCCATGACCCACAACCTGCACAAGCAAAACATCATGCCCGACAGCATGGAACAGATGTGGCGTGAACTCACTGGCAAACCTGCGCGTCATCAAGACGATTTACTTTCCGGCGGCTTGGCCTGCTACAACGTGTATAAAACACTCGACGGCAGGCATTTGGCCGTTGGTGCGCTTGAACACCGTTTCTGGACACTGGCCAGCCAGGCTTTTGGAAAGCCGCAATGGGCAGATATTCATTGGAGCCGGGGTGCCATGCCCGGTACGCCACAAGCCACCGCCTTGCGTGCAGACGTGGCCGCTTTGGTTGCGAGCCAACCCTTGAGCCACTGGGCTGAGGTGTTTGAACAGGTGGATGCCTGTGTAACCCCTGTATTGACTCGGGCAGAAATTCGGGAACGCAAACTGCTGGATTGAGTCTATAGAAGGCGAACGTGGCGAATCTTGTCCTTAACTTACGCGATTCTTACCAAAATCGCGGGAAGAATGTTATTGTTCAAGTTGCCGGAAGTCTTATACAACACTTATAAAAATCGGGTCGACATTGGCTCAACCGGGGAGACACTACAAGCCATACAACATGGCCCTCCTTTGGTCTTGGTCGACTGGGTTCATAGGAGATACATCACATGTCAGCACGTCCCGACGAGGCAGGCCAGCAGGCTTCGCCGACCGAGTTCAACGGATTCGTCAGCAAAGAAGCTCAAGAGCTTTTTGAAAGCAAATACTGGATTAAAAGTTACCCTCCGGGCGTTTCGGCCGACATGCCCGAACTGCGTTACCACAGCATGCTGGAATTGGTTCAGAATTGCCTGAAGGAATACGCTGACCGACCAGCCTTTGTGTCTGCGGGTACAGAATTCACCTACAAACAGGTGGATGAGATGTCTGATCAGTTCGCCGGATACTTGAAATCGATCGGGATCAAAGAAGGCGATGTCGTTGCCATCATGTTGCCCAACTGCGTGCAGTTTCCCGCGTGTTTTGTGGGCGCCATGAAGCTGGGTTGTACACTGACCAACGTGAACCCACTGTACACCGTGCGCGAATTGAACCACCAATTGAAAGACAGTGGCGCCACCACCATTGTGGTGTTCGAGAATTTCGCCAACACCTTGCAGCAATCGCTGGAAGGCACCAAGGTCAAAAACATCGTGATCACACAGCTGGGCGACTTGTTGGGTGGCTTGAAAGGCATGCTCGTGAACTTTGTGATGCGCAAGGTCAAGAAAATGGTGCCCGCATACAACCTGCCACAGGCCGTTCCAATCAAAAGGGCGTTGGCCACGGGCAAGGGCGTGTCGTTTCCCAAGCCCAACCCCAAGCTTGATGATGTGGCTTTGCTTCAATACACCGGCGGCACCACGGGTGTGTCCAAGGGTGCCATGTTGACTCAGCGCAACCTGATGAGCAACATGGAACAAGGCTTGGCCTGGATGAGCACAGCCATTGGCAAAGAGCCAATTACTGTGGTCACTATGCTCCCCCTGTATCACATCTATGCATTGGCTGTGAACTGCATGTTGTTCATGACCTTTGGCGCACGCAACATCCTGATTGCCAACCCGCGCGATGTCACCACCGTGATGAAAATGCTCAAGAAAGAGCGCTTCCACGTAATCACAGCCGTGAACACCCTGTTCAATGCATTCCTGAACAACGAAGAGTTTTGCAAACGCGATTTCTCTGACCTGAAATTCGCAATGAGCGGCGGTATGGCCTTGCAACAGCCCATCGCTGAGCGTTGGTACAAAGTCACGGGTTGTGCCATTTCTGAAGGTTTTGGCATGACTGAAACATCGCCTGTGGTCTCCGTTCCACCGTTGCATGGTGAAGAGCAGCGCCCCGCATTCCGAGGCAATGTGGGCTTGCCCATGCCCGGTACCGAGGTTCGCTTGCGCCGGGACGATGGCATGTGGGTCGGCCTGAACGAGCCCGGTGAAATTTGTGTGCGTGGCCCACAAGTGATGCTGGGTTACCTGAACCGCCCGGAAGAAACCGCCAAAACAATCGACAAAGATGGTTGGCTGGCGACCGGCGACATCGGCACCATGGACGAAAACGGTTTCCTTAAAATTGTGGACCGCAAGAAAGACATGATCATTGTCAGTGGTTTCAACGTGTTCCCCAACGAGATCGAAGACGTGGTGGCCAACCACCCGGGCGTGCTGGAGTGTGGCGTGGTCGGTGTGCCTGATCCAGTCACTGGCGAAAAGGTGAAGCTGGTGGTGGTCAAGAAAGACCAGGCGATTACCAAAGAAGACTTGATCGCTTACTGTCGCAAGAACTTGACTGGTTATAAAATTCCAGCCTTTGTTGAATTCCGCGACGAGTTGCCTAAAACGCCTGTTGGAAAAATTTTGCGTCGTGAACTTCGCGACAAGCCAAAAGAGTAAAAGCAGTTGTTGACCGGTTCAGGCCGGTTGTCATAAGAAAAAAAGGCCGGAAGATTCGTCTTCCGGCCTTTTTGTTAGTTGCGAACGTACATTTCAACCCGGCGGTTTTGGCTACGACCCGCTTCGGTGTCGTTGGTGGCTACAGGGAAACGTTCACCCAAGCCTGCCGCTGTCAGGCGTGCACTTGATACACCTTTGTTGCTCAAAAAGCTGGTAACCGACTGTGCGCGACGAACCGACAGGTTCTGGTTGTATTCATCGCTGCCTGTGCTGTCGGTGTAGCCGATCACACACACGATGGTGTTGGGGTTGTCGCGCAAAGTGGCAGCGATTTGGTCCAAGGTGCTGGCGAATTGCGATTTGATTTCGCTTTTGTTGGTGTCAAACAATGCTGCACCCGGAATGTCGAGCATCACAGAGCCATCGCGTTGCTCGCGCACAGCAATCTGGCTACCCACCAGGTAGCCGAACAAGCCGCCAATGGCTGCACCGCGCACGGTGTCTTTGCCATCAATTGAATTTCCCACCAAGGCGCCGCCGATGGCACCCACTGCGGTACCGATTGCTGTTTTTGTGTTGTCTACGGGGCGTTGTGCGGGGATCGGGCAACCGGCCACTGCAACGGGTGATCCTGGTGCAGGTTGTTGCGGCGCTTGCGGTTGTTGAAACACACCGCCACCATTCGTGGCGCAGCCAGCGGCAAACAGAGTCAGTGCAATTGCAGACAATTTAAATGTGTTCATGTATGGGTCCTTCAAATAATCAGCCTTTAAGGCTACATGGAATGCGGTGGATATGTAACGGGTAAATCGCGGATCCGTTGACTATGTAAAAATCATGCGGCAGGTACTTGACCTTTCGGGGCAAGCGGGCGATAAACTGGGCCATGCTTAAATCCCTCACCATTTTATTGGCCTTTCAAGCCCTGGGCGAAGTGCTCAGCTTCGCGCTGTTCCCCATGATTCCAGGGCCCGTCTTGGGTCTAATTGCCTTGCTTGCTTACTTTTTCATCAACAAAGGCGTGCCTCAGGACATCGCCAACACCGCTGGTGTATTCACCTCCAACCTCGGTTTGTTGTTTGTGCCCGCGGCTGTGGGGGTGGTGGTGTTCTGGCCTGTGTTGGCGCAGTACGGCGTTGTAATCCTTGTGTCCTTGGCAGTTAGTGTGGTGGTCACACTGGCGGGCTCAGCCTTGCTGTTGGACAAACTCGCTGCACGTTATTTACCCGGTGAAGTGAGCCAGAAGGAGGGCGGGCATGACTGATTCTCCACGCGCCTTGGCCGATCTGCCTGAAATTTGGGTTTACCTGACCGGCAACCCGTTAACTGCCTTGTTCTTAACGCTGGTGGCCTATCAAATCGGTACGTGGTGTTACAAAAAAACCGGTCAACATCCTTTTGCAAACCCGGTGTTGATTGCGGTGGCTTTACTGGCTACGTTTTTGCAAGTCACAGGCATGAATTACCAGCAATATTTCGAAGGTGCGCAGTTTGTGCACTTTTTGCTGGGTACGGCCACAGTGGCGTTGGCTGTGCCTATTTACCAAGGTTTAACGGCGGTCAAAGGCCAAGCCTTGCGCACACTCGCCTTGCTCAGTGTGGTGTTGGTGGCTGGGGGCGGCTTGTCGATTGCAAGCGCGCTGGGCACAGCCCATTTGTTGGGCGCTGACCTCGATATTGTTCACAGCCTGTGGGCCAAGTCGGTGACTGCGCCCATCGCCATGGGGGTGAGCGAGCGAATTGGCGCATCGCCTACATTAACAGCGTTGTTTGCCATCGTGACCGGTATTTTGGGCGCTGCCGTGGTCACGCCCCTGTTCAATGCATTGGGGCTGAAGCGGTGGTGGGTGCGTGGGTTTACTTTGGGTTTGGCTGCGCACGGCATTGGCACGGCGCGCGCGTTTTCTGTGAACGCAGAAGCCGGGCGTTATGCCAGTCTTGGCATGGGTTTGCACGGCATTTTGGGTGCTTTGCTGATTCCTTGGGCTTTTGGGTTCTTCTCTTGAACGGTGATGTTAAAAACAAGCTGCCCAGGCCGCAACAAACACCGCGCGCATGTCGGCACTGAAGTAGGCGCTGGTGGCCAGCAGCGCGGCGACTACCAGCAGCGCTGCGGCCCATTTCGGCAGCAGCGGTTTGTCCGGATTGTGTGTTTCAGGTGGCTTGGGCAACAGCATTTTCAGGCCTGGCGCTTTTCTCTTCGATAGGCCAGCTTATCAAAGCGGCAAGTACACTCAAAGCCACACACACCCACCAGGCGATGGTATAGCTGCCTGTGGTGTCGTACAGCCAACCACCGGCCCAGCCGCCCACGAAGGCACCCAGTTGATGAAACAGGAATACCAGCCCGCCCAGCATGGCCAGGTTATTCACGCCAAACATCGTTGACACGGTGCCCGTAGTCAACGGCACTGTAGACAGCCACAGCACGCCCATACCTGCAGCAAACAGGTACACGCTCCATTCACTCAACGGCAGAAGCACAAAGGCGATGATCAACACACCGCGCAGCCCATAAATGGCACTGAGCACCATGGGTTTTCGGAACTTGCCGCCTAGCATGCCCGCGAGGTAACTGCCCAGAATGTTGAATAAACCAATCAGCGCCAGTGCGGCGCTCCCTGCTGCGGCAGAAATACCCTGGTCTTGAATGTAACTGGGCAAATGAATGTTAATGAAAATGATCTGAAAGCCACACACAAAATAGCCTACGCTGAGCATCAGGAAGGCTTTGTGTTTCATCGCCTCAGCCAAGGCTGCCCACATGCCCTGCTCGGGCACTGAGGCGGTCACGGCGGCTGTGGCCACGTTGCCTGTTTCAGGTGCAATTTGTGCTTTTGCGTATTGATTGGGTTTTTGTTTACGTTTCAGCAAAGGGTAAGCCAACAGCGCAATCAAGCTTGCAAAGCAGGCCAACACCACCAAGGCCTGCGACCAGCCCATCTGGTTGATCAGAAACAGCCCGCCCGGCAAGAAGGCGAATTGCCCCAGCGAGCCCAATGCCATTGAAATACCCATGGCCATGCTGCGCTTTTCTGGGGGCATGGCTCGGCTGACTGCACCAAACACCACAGGGAACGTAGTGCCGCTTAAGCCCAAGCCAATCAAGATGCCCGCGCTGAAAGTCAACATGCTGGGAGTCTGGGCGCCCGCCATCAGGTAAAGCCCCGCGGTGTACAGAATGGCACCACCAATCATGGTGAATGCCGCGCCAAATCGATCAGCCAGGCGTCCAACGAATGGTTGTGCCAAGCCCCACACCAGGTTTTGCAAGGCAATGGAAAACGCAAACACTTCGCGCCCCCATTCATTGCTCACGCTCATGGGTTGTAGAAACAGCCCGAACGAGTGCCGGATCCCCAGCGAAATGGTCATGATGAAAGCCCCGCACCACAACACGGTGAGCGGGGAGATGGACTTGTACTGGCTGGGCTGTTGCATGGGCTTGCCTGTTTACGGTTTGATGTAGGCGAATCCCTGTTGGGTTTGCAAATCGGCCACACGCACCACACCTGAAGGGGTGAACGTGGCGTCCAGTACAAACTGGTCTTTGTTCAGTTTGCGGTTCTTCAAAGTGATTTCGCAAATTTCAAACACCACACCGCGGGCGGTCAAGGCGCTCACCAGCGGTGCATAGGCCGTACCTGTTTCAGCGTGCTTGGCGCCTTCCATCAAAAAATCTACACCGTTGGCGTGAGCCACGACGACGATGGTTGTTTTTGGCGACACATCCAGGTGGTTGCGAATGTTTCGCAAACCTTTCAGCGGTTGCTCGGCGCCGTCAATGTGATAAACCACCTTGGATGTAATGTCTTGGGTGTGCATGCGGGTTGGCTCTTGAGCGTGCGCGGCTGAAAAATTAAGCATGGCAACACTTGCGCCTAACCCAATGATGAACTGTCTCATTGATCTGGATTTCATCTTTTCTCCTGAATTTAAAATGTTCTGGGGCTTTCCTACTACCAACAGGGGAGGGTGAGTTGACTGACTCCTCCGAGGGATGTCTAACCCGTACCACTTGGGGATACTGAACCATACCAAGTAACACGTGTGGAAGGGTTCATGAAAGCCAAACCGATTTATAACATCAAGCCTTCGTGGCAGAAAATTGGTGTTTACGTGGCCGTGGCCTTGGGCGCAGCCGCCTGCACGTCGCTCAGGCCTTTTGATCAGCAGGAGGAGTTTCGCGCCAAACTGACCGCCCCGGAAATTACCGCAGGCAATCAGGTAGCCGCACAGGTCACCTTGCCTATTGAGCGATTGCCGTCTGATACGTTTTGGGTGCGTCCTCAGTCCACCGAGGGCGAGTTGCCTGATCGGATGGTGGAAAACCTATCGGTCACTGAGCGTGGGTTGTTTGATGTACTGCAAATTATTTTTGCAAGCACCAACATGCCATTGAGCTTTGAGGGTGGGGCGGATGCAGCGTCCCGTTATGGGGTGGTTTCGCTTAACAATCTGAGTGGCAGTTTGCCACAGGTGATGAACAAGCTGGGCGAAATCATGGGGTTTTTCTGGACGGTGACCGATTCGGGCGTGTTGAGGATCATGCCTGAGCAGCAGTTTGTCGTCACCATGCCGCCGGTGCTCAATGAGGACAGCATGGCGGGGGTCACCAACACCATGCAATACCTCGGTGCGCGCGATGTATACCTCGACCGGATCAACCGGTCGTTGGTGTTTCGTGCCAATCGTCGTGCATTGGCCGACATTCAGAACTATCTGGAACGGGCTCGCGCCACACGCTCTTTGATTGTGTACGACATGAATGTGTTGCAGGTGGATTTGAACGACAGCAGTAACATGGGTGTGCGCTGGGAGTTGTACAAAGCTGGCGGTGGAATCAACACCGCACCTGATTCCGGAATTGTCGGCGACACCAGCACTGCAGATCGCGTGACGCAGTTTACACGTACAGCATCCGGCATCGAAACCTTGATCTTTGGTGAAAACTTCTCAACCAATTTCCTCATTGATTTTTTGAAATCACAGGGGGATGTCAAAACCTTAAGCCAACCAAAAATTGGTCTTATGAATGGCACCAACGGGAATATTCGCGTGGGGCAGTCAACCACTTTTGTATCGCGAGTGGGCTCCCAAATCGTCAATGGAGTCGCACAATCCACGGCCGACACACAGAACCTGCGCACTGGCCTGGAAGTCTCCCTGACGGGCGAAGCGCATGACGCGACCATTTACACTCGCATCAACATTTCAATCACCGAGTTATTGGCACTGAAGCGATTCACCGCACTGGGTGTTGACCTGAATTTACCTGAAGTGGCTGATCGTGAATTAAAAACACAGGTGCGTTGCCGACCTGGTGACACGATTTTGCTGGGCGGCATCACGGTGTCGCGTTCACAGGACGACTTTCAAACTGGTTTGGGTGTGCGCAGTAAAACCGAGTCGACCAAACAAACCGAATTGGTCGTTACAATCCGCCCCCGTTTGTTGGTGTTCGATCAAGTTGCCAATTCGAGTGTGAATGCCACTGAACCCCCCAACAAACGCCGTATTCAACCCACACCGAAGAAACTGGTGGAACCGGTTGCCCACGTAGCCCCGCCCAGCCACACCCAGTCCAACACCTCCAAGAACCTGCCGTTGCGTTTATCGACCAGCTTGGGTGTGCTTGGCAGCCCAATTCAAATGATTTCGAAATTAATGCCTGATGAGCAATGAGGTAGAGATGAAGAAGTTCAAAAAAGCCATGGCCCCCCTGCACGCATTTGGTTTCGCAATCTGTTTAAGCAGCAGCGCGTCCTTGCATGCGCAACAAACCATTGCCAACCCGCTGATCAGACCAGCCAGTTCTCAAGGGCTTGCAGCTCAAGGCCAGCAAACAGTGGCCACCGACAGTTCAGGCGGGGGGCAAGCGGCGCAGTCTGAGGAACTGCTGCGCAGGCAAGCGGAAAGACGGGTCACTCAGGAAGACCTGAATATTCGGCAACAGGCTCTGAACACGCCAGTGGTTCCTGCACAACTGGCGAGCTATTTCAACAACATGCAAGTCACGGCACTGTTGCGTGACTACCGGTTCAGCGCAAGTGTATGCTGGTGTCGGTCTGCCTGCCGTGTTGTTTTCTGCGAAATCAGATGGGCATTACACCGTCAACACCAGCACCTTGGACGGCAGTTACGCCACGGCCACAGTCATTGTGAATGCCGGCCAAGCCAAGGTAATCACCACTGCCAGCGAAGGCATTGAATTGTTTGCCGATGGAAACACCGTTAAGGCGATCGCAGCTGGAAAATCGATTAAGGCCAGTTGGATTAAAACCGGTTAAAGAATTTCATGGCCTTGCGGTGAACCGGTTTGCACCGCCAAGGCAATTTCCTGATTAGGTTGCGACACGACGGTATACCTGATTTGTGGTCGCGGCGTCTCAGTGAGCGGTGTCTCAGTGAGTGGTATCTCAGTGGGCGCCACGGTCTGCAGGGCATTGGTGGGCGCGGTGTTGGCAAAATGATTTTTGGCCAAGTACGCTGCCACCCCCATGGCGTACACCCCGGCAGTGATGCCAAGACCTATTCCCATGGAAAAACTAAAGTTTGTTTGTGGGGTTTCTGAGTATCTATCTCTCCACACTGCACTGCCTGCGCTAATCCCCAGCGATAATAATCCCAGTCCAGCGATGGCTAGCGAGCGTAGCAGTTCCTCCGCAATGCCACAGCAGGTTCCGCTGGTTGCTGATGTTGGCGTACCCGGGTTGGTGTCGATATCGTTGGCATCAACAATGATTGCAGTAAGATTGGCTTGGTTGTCGTGTGTAACGTGTGCTGGGCTGGTCATGATGAGTTGTGCAAAGCGATCTGTGTTCAAGAATTTCTAAGTGCCAAATAGGTCCATTCAGTTCGCTTTTATTTTCTACGGCTGAAATACAGAGCTTTTTCTGAGCGCGCTTAAATTCAAGCCACTACGTTCCCAGCGTCGCCTGTTTCGGGTAAGGTGAGGTTCGTCAACCTGCCTGTCAAAGCCGTTATGAGAATCAAGATGGAAGCCGTCCCAGGCTCGGATCAATTAAAAAATGCGCAGCAACCCGAACAACCCGAGGTTAAACCTGCCGAGAAAGCAGACCTTGAAGAGCTGGCTCCCTTGAGGGTCAAAAAAGCAGGTCAAAAGCAAACAGTTCTGGTGACAGGGCATGCAGGCTTTATTGGTTTTCATACAGCGAAGGCCTTACTGGAGCGTGGTGACAAGGTCATCGGCTTTGATTCCATGAATAGCCATTACGACACTCGCTTAAAGCGAGAACGTCTGGTCATGCTCGAAGAAATTGCCAAAGCAACGGGCTCAAAATTCAACAGCGTCCGGGCTGATTTGTGCGATGGCTCCGCCTTGTACGACTGCCTTGAAACCTACAAGGTGCAGCGCGTCATTCACTTGGCGGGCCAAACCGACAAGTACCTGAGCCACGAGAACCCCACCGGCTGTGTGCAAAACAACATCAATGCATTTGTTTCGCTGCTGGAAGCTTGCCGGCATTTCAAAATCAGTCACCTGACCTATGCAAGCAGCCACGCTGTGTACGGCGCGGGTTTCCAAAAAGCCATGAGCGAACGTGACAGCGCCAATCACCCCCAACGGCTGGATGCAGCGGCCCAGCGTGCTTGTGAATTGATGGCCCATTCTTACAGCCACCAGTTCAAGTTGCCCACCACAGGGTTGCGCTTTTTCTCGGTCTACGGCCCCTGGGGGCGGCCCGATTCGGTGTTGTTTGCGTTCACCAAGCGCATTCTGGAAGGCAAACCGATTCAAATTTACAACGACGGCAGCAACACCCGCGACTACACTTACATCGGTGATTTGGTGGAGGCCATCATTCGCGCAAGTGACCTGCCCGCCGAGCCCAACCCCGTGTGGTTTGTGGAATTGCCCGATCAGGCCAGCAGCAACGCGCCTTGGCGCTTACTGAACATTGGTAACAGCTTGCCGGTGTCGATTGAGGAATTGATTGCCGCCCTGGAGCAGGCCTTGGACAAGAAGGCCGTGAAAGAGTACATCACAGGCCCCATTCTGGAAAAAAGCCAAAGCTGTGCCGACGTATCGGCCTTGTTGGAGGCCACTCAGTTCAAACCCAACACGCCATTGGCTGCGGGCATTGCTGAATTCGCGGCGTGGTATCGCAGTTATCACAAGGTTTAAGAACAAGGTGTGAGGGCAAAGCACAGCTCCTTCGCGCTTACCCCACAACTGTCGGGTGCCCGACACATGTGTTGCATCTAATTTCTGCTTTGTTTGGGTATCACTTCCATACCCGATAAAACCCTTTCACTTGAAGAGGGTTCAATGGCAGGAGACTATCAGATGCAAGCAGTACATTTTAAAAAAACATGCAGCGCGTTGGCCATGATGGCAATGTTCGGCTTGGCCGCATGCACCAGTGACGACAATCGCTTCGAGAACTCATCTCGCACCCAGCCGCAAGACAACGATGGTGGTGCACCACCGGTTGCTGTCAAGCTGGTGCCCAACTCGGAAAACCCTGATTTTGCTGCGATGCAGCGTGATTTCGAGACGCCCTCTTGTAGCGACGATGCCACCAATCCACGTGCGGGTGGTGGCGTGTACAGCGTGAATTTGCAATCCGCAAGCGGCCACACCATCGCTTTCACCGTCATGGAGCCCGCCACCTTCAATTGCGCGCAAGGCAACCCCTTGGTGTTACAAGGCCATGGTTATGGTGGTTCGCGTTCGCAAAACCCGAGTGGTCTGCTCAAGCGCTTGGTTGACAGCGGCGCGGGTGTAATCAGTATTGACCAGCGTGGTTTTGGGGACAGCGGCGGCACTGTGCGCGTGCTGGACCCCGACTTTGAGGGCCAAGATTTGCTGCAAATTCTGGATTGGGTCGAAACTCATCTGGATTGGGTGCGTTTTGCCGATAACAAGCCGGTAGGCGATCGGGATTTCAATATGGTGTTAGGTGCCACAGGCGGAAGCTACGGTGGTGGTTACCAAATGTTGATCCACAATATCGATGACAAACAGCGACTAGACGCCTTAACCCCAGACATTGCCTGGAACGATTTGCGTTACAGTTTGAACCCTGGTGGTGCATATGGCATCAAGGATTTCGCGCCCGCTGAGGGCGAGGTTGAGCCCAAAGGTGTAGTGAAGTCCGGATGGGCCCTGTTGCTGGTCGCCGGTGGCGAGTCGGGTTCAATTGGACCGAAATTGCAGGCGGGCGATCCCCAAGCGTTGCTTGGCAGCGGGCAAGACAATCTGATTCGTGAAACCTTGGTGCGCGGCGCTGTAGGTAACCGTTTTCCTGCAGGCGCTTTGGAATTTTTCCGCTATCACAGCCCCAGTTACTGGTGCGATGCAGAAGTGCCAGGTGAGCAAACCTTCCTGGGAAGCAGCGTGACACCCGGTTATGCACCAAAAACCCCCCAGCCCGTTGACATCTTGTTTACCCAAGGGTTTCGCGACACCTTGTTTAACTTCAACGATGCCTGGCACAACTTCCAGTGCTACCGCAACCTGACCGACACCGACGGTAACAAAGCAGATGTGCGTTTGTTGACCCATCAAAGCGGTCATATTTTGGGTGTTGGTGCAGCCGGGCCCACCGAGCAGTTGGTTCAAAATGGCTTGAATGAAATCGAGTTTCAAAAGGCTGCTGGACCGTTCGCTTGTGGAGAACTGGGTATTGTGGATGCGCAGTATGCCTTCTTGATCGATAAGCTGTTTACAGCCCAAGAAGTGGCACTGATCAAAGCCACCAACGATGCCAACCAAGCCAAAGCCTTCGACACTTTGGCCGCCAACAAAGACAATGTATGCGTGAGTTTCGCCGACGATGTGGGGCAGGGTGCAGCAACCGACAATGCAGCGGTGTGGGTGCCCGTGGGTGAATTTATGACCAAAAATGGCCCTGTCAACAAAGGCGATAAAACACAGACAGCGTTGGATCCGATTGCAATTGATTTCACACCAGGTGCTGATACCAATGTGTTGTTCAATTCAGCGCTGGGGCTGTTGCGCTACCCATTTGCACCCGCCGCCCTTCCTTTGGATTTGCCTGAAGGTGTCAGCAGCATAGCCGGTATTCCAACGGCCACGCTTGACGTGGCACCACCTGTGGCAGGTGCGCAAAACCCAGTGTGCTCGCAACTGGCCGATGCGGTGAACACCTCGCCAGTGGGTGTATTGGGCGCTGAGTTGGGCTGCGACCCCATCGTGTTCGTTGGCTTGGGTGTGGAGCGCAATGGCGCCTGGCGGCTTATCGATGACCAGGTTACGCCCGTGCGCGGCTTTGGCAAGCGCCATGTGGAATTGAACGGTGTGGCCGAACGAATCGCTTCAGGCGAACGCTTGGGTCTGCTGGTGTATGGCTACCACCCACAGTTCCCGGCGACAGGTTCTCGTGATTTGGTTAGCCCTGTGGTTTCCCTGACAGGAACCTTGAACCTGCCCACCCTGGGGGCTCGTTGAGGTAATTTGCTAACGGATATGAATTTAATGCCATAATTCGTTCATTCATGTTTATTAGATGCGCCCACCTGTGTGGGCGCCTGCGTTTACATCTTGAAAACACAAGCCAAAGCTGAAGCGGTTGATAAAACTGTAGGCGTGCGCCCGGCCATGCAGGCGCGCAGCCTGAAAAAAAGAAACGACCTGTTACGAGCGGGTCGAATGCTGCTGCACACGCGTGTGCTGGAAGACATTTCCATCAAGGATATTTGCACGGAATCTGGCTGCACCGTGGGTTCCTTCTATAGCCGTTTTGAAGACAAAGAAAGCTATTTCGACGCCTTGATCGCCGAAAGTTGCCAGGAACTGCTGATGAGTGCGGCCATCCAATTTGAAGAGCGTGATTGGTCGGGCGTGCACCCGCGTGAAATCGCAAACGAGGCCGTTTCGTTTCTTGTCGGTATTTTTCAGGGTGAGTATAGTTCTATCTTGACCGAAGCCTTTATTCGTGAATCCAAGGGTGGGGTGAAATCCACACCACTTCGTGACGTTGGCTTGGGTTTCATCACCACGGTTTCCAAGCCACTTCTTCAACACATTGACACCCGCCTGAACCCAGACCCGATGCGTGGTTTGGCCTTTGCTATTCAGGTGATTTACGGTGCGCTGCACAACGCCCGTTTGCGAGACGCAGGGCCGGTCAAGTTCCGTACACCGGAATTTGAGGCCAGCCTGCAGCAAATTGTGTGCAGGTACCTGGGTATCTGATAGCCCTAAACCTTGTAGTGAAATTACTACTAATTTGCCAAGATTGACAAAACAAGCAACATTTAATGTTACTCCGGTGGTACATTTTTAGATGAGCTGCTCTAGTTAAGCAAAACCGTAACTATGGTTTTATTTTTCTAAAAGCTGGTTTACACTTGTGAAAAAATGAATACAAAGCATCAAAAAAGATGCAATTTCCGGAGGTGACATGTCTGCTTTATCTATAGGTTCCCGAAGTTCCCCCTGAAGTTTTTGCTTCTGTCTGAATAACAGGCAGGAACAACTATTCGATTTTTCAGTTGATTTTCCGACATCCTTAGAGCGAGGGTTGTTGGGCAATTGCAGGCGCTTGCCGCTTGTTCTTCTTGATTATTTTGGGGACATCATGACTAAACAATTTTTCAAAAAAACAAAAACCAGCGCCGCCGTGCGCAACATGGTCGCGGTGGGCTTGTTCACCGCAGCCATCATGCCCGCCCATGCGGCGAATTATCAGCTGGGTGACTTTGACCTCAGCATCAACTCCACGGTGAGTGCGGGTACGAGTTTCAGGGTTGAGAATCGGGATCGGGCACTTTATGGATCCAACAACGTGTCTTCAGATGGCGCGCGCGGACAGGGTTTCTCAAATACGGGTGATGACGGCAACCTGAACTTTGATAAAGGCGATGCATTTTCAACCATCATCAAGGGTGTGCATGATTTCGAACTGAAGAAAGACAATTACGGTTTCTTTGGTCGCGTGAAATGGTTTTACGACCACACGTTGAACAGCGAAGAAGTGTTCCATGGGCATGAACCAACCAGCAATGCGCGCAATCGCAAACTGGAAGACAGTGGGTTTCATCCCTACGCTCGTTTTGATGGCATCGATTTGCTGGATGCGTTTGGTTACATCAATACAGATATTGGTGGCAAGCCACTCGACCTTCGCTTGGGTAAGCAGGTCATCAGCTGGGGTGAAAGCACTTTCATTTTGAGCCCGATTGCTGGCTTGAATACGATTGACGTGTCTGCTTTCCGCCGCCCCGGCGCTGAACTGAAAGAAGGTTTTACGCCTGCTGAAATGTTGTATGCAAATTTCGGTGTAACCGACACCACCAGCCTGGAAGGTTTCGTTCAGCTGAAGTGGCGTAAAACCGTACCGGAAGGTTGCGGTACCTATTTCTCCACGGCAGACTTTTTGCCTGATGGTTGTGGTCGTCTTGTGTTTGGTGGGACAACGCCTTCTCAAGGCGATAACACTCAATATGGATCCACTTTTGTCCAACGAGGCATCGATCGACAGCCTGATGATGGTGGCCAGTTCGGTTTCGCATTGAGAAGCTATTTTGACAGCCTTGATGCTGAACTTGGCGCATACGTGATGCAGTATCACAGCCGCCTGCCTTTGGCAAGTTTGCAAAAAGGCAATGTGGCAGCCACTCCTGGTGCAGGCCCCACAGGCACATTTGGCCCTGGGTCACAGTCCAGATACATCGCCGACTATCCTGAAGATTTGAAGGTCTTTGGTTTGAGTTTCGCTACGAACGTGGGTGGATGGGCATGGTCAGGCGAGGCGTCCATGGTCCAAGATCTGCCAATACAGATCAACGCGACAGATCTATTGCGTGCCGGCCTGAGTAATGGTGGTGTTGGTGGTTCTTTTGGTTCGGCAGGCAATCCCGCTGCATTGAATCAACGCGTTGCAAATGCTCCTTTGGGTTCTGTGGTTAACGGTTTTGATCGTTTCGATGTGACACAAATCCAGAATACCTTCATCAAAACATTTGATCGTGCACTGGGTTCCAGCACCGTCGCGGTTGTAGGTGAAGTGGCTGCCGTGTTTGTGGATGGCTTACCAGACATCAGAAATGGCGGTATTCGTTATGGTCGTGCCGCTGTGTTTGGAGGTGCCAATGATCCAGGAAACAGCTTCAATGGCTTCGTGACCGATTTTTCCTGGGGCTACCGCCTGCGCACAGCAGCCACCTACCGTGACGTGTTTATGGGTATTGATTTGATCCCAACCGTATCATGGTCGCATGACGTGGACGGCTGGTCTCCAGAACCAGGTCAGGCCTTCAATGAAGGTCGTCAATCCCTTGGTTTGGGCTTGGGCTTTGAATTTGATGCCAACACCAAGGCATCCATCAATTACACCACCTTCACCAATGCTGCTGACTTTGACGTGCTTCGCGACCGCGATTTCGTGTCATTGACCGCATCCTACTCATTCTAAGAACAGAGACACACTGGAGGAATTTTTATGTTGAAGTTTCAATCAAAAATAACAGCGCTGGCCTTGGCCAGTCTGTTTGCTGTCGGCACCGCGCAAGCGGCCGTCAGCGCCCAGGAAGCAGCCAAGCTGGGCACCACACTGACCGAGTTCGGTGCGGAAAAAGCGGGCAATGCGGCCGGTACCATTCCACCCTACACAGGCGGCCTGACCAAGGCGCCTGCGGGCTACAAGCCGGGTCAACATTTGGTAGACCCGTTCGCCAATGAAAAGCCATTGTTCACCATCACCGGTGCCAATGCTGATCAGTACAAGGCCAACCTGTCGCCAGGCCAGCTGGAAATGCTGAAAAAGTACCCCACATTCAAAATGAATGTGTACAAAACACACCGCACCACGGCTTACCCCAAGAAAGTGTTGGAGGCAGCCAAGAAAAACGCAACCAACGCCAAAACTGAAAACGACGGCAACGCTGTGGTTGGTTTCGAGCAGGCCATTCCATTCCCCATTCCACAAAACGGCGTGGAAGTGATCTGGAACCACCTGACCCGTTACCGTGGTGGTGCAGCCAAGCGCGATTTCGTGCAGGTGCCTGTAGAGCGTGATGGTTCTTTCATCATCAACCGCATTGAAGATACTTTGGTGTTCCCTCGCAACTTGCCCAATTTCTACAAGGCTGGTGAAGATGACAACATCAACTTCTACTTCTATCAGATCCTGAAGAGCCCGGTATCCGTATCTGGCAACGTGTTGCTGGTGCACGATACACTCGACCAGGTGAAAGAGGGTCGCCGTGCGTGGCAGTACAACGCGGGTCAGCGTCGTGTTCGCCGTGCCCCCCAGGTTGCTTACGACTCACCAGGTACAGCGGCTGACGGCTTGCGCACAACCGACAACTACGATTTGTACAACGGCGCACCTGACCGTTACGAGTGGAAGTTGAAGGGCAAGAAAGAGATGTTCATCCCTTACAACGCTTATCGTTTGGCCGACAACAAGCTGACTTACAAGGAAATTCACCAACCGCTGCACATGAACCCCGAGCATCTGCGCTACGAGTTGCACCGTGTATGGGAAGTGGAAGCAACCTTGAAGAGCGATGCACGCCACATTTACGCCAAGCGCGTATTCTTCGTGAACGAAGACAACTGGCAAGCCTCCATCATCGATCACTACGATGGCAAAGGTGCATTGTGGCGTGTGGCCGAAGCGCACAACATTCAGTACTACAACGAAATGGTGCCGTTCTACGCCGCTGAAGTGTTGTACGACCTGCAAGCAGGCCGTTACCTCACCATCGGTTTGACCAATGAAGCCGAACAGCCGTTTGTGTTCGACTTCACACCTGATCGCGCCAACTACACCCCGGCCGGTCTGCGCCGTCTCGGCGTTCAGTAATACCCTCGGGTGAATGGCTGCAAAGGGCGTGTGCTCTTTGCGGCCTTTTTTCAATTACAAAGGATCGTCATGTTTCTTCGGAATCGTCTTTCGGGTCAAGCCAAAGGCAGTTTGATTGCGGGTGTAGCGCTGTGCGCAAGCCTGGTTGGCTATGTGAGTGTGTCCACGGCCAAGGTGGATTTGCTGGAAATTCCATCCATACCCAGCGTTCACGCCAAACGTAGCTTGTTGCTCGACGTAGAGCGCCAGGGCAACAACCTGTTCGCCGTGGGTGAATTTGGTCAGGTTTTGAAAAGTGAGGACAATGGCAACACTTGGGCCGCCGGCAAAGTGCCCACCTCCATCACCCTGACTTCCATTACTTTCGCCAACGAAGCGCTTGGTTATGCGGTGGGCCACGACGGCGTGGTGTTGAAAACCGAAGACGGTGGCGTGAACTGGACTAAATTAATCGATGGCAATGTGATCAACCAATTTGTGGTGGATTCATTGCAAGCCAGGGCAGATGCCTTGCAGGAAAAACTGGATGCATTGCCGGCCGACGCCAGCGATGAACAGCGCGAGGCGCTGGAAGTGGCGGCTGAAGAAGCCATGTTCTCGCTCGACATTGCCCAGGGCGATGTGGAAGTGGGGCCTTCCAAGCCGTTGATGGATGTGGTGGTGACACCCACTGGCACGGTGTTTGTGGCTGGGGCCTATGGTCAGTTGCTCAAAAGCGATGATCAGGGCGCGAACTGGACTTATTTGGGTGACCGCACTGGCAACCCCAACAATTACCATTTGAATGCTTTGCTGCTGAGCAAAACCGGCGAAGTGTGGGCCGCAGGCGAGCAGGGCACCGTTGTGGTTAGCAGCGACGAAGGTGAAACCTGGACATCGCGAAAAATCAACTACGACGGCTCTATTTTTGGATTGATCGAAGCGCCGGAAACCCGCACCCTGGTTGCGGTTGGCTTGCGTGGCCATGCCTTCCGTTTGCCATTCGGCAGCAACGAGTGGACCGAGGTGAAAACCAATTTGAGGGAAACGTTCAGCAGTGGCACTGTGTTATCCAATGGTGAACTGCTGGTGGTGGGTTCGCGTGGCATTCTGGCCAAAAGCTCAGACGACTTCCAGACCCTGCAGGTGACTCGCAGGCAAGACAAGTTGCCCACCGCTGCGGTGGTGCAGCTCAACGATCAAGAAATTTTGTTGGCAGGCATGCGTGGTTTTAAAACATTGCCCTTGTCTGATTTCAAATAACCGGATACTACCCAGCCCATGACTTCTCCTGATTCAAACATTCTTTCCAAGGCGCCACTGGCTGAGCGCCTGGTTTTTGGCAACCGCTTGCTGGTGTTGCTGTTCATGTTGCTGGCCACTGCCGTGCTGGCGTGGCAGGCCACGCAACTGAAGGTGACTGCCAGCTTCGACAAGATGATTCCGACCAACCATGAGTACGTCCAAAACTTCCTGAAAAACCGGGCAGACTTAACCGGTTTGGGCAACGTGGTGCGGGTCACGGTGCAAGCCAAGGAAGGCGACATTTTCGACGCGGAGTACCTGGAAACCTTGAAGCAGGTCACCGACAAAGCCTTTTTCATTCCCGGCGTGAACCGCCCGGAAATGGCCTCTTTGTGGACCGCAAACGTGCGCTGGACCTCGGTGACCGAGGAAGGTTTGGAAGGCGGGCAAGTGATTCCCGCCACATACGATGGCAGCCCTGAGAGCATTGCCGAGGTACGCCAGAACGTGGAGTTGTCTGGCCAGATTGGCCGCCTGGTGGCCAACGATTTCAAAAGCACGATCATTTACTTGCCCTTGCTGGAAATCAACCCGGAAACAGGCAACCGCCTGGATTACAAGGTGTTTTCCGAGCGCATCGAGGCCGAGCTGCGCGATGAGTTCAATTCCGACAAAATCCAGATCCGGGTCACCGGTTTTGCGAAAATTGTCGGTGATTTGATTGAAGGCGCCACCCAGGTGGTGATGTTCTTTGGCGTGGCAGTGCTCATCACCTTGGTGATGTTGTTCCTGTATTCGCGCAGCGTGAAAAGCACGGTTGCAACTTTGGTTTGTTCGGTGATTGCCGTGATTTGGCAGTTGGGCTTGCTCAATGCCTTGGGCAAGGGGCTAGACCCGTATTCCATGTTGGTGCCCTTCCTGGTGTTTGCGATTGCAGTAAGCCATGGTGTGCAAATCGTCAACGCCATTGCGCACAAGCAAGGCGATGGGCATGAAAAGCTGACTGCAGCGCGCCTGGCCTTCCGTGGCCTGTACATTGCGGGCTTGACTGCGTTGGTGTCCGATGGCTTTGGTTTCGCCACCTTGATGGTCATTGATATTCCTGTGATTCGAGACCTGGCCATTGCTGCATCGGTGGGTGTGGCCACCATCATTCTGACCAACCTCGTGTTGTTGCCACTCATCATGAGCTACACCGGCGTGGATGATGCCGCGGTCAAGAAGTTGCAGGAATCCGAATCGGGTAGCAACAAATTCTGGCATTTCCTGGCAGGCTTTGCCGAACCGAAAATGGCCAAGGCAGCGCTTGCGGTGGCTGTGGTGTTGTTGGGTGTGGGGCTGTGGGGCAATGCCAATGTTCAAATTGGTGACCTGGACAAAGGCGCGCCTGAACTTCGCGCCAATTCCACGTACAACCTCGACAATGCCTACGTGACAGACAACTACTCCACGAGTACCGATGTGTTTGTGGTGATGGTTGAAACCGTGAAAGATGGCTGTATCAAGTACAACACGCTGACCGCGGTGGACCTGTTCCAGTGGCAAATTGAACAGGTGCCGGGTGTGCAAAGCAGTGTGTCACTGGCCGACCGTTCAAAATTCGTGATCAGCGCATACAGCGAAGGCGATTTGAAGTGGATGACATTGAACCGCAACCAGTTTGTGTTGAACGGCACCATCAGCGGCATGAATTTGTCGGATGGCCTGTTCAGCCCCGATTGCAGTTTCATGCCCATCATCATTTTCCTGGAAGATCACAAGGCGGATACACTGGAGCGCGTGGTGGCTGAGGCCGAGCGCATCATCGCCGAGATGGATACGGGTGAAGATGTCACGTTCAAACTGGCTGCAGGCAATGCCGGTATTGAAGCGGCCACCAACGAAGTGGTTGAACGTGCCCAGGTTGAAATGCTGATTTGGGTGTACGGTGTGGTTGCACTGCTGGTGCTGATCGCCTTCCGTTCAGTGCGCACTGTGATTTGCATCATCGCGCCATTGGCTTTGACCTCGCTGTTGTGCTCCGCACTGATGGTGGTGCTGGGCATTGGTGTGAAAGTGGCCACTTTGCCGGTGATTGCCCTGGGTGTGGGTATCGGTGTGGATTACGGTATTTACATCTACGGAAAGCTTGAGGAATACCTCAAAGAAGGCAAGCCATTGGCCGATGCGTACTTTGAAACACTGAAGTCGACTGGTAAAGCGGTGGTGTTCACTGGCTTAACGCTGGGTATTGGTGTGGCCACATGGGCGTTCTCGCCAATTAAGTTCCAGGCTGACATGGGCTTGCTGCTTACCTTCATGTTCTTGTGGAACATGGTGGGTGCGGTGGTGTTCTTGCCTGCCTTGGCTTACTTCCTTGTGAAGCGAAAGCCGGCTTGATGCCATGATGTAGTCTGCAAAAAAGGGCCTTCATAGGCCCTTTTTTGTTTTTGTGCGCATCTTGGCCCCGCTTCATTTGAGGGGTTGCAGATTTTTGTCATTACGCCGAAACTATTTATTGTTCATATATATGTAATTTTACTGACAAAGGGGGCTATGTTGGACCGCGTTGACCATCTTCAACTGGTCGCCAACCACATGCAGCAGGTGTTTAACAGGCAGCAGGAGCATTACCGGCGTAACCCCAATCCCACCAAGAATGAGCGAATTGAGCACTTGAATGTGCTTGAAGAAATTCTGCTTCGCAACGAGGCCGACTTGTTAAGCGCCTTGTCCGAAGACTACGGCTACAGGTCGCCCCATGAATCGGCCATGCTCGACATTGTCAGTACATTGGCCACCATTCGGCACAACCGCAAACACGTGGGCCAGTGGATGAAGCGCCGCGCGGTTTCGACCCCTTTGCAGTTGCGCCCTGCTGTTTCTTACATTCAGCCGCAACCGTTGGGGGTGGTGGGCATCATCACGTCATGGAATTTTCCGGTGTACATGAGTTTCGCAGGTTTGGCCTCGGGCCTGGCTGCGGGCAATTGTTGCATGCTCAAACCCAGCGAACACACACCCCGCACTTCGGCATTGATGGCCCGTTTGCTGGAAAGCAGTTTTGGGCCTGAATTGGTTGCTGTGATCGAGGGCGATGCGAATGTGGCTGCAGCGTTTTCCCGTTTGCCGTTCGATCACCTCACGTTTGTGGGTTCCCACCGTGTGGGCAAAATGGTGGCTTTGGCCGCGGCTGAAAACCTGACACCGGTCACGCTGGAATTGGGTGGCAAATCCCCCTTGATCATTGCGCCCAGCGGCAGTGTCGATCAGGCAGCCGCTTGTGCCGTTCAGGGGAAAATGATCAACGCAGGGCAGGTGTGTGTGGCCCCGGATCATGTGTATGTGCCCCGCAAGCAGTTTGATGCCTTTGTTGAAGCGGTCAAGCTTGAAGCGCACAAACAGTACCCTAGCGTTCAAAGCAACCCCGATGTCAGTTGTGTGATCAACAGCCGTCAAATGGCGCGTTTGTATGATCTGCGGGCTGATGCACGGTTGCAAGGCGCGCAGGTGTTGGAACTTAATCCTTCGAATGAACCCTTTGATGCGGAGCGCCGCAAGTTTCCGCTGACTTTGGTTCTCAATCCAAAGCCGAGCACCCGTGTGATGCAGGAAGAAGTGTTTGGTCCAATTTTGCCGGTGATTCCTTACGATGACCTTCATGAGCTGGTGCGCAGCCTGCAAAACAAAGCGCGACCAGTCGCCTTGTACCTGTTTGCCCGCAAACAAGCTGAGAAAGATCTCGTGTTGAACAACACGGTGTCAGGTGGAGTCACGGTGAACGACGCCATGTGGCACGTGATGAACAACAACATGCCATTTGGTGGTGTGGGTGCCAGTGGCATGGGTGCCTACCATGGCATTGCCGGTTTTGACCATTTGTCGCAACTTAAACCTGTTTTGGAACAAGCCAGACTCAATGCTGCACCGCTGCTTCGTGCGCCGTATGGCACACTGTTCGAAAAAGTTGTTACAGTATTGAAAAAAATCGTCTAAGGGAGTTTTCATGCGTCGGGTTGTTTTTAATCAAAAAGGTGGCGTGGGCAAATCCACCATCACTTGCAACCTGGCAGCCATTTCCGCCAGTCAGGGTCTAAGAACCCTGTTGATTGATCTGGATCCACAAGGCAACAGCACCCAGTACATGCTGGGCCAGGCCATGGAGTCCATGGAATACTCACTGGCTGATTTCTTCGATCAAGCCTTGAACTTCAAAATTCGCCCCAAAAAATGCGAAGAATTCGTCACGGCCAGCCCCTACGAGAACCTCGATTTGTTGGGTAGCCACCCCGATCTCGAAGAGCTTCAAGTGAAGCTTGAAAGCCGCTACAAAATATTCAAGCTGCGTGAAGCGCTCGATGAACTCGAAGGGCAATACGATCGTATCTACATTGATACACCGCCCGCGCTGAACTTCTTCTCACGCTCGGCATTGATTGCCTCCAACAGTGTGTTGATTCCTTTTGATTGCGATGAGTTTTCTCGCCGCGCCCTGTACAACCTGCTTGATTCCCTCAATGAAATTCGCGCCGACCACAACCCTGCGCTGGCTGTCGATGGCATTGTGGTCAACCAGTTTCAACCGCGCGCCAGCTTGCCTCAAAAGCTGGTGGCCGAGCTGATCGAAGAGGGGCACCCTGTGCTTGGCACTTGCCTGTCATCGTCGGTGAAAATTCGTGAAAGCCACGAGGCCGCGCAGCCCATGATTCATTTCATGCCTTCTCACAAATTGAGCCAGGAATTTCTGGCCATTCACGCTGAAATTGAAGCCGCCGCCAAGAAGCGTAAAAAGAAAGTGGCCTGAACACGCGCTGTCACACGCCTGAAACCTGTCTGCGCCACACTGGCGCTTTAGGGTTTCTGGATTGAAGGCAGCATGCGTTATTTCTACTCGCGTTTCAAGCAACTCAGTGAGCACGCAGGTGCGAGGCTTCGCCTGCGCCAGCAACAGCGATTAAAAAAACGCTTAAGCCGGCTGGTTTCCTACGGTTTGAGTTGACACCCTCGTGTTTCGCCAGCTTGGGCCAAGCCAAAGCCCTCTGCTGAAAAAACTGGCCCGTGTGCTTGCCAGGCTGTCAAGTACCATGGGCTGGTTGTCTGTTCGTTACCCGGTTTATTCGCTCAATGACCGTCTGGCCCAGTTCAGGGCCCTGCAACTGGAGTTGCCTGAAGGCACCAGTATTCGATTCAATGGCTTTTTCGTGCCGTATGTGTTGTCTGACACCGATCGCGGTGCCGCTTACGCCTTGGGCACCATCACCGAATTTCAGCGTGGCCCACAACTTCAGTTTTTGAAACGCCTTGCACAGGGCCGTTTGTCGGAAATAGGCGGGCGCAGTTTTGTCGACATGGATCACCTGATCCGCCTGCTCGACTTTGGCAAAGCCACCCCCTTGATTTGGGAGAACATGCCCGAGCACAGCAAACAATGGGTGAAGGGTTTTGTTGATGGCTTGAATTGTGTGCGGGCTCAACGCCCACGGGGTGTGGATGAGAAATTCATGGGCATTCAGCCCGAGCCTTACACGCCGCTGGATGTGTTGTTGCTGGGTCGCTTGGCTGGTGCCGATGTCAATTGGCCGATTTATTTTTCCTTGATTGAACATCGCTTGTCGGGTGATTTCATCGCCTGGTGGAACCGTCTGAAACGTTTCGGTGCAGGGGTGTCAACCAGTTTTGATCATCCTGGCCAGCGTTCTGGCCACGGCAGCACCGCGCAGCAACTGGGCGATCTGTTGGCTGGCTTGTCGCGCTCTGGCAGCAATTCTTTCGCCTTGAGTGGGCAACGCACCCAAAGTGGCCACCCGCTGATGGCCAACGACCCCCACTTGGGGCAACATTTGCCCAATGTGTGGATGATGGTGGGGTTGAACTGCCCTAGTTACCGCTGCGTGGGTTTGATGTTTCCGGGAGTGCCAATTCTAGGCCTTGGCCGCAACCCCAGCCTGGCCTGGGGTGGCACGAACTTGCGCGCTGCGTCTTCTGACCTGGTTCGCTTGGGTGCAGGCAGCCACGAAGACACAGTGAGTCAAACCACTCGAATCAAAGTGCGTTGGGGCTTTACACGCAAGCGCCGCCTGCGCACCAGCGCGCACGGGCCTGTATTGACCGACTGCAAGGCTTTGGGCCGGCTGTGCGGCGAGGGTGATTTGGCCTTGCGCTGGGCCGGCCACTGGCCCACCGACGAAATCACTTGTTTTTTGAAGGCCATGCGGGCCAGCACCGTGATGCAACTTCGAGAGGCCATGGCTGGAGTGGGTGTCACCCCATTGAACGTGTTGGGTGCCGATCGTGACGGCAACATTGGCCATGTGCTGGCGGCCACCTTGCCCAAGCGAGACGGCTTTCCTCAAGACGACTGGGTGTTGCCTGAATCGCAAGCCCACGCGCAATGGGGGCAGCGGGTGTGTGCAAGCGATTTCCCTTGGGCGTTGAACCCGCCGCAAGGCTACCTGGTGTCGGCCAACAACAGGCCAGCTGAGGTGGTCGGCCTGGGCTTCTTGTTCAATGGCGATGACCGGGTGATGCGCGCCCGCGCCTTGATGGGTGCACACAGGCGTTTAAGTGCCGGTGATTTGCTGACATTGCAACTGGATGTGACTTCTCCTTTGGCCGAGAAATTGTCCAGCGAAATTGCCCGGTTCTGTATGCCGTACCTTGAAAACAATGCGCACCAGGTGGTGTGTAAGGCCATCGATCAATGGGATGGCAGCTACACCGCCGACAGCATGGAAGCCCTTCAGTTCGAATTCCTGTTGACCGCACTGGTGCGAGAGTGTGCAAACAGCGCGACGGGCGGCCAGGCGTCTGGTTTGACCCAGCAATGGTCTTATTTAACCGCCTGCTTGCTTGAAGACTTGCACACCTTAAGCCCCGCAACTTTGAGTCAGATGGTGCCGCTTTGCGTGGATGAAGCCCAGCGCCAGGCACAACGCTGGCAAATGTGGGGCAACTTGCACAAAATTCGGCTTCGCCATGTGCTGGGGCATGTGCCCTTGCTTGGCAAACTGTTCTCGTCGCGCTCGTTTCCGGCACCAGGCTCGCGTGAAACCTTGATGAAAAACGCCCACAATCTGATTCAGGGGTTCGATGAAACCAGTTATGGCTCGCAAAGCCGTCATTTGTCTGATTTATCCGACCTTGACGAAAATCACTTTGTGTTGCTGGGTGGTCAGGATGGTTGGGTTGGCAGCATGCTGATGACCGACCAGGTGCCGTTGTGGCAAACCCAACAAAGTGTGCAAATGCCACTTCGGCCAGAACGCATCGAGCAACTTTTCCCACACGTGGTGGGCAAGTTAGTCTAAATTCTTGATGTTGCGCCAACGCTTATTTGTACAGGACATCTCCCATGAAAACCATCATCATCAGCAGCCGAAAGGGCGGTGCGGGTAAAACCACCTTGTCGTTGAATCTGGCCACACTGGCCAGCCAGCAGGGCAAGAAAAAGGTGGCGCTTCTGGACATGGACCCACAAGGGTCCAGCCGTTTTTGGGATTCGTTGAGGCAATTCGACTTTCCGGAAGTGCGCAAGGTCGGCTTGAATGATTTGGTGCTTGAGTTGTCCGAGTTGGAAGAGGGGGCGTTTGACTATGTGTTCATCGACATGCCGCCCACCGACAAGAAAGCGGTGCGCGAGGCTTTGGCGCATGCAGATTTGGTGCTAATCCCGACCAAGGCAAGCCCATTGGATATTCACAGTGCCAGCAGTACGCTTGAATGGGCCTCCGACGCTGGCAGCAAGGTGAGCTGGGTGATCAACGGTGCGTCGGTGCTCAGTAAAACGCCGGACATCGTATTTGAGCAATTAAAAACCACGGCCAAAGTGTGTAAAACCATCGTGCACGAGCGCAACGACTTTGTGATCAGTGTGGGCTTGGGCTTGTCGGTTAACGAGTTTGCACCCAATTCCAAGGCTGCGTTCGAGGTTGAATCCTTGTGGAAAGAAGTGCGTGCCATGCTGCCGCGTCACTAAATTTTACAATTTGCACCAAAAAGAGGAATTTCCACTGGCATTGAATTTGCTATTTCCCTAGCAAAGCAGCACGGCACAAGGTGTGTCGTGCCATAGGGAATGTGAACAATGACCACGGTTCTGATTGTTGATCCAAACGAAAGCACGCGCCTGGCCCTGGAAAGCCAGCTTGCCCAGTCCAACCAGTTTGGACGAGTGCTGGCCGCTTCTTCGTGGAGTGCGGCCCGGGTCTGTCTGCTTCAGCACGATGTGAAGGTGATTTTGATCGACGCGCAACAGGCCCGAGGTTCTACGCACTTGAAAGCCATCAAGAACCGTTACCCGGAGTTGGGTGTGGTGTTGGTACAAGAGCAAGGCGAGCAGCTGGATCGTAAAACCTTGCAGGCGCTGGGTGGCCACGCCCAAACCACGCGCCTGGCCGCGCCGATGGACATCATGGTGTGCGTTGCAAAAGCCCTTGTGGCGCCATTGAAGCCGGGCAAACGAATGCTGGGCAAGTTCTTGAAAGACTGAGCAGTTCCCCCAAAAGGAGTTAGATTCGCGTATTCACTGCCGGTGAATTGGTGCAGAATCGGGAGTACGGTTAAATCGGACTTTTCCCCATGAACTGCGCGCGTTTAAACTCATTTCACAATGCCAGGCCCCACCAAACCGGGGCCATGACAGTGCTGACTATTTTCATCATGCTGATTACGATCGGTGCGTTTGGTGTTCTCGGCCTTGGCCAAGTGGTTTGGGAGCGCGAAGAGGTGCAGCGCATCGCCGATTTGGCCGCCAAAGCCGCGGCCAGCGACATCGGCGGGGCTGGTTCGGGCTTCCAGAGTGCTCGCGATTATGCCTTGCGAAACGGGCTTGACGCCAACAACGACACCCTCGAGATGAACTGCAACGTGCAAGGCACCAACACCTTGCTGGACCCCAGTGCCTGTGAGCGTTCAGTGCTGGTGCGCGTGACGCGCGATGTGCCTGCGGCTTTTTTAGGGCTGGAGCCTGTGGTTGCAGTGGCTGAGGCCACCGTCACGCCCGTGGTGTCTGGCTTGGTGGGCACCAATCTGTTGGCATTGAATTTGAACGGAGGGGCGTTGTCGCCTTTGCTGGAGGCCATTGGCACCGAGCTGCGTTTTGATCTGCTTGGCTTTCGCGGCCTGTTGGCTTCCAATGCGCAGGTGGATTTGCTGCAGCTGGGCATCGAGCTTGGCGTGTTCAGCGCAGGTGATCAGCTCGATATGGGAAGGCTTCTCAACGCCAATGTGACAGCCGCGCAGTTGCTCGACGCGGCAGTGAATGTCGCGGGCCCAGGCGCGCCCACAGTGACGATTCCAAACAACGGGCCTGCAGACACGGTGAGTTTCCTACTGAGCGAAATCATGTCTGCTGACACCAGTGGTGATTCCGACGCGGCTGGTGCTTCTGTTCGCTTGGGCAACATCGCTTTTGCCTCCAGCTTTGCTGCTGCAAGTGGCGTGGGTGGAAACGGAATTCAGGTCAACGCCAGCCCGGTTTTGAATGTTGATGTGTTAAGCCCACCCCAGGTTTTTGTGGCGGTGAAGCGAAGCAACAACGGTGCGGTGATTGCTTCGGCGCGAACTGAACAACTCGGCTTGAGTACACGGGTCAATGGTTTGCTGGATCTTGATTTGACAGTGGGTGGTGGGCTTGTGGAGGTTAAAGACATTGATTGCCGTTTGCCGCAATCTGCCTCTTCGGTCTTGGTGGACATTGAATCGACGCCGGTGGCCGCAGACTTGGGCCTGCCCTCTTTGCCTTTGCTGGGGGGCGGCAGCGTGCTTAGCGCAAATGTCGGTAGTGGCTCAGCCAATGACATCGCCATGGCGGGTTATCCCGACCCCACGTTGGATACGTCCTACAGCTTTGAAGCGGGGCAGGGCGTGGGTAACTTGTTGAGTGGTTTGAATTCCGAAATCGGTTTACTCAGCGGGATATTGACCGTGTTGGCTGCAAACCCGGTTTTGAATGCTGCCTTGGGCCAATTGGGTGGTGTGCTTGACACGGCATTGACCACCTTGGGCCTGGAAACCAACGAGGTGTATGTGCAAATTGACAACATGGATTGCTTCAATACGGCTGTGTTGACCCGCTGAGGTACACTTTGCCCTATTCAAACAATATGTATTGGAGACAAGATGGGCGAACACCGCATTTGGTACGGGTTGCAGGCAGGCTTGGTGCTGTTTTGGTTGATAGTGCCCTTGGTCGGGCTTCTGGGCTTTCATGTGCCCGGTTTGATCGGTTTTGCGGCGCTGATTTTCATCGCCCATGTATTGGAAATACCTTTGGCCATGAACAAGCTGCGTGAGAAGGGCATACCCAAGAGTCGAATCGCCTTCAAAACCCTCGTGTTTGGTTTCACTTGGTGGTTACCTTTGAGCAAGGGCTACACCGAGGAGTAACCCAAGGGGCGCCGCTTCACTTCAGCGGAAGCAACTTCAGTCCGGGTGGTAATTCGGTTTTAGCACCTGGCCCCACTTTCACATAGCCGATGTGTTGCGGATTCGCTTGAATTTGCGCGAACATGTCGGCTTGATCTTTGACTTCGCTCGGCGGTGTGCCTTGCCCGCTGTACCTTCGCACATGCCAGTAGCCTGTGTAATCCAGCTCGCTGACATCCATCACAGCGTGTAAAAATTCAACCCGGTCTTCGCTGCCAGGCGCCGCGTTCAACGGAACCACACGTTGGCCATCAATCTGTGTCAGGCGGCCTTTGTAAATACTGCGCACCTGCCGCAATTCCAGTTTGTTCAGCGGGCTATTGGCAGACACCACCAGGTACACATCAGCCATTGCAGCGTTGCCAGCGCCTAAGCTGGACAATGCGCTGAACACAAGCACTGTTCGAATCAAATGGGCGCGCATGTTCATTGCCACACCCAGTTGTAAGACACGCTCAACATGTTGAACGTGGTGTTGTTGATTCGATTGTCAGACAGTTGTGGCCGCGTGTTTTTCTCAACCACGTGCATCAATTCAAGCTTGATGGAGTCTGACGTGCTGAGCGCATACTTTCCACCAATCGCAATCGAATACTGATCATCGAAGTCTGAAATGAAACGCCCAAGGCTGGTGTACACCGCATGGTCATTGTTCAGCTTTTTAACCAGCGTCAGGTTGCCGCCGTGTTCGGGAAACTTTGGGGTGTCTACGCGCTGTTGCTGTGGCCCAAATACAGGAATAACGCCTTTGGTCGTACCCGAAAATTCGAGTTGACTGAGTTCACCTCGCAGGCTGTAGCGGTCCCAGTTGTATTCTGCGCCAAGGTTGGTGAATTGTCCTTTGGCGTTGAGCGAGCCATCCACCACGGCGCGGCCGTTGAACTGGAAAATATCCCGAGACAGCCACGCTTCATGGTGAGCCAGTTGAATGCGGTAGCGGTCACCATCCAGGCTAAAAATCAGCCCCAGTATTTCGTATTTGCTGGTGGGGAAATCCTGGGTGGTTTTGGACAGGCGCTGGATGATGTCGCGCTCGCCGACTATGGTTTGTACACCCCAATATCGGCCCGCGTTGTCTTCAAAATTGTAAGTGGCCGATATGCCATCAACGCCCAGTACCGCCGCGTTGTAATAAATTTCAGGGCTCAGGTTGGCTGGCACATAGGTTTGGCCAACGTCAAGGTTCTCGCTGTCCAGGTACAGGTTCAGCCGTTGCCGACCGACCTTGAAGCTCCAATTGTCGTTTGGTTTCCAACGAATGAACGACCAGCGGTTGTCGAGTTCCACGCCTTGGTCATTGTCCTGCTTGGGGGCAATCACATACTGAAAGGTGGCACTGAATTCTGGACTGATGCTGACATCCAGTTGTGCGCCGATGATGGAGTTGACTTTGAGCGTGCCGTCTTCGTTGGCAAAGCGCAGGTAGTTCTCAACATTGTCACCCTGCGTGTATTGCACAGTGCCAAAACCCGTGAGGGAATAATCAACCGCTTGCGCAGGCGCGCACCACAGCATCGCTGCAGCAGCAATGCTGGCGATTCGGCTTAAGGTGTATTGAGCAAGGTTGATTTTCAAAGGGAAGAGCAGTTCTTTTTTTATGGAGCAATTATTCGCTAATAACCCCATTTGGGTACAGCGTTTTGCAATGATTTACACAATATAGCCCGGCTGAAGCGTGTGACCAGTTGTCATGTGGTTGAAAGCCGACATTCATTTGGATCACCCAGTGCGACACCGACCTATTGGCCTGTACGTTTTTAGAGGGCCTTGGCAATCGCGCTATTCAGTTCTGCGCGCGTAAAGGGCTTGGTCAGTGTTGCTTTCACACCCATCAGCGAAGCCGATTCCAGGTTGAATTCCGGGCTGATTGAACGCCGGCCGCCGGAAATGGCGATGATGGGCGACTTCACGCCCGCGCGCTGAAGCGCCATCACGGTTTCAATGCCATCCATTTTTGGCATCAGGACATCGGTGATGATCAGTTCGGGTGTGTGGTTTTTGGCCATCGCCAAACCTTCTTCACCATTGGTGGCTACAGTGACCTTGTGGCCCTCGCGTGTCAGCATTTCGGTGAGCATGTCACGGAATATCTGGTCGTCGTCAATCAGTAGAACTTTGGCCATAATAGGTCCTCCTCTCGTGCGGTAATGGTTGAATAGGGCTTGCTGCGGGGATGAACAGCGTGAATTCGGTGCCTGTGTTGTGGCCTGTGCATTCGCTGTGAATTTCAATGACCCCGCCCAACTGCGTGACGATGCCGTGCACCACGGACAAGCCCAGGCCCGATCCTTGACCGGGTTCTTTGGTTGTGAAAAAAGGATTGAACACCTGTTCAACGATTTCAGGCGGCATACCACTGCCCGTGTCTGCCACACGAATGCACACGCTGTGTTCATGCCCGGGTGGGGCCGGGTGATCGACTCCGCCAGTGCCGATGTGCACTCGTATCGTCCCGGACTGCTCAATTGCATCGTTGGCGTTCAAGCACAGGTTCATGATGATTTGCTGGATGACGCCGGGCGCTGCAATGATGGTCGGGTTGTCCAGCTCTTCGGTCAAACTCAGGCTGACCTTCTCTTTGAGAGAGAGTGTCAGCAGGTCTAGCGCCTCGCGCACTTGTTCCGACAAATTCAAGGTGTATTGGGTGCTGCTCTGTTGCCGGGCAAATGTGAGCATGCGGTTCACCAAATCCCTGGCGCGGCTGCAGCCTTTCATGATCTGTTCAAGCTTGGCTTTTTCCGGTGACTGGTCTTTCGCATCGTCGTGCAGCAATTCTGAATAGCCCCAAATGCCACCGATGATGTTGTTGAAATCGTGCGCAATGCCTGCGGCCAAAGTGCCCACGGCTTGCAGGCGGCTAGTTTGCTCGTAGCGCTCGCGCACCATGGCATTGAACCGTTCTTCGCTTTGCTGGCGAAAGGTGAGCCCGTACGCCATGGACATTTCAAGCAAAGGCGCGGTGATCCGGTCGGCCACATCGGCAAAGGCGATGTCGGGCAACGAGTGTGCAAGTTGAACCAGGGCGTTGTGATGAATGTTCATCAATTCGTCTGGAGGCACTGATTGTTCAACAAACTGGCGGCCCAACTCGAACGCCTCAGTCAGGTTTTGTTCTGCGTTGTCGATGTCGTTGGCCATCACAAACCGCTCCAGCAGGTTTGCGTAACGCTCAGCTTCCTTGCTCATGGTGTGCACCGCCTGCCGTTGTCGGATGCGCGGTGCTGGTAAACCAGTGCACTGACATCGTCGTCGTGTCGGCCAAAGGTTTTAATCATGTCCAGTGCGCTGTGTTTCACCACTTCGGCCGGTGCATCGTTGGGCAACAGCTGGCGAATATTGGCCAATTCTTCCATGCCGTCGGAAAACATGACAATGAGTTCATTGTCCCGAATGGTCGCTGTTTCAGGCAGCAAATTGCGGTAGCCTGCGCCCACAATGCCGCGCGCACCACCGAAATGGAAATCTTTGACTTCGCCTAACAAGCGGGTGCGAATGTTCCCCACCGAAGCCACTTCAATATGGTTTTGTTCGGTGTTCACAATCACGATGCTCAAGGCCACGCCACGCGTGCTTGTTAATGCCTCGTTGCACAACTCGAAGAGCTGCTCGCAGCTGTGCGACAGGTGTTGGCCCACGGTGTGTATGGCCAGCTTGGCCGCATGTGCAGCTTCTGGGCCATGACCCAAGCCGTCTGCGAGGGCCAGCACCGCTTTTCCGGCACATTGCCAGTGCCCGTATTGGTCACCACATTCCTGTTCGCCTTGGTGAGGCCGGCTGGCACTGGATACCATCAACGCCATTTTTCTGCCTTGATGTGGCTTGGTTGCCCAGCGCCAGATTCGATCACCAGTTTGTCCATCAAACGTTTCACACCGGGCAAGCCGCAGCCCAGGCCACCCGCTGTGCTAAAGCCCTCTTGCATGGCCAGTTCAATGTCGGCGATGCCAGGGCCTGTGTCTGTGGTGCACAGTGTGATGCCCGCTGGCGAGTCAGTGGTGCGCACTTCGAACTCGCCATTGACTGCATGTATGAACAGGTTGGATGCAAGCTCGGCCGCCGCAGTTGAAATATAACCCACCTCAACTTTGGAAAAACCGACTTGCTCGGCCGCATGGCGTGCCACCCGAATGGCGGCTGAAATATCCGATTCGGTGTTGACCTTCAAGGTGCTTTGAAAGAGCAGGATGTTCATTTGGGTCGTATCATTTCCACGCACACGCGGGTCAGCCCCACGGTGCTTTCAATCACGAAAACGTCCATCAAGCGCTTGGTGCCTGGCAGGCCTGCACCCAGGCCGCCGCCAGTGCTGTAGCCGTCTTGAATGGCTCGTTCAATGTCGGGTATGCCGGGGCCATGATCCTCAACCAAGACCTTGATTCGTCGCTCGGCGTCGTTGGTCAAATCCGTAATTTCACACAGCCCGCCACCTGCGTAGTGCAGTGCGTTGCGTGCCAGCTCGGATACCGCGGTGGCCAGTCGTGTTTGGTCTGCAAGACCAAACCCTGCATGCGCTGCAATGGATCTCGCGGCACCCCTTGCGCGCACGATGTCGGCCGTGTCGGAGATTGAAACCGATTCATTGCCCATGGTTTCAATCATGATCGTCTGCCGAAATAATCATGGCATCGCCTCGTTTGGCGATTCGGGCTTCCAGCAGTTTAAGACCCTGTTCAAGGTTGAAGGCTGAATCGGCACCGATCAAATCGCGGCCCAATTCCACCAGTGTCATGGCTACAAACGGACGAACGCCACAAATGGCCACCTCGGCTCCAAGCAGACGCGCCATGCTGGAGGTGTCATTGATGATGCGAGCCATGTAAGAGTCCACAATTTCCAAAGAGGTGATGTCGATCAACACGCCCATGGCCTCGACGTCAGCGATTTTTTTCACCAAGTCGTTTTGGAATTGCATGGCGTCCAAATCAGACAGGTCGGCTTGCACCGAGGCGAGTAAAATTTTGCCTAATCGAAGAATGGGAATTCTCATGCGTTGGTCACCCCATTGTTGCGAACCACTTTCCGACCAATCATGGAGAAAGCTTCAGCCACGCCGGCGCGCAGGGTGGCCCGGCTGATCACACCTGAAAAAGTGATGCCCAGCTTGGTCAGTGTTTGAGCGCCCTCCGGGCTGATGCCGGTCATCACGATCTTTGAGCCCAACAACTGGGCTGCGTCAATGGCCTTCATGATGTGGCGGGCTACGCCAGTGTCAAAGACCGGCACGCCTGTTACATCGATGATGGTCACGGTTGCTTCGTATTTGGTGATGGCCTCAAGCAAGCGCTCGGTGACTTGCCGCGCGCGAAATGTATCGACCACGCCAACCAGCGGCAGCAAAAGCAGTTGGTCCCACAAACGGATCACCGGGCTTGATAGTTCCTGTAACGACAGGCTTTGCTGCGCGATTACTTTTTCGCGGGTTTCAACATAGCTTTCAAAGTTGGCCAGCGACAGGCTGTCGAGTACATCCTGAAGTTCCAGCAAAGCCTTGGACAGTTCTTCACCGTTGAGGTTGTGTTGCTCGGTCAGCTTTCCGGTACAAATGTTCTTCAGGAAAAAAACGAACTGTGCAGTGTCGGTGGGCTTGAAACCTTGCTTGGCCCTGTTCACGCTCAATTGGCGGATCAACTCGATGCTTCGTTCGCGTGAGCGTGTGAATTCCGCGCTGGCTTTGTCTTTTGAAAATTGTGTGGCCAATTCGTCGATCAGTGCGCCAACCTGTTTTCGGAGTTCTGTCTCGTCCATGAAGCCGGGGTAGGCGCGCGACCACAGCTTGATCAGCCGGGTAAGCCATTCCTCGCAAATGACATCGCGCTGTTCTTTGAGCAGCTGCGAAACATGGAATTGAGTCGTTGTATTCATGTATTCTCCGTGATCTTGCATTGTCTATTTAAAACAGTTCCATTTTGGACAGGCCACTGGAACCATTTGATGTGTCTTCACCACTCCCGCCGAGTGGCGAGTGTTGTATTTCTTCGGTGACATAGTCATCGTGAATCTGTCGCATGCTGTTCTCAATCAAAGCCCACTGCGCCTGCTCGGTCAGGGTGCCCATGTCTTGCAGCACTGCGCTGCGTTTGTTGATCGCAATCAAGGCGCGTTCAACCCGCTGGCGCAAAACATCCTGAAACTGCACATCGCCCAACATCATGGAGATTTGGCTGGCCAAGTCCCCATTGTGCTTGGTCACTACGGTGAACAGCGTTTTGTAATACTGGCGCATGTCTTCATGACTTTCTTGCAATTTCACAATGGAGTCAACAATTCCCTCAGCCTCGGTTGATTGATTTTTTGCATTGGCAACGAAGGCTTGTAAGCTTTCCGAAATCGAGGTGTTCAGCTCCTTCAACCCGGTTGAAATGTTGGTGGCCAAGGCACGTGTGCCAGTGGACAGTTTGCGAACCTCGTCTGCAACGATGGCAAAGCCACGCCCAACCTCGCCTGCACGTGCGGCTTCGATGCTGGCATTGATGGCCAGAATATCAGTGCGTTGACTAATGGCGTTGATGTCGCCCGCCAGGCTTTGCAGGCTGTGAACGCGCTTGTTGGCCTGTTCGATCAGCCCCACATCTTTCTGGATGCGCTCGGGCAGGTGTTGTACGAATTCGCTGATGCTGCCGATCAACTCCAGGCTGGTGCCGATTTCGCGTTCCATGTCGCCAGCCTGGCTGCTGGAGTGGTGCAGGTAGTCAACCAGCGCGTGTGCATCCTTGTTCAAATCCTGAACATGGGTAATCAGGTTCATGGCGGCGTATTCTGTGTCGCTGATCACCAGGTTCAGTTGCTGATTCAAAGCCCCGTCCAGTGCTGTGCTGTGGCCCACTGCGGCTTGCATCATGGGTTGCGCCGCACTTACGCTTGGTTCTGCCCACGGCTCATGCCGCACTGGCACGTTGTCCGATGCCGCTGTGCTTTGTTTGTGCAGGTGTTGGTGATAAAACACCAAGGCACCCAGTGCAGTCACAGCGGTGAAGGCGTGCCACACCAGTGGCTCGATACCGAACCACGCCAGGTGTTGTGCAATCATCGAAAACATCACACAAACAAACAACACGGCCAATACTTTGGCCAGTAGCAGGTGATTGCTGGCTGAATGTATGGGTGTGTTGTTCGTGGTGCTTTCGTGGGCATTCATGATCAGGCCCCCGGCAACACTTGTTTGATGACTTTGATCAGGTCAGGGCCGCTGATCGGTTTGACCAGCCAGCCCGTGGCGCCCAGTTTTTTGGCTTCGTCGCGTTTGCTTTGCTGGCTTTCTGTGGTCAGTGCCAAAATGGGCATGAAGCGCCCTGTGGGCAATGCACGTGTTTGTTGAATCAACTCGATACCATTCAGTTTGGGCATGTTGATGTCGGTGATCATCAGGTCCATTTTTGGCCCGCTTTTCAGCTTGGCCAGTGCTTGTACGCCGTCGGGCGCGGTTTCAACCGCAAAGCCGCTCATTTCGAGGTTGGCTTTCACGCTCATGAGCATGGTGGCTGAGTCATCGACGACCATGATTCTTTTACTCATGGTTATTCTCCTTGGTTGGTTGCAGGGCGGCTTCAAGCCATTGTTTTAAATTCGCATCGCTGGGCCATTCGCTCACTTTGGGGGCAAAAGCCATCAGCACTTGCAGCACCGATGCGTGCAGGTGCTCGCATCGGCTCAGATTGATTGAACAGCCTGGGTGTTCTTGAATCCAGGCCATCAGGTTTTCCGCTTCTTCCACGGAAATGGATTGCGTCAGGTTTGCGGTGTGGTCGTTCAGTTCAATGGTCATCAAATCAACTCCCGAGGGTTAAGAACCATGAGTACAGACCCATCACCCATCAGTGCGGAGCCCGAATACACGCCCAAGCTTGCCAAAATGCCGGTCATGGGTTTCAAAATGATGTCCACCGTTTCGCGGAAGTCGTCCACCACGACACCGACATTCTCGCCGTCGTGACGAATCACCAAGGTTGCAATTTCCTGATCTTCGTTAAGAACTTGTTCCTGGTTGATGCCTAGTAGCTGGTTCAATTCCAGAAGCGGAATCACCTCGCCCCGCAACACGGCTGTTTTGTGGTGTTTGATGCCATGAATGTCAGTCTTGGCCAAACGCACTGTTTCGACGACTGATTCCATGGGAATTCCAAACATTTGCTGATTTGATTCCACAATCATCACATTGGTCACGGCCATTGAAAGGGGCAGTGAGAGTCGTAATTGTGTGCCTTTCCCCACTTGACTTTGCAGGCTGACTGAGCCGTTGACCTTTTCAATCGCGTTGCGCACCACATCCATGCCAACGCCACGCCCTGAAAGGTCAGATACTGTTTCAGATGTGGAAAAACCAGCGGCAAAAATCAGGTTCACTGCATCTTGGTCGCTGATTTTTTCGAGGGTGGCTTCATCGATCAAACCTTTCTCGTAAGCCTTCATTTTAATGACATGTGGGTCAACGCCTTTGCCATCGTCGGTGATGTCGATGAGCACCCGGTCTGACTCCTGTTTGGCTTTGATGGTGATTCGTCCCACAGCGGCTTTGCCTGCTTTGCGACGTACGTCCGGCATTTCAAGACCGTGGTCCAGGCTGTTTCGAACAATGTGAATCAGCGGGTCGGCCAGCGCTTCAACAATGTTTTTGTCGATCTCGGTGTCTTCACCTTCCATGACCAATTGAACTTCTTTGCCCAGTTTTTTGGACAAGTCGCGCACCAGTCGAGGGAAACGCTGCAAAACAAAGGAAACCGGCATCATGCGAACCTGCATGATGGCGTCTTGCATTTCTTCGGCGATGCGGTTGATCACCGCATACTGTGCCTTGATCTCGCGCGCCATTTCGCGGCTGCCGTAATGGTTTTCGGCGCGGTTGGCGAGGTAGGGCAAGCTGTTTTTGGCCACCACAATTTCCCCGATCAGGCTCATCAGGCGGTCAATTTTGGTTTGGTCAACCTTCAGGGTTTTCGCACTGGCCTGGCCTTCTTCATTTTTCTTGGCCGCTTTGACAGGCTCACCGTTGTTGTTACTGGCCTCGACGCTCGGTGTGCTGTCTTGATTCTGTGAATCCAGTGACACCGGGTTCAAGCGTTGAAGCACAGCGTGACAAATGGCTTTCAGCGCATCGGTGTTGGTGTTGGCCAGGCCAAGCTCAAGGGCTTCGTCAATTTGTGTTTGAAAGCCATCATGACCAGTGCTGGCGAGGCAGCCTTTCAAGGTGTTGGCCACGGCCGATAGTCGGCCTTTGCGCCAGTCAGCGTTGTCAGCCAAAGACAGTACAGCCAGTTGCGATTCAATCACGTATCGAGTTTGTGTGTGGTCGCTTATTGACGCTACCGGCGCTGCGGGCGCTGCAGTGTTCAACAGGTCGTCGCCAGTGATGGTTTGAATCACGACCTGTTCCGGTACATAGCGAAACATCTCTTGCAACTCAACCAGTTCGGCACTGCTGACAGCCTGAAATTTCAGGTTGCAATGGTAGGGGTCAAGTTCTGCTAGCGCAGGGAAGGGCTCGGCAGGCAACACCCTGCACCATTTCACCTTGGGCACCTGGCGAAACAGGTAGAAAGGATCTTCCCCCTTAAAAAAGCTGCCCGCCTCTGGTGTGTATTCCAGCCAGTGGTGTGGGTTGTTCCCGGTCAGTTCCTCTGCCCAGGCCATGCGCAAGTCTCCATCAATCTCTTGCAACGCCGGCAGGCAGACACGTACATTGTCGTTGTGTTCTTTTTCTGTCTCAGCGTTCGAACTGCCGGTTTGAATCAAGCTGCGCAAACCTGTTGTCAGTTGTTTGGCTGGCTCCATGTGCGAAGCAGAAATGGCTTCGGTCTCAGCAATTTCATCGCTCAATACACCGATGAAGTCCACCATGTCGAGCAAGCGGTCAGCCAGTGTGTCGGAGTAGCTCACTTGATCGTTGCGTACCGCATCCATCAAGTCTTCGCCTGCGTGCAGCACGCGCGTCATTTCAGGAAAGTCAAACAGGCCGCTGTTGCCTTTCAAGGTGTGGACAAGGCGAAACAGTTCATTGATCAGGTCTTTGCTGTCTGGCTCACGTTCCAGTTCCAGCAGCTTTTCACCGATCGATTGCAGTCCCTCTTTGGTCTCTGCAAGAAATTGTTCAAGCAATGCATTCATGACACGGTCCTTCCCAACAGCATCGCCACATAGTTGCGCAATGTTTCTGGGTCTGCAGGTTTTCTCAGGTATAAATTGGCCCCAGCCTGGTAGGCCAGGGTCTGGTCTTGTGCTTCGGATTCCGTGGACACCATGATCGCTGGCGCCTGGTGAATATCCATGCTGCGCAATTGGCGCAAGAAACTGTATCCATCCATTTTGGGCATGTTGACATCCACAACGTACAGGTCAAAAGGCGATATCAACAGCTTTTCAATGGCTTCCAGGCCGTTCATGGCTTCCTCCACGGAGTAACCGGATTCTTCCAGTGTGGTGCGGTGGTACAGCCGAACGGTGGCCGCGTCGTCGATGACTAGGATTCGGCTCATTCGGCCTCCAGTGGTTTTTGATAAACGATGGTTTCAGGAAACTTGCGCGGCTGGAAAAGCGAGGAAATCCGGCTCATGGATTCCGAGTGGCCCAAGCAGACAAAACCACCAGGAACGAGTGCTTCGAACATGGCTTCGGCCGCTTTGCGACGCGACACGTCATCGAAATAAATCAGCAGGTTTCTGCAAAAAATCACATCAAAATCGCGGTAGTTTTTCACGTCATTGGGCTCGATCAAATTCACCCGGGTGAATTCAACAGCACTGCGCAAGTCATCGCAGATCTGGAAGTAGTCACCCACAGGTTTGAAGTACTTTTCCAGCATGGGTTTGGGTACGTGTTGCACTGAACGCGGGGTGTACAGTCCGCGGCGTGCCTGCTCCAGAATTTTGGTGTCGATGTCTGAGGAAATGATTTCCACATCCCAATCCCGAATGTATGGCCAGTATTCAAGCAAGTGCATGGCAATGGTGTAGGCCTCTTCACCCGAAGAGGACGGCACCGACCAAATGCGGATTGGCTTGTTGTCCTCTTTGCGCTTGATGATTTCTTTGAGCATCGAGCGGACCAGGCAAGTGAACTGATAGTCCTCGCGAAAGAAGTAGGTTTCGTTCACCGTCATCAGATTGACCAGGGCTTGCAGTTCCTGACCCGTGCCATCAAAGCGCAGCAGCATGAAATAGCTTCGAAAGCTTTCCGAGCCGGTGGCTGCCATGCGTTCGATCAAACGCTTGTCCACAAAGTATCGCTTCGATTGCTCGAATTGAATGCCGGTTTTTCGATAGAAGAACTCCTGGAATTTCTTGAAGTCTTCTTCGGTGAGTTTGGTGTCAGCCATGGGCTTAGCCCTCGCCGATGCGTTTGAGGGCAAGTTTCGCCGCAAACTGAATGTACGCATTTTGCGGAAATTTCCTGCATACAGTTTGAATCGGCTCCTTGCTGGCGCGTGTGCCAATTTCAGTCAACACATCCAAAGCGGCACCACACACATTCACGTTGTCTTCTTCTTTCAGCACTTTGCACAACCATTGTTCGGTGTCGTGGTGTGCAAGTGAAGACAAAACATTCACAGTGAACAGGCGCACATCCGCGTCGGCGTCTTCCAGCAGGTCCTCAATGTGTGGCCCCATGGCTGCCGGTAACTGCTTCATGGCTTCAATGGCTTCATTGCGTACGCTGGCGTCTTCGCTGCGCAGGCATAGAATCAATGTGTCGATTGCTTTTTCGTCGCCCAACGTGGTCAGCGTGGTCATGATCACCTCGCGCACCGATGCGTCTTCTTCACGCCAAAGTTGTTCGCACAGCGCAGCGCTGCTGCTGGCGTGCTCGCCAAGCAGCCTGGCGGCCACTCGGCGTTCACTGGCTTGTTTCGAAGTCAGTTGCGCCAATAGGTCTTCCCGGCTGGGTGGCTGGCCTGTATTTTGGGCAGCGTCGCTGGCGGTTTTGTTGTGAACGAAGGGCATGACAGTCCTTTAGTAAACACGCTCTGACCAGGCGGTCAGCTGCATGGCAATTTTGTCGGCAGGAAGAACAAGGCTTGCGCCACCGCGCTCAATCAGTTCGGCAGGCATGCCAAACACGACCGCACTTTGTTCGGATTCCGCGATGGTTCTTCCACCTTGTTTTTTGATGGTGGTGAAAGCGTCGGCACCGTCGTAACCCATGCCGGTCAGCATCACCCCAATGATCTTGCTGGCCGGGCAATGCTCCAGGGCGGAAAGCCCGAGCAATTCAACCGATGGGTGCCACAAATACTGGGTGGCCTCCGGGCGGGCCAGCACGCTGAGCTTGCCCAAGCGCGAGCTGACAACCATGTCAGCACCCCCCTTGCCGATGTAAACCGTGCCTGCTTCCAATGTGGTGGGCCGGTTGGCCTCGACCACGTTCAAAGCGCACAAGTCATTCATGCGGTTGGCAAAGGGCAATGTGAATGAGGCAGGCATGTGTTGTGCCACCAAAATTGGCCAGGGAAAATCACCGGGCAATCGGGGCAAAATGTCTTCAAGCGTTCGGGGGCCACCAGTGGATACCCCGATCAATACCAAACCGTCGCCCACGTCTTCACGTGGGGTACGACGAATGGGTTTATCCGGGTTGACCCGGTTCATCAATGCAGTGTGGCGTACGCCACCTTTTTTCTTCAACTTGGCGCGGGCAGCAGAGCGCACCTTGCGGATCAGTTCCCCGCCAATCTCATTGATTGACAGGGAAATGGTGCCGTCGGGTTTGGCCAGGTAATCCACCGCACCCAAAGCCAATGCCTCAAAAGTGGCCAAAGCGCCTTTCTCGGTCAAGGAGGAAACCATGACCACCGCCGTGGGGCGCTGCTCCATGATTTCCGACAAGGCTGTCAGCCCGTCAACCTCTGGCATGTTGATGTCCAGCGTGATGACGTCTGGCTCAAAGTCCATGTTTTCACGCACTGCCTCAGCGCCGTTTCTGGCCAAACGGATTTCGAAGTCAGCTTCAGCTTCGAACAATTTGGCCAGTTGGCGTCTCATCAATGCGGAGTCATCCACAATCAACAATTTGATCACTTTTTCCTCCCCTTGCTACTCAGTTACACAAGGCATCCAGGCCTGCAACGTCTTGCCTGTCAATCAGGCGAGATGGGTCGATGAGCTGAATCATGCGCTTGTTTTTTTCCATGTTTGCCACGCGTCCGATCAGGGAATGCTGTTCATCTGACAACTGTGGAGAATCCTCGATGGCCGATTTGGAAATCTTCAGCACCTCGGTCACCGAATCGACAATGAATCCCATGCGCACGTTGTCAAACAGATACACCATGATCCGCTGGCGGTCATTGCGTTCAGTGCTGTCCATGCCCAATCGCAGGCGTTGGTCAATCACTGGAAGCACGGAACCACGCAGGTTGATCACACCCTCGACAAACGCAGGTGCTTTGGGCACTTGAGTCAGTTCTTCGGGTACGCGAACAATTTCCTGCACGCTGGCAATTGGCACGCCAAACTCTTCCTTGTTCAGACGGAACACAACCACTTGTTCTTCGTCGTCGTTGCTTTCGTCGTCAAGGTCTTGAGCGTTTTCGTTGAGTTGCTTGTCCATGGTTTCTGCCTTGTTCATCGCGTCTTTAACGGCCGCGTGTTTAAACATGTTTTCAGCCGAAATAATTGACACCAAGCGTTTGCCTTGGTCGAGTCGGCAGATTTGAGTGATGTCAGACAAGTCACCATCTCGCTTGAGCAAACCCGGCATTTCATCGACTGCACTTTTGGGCACTCGCAACACTTCGTTGACTGTGTCCATCACCACGCCAACCGATGCACTACCCACCGAGATCACCACAATCCGGCTGTGCTCGTCGGCAGTGTGTCGAGGCAGGCCAAACATGGCGCGCAGTGAAACAAGCGGAAGCAGCCTGTTGCGCAGGGTCATCAAACCCAACACATGGGATTCGGAATGTGGCACGTGAATCACCTTTTCGGGCACTTGCACAATTTCCTGAACTTCCTCAATGGCGACTGCATATTCTTGGTCTGCCACTTCAAAGCTCACCAACTGAAGCTCGTCGGCCATGACACCATCATCGTCGTCGGACTCGGTGTTGCCACCCACCAGGTTCCTGCTTGCTTGTGACTTGCTCAGGGCGCTGATTTCCTTGAACTCTTTTTTAATGAGTTTGGCGAAATCCAGCACCATCACCATGTCGTGACCGCTGATGTTCTTCAGCAAGCCGCTGAGCAACTCTGTGTCTACAGTGCCACTCAATGCGCTTACGTCTTCAATCAACTTGCTTTCAATACCCACCACGCTGATCACGCGGTCCACCACGAAGCCCAGGGCCTGACCCTGATCAATCACAATGGCGCGTGTGGCGTCGTCATAGGCTTTTTCACTGAAGCCAAAAATGTGTCGCAGCGAAATAATCGGCAGTACCTTGCCACGCAGGTTGGACAAGCCCTGAAGTGATCTGGGTGCCATGGGCACTCGCACCACTTCGGGGACTCGAATGATTTCCTGCACGGGGGCCATGTCCACCGCGAACACTTCGCCCTCGGTCATGAAGATCACGAATTGGTGAACATCCGTTTCCACCTCTTCGTTCTCTTCGGCGTGCGCAGCGACTGGTCTGTCCAGTACTTCCACGTCTTCTACAATTTCATTGCTCATGAGCAAATCTCCTCAAATGCGTGTTTGCTTCAAGCGCTTTGCAGTTCATCTGCCAAGGAAGCAATTTCCTCAATCGCTGCGGCCAATTCCTCTGCACCTTGTGATTGCTGCTTGGATGCGGCGGCTGCTTCAGTGGCTGCTTTCTCGCCTTCCTGTGCTGCTGCAGAAATTTGGTCAATGCCGGTTTTAACCTGTGTAATGGCGGCAGAAATCTCGCCGGCTGCAGCCAAAATGTCGTCGGTGCCTTCAGCCACTTTGGCAATGTCGGTCTCAACAGCCAACAAATTCGCGGTGGTGGCTTTGGCTTTTTCAACTTCAGTCAAGGCGGCAGATACGATTTCTTCCAGATCACGCCCAACCACGCTGATTTGGTCCTGAACGCCTTTCACCAAATCCTTGATCCGATCGGCGTTTTCAGCTGAATCGTGAGCGAGGTTGCGAATGTCTGTGGCGACCACAACGAAGCCTTTGCCAAACTCACCGGCGCGGGCGGCTTCAATGGAACCGTTGACGGCCAGCATGTTGGTTTGAATGGACACGGTGGTAATTGCATCGACGATTTTGTCAATGCGACGAGACACCAACCCCAGGTCTTTGATCTGATTGATGCTGGCGCGCGATTCCTCAGCCGCTGTGGAAATACCGGTGACCAAAGTGTCTACGGCCTTCTTGTTTTCGCTTAACAGGGTGGTGATTTCCTTTACTTTTTCCTTGTTGGCCTGTGCGCGGGCCTGGGCAATTTCCAGGCCTTGAGAAATCTGGGCAACAGCGGCAGCCGATTCTTCAGTGCCGGCGGCCTGAACTTGAGATCCTTTGCGGATTTGTTCAATCGCGCTCATGATCTGTGAACTGGCGCGGTTGATTTCCTGAACCGCTGAAGACAATTCCTCGGCGGCCGAGGCCACTTCTTCGGCGCTTTTGGCCACATCGGTGGAGTTTTTCAGGTCTTCGGCCAATTCAGACAGGTTCTGAGCGGCCTGTTCGCACTCGGCCAGGGCTTGGGATTGCTCCTCAACGGTTTTGGCCACTTCCTCTGCGGCTGCCGATTGTTCTTCCGCAGCGGTTGCAATGCTCTCAGAGCCCTTCAACGCCTGTTGCGCGGCAGTCACTGATTGCTGGGCACCTGTTGCGATTTCGCGCACTGCTGCAACCACGTCAGCTGCGTTGTTGCGGATGGTTTCCAGTTGTGTCCAGATGATGTCGCCACGCTCAACTTGCGCCTTCACGGAAGAAGCTGAACGGTTGATGCCTTCGGAAATGTCTTTCACTTCACCTTGGATTTGCCCAACCAGGTCTTGAATCTGCTTGGCGCTTTTCTCGGACGTTTCAGCCAAAGTGCGCACTTCATCGGCCACCACCGCGAAACCTTTGCCATGCTTGCCTGCACGCGCCGCTTCAATGGCTGCATTCAAAGCCAACAAATTGGTTTGGTCCGCAATGCGAACCACCGCCTTGATGATGTCGCCAATGTTGCTGGCTTGGCGCTCCAATTCGGCCACCATCTTGACCGAGGTTTCCTGGCGTTGGGCGGCAACACCGACATTGGCAATCAAGGCTTTGATTTCGTCACCGGTTTTCTGAACCAGCAGCTGGGTACCATCCATGCGGGTTTGGCTGTCTTCAGCATTTTTAAGCTGGCGACCAATTGAAGTGCCAACCTGGCGGAAAGCTGCCAATGATTCTTGGGCAGCGCCTGACGCTTCTTCTGCGCCCGTTGCAATTTGATCGGATGATCGCTTCAGCTCTTCAGCGGCTGAAGCTGCTTCAGTAATACCGGAAGACAGTTGCGAGGTGGCGGCTGCAATCCGTTCGGCGGCCTGCTGCTGCTTGGCCAGTGTGCGGGCGCGTTTGCGTTGCGCCTCTGAGTCGCGAGAGTTATTGGCGGCAGAACTACGATTGTCAACTGCTGCAACTGCATGAATTTGCTTTTTAACGAGGGCCATTGTGACGTCTCCTTGACGAGGTAAAAGTGGCAAGTTGTTTTTGAAACCGATCCCACGCAGGGCAGACTACAAAACCCAATGTGTTTTCAAAATTTTCATTGTTTATTAAGTGGTCGGAGCGCATTTTGTATTTGATGATCCAATCGACTTAATTCCAGCGGGTGGGCTGTCAGTGAAAATTCTAGGAGCGTATCAATAGGCGAACAACGCAATTTACCTTTGTTGACAAATCATATTTATCAATAAAATCAATGGTTTGGTATACCACCCTTCATTGGTGGGTACCCCTTGATTTTGTTAAATTTATAAGAAGAAAGACTTTTCTTTGTTTATTAATTTAATTGGGGCAATAAGTGAATTTTGGTTGGTGTGTGCGCGATAAAAAAATAAAAATTTTCAAAAAAATGCTAATTTTTATTAATTTATCTATTTTGTTGTGGACAAAAACTTAAGTATTAACTCAATAAGATTTAATGTTGACTGCTTACGTATTTTTGTCGTAGACAAAAGATTTTCGTTCTTTCGTTTGTTCGCATCGAGCCTTCGCCTTGAAGATGGTTTTGTTGTCAATCTGCAAATGTGCAATAGCCGGCCCCAGGGCGCCCCGTGTAGGCGGGCCCTGGAACTGGTTGTGTTGTGTGTGGGTGATTAGTGCTGTGGGAAAACTTCTTGAAGACGCGTGTACTGAACCAACAAATGGCCAGGTGTCATTTTCCCTTGTTTCCAAGGCAGGGGTTTGATTTTGAGCCAGCCGCCGTGCGTTTCACTTGCAACATTGCGCACAAAAACAGATTGGGTGTGTAAGCCAGTTTTGGCCGCCGTCCATTCGCCACGTACTTTGAAAAAGTCTGTGTGCTCAAAACAGTCTTCCAGGCGAACAGGCAATAGTGGCTCATAGCTGTTGGTGTATACATGTTCGCAGTGGCCGTATACCCACTGGTGCTCATCGACCAACAAATAGCCACTGTGCCGTTGCCTGAGGCACTCGATTGCACTGTCAACATGATCAGCTTCCCGTTTCCAGGTCTCAGTCTGCCTTTCGTTGCATCCGGCCTCGGGCCACTGAAAGGGTTGGGCTGGGTGAACCAGCCCGCAAACCCGCAAGCCTTGTGGGGTTTCAATCACGTGCACTTCTTCTCGCAAACAAACTCGGTTTCCGTCGAGTTGAAGATGTTCATACTCGATTCGGCTGTAAAGCCCTGTTTTAAGCTTGAACGGCGTGTTCATCCATGATCGTTCAATGCCCAGTGTGGCAAACACGTGGGTGTGTACAGGTACGTCCATCGGCAAGCCGAAAGTGCGGCGAAGTCCGGCAGACAAACGAACGTGAGCCTGGCCAGCTATCCAATCCCACGAGCCACACGGCAAGGTTGTGCTTGGCACTTTCCCGGTGTTCAGGTGCTCATATAAGGTTTGATCCCGCAGTGGTTTGTGTTTTTGGATCAACATCTCCGCCATTTGTGCCAGTTGTTTGGCAAGGCGTACCTCACGCTCCGTCCAGATTCGAGGTGCGGTGTCCATCACACAAAAAGTGCCGACTTGCGCAAGGTTGGTGCTTTGTAGCGGGATGCCCAAATAGGCTCGCAAATACGGAGCGCCATGGACCAATGGAGAGTCGAAAACGCGCGGATCTTTAATCGCATCATTGATCAGCATCGGTTGGCTCGACTGAATTGTGTATTGACAAAAAGAAATACTTTTTGGCGTCTCATTGACCTCGAGCCCTGTTTTGGCCTTGAACCATTGTCGGGTGTCATCGATTAAAGTCACTGTGCTGATCGCGCAACCGAACAGGGTTACGGCCAGTTGGACCAATGCGTCATATTCAGGCTCCGATGGAGTGTCAAGAATAGACAGTTGAAGCAATTCGGACAGCCGAAATGCTTCCTGCAAATCAGCGGTGTTGTTCATGTGGCATTAGTCTAAAGGTTAAACAGGCACTGAATGATCGTTTAAAACAGAGACGACTGCACCACTACGCTTGGACTATCAGCACAAATGAAGGGGGGGATGAAAGTGGGGTAAAAAGAGTATTCATGATGGTGGCCGAGGACAGAATCGAACTGCCGACACAAGGATTTTCAATCCTCTGCTCTACCGACTGAGCTACTCGGCCACACTGGAATTCGGCGATGAACATCACCGAAGCCCGCAAGTTTATCCGAACTTTTGCCGCCGCGCAAACAAGAAATGCAAATTCACGGTAGCATGAGTCATTATTTTTGCATCCTCGTTTAATTTATCCATGACGCAAGCGCTCACAGTTGATACAAACGCAGTCAATACTCACGATGTGGCCATCATCGGCTGCGGTGTGGTGGGCCTTGTTGCAGCCTTGGTGCTCGCCACTTCCGGCTTCAAGGTGTTGGTGGTCGGCCCTCGGCCCCAGCCGTTTGCGCCATGCGACACCCAAAGGTACGACCCGCGCGTATTTGCTTTGTCGCACAGAAGCCAGCGAGTGCTTGATCGGTTGCGCGTTTGGGACAACATTCCCAGCGAGAAAGTACAGCCCGTCTCTGAGATGCAGATTTGGGGCGATGCGCAAGGGGAAAAGCAAGGGCATGTGCGCTTCAATGCCAGTGACACGGGGGTTCAATACCTCACCTGGATCATCGAGCAAAGCTGCCTGTTTGAAACCCTGTTTGCAGCCATGCGCTACCAGCCCGGCATCGATTGGCTAGACTCCAAGGTGGAAGGCCTTTCCCGCGACAAAAGCGGCTGGGCGGTGGTTACCAACCAGCAAACCGTGCGCGTGCCATTGTTGATTGCTGCCGATGGTGCCCAAAGCCAAACCAGAAAGCAGGCGGGTCTCGATTTCGAGATGATCGATTACAGCGCTCAGGGTGTGGTGGCCACTTACGCCATTGAAAAGCCTCACCATGGCGTGGCCCGTCAATGGTTTGATGGCGATTCGGTGTTGGCCATGTTGCCGCTCACGGGGCCGCATGTGTCGATGGTGTGGTCCATGCCGCTGCACAAATCCGAAAAATTCCTGGGGTTGGGCAGCATGGCCCAGGTTGATCGAATCAAAGGTTTCGCCGAAGGCGCAGTCGATGAGTTGTATGGCCGACTCGTTCCCGTCGGGAAAACCCACGCCTTTTCACTGAAGCATGGCGTGGCCCCAGTCTGGTTTGACAATGGCGTGGTTCTGATGGGTGACGCGGCACATGTCATTCACCCACTGGCCGGGCAAGGCTTGAATCTCGGGCTGGAAGACGCTGCCGAACTGGCCAACCTGTTGGCCTCGCGCAAACGCCTCTTGGCTGTGCAGCGTTTGGGGCTTGCTGACGAGCAACTGTGGCAGGCTTGGGAGCGAAGGCGCAAAGCGGCTTGCGCCCCAGTTCATTTTTTGACAGATGGCCTGCACACCCTGTTCAAGCTCGATTTGCCAGGCGCAACCTGGGTGCGCAACAAAGGCATGCAGGTTGTCAACCAGTTGCCCATGCTCAAACGTTGGTTGTCTCAGCAAGCCATGCGGTAAAGTGCACCACACAGTGAACAAAACGCACCGGTTTTGGTCTTAGTCCACATTCACCCAAATTACACAAACAGGCTTATGAAATTCAACTTGTCCCCATTTTTTCAAAAGCGCACCAGCGCAGTATTGTTGTCCACAGCAGTGGTGCTTGGCGGCGCTTGGTTTCTGTCCGAGTCAGTCTCGCCAGTGCAAGCAGCCAGCAAGGCTCAAATTGACCGTGTCACCATGGCCGTGAATGACGCCTTGGGCGCATCGGGTGTCAAGGTGGTCTCGGTGGCTGATGTTGAATTCATCGACGGCCTGTTTGAAGTGGTCGTGAACCACAACGGCAGCAAAAAGATCATTTACAGCAACGCCAGCGGAAGCCACATGATCTTGGGCGACCTCATGGAAAGCAAGTCCATGAACAACCTGACCGAAGCGCGCCTGGACAAGCTCAACGCAATCAACTTCGACAAAGACTTGCCCACCGGGCTGGCTTTGAAAACCGTGTTTGGCACAGGCAGCCGGAAAATCGCGGTGTTTGAAGACCCCAATTGCGGCTACTGCAAGCGTTTCCGCAAAGAAGCGCTGAGCAAGTTGCAAGACACCACGGTCTACACCTACGTGTACCCGGTGCTGGGTCGTGATTCCGTTGACAAGGCGCAGAAAGTGATGTGTGCAGACAACAAAAACAAAATGTGGGACGACTGGATGCTCAGCGACCAATCCCCCACAGGCGCAGGCAACTGCAACCCGCCCATCAACGACTTGGTTGCTTTGGGGCGCAGCATGGGCGTCACAGGCACGCCCACCGTGTTTTTTCAGGATGGAACGCGCGCCAGTGGTGCCATTCCAGCGTCTGATTTGAACCGCCGCATCGCTGCGGCAGCCCGCGCTAAATAATTGTCACGCCAGTGGTCAGCTGCCGCTGGTCGGCAGCGGCACCGATTTGGGCCACAACAGCCACATTTTCAGAGGCTGACGTGTCAACCCGGCGGCCTCGCCCGCCGCATGGCCCGTTCCCCAGAAGTAATCCGCACGCACGCGCCCACGAATGGCACCGCCCGTGTCTTGCGCCAAAGTGCCTTGGGCAATCGGGCTGTTGTCAACTGGGTTGCTCGATTCAATCCACACCATGCTGCCATAAGGCACTTTTTGTCGGTCAATGGCCAGGCTCAACTTGGCTGTCAGCGGTACGCCCATGGCGCCAACGGGCCCTTGATTGGGGTTTAGCAGCTTGTTCTCTTTGAAAAACACCACGCTGGGGTTTGCGTTCAACAGCCCATCCAGTTTGCCGGGGTTTGCCTGCGCCCATTTGCGGATGCCGGGGATGGTGGCTTGTTCCACCGTCAATTCACCTTGGTCCACCAGCACGCGTCCAATCGATTTGTAAGGGTGGCCGTTCTGGTCTGCATAACTGAGCCGAATCACGCTGCCATCGGGCAGGCTCACACGGCCAGAACCCTGCACCTGCAGCAAGAATGCATCCAGCTTGTCATTGATCCAAACCAGCGGTTTTTCACGGTCTGGCCCCAAACGCTCCCACTCGCTGCGCTCAAAAAACGGCACCAGCGTGTCGCCTTGCAAGCGTCCGCGCAAGCGTTTGCCTTTTAGCTCAGGGTAAATGTCATCCAGCTTGACCGTGATCAAGTCGCTGGGTACGCCGTACAACGGCGCAATGAATGGCCCCTTGGCCACACGCGACCCCTGCAGTTCAGGTTCGAAATAGCCTGTCAGCAAGCCTTCTTTTTTGCCGTCTTCTTGCTGGAACTGCCACACATCGAAGTTGGCTTCCATCCAGATTTGCGCCGTCAATGGCGATTGTTCACTCAAGTGGTGGCGAGCTTTCCGGCACACGTCCAACAAACCCACCGGCGTCGCTTTGCGTTTGGCCAGTGCGTTTCCGTTGGAGGAGCATTGCGCCACAAACGCTTCCAAATACTGCTTGTGATCGGCCTTGGCCCAGCCCGGAAGGCTGTGAAAGCCAGATTGGGTGAACAAGGGCAATGCCACTGTGTCCTCTTTTGGCGCACTCACAGATTCTTTTTCTGGGGTTGGGCATGAACAATCCGGTGTTTTCGTGGTCGGACTGCTGGCACATCCCGCTACAATCAAACTGGACAGCACAGCGCTGGCCCAAGACAAACGGAGCTTTTTGGTCATGTGGTTACTCATTTTGGAAATGTTTTTGGCGTTGGGCGTGATCGTGTTCATCATGTGGTGGACACTGCGTGCGCGGGTCGATCACCCGGTCAAAGAAAAGGATGCTGACGACTCATCGGTGAACAAAGACTCCAGGCGGGAATGACGGTTTGAACGGTTTAGTGCAACACACGGGGCATCGACAACAAGAATTCAGGCACTTCCACTTCAAATTTCTCACCCTGGTCGCTCACAAATGTATAAGCGCCTTTCATGGTGCCCACAGGCGTGGGCAACGGGCAGCCGCTGGTGTATTCAAACTGTTCGCCTGGCCTCAATGTGGGTTGTTCACCCACCACGCCATCGCCGCGAACTTCCTGCGTGATGTTATGCGCGTCGGTGATGATCCAGTGCCGGCTTAAAAGCTGTGCAGTGGCTTGCCCCACATTCTTGATTTCGATGGTGTAAGCAAACACATACGGGCCTTTTTCTTTGTCGCTTTGCTCTTCCAGAAACTGCGTGGTCACTCGGACATCGAACTTGAACTCGGAATGGCTACTCATGCTGCTTCGCTGGGTTGTTGGATTCAGGCCCAAGTATGACTTCAAACGCCTGTTTTCACAAATCCGGAAGCGGTTCCCGTGCCCGTGCCTTGCGGCATATTCGTTTAAACTCTTGCTTTGTTGAATCTGTTTGTAAAAAGGTCTCTGAAATGAACCCCTTTGTCATCGCCCCCAGTATTTTGTCTGCCGATTTTGCCCGTTTGGGCGAAGAGGTCAAAAACGTCATTTCCGCCGGGGCTGACTGGGTCCATTTCGACGTCATGGACAACCACTATGTGCCCAATCTCACCATCGGCCCTTTGGTGTGTGAAGCCCTTCGCCCACACACCGAGGCGCTCATCGATGTGCACCTCATGGTTCGCCCGGCTGACCGAATCATTCCGGATTTTGCCAAGGCGGGTGCCAACCTCATCAGCGTGCATCCTGAGGGCACCGATCACCTGGATCGAACCTTGGGTCTCATTCGCGATCAGGGTTGCCAGGCTGGTGTGGTGTTGAACCCAGCCACCTCAGTGGCATGGCTGGACCACATCATGGACAGAATTGACCTGGTGTTGCTCATGTCTGTAAACCCGGGTTTTGGCGGTCAAAGTTTCATCGCCCAAACTTTGAAGAAGGTTTCTGAAGTGCGCCGCCGCATTGATGAACACGTGGCCGCTGGTGGCGCCAGTATTCGTCTTGAGGTCGATGGCGGCATCAAACCCGACAACATCGCCGAGGTGGCCCGTGCCGGAGCTGACACCTTTGTGGCTGGCTCAGCCATTTTTGGAAAACCCGACTACAAAGCCGTGATCGACCACATGCGTGCCGAACTGGCCACCACGAGATAAGCCCATGAACACTGAAGTGGTATTGTTTGATCTCGATGGCACCTTGCTGCACACCGTTCCTGATTTGGCCGCGGCCGTCAATGCCATGTTGACCGACTTGGGCAAGGTCGCCCTTGAGGAATCTCAAGTCGCCGTGTACGTGGGCAAAGGAGCAGAAAACCTGGTGCATCGCAGCCTGACTGGCAGCATGACTGAACTGGCCCCGGCGGCTGACTACGAAAAGGCCATGGGCGTCTGGCAAGCGCATTACACGCGGATCAATGGCGAATTTGCAGTGTTGTACCCCGGCGTGATCGAAGGGTTGAATAAATTGAAAGCAGCAGGCTTGCGTTTGGGCGTGGTAACCAACAAGCCAGAACGCTACACACACCCTTTGCTACAGCGGACTGGTCTTTCTTCCTATTTCGATGTGATTGTGGGTGGCGACACCTGCGAAAGAAAAAAGCCCGATCCCATGCCTGTGGCTCACGCTTGCGCCCAATTCAAGGTTCATCCATCGCAAACGCTGTTGATTGGTGATTCCATCAACGATTCTTTATCTGCCAAGGCAGCAGGGGCCACCTGCTGGTTGCTGCCATACGGCTACAACGAAGGGCACAGCGTTCACGACACCCCGTGCGACGCTGTCGTCGAAACCATCGAGCAGGCGGCTGACCGTTTGCTTGCCTCCAAGGTGCAACCATGATTACCCAGGCCGAGTTCGACAACTACGTGGCGCAAGGTTACAACCGGGTGCCGCTGATTGCGCGGTGCTACGCCGACCTGGACACCCCACTGTCGGTGTACATGAAACTGGCCAACAAGCCCAACACCTTCCTGCTGGAGTCCGTGGTGGGCGGAGAGCGTTCCGGGCGATATTCCTTCGTGGGCCTGGCCTCCAGCACCACCATTGAAGTGGTGGAAAACTCGGTGGTCGTTCAACGCATCCAGCCCGATGGTCAAACCCAAGTCGAAGAAACATTTTCAGGCGACCCGCTGCAATTCATCGAGCAATACCATGCGCGTTTCAAGGTTCCTGCACTGCCTGGCACACCACGGTTTTTTGGTGGCCTTGCCGGCTATTTTGGCTATGACACGGTTCGCTACATTGAGCCTCGGCTTCAAGCCAGCCGAAAGCCAGACGATTTGGGCGTTCCCGATATCCTTTTGATGTTGACTGACCGCATGGCGGTGGTCGACAACATTCAGGGCACCATCCAATTGATTGTGTTTGTCGACCCGGCGCAGCCAAACGCCTATGAGGCCGGTGTGAATGAAGTCAAGCGGCTCATGGCCAAATTGCGCCAGCCCGTGGAGGCACCGGTGTCAGGTTCAAGCCCGGCCACGCCGGTTGAGCGCAGCATGAGCAAAGACTATTTCTTCGACATGGTGGCCAAGTCAAAGGAATACATCGCCGCAGGTGATGTCATGCAGGTTGTGTTGGGGCAGCGCCTGAGCAAACGTTTTGATCAAGATGCGCTCATGTTGTACCGCGCGTTGCGATCGCTCAACCCCTCGCCGTATTTGTTTTTCTACAATTTCGGCAACTTTCAGGTTGTCGGCTCATCGCCAGAAATTCTCGTTCGCCAAGACCACATCGAAGGCAAGCCCGACCCTGTGGTTACCTTGCGCCCCATTGCAGGCACCCGCCCACGCGGAAAATCCACAGCAGAGGATATCGCATTGGCTGAAGAATTGCTGGCCGATCCCAAAGAAATTGCCGAGCACGTCATGTTGATTGACCTTGCTCGAAACGATGTGGGTCGAATTGCGCAAGTGGGCTCTGTCAAGGTCACTGAGAAAATGATCATTGAACGTTACTCCCATGTCATGCACATCGTCAGCAATGTTCAAGGTGACCTGAAGCCCAATATGGGCGCAATGGATGTGTTACGCGCCACATTTCCGGCCGGCACCTTGTCGGGTGCGCCCAAGGTGCGTGCCATGGAAATCATCGACGAACTAGAACCCACAAAACGCGGCGTGTATGGCGGTGCCTGTGGTTACCTCAGTTTCACCGGCACGATGGATGTGGCCATTGCAATTCGCACCGGGGTGGTGAAAGACAACACCCTGTATGTACAAGCGGGTGCCGGTGTAGTGGCGGATTCCGTCGCCGAAAGTGAATGGCAGGAAACCGAGAACAAAGCTCGAGCAGTCATGCGAGCGGCTGAATTGGTTCAAGCCGGCCTGGATGGAGAGTTACCCCAAACTTAATCGAGCAGAACGGAACCTTCACCCGTCTAGGGAAGTCAGCCCTCAGTCAACTTTTTTTACATTTGAGGTGTGCTGATTTTTCCAAAAGGTACCCTCTATGCGCTCGCTTGTTTTGAACCGGGCAGTCTCCTCGCTCTGCGGCAAGGGGCGAACATGAATATATTGTTGCTTGAGAATGAAAGAGAAGCCAGCTCGCCTTTGCTCGATATTGTGCAGCAGCATTGGCCTGGTGGCCTGATCCAAACCAAAGCCTGCCGGGATGCGCTGACTCAAATCAACGGCCCTCGCTATATCTCCATTCTGATCGCTGAACAAAACCTGACCGATGGGACCGGCCTTGACTTGATCCAGGTCGGTCACAACCGTGGCTTGCTCGCCTTCACACACAGCATGCTGACCACTGAGTTTCCCGATCGTGCCACCGTGATTCGAGCCAAAGCCGTGGGGTTGGGCCAGTTTTTGGTTAAACCGCTCAAATCCGATTATCTCGTCAATGCCCTTAGCCAAACGCTTGAACGAATTCAAAAATCCAATCAGTTCAACAAAGAAGCCGATGCTTGGGAGTTGTTGGAGTTGAAAGCTTTTCTGGACGAACTCACACCAGCCACGGTCAATGAGCGCTTGATTCAGGAGTTGGTCACCATGGCCGGTGGCATCGGTTGGATCGCTGGCGTACAGGCTTCTATTCGCATTCGCCCGTACCTCAGCTTGGCCCATCGAAAACAGTCGTTCATTGAGTTGGCCCTTCAAGATTTGAAGCAAAATTTCGAGTTGGTTTTGTCATGGCAAAAGGTGGCCATGGCCGGCTGATTCTTCCGGTGCAGCAGGCTTTTCCAGCCTCGATCTCGGGGCGCTTGTGCTAAACTTCAAAGCTCGTTTTTCCCTTTGACGTGCACAAGCCGGGCCATCGCATGATCCTCATGATCGATAATCAGCATCATCATCCGTCTGCATCCTTACTGGTTCAGCTCAAATCGTAAGTCATTGTTTTTATTTAAAACACGATTCATTGCTGTTTGTTGTGGTCCGTTGTCATCCATCTAATTAGCGGGTATCGTTGCGGGTATCAAATTCACAGATACCCTCACCATGCCGCTTACCGACGCAAAAATTCGTAACTCTAAGCCAACGGAGAAACCAGTCAAATTAACAGATGGCGGTGGCCTGTATTTGGAGGTTCGTCCTTCAGGCGCAAAGCTGTGGCGCTATCGCTATCGAATCGCAGGAAAGGAGAACCTGTTCGCTGTTGGTGAGTATTTCAACGACAAGCGTTTGGGGCATGTGTCGCTGGAAGATGCCAGAGCCCAGCGAGAAAAAGCGAGAGCGTTGGTAAAGCAGGGCTTGCACCCCGCCCATCAACGCCAAGCCGATCGCCTAACCACTCAAGCAGAAAATGCAAACACCTTTGAGGCGGTGGCCAGGGAATGGATGGCCAAGAAAAAGCCAGGTTGGACCCCTTATTACTTTCGACAAGTAGAGAATTTTCTTAAAAGGGACGTGTTTCCTCATGTTGGCCGCTTGCCTATTCGTAACGTTACTGCTGCGCACTTGTTGGAAATTATTCGTCGCATAGAAAAGCGAGGTGCTGAGACGGTTGCTCTACTGGTTCGTCAGTGGTCCTCTGCAATCTTCCGCTACGCTGTGGCTACGCTTCGGGCTGATCATGATCCTGCAGCCGCACTAAAAGGTGCAATTCATAGGCCCAAGGTTGAGCATAGCAAGCCACTTTCCAAGCAACAAGTATCCGAATTAATTCAAGCGCTGGATGGCTATGGCGGATATAGAACAACCGTCATCGCTCTGCATCTAATTTTGCTGACCTTTGTGAGAACCATTGAGCTTCGCGCTGCACGTTGGGAAGAAATCGATTTTGATCGAGCCGAATGGCGAATTCCCGCTGAGCGAATGAAGATGCGCGAGCCGCATCTTGTTCCCCTGTCGACCCAGGCTCTAGCTTTGTTGAAAGAGTTGCACACACACACAGGTGGCCGCGAGTACCTGTTCCCCAATTATCGAAATCCTCGTACTTGCATGACAGCCACAACGTTGAATAGGGCCCTTGAGCGGATGGGGTTCAATGGCAAAGAAAGTATTGGCTTTTCAGCGCATGGATTCCGGGCCACCGCCTCAACCATGCTGAACGAGCAAGGTTTCCGTTCAGAGGTAATTGAACGGCAGCTGGCCCACGCAGAACGCAACAAGGTGAGGGCAAGTTACAACCAAGCGGAATATTTGCAGGAACGCCGCGCGATGATGCAGCAATGGGCCGATCTGCTAGGCAACTGCTCGGCGGAAAACAACGCAATTATTTCAATCAGGAAAGGTGTGGCCAAGCGATGAAAGGAAAAGATGCTTCAAATTTAAATGTTGGGTATTCCGACTTTACAAAGTTGTGCCGGGTAGGTGATCCAGAGGATTGGGGTTTAGGCCTTTCAATTCGTGAAGATGGTGTTTACTTGAAAGAGCCACCTGCTGGCCTGGAGCCTGCTGAGCGCGCTGCTTTGTCAACACATCCCACCGGCAATTTGAAAGACCCTGTGTTGCGTTTTCCTTGTACGGTTGATCAGCTTCAATTTTTCCTTGAGGAGCATGGCGGGTACGGCAGCGTCGATCCTTTTGATATGGCTGATTGGGCTGTCAAAAAAGCCTTAACCTCTCAAATTGTCAATGCGGAGGCAGCATTAGGCCCAAGACAAGAAACAACATACCTGAACATCATTGGTGGACTTGTAGAGTTGATGCTTGGGGAGTCGCCAGCGGGTAAAAAGTTATCTTCGTATCAGAATGCTGCTGCGATTATCGATGCTTTACTTATTAGATACGAAAAAGCCCCGGGTATGTCCAAACGCAACCTTGAAACCAAGTTTGCCAACGCTAAAAACAGCATTTCCGGCGTTTAGAAGTTACCGCAATTGCGGTAGCCAAAACCGCAATTGCGGTGATTTGTATTTGCGGAAAACAGAGGATGAGTGCGTACCCACTTGAACAAGGACGCACTGAAATGCACCAACTCCCTGAAACTGGCTTTCTTCGCTTGTCTCAAATCATCGGCAATTCGAAGTCACAACCCCCTTTGCCACCCATCATTCCAGTTAAAAAAACTTGCTGGTGGGCCGGTGTAAAAACCGGGCGTTTCCCCAAACCAGTAAAGCTTGGTCCCCGAGTTACCGCATGGCGGGTAGAGGACATTCGCGATTTAATCGAAAGCTTGAAGTAACGGGAGGTGTCATGTCAAAACGCAAAGCCCCCTTGGAACCAGCATACGGTCGTTACACCCCAATGCCACACGATGTTTTAGACAGTATTGCTTTTATGGGCTGTTCGATGCGCGCCAAGTCCATGATATTTGAGCTACTCCGTCAGCACAACAGCTGTAACAATGGCCATCTGCAGCTTGCCTTGAAATACTTAAGAAAACGCGGTTGGAAAAGTGCTGATCAAATCCAGAAAGCAAAAACTGAATTGATCAATCGCGGTTTAATAATAAAAACGAAACTTGGCGGGCTCTCAATCGGCCCCGATTGGTATGCATTGACTTGGCTCGATATTACCGATTTCAGTGGCCTTGATATCCGACCCAAGGAATACCATCGGGGTGGGTGGCAGCTTATGAACAAGTTACCCCCACCAAAACGTGTACCCCATTCCGCGATACGGAACAATACTATTCCGCAGGAAGGAACGGATTTGTTGCCCAGTGTTCCGCCTAGCGGATCGCTGAAGGGGGTTTTGAATCAATCGGCCACTCCGCAAGGCGGAAACAATGAATGTTGCCAGTTCCCGGGGCTTAAAAAGCCTTTAAGAATTGTAGGGAAAAGCAGGAAAGGTGTGCCGAACGTCGAAAAAATGCATTGAAGGACCGCAAGGTTACCACAAGGGTTTGGGAGTGATTGTTCCAGGTCTGAAGCCCAAATCATCTCCTTGTGAGGGTATTCGGGGAAACTGTTCCTGATAAACTGAAAGAACTGAATATTTCTACCTATGGCATTAAAAATGAATATCAAATTTCCTGCAAATGGCCGAAAAATGGCTGTGGTCGAAGGAGTTGTCTGATTGGGTGCAGAAGGCCAGTTACTTGACCACAAATCACTGAAAGCCATCCTTGGTAACAGCGCCGATTGGGATGAAATCGCAAAAGACTGCATCGCTTTTGCAAATGCCTCTGGTGGTCGGTTATTGATCGGTATCGAAGACGGGCAGGAGCTTCCTCCCAACGGTCAAACCATACCTGATCACCTTCCTGACCTATTGCGGCGCAAGCTCAATGAACGAACTGTCAATTTGCATTTAAGCCCTGCTGTCAGCACAGCTCAAAATGGCGCCCAGTACGTTGAGCTGCGCATCGGGCGTTCTATCTCTGTTGCATCCACGACAGGTGGTCAATATTTTCTGCGCGTGGCCGATCAAAGTAAGCCAATCACTGGTGATGATGTTATTAGGTTGATCAACGAGCGCTCAACATTGCCCTGGGAAACGCAAACAAGTCTGCAGGTTTCCAAAGCTGACTTGGATCAGCGCCGGTGTTCTGTATTGCTAAATGCCTTGCGTGCATCAGATAGGGTGAAGCCCTCAGTCAAAGAGAAAACAGATGATGAGTTGTTAGCGCACTACCAACTCGCCATTGGGCCGTTCTTGACCAACTTAGGAATTTTATTCGTAGGCCAACAACATCAACGGGCCATTGTGGGTACCGCACCAGCAGTGCAGGTAATCAAGTTTGATGACCGTGGCAACAAAGTGAATAAGTTGCTTTGGGACGATCATACCCTCAGCCCAATTGAATTGATTGAAGCGGTATGGGCTGAGGTGCCAGACTTCAAAGAGAAGTACGAATTGCCAGACGGTTTATATCGCCAAAACGTACCTGCGTTTGATGAGGTTGTTATTCGAGAATTGTTGGTCAATGCACTTGTTCATCGGCCCTACACGCAGCGTGGCGATATTTTCTTGAATCTGTTTCCAGATCGTTTGGAGGTGGTTAACCCCGGTTCGCTGCCCTTAGGTGTTACACCGCAAAATATTCTGCACACATCTGTTCGCCGAAATGAACATTTCGCACGTTTGTTTCATGACCTCAAGTTGATGGAAAAAGAGGGTAGCGGTTACGATAAAATTTTTGAGGTACTTCTTTCTCAAGGGCGCCCAGAACCGGAGCTTTTAGAGGCACATGATCGGGTTCAGGTAACCATTCGAAGGCGAATCCTGAAACCCGAGGTAATTGATTTCATTGCCAAGGCAGACCAAACCTATCAGCTCTCACAGAGGGAGAGAATTTCACTTGGTTTGCTTGCTCAGCATGATGCGCTTACCGCGCGAGAGTTGGCCGACAGGTTAGAGCTGTCCACGGTGGATGAGCTTCAGCCTTGGGTTCGCCGTTTACTCGATTTAGGTTTGGTTCACCATACCGGCCGAACCCAGGCTACCCGTTATTTCATCGCCCCCAATTTACTTCGTTCCATGGACTTCTCCGGGAAAACCACCCTCAAGCTGATAGAACCGCATCGCTTGGCGGCCTTGGTTTTTGAAGATTTGCAACGCTACCCGGGTTCAGCCATCAGCGAGATCCACAAACGGATAGGTGTGGAGCTTAATCAAAAGCAGGTAAAACGAGCCTTGGAACAGTTGACGGAGCAGGGTAAAGTCCAGGCTGAGGGTATTAATCGCTGGCGCAGATATTGGGCGAAAGTATAAGTAGTGCTATCGGACAAAAGCTGATTTATCGCTGATAGATCGGCGATAGACCGCGGGAGATATAGAGTTTTATCTTTGATAAATCAAGGTGTTGTATCTCCTCTTTGCTTGATTTATTAGCGCCGTTACTTAAGTTTTTATCCATTATTTTTTCAAGTATTCATTCAATGCCACTTACGTTAAGTCAATTAGAACGCCACCTATTTAAAGCCGCTGATATCTTGCGCGGAAAAATGGATGCCTCCGAGTTCAAGGAATACATATTCGGAATGTTATTCCTCAAGCGCTGCTCCGACGTGTTCGAGCAACGACGTGCTGAAGTAATTCAACTTGAAATTGGCGCGGGTAAAACACTGGCTGAGGCGGAAGTGTCTGCCGAGAACAAACGCTGGTACAAGAAGGATGGCTACTTCTGGGTACCGAACGAGTCGCGATACAGCTACCTTGTAGACAACTCCCGTCAGGCCAATGTGGGCAGTTTGTTGAGCAAAGCATTGGCTGGAATTGAAGGTGAGAACGTCAGTCTTTACGACGTTCTGGAGCACATTGATTTCACGAAAAAAATCGGGCAAAGCAAAATCCCCGACATCAAATTGCAGCAGTTGATTACCCATTTCAGTTTGCACCGTTTGCGGAACGAGGATTTCGAGTTTCCCGATCTCTTGGGGGCTGCTTATGAATACCTGATTGGCGAATTCGCGGATTCCGCAGGGAAAAAAGGTGGCGAGTTTTACACACCCCGTTCGGTTGTGCGAATGATGGTAAGGCTCCTTAAGCCTGAGCTTCACCATGATATTTACGACCCATGTTGTGGCTCAGGTGGTATGTTGATTGCCGCCAAGGAATACATCGACGAGCATGGCGAGGACGGGCGCAAGGCCAACTTGTTTGGCCAAGAATTCAATGGCACGGTTTGGTCCATCGCCAAAATGAACATGCTGCTACACGGTATTAGCAACGCAAACCTACAAAACGAAGACACACTAGTCGAGCCTCAGCATGTTGAGGGTGGTGAGTTGATGCACTTCGACCGAGTAATCACCAATCCACCATTCTCTATCAACTGGGGTAATACCGAGAAAGATGCCGATGGTAAACCTGCCTGGCGCCCTAAGTTTGAAGCAGAGCGATTCCCTTATGGCCAGGTGCCACTGGGTGCAAAAAAAGCCGATTTAATGTTTTTGCAGCATATGCTGGCAGTGACTCGCGATGGTGGCATGGTGGCCACAGTTATGCCCCATGGCGTACTTTTCAGGGGTGGAGAGGAAAAAACCATTCGCGCGGGCATTATTGAAGACGATCTGCTTGAGGCGGTCATCGGTGTTGCTCCAAACCTGTTTTATGGTACAGGCATCCCAGCATGCATTTTGGTGCTACGCCAGCGTGTGCAACATGGTGCCAATCGTGTTAGCGGCAAACGTGCTGAACGCCGGGGCAAGGTGCTGTTCATCAATGCCGACCGTGAATGTTTCGATGGCCGTGCGCAGAGTTTCTTGATGCCTGAGCATATTGAAAAAATTGTGACTACTTTTGACGAATTCCGGGCTATTGATGGTTTCTCCGCAGTTGTCGATATCGCCACGTTGAAAGCGAACGATTACAACCTCAATATTCGCCGTTATGCTGACAATTCACCACCACCTGAGCCGCATGATGTGCGAGCTCACTTGGTAGGTGGAATTCCTAAGGCTGAAGTCGCTGACAAAGCCAAGCTTTTCAGCGCACACGGCCTTAATCCACTCGATCTTTTTGTTGAGCGCGATGAAAAGTATTTCGACTTCAAACCCGAGCTAACTAAGCGACAAGATCTTAAACCTTCAATCGAAGGCAATCCCAAATTGTTGGCTAAGGAAGCGGCTATTCGTAATGTGTTCGAGCAATGGTGGAAAACCCACAGCGCCCGCATTACAGCCTTGTCGGGGCAGACTGACAGCGCTGCCAGTTTGGTGGCCCTGCGAAACGATTTGCTTGCCAGTTTCAGCCAGAGCCTGGAAGCCATTGGTCTGCTTGACCCCTTTCAGGTACGCGGCATCGTAGCTGGCTTCTGGTACCAAACCAAGTACGAATTTCTCACCCTGCAGGCTCGTGGCGCAAAAGGTGTGGCCGATGCTTGGCGTACCAGCATTGTCACTGCGCTGGAAGACAAAGCCAGCAAAGAAAGCCCACTGGAGCACAAACTGGTCAAGTTCTTAATGAGTGATTTCGTCGAGGCCATTACCGAATTGGAGACCAAGAAGGCAGAGCTGGACAGCCAGATCAAGGCGGCTAGCCCGAAGGATGCCGAAGGCGAAGACGGTGAGGCCGCAGAGGCTGCAGAGAACGTAGCTGACGAAGATAGCGCAGTGGATGTAGCCCAGCTCACGGCCTGGAAAAAGGAACTCGCCGCCGTCAAGAAGCAGCTCACGGCCAAAAGCGATAGCTTTAAGCAGCACATTGATGCTGCAGTGGATGGACTTACACCCGAAGCCGCGGCCGAATTGCTGCTGACCATCCTGCACAACGACATGAGCGCGATCGTCGAGCGCTACATCGCTGCGCAGCGTAAGCAAATCGTGACTACTTTCGAGAACTGGTGGGACAAGTACCGCGTGACGCTGACTGAGATTGAGAGCAAGCGGGATGACGCGGCCAAAGCTTTGCATGTGTTTTTGAAGGGGTTGCGATATGTCTGAGAAGATACTCGCCGCTGGGCTCCATTCTTTCACCCTGTCAGATATTGCCCACGTCGAAATGGGTCAGTCACCGGACTCGCGATACGTCGTTGAAGACCCCTTTCAGGGTCTCGCGTTTTTGCAGGGGAACGCGGAGTTTGGGGCGGTTTATCCGGAACCTAAATTTGGGTGTTTGCGGCCTGCGAAGAGGTGCAAGGTCAATGACATTCTGATCTCAGTTCGCGCTCCCGTGGGCGCAATCAACGTTGCAGACCGCGACTACTGCATAGGTCGAGGCCTCGCTGCCATTCGAGGTCAAGGAATAACGCCGTCTCTTCTCGGTGAGGTCGTCGCACGACAGTCAATTGCGCTACGGCGAGTTGCACAAGGAACCACTTTCGAAGCAGTTAATAAAAAAGATCTTCAGACGCTGAAGCTACTTTTGCCGCCCAAAACGCAGTGGTCTCAGCTTGCCGAAATCCTCGACACCCTCGATACCGCTATTCACGAAACCGAGGCGATCATCGCCAAGCTCAAGGCTGTTAAGCAGGGTTTACTAAGCGATCTGCTAACGCGCGGCATCAACGCCAACGGCGAACTACGCCCGCCGCCGACCGATGCACCGAATATCTATAAGGAGTCGCCGCTGGGATGGATTCCGAAGGAGTGGGATCTGCAGCCACTTGGTGAAATAGCCAAAGTAAACCGAGGAAAATTTACGCACAGACCAAGAAACGATCCACGTTTTTATGGTGGGAAATACCCCTTCATTCAAACTGGCGAAGTAGCGGCAGCCGAAGGTGAGTTTGTCTCGACTTATTCTCAGACATTGAGCGATCGAGGCATATTAGTCAGCCAGGAGTTTCCGGTCGGAACGATTGCAATCACCATAGCTGCAAACATTGCTGATACGGCAATCCTCGGAATTCCCATGTACTTCCCCGATAGCGTTGTTGGTGCAATAGTGAACAAGATATACAACGTCAGGTTTATTGAGCTATCAATTCGGAAAGCTAAACGCATTCTCGAAGCACGGGCACCGCAAAGTGCACAAAAGAATATCAATCTTCAAGATCTTCGCCCGCTTTTGCTGGCTGTGCCAGAGAAGCCTGAGCAGGATGCGATAGCAATTCGGTACGAAGCCCTGCAGAACAAGCTGCGTAGCGAAACGGATGCGCTGGCTAAATACCGATTTGAAAAGTCCGGCCTCTTGGACGACCTTCTCACCGGCCGCGTCCGTGTCACACCATTGTTAGCTAAAGCCGCACAACAATCAGGGAGTGTTTGATGGGATGGGAACTGGATGACGTTGAAAAACCTTTTGTAGTACAGCTACAGGCACTAGGTTGGGCCTATAACGCTGGCTGTATTGATGACCCCGCAGTAACGGGCCGAACCAGTTTTACCGAAGTGATCCAGGAGGGGCTGTTACGCGACCAATTGCGTACACTGAACCTTGGGCCTGATGGTGCGCCCTGGTTGGACGATGCGCGGCTGTCTGAGGCTGTGCTGGCGATTACCCGGCTCGGCACGCACAAGTTGATGGAGGCAAACGAAAAGGCCACTGGCCTGTTGATTCGTGGCTTGACAGTAGATGGTCTACCGGGCTGGGATGGTGGCCGCGGCCAAACAATCCGCTATATCGACTGGGACGTTCCAGCCAACAACCGCTTCACTGTGATCAACCAGTATCGAGTCGACAGCCCCCCGGGCTTCAATAGCGGAAAGGCCTTCATTGTGCCCGATCTGGTGTTGTTGGTGAACGGCATTCCGTTGGTCCTTGTGGAGTGCAAAAGCCCCTCAATTCCCGAACCACTGGCTGAGGCGGTTGACCAACTGCGGCGTTACAGCAATCAGCGCAAAGCGGCCTTTGAGGTGGATGACAATGAAGGCAATGAGCACCTTTTTGCAACCAATCAGCTGCTGGTGGCGACCAGTTTTGACGAAGCACGGGTGGGCTGCGTAGGCGCTTCTTTTGATCATTATGCGCAATGGAAGACGGTTGTCGGCCCTGATGGTAGCGGCAGCGAAATTGAGGTGGCGCAGGCGCTTGGTAAAACATCACTTTCCGAGCAGGAGCGTTTGGTCGCAGGGCTGCTCGCACCAGCGCATTTGCTGGATGTGATTCAGAACTTTATGTTGTTCATGCAGGTGGGCGGGCAAACCATTAAAACGGTGTGTCGCTATCAGCAGTATCGGGCTGTTAACCGTGCCATTGTTCGTCTAAAGACCGGGCAAACTCGTTTGCAACACGGGGAGTATGATCAGCGCGGCGGCATCATTTGGCACACGCAGGGTTCAGGCAAATCGCTCACCATGGTTTTTCTTGTTCGAAAAATGCGTGCGCATGCTCAATTGCGGCGTTTCAAGGTGATTGTTGTCACCGACCGCAAAGACTTACAAAGTCAATTGTCTCTAACTGCCACCTTGTCTGGCGAAGTGGTAGATGTGGCCGAAAGCACCGCGGGTGTAAAAACACTGGCTCGGCGCAAGGGCCCGGGATTGATTTTTGCCACCATACAAAAATACCGTGATCCCGACAGCGTTGGTGAACCTCCGCTGAAAGCGGAAGACCTACCAATTATGGAAGAGTCCAAGGCAGCCTTCAAAGAAGACGACAGATTTGGGGTGCTAAATGATGATGACAGTATTCTCGTCATGGTGGATGAGGCGCACCGTACTCAGGCGGGCGACTTGCATGCCAATTTGTTAGCAGGCTTGCCGAACTGCGCCCGCATCGGTTTCACAGGAACGCCCATCATCATGGGTGAGAAAAAGCGCACTCATGAAATCTTTGGTGAGTTTATTGACAAGTACACCATCAAGGAAGCTGAAGCTGACGGTGCTACTGTTCCCGTGCTCTATGAAGGACGCACAGCCAACGGAGCGATCAAGGACGGCGCTAGCCTGGATGAGTTGTTTGAAGATCTTTTCCGTCACCACACCTCCGAAGAGTTGGAGGCGATTAAACGAAAGTATGCGACCAAAGGCCCCGTATTCGACGCGCCCGCTCTAATCGCTGATAAAGCGCAGGACATCATTCGTCATTACGTCACAAATATTTTGCCCAACGGTTATAAAGCACAGGTTGTAGCTTACAGCCGGTTGGCGGCAATTCGGTATTTTGAGGCCCTGAAGCGGGCTCGCGATGAACTTTTGGCTGATGCACATGCTCTTTCCGCAGCGGATAAAGCACTTGATGATGAAGCGCTGTGTCAGCGCTCGGCTAAGGAGCAGGCTGTTGTTCAAGCTTGGCGCTATCGCGACACATTGGCTCGTATCGAATTTGCTCCCGTTATATCAGGCAGTAATAACGACGATTCGGCGTGGAAGCAGTGGACCGATGGGTCAGTGCACGAGCAGTTAATCAAACGCTTTAAGAAACCTTTGTTTAACGCAAAGCCAGAAAAGACAGACCCCTTGGCTTTTCTTGTCGTGAAATCAATGTTGCTCACTGGTTTTGATGCACCGATAGAGGGCGTGATGTACCTGGACCGCCCAATCCGCGAGGCGGAACTGCTTCAGGCGATTGCCCGAGTAAACCGCACCGGTTTTGGTAAACGCTGTGGCATTGTGGTGGACTATTATGGCGTCGCGCAACATTTAAAAGAGGCGCTTGCCGCTTACGCCGATGAGGATGTGGAAGGTGTACTTGCAAGCCTAAAAGATGAGGTGCCGGTGTTGCGCGATCGGCATCTACGTGTCGTGGATCTGTTTCGCAGGCAGGGCATTGAGTCGATGTACGACACAGAGGCCTGTGTTGAGGCGTTGGGCAGCGAGAAGCTCCGCGCTGAGTTCGCTGTCAAGCTGAAGGCTTTTCTCGCGTCACTCGATACAGTTCTGCCACGTCCTGAGGGGCTACCTTATTCGCGAGATGCGAAGCATCTGGCTTACATCTACGCTCGCGCTCGAAATCGTTACAAGGACACACCGGTACTAGGTAGGGATGTTGGCGCCAAAGTACGGAAGTTGATTGATGACCATGTGATTTCTTTGGGTGTTGATCCGAAAATTCCGCCAATTCAGTTGACGGATTCAGGTTTTGAAATGCACGTTGCCCGTGCCGCAAATGACCGTGCCAAGGCATCTGAAATGGAACACGCTATTCGGTCACATATTCGTAAGCATGCTGATGAAGATCCAGTTTTGTACAGAAAGCTGTCGGAGCGATTGAGCGACATACTGAAGAATTTGGGTGAACAATGGACCGAAGTTATTTCTCAATTGCAGAAGATCATCGACGAGTTGCGCACTGGTAAAGCTGGTAGCGCTGATGCTCCAAGTGACTTGCCAGAACACTGTGCTCCGTTTCTCCGCACGGTTTTAGATGTAGTGTGTGCAGGGCACAAGCCGACAGAATCAGAATTGCTGCGCCTGAAAGATGTAACGGTGGAATTGGTGGATCTTTTGGTTGAGGAGCTACAATCCAATAGGGATATCTGGAGCCCTCATAAACTTTCCGCACAAGAAAACCTCAATACGCAATTGTTTGAGCACTTGATGCGTTTGCGGCCGCCCCTCGTGGACACTGACATGTCGGGCATACTCGCAGACAAGTTGATGGAGCAGGCGCGAGCCAACCACGACAAGCTTGTACAGGTTTAATCGATGCAGACTTCTTCAGACCTTATTAATCATTCCCTGAATAATGCTTTCGTTGAGGCAACGGCGTGTATTCAGGTTGACGATCTGCAATTCTCCATAAGGCGTAGTTCCAAACGTCGCACCATGCAAATCACTGTTGAACGATCAGGGCAGCTAGTTCTCGCTGCCCCGCCCGAAGTTGGGCTTGATCAACTCCGTAAGTTTATAGATGAGAAGCGCTTTTGGGTCTACACGAAACTGGCTGAAAAAGAGCGACTTCAGCGCAAGGTTCCCCAGAAAGAATTTGTCGCAGGGGAGGGATTTTTGTACCTGGGGCGCACTCATCGATTGAAGATAGTTGCTGACCAGAACGTGACCTTAAAGTTGGTAAATGGGCGTTTTGTACTTCGCAACGATATGCAACACGATGCTCGTGAGCACTTCATCCGCTGGTACAGCGAAAGAGCCCGTATTTGGTTGCTCAACCGATTATCTGATTACCAGACACGCATGGAGGTGGCGCCCGCTGGTGTGAAGGTGCAAGACCTCGGTTATCGTTGGGGTTCTTGCGGAAAAGGTAACTGGTTGTATTTTCACTGGAAGACGATTCTGCTGCCAGCTCGAATTGCAGAGTATGTGTTGGTTCATGAAATTGCCCATCTGCATGAGCCCCACCACACCCCTGCATTTTGGCTACGTGTCGAGCGAGCAATGCCCGACTACGCTCAACGTAGAGCGTGGTTGGCCGAGCACGGAATTGATGTTGAGGGAATATGACCAATATGGCGGATTACTTTACTAGCGAGCACTTCAAGTTATTGAAAAAGTGGAAAGGGCAAAAGCGTGATGAATCAAATCCGGAACAGAATCGTGCTTATGACGAACTCAAAAAGGCCTATGAGGTTACCCAGGCGTGGGCCTTTGAAGTAAAGGCCAGACTGTTTCCTGAAGGTGTCGTCAACGTTCGCAAACGCCCAACCAGTCAGGCAAATTTTTTTCAGCCGTATAACTGGGCCCGTATTTATCCTACGAAGGATTCCCCCAAGGAATTGGCTTACACAGTTGGTATCGGCGCGGATGAAGGTTTTGTTATTAAAATCGATACAGTAGGACTCGATGATGGATCTGCCGTACGTCGTGAATACTTGTCGTTACGAGGCAACTTTGATTCTTCGTCACCTGTCGTTGCCATCCTTTCGGCTCCAGAGGGGTTGGGGAAATCGCTCGCTGAATTGACCGATTGGACTGTTGATGCCATTCGTAAATTTGGGTACCGCTATGACGAGATGGCCTCTAAGCTGAATCTGACAGAAAATTTGAGCGATGAAGACTTGCTCAAACACTTCGATAGTAAACCCACGTTTCAAACCTTTCGCGCCTCGTGGTCTGATCAGGATAAAGCTACCTTTTGTAAGTTAGCTAGGGCTGTCCATTCAGCTGGGCTAGATTGGTGGCATATGGGTAAAGGTGTTCAGGTGCGATTCGGTCGCAAAAATCCTGGTAGTGAGCGCGCAAGTGGTGTTCTTGGTCTGATCCAAGGCTCAAAAGTTCGGAAGATCTCTTCGGTGCTTGAGCTGGCTACACTTCCGAAGTTGAACAGGGAGCCTTTGACTAATGAATTAGTGGAGAAAATTGAAACCGCCTTGGTCTCCGAACGTGAAACCTTGGATCAGTCGATACTTATGGAAATTGAACGTCCAGGACTGTGGCCGGACCAGCTTCGGGAGGATCCAGAAGATATGGACGAGGTGGAGGACGAAGTTTTGGTAGATCAGGCCTTAGTTAGAAAACCTTTCAATCGGATTTACTACGGTCCTCCCGGGACAGGCAAGACATACCAACTTTCTCAGATGTTAAAACGAGAATATGAACAGGTAACAACTCAAATCTCTCCTGAAGAATGGAAATCTCAGTTTATCTTGGACAAGATCGCCCCGTTGAAATGGTGGGAAGGGGCAGTTCTGGCATTGATCGAACTTGGCGGCGCAGCAAATGTTAGCCAGCTTCTAGCTCACCCTTTTATTGATGCAATTTCCAATTTGAAAGGTCGAAAGCAAAACGTCCGGCAGACGCTCTGGGGTACGTTGCAAGAACGCACAGTGGAAGAATCAACTACTGTAAAAACAAAACTGCGTTACAACCCTCAGGTATTTGATAAAGACGAGGGATCTATTTGGCGGTTGGCAGGGGACTGGGAGGAAACCTGCGATGATTTAATTAAGCTGCTTGATCAATATCGAGCGGGTGCAAAATCGTCGGAAGTTTTACGTAACTACAGCTTCGTTACTTTTCATCAGTCCTATGGCTACGAGGAATTTGTCGAGGGGCTCAGGCCGGTACTGGACGAGGAGGCTGAATCGGCTTCAGTTCGGTATGAAATTCGTCCTGGTGTATTTAAAGAACTGTGTCGTAAGGCTCGGCTAAGTCCTGACCAGCGCTTTGCTATGGTGATTGATGAGATCAACCGCGGTAATATCAGTAAGATTTTCGGTGAGTTAATTACCTTGATCGAACCCGATAAGCGCGAGGGTTCAGATACCCCGATCTCCGTCACATTGCCTTACTCTGGCGAATCATTCTCAGTGCCTCAGAATGTCGACATTATTGGAACCATGAACACGGCTGATCGTTCCTTGGCTCTTCTTGACACAGCTTTGCGTCGTAGATTTGATTTCATACCAGTACTTCCAGATAGTCGAGATGAATCGGGCTCGCCACTTTTTGGTTTAAAAGTAACATGGGGTGAGCAAATTATTAATGTCCCCAAAATGTTATCTGCAATTAATCAACGTATTGAAGCTCTTTATGATCGCGACCATTGTATTGGTCACGCATATTTCACATCGCTTTCTCAAGTGCCCGATGGAGATGAGAGATTGGTGGCCCTGTCGCAGATTTTTAGTAACAAGATACTGCCTTTGCTTGAGGAATATTTCTTCGAGGACTGGCAAAAAATACGACTTGTGTTGGCCGACAACCAAAAGCCCGAGCCAGCTCGGTTTGTTGTTGAGAGCCCGGATCACGAAGAAGATTTGGCGCGATTATTTGGTGACAACCATGGCCTCGATACCTACGTGACTCAACAGCGATATTCTGTTCAAGTTGCTTCGTTTTCTAATCCAGATGCTTACATAGGCATCTATCAAACCCTACCAAGTTGATGAACAGATTAACAATTTACGAGTTTGATGCTCTTACAGCAGAAAACTTGAATTTTGTTGGCACAGATGGAGTGCATCAAATTCCCGCCAAAGTGTTTGCTTGGCTAGAAGATCGGTGCATACAAGTCGCAGAAGAGGGAGAGGGTGTATGGTTGCGGTGGGCTCAGCGGCGTGGGCGTCGGGTTATACAAGTGACCAGTTATGTCGGTGTAATTCGATCCCCTGATGGATTCCAGATCGAGGTGTTACCCAAAGTGGGTAAAGCAATTCAAGGCGGGATTGTCGAGTCGCGCAGATTATTAATCGAAATGTTGAGCTGCCTTCATGGGTTTCGTCATGTCAAAACCGAGAAGGCAATGTTGCGCGCAGTTCAGATGCCATTGTTAGAAATTTTCATAAGCGAGTTTCTTCTTTGCGTCGAGCAAGTCGTTAAGCGTGGCCTTCGCAGCGATTATCGTGAATATCAAGGAAATCTGTTTGCGTTGAGGGGAAAACTTCTCCTTTCGAATCATTTAAGAAGCAACATTTTTCGCGCAGATCGTTTTTTTACCCAACACGACGAGTTTTCAACGGATCGGCCCGAGAATCGAATACTCCACAAGGCATTGCTCCAAATATTACTCGTCACCAAATCTTGTGAAAATCAGAAACTCGCTCGGGAGTTAAACTTCGCTTTCGAAGATATTCCTGCCTCTCAATCTGTGCGCCTTGATTTTCAACAGATCCGACTTGTTAGGGGTATGGCGTCTTACGCTGATGCCCTAAGTTGGGCGAAATTGATTTTGAATGATGAGTCACCTTTGACCGGGTTAGGCCGTCATGGGGCACCTTCGTTGTTGTTCCCGATGGAGTCTCTATTTGAGGCCTTCGTGGCTAAACATCTTGAAAAGCAGTTGTCTTCGAATATTCTTTTGAAGAAACAGGTGCAAGGTAACTATTTGGTCAGCCACCGTAATCAGCAATGGTTTCGATTGAAGCCAGATTTATTGTTGAAAAATACCCAGGCAAGCAGCGCGGTGCTTGACACCAAGTGGAAGCTAATTGACGGCCTGAAAGCAAATCGTAAGGAAAAATACGGTCTCTCCCAGGCGGACTTCTATCAGTTATATGCCTACGGGCAAAGCTATCTTGAAGGTCAAGGTGACCTTGCTTTGATTTATCCAAAAACTTCTGCTCTTGATCAACCTTTGCCCGTGTTTGATTTTTTGAACCAAAAGAATCTAAGGCTTTGGGTTTTGCCTTTCTGTCTAAATGAAAAGCGATTGCTTTTACCAAGCGGGGAGAAGATAAGCGCTAACTTCAATTGTTAGCGTTTAATTTCGTTTTCGCTTTCATTGATTTGCTGTTGAGGGTGTAAATTTTCGCTGGTCTATGTGCCCCACCCCTTAATTCTTCAGACAATTCGGCCAGTATTTCTTTCGCCAGCACCCGTCTGCGGAATGTAACTTTGTCCAGCGGGTGCCCAAGTATCTCCTCGCTCAATGCCTGTAGTTCCGGAATAGTGAAAGTGTCTGGTAGCGTTCCTTCTGGAAAGTGAAGTTCGCGCACCTTGTTTCGAATGTCAATCACCGCCAACTCAATCAAATCGCGGTGATCAAACGCCAATTCACTGCTGGCACCTGCGTCGGTCACAGGCCGCCATTCCAGCGCATTAATTCGTTTTCCTAAACTCAGTTGTAGGTCTGGTTTCACCATGCCGCGAAACACAACGCTTACCGCCCATGGGGCTCTTGGGTCACGCTTTGCACCGCCCACAGTAACTACTTGTTGTAGCCCGGTGGGTGCAATGCCAATACGTTCCACGCCAATTCGTTTGGCTGCTGCATGAAACGACTCGTCCAAGTCAATCCTTAATACCCCACCAGGTAGTCCCCATTTGTTTTTGAATGGCGCTTCCTTTCGCTGGCTTAGCAGTACCTTCAAGCAGCCCTCTTGAATGGAAAAAACAGCTAAGTCCACCCGCACCAAAGGCATGGGGTAAATAGTGGGCTCTGAATTGTTTTTATTCGTCATATCGAAAAATCAAAGTTAGTTGCAATGTGAATCTAACATAATTATACTTAGTTGTAACTTGAATCTAAGGTGGTGGTCTTGAACTACGATGTAATCGGGGATATACACGGGCATGCCGATAAGCTAGAGCAATTGCTGGGTAAGTTGGGATATTCAGCAAAGGGCCGTAGCTTCCGCGCACCCCAAGGTAGGCAAGCGGTGTTTTTAGGCGACTTAATTGATCGTGGCCCACAACAACTACGCGTGTTGGAAATTGTGCGCGAGATGGTCGAGGCGGGCGACGCGCTTTGCATCATGGGTAACCATGAATTCAATGCTGTGGCATACGTAACCCCCGATCCTCTAAATCCTGGCGATTTCTACAGGCCCAACTGTGGTAATACCCCAAAAGCTGAAAAAAACCGCAATCAACACGCCGAGTTTCTTCGGCAGGTGGGGGAAGGGTCGGCTCAGCATGCGGCTTGGGTAAGCTGGTTTCGCACCTTGCCGGTTTGTCTTGATCTTGGGGGTATACGGGTGGTTCACGCCTGTTGGGATCAGCCCTCTGTTGATGCCCTATGGAATGCTGGTTGGAAGCCTGGTGCATTGCTTGATGATCGCCTTATGGCAATTCTTCATGAACACAACGCCGATGGCTCCGAATCTAGCTTGATGCAAGCAAGAAAGCTTTTAACGTGTGGCTTGGAAATTCCATTGCCAAACGGCAAAGCCATTCAGAAAGATGGTCATCGTTTTGACAGCCTTCGAATTGCCAATTGGCGAGCGGCCGCTCAAAAGCTTTCTGATGTGGCTTTGCTTCCAAGGGGGCAAGAACATTTAATTCACGACATGGAATGGCCTTTGGGGCTGGTCATGTCAAACGTCGAAGGCTCCCCTGTGTTTCTAGGGCATCACTGGTTCAGTGGTCACCCTACAATCGAGAGCCCAAAACTTGCCTGTCTTGATTGGTCGGCGGGCAAGGGCGGCCCCTTGGTTGCATACCGGTGGGACGGTGAGGAAAGCTTAAGCGATGCAAAATTGGTGTGGGCTGGCGCCATTCAATAAATATGCAAATACGGATATTTAGCGGATATGCATCGAGTATGCGTATTCGGATATTCGTAAACGGATACCGCTGCTTAATTTCGTTCGAGTGGTTTTATCTGTGGGAAAATAGAAACAGAGCAGGTTAAATTTATTTAGCCCCGAGCACTAATCAAAATAGCGGGTATTTAAGCGGGTATTAAACCGACCTTCTTTAGTGCTACTGTAAATAGAATCAAATAGTTAGGCCCTGTATGCTGCTGATGATCGACAACTACGACAGCTTCACCTTCAATCTGGTTCAGTATTTTGGCGAACTGGGTCAACAGGTCGAAGTGGTCCGAAACGACGCCATCACGGTGGCTCAGGCCATGGCCATGAATCCATCCGCCGTGTGTGTTTCTCCCGGGCCCTGTTCCCCTGCGCAAGCAGGCATTTCCATTGAAATCATTCAAAAAATGGCTGGTGTGGTGCCTGTGTTGGGCGTGTGCCTGGGGCACCAAGCCATTGGTGAGGCCTTTGGCGGCAAAGTTGTGCGGGCAAAAACCATCATGCATGGTAAAACGTCACCAGTTCGCCACCGCAATGTGGGTGTGTTTGAGCACCTGCCCAACCCGCTGACCTGTATTCGTTATCATTCCCTGGCCATTGAGCGTGAATCCTTGCCAGATTGCCTCGAAGTCACCGCTGAAACAGCCGATGGTGAAATCATGGGGGTGCGTCACAAAACACTCGATGTCGAAGGGGTTCAGTTTCACCCGGAGTCCATACTGAGCGACCGCGGGCACGATTTGCTGAAAAATTTCCTGCAACGAGTCAAACCAGCGCAGCCTGCTTAATTGACTCACCCGATCAACACGCACCCATTGCGCGCCATGTCCAACACATTCAATTACACACAGGTTTTAGATCAATTGCTGGCAGGCGAACACTTGTCGCATGCCACTACCCGGCAGGCTTTCGAGCAACTGCTCAGTGGCGGGTTGACCCCGGTACAAATTGCCGGTTTGTTGGTGGCGCTTCGCATCAAAGGTGAAACCGCTGATGAAGTGGCAGCTGCCGCGCAAGTCATGCGCGATCTGGTCACCCCTGTGGTGTTGCCATCAGGAACCGATGTGGTTGATCTGTGTGGCACTGGTGGGGATGGTGCCCAAACGTTCAACATTTCCACTGCCTGCATGTTCGTACTGGCCGGTGCGGGCGTGAAAGTGGGCAAACATGGCGGGCGAAGTGTGTCGTCAAATTCCGGCAGCGCCGATGTGCTCGAGTTGCTCGGTGTCAACATCAATCTCAAGCCCGATGAGGTTGCGCAATCCATTGCACAGGTCGGCATCGGTTTCATGTTTGCACCCAATCATCACAGCGCGATGCGCTTTGCTGGTCCGGTCCGAAAAGAACTCGGTGTGCGCACGGTGTTCAACATCTTAGGCCCATTGACCAACCCGGCCAACGCCAGGCGCCAGGTGATGGGGGTTTACAGCCCGCGCTTGTTGGCTTTGCAGGCACAGGTTTTGGCCAAGCTGGGCTCTGTGAAAGCCTTGATCGTACACGGTGAAAACGGCATGGATGAACTGTGTGTTGAATGCGATTCCCATGTGGCTGAACTGCGCAACGGCGAAGTTGTTCAGTACACCATTTCCCCGGAAAAGCTGGGGCTGAACCGCGCCTCGCACAGCGTATTGCACGCTGGGTCTGTTGAAGAGTCTCGAGACAAAATTTTTCACGCCTTGCAAGGCAAGGGCGGAGCAATTCAGGACATCGTCTTGCTCAACAGCGCCGCTGGTTTATACGCAGCGGGCGCTGCCCAAACCCTGGAGGAGGGCGTAGAAATGGCCCGTGAAGTGGTGTCCAGTGGGCAGGCCATGGCCAAGCTCAAGGCCTACATTGAATTCACCCAATCTGTTACTCCCTAAGGCCGCATCATGAGCGACATTCTCCAAACAATTCTTGCGACCAAACGGGAAGAAATCGCACAAGGCAAACAGGTGTTGTCGGAAGTGCAATGGTTGAGCAAAGCCGCCCAAGTCGATGCTCCCCGTGGCTTTGTGTCTGCCATGAAAACCGCCGTGGCCAAAGGTCTGCCAGCCGTCATTGCCGAGGTCAAAAAGGCCAGTCCCAGTAAGGGCGTATTGCGCGATCCATTTGATCCGGTTGAGATTGCGCGCAGTTACGCAAAACACGGCGCAACTTGCTTGTCAGTACTCACCGATATGCAGTACTTTCAAGGCGCACCGCATTATCTTGATCTTGCCCGGGAGGCCAGTGGTCTTCCTGTCATTCGCAAAGATTTCATCATCGACACCTATCAAGTGGTACAGGCGCGTGGCTTGGGCGCCGATGCAATTTTGTTGATTGTTTCTGCGCTTGGTCTGCCAGAGCTACTTGAGCTTGAACAATGTGCCAATGAGCTGGGCATGGATGTGCTCGTCGAAGTGCACGACGAAGCCGAGATGGACATTGCCTTGCAAATGAAAACACCGTTGGTGGGTGTGAACAACCGCAACTTGCGTACTTTCGAAACATCCCTTCAAACGACCTTGGACCTCAGGCACAAAGTCAGCACCGACCACCTGTTGGTCACTGAAAGCGGGATTGCAACTCGCGAAGACGTTCAACTCATGCGCAGCAACGACATTCATGCATTTTTGGTGGGCGAGGCGTTCATGCGCGCACCCTCGCCCGGTCAGGCTTTGTCCGAGTTGTTCGAATAAAGCCAGGGTTGTCTTTGGTTTTTACTGGGTGTTGAGCCAAGGTGGTGGCGGCCTTTTCTGGCTGCCTTCCGAACCTTTTCCCGCGCTGGGTTCAATGCTCCATTCATTTGACCGAGGCGCGGCGGCAAGCAATTCAAACTGCATCAGTCGGTCTGCCCGAAAACCCGCTATGGGAAGCGTTTGTCCAACTTGACTGCTTTGTAACACGCGTTGCAGTTGTGAATCTGTCAGGCGTTTGCCGTTGATCGCCAGCAGCACATCCCCGGCGGAAATACCTGCTTGGTGGGCAGGGCCACCGTTGATGACCTGTTTCACTTGCATGCCCTCGGGCTTGAAAGCGCCATGCATGCCCAGCGAAATCGCATGGTCAGTGCTCATCTGCTTCAGCGCATAGCCAAAATACTCAAGGCAGGTTTCCAGAGGAAGCGCGGCTGTCGATTGTGTCCATTGCGCAATCTCTTGGCTCAAGTTCAAGCCCGTGGCCTGTTCAAGTAAAGAAGGAAATTCATTTTCGTGCAGACCTTTTCCGGTCAAGCCTTTTTGTTGCCACATCAGGCGCATCACATCGTCCAGGCTTTTTTCGCCGCGGGTGCGTTGGCGAATGGTGCTGTCCAGGCAGAATGCAACCAGCGCGCCCTTAGTGTAATAGCTCACGATCGCATTGGGTGCATTTTCATCTTGGCGATAGTATTTGGTCCAGGCTTCAAACGAGCTTTCAGACACGCTCTGGTTTTCGTGGCCCGGGCCCTTCATCACCTGTGCCACCGTTTTGCCCAAAGCTTTCAGGTACGCGCTTTCACTCAGCTTGTTGGCTCTGGCCAGCATCAAGTCGTCATAGTACGAGGTGAAGCCCTCAAAGATCCAAAGCAATCGTGTGTAGCTTTCCGCATCCAAGGCATAGGGCGTGAACACCGCTGGCTTCATGCGTTTCACATTCCAACTGTGGAAATACTCGTGGCTGCACAGTCCCAACAAGGTTTCATAGCCCTTGGGTGGTTTTTCCACCCCACGTTGCGGCAAATCCTGAGTGCTGCACAGCAAAGCGGTGCTGTTGCGGTGCTCAAGCCCACCATAGCCACTGTCGGTTGCGTGCAGAATAAACCAGTAACGCGTGAACGGTGCCTGCTTGGTTTTTGGCTCGAACAAAGCGATTTGAGCCTCACACACAGGCTTTAAATCATCGCACAGTCGCTGAAGATCCAAATCCGAGTCTGCGCCATACACAGCAAACACGTGCTCAGTGCCGTGGGCGTGAAAAACGGCCGTCTGTAATTCACCCATTTCAACCGGGTGGTCTATCAAAGAGTCGTGGTTTTCCGCATGGAACATCACTCTGCCCCCTGGCTGCAAAATCGGGCAGCCGTGGGCATTCAACTCGGTGTGGGTGGGGAAGGGCAGGCCGCAAGCCACCACCCATGTGCTCTCGCCGGTGCCGTGCGCAGGACGTTCAATCACCAACTCAATGGCGGTGTCTTCACTGCCCTTGGGCAATAAAAACAGGCTGGTGCCATTGAAAAAGCCGTGGGTTTGATCCAAATGCGCACCGCGCACCGACAAATCCCAGGCGTACACGCGCCACTGCCCCTGTAGAAGGGTTGTAGCCTGCCTATTGGCCAATGCAGCGTCTATTTCAACACGCCAGCAGTTCTTGCTTGTTTTGGAGCAAGCGGCCTGCTCGCCGTTGACTTGAAATTGCGTCCACAACACATTGCGCGAAAATTCCCGGATCAGGTAACTGCCGGGAATCCAGGTCGGCAGTTTGAACTCCACAAAATGCACCGACCCATCGGTTTCAATCAAGTCGTTGGGCAATTCCATTTGAAACTGCACATCGAAATAATGGCCTTTGGCATCGGCCATGCTCACCAAATAATGCAACATCATTTGCCTCAGATTTTTACAACCATGCGCCCAGTGTTAGTGCCCGACATAATTTGACCAGCTGCCTCAATTGCTTGGTCCAAATCAATTGTTCTGGACAGGCTTGCCAGTTTGCTCAAATCAAGGTCTTGTGCCAAGCGCGCCCAGGCCTGTTTGCGCAAAGCCAAAGGCGCCATCACAGAGTCAATGCCCTTTAATGTCACGCCGCGCAAAATAAATGGCGCAACCGATGACGGGAAGTCCATGCCTTGAGCCAAGCCACATGCGGTCACCGTACCGCCGTACCTCGTTTGGGCGCAGGCATTGGCCAACGTATGAGACCCCACGCAATCCACCACGCCAGCCCACCGTTCTTTTTGCAAAGGTTTGCCAGGCTCGCTCAAGGTTTTACGATCGAGCACATCGTGCGCACCCAGTTTTTTCAGAAAATCGGTTTGCTCGGCCTTTCCGCTGGTTGCCACCACGGTGTAGCCCAATTTGCTCAACAGCGCAATCGCCACAGACCCAACCCCACCGGTCGCACCAGTCACTAGAATCTCACCTTTGTCAGGGCTTACACCCTGGCTTTCAAGCCCCAACACGCTCAACATCGCCGTGTAGCCGGCGGTGCCAATCGCCATGGCTTGCGCGGCTGTCAGCCCTGCCGGCTTGTGTATCAACCAATCGCCTTTCAGCTTGGCTTTTTCACTCAAGCAGCCCCAGTGTGTTTCGCCCACGCCGAACCCGTTCAGAATCACTTCATCACCTTGTTTGAAGTTCGGGTGTTGGCTTTCAATCACCGTGCCTGCACCGTCGATCCCTGCAACCATTGGCCACTGGCGCACCACGGGCGACTTGTTGCATATTGCGAGACCGTCTTTGAAATTCAATGTCGAGTGGGAAATCTGTACCAGCACATCGCCGCTTTCGGGCAGACTGGATTCGCTGATCTGTTCAATACCGGCCTTGAATTCGCCTTGATCGTTTTTTTGTAAAAGTATGGCTTTGAACATGCGGTCTTCCTTCTGATGGTGTGTTGTCTCTATTGCAAGACTACACCATTTAAACGAAGCAGGCAGTTGCTCCCAAGCCAAGCACGGCACCGGCGGTGAGGTGATTCCGAAGTCTCAGATACTCCGAAAACGCCTTCATGGGTTTGAGAAACCGTTGGTCAACAAGCCACACCAGCAGCAAGATGATTGCAAGCAACCACAAGGTCATGTTCAGAGGTGTGAAAGCGCCCGCAAGCCAGGCCAGCAACGAGGGTGTTACCCCCCAAATGAAACTGCGTGTCTCGAACTCAGCCTGACTCAGGCCAGCCAGGTAACTGGGCGTTTCGTGGCTGTTCATCGCAATGGCCAATCCCCAGTGAACGGCGCCCAGAAACGACACAATACAAATCCCGTAAATCAGGTTGTATTGTGCAAACTCTCTGGATTGTTCAGTGCCCTCGTACACGCCAGTCATTACAGCCAGGCCCAGAAAAGGCAAAAGCCCGGCGTAGCCGAGCCAGTTCATCCAGGTTGTTTTCATTAAATTGGCCACCGTATCAATCCACCATGCTGAAATGCGTGTGCAGCGCCTCCTCAAGGCTTCCTGCCTTGTAGGTCGCTTCTTTGTAAAACCGGGAAAAGCTTTGTTGAAAGCGCTCCGGGTTTGGAAGCATGGTCTCGACTGGAGACCAACGCACCAGCAGTACTCTGGACAGGCTCAGGTAGCCAGGATTGAGTGTGGCGCGTGCATTCAGGCGGGTTGTTGTCGCCTGAAACCTGGCAAGAACATTGGCGTTGTGGTGAATATTGGAAGAATCGAGCACCCAGATTTGATCGCAGCCTGTTTCCATTGCCTTCATCACGAAGCCCCAGCGTGCATCGCTCCAGGGGTGGGCTCGATGAAAGGCCTCATCAATCAAGCCAACTCGCAATTGTCCTGTTTGGGTCAATTGAAAGCAGGCCTGCAAATCCCAGGGGTGAATCAGCTCGATCTCATCGAAGCGCTTGGCCACAATCGCTGCCGAATTCAAGCCTTCGTCCGTGTTCAGTTCAACCACTTTACGCATCAGGTTGGCACTGAGCTTTTCGGAATTCCAGCCGGCTGTTTCAGGTTCAGGGTGTCCTTGAAGCGGCGCATTTGGTTCTGTTCCAACCGAGCGCTTGCTTCGTGCAATGGATTCGAGGTCTTCATAATCAGTGTCCAGTGCAGTGCCCGAGCAATCCCAACCGGGAGCATATTTGGCAACATTGCCCGCATTGAACAAATAAGGTTTGTGGCTGAACGTGCCGGCCACCCATTGCCAGCTCAAGTGGTTCGATGCCAGGTCGCCATCCAGCAGGTGTGCATACATCCAGTCTGCGCCCACGCGCCAGTTCACTTTCCGCAAATGCACCACATAAGAAGCAATCCACATCCTGGCGTGGTTGTGTATGTAGCCCGTGGAATAAAGTAAGGCAATTGACTCATCAATGGCCTTGACGCCCGTGCGTCCTTCCTGAATGTCTGCTGGCAATGCGTCCGAATAACGCCCCGACCACACCGGCTTACGCACGTCAGCCAAAATTCCGTTACCCAGTTCTCCGTGGACATGCTTGAAAAACTCTCGCCATGCAAACTCGAAAATCAGTTTGTCGTCGAATCCAAGTGAGTGTCGCTGACTGATCCGTTGCGCAGCTTCGCGCACACTCGTGAAGCCATGCGTAATCCAGGGAGAAAGGCGGGTTACTGCACCGCTCAGAAAATTCCGCGAGCGCGCGTAATGCGTCGGGTCCACCGAATCAATGGCTTTAAGTGCTGCTGTGCGGCTTGATTCAAAATCACTGTTGTTCACGTACTGCATGGTTGCTCCTGCCCTGGTGACGTGGTTCTTACTTAACCAAAGGGCGAATGTTGCGAAAGCCGCCGTCGATGTTCATGACGGTTCCCGTCATGCGGTTTGATGCGCTGCCAAGTAGCCAGTGCATGGCTTGTGCCACTTCCTGCGGCGTGTTCACGCCATTGAGAGGGTATTGTTTCGCACTGGCGTTGCGCATCACTTCGCTTTTTAGGAAGGCAGAAGCAATCGGACTGTCAGTCAGCCCCGGGGCAACCACATTGATGCGGATATTGTCAGGTGCGTGAGTGGCTGCGGCTGATCTGGCCAACCCTTCAACGCCCGCCTTCGCCGCCGCAATGGCCTCGTGGTTTGCGACACCGATGCCTGTTGCGCAGGTCGACACCAGCACCGCCGAGCCACCTTGACCATGGCTTTTGCAATGCTTGAGGAAGGCGCGCAGGCCATACATCGCAGAAATCAAATTCACTTGAACCACGGAATCAATCTGAGCGTCGCTGGTTTTGGTCAGTGGCGAAACCAAAATGGATCCGACGCAATGCGCATATCCGTCCACCTGAACAGAATTGGCTTCCAGTGCTTCAAAAGCCTGTGTCACAGAGGCTGAATCGCAGGCATCAACCTCTTGAATGTGAACCGCCTTGTTGTTGCCGTACAGTGTTTCCAGAACCGACAGATCTCTCCCGGCTGCCACCACTTCCGTGCCACTGTTTACGCATTGCTGAATCAGCGCTTGAGCAATGGCGCTATTCGCACCCATCACAAATAATCGTTGCGTCATGTATCACTGCCTGTTTTGTCTAACTTGGGTCTATTTTGTCCTAGACAGAAAATAAAGTCACGCACTGATTGAATTTAGATCGAATTTGTCTTCTGGCTGCGCTTGTCCGGTTAGACTTTCGACAAACGTCAACTTAAAAAACGGAGACCCAGCATGACTTACGAAACCATTCTTGTTGAAACGCACGGCAAAGTAGGCTTGGTGCGCTTGAATCGCCCACAGGTGCTGAATGCCTTGAATGATCAACTCATGACCGAGCTGGGGCAGGCTTTGTCCGCATTCGACGCCGATGAGCAGATCGGTGCCATGGTCATCACCGGCAGTGACAAGGCATTCGCCGCAGGGGCCGACATTGCAGCCATGGCTTCCTTCACATACATGGATGTGTACAAAGGCGAATACATCACTCGCAACTGGGAAACGATCCGTCAAATCCGTAAACCGGTGATTGCAGCGGTTCGTGGTTTTGCATTGGGTGGAGGGTGCGAACTGGCCATGATGACTGATTTCATCATTTGTGCCGACACCGCGAAGTTCGGTCAGCCCGAAATCAAGCTGGGTATTATCCCCGGCGCAGGCGGCACACAACGCCTTCCGCGTGCTGTCAGCAAAGCCAAAGCCATGGATTTGTGCCTCACTGGTCGAATGATGGATGCCGCCGAAGCGGAGCGCGCAGGCCTGGTTTCCCGGGTAGTACCTGCGGACCGTTGTCTGGATGAAGCCCTTGAGGCGGCCACCGTGATTGCCGCGTATTCACAGCCATCCGTCATGATGGCCAAAGAAAGTATTAACCGCGCTTATGAAGGCCCGTTGTCTGAGGGCATGCTGTTTGAGCGCCGGATGTTCCACAGTCTGTTTGCCACCGAGGACCAGAAAGAGGGCATGGCGGCATTTGTTGAAAAAAGAAAACCAAATTTTCAAAACAAGTAACGCTTGAATTCACGCTGAGGTGTCATTTGTCGCCGCAAATGGGCACCCGTCGAAAATTTTTTGATGGTCTAGGGCCCCGATTTCTTTGGGGCCTTTTTCATGGGTTCAACGAGTTTCCTTTTTGCGATCAATCACTTTGGCGTGGGCGTTGATGGTGTTGGTTGTTGGTTGGAGTTGACGTTGTAAAAAAAGATTGGTTTTTTAAGAGAATACTTTGCAAAAGTGTTTGACAGCTTTTGTAAGTGTGTGCATAATCTCGCTTCTCTGCTGCAACGACAGCAGGGCGAAACGAAGCAAACAAGCGGTTCGGCAGGTCTGGAAACGGGCGGTTTTGAATGGGTTGTTTGTTGTTTTTTTCGAGATGATCTTTAACAAGTTAACAGCCGATAAGTGTGGGCGCTAACGAGCGGATTTGATGCATGTTCTTCTTCTCAAAGAAGAATGGCTTTGAATCACGATTCAAAGTTAGTGCTCACGGAAATAAAGTAAATGAATGTGAAAGCTGTCAAGGCTTTTATAAACATCTACTCCGTCGAGTTTAGTAAATTTTGCAG